>NZ_CP046318.1:0-38104 GCF_009730395.1 Campylobacter coli | reverse complement strand
GTTGGCTTGATCAGTTACTAGATCGCCCTGCAAGAAAACAAGATGATCATGCTGTGTTAATGGTGCAAGAACTAGATTCTGCATTAGCAGAATCAAAAAGCGGTATGATAGGATATGGCTATTATACCGCAAATATTGTCGTTTTTGATAGAGATTATGAGAGCTTAGAATATAAATTAAAAGATATAAGAAAAGTTTTAGAAAATTTAGGCTTTCTATCAAGAACCGAAACAATCAATTCAGTAGAAGCGTATTTAGGAACTTTACCTGGATTCGTATATCCAAATTTACGCCGTCCAATATTAAATACACTTAACTTAACACATTTAATTCCTTTGGCGTCTATTTGGGCGGGAGAAAAATACAATCCTAGTGATAAATTTCCTCCAAATTCTCCCCCATTAATGCAAGTTGTAACTTCTGGTAATACGCCTTTTAGATTAAATCTGCATGTTAGTGATTTGGGACATACTTTAATTTTTGGTCCGACAGGATCGGGAAAATCTACCTTATTAGCAAATATATTTCTCTCTTTTCAAAAATATAAAAATGCTAAAATTTACGCATTTGATAAAGGACAAAGCTTATTAGCTCCTACACTTGCAACGGGTGGAATTCATTATAATATCGCAGGGGATCATTCATCTTTAGCATTTGCTCCTTTAGCAAATATCAAAACAGAAGCCGAGATTGCATGGGCTGAATTTTGGATTGAAACTTGCTTAAAATTACAAAATGTAAATATTACACCAAAACAAAAAAAATTAATACATGAAGCTTTAATTTCTCACATTAATACAAAATCTACTTCTTTAACCGAATTTGTATCTGCATTACAAGATAACGATTTAAGAGACGCTTTGAGTTATTACACAATCTCGGGAACAGGTGGCTTTTTATTTGATTCTGAAGAAGATAAATTAAGTCTTAGTAATATTACAACTTTTGAAATAGAAGAATTAATGAGTTTAGGAGATCAATATATAGTCCCCGCCTTACTTTATATTTTTAATCGCATAGAAAGAGGATTAGACGGAAGTCCTACATTATTAATTATCGATGAAGCTTGGATTGCTTTAAAACATTCTGCATTTAAAGACAAAATAGTTAATTGGCTTAAAGTTTTAAGAAAGGCAAATGTAGCCGTTGTAATGGCTACACAAAGCTTAAGCGATAGTGCAAAAAGTGGAATTTTAGATGTTTTACAAGAATCTTGCCCTACTAAAATATTTTTACCAAACTCTGACGCATTCAAAAAAGGAACTGAAACGACATTAGCTCCTTATGATTTTTATAAAATATTTGGACTTAATGATGTGCAAATAGGAATTATTGCTAATGCTATTCCTAAAAGGGAATATTATTATACCTCTCCACTTGGAACTAGACTTTTCAATTTAGCACTTGGAAAGACAAATTTAGCTTTTACTGGTATTAGCGACAAAATAGGAGTTAAAAGAGTAAATCAGCTTTACGAAAAACATAAAGAAGAATGGGCTTATAAATGGTTAGAAGAAAAAGAAATAAACTACAAAAGATTTGATAATTCACAAAAGGAGCAAATATGAAAAATTTTATTTTTGGCGTAAAAAAAATTACATTAGCTTTAAGTGCAACTTTATTAATTAGCAGTAACGCTTTTGCTGATGATATTTTAACAGGCGATACAAAATTAGCATGCGAGGCAATTTTATGTTTAAGTAGTGGCACACGCCCGAGCGAGTGTTCATCTTCTTTAGCAAGGTATTTTTCTATTAAATTTAAAAAACCTTGGAAAACGATTAATGCAAGAAGAGCATTTTTAAATTTATGCCCTATACAAAATGACGCAAACATAGAAGATTTAGTGTTAAATAACTTAGTCGATGATGTATTACCTGTAAGTGATCCTAGGCAATGCACACCAAATTATTTAAACACGCAAGTAGAAACTAAAAGAAGTTATTCTACTTTTGGAATTATGAGCTATAGAATCAATCCAAATATGCCTAACTTTTGCCACGCATTAATCAACCATGCTTATACCGATTATAAAACTCCAAAATATAAATGCACAGGGGAATTTTACAATTCCTTAGAATGGAAACTAAGTGCAAAATTACAGCTTATAACTCAACAAGCTTATGAAAGCCTTTCTGACGATCAAAGATATATGATTTCTCGAACTTGCGGAGATAGGAATTGTTATGACTATTATCAAAAAATACCATTCACTAAAGAATGCTGGACTTACTAAAAGGAGTAGATATGAGCAATACAAGCATAATCAACATAAACAATCAAGAAGTTGTTTTTGAAAACAAAGACGAACAAGTTTTTTGCACAAGTTTAGATGTGGCTAAGGTTTTTGGTAAACAACATAAGCATATTTTAGAATTGATTGGTGAAAAATTTAACAATAATGAGATTAAAAATTTTTGTGAGCCGAATTTTCGGCTTTCATTTAAAACCCGTAAAATAGAGGGTTTTAGAGGTAGAGAAAGAAAATATCCATACTATCAACTTACAAAAGATGGTTTCTCATTTATAACTATGGGATTAACGGGTAGAAAAGCGGATAAATTCAAAATCGCTTTTATCAATGCTTTTAATGAAATGGAAAGAATTATTAAAAATCAATACACACCAAAACTAGAAAATTATAATAAATATAAGATTCCTAATACACCATATAGAGAAAATATTATTAAAGCGATTATGCAAACTGAACAAAATCGTAATTGTGAATTTGAAGAGCTAATCGCATATGAAATTAAAGAAATATATAAAGACAATAAATCTCATATCGAACAAAAAATTAATTTTAAAGTAAAAGGATTAATATGAAATTTTAATTTTTGGCGATACAAAATAAACATTAAAAATTAAAAGAAAGGAGAAGTAGAAGTTTAAGAGGTAGGTTACCGCATAACCCCAACAAGTAGGGCAAGGCTAATAAGCCTTGACTATTATTATACATAATAGTATAATAACAATGATTACGCGGTCAATCATGGACATAAAATCACCCACTTTCACGGGTAAAATTTAGCCATAGGGGGTCAGACCTACGGCTAACCCTTAATGGGTATTCTAACCAAAACCTACTTAAACTTCAAAAATATACAAAATGAAAAAAACCAACATAGAAATTGTTTAATCAATCAAAATAAACATTAAAAATTAAAAGAAAGGAGATAAATAAAGTTAGTATAAAAGCCAAAGGGTTTCTAGTAACCCCCTTAAAGAAAGGGAGAAGTCAAAGCTAATAAGCCTTGACTATTATTATACATAGTAGTATAATAATTACTAGAATTTTGTTAATCAAGGTTTCTCACCTTCTTTCTAAGGCAAGTTTTGATTAACCAAAGGCTGGAACCCTTTGGTTAATCAGCCTTAACTGCAATTATACTAACTTATTTCAAAATTACAAATGAAAAAATCTTTATTTGGCGTAAAAAAAGCCACTTCAACAATAATTGCAACTTTACTCATAGGAACTAATAATGCCTTTGCAGGTGGTATTCCTGTAATTGATCTTAGTGCTATTGCTAATCAAGTAAAAGATTATGCAATGCAACTTCAACAATACGAGCAAATGTATTCTCAATTGCAACAGCAAATACAAATGGTGCAAATGCAAAAACAGAATTTAGAAAGATTAACTAAAGAAGATTGGGATAACTTAGGAACGGTTCTTTATCAAACCCGAAATGTAATGAACAAAGTAAATGGAATTTCTTATGATATAGGTAATGTTTCGCGCAAATTTGAAGATACTTACAAAGATTTTGAAGGTTATAGTAATGATCTTGAAAACGCAACAAATGAAAGCGAGAGAAATAAAATTTATTCTGATAGATACAAGCAAATTGCGGAAACAAACCAAAATACATTTAACGGAACATTGCAACAACTCGAGCTTCGATATCAAGACTTAGAAAGTGAAGATGCGCTTATCGCAAAACTTAAGCAAAATTCACAAAATTCTAATGGAAATTTGCAGGCTGTGCAAGCCACCAATGATCTTTTAGCTTATCAGATTGATGAGATAAGAAAACTAAGATCGGTCATTATGGATCAAAGCAATATGCTTACTAATTATTTAGCGTCGCAAAATAACAAGCAAATTTTAGAACAAGCAAAAATGGAAAAACTTTTTCAAAGAAATAAAAACAATAATTTTTATCAATCAAATTCTGATGCTTTTAAATGGAAATAAAATGATGTTAAAATATTTTGTTTCTATATTAAATCAAGGAGAAAAACAATGAAACATTTTATTTTTAGCGGATTAATTGGTTTAGGTGCTTTGGCTTTTTTAGCAGGTTGTGGCGATGAGGCAAAAACAAGCGATTATTATAAAGCGCACTTAGACGAGGCAAAAGCTAGAGTTGCAGAATGTAAAAAAATGGAGAAAATGAATGAAACTCAACAAAGGGATTGCTCTAATGCAAATGAAGCGGTATTATTTCAAAGAGACAAAAATAATAAATTTTATCAATCAAGTCCTGAAGCTTTTGAATGGAAGTAAATTAGCTTTAGTTTTATTTTTATGCTTTTTGATTCCAAATTTAGCTTTTGGGGCTGAAAGTCCCGAAGGGGCGTTAACACTAATCAAAAATGGACTCTTATCTTGGACGCCCCTTATTAAAACCGCTTGTTTATGGGTGTTTTGGACTTTAGTTGCTATTGATTTGATTTGGACTTTTGGTTTAAAAGCTTTGAGCGGTTTTGAATTTGGAGAGTTTTTAACCACCCTTATTAAAAAAATAATATATATAGGCATATTCCTATTTTTATTTAACACAGATCAATGGCTACAAATTATTTTTAATAGCTTTTCGCAATTAGCCACAAATGTAAATAATGGTATTGATGTTAAACCTAACAATATCATAAGTACAGCAATTGATGTTGTAATCACTATACTACAATCTGCAAGTATTTTTAGTCCTGTTCAAAGTTTTTTTATTGCTATCTCTGGAATTATTATTCTAATATCATTCTTATTAATGGCAATTGATTTGCTGATTGTCTATTTAAAATTTTTCTTAATGAATGTAATTGTATTTTTTGCTTTGGCGTTAGGTGGATTAAATCATTTTAAACAAATAGGCTTAAATCCTATAATGACAGCCATTAAAGTAGGTGTAGAACTCTTTATGATACAAGGATTAATGGGAATTTGCTTTACTATGATAGGAGCAATAGCGAATGAAATTAATCAAAATATTACTATAGAAAATATATTAATCGCATTAGTTACCCCTGTAATCTTCTGCATAATTACAAAAATGATTCCTGGCATTATTGAAGCCGTATTTAATGGTAGTATTGGAGAAAGCGCAGGCGCTGCGGCAGGCTTTAGGGCGGTTGCTACCATGGCAGCAGGCGCTGCGGTAGGTGCAGCTGCAGGAGCTGTCGGCATTACTCGTGCTATGAATGCAGCTAAAGCCTTGCATTTAGCAGAAGGTGGCAAGGGTGGAATGGACTTGGTTAAAGGTGTGGCAAAAAATCTAGCAAGCGCGGGTGCCGAACACTTAAGAGACAATCTTACAAAAGGTAGAATGCCAAACCAAATGGCTAATCGCTTACAAGAAAAGCTTAAAGATATACAAGGAAAAACAAGTGAAGGCGGCATATCATCAGGATCACCAAAAGAAGAAAGTTATCAATCAGGGATAAATCCTAATATTACAAAATAAAAAAAGGAGTAAAAAAAATAATGAATATTTTCAGACAAAAGCAAAAGATAGAAAAGAATGAGTTTGACACTTCAAGTAATCCTTATCTTAATGCAAAAACCGAATGGCTAGAAAGATACGGAGATTATATCACTCGTGCTAAAAACTGGCAAATGGTAGCGATAATTAGTTTAGCCATGTGCTTTGTATGTGTTCTCTTTATAGGCTATATCGGCTCTCAAAACAAGCTTATCCCTTATGTTATTGAAGTTGATAAGTTAGGCAATACAGCTAAAGTAGGAATGGTGCAAAATATCGACTTAAAAAACCCAAATGTAATAAAGTATAGTCTAAATACTTTTATTTATTCTTGGCGTTCGGTTTGGGGAAATGCCGAAACTCAAAGAAAATTCATATTTGATGCCTATGCTTATGTGGAGCCAAGATCAAAAGCATTTAATTATTTAAATTCAGAATTTCAAAAAAACAATCCTTTCACACGATCTACAAAGGAAAATGTGCGAGTGAAAATTAAAAATATCGTTCCACAAAATATTGACACTTGGCAAGTTGAATGGGAAGAGACGACTACAAATTTAAATGAAGATATTCTTTCTAAAGAAACTTATCGAGGATTAATCCAAATTAAACAAATCATTCCAAATACAGAAGAACAAATTTTAAAAAATCCTTTAGGGATTTTCATCACTGATATTAATTTTGCAAAAATTTTATAAGGAGTTAAATATGAAAAAGTTTATTTTTAATACAAATACAGCCACAAGGGAAATCCACCACACCCCAACAAGTGGGGCAAGGCTAAAAAGCCTTGACTATAATTATACAAAGGAGTATAATTACAACTATGATGAATTTTATGGCATTCATCTTAGCTCCTTTAGGGGCTTAGATTTTCGCCACAAGGGTGCGGACCTTGTGGCAAACACCCCAAAAAATTATACTCAAAAACTCAAAAAACTTTCTTTAATTGCGTCTTTACTTTTATTTATTGGTAGTAGTGCATATGCTAACAATCTAAATGAAAGAGATTTTGCAAATCTCACACCAAAAGAAAAAAAAGATCTAGCAATAGCCCAAAAATGGATAAACTCAAAAACCACTACTATACAAGGAAACAATGGAGAGGTAATTTTTCTTTTTGGTGAATCAATGCCAAGCATTGTAACCGCACCCTTAAGACTTACCGATATTGCTTTAGAGCCTGGCGAAGTGATTAAAGATGTGCAAATAGGCGATAGCATAAGGTGGGCGGTATCTTTAAGTATAAGTGGAGAAGAGCCTTATTTAATCTCTCATATCATTGTTAAGCCTACGGATAAAAATTTACAAACAACTATGAATATAATGACAAATAAGCGTGTTTATCGCTTAAATTTAATATCCGAAGCTAAGAAATTTATGCCTGCAGTTTCATTTAACTATCCAAACAGCATTATAAAAACTCTTGAAGATTATAAAAACCAAATGAAAGCAAAATCAGAAGCTAAAAATTTCTACAAAACAAAAGATGATGAAATTCCTAGCAATATTGAAAATTTAGACTTTGGTTATAGTATTGAAGGTAACGCACCTTTTAAACCTTTAAGAATTTACAATGACGGCATAAAAACTTATATTCAAATGCCTAAAAATTTAAAATTCTATGAAGCACCCGCACTTATGGTTTTAGATTCTAGCAATGAAAAACAAATCGTAAATTATCGCTTAAAATATGATACTTTTATCGTAGATAGACTTTTTAACAAAGCGATTTTACTTTCAAATGTAGGCTCAAAACAAGAAAAAATCACAATCACAAAGCATTCTAACAAAGCTAATCAAGATATAGTTAATAATGTGCTTTATGATTTATCACTCCAAAATAAAAACAAAAAGGAAAACAAATGAAAATTTTATTTTTGGCGTTAATCGCTTTCTTTATAACCTCGTGTGCTAAAATGAATTCGGATTATTTTAACTCTAGCTTTGCAGTTGAAGAAACAAAAATAAACTACAATAAAATTGCAGACGATTTTTCGCAGTTCATTATTTCATATTACGCACCTAACAAAACTACATTTTTTATCAATGAAGATAAAAATAATCAAGATTTTTCTAACTATTTTATCAATACCTTAAGAAAAAAAGGTTATGCAATAAGCAATGACAATTCTAAAAAAGATTTAACCTTCTTAAGCTATCAAATTTCACAAATTGATAATGAAAATATAGTTGCGATATTTAATATCAATGAAAGTAAAATCAATGTGATTTATAAAATCATCGAAAATAAACTTGTAAAACCAAATATAACAAGTTTTAATTTTACTCCAAAAACTAAAGGTTAAATTATGCTTGAAGTGAATATGTCTCCTAACAAATTTTTACCAAAAAATAACAAAAGGCTTTCGAAAGTTCCTATTATAATAATATTTGCAATCATCGCAATAGTATTATTTAGCATATTTTATGTAGCCTTATCAAGAAAGCAAAATTTAGAAAGACAAACTGCGCAAACCACACCAAAAGAGGAAACACAAATAGCTACAAATCATAACAATGATCTTAATTTATATATTGACGAATTACAAGTTCAAAAAGCACAAGAAAATAATATAATTTCACCACCTATGCCAAATGCCACACAACAACCTATTCAAGAAACAAATTCTCAAACTACACAACAGCCACCTAACAATACTCCTATCCTTGTCCAAAACAATGCTATAGATGAAAAAGAAATGAAGATTAAAAAAGATATGCAGTTAAAAGCTTTATTAAGCAATACCAAGCTTGATATCAAAACAGAAGCAACGGATAGCAAAAAAAACCAAGCAATTAATTTCAATCCACCTAATAATAATGAAGATATTAATCTTGGAGCAATCAATCCACAAAATACAGGACTGGGCTTAGAAAGTGGCACAAACAAAGATGTGCAAGGGCAACAATTTTTATCTCAAAAAAAAGACAATGGCTATTTAAAATATGTAAAACAAAAACCATTAAGCACTTATGAAATTAAAGCGGGTTGGAATATACCTGCCATTTTAATTACAGGTGTTAATTCGGATTTACCTGGTCAAATATTGGCACAAGTAACACAAAATGTTTATGATAGCGCAACTGGAAAATACCTTTTAATTCCACAAGGAACTAAAGTTGTAGGAGCTTATTCAAGTAATATTATTTATGGTCAATCAAGACTCTTAGTAGCATGGAATAAGCTTATTTTTCCGAATGGCGATACCTTAAATCTTGATGGCATGCAAGGAGCTTCACAAGATGGATATACAGGCTTTGAAGATCAAGTGGATAATCATTATTTTAGGATTTTCGGCTCTGCTTTTTTACTTTCATCGATCAGCGCAGGTATTGCGTTGTCTGATAATTCAGACACAAACAGCGAAAAAGAAACTGCTTCGGATAAAGCAATCGCACAAGCTATTCAACAAATGGGTCAAGTCGCAAGCGAGATGATAAGAAAAAATATGAATATCAGCCCTACTTTAAAAATTCGTCCTGGATATAAATTTAATATCTTTGTAACTAAGGATATTATTTTAGAGCCTTTGGAGTTAAATAATGATTGATATTGCTCTAATTGAACAATGCAAAAATCCAAATGTAGAAACACAAATCATACAAAAGATTATTCAAGTAGAAAGCAACAATCAACAATTTGCAATTAACATTAATAAGGTTGGCTCTTTTATATTAAAAAATAAAAAAGAAGCTGAAAATTTAGCGAACAATTTCATTAAAGGGGGATATAGTGTAGATATTGGACTAATGCAATTTAATTCTAACAATCTTAAATCTTCAACATTCTCACATTACAGTGTAGAAGATTTGTTAGATACTTGTAAAAATATTAAAGCGGGTAGTGATATTTTTTATTTGGCGTATGAAATGACAAATAAAAATCTAGCGAAAGAAGATCGTATAAATCAGGCTTTAAGTATTTATAATACTGGGGATTTAAAAAAAGGATTTTCTAATGGCTATGTAGCTAAATACGATTCAACAGCAAAAACGATAGATGACTTGGAAGAAAAAGCAAGAAAATCGGACACAAGAATTAAGATTACTTACAATCTTTTCAATTTGCAAACACAAAAAAAGGAGTAAAAATGGAAAATGAAAATTTGGAAGAAAATAAACCTACACAATTTGATGATAATGAGCCAAGCTTATTTGATAACTTAGAAGATGAGGAGCAAGATAATGATTAATAATATTACAATAGGCGGAAGATTAACAGCTGATGCTGAATTAAGACATTGTAATCAAGGTAGTATCATATGCACCTTTACCTTAGCAAACAACAGAAAATACAAAGAGATAGAAAATTCAACTTATATCGAAGTATCTCTTTTTGGTTCTTTTGCTAATGCCATGCACCCATATTTAAAAAAAGGCATTTCAGTTGATGTGGTTGGAGAACTAACTCAAGACACTTGGGAGCATGAAGGAAAAATTTACTCAAAACACCGAATAAAAGCAAAAGAGATAGATTTTAGAACACCAAAAAAAGAAAAACAAACAATACCTAATATTGAAGAAGGAGAAAATTATGAAGGATTTTAAAGAACTAGAAACAATACCAAATTTCAGCTATGAGGTTGATCCATTAACTGCTGAAGAATTAGGTGCATTTAAAGAAAATGCCTTAAGCGAAGATGATGCCAAAGAAGGCACAGAAGATCAAGGATAATTTCATGAAAAATAAGGATTTCATACAAGAAACAGCCGATAAAATCATAGAAAGCTTAAAAAATGGAACTGCACCATGGATTAAACCTTGGAAAGGTATTGATCTAGCTAACAATATGCCTTATAACCCGATTACAAACAAGCCTTATAACGGCATAAATAGCATTAATTTAATGCTACAAAATTATAATGATCCTAGGTGGCTTACTTATAAACAAGCACAAAGTATTAATGCGCAAGTTAGAAAAGGTGAAAAATCGACTTTGATTCAATATTGGCAATTTAGCGAAATGGTTGATAAATTAGATGAGGAAGGTAATGTTATTACAAATGAAAACGGAGAAGTAGAGCAAATCGAAGTAAAATTAGAGAATCCTAAAGTATTTTTCGCTTATGTTTTTAATGCCGAGCAAATCGAAAATATGCCAAAATTGGAGCAAAAGCAAGAGATTGATAATTTTCAAATAATTAAAGAAGCGCAAAAAATTTTAGATGATTCAAAAGCAATTATTCATCACAAAGGAAATAGAGCTTTTTATAATGCCGCAAATGATACTATTACACTACCTCCGAAAGAAAATTTTTTAAGTGAAGGCGCTTACTATACAACTGCTTTGCATGAATTAGGACATTGGAGCGGTCATGAAAGTCGATTAAATAGAGATTTAAAAAACCCTTTTGGTTCTAAAGAATACGCCAAAGAAGAATTAAGAGCCGAAATTGCAAGTTTTCTATTTAATGGTAAAATAGGCTTAGATTATGATCCAGGACAACACTTATCATATATTGATAGTTGGGTGCAAATTTTAGAAGATAAGCCAAATGAAATTTTTAAAGCCACTTCAGACGCTACCAAAATTGTTAATTTTATTGAAAGTCTTTCTTTGGAGCAAAAACAAAAAATAGAGCTTGAAAATTCAAATACTCAAAATCAAGCGCTTAAACAAGATAAGGAGTTAAACTTGGCAACTAGAAAAACTTACTTATATGTTCCTTTTGAGGAAAAAGAATTTGCTAAAAAAGCAGGTGCAAAATGGGATAAAGAAGCTAAAATGTGGTATGCTCCTAAGGGTGCGGATTTAAAAAATTTCACTCAATGGCTAAATCAATCACCATTAACACAAAGTTACAACAATACTCATGATGAATTTAAAGCTTTTTTAGAAAAATATGAGCTTAATATTGAAGGTCAGCCTATAATGGACGGCAAACTTCATAGAGTTAGCGTTATAGGGGATAAAGGGAGAGAAAAAAGCGGAGCTTATGTAGGTTTTTTAAATGGACACCCTGCAGGATTTGTGCAAAATTACAAAACTGGTATTAAAGAAAATTGGAAAAGTGCTAATTCTTTGGAAAACACCAAAAATAAAGAAATAAATCTGCAAAACGCTTTAGAACATAATAAAGCCTTAAAAGAGCAAAGAGATAAAGAATTAAATCAAGCGTATGAAAATACCGCTGTGAAATTAGAAAATGAATACAACAATGCAAGATGGGCTAATTCAGAACACCCGTATTTGAAAGAAAAAGGCTTTGATAAAAATTTCTATCTCAAGCAAGATAAAAACGGCAATTTATTAATTCCTTTAAGAGATATTGACGGCAAATATTGGGCTACACAAAGAATCTTCGCTAATGGTGATAAAATGATAGGAGCTACACGCACAGCAGAAGAAAAAGAGCAAGGCATAGAATACCCTGCGAAAAAGCAAGGTAATTTTTTCTTACTTGGTGCAAAGAATTTAAATAATGTCAATGAAGTTTATATTTGTGAAGGATTTGCGACAAGTGCTAGTGTCTATGAAGCTACAAAATCTCCTACTATAATGGGAGTAGATGCTGGAAATTTAGAAATTATCGTAACAAATATAAAAGAAAAATACCCTAAAATGAATATCATTATTGCAGGGGATAATGATGTAAAAAAAGAATTAAACGGCAATAAGAATGTAGGCAAAGAAACAGCCTTAGGCATACAAAAAAAATATCCCGAAGTAAAAGTTGTATTACCAAATTTTACAAATCAAGAAGCGCAAAAAGGTTTAAGTGATTTTAACGATTTAATGAAAAGCAGAGGATTGGAAGAAATTAAAAAGCAATTAAAAGAACAAATTGCAAAGCAACTAATGGTTGAAAAAGCCACTACTAAAGCGCTAGATAAAAATAAAGGTATCAATAAAGAGATAACAGCCAAAAAAGATATAGGGATTTCTTTATGAAAAAACAAACCAATCAAACTTTAGTTTATATATTGGCAATAACTGGTATCTTAATAGCATTTATCATAATAAGCCAAATTGCAACGCAATATTTGGCAAAATCTTTTAATTACTCTCCTAGTTTAGGTGAAACTTTACTTTATGGATTTTATAATCCTTTTAAGTGGATTTCTTGGAGTTATACTTATTATTCTTTTTATCCTGATTTTTTCAAAAAATTCTTCATGGTAATGTTTGCAGGTATTGCATTTTGTTTTATTGTTTTTATTTTGGTGAAACTTGCCTTTTTGCGTAAGGCAAAAGCAATAGAAAATCTTCATGGATCAGCACATTGGGCTACTTTAGAAGAAGTTAAAGAAAGTGGCGTATTTGATAAAGATAAAGGCGTGTATATCGGTGGTTTTGAACACAAAAAAACACTTCATTATTTACGACATGATGGTCCTGAACACGTAATGCTTTTTGCACCTACAAGAAGCGGTAAAGGCGTAAGCTTACTTTTACCTACACTTTTATCCTGGGAAGAGTCTGCACTTATTTTTGATATAAAAGGTGAGCTATGGGCTTTAACTGCGGGTTGGCGACAAAAATACGCCAAAAATAAAGTATTAAAATTAGATCCGACTTGTTTAGATGATAGTGCCGTAAAATTTAATATTTTAGAAGAAATAAGGCTAGAAACAATGCACGAGATTAAAGACACTCAAAATATTGCAATTAATCTCATTTTCAAAGGCGAAACTCCCCCTACTAATCCTACTCAAGGAAGCACAGCTTATTTTAAAAGTGAAGCAGCAAATTTCTTAGTTTCAATTATACTTTATGCTTTATATTTGAAAAAAATTCAAGGCAAGAATCCCCCAAATCTAACTGATATTTATAAATTCATCAATGATCCAAATCAAAGTATCGATGAGCTATTAGAAGAAATGGTTGAATGCGATATTTCCACGATGGATAAAAATACACAAGAAATTATACAAAGCATATCAAGATCAATGAAAAATAAAGCTACACAAGAATTAAGCGGTGTAATAGGAACAGCTTCGGAAACTTTAAATCTTTATATTGATCCTATCTTAGCAAAAAATACAGCAAAAAGCGATTTTAAAATCAAAGATTTAATGAATTATGAAAGCCCTATCAGTCTTTATTTAATCATTCCGCCAGGGCAAAAGGATAGGTTGCGTCCATTTTTTAATTTACTTATCAATCAAATTTTTAGAACTTTAACGGATGATTCTTTGAATTTTAAAAATGGAGAAAATATAAAAAGATACAAACATAAAATGCTAGTCTTAGCTGATGAGCTAACTATGTTTGGAAAATTAGGAGTGCTTGAAGAAAATCTTGCTTATATGGCAGGATATGGAATGAAGTTTTACGGATCTATTCAAGATATACAACAACTTTATTCTATTTATGGCGAAAAGGAAACAATTATTTCAAATTGCCACATAAGAATAGCATTTGCACCAAACAAAATAGAAACCGCAAAACTCTTATCCGAAATGGGCGGAATTACAACTATTATTAAAAAATCTCTTACAAGCTCGGGAAAAAGAACCGCCGTAATGCTTGGCAATGTAAGCGAAACAATACAAGAGGTGCAACGCCCTTTAATTACTGCCGATGAATGTATGCGATTACCTTCAGCCAAAAAAGATAAAGATGACAAGATAATCGCTCCTGGCGATATGTTAATTTTTATTGCAGGGCAAGCCCCTATTTATGGAAAACAAATTTTATACTTTAAAGATCCCGCATTTTTAGCAAGATCAAAAGTAACACTAGATAAACAAGTCAGCGATATTTTATAAAGGAGTAAAAATGGCAAAAATACATTTTGTTTTAAATGGCAAAGGTGGTATAGGTAAAAGTTTTATAAGCTCGTTACTATGTCAATATTTTTTAGATAAAGGAGAAAGTATCGTTGCTATTGATACTGATCCTAACAATACAACTTTACTTAATGTAAAAGCCTTAAAAGCTAAATTCTTACAACTTATTGATGATGATGGCAAATTTGATGTCCGTGCTTTTGATAAAATTGTAGAATTAGCTTTTGAAAAAAAGGCTGAAAACTATATTATTGATAGCGGTGCGACTACTTTTATACCTTTAATTGATTATCTTAAAGAAAATGAGGTTTTAGACTTTTTAACAAACAATAATTTAGAAGTTTATATGCATGTTCCAATTGTAGGTGGTCAAGCAAGAGATGATACCATTTTGGGATTAACACAACTAACAGAAGCTTTTAATTGTTCTTTTGTGGTGTGGATTAATGAATATCACGGATCAATTATCAAAGATAATTTAGAGTTTGAAGAAACTAAAGAGTATCAAGCTATCAAAGAAAAAATCAAAGCCATTGTCTATCTTAATGCTTTAAGTAAAGATACTTTCGGCAAAGATCTTTTAGAACTCACTTCAAAGAATTTAACTTTTGGTGAAGCTATGCAAGATAAAAGCTTTTCTCTAATGTCAAAACAAAGGCTTAAAATTTTCAAAGATAAAGCGTTTAGTCAAATAAGTAATATATTGTGAACCACTCCTACTTAAAGAAGTAGGAGCTTCCTAACTAAAGCCAAGCAATCTCAGCTAATAAGAAAGGCTTTTTGTTTATAGTCTAATAGGCTAATTCCTAACCCAAACGACTTTAATCCACGCTCTAAGATATTATTAGCCGCATTTATATCTCTGTGTATTTCATTTCCACATTCATCACAGATATATACTCTATCTTTTAGCGTTAGATTTGTTTTTATACTCCCACATTTATTGCAAGTTTTGCTTGTATATTGCGGATTGATTTTAGTAAATAGTTTGCCGTTATGCAAAGCTTTATATTCTAAAAAGCTTAAAAATTGATAGAATGAAGTATCTAAGATAGATTTATTTAAGCCACTTTTTGCTTTTATATTTTTTAGTTTGGCTCGTTTGGTCATATTTTTGGTTTTTAGATTTTCAACTACTATCAAATCAAATTTATCTACTATCTCTTTTGAAATCTTATGCTGTAAATCTTTTTTGATATTACTGGCTTTTTCGTAAATTTTATTAAGCCTAGTTTGCGTCTTTTTAAAATTTACACCTAATTTAATTTTTTCTTTCTTTGCTTTTAAAATTCTTTTAGATTGTTTTCTTTGAAGTCTTTTAAAAGCTTTATCGTATTTGGCTTTGGCTAATAGTTTTGAGTTTGTCTTTATAAGCTCACCACTACTTAAAGCGTATTCGTTAATATTTAAATCAACTCCTACTGCTTTTTTAATATCTAAATTTGAAGTAGATATTAAAGAAACATTAGGCTTAGTATAAGTTATGCTAAAAGAAACAAAATATTTATTGTGTGATTTTGAGATAGTTATTTGATTTATTTTATAATTATTTGGTAAATCTCTATGATAACGCATTTTTAAAGGCATTTTCATAAGATGAAATATTTTAAATTTAGAGTTATCGCTATCTTTGATTTGATAGCCTTGATTATTCCAATTAAAGCTTTGTTTAGCCATTTTTGAGTTTTTAAATTTAGGGAAGCCTTTATTTTTATCTTTTATAGCTTGTTCTAAAGCACGATTAGCATTAATCCTTGCTTGTTGAGCTACTACTGATTTAAAATGGAGTTCTCTTTGTTTTAAAGCTAATTTTACTTTTAAATCAATTTCACTTGCTTTTAAATAGGTCTTATCTTTTTTATCTTTGTCTTTATTTTGTTCATAAGTTTCTTTTTGTAAATCTAAAATAATATTATAGGCTTGATTGTAGATAAAACACTGATGATTTAAGAGTTTTTGTTGTTCTTTGTTTGGATATATTCTATATTTAAAGCCTTTTGTAATTAAAATTTCAGCCATTATTTAAAAGCCTCTTTTTTTAGAGTTATACCCTTTTTTTACACGATTATCTTCTAAGCCTTGATTTTGCACATATTGTTTTAAAATTTCAAGCGTTACTCCGCCTGTTGTAGCTAAGAAATAACTACCACTCCAAAAATACTCTTTCCAAAGATATTTTTTAATTTCAGGGAATTCTTTTTTAATCAATCTACTACTTGCTGATTTATAGGCATTTATGAATTTTAAAAGTTCGCTTTTAGGTTTAGCCTTAAAAAGTATATGTAAATGGTCTAAATCGTGATTAAATTCTATAATTTTTAATTGATAAGTCTGACCTTTTGCAATATTTTCAAAAATATCTTTCAGCCTATCGCAAATTTTGTTATTAATAACTTTCTTGCGATATTTCACTACTAAAATGAAGTGATACTGTAACAAAAATACTGAATGTAAATTTTTATCGTATTCTATATTCATAGCGTTATTATAGTAAATTTTACTGGTTATATTTTTAATCTCATTTAAAAATATAATCAAAAATTTTTTAGATTTAAAATACCACCTAAACGGCGGTAGCAATTCATCTCCTACTTAAAGAAGTAGGAGTTTTCTTGCTGAGATTTTGGATAAATTAATATCATTATGATATCATTATGATATTAATTTAATTCTATTTTAATATTATTATAATATAATTATATTTTTTATAAAGGAGTAAAAATGCAAAAACAATATCCCGAAGTGTATAGCTTAGAAGAAAGCCTTGCAATACTTAAAAAATATAAAGATGATTTAACTAAAGAGCAATATGAGCAAAATAAATCTATTATTTGTGGATTTGCTATTGAGAATATGTTTGCAAATGAAGAAGACATTATAAATCTCATAAAAGTAGATAAACAAGAAAAAACACCTGATGAAATAATCGCCGAATATAAAAAAGAGTGGGGTGTAAATGATTGATAAAGTTTTGAAATTTTTAGATGATGGTATTCCTAAAAATGATTTTGATAGACAACTTTTAGCTTCTAATTTAGTAGGCGCAACAAATTTAATAGAGTTAAATAAAAAAGAAAGAATAATAACTCTACAAGCCGCTAAAAAATTAGAGCTTAATCCAATTAAAGGCAATTTTGACTATCAACACTTAAAAGATATACATAAAGCACTTTTTAAAGATGTTTATACTTGGGCTGGAAAAGATAGAATGGAAGTAGGCTTGCATGGAAATTTTGGAAAATATGCACCCAATGGAGCAATTATTAATTTTGTTCCTGGAAAAGAGTTAGATAAATACTCTAAAATAATTTTTGATGAACTTGCAAAAAATAATTATCTAAAAAACTCCAAAGATCTAAATCATTTTGCAAAAAATTTAGCAAAATTTATGGGCGAAATCAATGCTTTACACCCTTTTAGAGAAGGTAACGGCAGAACTCAAAGAATATTTTTAAATGAATTAGCTAAAAATGCAGGTTATAAACTTGATTTAAATTTAATTTCTAAGCATAAAATGATACATGCTTGCGTAGAAGCTTCACAATTAAAACCTGGAAGATTGGAGGCTTTAATTAAAGACAATCTAAAAAACTTTAGACAAAATTTAGATTTGGAGCAAAATAAAGGAATGTCGTTATAATACTATGAGAAAAGCCATTGCGATATTTGCCTTTTCTTTTGCGTTTCTTTTAATACTCTCATATCTTATTTTTTATTTTGGTGGTTTTCATTTTAATTATACAAGATCAATGCCTTTGGGCTTATACAAAGAGATTAACTCTTCCACTTTAAACAAAAACGATATTGTGCTTTTAAAAATACCACAAAAGAAAGAAATTTTATTAAAAAAGATTATCGCAGTAAATGGCGATTTTGTAGAAGTTAATAAACAAGGTGTGTTTATTAATAAAATCCTTATGCCTGATTCTAAAATTTTTTCATTTGATAGCAAGGGCAATCCGCTAGAATTTAAACCTTTCAAACACACATTAAAAGAAAATGAACTTTTTGTAATGGGCGAAAATATAAAAAGTTATGATAGTAGGTATTTTGGAGTTATAAATATACTCCAAAATGAAGTAAAAAAAGTTAAGATTGTAATATTATTTTGATATTATTTTGATATTAAAATGATAATATTTTAATATTAATATAATATTATAAAGGAAAATAAAATGAATAAAAAAGAACTTATTGAAGAAATTGCAAAAAAACACCATATAATCCTAGATGAAAACGATCCTATATTAGCAGTCGTTAGTGCAAATGAAATTATCTTTGATGATTTTTTAGAAAAAATAGATCTACTTTTTACGAAACACAAAACAGATTTAGAAAGTTATAAATTTAATATATTTAACGAAATAAGAGAATATAGCAAAAGCAATCAAGAAATATTAAAAGATATTTTAACACAAGCACAAACAAATCAAAATACAACTAAGCCCCCGCAAGAAAAAACAGAAGACACCAAAGAAAAGAAAAATACAAATATTAATTTTTTGATTATCGCTATTGCCAGTCAAATTATTTTTCTTCTTGTTGGTTTAATTATAGGAATAACAATATAATATTATTATGATATCATTTTAATATAAATTAAAAACAAGGTTTAATTATGATTATATCCGTAGTAAATGAAAAAGGCGGGAGCGGTAAAACCACATTAGCCGTAAATCTTTCCGCAAGATTAGCCGAAGATGGCGATAATGTTTTACTTATCGACGCAGATCCGCAAAAATCGACTGAAGTTTTTTCAGATATGAGAAGTCAATCAAATTTAGAGCCTTTATTTTCAAATGTTTCAAAAACTGGTGTTAGTTTAGGCGATGAGATTAAAAGAATGAAAAATGCTTTTGATAGTATTATAGTTGATACAGGCGGTAGAGATAGTAAAGAAATGCGAAAAGCTATACTTTCATCAAATATTATTATCATTCCTACAATTCCAAGTCAATACGATGTTAATGTGTTAGATCATATGTTAGAAATTTATAATGAAGTAATTGAAATTAACCCTAATTTATTAGCTTTGGTTTTAGTCAATAGGGTTTCACCTAATCCTTTTTTAGCAAAAGAATTAGAAAATTTAAAAGAATACATTAACGAAGCCAAAAAAGAAAAAGGCTTGGATAAAGTAATAATGCTTGAAAGCGTAATTTATGAAAGACAAGCTTATCGCAAAGCAGTAATAGAAGGTAAAAGCATGAAAGAATTTTGCGATAAAAACGATAAAGCTTTAAATGACTTTGAAAACTTTTACCAAGAGCTTTTAAAAATAGCAAATGAAAAACTAGGAGTATAATAATGGGATTTAAAAAACTAAGTTCAGAAGCACCAAAAAAAGAAAATGATTTTGTTAATTCTGCTCGTGGAGAAACAGGCAATACAAAAACAGGCAATACAAAAAGAAATAAAAAGCTTATGATAAATTTTACAGAAGAAGAATATCAAATTTTAAATCAAGAGTCTAATTCAATGGGCTTAAGCTTAAATTCTTATGTAAGATTTAAGATTTTTAGAAAAGATTAATAATATTATTTTAATATCATAATAATATTATTATGATATTAAAAATTATTCAAATTAATATCATTACTTTCAATTACTTCCGCTTTTTTCAAGTATTGATATTTTAAATCTTTTTCAAGCTTTTTTACATACTTTTCCATTATTTCAATATTTTTATCACTCAACATAGAAATAGCATTTGCCACTTTGCTAATTTTGCTTTCTTGCATTGAAAATCTTTTTATATACTCATCAGCATCAATTTTTCTATTTGTATAAAATCCCTTGGCAATATCTGTTATTTTATTAGTATTTAAAAATAAATGTTCAAATTTTTCAAACCTTTTTATCTCTTCATCATCGATCAAGGTTTGTTTAATTTCTTCATTCATTGCGATAAGTCCTTCTTTATTGGCAGAATTTACAATAAAGCCGTCAATTTCAATACAAACACTTTCAGTATCCATGGAATCTATTTCTTTATAGCTAAAGCCTAATTTTTTCAGCTCGCCTTTAAATATTGAAGGTGTAGAGTTTGATATTTTTTTAAGTGAAAATTTTAAAGCTTTCAATTCTTTTTCTTTAATATTTTCATCTATATCTTTATCCTGTTCTGTGAGTTTGATTTTTAATTCAATAATATTTTTTAAAACCTTTCTAGTTTTCATTTCTTGACGCTTGTTATTGTTTTCTTCTTGTATCTTTTGCATTCTCTGATCTGAAAAACTTACATTTAAATTATAATCATTTGCGACTTCTAAAATATTTCTTTTAAATTTATCATCTCCTGTAATATTAAGATGATTTCCGAATCTATCAATTGCCATAAGCAAAGAATTTAAAAGAAATTCTTTATCATCTTTATCATTGATAAGAGATACTTTTAGCATTTCTCCTTTGTCTATGGCTTTATTAAAACCACTTTTATATACAGCATAACCTTCTTTTGTTATATAATCTACATTTTCAAATATTTTAGGTTTTTCCTGGGTTGATGATAGAGTATTTTCATTTTCATTGATTTTCGTTTTAGTTCTTCGCAAAGCCCTTGTAGCCTCTTCGTTTCCTGATAAGGATTCACTAATTAAAAAATCTCTATAAGACACTCTTTTATATTTTTGATAAAGCTCTTTTTGTTTATTTTTAAAAATCATTCTTTGGTTTTTAACATGTGCAAAGGTATTTTTATTAAATTTCATTGATGGTATTGAAGTTTTAAATTCATTTCGCCTAAGCTTTAACATTCTAAGTTCTTTGTCAAGCTCTGCTTTTTTCTCATTTTCAATTCTTAAATACTTTTCCCATAATGTTTTAGAAGTTTCTTTATTTGGTCGCTGATATTGTTCTTTTATTTCGTGTTTTTCTTCTTTAATATTTTGCGTATTTTCTTTTTCTTGTTTTAAATCTAATTCTTTAAATCTTTTCTCTAAAGCTTGTTTAGACAACCCCCTGTGAATACTACTTGCCTTACAAAATAATTTTTCACTCTTAGAAGCAATAACAAAACCTTTTCTTCTTTCTCTAAATTCAAGATCATATTTAGCTAAAAGCTGTTTAATGTCTTTAAAAGTGGTCTTTTCATCTTTTAACATAAGATCTACTTGTTTAGAAACCTTTTCTTTTACCCAGGTTTCAAAATTGCAATTCATAGTATGGATATTATATTTATTGCTTTGCTTGTCTTTTTGTGAAATATGATTATCTAACTTTAAATTATACTGCTTTTCAAGTTTCATCGCTGTTTCTTGTAAAATTTTAACATCATTGTAAGGATTAACAACTTTTAGAGTGCGTGGATTAACTTTATTAATTGCGATATGTATGTGAAGATTATTTGTATTAGAATGAATTACACTTAATCTTTGATGATCGTTCATTCCTAAAGACTTTGCGATTTCCTCTTCAATCGCTTGTAAAATTTCCAAAGTAGGCTTTTCGTCTTCTTGAAAAGAAACTACTAAATGCAAGGTCTTATCTTGCTTTGTTGTGGTATTAAGCTTTTGAGTATTGATAATCTCGTTAATATTATCCTCATCATTATCAAAAGAACAATTTGTAAAATGGTAACCTTCCACTTTATCCATTTCATTATTTTTATCAAGCATATAATCAACTAATACTTTTGCATTATTATTGTCTTTGTCTAAAATATAGTTTGATAAATTTTTAAAACTTGATTTATTCTGTTTTTTGCTAGGAATCTTTTTGATTATCATTTTGTATTATCCTTTTGGCTTGTTCTTTTAAGAGTATTTGCAAATCTAAAATTTGATCCACAATCTCATCAATATCATTATAAGTTCTTTTGTTTGAAAAATTAACTTTATTATCTTCATTTCTAACCAACCAATGTTTAAAAAGTCCGCCCAATCTTCCTATATCCCCCGCAATATTTAAAACATTATGTGCGACTTTTTGATCTACTATGCAAGTAATGGGATAATTCATCGATAAATCACGCAAATATCTTGAAAGCGTTAAGCCGTGACTTTGTGCTTTTTCTGTTAAAAGGTTATATTCTTCTAAAGTCAGTCTAATATTTACCTGTTTTGTTTTTTTCATTTTGGCGTCCTATTTTAGAGCTTTAGCGATAAAACTTTGTATTTGTATAGCAAATACATATCCTGTCTTATTACTCCAAGCAATTATAACAAAATTTAAGCTATTTTTACAAACATTTTAATCATTTTACTAAAATACACTATAATTTGCTAAAATATCTTATAATATACTATTTTTAAAGGATTTGCAATGAAAAGAGGTTTTGCAAAAATAGAATTCTTCGCTAATTTAGAATACTTAAAACAAGAATATAATAAAGGCTATGTAGTTTCTAAAATACTTTATGAAAAAGCAAAGCAAGATAAAAATATATCAATGGTTTATTCACAATTTAATAAATACTTCAATGAAGTTTTTAAAAATAAAATAGAGAAAAAAGAAATAACACAGGAAAATAATCAATCTTTAGCTTTAGAAAATAAAGAACCTATCAAACTAAAAATTAACACAAAATCAAAAAAAGTATTTGACGCTAAATTTGGAAAAGATATCAAAGAAGATGATTTATTGTGAACCACTCCTACTTAAAGAAGTAGGAGCTTCCTAACTAAAGCCAAGCAATCTCAGCTAATAAGAAAGGCTTTTTGTTTATAGTCTAATAGGCTAATTCCTAACCCAAACGACTTTAATCCACGCTCTAAGATATTATTAGCCGCATTTATATCTCTGTGTATTTCATTTCCACATTCATCACAGATATATACTCTATCTTTTAGCGTTAGATTTGTTTTTATACTCCCACATTTATTGCAAGTTTTGCTTGTATATTGCGGATTGATTTTAGTAAATAGTTTGCCGTTATGCAAAGCTTTATATTCTAAAAAGCTTAAAAATTGATAGAATGAAGTATCTAAGATAGATTTATTTAAGCCACTTTTTGCTTTTATATTTTTTAGTTTGGCTCGTTTGGTCATATTTTTGGTTTTTAGATTTTCAACTACTATCAAATCAAATTTATCTACTATCTCTTTTGAAATCTTATGCTGTAAATCTTTTTTGATATTACTGGCTTTTTCGTAAATTTTATTAAGCCTAGTTTGCGTCTTTTTAAAATTTACACCTAATTTAATTTTTTCTTTCTTTGCTTTTAAAATTCTTTTAGATTGTTTTCTTTGAAGTCTTTTAAAAGCTTTATCGTATTTGGCTTTGGCTAATAGTTTTGAGTTTGTCTTTATAAGCTCACCACTACTTAAAGCGTATTCGTTAATATTTAAATCAACTCCTACTGCTTTTTTAATATCTAAATTTGAAGTAGATATTAAAGAAACATTAGGCTTAGTATAAGTTATGCTAAAAGAAACAAAATATTTATTGTGTGATTTTGAGATAGTTATTTGATTTATTTTATAATTATTTGGTAAATCTCTATGATAACGCATTTTTAAAGGCATTTTCATAAGATGAAATATTTTAAATTTAGAGTTATCGCTATCTTTGATTTGATAGCCTTGATTATTCCAATTAAAGCTTTGTTTAGCCATTTTTGAGTTTTTAAATTTAGGGAAGCCTTTATTTTTATCTTTTATAGCTTGTTCTAAAGCACGATTAGCATTAATCCTTGCTTGTTGAGCTACTACTGATTTAAAATGGAGTTCTCTTTGTTTTAAAGCTAATTTTACTTTTAAATCAATTTCACTTGCTTTTAAATAGGTCTTATCTTTTTTATCTTTGTCTTTATTTTGTTCATAAGTTTCTTTTTGTAAATCTAAAATAATATTATAGGCTTGATTGTAGATAAAACACTGATGATTTAAGAGTTTTTGTTGTTCTTTGTTTGGATATATTCTATATTTAAAGCCTTTTGTAATTAAAATTTCAGCCATTATTTAAAAGCCTCTTTTTTTTAGAGTTATACCCTTTTTTTACACGATTATCTTCTAAGCCTTGATTTTGCACATATTGTTTTAAAATTTCAAGCGTTACTCCGCCTGTTGTAGCTAAGAAATAACTACCACTCCAAAAATACTCTTTCCAAAGATATTTTTTAATTTCAGGGAATTCTTTTTTAATCAATCTACTACTTGCTGATTTATAGGCATTTATGAATTTTAAAAGTTCGCTTTTAGGTTTAGCCTTAAAAAGTATATGTAAATGGTCTAAATCGTGATTAAATTCTATAATTTTTAATTGATAAGTCTGACCTTTTGCAATATTTTCAAAAATATCTTTCAGCCTATCGCAAATTTTGTTATTAATAACTTTCTTGCGATATTTCACTACTAAAATGAAGTGATACTGTAACAAAAATACTGAATGTAAATTTTTATCGTATTCTATATTCATAGCGTTATTATAGTAAATTTTACTGGTTATATTTTTAATCTCATTTAAAAATATAATCAAAAATTTTTTAGATTTAAAATACCACCTAAACGGCGGTAGCAATTCATCTCCTACTTAAAGAAGTAGGAGTTTTCTTGCTGAGATTTTGGATAAATTAATATCATTATGATATCATTATGATATTAATTTAATTCTATTTTAATATTATTATAATATAATTATATTTTTTATAAAGGAGTAAAAATGCAAAAACAATATCCCGAAGTGTATAGCTTAGAAGAAAGCCTTGCAATACTTAAAAAATATAAAGATGATTTAACTAAAGAGCAATATGAGCAAAATAAATCTATTATTTGTGGATTTGCTATTGAGAATATGTTTGCAAATGAAGAAGACATTATAAATCTCATAAAAGTAGATAAACAAGAAAAAACACCTGATGAAATAATCGCCGAATATAAAAAAGAGTGGGGTGTAAATGATTGATAAAGTTTTGAAATTTTTAGATGATGGTATTCCTAAAAATGATTTTGATAGACAACTTTTAGCTTCTAATTTAGTAGGCGCAACAAATTTAATAGAGTTAAATAAAAAAGAAAGAATAATAACTCTACAAGCCGCTAAAAAATTAGAGCTTAATCCAATTAAAGGCAATTTTGACTATCAACACTTAAAAGATATACATAAAGCACTTTTTAAAGATGTTTATACTTGGGCTGGAAAAGATAGAATGGAAGTAGGCTTGCATGGAAATTTTGGAAAATATGCACCCAATGGAGCAATTATTAATTTTGTTCCTGGAAAAGAGTTAGATAAATACTCTAAAATAATTTTTGATGAACTTGCAAAAAATAATTATCTAAAAAACTCCAAAGATCTAAATCATTTTGCAAAAAATTTAGCAAAATTTATGGGCGAAATCAATGCTTTACACCCTTTTAGAGAAGGTAACGGCAGAACTCAAAGAATATTTTTAAATGAATTAGCTAAAAATGCAGGTTATAAACTTGATTTAAATTTAATTTCTAAGCATAAAATGATACATGCTTGCGTAGAAGCTTCACAATTAAAACCTGGAAGATTGGAGGCTTTAATTAAAGACAATCTAAAAAACTTTAGACAAAATTTAGATTTGGAGCAAAATAAAGGAATGTCGTTATAATACTATGAGAAAAGCCATTGCGATATTTGCCTTTTCTTTTGCGTTTCTTTTAATACTCTCATATCTTATTTTTTATTTTGGTGGTTTTCATTTTAATTATACAAGATCAATGCCTTTGGGCTTATACAAAGAGATTAACTCTTCCACTTTAAACAAAAACGATATTGTGCTTTTAAAAATACCACAAAAGAAAGAAATTTTATTAAAAAAGATTATCGCAGTAAATGGCGATTTTGTAGAAGTTAATAAACAAGGTGTGTTTATTAATAAAATCCTTATGCCTGATTCTAAAATTTTTTCATTTGATAGCAAGGGCAATCCGCTAGAATTTAAACCTTTCAAACACACATTAAAAGAAAATGAACTTTTTGTAATGGGCGAAAATATAAAAAGTTATGATAGTAGGTATTTTGGAGTTATAAATATACTCCAAAATGAAGTAAAAAAAGTTAAGATTGTAATATTATTTTGATATTATTTTGATATTAAAATGATAATATTTTAATATTAATATAATATTATAAAGGAAAATAAAATGAATAAAAAAGAACTTATTGAAGAAATTGCAAAAAAACACCATATAATCCTAGATGAAAACGATCCTATATTAGCAGTCGTTAGTGCAAATGAAATTATCTTTGATGATTTTTTAGAAAAAATAGATCTACTTTTTACGAAACACAAAACAGATTTAGAAAGTTATAAATTTAATATATTTAACGAAATAAGAGAATATAGCAAAAGCAATCAAGAAATATTAAAAGATATTTTAACACAAGCACAAACAAATCAAAATACAACTAAGCCCCCGCAAGAAAAAACAGAAGACACCAAAGAAAAGAAAAATACAAATATTAATTTTTTGATTATCGCTATTGCCAGTCAAATTATTTTTCTTCTTGTTGGTTTAATTATAGGAATAACAATATAATATTATTATGATATCATTTTAATATAAATTAAAAACAAGGTTTAATTATGATTATATCCGTAGTAAATGAAAAAGGCGGGAGCGGTAAAACCACATTAGCCGTAAATCTTTCCGCAAGATTAGCCGAAGATGGCGATAATGTTTTACTTATCGACGCAGATCCGCAAAAATCGACTGAAGTTTTTTCAGATATGAGAAGTCAATCAAATTTAGAGCCTTTATTTTCAAATGTTTCAAAAACTGGTGTTAGTTTAGGCGATGAGATTAAAAGAATGAAAAATGCTTTTGATAGTATTATAGTTGATACAGGCGGTAGAGATAGTAAAGAAATGCGAAAAGCTATACTTTCATCAAATATTATTATCATTCCTACAATTCCAAGTCAATACGATGTTAATGTGTTAGATCATATGTTAGAAATTTATAATGAAGTAATTGAAATTAACCCTAATTTATTAGCTTTGGTTTTAGTCAATAGGGTTTCACCTAATCCTTTTTTAGCAAAAGAATTAGAAAATTTAAAAGAATACATTAACGAAGCCAAAAAAGAAAAAGGCTTGGATAAAGTAATAATGCTTGAAAGCGTAATTTATGAAAGACAAGCTTATCGCAAAGCAGTAATAGAAGGTAAAAGCATGAAAGAATTTTGCGATAAAAACGATAAAGCTTTAAATGACTTTGAAAACTTTTACCAAGAGCTTTTAAAAATAGCAAATGAAAAACTAGGAGTATAATAATGGGATTTAAAAAACTAAGTTCAGAAGCACCAAAAAAAGAAAATGATTTTGTTAATTCTGCTCGTGGAGAAACAGGCAATACAAAAACAGGCAATACAAAAAGAAATAAAAAGCTTATGATAAATTTTACAGAAGAAGAATATCAAATTTTAAATCAAGAGTCTAATTCAATGGGCTTAAGCTTAAATTCTTATGTAAGATTTAAGATTTTTAGAAAAGATTAATAATATTATTTTAATATCATAATAATATTATTATGATATTAAAAATTATTCAAATTAATATCATTACTTTCAATTACTTCCGCTTTTTTCAAGTATTGATATTTTAAATCTTTTTCAAGCTTTTTTACATACTTTTCCATTATTTCAATATTTTTATCACTCAACATAGAAATAGCATTTGCCACTTTGCTAATTTTGCTTTCTTGCATTGAAAATCTTTTTATATACTCATCAGCATCAATTTTTCTATTTGTATAAAATCCCTTGGCAATATCTGTTATTTTATTAGTATTTAAAAATAAATGTTCAAATTTTTCAAACCTTTTTATCTCTTCATCATCGATCAAGGTTTGTTTAATTTCTTCATTCATTGCGATAAGTCCTTCTTTATTGGCAGAATTTACAATAAAGCCGTCAATTTCAATACAAACACTTTCAGTATCCATGGAATCTATTTCTTTATAGCTAAAGCCTAATTTTTTCAGCTCGCCTTTAAATATTGAAGGTGTAGAGTTTGATATTTTTTTAAGTGAAAATTTTAAAGCTTTCAATTCTTTTTCTTTAATATTTTCATCTATATCTTTATCCTGTTCTGTGAGTTTGATTTTTAATTCAATAATATTTTTTAAAACCTTTCTAGTTTTCATTTCTTGACGCTTGTTATTGTTTTCTTCTTGTATCTTTTGCATTCTCTGATCTGAAAAACTTACATTTAAATTATAATCATTTGCGACTTCTAAAATATTTCTTTTAAATTTATCATCTCCTGTAATATTAAGATGATTTCCGAATCTATCAATTGCCATAAGCAAAGAATTTAAAAGAAATTCTTTATCATCTTTATCATTGATAAGAGATACTTTTAGCATTTCTCCTTTGTCTATGGCTTTATTAAAACCACTTTTATATACAGCATAACCTTCTTTTGTTATATAATCTACATTTTCAAATATTTTAGGTTTTTCCTGGGTTGATGATAGAGTATTTTCATTTTCATTGATTTTCGTTTTAGTTCTTCGCAAAGCCCTTGTAGCCTCTTCGTTTCCTGATAAGGATTCACTAATTAAAAAATCTCTATAAGACACTCTTTTATATTTTTGATAAAGCTCTTTTTGTTTATTTTTAAAAATCATTCTTTGGTTTTTAACATGTGCAAAGGTATTTTTATTAAATTTCATTGATGGTATTGAAGTTTTAAATTCATTTCGCCTAAGCTTTAACATTCTAAGTTCTTTGTCAAGCTCTGCTTTTTTCTCATTTTCAATTCTTAAATACTTTTCCCATAATGTTTTAGAAGTTTCTTTATTTGGTCGCTGATATTGTTCTTTTATTTCGTGTTTTTCTTCTTTAATATTTTGCGTATTTTCTTTTTCTTGTTTTAAATCTAATTCTTTAAATCTTTTCTCTAAAGCTTGTTTAGACAACCCCCTGTGAATACTACTTGCCTTACAAAATAATTTTTCACTCTTAGAAGCAATAACAAAACCTTTTCTTCTTTCTCTAAATTCAAGATCATATTTAGCTAAAAGCTGTTTAATGTCTTTAAAAGTGGTCTTTTCATCTTTTAACATAAGATCTACTTGTTTAGAAACCTTTTCTTTTACCCAGGTTTCAAAATTGCAATTCATAGTATGGATATTATATTTATTGCTTTGCTTGTCTTTTTGTGAAATATGATTATCTAACTTTAAATTATACTGCTTTTCAAGTTTCATCGCTGTTTCTTGTAAAATTTTAACATCATTGTAAGGATTAACAACTTTTAGAGTGCGTGGATTAACTTTATTAATTGCGATATGTATGTGAAGATTATTTGTATTAGAATGAATTACACTTAATCTTTGATGATCGTTCATTCCTAAAGACTTTGCGATTTCCTCTTCAATCGCTTGTAAAATTTCCAAAGTAGGCTTTTCGTCTTCTTGAAAAGAAACTACTAAATGCAAGGTCTTATCTTGCTTTGTTGTGGTATTAAGCTTTTGAGTATTGATAATCTCGTTAATATTATCCTCATCATTATCAAAAGAACAATTTGTAAAATGGTAACCTTCCACTTTATCCATTTCATTATTTTTATCAAGCATATAATCAACTAATACTTTTGCATTATTATTGTCTTTGTCTAAAATATAGTTTGATAAATTTTTAAAACTTGATTTATTCTGTTTTTTGCTAGGAATCTTTTTGATTATCATTTTGTATTATCCTTTTGGCTTGTTCTTTTAAGAGTATTTGCAAATCTAAAATTTGATCCACAATCTCATCAATATCATTATAAGTTCTTTTGTTTGAAAAATTAACTTTATTATCTTCATTTCTAACCAACCAATGTTTAAAAAGTCCGCCCAATCTTCCTATATCCCCCGCAATATTTAAAACATTATGTGCGACTTTTTGATCTACTATGCAAGTAATGGGATAATTCATCGATAAATCACGCAAATATCTTGAAAGCGTTAAGCCGTGACTTTGTGCTTTTTCTGTTAAAAGGTTATATTCTTCTAAAGTCAGTCTAATATTTACCTGTTTTGTTTTTTTCATTTTGGCGTCCTATTTTAGAGCTTTAGCGATAAAACTTTGTATTTGTATAGCAAATACATATCCTGTCTTATTACTCCAAGCAATTATAACAAAATTTAAGCTATTTTTACAAACATTTTAATCATTTTACTAAAATACACTATAATTTGCTAAAATATCTTATAATATACTATTTTTAAAGGATTTGCAATGAAAAGAGGTTTTGCAAAAATAGAATTCTTCGCTAATTTAGAATACTTAAAACAAGAATATAATAAAGGCTATGTAGTTTCTAAAATACTTTATGAAAAAGCAAAGCAAGATAAAAATATATCAATGGTTTATTCACAATTTAATAAATACTTCAATGAAGTTTTTAAAAATAAAATAGAGAAAAAAGAAATAACACAGGAAAATAATCAATCTTTAGCTTTAGAAAATAAAGAACCTATCAAACTAAAAATTAACACAAAATCAAAAAAAGTATTTGACGCTAAATTTGGAAAAGATATCAAAGAAGATGATTTATTGTGAACCACTCCTACTTAAAGAAGTAGGAGCTTCCTAACTAAAGCCAAGCAATCTCAGCTAATAAGAAAGGCTTTTTGTTTATAGTCTAATAGGCTAATTCCTAACCCAAACGACTTTAATCCACGCTCTAAGATATTATTAGCCGCATTTATATCTCTGTGTATTTCATTTCCACATTCATCACAGATATATACTCTATCTTTTAGCGTTAGATTTGTTTTTATACTCCCACATTTATTGCAAGTTTTGCTTGTATATTGCGGATTGATTTTAGTAAATAGTTTGCCGTTATGCAAAGCTTTATATTCTAAAAAGCTTAAAAATTGATAGAATGAAGTATCTAAGATAGATTTATTTAAGCCACTTTTTGCTTTTATATTTTTTAGTTTGGCTCGTTTGGTCATATTTTTGGTTTTTAGATTTTCAACTACTATCAAATCAAATTTATCTACTATCTCTTTTGAAATCTTATGCTGTAAATCTTTTTTGATATTACTGGCTTTTTCGTAAATTTTATTAAGCCTAGTTTGCGTCTTTTTAAAATTTACACCTAATTTAATTTTTTCTTTCTTTGCTTTTAAAATTCTTTTAGATTGTTTTCTTTGAAGTCTTTTAAAAGCTTTATCGTATTTGGCTTTGGCTAATAGTTTTGAGTTTGTCTTTATAAGCTCACCACTACTTAAAGCGTATTCGTTAATATTTAAATCAACTCCTACTGCTTTTTTAATATCTAAATTTGAAGTAGATATTAAAGAAACATTAGGCTTAGTATAAGTTATGCTAAAAGAAACAAAATATTTATTGTGTGATTTTGAGATAGTTATTTGATTTATTTTATAATTATTTGGTAAATCTCTATGATAACGCATTTTTAAAGGCATTTTCATAAGATGAAATATTTTAAATTTAGAGTTATCGCTATCTTTGATTTGATAGCCTTGATTATTCCAATTAAAGCTTTGTTTAGCCATTTTTGAGTTTTTAAATTTAGGGAAGCCTTTATTTTTATCTTTTATAGCTTGTTCTAAAGCACGATTAGCATTAATCCTTGCTTGTTGAGCTACTACTGATTTAAAATGGAGTTCTCTTTGTTTTAAAGCTAATTTTACTTTTAAATCAATTTCACTTGCTTTTAAATAGGTCTTATCTTTTTTATCTTTGTCTTTATTTTGTTCATAAGTTTCTTTTTGTAAATCTAAAATAATATTATAGGCTTGATTGTAGATAAAACACTGATGATTTAAGAGTTTTTGTTGTTCTTTGTTTGGATATATTCTATATTTAAAGCCTTTTGTAATTAAAATTTCAGCCATTATTTAAAAGCCTCTTTTTTTTAGAGTTATACCCTTTTTTTACACGATTATCTTCTAAGCCTTGATTTTGCACATATTGTTTTAAAATTTCAAGCGTTACTCCGCCTGTTGTAGCTAAGAAATAACTACCACTCCAAAAATACTCTTTCCAAAGATATTTTTTAATTTCAGGGAATTCTTTTTTAATCAATCTACTACTTGCTGATTTATAGGCATTTATGAATTTTAAAAGTTCGCTTTTAGGTTTAGCCTTAAAAAGTATATGTAAATGGTCTAAATCGTGATTAAATTCTATAATTTTTAATTGATAAGTCTGACCTTTTGCAATATTTTCAAAAATATCTTTCAGCCTATCGCAAATTTTGTTATTAATAACTTTCTTGCGATATTTCACTACTAAAATGAAGTGATACTGTAACAAAAATACTGAATGTAAATTTTTATCGTATTCTATATTCATAGCGTTATTATAGTAAATTTTACTGGTTATATTTTTAATCTCATTTAAAAATATAATCAAAAATTTTTTAGATTTAAAATACCACCTAAACGGCGGTAGCAATTCATCTCCTACTTAAAGAAGTAGGAGTTTTCTTGCTGAGATTTTGGATAAAACTCTATATTTGTCCCAAGATCAACACAATTGATAAGTATATTTGCTTTTTTACCCCACTTGATATTATTAACAAAAATATATAATTCATTATCTAAATTTAGATTTTTAGTTTTTTCACTTAATTTTTCAATTCTTTCTTTTTTACTCTTTTCCATTTAAGTTCCTTTAAAAATCTTAATAATTATAAAAAACAAGGCTTAACGCCAAAAATAAAAATGTTTAAGAAAACTAAAAACTTAAATGATTAAAAACCTATTTTACCATTACTTTAAGTTTTAAAGAAAAACACTCTAAACTTAAAAAGAAATATTTTTATTTGTAAAAAGCTTATATTATCGATAATCAAAGCAATTAAACCTTAGTTTGAAAACTCTACTTTTCAAATCATAACTTCTTTTTGGTGTATATAGCAAATTGCACCTGTTAAGGTGCTATAATTTGCATAAATATAGGGTGCGGGGTGTGCAGTCGCCTAGAGCGACAAACGAACTTGACCCCGCCCTATTGTTGTAAGAAGAGTAAGAGACGCTTAGTCTCTTCAAATTTGCAAATGAGCGTTAGCGAAATTTGCTGTAAAAAATTTTTTGTTTTCAAGAGTAGATTAAGAAGGAAAAGACTTAAAAAAAATGCTTTCAAATATAGGTATAATAGTGCTTTGATAAGGTTTTTAATTTTCCCACCAGTGGGACAAATTTTCCCACTAGTGGGAAAAAAACTGCTCGTGGTGGGAAAATTATTTTTAGAAAAAATCATGTTTCCAAATAAATTGGGAAAAAATTGCTTTTTTTTACTTAAATATGTTTCATTTTTTGGGAAAATTGGAAATTGTTTTTGAATTTGTAAGAATAGATATAGAAGAGATAGCTTAATTAAAAATGCTTTTAAGTATCTATTTTATAGTGCTTTAAAGCACTTTTAATCTGTCTCATCAGTGAGACAAATAGTCTCATCAGTGAAACAAGTTAGCTCACCTGTGAGACGGATTGAAGTTACTTTGTCTCAAATTATGATACAATATTTTATACTTTATAAAATATTTATTGCTTTTTGTCTCAAATTATGATACAATATTTTATACTTTATAAATCAGAGGAATAAGATATGAATAATGAAATAGAAATTAAAGATTTAAATGAAATTAATAAAAATAACAAACAGCAAGTAGTTTATAGAAAAGATAATCTATCTACTGATTGTATTACTGGAGAAGTTATAGAAAGAAATCAAATTATTGTTAGAAAAGTTCAAACAAGAGAAAGTTTTATCAAACTTTTTACTGAAAATATTCATTATATTATTAATTTAGAACCTCAAGAAAAAACTTTATTTTTTACATTGCTTTCTTCAGTAGATTATAAAAATGTTGTAAGATTTGATAAATCTATGAAACAAAATATTATTTTAGATAAAGTTTTAAGTAGAGCTGGAATGTATAGAGCTTTAAATGGATTAATAGAAAAGAAAGTAATTTTTAAAATAGATCGAGATTTTGTTAAATCGTATGCTGGTGTTGGTAGTGATGATTGTTATTTATTTAATCCAAATTTAGTAGGACGTGGATCTTGGAATGATTTAAAAAATTTAAGACATACTATTACTAGAGAATGGGATTTTGAAAATTTAGAAGTTAGAGAAAATTTAGAAATAGAAGAAGAATATCTAGGTCTTGATGAAATAAAAAACAATCAAAAGCAATATCAAGTAAAAGAAATAAATCAAGAGCATGATGAAACGACTAAAGTAAAAAATACAGAAATTGTTATTGAAGAAAAAAATAACTCTGCAAATAATCAATATAGCTTCGATAAAAAAGAAGAGCCGAGCATAAATAAAAAAGTCTTAATCTCTAATGATACACAACCTTCTTTATTCGATGAAAATCAAAAAGAACAAGAAGCTAGACTATTTATAGAAAAATATGCTGGGATACTTACTGGTGGATTTGATCCTACAAAATCCGCCAAAGAATTAAAAAGAGAAAAATTAGATAAAGATTTGGAAGAAGGTAGAATATAAAAATGAAAAAAGTTTATTTAGATACAAATATTTTCCTAGATTACTTCAATGCTGAAAGAACTTATCATAATGAAGCTAAGCAATTGATATATTTTTTAATTACAAATAACATTCAAATAGTTTTCTCTGAAGATATGATTTCTACTATTGCTTATCTTATTAAAAAAGAAAATTTAAATAATTTCACTCATTTTTTAAAAGATATTTCATTAGAAAAAGATTTTAATATTGCATCTTTTGGTGCAAGTGTCATTAATATGGCTTGTGATTATTATGATAAATATCGAGGAGACTTTGAAGACTATTTGCAATATTTTTGTGCTGAAAAAGAAGGTTGCTGTGCAATTTATACTATGGATAAAAATTTTCCAAATTTAAAAATACCTGTAAAAAGATATGGTGAGATTGATATTTAAAACTCTATTTTTGTCTCAAGAAAATGAAAAAAATAGAAAATTTTTTATAAAAAATGTATATTTTTTTACCAAAAAATGAGACAAAAGCAAAAAATCTATATTTTGTCTCAAGAAAATGAAAAAAATAAACATTCAATTGTTAAAAATGTATCATTTTATTAGAAAAAACCTTGACAATTAAATTGAAAATAATATAATAACGATATTAGTTTTTAATTTTTGGAGAATTTTTTGAGAAAAAATAAACTTAATTTTTACTTAATAGCTAGAGAGAGAGAGAGAGAGAGAGAGAGAGCAGAATAATCTTAAACTTTTCTTAATTTTTAAACTTTTACAACTCCACAATCCATACAAAAAAAATCCTGACAAATTTTTAACTCTTGTAATTGAATCAAAAGGACTCTTGAATGAGTAATATTGAGTTTCAAGCAAGAATCAACGAAAAAATCAAAAGAGAATTTGGCGATATTTTAGTTCATTTGGAAGATAAAGAAACAATAGAACTTATGCTAAATTCAGACGGCAAACTTTGGCTTGAAAAACTAGGTCAAGATATGATATGTCTAGGCGATTTTTCAGAAGCTAAAGCAAAATCTATCATTACCGCAGTTTCTACCCTTCTTGATACAACCACAAATGCAGAAAATCCTATTTTAGAATGTGAATTGCCACTTGATGGTTCAAGATTTGAAGCTCTATTGCCTCCTATTGTTGCAAAACCAACCTTTACAATCAGAAAAAAAGCTGTCAAAATCTTTACTCTTGGTGATTATGTAGGTTCTAATATTATTACACCAAATCAAAAAGAAGTTTTGATTAATGCCATTATCGAACGCCAAAATATTTTAGTTGTGGGCGGAACTGGTAGTGGTAAAACCACTTTTTCAAATGCTATTATTGACGGCATTTCTAAAATCACTCCCGATCACAGAATAGTAATCATTGAAGACACAGCAGAACTTCAATGTGCGAGTGAAAACAAAGTAATTTTAAGGGCTACGGATAAAGTAGATATGCTTAGGCTTTTGAAAGCCACAATGCGACTTCGCCCCGATAGAATTATAGTGGGCGAAACAAGAGGCAAAGAAGCTTTAGACTTGCTAAAAGCTTGGAACACAGGACACCCTGGAGGAATAGCTACAATCCACGCTAATTCCGCAAATGGAGGACTCACAAGAATGGAGCAATTAATCTCTGAAGCAACAAATGCAAAGATGAGCAAATTAATTGCTGAAGCTGTGGATTTAATTGTTTTTATCTCAAAAAGCAAGGAGGGTAGAAAAGTAAAGGAAATCATAAAAGTAATTGGTTATGAGAACGACAAATACATTACACAAGCAATTTAAGGAGTTTAAATGAAAAAATTTTTAATTTTATTTTTGGCGTTGGGATTAGGATATGCTTTAGCCTCAACAACTGGAGCGGGTTTGCCTTGGGAAGGTCCATTAGAACAAATTAAAGCGAGCTTAAGTGGTCCTGTAGCCTTTATTATGTCAATTCTAGCAATCATTGGAGCTGGAGCAGGTTTAATTTGGGGCAATGAATTTAGCGGTTTTATTAAAACCCTCTTTTATATCGTAATTGTAATAGCATTAATAATAGGCGCAAACAGCTTTATGTCGCTTTTTTCAACAAGTGGAGCATTAATCTAATGGAAGAATTGCAAAGAATAGATATTTATAGCGCCCTCAACAAACCAAATTTAATATTTGGCGCAGATCGAGAGCTTATTCTTATGGTTGGAGTGATTTCATTTGCACTAATCTTTACAGGTGCAACGCTCCTTACAAGCATTATAGGTATATTCTTATTTTTTTTCTGCAACATGCTTTTAAGATTAATGGCAAAAAGCGATCCGCTTATGAGACAAATATTTTTGCGCCAAATTAAATATAAAAAATTTTATTATGCGCAAAGCACACCATTTTCAAAGGATTAAAATATGCTAGCACTTAAAGAATTCAGAAGCAAAGCAAAAGCATTTCCCGATATTCTAAACTATGCAAGTTTTATCGATGAAGGCATTTTGCTCAACAAAGACGGAAGTTTAACAGCTGGTTTTTATTATCGTGCAGGGGATATCAGTTCCATGACAATAAATGAAAGAAACACTTTAAGTGCTAGGATTAATAGTGTTTTAAAAACTCTAGGTAATGGCTGGGCGGTGCATATTGATTGCTCCAGGATAAAAACAGAAAACTACATTGATGGCGATACTTTTTATAAAAGCAATATTGCACAAATTCTTGAAAATGAAAGAAAACATTATTTTGACAATGTAGAACATTTTGAAAATCTTTTTACAATGATTTTCACTTACCTTCCACCGCACAAAAGCATAAATAAAATCACCGATTTGATGATAATTGACGAAACAAAAAACAAAAATCAGGGTGATAAAATATTAGAGTATTTTAAAAACACCCTTCAAAAATTAGAAGATAGTTTAAGCAATTATATAAAAATCGAAAGAATGCTACCAAGAATAGCTATTGACGAATATAATAATGAGTATATTTTAGATGATATGCTTGAATATATTAATTTTTGTATTTGTGGTGAGAGACAAAAAATAATACTACCAAATGCCCCTATGTTTCTTGATTGTTTATTGGGTGGAAGGCATTTCGAAACAGGAATGCACCCAAGAATTGATAGTCAATATATAGGAATTATTGCTATTGAGGGCTTTCCAAGCGAAAGTTATCCAAATATCTTAAATGCACTCACAGAGCTTAATTTCGATTACAGATTCAACACTAGATTTATATTTTTAGACGACTTTGAAGCTCAAAATTCACTTAATAAATATCGTAAAAAATGGCAACAAAAAACAAAAG
>NZ_CP046317.1:0-1678432 GCF_009730395.1 Campylobacter coli | reverse complement strand
TCACTTTTCCTTATTATTTTTTTAATTTACTCTTAAAATATCTTAAAAAATAAATTCTTTTCACTCTAAAACAATACCTTCATTAATGCAAATTTCGCCGATAATAAAGGCATCTGAATTTTCTAAAACCCTACTTACATTAGAAGGATCTACAACCATTACTAAACCCACTCCCATATTAAAGCTTCTATACATTTCGCTTTCTTCTACAGCCTGTCCTATAGTATAAAAAATTTCAGGAGTTTTAAGATGATGTTTGCGTATAGTTGCACCCATACCACGAGGTAAAACGCGTGGTAAATTTTCTACTAAACCACCCCCTGTAATATGAGCTAGAGCACTGATATAAGGCTTTAAAGTAAGAAAATCGCGTACATAAATTCTTGTAGGCTCTAATAAAACATCGATTAAATTTTTACCCTCTATTTTATCATCAAATTTCAGTTTTAAACCTTCAAAAAGTACTTTTCTTGCTAAAGAATAGCCATTTGAATGAAGTCCTGAACTAGGAAGAGCAAGCAAAATATCGCCATTTTTAACAAATTTACTTCTATCGATCTCATCTTCTTCAGCCATACCCACTGCAAAACCCGCAAGATCAAAATCATCTTTTGCATACATTCCAGGCATTTCGGCAGTCTCTCCGCCTATTAAAGCACAATTTGCCATTTTACACCCCTCGGCAATGCCTGCCACAACTGACTTTGCAACCTCTACTTCAAGCTTGGCTGTAGCGTAATAATCCAAGAAAAACAAAGGAGTAGCAAAATTACAAATCAAATCATTCACGCACATTGCTACTAAATCTTGCCCTATGGTGTCGTATTTTTTTGCATCAATAGCCAAACGAAGTTTAGTCCCAACACCATCTGTAGCCCCCAAAATTACAGGATTTTTAAAGCCACTTGGCATTCTAAAAGCTCCAGCAAAAGAGCCAATACCTCCTACAACTTTATCGTTAAAGGTTTCTTTTACCAAAGGTTTGATCGCCTCTACAAAGGCATTGCCATTATCTATACTTACTCCAGCATCTTCGTATGAAATTTTCATTTATTTTCCTTTAAGAACTAAAAAGATATTTTAACGAAAAAAGTTTTAATAAGGCATAAGATGAAAAACGCTTTTTTTGTAACCGCCTCTATAGCCTGTGGAAAAAGCACTTTTATAGAAATAGCAAATTCTTTGGGCTTTAAAAGCATTAGTGCAGACAGTATCGCTCACGAAATTTTAGATAAATATGCTTTGGAACTGGCTCAAATTTTCTCTAAATTTCATAAAAAAAATTTATTGAAAGCAGAGGGCAAGATAGATAGAAAAATTCTTGGAGAAATTGTTTTTCAAAACAAAGAAGCCAAAACCATATTAGAAAATTTCACCCATCCTAAAATTCGTGCTCAAATTTTAGAACAAATGCAAATTCTAGAACAAGAAAATAAACCTTTTTTTGTAGAAATTCCTCTTTTTTTTGAAAGCGGTGCTTATGATGGTTTGGGAAAAGTGATCTTAATCTATGCTCCTAAAGAACTCAGCCTAAAAAGAATCATACAAAGAGATAATTTAAGCTTAGAAGCTGCAAAAGCGAGGCTTGATTCTCAAATAGATATTGAAGAAAAACTTAAAAAAGCAGATTTTATCATTAAAAATATTGGCTCTTATGCCGATTTTAGGCAAGAATGTGTTAAAGTAATACAAGAAATTTCTAAAGGAAAAATGTGAAGTTTTATAAATATTGCGCAAGTGGCAATGATTTTGTGATAATAAATGCAAGTGAAAAAAAAGACAGAAGTGCTTTAGCTAAAGAACTTTGCAATCGTTATGAAGGCATAGGTGCAGATGGTTTTATAGTAATTTTACCTCATAAAAAATACGATTTTGAATGGGAATTTTATAATAACGATGGCTCAACAGCTTCAATGTGCGGAAATGGCTCAAGAGCAGCAGCGCATTTTGCACACCATATAAATGGTATCAAACCCCATATGGCTTTTCTTACCGGAGCAGGAGTTATAAAAGCAAATGTTGATAATAATAGCGTAGAAGTTTCTTTAGGGAAGATAAAAAACATACAAGATGCCTTTAGTGAGTGTGAAAAAAACTGGCAACTTTGCGATACGGGAGTTCCACATTTGGTGCATTTTTGTGAAAATTTGGATGAGTTTGATCTTAAGCTTTGCAAACAAATGAGAGAAAAATATAATGCCAATGTAAATTTTGTAAAAGTTGAAAACGACAATACTTTAAGAGTTCGCACTTTTGAAAGAGGCGTAGAAGATGAAACGCAAGCATGTGGCACGGGCATGGGAGCTTGTTTTTATCTTGCATTCTTAAATAAAAAAATTCACAATCAAGCTAGAGTGATTCCAAAAAGCGGTGAAGAGCTAAGTTTTAAATTCGAAAATGAAGAATTATTTTTTAAGGGAAAAGTGAGATGTTGCTTTGAAGCGAATTATAATTTTTCTTAGTTTTTATTTACTCCCTCTTTTTGGCAATAGCGAGCTTAAAAATGGCTTTGGAGAGGAGTATTATAAACTCAATGTAGAGCAAAAAAGACAAATATTTTTCACCAAAATGAATGCAATGTTTGATAAAAGCTTTGAAGAAATAGCCAAAGAAAGGGCTTTTGTAGAAGCTTTTTTTTACGATGCGTATAAAAATGGACTTAGAAATTCAAACCAAAACAATCTAGAAAAATTAATCAATCTTAAAAACAAATACCGCGTTGAAAATCTTTATGATTTTACAGAATATAAAAAACGCATTCAAAAAATTCCGAAATCCATGGGTATAGCCCAAGCTTTGGTCGAAAGTGCTATGGGAACAAGCCGTTTTGCAAGAGAGGCAAATAATCTTTTTGGAGAATGGACCTGGGGAGAAAAGGGCTTAATCCCTGATCTAAGATATCCTGATAAAAAACATAAAATTAGAATTTTTGATAGCTTGCAAGATAGTGTGGATTCTTATGTGCTGAATTTAAATCGGCACTTTGCTTATGAGGAATTTCGCAACGAAAGAGCTAAATTTGAAAGCGAAGGCAAAGAAATAACAGGACTAGAGGCTATTAAAACTTTAGATTCTTACTCCGAGCGCAAGGGTTATTATATCAATATCGTTACTAAAATCATCCAACGATACGATCTTGAGCGATACGATACTCCAAAATCTTTCTAGTCTTAGCTAAAAGCCAAGTGAAAATTTATCAAAAGGCAAAACTTCAAATTTCACCCCTTGCTCAAAAAAGCTATCTTCGCTCGAAAGAGTGATGAAAACCACATGAAAAATCCCAAGCTCCAAACTCTTAGAAAGGATTTTCTTAGCGCGCAATTTGATCAAGTCTATATCTAGCGTCGGACTGGAAATATATGCGATTTTTGAAACCTTACTATAAAATGTAAAAAATTTATTGTAAAAAAATTCTTGTTTAAATTTAAAAAGCTCATTTAAAATAAGATTTTCAAACAAATGAGCAAAATCTTTTTGTATGCATAGATTGTTTCTTAAGCCAAAATCCCTAAAATAAATTTTTTGAAGCTTTTTTTCATCGTGGCTTATAGGATGGATGATATAGGTATTTTCAAGCTCTTTTATGGTGTGATAAACGCTATCTTTAGATGTTTTTAGCTTTTTTTTAAGCTCTAAAAAAAGCTTGGAAATACTGATCTGCTGTCCTAAATTTAAAGCTAAGTATTTTAAAATTTCAAGTTCTAGAGTGTTAAAATTTTGTCTTAAAAGTATATTTTTTTCACCTAATTTACTACGCCCACTTTGTAAAAAAAGTCCCACTAGATTGTTTATCGGTAAGTTTTTTCTACTGATACTTACAAATTCTTCAAAGTCAAAATAATCAAGCTCAAGCTCTTGAAATCCTTCGATATGCAAATCTTTTTTATCTGTACTTATGATGATAGGAATTTTAATATCTTGCAAATTTAAGGCAAATTCGACATTATATATGCAAAGGAATTTTATTTGGACATTTTTTTCTAAAAAATTTGAAAGATGCCCTAAGCTTTGGTTTTCAAAACGAGTATCATACAAATTTAAAAATAAAATTTCATTGGGCTTAAATTGGGATAAATAGTTAAAAATCAAGGTTTTTTTACCGCTAAATTTTGGCCCTTTGATGATGATATTACAAAGAGGAATTTGTACCTTTCTTTCATAGCTTATTTCAAATTTGGGATGATTTTCGTAAAAAAAATTTAATACTTTCAAATATTATCCTTTTAAAAAGGAAAATTATAACATATTTAAAACCTTATACAATATCTTGGGACAAATCTTAGGATGATGGAATTTATTTCCTATATTTAGCCAAATTGGATATCCTATTTTAGAATGCAAATTTTGAACAAAATTAAATTTATACCATGCATTTTTTTAAAATCACCACAAGTATGAAAATGATAAGAAATTTTTTGGATATAAGCTTCATTTTTGATGTCCTTTAGTATTTTTTTAGCAATACCTGGGGCTTGAAAAGTGTAAATATTTTGAACTTCTAAGGCAAAATCTAAAACAAAAAGCTGTGCTAAATGCCCACCTAAAGAATGTCCTACTAAAGTAATTTTACCAAAGCAAAATTCTTTTTTTATTAGTGTATAAAATTTTAACAAAGAATCAAATTGTTTTTTAGGAATTTTTCCATTTAGAAGTATAAAATCACTAATCAAATCTCCAATATCAAATTTTAAAGGTCTTAAATCACTTCCTGCGATAGCTAAAATAAATTCTTTATTTTCCTTATTTTGAAATAAACTTGCTCTAAACCCACCCCTTGAATCAAGATAATCTTCATTAATATGAGCAAGTAAATCAAATCGCTTAATAAAATAAAATGCCATCAAAGGCTCAAATTTTCCTATTATAACGCATTCTTTTTGAAAAATATTATGAGTTAAAACCTTAAACAATGTTTTTCTATCTATATTTAAAAAAATATCTGTTGTATTTAAATTAAGATAAGCAGCATGAGAAAGTAAGGCGTAATGATATAAATGTATTAGAGTATTTTTATTTTGCTTAAAATCAAAATATAAATTTTTCTTTAAATTTGACTCTTGAGAATTTAAGTTTTTTTATGAGAAAGTTCTAAAAATTGATTTAAATCATAAAGGGGCAAAAAGCCCCTTGAAATTACATTTTGCAAGTATTTTGTAAAACTGAAGCAAGCATCCAAAGGCTTTTTTCGTATTTTGCTATATTTTCTTGAGCAAAAGCAGCTGTAGTAGTATCGCTAGCTTTTTCAGCTTCTTCGTTTAATTTTTTAAATTCTGCCAAAAGATATTCGTAATCTTTTTTGATCAACTCCATCACTTCAACTGGAGTGAAACAATCTTTTTCTACTTTTGGACTTTTTGCATTTTCCATTAAAGTTTTTTGGCAAGTGATAGCTTTTTCACCAAGTTGCAAAGCTCTTTCTGCGCAATTATCAAAAAGCTCTGCCATTTCTTCATAAGCTTTTTCTGTATATTCGTGGATTGAATAAAACTGTAAACCCTTAACATTCCAATGATAATTGTGAAATTTAACCCATAAATGATGAGCATCTGCTTGCATTTGTAATAATTGTTTTGTTACTGACATGTTAACTCCTTTTTTTTAATTTTTAAAATTATAACATAAAATCCTTAAATAATAATTATTATTAGTTAAAAATTTTTATTATTAATTTTACTTATTTCTATTATACTCTTTTTATTTAAAATTTACTATGATTTTAAAATATTTTTTAAAATCAACTTCCCAACCTCAACCCCAGGCTGATCATAAGTATTAATTCCTAGCATTACCCCACAAGCCGAAGTAAAAAGCTCATAATAATACATCAAATATCCCGCATGCCATGCATCTAATTTTTCAAGCTCTATTATATCGACACTTAAATTTTCAGCAATTAAAGCATGCATTGTCGCGTCACATTGAGCATTTAAAAGATCGTGTAAATTGACTTTATTGCTCAAATCATCTAAAAATTTAAAATGGATATCGGGTATAACCGGAGCCTTTTGACTATCTTTGATTTTTAAAAAAGTAATAGTTTTGTTTTTTGGCCCATCCATAATGAGTTGTAAAAAGCTGTGCTGATCCCTTGCTCCTATAAGAGCGATAGGAGTTAAACCTATGCGTTTGTAGCCTTGTTTTTTACCCAAACTTTCAGCAATAAGCTGGATATACCATTCATTAAAACCCTTAAAAGCATCGCTGTAAGAAAAAAGTACATTGATATTTGCACTTTTGTGAGTACAATAATGATAAGCTTTTTGCAAAATTTCATCTTTTTTATGTATAAAAAAATCTTCAAAGCATGCCTTAGCTCCTTCTAAAAGAGCTTTAGCATTATAACCACAAAAACAAAGTGGCACTATACCCACAGCTGAAAGTATGCTAAAACGCCCTCCTACATTTGCAGGGATAAAAAAGCATTTGATGCCTAAATTCTCACCCTCTTTATGCAGTTTAGAATCTTTATCTGTGATAAAAATAAAGTATTTTTTTAATTCTTGCATATCGAGTTTAAAATGTTCTATAAGAAGCTTAAAAAGCGATACTACTTCTATAGTGCTACCTGTTTTACTGATGATTAAAAACAAACTTTCTTCAAGCTTGATTTTCTCTAAAGCCCTGCTAAAGGAGTGCGAACTGGTATTATCAAGTATAAAAAGTTCTCTTTGATTACTTTTTTCATCAAAAAGCATATCACGCAAAGCTTTAACACCGCAACTTGAACCACCCATACCCACTAAAACGATATTTTTTACATGCTCTTTATCTTGAATGAAATTTAAGCTTTCGTCTATTAAGGTTAAACTTGTATCGATAAGATGATAATACCCTATATCCCCACTTTCTACTTCATCATTGATACGATTTGCATAAGAACTTATAGTGCGAATTTCACTTTCTTTAAAAAAAAGAGTATTATTTAGCATTTACTTTTCTCATAAAAATAATTTGTAGCCTCTACAAAGCCCTCTACACTTCCGCAATCAAAGCGTTTTCCCTTAAATTTGTAAGCTAAAACCATACCATTAGTCGCTTGGGTTAAAAGTGCATCTGTGAGTTGAATTTCTCCATTTTTTCCTGCTTTAGTATTTTCTAAAATTCCAAAAATATCAGGAGTTAAAATATATCTTCCTATGATAGCAAGATTGCTTGGAGCTTCTTGAGGAGATGGTTTTTCTATCATTGAATTTACCATGATCAAATCCTCTTCTACGAAATTTCCTGCAATCACTCCATAACTTGATACTTGCTCTTTTGGAACTTCCATAACAGCTATGATGGTGCAACGATATTTTTCATAAATTTTAACCATTTGTGCCATCACATTAACACCCTCTTCATTGATACACAAATCATCAGCCAAAATCACACCAAAAGCCTCATCGCCTGCTAAAGGCCTACCCTTTAATACCGCATCGCCGAGCCCGCGCATTTCATTTTGTCTTGTAAAGGTAAAAGTACAACGATGAATTAAAGAGCGGATATCTTTTAACAAATACTCTTTATTTGTACCCGAAATTTGATGCTCAAGCTCATAAGAAATATCAAAATAATCCTCCAAAGCTCTTTTTCCACGACCTGTAACAAAACCCATATTATCCATACCTGCTTCTAAAGCCTCATCTACTCCATAATGAATCAAAGGTTTGGTAAGTATAGGCAACATCTCTTTAGGTAAAGCTTTGGTTGCGGGTAGAAACCTAGTCCCATATCCTGCTGCAGGAAAAATACAAGTTTGAAGCATAATTATCCTTTATTTGTTTTTGGTATTATAACCAAAAACTACAATTTTTAAATAAATCAAAACTAAGTTTAACATGTATTTAAAAATAAGGCAAAGAATTTTTTGCCTTATTGAATTCCTATCTTAGCTGCATCGATAATACTTTGAACCACTCCTGAATCCTCAAGAGTTGAAATATCTTGTTTTAATTCCTCGCCCCTTGCTATGGTTCTTAAAATTCTTCTCATGATCTTACCACTTCTTGTTTTAGGCAAGCCTGTAGTATAAAGAATTTTTTCGATCTTAGCTATAGGTCCAATCTCTGCTCTTAAAATATCATTTAATTCTTTTAAGGTTTCTATAGCCCCTCCTAAATCACAACTTGAAGTTGGATTTAAAACCACAAAAGCAAATAAAGACTCACCCTTAATCGCATCAAGCACACTTACAACTGCTGATTCTGCTACGCTTGGATGTTTAGCGATGGCACTTTCTATTTCAGCTGTTCCTATACGGTGCCCTGCAACATTTACCACATCATCAGTTCTTCCCGTGATAGTAATATAGCCATTATCATCATAAAAAGCCCCATCCCCGCTAAAATAAACTGGCTTTCCTTCTTTTTTGGCTTGTGAAAAATAACTTTCTATATAGCGGTTTTCATCTCCCCAAATTCCACGAATCATCGAAGGCCAAGGCTTGGTAATACAAAGCAAGCCATCTTCAGCCACATCTTTTACATTACCCTCTTCATCAATAACCTCGGCAAAAATTCCTGGTAAAGGCAAGGTAGCACAACCTGGTTTTAAAGGAGTAGCTCCAGGTAAAGGTGTTATCATATGCCCTCCTGTTTCAGTTTGCCACCAAGTATCAACGATGGAGCATTTTGAATTTCCTATATTTTCATAAAACCACTGCCAAGCGCTAGGATTGATGGGTTCTCCAACAGTTCCAAGCACTTCAAGAGTGTTTAAATCATATTTTTTAGGCTCATCAGGAGCATCTGCATGAAGCATTCTTATAGCAGTAGGCGAAGTATAAAATTTGCTCACTTGATACTCTTCTATCATTCTCCACCAACGCCCTGAATTTGGATAAGTAGGCGTTCCTTCATGCATAATAGTAGTTGCTCCACATGCTAAAGGGCCATAAACAACATAAGTATGTCCTGTGATCCAACCCACATCTGCACTACACCAATAATTATCATAATCTTTTATATCAAATACCCATTCCATAGTCATTTGCGCCCAAAGTATATAACCTGCACTTGCATGCATTACTCCTTTTGGCTTGCCCGTAGAACCTGAAGTATAAAGTAAAAATAACAAATCTTCACTATCCATAATTTCAGGTTCGCATTTATAAGATTCATTTTTTACTAACTCATTATAGATATAATCCCTTCCTTTGACATATTCTATAGGTTCGTTATTGCGTATAACTATAAGCACTTTTTCTACACTTTCACAACCTTCACTCAAAGCCTTATCAACAGCAGGTTTTAACATATAAGGCTTGCCACGACGAAAAGCTCCATCGGCTGTTACTACAAGTTTGGCTCCTGCATCTATGATTCTATCTCTTAAAGCTTCAGGCGAAAAGCCTCCAAATACCACACTATGAATAGCTCCAATTCTTGCACAAGCTAACATAACAATAGCCGTTTCTGGAATCATAGGCATATAAATTATAACCCTATCGCCTTTTTTTACACCAAAGCGTTTAAGTAAGTTTGCCGCCTTGCAAACTTCATGCAATAATCTACGATAAGTATAAACCTCATAATCACCCATTTCCCCTTCAAAAACAATAGCAGCTTTATTGCGTCTTGTTTTCATATGGCGATCTAAGCACTGATAACTTACATTTAAAGTCCCACCCTCAAACCATTTATAAAATGGGGCTTTATCATCATTTAAAACACGAGAAAAAGGCGAAAACCAATCAATTTTTTCAAGAGCTTGTCTTTTCCAAAAACCTTCAAAATCTTCCCTTACCTCATCGCATAAGTCATAATATTCGCATAAATTTTTTATTCTTGCGTTGCGAGAAAGTTGTTTGTTAGGTTTAAAAAGTCCTTGAGTATTTTGATAACGCATAAATCCTCCTTCTTTAAGTTATTTATAAACATTATATAAGACTTTTTTTGTGTTTTATACAAATTTAAAAATAATTAATGAAGAAAATTACAAAAATGTGAATATTTGTAATAAATTAAAGAAAACATTTCTAAATTATGTTAATTTAAGAAACAAATAGCCTCTTCATTAAAAACTAAGCAAAGTTCTTGATACAAGCTTAGTTTTTCTTGTTTAAATCGCTCTGATTCTAAGGCAAATTCTAAAATTTTACCTCCACACTCCACTCTGATAAAAACAAATTCTTTTCTTGTTCTAAGTGCTATGATGATACATTTTTGAAGTATAAAATCAAATGTTTGTTTGGAAAAATCATCAGGATATAAAAAAGAAATTTTATAAGGATCGATAGCTATTTTGTTTGAAATTTCATCTTTGCAAATATAGTTTTTACACATACTAAAATCTATAAAATTACTAAAATTCACACCTTTGTTTTCGAGTTCAAAAATATTTGTATTTTCAAATTCTAAAATCTCTCCTGCATGCAAATAATATTTTTTTTGCGCCAAAGAGTCTAAGAAATTTTTATCATGACTAGCGATTAAAAAACCACTTTTGTATGTTTTTTGCATATATAAAATAGCTTTTTTAAACAATATCATCGTATCTTTATCCAAAAAAGCACTTGGCTCATCAAGTAAATAATACTTCGCTCTAACACTTAAAGCTAAAGCAAATGCTATTTTTTGCCCTTGTCCAGATGAAAGCTCGCTAGGATATTTTTTTAACAAACTTCTATCAATTTCAAGTAAATTTAAAACCTCATTAAGGCGTTTTTTAATCTCTTTGCTGTCTAATTTATAAGTTTTTAACAAAAAATAAAAATTTTTTTCTACACTGCGATTTAAAAAGACAGGCTCGGGAAATAGTAAGTAAATTTGGCGTTTTTCATCTGAATTTAAATGCTTATTGCCAAAATAAGTGATATTATCAAATTCTCCTTCAAGAAATTTGAGTATTCTTAAAAGTGTAGATTTTCCACTTCCATTTGAACCCATTAAAATACTGATTTTATCAGTATCTAAACATAAGTGTTTGATATTTAAAATATTTTTTTGTCCATAATTAAATTTAAAATTACAAAGTTCTATCATTTAATATCTTTTGAGTTTGTGTATAATAAAATTTAAAATAAAAGCGATGAAAATCAAAACTAAAGCAAGAGCAATACCGCTAGCAAATTCACCTTTGTTGGTTTCAAGGGAAATGGCTGTGGTAATAGTTCTAGTATCGTATTTGATATTTCCACCCACTATCATCGCTACTCCTACTTCAGCAACTATCCTGCCATAAGCTAAAGCCACAACGCTTACTAGAGCAAAACGCAACTCATAAATGATAGTCATCACAAGCTTTAAAGGGCTTAAATGTAAAGATTTGATGAGTAAAAAATGCTTTTTATTCATATTTTCTATCAAATTAGAAAAAAGTGCGATAACAATAGGAAGAGCTAAAACAAACTGCCCTAAAATCAATGCTTTTACAGTAAAAAGCAAGCCTAAATCCCCCAAAGGCCCTCTGCTTGAAATCAAAGCATAAAGTATAAGCCCAACCGCAACCGTAGGAAAAGAAAGACTGGTATCAACTATAAGTTTTATAAAACGCTTCAATTTAAATTCAAAAAAACCTAAAGCAAAGCCCAAAGGAAAACCTACAATCAAAGATAAAACGATAGAAATGCTGGAGCTAAAAAGTGTTGTTTTGATTGCAGAAATAACGCTTTCATCAGCGTTAAAAAGCAAAAATAGAGCTTGAGTAAAGCCTTCTAAGATATAATCCAAAAAGTTTCCTTATTTTAAATAAGTAATTTTAGCATAATTATGTTACAATATTTTTTAAGTAAAATTTTAATTAGGAGACAAAATGAAAAAAATCATTTCTTTAGCTCTTGCCTTAGCCTTAAGTGCAAGCGCAGCAGAACTTAGAATGGCAACTACAACAAGCACCGATAACACAGGACTTTTAGATGCTTTAAAACCGCTCTATGAAAAAGAAAGTGGCAATACCTTAAAATGGGTCGCTGTAGGAACGGGTGCGGCTTTAAAAATGGGTGAAGATTGCAATGCTGATGTGCTTTTTGTGCATTCTCCAAAAGCAGAAAAAGACTTTGTGAGCAAAGGTTTTGGCGTAGATAGAACGCCTGTAATGTATAATGATTTTATCATTATCGCAGATAAATCTTTAGCTCCTAAATTTAAAGATAAAACTTTAAAAGAAAGCCTAGAACTTATCAAAAATGAAAAACTTACTTTCATTTCAAGAGGCGATAAATCAGGCACTGATAACAAAGAAAAAGCTCTTTGGAAAGATCTTGGTGGTGTACCCGAAAAAGAAAGCTGGTATCAACAAAGCGGACAAGGAATGTTAGCAAGTATCAAAATCGCAGAAGAAAAAAAAGGCGTGATTTTAACCGATCGTGGCACTTATATCAAATACGAAGCCAATGAAAAAGGCAATCCTAATTTAGTGATCGTAAATGAAGGCGATGACAATCTTAAAAATTTCTACTCTATAATCGCTACAAATCCAAAGCATTGTAAAAATGTAAATTACACAGAGGCTAGCAAATTTATCAAATGGGTAACAAGCGATAAGACTTTGAATGTTATCAGTGAGTTTAAACTTCTTAACAAACCTTTATTTATAGTGGATGCAAAAACAAGAAAAGATTAAATTCAAGCAAGGAATTTCCTTGCTTAAAAACTCATTTTATCTTTTTCATTTTAAATACAACAATGATAAAAAAAGAGGATAAAAAATATATCAGCATAAAAATTATTCCCACACCGCTTAGAGCTGATATTTTTATATTTTGTATATGTCTTTGAGTATTTTCTTGCATTGTTTTGATTTCTTAAAATATTTTTATAGTTAAATTATAACATATTTATTAATTTCATATTTATTACAATTTGTAATAAATTTTATATTTTTTTATAAAATTTACATTTTTTTAAAAAAATATCATTCTTAGTCTGGTTAAAAAAAGATACAATAAAAGTTAAGATTATATTAAACAAATAAGGTAAAAAATGTTTAAAGTAGATTTAAATAGTGATCTAGGAGAAAGCTTTGGCGTCTATAAAATGGGAATGGATGAAGAAATTTTAAAATTTGTAAGTTCAGTAAATGTCGCTTGTGGTTTTCATGCGGGTGATCCTTGCGTGATGGATAAAACCTTAAACTTAGCCAAGCAAAATAATGTTTGCATAGGAGCACATCCCTCTTATCCTGATCTTTTGGGTTTTGGAAGACGCGATATGCAAATAAGCTTTGAAGAGGCTAAAAACTATGCCTTGTATCAACTAGGAGCTTTATTTGGCTTTGCCAAAGCAAAAGATATGAAAATACAGCATTTTAAAGCTCATGGAGCACTTTATAATATGGCAGTCCTTGATGAAAATTTAGCTTTAGCACTTTGTGAGGCAGTGGCGAGTTTTGATGAAAATATTATTTTTCTAGGGCTTAGTAATTCTGCTATGAATGAAGCAGCTAAGAAAAAAGGTTTAAGATATGCTAATGAAGTTTTTGCAGATCGTGCCTATAATGATGATGGCACTTTAGTTTCAAGAAAATTAGAAGGAGCGTTAATACACGATGAAAATTTAGCCATCAAACGCGTGATAAAAATGATAAAAGAAAGCAAAGTTACAAGCATAAATGGCAAAGAAATTGATTTAAAAGCTGATAGTATTTGCGTGCATGGAGATGGTATAAAAGCATTAGAATTTGTTAAAAAAATCAAAGAAAATTTAACAAAAGAACAAATTCAAATAAAAGCCTTAAATGATTTTATAAATTAAAAACTATAAGAAAGGATAAAAATGATAAACAAAACCGCTCTTTTGGGCGCTGCTTTTTTGATGGCAACCTCTGCTATTGGCCCTGGATTTTTAACCCAAACAGCAACATTTACAGGAAGCTTATTGGCTAGTTTTGGTTTTGTAATACTTGTTTCTATTATTTTGGATATAGGAGCACAGCTTAATATTTGGCGCATTATAGGGATAAGTGGAAAAAGAGGAACTGAAGTAGCCAATATGGTTTTACCCAATTTGGGCTATTTTGTAGCTTTTTTAATTGCACTAGGTGGCTTTTTCTTCAATATAGGAAACATAGCAGGAGCTGGGCTTGGATTAAATATAGTATTAGGTATTAGCGTAGAAAATGCAGCAGTTATTAGCGCTATTATCGCTATTGGTATTTTTATCTTTAAAAAAGCTGGGGAATTGATGGATAAATTCATCGTTTTAGCAGGTTTTGTGATGATTGTACTTACTGCTTATGTAGCCTTTGCTTCAAAACCTCCCATTGGCGAAGCTCTTTTTAGAACCTTTATACCTACACAAATTGATGTTATTTCTATAGTAACCTTAGTAGGCGGAACAGTGGGTGGATATATAGTATTTTCAGGCGCGCACAGACTTATAGATGCAAAGCTTTATGGAAAAGAAAATTTAAACTATATTAATAAAGCTGCAGTAAGCGGAATCATCATCACAGGAATCATGCGTGTGATTTTGTTTTTAGCAGTTTTAGGAGTAGTTAGTTCTGGTTTTATACTGGATAAAGAAAATCCTGCTGGTTCAGTATTTCATCATGCTTTAGGGGATTTGGGCTTAAAAATCTTTGGCGTAGTACTATTTTTAGCTGCTATTTCATCAGTTATCGGGGCTGCTTACACTTCTGTATCTTTTATAAGATCCTTTCACCCTTGGATTGAAAAATATAACCGCTTTGTGGTAATTTTTTTCATTATTGTTTCAACTTTAGTTTTTTATATACTTGGAAAATCTCCTGCAAGTATATTAATCATCGTTGGGACGATCAATGGTTGGATTTTGCCTGTTACCCTATTTATAATGATAATTGCAGCGCATAAAAAAAGCGTAGTTGGAGACTATAAACATCCTAAATGGATGAGTGCTTTTGGGCTTTTGATCGTGGCTTTGATGTCTTATTTATCTGTACTTTCTATGATAAAGTTAATGTAAAATGTTTAGCGTACATTTTAGTGGAAGTAAAGCGGTGCTTTTGCGCTTTAAACAAGAAATTTCACCTCAAATTAATGCTTTGGTTTTAAGTACAGAAGCTAGAATTCAAAAAGGCATAAATGAAAATGAAATTTATGGCATAGATGAGCTTGTAAGTGCTTATTCTAGCTTGCTTATTTATTTTAATCCTTGCGTATTATCCTTAAATTCTTTACTTGATTTTTTGGAAAAAATCAAAAAGGATATTAAAATAACGGAGAAAAAATCCAATCTCTGTATTAAAGTTCCACTTTGTTATGATGAAGAATTTGGGCTTGATTTAGAATTTGTATGCAAATATCACAATCTTTCCAAGGAAGAATTGATAAATCTTCACACAAAACCCTATTATCTTGTTTTTATGCTAGGATTTATGGCAGGTTTTCCCTATCTTGGAGGACTTGATGAAAGACTTTTTACCCCAAGACTTGCAAGCCCTAGAACTAAAATTGAGGCAGGAAGTGTAGGTATTGCCGATAAGCAAACAGGAGTTTATCCGATTTCAAGCCCAGGCGGTTGGCAAATCATTGCTAGAACTCCTTTGGAATTTTTTAACAAAGAGGATGAGAAAAATCCTACACTTTTAAAAGCGGGAATGCTTTTAAAATTTAAGGCCATTTCAAAAGATGAATTTTACGATATTAAAGAACAAGTTTTAAAAAAGGCTTATCAAAAGGAAATTTATGAGTATAAAAGTCATTGAAGCTTCTATAAATTCCACCATACAAGATCTTGGGCGTAAAAATTATGCTAAATTAGGCATAGCAAGAAGCGGTGTGATGGATGAACTTTCTTTAAGGATTGCAAATATCTTACTTGGAAATAAACAAGATGAAGCAGGACTTGAGCTTTGTTTAAAGGGTGGAAAATACGAATTTTTAGATGAAAGCTATTTTGTATTAAGCGGGGCAGAATTTGAAGCTAAATTAAATAATAAAAAAATTCAAACTTGCAAAGTTTATCAAGCAAAAAAGGGTGATATTTTAGAACTTGGTTTAGCAAAAATAGGTTTTCGAGGCTATCTATGCGTAGCGGGTGGATTTAAGATAAAAAGCTTTTTAAATTCAAAATCAAGCGATGTAAAAATGGGTGTTGGGGTATTTAATGGAAGAGCTTTGCAAAAGGATGATGTATTAGAACTAAATAACAGCTTTATCCCCTTTAATCTATCAAAAAGAGAATGCGAAAATCCTGTTTTTCAATTTGCTAAAGAACCCACTATCCGTGTTATTTTAGGCACAAATGATGATGCTTTTACGCAAAATGGCTTAAATACCTTTTTAAATACTAGTTATAAAATAGGCTTAAAAAGCGATAGAATGGCAATTTATGCAGAAGCTAAAACTACGATAGAACATAAAAATTCAGCCGATATTATTTCAGATCCTGCGGTTTTTGGAAGTATTCAAGTGCCAAAAAATGGCCTACCTATCATTTTAATGGCAGGAAGACAAAGCACTGGAGGTTATACAAAAATAGCCTCTGTTATAGAAAATGACTTGCCTTTGCTTGCACAAGCGAAATTAGGAACAAATTTTAAATTTGAAAACATTAGCATGCAAAATGCTTTAGAACTTTATAAACAAAGGGAAGAAAAATTTAAGACTTTGGATAAAAAAATCAATCTTGATTTTGAAAATTTGATTTAAGGATAAAGATGAATCCAAAAGAACTAAGAGAAAAAATCGCAAAAGGTGAGATAAAAGAACAAACTTCAGGCATGGCCTTAGGCTACGCACAAGCAAATTTGGTGATTTTACCCAAAGAATACGCTAAAGACTTTCAAACCTTTTGTATGCTTAATCCGAAACCCTGCCCACTTTTAGAAATAGTACATGGTAAATTTACTCAAAAAATTGCCAAAAATGCAAATATTTACACCGATATTCCAAAATATTTTATCTATGAAAATGGGATAAAAACTAAAGAAGCTTACGATATAAGCGAGTATTATAACGATGATTTGATAGGTTTTTTACTGGGTTGTAGCTTTTCTTTTGAAGAAGCTTTACTTGAAAAAGGCTTAGAAATAAGACATATTAGCAATAAATGCAATGTGCCAATGTATAAAACCAATATTGCTTGCAAAAGTGTAGGAGTTTTTAGCGGTGAAATGGTTGTTTCCATGCGTCCCTTTACTCCTGATAATGCCAAAAAAGCTAAAGAAATCACTGCTAATTTTCCTTTGGTTCACGGAGCTCCTGTGCAAATTGGCAATGCTAAGGAAATTGGTATAAATAATATTTTAAAAGCTGATTTTGGTGATGATCCTATTATAAAAGAAGGCGAAATTCCTGTATTTTGGGCTTGCGGAGTAACTCCACAAAATGTGATAATGAAAGCAAAATTGCCTTTTGTGATTACCCATGCGCCAGGGCATATGTTTATAAGCGATATTTTAAATTCATCTTTAAAATCTTAGGATTTTTTCTTGCCATAAATATTGATAAAATATATAGCAAAAATCGCTAAAACACAGCCTATTAAAGTAAGTATAGTAGGCACTTCATCTAAGATAAAAAAGCTACAAATCAAAGCACTTGCAGGAGTGATTAAAACAAAAGAATTTGCTTTTACACTTCCTAAAATATGAATTCCATAATAATATATACTCGTACCTACCACCGTAGATAAAAAAGCCACCACAAAAAGATTGATCCAAAATTTAAAATCAAATTGAAAGATCTCATAACTTTTAAGATCAAACAACACCCATGAAAACATCAATAATGACATAAGATTGATATAAAAATTGATCGCCAAAGGATGAGTTCCTTTTGCTTTATGAGTAAAAACAGCCATTAAAGCCCATATAAAAGCACAGCTTAAAAACAAAGCATTAAACTTACCCAAAAGCTCTTCCATAGAGCCTAAATTTAGCAAACAAAGCCCTGAAATCAAACCCAAAAATAAGCCTAGAATTTCACTCTTTGTGATCTTGTGAGTTGATTTTTTATCTTTTTGAAAGAATATCGCTATCACAAATATCAAATAAGAAAATATAGGGATCATAGTGGTTACTAAAACCCCTCCTTTACCTGCTAAACCATGCTTTATAGCGATAAAAAATACAAAGGCATAAAGTCCATTTAAAACTCCTGCTATCAAGACCCATTTTAAAGCATTTTTTTCAAGTCTAAGAGGAATTTTTAAAAAGCTTAAAACAAAAAATGAACCCAATACAACAAAGAAAAAACGCCAGAAGGTAATAATAGAAGTATCTGTATAGTTCGCCAAAATCTTAGATGTCGGCCATGAAGAACCCCATAAAAACATAGCAATAACAAGCAAGATAAATAAATATTTTGAACGATCCATTTATACTACCTTTGAAATAAATAAGAATGTTTTTATGATATCAAAATGCTAGGTTAAATAATAACCCAGCATGAATTAATGTTTATTTAAAATCATCTATGAAATGGTGCAAAATTTACATTTGCTATTTAGCTTAGCTAAACACTTTTTGCAAATGCGCTTTATAATCCTCGATGTATTTTTCTACTTGTGGATTTTTCATCACATCATTGCAAATAAAAGTCGGCAAAGGCTTCATACCTAAAAACTGATTTGCTTTATGCAAATGCAAATACACTCCATCCACGCCCACACCTTCAAAAAACTGCTCTTTATCATTAAAAGCTTCAAGCGGTGCATTCCAAGTAAGGCTAAACATATATTTTTTATTATTTACAAGTCCGCCACTGCCATATTTTTTACTTGCATCTTCTCTACTTCTACCATCATTTGCATAAAATTTTCCATGTCCTGCGGTAAAAACCTCATCAATGTATTTTTTCACTATCCAAGGCTCACCCATCCACCATCCTGGCATTTGATAGATGATCGCATCGGCATTAAGTATCTTTGCAACTTCATTTTCTATATCATAACCCTTATCGATATGCGTTTCATCGACCTTTAATCCTAAATTTAAAAGGCTTTCTTTTGCTACTTCATGCAAAGTATCATTGAGCTTGCCGCCTGAATGTCCGAAACTTTTTGCTCCATTTAATAAAAGTATATTTTTCATCTTTTCTCCTTTATAATTAAATTTTTAATTTTTTATCTTCTAATCTCATTCTAACCAATACCAAAATAAGCCCTAAGCCCACCATGATGATAGAACTTATCGCAATGTATTTAGTTTCTTTTATAGAAATGACTAAGCCACAAAGAGTAGCACCTACGCTGATAGAAATATTTGAAACACTTATAAAAAGCCCATTGGTAAAATCTTTTGCCCTAGGGAAAGGAAAAGTGATGATATAATGCATTGCATTATTCATAGCTCCATTTACAATTCCCAAAATCAAACTTAATGTAAGCATGATTGCAAATTGCGCTGCATTTACAAAAATCAAAGCATATATCAAAATCATTGCTATAGAAGCAAATATAAGCGTTTGATTTGAGTGATTGACTAAAGTTTTTCCTGCGATATTATTACCAATAATACTTGCAAAACCATAAATAAAAAGTGCTAAACTGATATTTGTAAAGCTCATTTTACTCACGCTAAATAAAAATTCAGAATAATAAGAATAAAATCCTAAATATCCAGTCGAAATACAAAAAACAGCAAGCATAGAAATCCACAAAAGCGCATATCTTAGACTTAAAAGCTGTTTTCCTACCTTTATCCTACTTGTCTTTTTAAATTCAGGCATAAAAAACAAAGTGATAAAAAACGCTAAAGAATTGATCACCACATAAAAAGCCATCGCCATTTCAAAGCTAAAATTCCCACCAAAATAACTACTAAGGGGCACACCAAGAACCAAACCTGCGCTAATAGCCATAAAAATCTTTGCGACTATATGGGGTACTTTACTTTTATCATCTGCTAAATTTGCGGCTGTGCTAAAAGCAAGTGCAAGATAAATAGGATGAAAAAAAGCAGGGATAGCTCTTAAGATCAAATGAAGCCAAAAATCATTTACAAACATGCTTGCCAAAGAGCTAAGAGAAAAAATAGCCAAGCAAAATAACATAAGCTTTTTAGGATTAAAATTCGCACAAAGCATAGGTGCTATAGGCGCACAGCACATTACAATAAGTGCAAATATACTCACACTCCACCCCGCATCACTAACACTCACGCCAAATTTCTCCGATATAAGCGGTATGATCCCCATCACCCCAAGCTCCATACTGATAAGCCCAAACACACCTAGACAAAGCGTGATTAAGATCTTGATTTGATAAGTATTGTTTATAGTTATACTTGATTGTTGCATTAAAAAAACCTTTTTCGAAAAATTAAACTCGCAATTTTAATTTATGCAAGTTATAATGTCAATACATAAAGTGATGATTTAATCAGATATAAAGAATATTTCAAAAAACAAAAGGAGGATATCATGATAGAACTTATAGGAGATGTTAATTTAGAAAAATATATGGGAACTTGGCTTGAAATGGCTAGAAAACCTGCATTTTTTCAAAAATCTTGCGTTCAGTCTAAAGCTGAATATCAACTAGAATACGAAGGCTCTACCCCTGTTGTAAATATAAAAAATATCTGTGTTAAAAAAGATGGAGAGGTTTCGCAAGTACAAGGCAAAGCCAAAGTAAAATCCCCAAGAGCTTTATCGGTGAAATTTAGCATTTTTATGAATTTCTTTAATAAAACAAATTATGAAATTCTCTTTATAGACACAAACTATGAAGTCGCTGTCGTTGGAAGTCCTGATAAAGAGTATCTTTGGATTTTATCTAGAAAAATCATCGATAAAAAAGAGATAGATAAACTTTTAGATATCGCTAAGCAAAAAGGTTTTGACATTAGCGATATAGTTTTTGATAAGTATTAATTACTCATCTCTCATATCGATCACATAGCGGAATTTTGCTTTTCCTGAAGTGAGATTTTCATAAGCTTTGTCGATATCTTTTGAAGTGATGAGTTCGGTTTCAGGGTAAATTTTATGCTTTAAAGAAAAATCAAGCATTTCTTGAGTTTCTGCGATTCCGCCGATTAGTGAACCATAGACTTTTTTACCCGCTTTATGCACAAAGGTTATCACGCTGATACTTGGAGCAACTTCGTGAGGTGGCAAACCCACTATCGCCATTTCACCGCCAAATTTAAGCAAATCCATATAAGCACTAGGATCATAAGGAGTTGGGATGGTAGAAATGATAAGATCAAAGCGTTCTTTTACAGCATTTTTATCTGTGCTTGTATAAAAAGAACTCACGCCCATAGCCAAAGCATCGGCTTTTTTGTTTTCATTTCTAGCAAAAACACTTACTTTTGCACCCATTTTCACAGCATATTTAACCGCCATCATACCAAGTCCGCCAAATCCTGCTACTGCTACGCTTGAGCCAGCTTTAATGTTTGAAAATTTAAGCGGAGAATAAGTGGTAATTCCTGCACAAAGCAAAGGCGCGACTTTTTCCATCGGTGCATCTTTTGGCACACAAACAGCAAATTTTTCACTTACGACTATGTTGTTTGAGTAGCCTCCATAGGTGTTTTCATTATCATGAAAAATATCGCAGCTATTGTAAGTATAGATGGTTTGTCCTTTTTCGCAAAATTGCTCTTGGGACTTTTTACATGCTTCGCATTCTCCGCATGAATTTACCATACAGCCAACCCCTGCATAATCCCCTACTTTAAATTTGCTCACATTTTTACCCACTGCGATCACTTCTCCTGCTATCTCATGCCCTGGCACACAAGGATACACAGCTTCTCCCCACTCGCTTCTTGCAGTGTGGATGTCGCTATGACAAATTCCTGCGTATAAAATTTTAATCAAAATATCATTATCACCCACAGCGTGGCGTGTGAATTCAAAGGGTGTGAATTTCGCATCTTTGCTAAGCATAGCATAGCCCTTGCTTTGAATGCGACCATTTTCTAAAAAGATTTTAGAGTCCATTTTCTCTCCTTATTTTTTGATTTTTGAAATTATAAAACATTAGAGTAGCTATAAGTCAAGAGGGAAATTAAATTTTTTAAAAATTTATTATAAATGTTATAATTACAAAATTTAATTTCACTTTGGGGTAAAAATGCAAAATTTATATTCAGAAGATGATACAAGGGTTAAGCTTATAGACGCAAAGCTTTATGCTAGTTCTTGGAGTGAAGAAAATATCATAAGGAATTATTATTTCACCGATGGACGCAAACTCATAGGCAACAAAAGAGCTGAAAAAAAATTTGCAGATTATTTGCTCAAATTTCAAAACAACAATCTTGCCATCATAGAAGCTAAAAAACAAAACAAAGACGCCTTAGATGGCTTATCTCAAGGTATAGAATACGCTAAAACTTTAAATGTGCCTTTTGTTTATAGCACTAATGGCGATAAAATTTATGAGTATGATTTAAGGGTTTCAAGGGGTGAGTATATAGAAAATTTTCCAAGCCCTAACGAACTTTTTCAAAGAGTTTATGGAAATTTAAAAGAATGGCAATACAAACTTTTAACTCAAAGAGAATTATACATACCTCAAAAAACATTAAGATACTACCAAAAAATAGCCGTAGATAAAGTCATAGAAGCTTTAATCAATGGTAAAGATAGAATTTTACTTACCCTTGCTACCGGCACAGGTAAGACGACTATAGCTTTTGCTTTGTGTTATCGTTTGCTTGAAGCAAGATGGAATAAAGAAAACAAAGACCAAAAACCTAAAATATTGTTTTTATGCGATAGAGTGAGCTTAAGAGATCAAGCTTTGGGAGAATTTAACGCAGTAGAAAGCGATTGTAAAGTAATCAGCGCAGAAGAGATTAGAAAAAATGATGGAAAAATCATCACCAACGCAAATGTTTTCTTTGGAATTTATCAAAGTCTAGCTGCAAATTCTAAAGATCAAGAAAATACCCAAGAAGAACAAGAGAGCAAATTTTATCTACAATACCCAAAAGATTTTTTTGACCTTATCATCATCGATGAGTGTCACAGAGGCGGAGCAAACGAAGAAGGAAACTGGGCGTGCGTACTAGAGCACTTTTCATCAGCTACTCATTTAGGACTTACTGCCACACCTAAAAAGAGTGATAATGTAGACACTTACAGGTATTTTGGTGAAAGTGCGTATGAGTATAGCCTAAAAGAGGGTATAGAAGATGGATTTTTAACCCCTTATAAGGTAAAACGCATCACCACCACACTTAGCGAAGGCTATGTATATAATCCTGATGATCTCATAGAAGGAGAGCTAGAAAAAGGATTTTATAAAATGAGTGAATTTGAAAGAAATATCCATCTACCTCAATATAATGATTTTCTAGCTAAAGAAATTTTAAAACTTATAGATCCTATGGATAAAACCATCATCTTTTGTGCCAATCAAGCTCACGCAAGCGATATAAAAAGAGCTATTGATAAATTTAAAAGTGTTAAAAGAGATGATTATTGTGTAAGAGTTACGAGCGATGAGGGTAAGATAGGACTTGAATATTTAAAACAATTTCAAGACAATGACAAAAGCTATCCTGTAATCCTTACAAGCTCTAAAATGCTAACCACAGGCGTAGATGCTAGAAATGTCCGCAATATAGTACTTTTGGCAAATATAGGCTCTATCATAGAATTTAAACAAATCATAGGGCGAGGCACTAGAGTGTATGAAGGAAAAGACTTTTTTACCATCATAGATTTTGTAGGTGCGACAAAGTTATTTTATGATCCAAAATGGGATGGCGAACAAGTCAAAGATGAAGATAAAGAAGATAAAAGCGAAATTTGGGGCAAGCAAAATAAAAAAGAATCAGACAAAACAAAAGAAACAGAAAGCAAAAAAGCAATCACCGTGCATTTAAAAGGCACAAAACTCAAAGTGCTTGACATAAACACAAGCTATCTAGGAAGTAATGGCAAACCACTTAGCACTAAAGAATTTTTAGAATTTTTGATAGGCAAGCTAGCAGAATACTACGACGATGAAGTAAAACTTCGTGAAATTTGGAGCAAGCAAGAAACTAGGCTGAATTTCTTAAAAACCCTTGAAAAAGATGGAGTGGATGAAAATGCCTTGAAAGATTTGGGTGAAATTTTTGATAAAAAGGATTGTGATATATATGATGTTTTGGCACATTTGAGTTTTAATGCTGAGATCAAAACAAGACAAGAACGCGTTTTACAAGTAGAAAAGAGTGAATTTTTAAAACGCTTCCAAAAAGAAAAAGCTCTGAAATTCATAGAATTTTTACTCGGTAGATATCAGCAATACGGCATAAAAGATTTTGATAGAAGCTTGGCTCCTTTGATAGAGCTTAGCTCTTTAGGCAATGTAAAAGAAATAGTCAGTGAATTTGGCGGGGTGGAGAATTTAAAGCAAAGCGTAGATGATTTGCAAAGGGAAATTTATGCGAGGTAAAAAATGAAAATCTTAAAATTTGATAAAATAAATTTTGGCTCTTATGAAAATTTTACATGGGATAATGGTCTTGAAGAATTTAAAACAATCAATATTTTTTATGGCAGAAATTATTCAGGTAAAACGACACTTTCAAGGATAGCTAGAAGCTTTGAGCTTAAAAAACATAATGAAGATTTTTTAGATGGAAATTTTAAAATAAAACTAGAAGATGGTAGTTTTTTAACCCAAAATGATGTTATAAATTCTAATCTAGATATTAGAGTTTATAATAGTGATTTTGTAAAGGAAAATTTAAATTATCTATATGATAAAAAAGGGAATATAAAAGGTTTTAAAAGTATAGGTGTGGAGCAAAAAGATATAAAAGAAAGTATTGAAAAAAGAAAGGAAATTTTAAAAACAAGAAATGAAAAATTAAAAGATATACAAGCCAATCGGGAAAATATTTCTAAAACACAACAAGCCAAAATAAAAACTTTAAACGAAAAGCTTATAGATAAAGCTAAGTTAGTAAAAAGTGAACCAAATTTAATAAAACAGGGCAGTAATTATGATAAAAGAAATTTAGAAAATGATTTAATAGAAATTAAAGATAATATAAATGCTTATATTCTTAACAATGAAGAACAAAATCGACTTATAAAAATCTTAGAAGATAAAGAAAAACAAAATATAATTTTCAAAAATACTTTTAATAAAGATAATTTTCAAGGTATTTTCACATATTCATTAAAGATTCTTGAAAAAGAAGTTATCATTAAAGAAAATTTAACAAGCGAATTGAGAAAATGGCTAGAAGAGGGTTTGGAATTTCACAAAGAGCATTCATTTACACAGCAATGTAAATTTTGCAATAACCCTTTAACACTAGAAAGAATAGCTTGGATTGAAAATAACATAAAAGATGATAGCGGAGAAAAAGAACAAATTGAAAAAGAATTAAAAGATTTACTAGATAATTTTGAAAGCTATAAGCTAGAATCAAAAAAATTATTGCTAGGTATTGAATATGAAAATTTTTATTCTAACTATAAAGATATTTTTATTGGCTTGAAAGAACAGCTAGGAGTAAGTATTGCAAATTACAACGAAGAGTTGTTAAAAATAGAAAAAAAATTAACAAAAAAGAAAAAAGATGTTTTTACCCCTATGAAATTAGAAAACATAAATGATTTTTCAGATGAGATATTGCAGATATTAAATAAAATTGAAAATTTATGTAAAGAAAATAACGAATACGCAAAAAATTTATTATCAAAGCAAGATGAAGCAAGAAAAAAACTAAGACTAAATGAAGTAGCAAAATTTGCTAAAGATAGTGATTGTTTTGCTAAACAAGATGAAATTAAAAACTTAGGCCAAAAACTAAGCAATATGCAAAGTACTATTGAGACAGAAAAAAATGAAATAAATAACTACAACCTTGAAATAGAAAAATATAAAGAAAAACTTAGTAATCTAGAAACCTCTACAAGCAATATAAACAAATATTTAAAATCATATTTTGGGCATAATATGCTAGAGTTAAAAGCAAAAAAAGATGACAAAGGACAATTAAATGGAGAATTTGAAATTTTAAGAAATGGCAAGCAAGCTAAGAATTTAAGCGAGGGTGAGTGTAGCTTGGTAGCCTTTTGCTATTTTGTAGCAAGTTTAGAAGATGCAAACACCAAAGATAAAAATCCTATAATATGGATAGACGATCCTATCTCTAGTCTTGATAACAATCATATATTTTTTATTTTCTCTCTAATAGAAAATGAAATAGTAGAAAAAGATTCTTTTAAGCAATTTTTTATATCTACTCACAATTTAGATTTTTTAAAATATACGAAGAGGTTAAAAAAAATCAAACCTAAGCAAAATGAAAATAGTAAAAAAAAGTACGAATTCCCACAATACTATTTTATTGAAAGGGGTGTTAAAAAAAGTATAGAAACAAGTGAAATTAAAAAATTACCTAAATGTTTAGAAAGATATACAACAGAATTTAATTATCTTTTTGAACAAATTTATAAGTTTAAAAATATTGATGATACATATAATGAAGATTTAAAAATTTCTCTTGTTTATAATTTTGGAAATAATTTAAGAAAATTTCTTGAGATTTATTTATTTTTTAAATATCCAAATGAAATTAAGAGTTTAGATAAAGAATTAATCAAAAGATTTTTTAATGATACATATCAAAGTGATGATATTGATGAAAATCAAAAAATAATAGCAGGTGTTATAAATAGATATCAAAATGAGTATTCACATTTAAGAGAAGTACTTAGCAGAGGAATGCAACCTATTGATATAGAAGAAGCTAAAAAAATAGCTGAATTTATTTTAAAAACAATAGAACAAAACGATAAACAACAATATAAAGCATTAGTTGAAAGTATAGGTAAATAAATAGAAAAAAGGCAACAAATGACAAATTTACCACAAGGTTGGGAAGTTAAAAAGCTTGGTGATATTGCTGAAATTCAAATAGGCAAAACTCCATCTAGAAATAATATTGATTTTTTTCAAGGCGAAAATATTTGGCTAAGCATTAGAGATTTAAAAAGCAAATTTGTTTCTTCTTCAAGTGAAAAAATTTCAAATGAAGCAATTTCAAAGACAAACATGAAAGTGGTTCCCAAAGGAACTTTGCTAATGAGTTTTAAATTAACATTAGGAAAAACAGCATTTGCCGAGTGCGATTTATATACAAATGAAGCCATTGCGGCAATTTTCATCAAAAATAAAAATATTAATAAGTACTTTTTGGATTATGTTTTAAAATTTACAGATTTAGAAAAATATGTTGACAATGCGGTAAAAGGCAAAACATTAAATAAACAAAAACTCAAACAAATCGAAATACTCCTACCAAAAAACATAAAAGAACAAGAAAGGATAGTGGGAATTTTAGATGAGAGTTTTGCAAAGATAGATGAGAGTATAAAAATCTTAGAGCAGGATTTGCTAAATTTAGATGAGTTAATGCAAAGCGCCTTACAAAAAGCTTTCAATCCTTTAAAAGACAATGTCAAAGAAAACTACAAACTCCCACAAAGTTGGGAATGGAAAAGCTTAGGGGAAATTGGAGAAATAATTACCGGAACAACACCTAGTAAAAATAATCCTAATTTTTATGGAAATGAGTATCCATTGTTTAAGCCTAGTGATTTAAATGGAGATATAATAATAAAATATGCTAGTGATAACTTATCAAAATTAGGCTTTGACAATGCAAGAAATTTACCAAAAGATACAATTTTGGTAGTTTGTATAGGTGCTTCTATTGGGAAAGTAGGATTAAGTGGAGTTAATGGAAGTTGCAATCAACAAATTAACGCAATTATTCCAAATTCTGCTTTTACTTCAAAGTATTTATTTTTTGTATGTTTGAGTAATTATTTTCAAACAATTCTAAAAAAGAATGCTTCTCAAACAACTTTGCCAATTATAAATAAAACTGAATTTTCTAAATTACAAATCCCATTACCCCCAATCAAAGAGCAAGAGCAAATCACTTCGCATTTAGATGAGCTTTCTTCTCATGTAAAAAATTTAAAGCAAAACTATCAAGCACAGATAAAAGACTTGCAAGAGCTTAAAAATTCATTACTAGATAAAGCTTTTAAAGGAAATTTATAAATGTTAAAAATTTTTAGAAATTTTAACACATTAGCTAGATATGTTAAAAATTTTTGTTTTTTTTAACATATTCTTTTATAATGTTAAAAATTTTTAGAAATTTTAACATATGGAAAAATCATGAAAGAATTCATACCGCCAAAACTACCTCTAAATATAGAATTAAATTCAAATATTTACAGCCTTATCATCAAGGCTTCTAGAAAATTAGCAGAGTTAAATGGACTTAGCAAAAGTATCCCTAATCCAAACATTTTAATCAATGCTTTAATTTTGCAAGAAGCAAAAGATTCAAGTGAGATAGAAAACATAATCACAACACATGATGAGCTTTTTTTATCTCAAATCGATGAAAGCAAACTTACAAGAGCAGCAAAAGAAGTAAAAGACTATGAAAATGCTTTGAAAAAAGGGTATGAGCTTTTAAAAAAAGAGCGTTTGTTGAGAAATGCACATATTTTAGAAATTCAAAAAAGATTAGAAAGAAACAATGCAGGCTTTAGAAAACAAAGTGGCACAATGCTTAAAAACCCTATCACAGGAGAAATCAAACACATACCCCCACAAAATCATAGCGACATACAAGAGCTTATGAGAAATTTAGAGCAATACATTAACGATGATACTTTAGATGAACTAGATTTTTTAGTAAAAATGGCAATCATTCATTATCAATTTGAAAGCATTCATCCATTTTATGATGGCAATGGCAGAACAGGCAGGATTATAAATATACTTTATTTGGTTTATAAAGGCTTGCTTGATTTGCCTATCTTATATTTGAGTGCTTATATTGTAAAAAATAAAGGGGAGTATTATAGTCTTTTGCAAAAAGTGCGAGATGAAGGAGCGATTTTAGAATGGATAGAATACATACTAAAAGGCGTAGAGCAAACTGCTATAAAAACTATTGAAACTATTGCCACGATAGAAAAAATGATGCTAAATGTAAGCGAAATTTTGCAAAATAAAACCAATTTTTATAGTAAAGACTTTGTAGAGCTTTTGTTTTCTCATCCTTATACAAAGATAGATTTTTTGATAGAAAAATTAAATATTTCTAGGCAAAGTGCCTCAAAATATCTTAAAATTTGTGAAAATTTAGGGGTATTAGAATGCATTAAAATAGGTAGAAACCATTATTATATAAATATAGAACTTTTAAGACTTTTTAAAAAGGGAATTTTTTAAATGCAAAATAAAATCGACAAAATCACAGACATACTAAGACGCGATGATGGTATAAGCGGTGCGATGCACTATAGTGAGCAAATCAGCTGGATATTGTTTTTAAAATTTTTAGATGATTATGAAGAAGAATTAAAACTAGAAGCTATCTTAAATGATAAAGCATATAAAAGCATTTTAGAAGAAAAATTCAGCTGGAGAATATGGGCAGCTCCAAAAACAAGTGAAGGCAAACTTGATGTAAAAAATGCTTTAAGCGGAGATGATTTGCTTAGCTTTGTAAATAACGAGCTTTTTGCATATCTAAAAAGCTTTAAAGATAATGAAAATTTCAAAAGCATAGAGTATAAAATAGGCGGAATTTTCGAGTTTATAGACAATCGCATAGCCAATGGACACACCTTAAGAGAGGTTATAAATTTAGTCGATGAGCTAAGCTTTAGTAAAGAAAGTGATGTATTTGCCTTAGGTGAAGTTTATGAAAAGCTTTTAAAAGATATGGGAAGCGATGGGGGAAATAGTGGAGAATTTTACACGCCACGCCCTTTGATAAGAGCTATGGTAGAAGTGATAGATCCTAAAGCAAAAGAAAGGATTTATGATCCTGCTTGTGGGAGTTGTGGGTTTTTAGTAGAAAGCTTTTTGCATATCTTGTATGAAGACAGGAATAAAAACAAAAAAGCAAATTTAAGCGTAGAAGAGCTTGAATTTTTACAAAATGATGCATTATTTGGCAAAGAAAAAACCCCACTAAGCTACGCAATGGGCGTGATGAATATGATCTTGCACGAGGTAAAATCTCCAAATATCATCAAAACAAACACTCTAAATAAAAAAATCACAGACATAACCCAAAGCGAAAAATATGAAGTGATTTTGGCAAATCCACCCTTTGGAGGCAAGGAAAAAGAACAAATTCAAAACAACTTTCCCGTAAAATCAAACGCTACTGAGCTTTTATTTTTACAACATATCTTAAAATCTTTAAATAACAACGGAAGATGTGCTATAATAGTGCCTGAGGGCGTGCTTTTTCAAAATTCAAATGCCTTTGTAAGCGTGAAAAAAGACTTGCTAGAAAATTTCAATCTCGAATGCGTTTTAAGCTTGCCAAGCGGGGTATTTTTACCTTATAGTGCGGTAAAAACCAATGTGCTTTTTTTCTCAAAAGGAAAAAGAAGTATTTGTGGTGAAGATGATAAGGTGTATTATTATGAGCTTATACCACCTTTTAAACTCACCAAAAACAAGCCTTTAGAATACGCACATTTTGAGGAATTTTTAAAAATCTATAAGGAAAGAAAAATCACTCCTCATTCTTATCTAGTTAGCATAAAAGAACTTGAAGAAAGAAACTATGATATAAGTGCTAAAAATCCAAATTCCAAAGAAGAAAAAACCTTGCGTGAAGTAGAAGAAATCCTAAGCACTTTAAAGGCAAATCAAGAAAAAGCCAATGAGCTTTTGCAAAAAATACAAAATATTATCTAAACTACTGAATTTTAGAAAGGACACTTATGAAAAAAATCATCTTTTTGCTTTGTCTTTGCATTAGCTTTGTTTTTGCTAAGCAAATTTATATCGTGCATGGCTATGGCAGCGATGAGAATTACGGATTTTTGCCAAGTGTAGCAAAGAATTTAAAAGCTAAAAATCATGAAGTTTTACTTTTAAGTTTCCCTAATGCTTTTTCGCCTAAGCTTGATGAGTGGATGCAAACCATGAGTCAAAATTTCACAAAACTTGATGAAAATACCTTTTTTATCACGCATTCTTTAGGTGGAGTTGCGGTGCTTGATTTTTTAAATTCGCTTGATGAAAGGACTAAAATCGGCGGTGTAATAATGGTTGCACCCTTTGATGAACCTTTGGCAAAATTGCCTATTTTAAATGATTTTATAAAGCCAAAATTAGACTATAAAAAGCTTGATAACATGATAATTCACAAAATCATCATCAGCGCAAAAGACGATAAAGTCGTGCCAACTTGGATGAGTGAAAATTTAGCCAAAAAGCTAAATGCTAAATTCATACGAACTCCAAATGGTGGACATTTTATGGAAAGCGAAGGCTTTAAAGATTTGCCTTTGGTTATAGAAGAATTAGAGCGTATTAAATAACCCTTAAATATAAGGGTTGTACAGCTTTATCCAAAACGCTTTAGGCTAAAATACTGCTTTATACTCGGATCTAGCTTTTGAGTCTGCAATGCTTTCACGCCTAAAAGTCCAAGTGCGGGAGCAAATTTAAACCCATGGCTAAGCCCACCCATAAAAAAGAGATTTTCATCTAAAAAATCGATGATAAAATCATCATCAGGGCTTAAAGGATAGGTGCAAACACTGCCTTTGCTAAAATCTTTTAAATCAGGAAAAAATTCTTTGATATGCTTACCTATATCAAGAGTATCTTGCTCATAAGATCCAAATTCCACGCGTTCTTCGCGGGTGCTAATGATCTCCCCTACTTTATCTCTACCCACTTTTAATCCATCTGCAAAATCAGGAAAACCATAAAAATAATCGTCTTCAAATTCGAGTATAAACGCTGGAAAACCTTGTGAGAGTTTATAAGAATCCGTATCAAACCAATTCACCACTTTGCGTCTAATGCCCACAGGCACTTTTGGCAAGTCAAATTCACACACGCCCAATACTTCATTGACATAACTTTCTGCACTGATTAGAATTTGTTTTGCTTGTATGCTGGAATTTTGTGTTTGTATTTTATACACTCCATTTTCTTTGCATATGCGCACGATTTCATCACACAAAGTATGCGCACCGAGCTTGCAAGCAGCATTGATAGCACTTTTTACACTCAAATCACTATACACAAAGCCTGTATCTGTTTCTAACACGCCGAAAAAATCATCTGATACGCAAATATTATAATTTTCTTGCAATTCTTTGGCATTTAGAATTTTTGCTTTAAGATCGTAATTTTTCACACTTGAGAGCACATTTTGCATAAAAGTAGAATTTTAGCCGATATTTAAAAGCCCACAACGCTCAAAAAGCTTGATATTTTGCTCTTTTTCAAATTCTCCCCAAAGCGTGTATGCCTCTTGTAAAAGCGGTATATACTTTTCACCCTCGCCATAAGCTATACGAAAAATCCTTGTATCACCATGATAAGAACCTTGAGTATGAGGTGCTTGAAATTTATCGATAAGACAGGTTTTTAAGCCCATTTTAGCCGCATAATACCCAGCAAAACTCCCCACACTACCACTTCCAATAACCGCTATGTCATAAGTCATTTTATCTTCCTTTATATCGCCAATTTGATACATAAAATTTGGAAAAAATTATACTATAAATATTAGTTCAGTGTTTATAAAAAATAAAAATTTATCCCTTGCTTAGAAATTTTGAGGATTAAAATTTAATTAAAAAATTTAAGGCGATCAATCACCTTAAATTCAAGCTTTTTATATTGCTAGAGTTTTAGAAATTTTTTGTAAGTTGTAAGCATTTTCTTAAATTTATAAAAAGTATTTAAGAACACCCTGAATTTTGACTTATAGCGTCTTGATAAGCTTTTAAATCAAGCTTATTTGCATCTGCACTAAAGATTGCAAAAGGCTTTAAACTCTTACATCCTAGATATTCAAATGTATAACAAATCGGCTTTAAAAGCTCTTCTAAAGTCGCACCATGATGCCCATCATAACTCTCTTTCGCGCCGCCTAAAGTCGTTACAATCTGAAATTTTTTATCTTTTAAAAGTTCTTTATTTTCTCCATAAAGAATTGCTGTTAAAACCCTATCTTGCCACTCTTTTAAAAGCGCTGGAGTGCTAAACCAAAAAAGTGGAAATTGAAAGATGATTTTATCGGCATTTTTTAACAAAGCCATTTCTTTACTGACATCGATTTTACCCTCTTTGTAAATTTCGCTAAGATTGTGGATTTGTACTTATTTTGAATTTTTAATGCTTTCAAACAAAGCCTTATTTGCCTTAGAATCTTCCCAAAATGTATGTGCGAAAATGATTAAAGTTTTCATTTTTTTCCTTTTTTAGTATTTACTAAATTATAAAGTATAAGTGTAAATATTATATAGAATACTAGGGTTAATTATTTTTATATTTTTACTCTAAAATCACATTTTTATATTTCAAAAATGCTAAATTATCACTTGTATTTTATATCTCATAAAACCTATATTTTTCATAAACATAAAAAAATGAATCCCCAAAGCTTAATCTTAAGACAAGCTTTGGCAAAACAGTATAAGTTCTTAAAAGACTTTAACCCTTGAAAGTAAAGATTTATTGACGCATGCCAAAAGTGATAGCATAAGCCTCGTTTCTTACATCGAACAAAGGATCTTGTGGCGGATTTACTCCTTGAGGTACATCTGAAGGGAAATATACATCAAAATTACAATCTTCATCACTCAAAGCATTAACTTTAAAAGTTCCAACTAAGCTTTCTTTATGCTTACCACTCCATAAAGCTGTCGTTTCATTAATAATATCATTTTTATTTGCATATACTAAATACATTTTATATTCTACTGGCTTATTAGTCTTTACGCGATCTTTGAAATCTTCTTTTAAAAAATCACTACTTGCGCTTTTCATTTGCGCCTCATTTAAATACGCCACACCTTCACTTGGAACTAATTTCCATCTCGCTGGCAAATAATTTTCTCCATCTGCTTGTTTAAAATAAAAAGTATGAATACTAAAAAATGGAGTATTTGCTACACTTTTACTAATACCAATTTTATCAGTATATGCAGCAAAATTTCTATAGGAATCAACCTCTTGCATCATTTTACTTATTTTTTCTTGATCAACTTTACCATTTACAGGAAGTCTCATTTCAAAAAACTGACCAAATTCTTTAGGATTTTTTGCAAAATTTATTTCTGTATTTAACATAACCATAGTCCAAGAAGCAGAATCTTGAGGATCAGTAATTCTAATAGCCATGCCTCTTGTTTTGCTTTTATCATCTTTAAAAGCTCCACCTAAAGAATACCTTACTTGAATTGGTAAACTTTTGTATGTCAATAAAGGCACATCAATTTCTTTATTAATAGATTGTGCCGGCTCAAAAGTTCCCATAGCACAAAAACCTTTTGCATGATTAACTTTTACTTTGGGATTTTTAGGATCCGCATTGAGTTGATAAAAAATATCCGCTATTTTTTGTGCATTATATTTTACATCATTTGCATAAATAGCACTACTTAAACAACAAATAGCCAAACAGCTACTAATATATTTTTTCATTACAAACTCCTAGTTTCAAAATTTTTAAGTAGGCATTGTAATATTTAACTATAAACGATAATTTGCATTATTAATGAAAATTGTTATAAATTCAAATATCCTTATTATGCTAATATTTTAAGTTTGCATTTTTAAAATATACAACATCTAAATAGTAACTATAGAAATTTTAAAATTAACTTTTATATCTTAACTTTATTATTTCAAGTAAAAACTTTATTTTAAAACACTCTGTATATATATTACATTATCAATATATAAATATATATTAATATATTAATAAATTTATATTACACTGCTCTAAAAATTTTTTAGGAAAAACAATGCAAGTATTTTTTAACACTTTTAAAGAGTTTTTATATCTATTTGTCGAGCTTTCTGTGCTTTTTATAGGAATCAATATTTTAGTTGCTTTTTTAAATGCAAAATATTCAAATTTTTTCGAAAAACATTTAAAGCAAGATAATTTTCAAACACGCCTAAAAGCTATATTTTTTGGTTCTCTAACGCCATTTTGTTCTTGCTCATCAATCCCACTTTTAAATGCTTTTTTAAAAGCCAAAGTACCACTTAGCGTTTGTATGGTCTATCTTATCACTTCGCCCTTAATAAATCCTATTATAATTGTAGTTTTTATAGTCAGTTTTGGGATTAAAATTTCATTCATTTATATAGGATTTTTATATGCAATTATTTTATTTATTTCATTTTTATTGTCAAAATTTGACACAAGCAAATTTTTAAATAATGATTTTTTAGAAAATGAGTTTAACGAAAAAAGTAGTTGTTGCAGCACAAAAAAATGTTGTTCTAGCAAAACTCATATAAATCTTAAACAAATTTGTATCGATAGCCTGAAAGAATATAAAAAAATTTTACCCTATGCTCTTGCGGGAACTTTTATTGGGGCATTAATACATGGGGTTTTTCCAAGTAATTTTTTTGAAATTTATTTAAAAGATTATGGAATTTTAGGAGTATTCATCGCTGCTTTTATAGGTGTTTTGCTTTATATGAATTGCACAGCAATGATACCTGTGGCCTTGGTTTTAACCCAAACAGGAATTCCTTTGGGAATCATGATGAGTTTTTTAATTGCAGGATCGGGTTGTTCTTTACCTGAATTAATTCTACTTAAAAGGAATTTTAAAACAAGTTTTTTAATACTTTTTGCCCTTTTGATTATTTTAATTGCTATTTTATTTGGAATCTTAATGTTTTTTATATAAAGGATTTTAATGCAAAAGTTTTTAACCATCATTTCAGCGATCAACGATGAAAGCAGAGTGCTTGTCTTATACCATCTTTTAAAATATCAAGAACTTTGCGTGTGTGATTTGCAAAAACTTTTAAACATGGGGCAATCAAGACTTTCAAGACATTTAAAAATTTTAAAAGATGCAGGATTTTTATATGTCAAGCGTAAGGGAACTTGGGCGTATTATGGTATCAACAATGAGCTTTTAAAACTGCATTCTGACCTTTTTGAAAATATTAAAAATCTAGATATTGACAACATAGTTTTAGAACAAAACACTTGCGAGAACGATAAATGAAACTTGCATTTATTTGTATTCACAATAGCTGCCGTTCTCAAATGGCAGAAGCACTAGCTAGGCATAAAGCTGAAAAAATGGGCGTAGATATCGAAGTATTTTCCGCAGGAAGCGACACTTCTAAGGGTGTAAATTCACAGGCTATAAGACTTATGCGTGAAATTTATCAAATCGATATGAAAAAGCATTATTCTAAACTCATTGATTCTTTGCCTCAAAATTTAGACATAGTCGTAAGTATGGGTTGTGGCGTGGCTTGTCCTAGCTTAAAATCAAGGTATTATTTTGATTTTGGATTAAAAGATCCTAGCGGAAGTTATGATGATGAATTTAAGAAAATAATTCAAATTTTAGATTATAAAATAACAGCTCTTTTACAAGCCATAAAGACAAATTCTCTTAAGGACTTTACATGTTAGGTTTTATCGATAGATTTCTCACGCTTTGGATATTTTTAGCTATTTTTTTGGGTTTAATTTTAGATATCATTTTCCCCAATATCGCTTTATTTTGGAATTTATTTGAGTACAAGTCTGTAAATGTAGTATTGACTTTATGTCTTATTTTGATGATGTATCCGCCTTTGGCTAAGGTTGATTATGCAAAGCTTTCAAAGGTATTTGATTCTAAAAAAGTTATCTTGCTTTCTATGATTTTAAATTGGTTCATAGGCCCTTTGCTTATGTTTATCTTAGCTTTTATTTTCTTAAAAGACGAGCCTTTATATATGCAAGGAGTTATCATCATCGGCTTGGCAAGATGTATCGCAATGGTGGTAGTATGAAGCGATTTAGCAAAAGGTGATAGAGAATACACCAGTGCTTTAGTAGCGATGAATAGCATTTTTCAAATTTTATTTTTTTCCACTTTGGCTTATATTTATCTGGATTTTTTACCAAAATTACTAGGTCAAAGCACTTTAGCTACAAGTTTAGATATAGATTTTTCAGCTCTAAGTAAAAATGTTTTGATTTATTTAGGAATTCCTTTTTTAATGGGCTTTATAACAAGAACCCTACTTTTAAAATACAAAAGCAAACGATGGTACGAAAATACCTTTTTACCTAAAATCAGCCCTATAACTCTTATCACCCTGCTAGCAACTATTATCATTATGTGTTCTTACAAAGCAAATGAAGTATTTCACCTGCCTTTAGAAGCTTTAAAAATAGCCTTTGTTTTGACTTTGTATTTTATCTTCATGTTTTTTCTAACTTGGTTTATTTCTAAGAAAAATCATCTTTCTTATCCTAAAACTTGTTCTTTATGCTTTAGTGCTAGTGGAAATAACTTTGAATTAGCTATAATCATTTGTATTGCTACTTTTGGGCTTCACTCAGAACAAGCTTTTGCAAGCATTATAGGCCCCTTAGTAGAAGTTCCTGTACTTATCTTACTTGTAAAATGGGCATTAGGCAAAAGTTTAAATTCTAAAAAATGAATCAAGCCTCATGATTCTTTACAAAACTTATCGCAAGGTTGATAGTCCTTGCTTTCTGGATTAAACCCATCGACTTCATTTGCAAGCATTTCTTCATAAATTTTTATCTTTTTGCTTAAAACTTTTTCACTTTCTTTTAATGTTTTAATCTGGTTTTGTAATTTTTTCTTTGTTTGCTTTAACATCTCTTGTCTCTCTTTGGCAGTTTTTATACCCAAAGAGCAAAGTTTTATATAATGTTTGATTTGTTCTATTGGCATACCTGAAATTCTAAGCCATTCTATCCATTTTGCCCATTCTATATCGCTTTTTGAAAAATATTTCACACTATTTTCATCTTTTTGAACAAAAGGAAACAAACCTTTTTTAGCCTAAAATCTTAAAGTATGAGCACTAATTTTTGTTTCTTTTTCTACCTCTTTTATAGTATAAGCCATATTTTCTCCTTTTTAAAATAAAAATAAAAATTTATTTTATTTTTTTGTGATAAAATAATAGCCAAATTATTAGTTTTATACTAAAAATAACAAAAATTAAAAGGAAAAACATGAATAATATCAAAATAAAACTTTCTGTTATTGCAAATTCAATTGCAATTTTTGCTTTAAGTATTTTGAGCATCATTAGCTTTTACTTTACAAAAGATTCTTTGTATCAAAGTACGCTTCATGCTGAAACAGAACTTCTTAAAGCAACACAAATTTCTATAGAGGATTTTAGATCCAGAAATATATCTTTGCTTAATACTCTTGAAAAAGATATATTAAATTTACCCTATGAAGCACTAAATTCTCAAGATAACATAATTAATAATGCAGGAGCCATATTAAAATACTACCGCAATAGTGGAAATGTGCTTGCTGTTTATATTGGTTTAGATAATGGTGAAAATATCGTGAGTGATGATCTAAGCGAGAAAAAAAATACTAATATAACTATAAATGGAAAAGCCAACAACTATAATGCAACTACTAGGGAATGGTATAAAGAAGCTAGAAATAGTAATCAAATGTATATAACCCCAGCTTATATTGATGCTGTTAGTAATGAATACGCCACTACTTACTCTAAAGCTCTTTATAAGGATGGTAAATTTATTGGTGTTTTAGGAATTGATGTTTTATTAACTAGTTTACAAGATAGAATCGCTAGAACTCCAGGCAATACCTTTGTTTTTGATCATAAAGATAGAATTTCTGCAGCCACCAACAAAGCTTTATTAGATCCTTCGGTAGACCATTCTCCTGTTTTAAATGCATATAAAGCTCATGGTGATAACAACTTCTTCTCTTATAAGTTAAATAATGAAGAAAGACTTGGAGTTTGTACTAAAGTCTTTGCTTATACAGCTTGTATTACCGAGAGTACAGATGTAATAAATAAACCTATATTTAAAGCAGCATATATACAAGTTATAGCCTTAATTATTATGATATCTATTAGCATCATCCTCCTTTATTTCATCGTATCAAAATACCTCTCCCCACTTGCAGCTATCCAAACAGGTTTAACTTCATTCTTTGATTTTATCAACCATAAAACAAAAAATGTTTCTACTATAGAAGTAAAAAGTAATGATGAATTTGGACAAATCTCAAATGCTATCAATGAAAACATTCTTGCTACTAAAAGAGGTTTAGAACAAGACAATCAAGCCGTTAAAGAATCAGTTGAAACTGTTCATGTAGTAGAAAGTGGTAATTTAACAGCAAGAATTACTGCTAATCCAAGAAACCCACAATTAATAGAATTAAAAAATGTTCTAAATAGACTTCTTGATGCTTTACAAGCTAGAGTAGGTTCTGATATGAATGAAATTCAAAGAGTATTTAATAGTTATAAATCTCTTGACTTTACTACTGAAGTAAAAGATGCCAATGGAGCTGTAGAGGTAACTACTAATGCACTAGGACAAGAAATCATTAAAATGCTAAAACAAAGTTCAGACTTTGCTAATGCTTTAGCTAATGAAAGTGGAAAATTACAAACTGCTGTTCAAAGCTTAACCACTTCTTCAAATTCTCAAGCTCAATCTTTAGAAGAAACTGCAGCAGCTTTAGAAGAGATCACTTCTTCTATGCAAAATGTTTCAGTTAAAACTAGTGATGTTATCACTCAATCTGAAGAGATTAAAAATGTTACAGGTATTATTGGAGATATTGCAGATCAAATCAATCTTCTAGCATTAAATGCTGCTATTGAAGCTGCAAGAGCAGGAGAACATGGTAGAGGCTTTGCCGTTGTTGCTGATGAAGTTAGAAAGTTAGCTGAGAGAACTCAAAAGTCTTTATCTGAAATAGAAGCTAATACTAATTTATTGGTTCAATCTATCAATGATATGGCAGAATCTATTAAAGAGCAAACTGCAGGTATTACTCAAATCAATGAGAGTGTAGCTCAAATTGATCAAACCACTAAGGATAATGTAGAGATTGCTAATGAGTCTGCTATTATTTCTAGTACAGTAAGTGATATAGCTAATAACATACTTGAAGATGTGAAAAAGAAAAGGTTTTGATTAAACTAATATGAAATATTGATTTTACATATTAGTTTATATGTTGGCTAATATATACAATTTAGATTGATATGCAAGTATCAATCTAAAGATTTTAATTTGTTGATACTTTTAACTTATTATTTACTAACACTTTTAATTGATTATTCATTAATATCTTTAATTCGTTATTTGTTAAGTTCTAGGTTAGGTATTGGTTTGTTTTTATAGTTCCTTATTTACTAGTTTATTCTGTATTTTATTGTTATATTGTTGCTCTTGTGAATTAATTTGCTTATCCATTGAATTTATTTCTCACTTCACTTAAAATAAATCACCTTCTTGATTAAATTCCTTACTTAACTTCATGTTTTGCCTACTCGAAAAAATGACTCACTTTATAGATTGTAAAAATTAATATACGCTATATAACTTTGTTCGCTTATAAATTTATACATATTTATACCCAAAATTGAAAGCTAGCATGGAAAGAACTATTAAAGATAAAAAGATTTTTATAAAGAAAAATATAGTAAATTTCTTAAAAATAAAAATATGATTTTAGTTTTTATTATGATGATTTAAAAAATCCAAGCTAAGCAATCACAAAACAAAAATCATCTCAATGCATAGAAAATCAAATTAAGCTTATTGGGCTAAAATTTGATTTTTATCTCGACATAAATTTTGCCAATTAGAAGTAGTTTTAAGTTCCAAACACTGCTTTAGACTTTCTTTTTGCGCCTGAGTATTTTGCATTCTTTCATAAGTCATACTTTGCATATATAAAGCTCTAGCCCTATCTTCATCTGAAAGCTTTAATTTTAACAAATCTATTAATACTGCTAAAGCTTCTTGATTTTGATTGGTTTTCGCTAAAGTATCAAGATAAATAAATTCTAAATTGGGGCTAAAAAGATTAATTCCTTTTAAATTTTGATAGTCGATAGCCTTGGGCGCATAAGTTAAAATCGTTGTTTGCATATTGTGATCGTTTGCGTAAATTAATAAATTATCATAAGCTTCAACCATTGTAAAATTCATAGGAAAGCTTTCTAAAATTTGTAAAATTTTAATAGCCATATTATAATCATCCATTTTCAAATAAGACAAAAATTGCAAATAATAAGCTTTAAAATTCTCCTCATCACTCTTTAAAATTCTAGAATTTGCTATTTCTCGAGCTATATTTAAAGCTAATGGATATTGTTTATTATCATAAAGTATAGATGCTTTTTGCAAACCATAAAAAATAGAATCTTCATTATGATTTTTATCGATATAATCCATTGCTTGTTGCATATTTGAAGTTCTCATAAGACAAGCTAGCATTTGTTTTTTATTTTCTATCTTTTGTCCAATTTCGTAAGCATTAAATTGTGTAAATATATTAACAGCATTGATACAATTATCGGCTTTTAAATCATTGTTTAGAAGCTGAATAGCTGCTTGCTCTAATAATTTTGCAGAATTTGTTAATTTCTTATTTTCTATCTGATCTTTATAGGTCAAAACTGCACTTAAGTTACCCTCTTTATAATAAAGCGCAACATCTTCGCTTAAAGCTTTATTGACTATATTTTCATCTTTTTGAGCGTATTCTTTCATCAGGTTTGCATAACGCTGATGTAAAAATGTAGCATTATTATCCGCTAAGGCAAAGAAAACCTCATCATTTGCTTTTCTAATTTCATCTAAATATTTTCCATCTAAATAATTATCCATATATAAATCAAGATATTTGTTAGCATCACTTGATCTTGAAGTCATAGCTAGGGTTAAAGCTAGATCCTTTAAAACCTGCTCATATCTATCATCAATTTTAGGCATTTTTACAAAAACATCTTCATAAATACTTGCACTTATGTCATATTGTTTATGCTGATTAAAAAGCTTAGCAAGCTCTAAAGATCTAAACATATCCTTTGGAAAATATTCGGGATTGGCTTTTAAAATTGTATTGACATATTGCACAGCTTTATCGATTTGATTATTGGCAAGATAATCTTTGATTAAGCTCATTGCCGCCCTTGCTGCCAAATCTAAATTTTTGGTGTTAAAATAAATATCCTCATAAATATCTATAGCTCTTTCTTTCTCGTTTAAAGGATAGATGTAATCAGCATAATCAAGTCTTGCTAGCTGAGTAAAATAACTATTGGGTTGCTCATTATTTAAAATCGACATAGTATATTCTATATCAGCGCGTTGCGATAAAGCAATATAGGTTCTTAGCATAATATGCAAGACTTCTGGAAAATTCTTATCGCTTGTAAAAGTACGATTCCAATTTTTAGCCTCATCAATCATTTTTTCCAAAACTTGCTGATCGCGCATACTTGGATCTTGAGTGTAAATTTGGCTTTGTGCTCTAAGCTTATAAAGTATAAACTCATTCATAAAAATACTACCACGATAGCGATTGATAGCATTTTGAGCATCTATAACCACTTGAGTATAATTAGCCTTATCGTACTCATTTTTTATACGCAAATAGGTATTAATATCAGCACTTTGAGGGATGATGACAGGATCTGAATTTAAATCCAAAGCTCCGACATAAGGTAAACTTTCATATGGAAAATTGATATTAAAATCAAGTCCATCATAATCTTTTACATGCTCTAATTCTGGAGTAAAAATGAAAGTAAAACTCTTGCTTTTATGCATACTAGAAGAATTTAACTCCTTATCTGCATAAATATTTTGCGATAAATCAAACATTCTTGCACTCATTTTAGGCAGGATAATCATCTTAATCTTTTGAGGTTCTTTAATAAATTTTAGATCAAAAGCAGTGAAACTTTGATCGCTTAATTTATTATCTACTACACCCATAATCTCGCATTCAAAATGTATTTTATCTTCAATAACAATCTTTTGACAAGTAAAATCTAAGTCATTACTAGCATGTAAGACCGCAAAAGCTTGATTGTTCTCACGGCCTGTATTTAGGGCTAATTCAAAAGAAAAAAGAGTACAAATACTCAGCAATACCAAAAATATAATTTTCATACAATAATTATATTATATTTTGAGTAACAAAAATAAAGCAAATACACTAATCAAAGTACAAAGAGCTAAAATAAAACTCTGAATAAAATTTAAATGCTCCGAAACTTTAGCTTGAGTTTTTACAAATAAAGCATGGATAACTAGCTTTAAATACGCATAAAGCATAATAAGCGATGCTAAAGCCATAAAAAGAGCTAAATACCAATAATCAGCGACAATTAAAGTTTTTAACACCATCACCTTACCCCAAAAAGCTCCAAATGGCGGAATTCCAGCTAATGAAAGTATACAAAAGCTAAGCGATAGTGCAATCAAAGGCTTTTTAAACAACAAAGCATTAAATTCTTCAAACAAACTTCCCTTAAAGGTACTAAGAATCAAAAACACACCATAATTAGCAAAACCAAAAAGCACCCAATAAACAAATATAGAATTTAAAACATCATCGGCCGCATTTAACAAAGGTATACATGCTGCTAAAACAAAACTAGAATGCACTATAGAACTATAAGCAAACATCTTTTTGACATCTTTTTGACTCAATGCGGCTAAAGCTGCAACAAGCATTGAAAATACAGTCAATACATTTAAAATATTTTCAAATCCTAAATGATTTAAAAAGCTAAAAAGTCTGATAACTACAACAAACATTGCTATTTTAGGAACAACAGAGATAAAAGCGACCAAATTTACATGTGCTGAAGAATACACATCTTTTAACCAAAAATGGAAAGGAGCTAAAGAAAGTTTGATAGCACATAAAACAAAAATCATAACTCCTGCGCCTAAAAGCATAGGATCTTTATCAAGAGCCAATTTTAAACCCAAATCCAAAGTGCCTGTTCTAATATAAATCAAAGCCGACGCCATAACAAAAAAGCCCGAACCTACTGCCGCAACGCTAAAATATTTAATAGCACTTGAAATAGCATTATTACTTCCGCGCATAGCAATAAGTGTATAAAGAGCCAAGGAAGAGCTTTCAAGTCCTATGAAAATCAAGATCAAATTTGAGCTTGAAACCATAAGTAAAAGCCCCGCTACCATAAATAAAAACAAACTATAAAATTCGCCTTGATTTTCTTCTTTTTGCATCAAAAGATATAAAAACGAAAAACATAAAATAACCAAAGAAGCATACAAAGAAACAATATCATTATTTAAAGTTCCTAAAAATCCTTTTGCTTCTAAGCCTTGCGCAGCGATATTATTTAAAATTAAAAAAACACTCACAATCAAAGATAAAGAGCTAGTAGCCATATAAAAAGTTCGATGAAATTTCCAAAAACCCGAACAAAGCAAAAGCACGATAGCCACAGCAATCAAAAATGCAAAAGGATAGGATAAAGGGATATTTAAGCTGCTTAAATCGATATTACCTAACATTATTTTCCCCTTCTAAATGATTTAAAAATCGAATGGTTTGATCATCAATAGCTCTTTCTTTCATTTTTTCAACGATAAAATCCGCATCTTTATTTAAAGGATCTAAAAAAATCTTTGGTGCTATACCCAAATAAAAAATTAAAACTACTATAGGTATCAAAGAAAGAATTTCTCTTGCGTGCAAGGAGCAAGTTTCAAGCTGACTTTCTTTTTGCATAAAAAACATTTTTCTAAATACATGAAGCATATAAATAGCGCCTAAAATAATCACAAGTCCTGCCAAAAGAGCATAAAGTAAATTAAGTTTTGCAACACCTAAAAGAATTAAAAATTCTCCAACAAAAGATATTGTCAGTGGTAAAGATATACTTGCAAGTAAAATCAAAGTAAAGAAAATAGTAAATAAAGGCGCTTTATTGGCTAAAGAATGATAATAAGAAATTTCAAGTGTACCGTATTTTTTATATAAAAGTTCAGCCATTAAAAACAAGGCTCCTGTAACAATACCATGTGCAAACATATAAAATACTGCTCCACTAAGTCCCAAAGCATTAAAAGAAAAAATACCTAAAATCATAACCCCAAGGTGAGAAATCGAACTATAAGCGATCAATTCTTTTAAATTTGAAGCACGGTAAGCAATTAGAGCATTATAAACTATACTTACTATACACAAAGCTACCACTAAAGGCATAAAATACACACTTGCATCAGGAAAAAGTGGCAAGCAAAAGCGTAAAAATCCAAAAGGAGCCATTTTAAATGCTACAAGCATCATAGAAACTAAAATAGGCGAATTTGCATAAACCTTTGGTGCCCAAGTATGAAAAGGGAAAAGCGGTGCTTTAATAGCAAAGGCGATAAAAAATGCTCCAAAAAGTAAAATTTGTTCATTAAAACTCATAGCCGAAGCATTATTTTTCCAAATTTCTATATCAAAAGTGAAAATATTTAAAAGTTTGTAGGTCGCATAGGCTTGATAAATTAAAGCTAAAAGCATTAAAATCGAACCCGCAAAGGCATAAATAAAAAATTTAATCCCTGCTCTATAATCTTTACCATATACTCCCATAATATAAAGCAAAGGCAAAAGTGAAAATTCCCAAAATACATAAAAGAGTAAGCCATCAAGCGAAGAAAATAATCCCATAATCGCAAATTCTAAAAAGAATATGCAAGATACCATTGCTTTTTGCTCAATCTTTAAAAATAAAAAACTTAAAAATATCATCAAGGAGCTTAAAAGCATTAAAATCAAAGCTATGCTATCAGCGCCTATATGATAACTCATGAAATTGACTACCTTGAAAGGAAGTTGATATTCAAGGTTTATTCCATTTAAATAATCTTGCCAAATCTTGATATTTAAACCAAGCACCATTAAACTCGCTATGACGCTAAAAACTTTTATACCCCCACGATTCAAAACAAGAGTTACAAAAGCGGCAATTAAAGGAAAAAAGATTAGATAATTTAACATTTTACACCACCCATACCAAAATAAGCAAAATCACAAATCCTGCCACCAAAAATCTAAGCATTAAATTAAGACTATTACTCATAATTATTTTTTGCGAAATCAAATTACAATAATAAGCAATTTTGTCCACTATAGCATCAAAAATATAAGTGTCACAATGTTTTAAAACTGCACACAAGCTTTCGTATTTTGAAACTATAAATTCATGATAAAACTTAGGGATAAAATAATCATTGCTCAAAAGTTTATGGATTTTATTTTGCTCTATGCTATCTTTAAACCAAGAAGCCTTATAGGCTATAATGGCTAAAACTACACCCAAAACAGCCGCTACGCTCGCACAAATCATTACAAGTTTATTTTGAGCATCGATAAAAATGAGTTGAGTGCTAAGATATTCGAAAAAACTATGCTCAAACAAGCCTGCGATAATAGCTAAAACCACCAAAGGACTCATAGCCAAAAGGGCTATTTTACTTGCTTCATGTGGATGTTTATCGTGTCTAGAAGGAGTAAAAAATACCAACATTAAAAGTCTAAAACTATAAAAAGCGGTTAAAAAGGCTGAAATTAAAAGAATTAAGAAAATTCCATGATAATGAGCGATAAAAGAATAACCCAAAATCAAATCTTTTGAGAAAAAGCCTGCTAAAGGATAAATTCCTGCCAAAGCCAAAGAACCTATAGTCATAAAAATAGCAGTGATTTTTAAAGATTTAAAAAGCCCACCCATTTTTTTAATATCTAATTGATCATCCATTGCATGCATAACATTTCCAGCGCCTAAGAAAAGTAAAGATTTAAAAAAAGCATGGGTTACTAAGTGAAATAAAGCTATACCATAAGCTCCAAGTCCTGCAGCCACAAACATATATCCAAGCTGCGATAAAGTAGAATAAGCGATAATGCGTTTTAAATCCCTAGCCACCAAAGCCATGGAAGCTGCAAAAATAGCCACAAATGCTCCTAATAAAGCGATAAAATAAGAAACCTCAGGCACTAAAGAGTAAATTTCTCCTGCACGAATAACCAAATAAACCCCCGCAGTTACCATGGTAGCAGCATGGATTAAGGCTGAAACAGGCGTAGGTCCTGCCATTGCATCTGCAAGCCATGTATGAAGAGGAAATTGCGCGGATTTTCCCATAGCTCCGATAAATAAACAACTTGCAATCAAAACCAAAGCATTATGATCTAAATTTTGTGCTATGGCAAATACTTCATTGTATTTTAAAGTGCCTGCTTGGATATAAAGCCAAAAAATTCCCAAAAGCATACCCAAATCCGCAATACGATTCATAATAAAAGCTTCATTAGCTGCAAAAGAATAGGTATTGTTTTTATACCAAAAACCGATCAAAAGCCAAGAGCAAAGCCCTACCCCTTCCCAGCCTACAAAAAGTCCTAAAAAATTATCACTCATCACTAAAAAAAGCATTGAAAATACAAAAAGCCCTAAATAAGCAAAAAATTTATTAAAATCTTTATCATGAGCCATATAAAAAATACTATAAAAATGCACACAAGTTGCTACAACACCCACAACACTCATCATAGTAAGAGAAATAGCATCTATGTTAAATCCAAAGCTTAAACCTATAAACCACTCAAATAAACTTACATTAAAAGCTTGATTGTTAAAAAGTAGATACAAAGAACAAAATGCACTTATACCAATCAATAAAGAACATACATAAGCGACAAAAATTTTTCTTTCACTTAAAGCAAAACAACTTGCAAATAAAAAAGCTACAAAAGGGCTAAAAAGAGAAATCAAAGCTAAATTTTGCATTATCAAACCTCCTCTTTTAGGCTCTTTAATTCTAAAGTGCCTTTTCTTCTATACCAAAGTACGCAAAATGCTACACCCACAGCCACTTCGCAAGCAGCCACACCCATCACAAAAAGAGCAAAAACTTGTCCATTTAAATCCTGATGCATCTTAGAAGCTGCAACAAGAGCTAAATTTGCTGCATTGAGTAAAATTTCACTTGAAATAAAAAGCATAATGAGATTTTGTCTTTTTAAAATACCGATTAATCCTACAATAAACATTGCAATAGCTATAAAAAAATACTTTTCTACCATTATCTTTCCTTTGTAAGCTCTTTATGTGTAAGCACGATCGCACAAATTAAAGCGATTAAAAGCAAAATAGCTATAAATTCAAAAGCTAAAAGATATTTTGAAAAAATAGCAAAAGCAAGTTGCTTATTATAATCGAATAAATTTGGATCGCTTAAAGCTAAATCACCCGCGATATTTTGGTGCTTAAAGCCTAAAAGCATAAACAAAAGCAAAACAGCACTTAAAATCACTAAAAGAAAAAAACTCTTCTTAGCTCTTAATTTTTCTTTAAATTCTTTGGAGCTATCAAAAAACATCATAGCAAAGCTATAAAGCCCAAGCACAGCCCCGCTATAAACTATGATTTGTATCACTCCTAAAAACTCTGCATCAAGTAAAAAATAAAAACCCGATAAAAAAACCATTCCACCGGCTAAAGCAGAAAGAGAATAAAGCATATTTGTACTCAAAACCGCTACTAAGAAAAAACCTAAAACCACTACACTAAAAAATGTAAAAGCTAAAATTTCTATCATTTAACTTCTCCTTGTGGAGCTAAATTTAGCAATGTGCATTCTTCATCAGTGCATAAATTTTTTTCTCTTTCTTGTAAAACTTCATAATAATTTGGAGTTTTTTTCACAAGTAAATCCGCATCCTTTCTAAGGCTACCCGCACCCTCAAATTCAACTTGATTTTTAAGCTTATCAATAGGAGTTAAAAAATCTTGTTTATAGCCAAAATAAGATCTTTGTTCGGCTGCATTTTCATACTCTGTGCCATGAACTATAGCAAGTTCAGGACAAACTTCAGCACAAAAACCACAATAAATACAACGCCCCAAATTAATACTATAATTTCCCACCTTTTTACGAGCATTTTCATCTAAAGAAGTTTCCATCCTGATACAATTACTGATGCAAATCTTCTCACAAAGCCCACATCCTATGCATCTTTCATTTTCACTTTCTATAAAACGCATAAGACGGTGTACAGCGCGGTAGCGATTGTCAAGCTTTACCTTTTCAAAGGGATATTTTATGGTTGCGCTATTGTTTCTTTTTAGCATTTCACGCATAACCACCCACAATCCCACAAAAAGCTCTAATTTCACACTTCTTTTTAAAGCTTGTGAAATCTTCTGCCAAGTGCTAGTAGGAGTCTTTCTTTTTTCATCAATTAAATAATAATTTTTCATCACAAACTCCTATATAAGTACTGCAAAGGCAGTGATTAAAAGATTTAAAACCGCCAAAGGAATTAAAATTAAATAACACATTCTCATCACTTGATCAGGACGAAGTTGTGGAAAAGCTGCTCTAGCCCAAAAATACCAAAAGAAGATAAAACTTGATTTTACTATCATCATAATCCAGCCAGGTATAAAATAAAAGTCATTAAAACCGCCTAAAAATAAAAGCGTAATCAAAATCGCTCCTGCTATCATAGAAGCATATTCTCCTATGAAAAACATACCCCATCTCAAACCCGAATACTCCGTACCATAACCCGCAACGATGTCGGCTTCATTTTCAGTTAAACAAAGTGGAGTTCTATTGGTTTCGATAAATAAAGCAATCACAAAAAGTGCAAAAGCTAAAGGCTGTTTAAAAATAAGCCATGAAAAAAATCCATCGCTTTGATAATTGTTAATATCTATCAAAGAAAAAGATCCTACAAGCATCACAATAGCTATTAAAGCAAGGGCTCCTACACTCTCATAAGAAATGATAGCTACAAGCCCTCTTGCAGCACCTATGATTGACCATTTATTGTTACTTGCAAGGCCACCTAAAAATATAGCATAAAAACAAAGCCCCGAAGTTCCTATAACAAAAAGCAAAGCCACATTAATATCAGCAATCAAAGGCTGTATAGTGCGTCCAAATAATGTAAATTCAGGAAGCATAGGAATAGCCGCTAAAGAAACAAAAGCACAAATAGCTGCAATCAAAGGCGCTATAGCAAAAATCAATTTTTGTGAATTTGAAGGTATGATATCTTCTTTAGTAAAAAGTTTTATCATATCTGCTACAAGCTGAATAAGTCCAAAAGGTCCTACCATATCAGGCCCAATGCGTCTTTGAAAATAAGCCAAAACCTTTCTTTCTGCATAAGTTGCAAGTCCTGCTAAGGTAGCAAAAATTGCAATCACTATAATACACTTAATTAAAGCCTCTAAAGCAAAAAAAGCAAAATCACTCATGACTCGCTCCTAATTTTTCTAAATTTGCCACAATAAATCTTTCATCAAAAAAACTTAGCGTGTCGATTTTTTCGTCAAAATAAGGTAAAAAAGCCCCATTTTTTATGTCTTTATCTATACGCACGCTAAGACTTAATTCCTTATCTTTAATCTTAAGTTTTACAAGATCTTTATCTTGCAAGTTTTTTTCTTTTGCCAAATTCTGACTCACTCCTAAAAAAATCGCTTCATTGGTTGCACTTGCACGATTTGAAAATCTACCAAATTGATAACTAGGATTTGCACTGTAAAGCAAAATTTCATCTTCTTGTAATGTTAAATTTTGCAAATGGGGAGCTATAAATTCATTTTTAGCACTTTTTTTATGGCATTCTAAATTTAAATCATATCCTCTTTTGCATTCTCCACCATTGGTATAAAAATTATCAAGACTATCAAATTCCAAAGGAGAAAAACCTTTATTTATAGGGAGTCTCTTAGTATAATTTATAGTATATTCCTCATCAAAACCTAAAGCATTAGCCAAATCATTTAAAAAATATCCATCAAATTCTAAAGCTGCATTGGTTGGAACTACTTTTTTATCGTAATTTAAAAAAGTACCCTCTTGCTGATTTAAACTCGCACTAGCTAAATTTGCATGCTCTTCATAAGAAAAACTAAAATCACCTTTTTCATTGTAGCCTAAAGTCTTGCCTTCTTGCGTGTTTTTATCCAAATCACAAATCATAGCCACACCTAAGGTATTTGTATGTGTAGGATTTAAAAAGACTTTAAAAGGAGTTGTATTTTGGATCAAAGCTAATAATTTAGCCAATTTTTTAGCATTTTTATGAAAATAAAAATCACTTCCTATAATCAAAGTAAAATTAGCCTTTTTAAGCAATAAATCTTCTAATTTATCCTCATCTATACCCAAATTTTTAGCAAAAACCGAGCGTTTTACTTCTATAGTTTTTTTCACTTTTTTAGGCACGACTTTTTTCACTTCTTTAGAAATTTCATTACCCTCTTCATCTTTTTCTACAACTTGCTCTATAACTTCTTCATTAATACTTTCTTCTATTTCTTTATTCCCATTTACAAAAAATTCAGCTAAATTTGCTTTTATATTTTCATCTTGAGTGAATTTTTGAAGTAAGAAATATAAAATTTGCTCCTCATCTCCGCTTTTGTGAGTATGTGAAATGAAATTTTTAGAATACTTTGCAATGCCTGCATCTTCTATAGGATGAAAATAAAGTCCCGAGCCTTTATTCATCACTAAGGCATTGTTGATTTTATAGCTAAGCGTAGGCGCATCGTATCTTAAAAGCATTCCTGCAACGACTAAAAAATCACTTTTTGTGATATCTTGGGTTGTAGCATTATAAAACTCACCGCCATTACTTATAAATTCTTCCAAAAAGTCTTTAAATTTTAAAGCTTCGTTATTGATAAGATTTAAGCCGAATTTCTTTTTGAAATTTTGCAAAATCAAAGCTTCTTCGTTTGTGATAAAGCTATTGAATTTAATATTTCTAATCTCATTTTTTTCAAAAAGTTCTACAAGCTCTTTAAAAGCTTTTTCATCCTTACTTGCCTCATTTTGCGTATCAAAAGCAAATCTTGCAGCCTTATTTAAACTCGCAAAAGCAAAATCATTACTTACGCGATAAATTTTAGCTTTTTGATTGCTAATACCGCTTTGTTTGACATCATAATACATAAGCTCACAATCACTTGAATGCGGATTTGAAGCAGGAATTCTTTTTAACTCCCAAATATTAGAAGTATATTGGAATTTAGAACCTATCAAAGCCCCTGTTGGACATACACTAGTGCACTCTCCACAAAAAGAACAATCAAGCATATCTCCATTTGCAGGGCCTATCAAACTCTTTTGAAATTTCGTCCAAATCGCATAAGCGTCTTTACCCATACTTTCTTTAAAGCTATTATCTACACTATCACCTCCGCGAGGCACTGTTTTTAAAGCACTTTCGCCGATTTTATCCTTACAAACTGTGATACAACGCTCACACACTATACAAAGTGCAGGATCGTAATTAATCATTCCCCAATGTTTATGCGGTTTATGTGTGTCTTTAATCCAATGTCTTTGGATATTTACACGGCTTTTATGAGTGAAATTTTGCAATTCACACTCGCCTGATTTATCGCAAACTCCGCATTCTAAAGGATGGTTGATACAATAAGCTTGCATGATCTCATTTCTTTCATCCCAAAGATTTTGTAAATCACTTTCTACAACCATACCCTCTTTTGCTTTAGTATTGCAAGAATACACTTTTTTACCATCAGCCTCTACCATACACATACGACAAGCCAAAGTCGGGCTACAGCCTGAAAGATAGCAAATTGCTGGGATAAAAATATCATTTCTTCTTGCTATATTTAAAATATATTCGCCTTCTTCAAAGGCGCAATCTATGCCATTTATTTTAATTGTCATTTTGCTTCCTTTATGCGAATTGGAGTAAAATCAAAACCTTGTTGATCATAATTTAAAAAGGCTATAGTGCCTTGCAAATTTTCATCCAAACAAAGTGTGGTTTTAAGACTAAAATCCTTAGCCAAAACTTCGACTTCACTTTTATCTTTGCATTTTGCAATTTGTAAAAACTGCTTAGAACAATGCAAATTATCATCCTTTAAATTTGCTCTAAAAAGCACCAAACCATCATAGCTATCGAGCTCTTTTAAAGTACTCAATTTTGCATTTTTAAAATCACATTCTTTTTCATTACTGTCTAAAATTTTAAGTTTGTATTTTTGGCTTAGAAAATTTAGAAAATATTTAATATTTTCACTATCTTTGTAAGAATTAATATTTTCATCTACAATTAAGTATTTTGCATTTTCTAAAAAATCTAAAATTTCACTCGCCTCTTCTTCACCAAGACAAGATTCTGCACTCAAATATCCCTCATCTAAGTCTTGAAAATTATCCATTTCGCTCATCTTACAAAGCAAAGCTAAAACATAACTCAAACTTGCAATTTCACATTTATAAAATTTCGCATTTAAATTCTTATCTTCAAGGCAAGAAATATAAATATTTTCACCTTGAATTTTTTCACATAAAATTTTATTTTTAAGACTTAGCATATCCACAAAACAAAGCGCTCTTTCATAACTCATACGCTTTCCTTTTTAATCACTATAGTCCAATCCACTTGATTAAATTTCAAGGAATTTAAAAGCTCACAGCCTTGTTCTTTTACAAAAGAAAAACTTTTTTCAACAGGAGAAAAATCGCCGATTTCAAAAAGCACCACTAAAACCTCACCTTGTTTTGCTTCTTTTATGATTTGTGCTAAATCTTCAAAAAGCTCTTTGCTTTTTCTTAAATCTACTCTTCTCATCGATCTATCTCACCTAAAACTATATTTACATTTCCCATAATGGCCACAACATCAGCCAAATAAGTCCCCACAAGCATTTCTTCAAAAAATGCACAATGCCAATAACTAGGCGTTCTAGCCTTTAAACGATAAGGTCTTCCTGTACCATCACTATGGATAAAAAAGCCAAGCTCACCTTTTGGACTTTCAGTAGGCACATAAACTTCGCCTTTAGGAGGTTTTAAACCTTGGGTGATTAAAACAAAATGCTGCATTAAAGAATAATTCTGTGTTAAAATTTGTTCCTTTGAAGCACTTACATACTCAGGATGGTTGGCTAAAATTTCAGGTGGAGTATCTTTGTAAAGCGCGGCACATTGTCTAAGTATTTTAAGACTTTCGCGAAATTCTTGCATATAAACTTTATATCTAGCATAAGAATCTCCTTGCGTTGCATAAGGCACGCCAAAGTCTATTTCATTATAAAGCAAATAAGGCTCTTCCTTGCGTATATCATATCTTACGCCACTTCCTCTTAACATCACCCCTGTACAGCCCCAATTCATTGCTTGTTCTTTGCTTACAACACCTACATTTTCAGTTCTTAGGCGCCAAATTCTATTATCATCTAATAAAGCTTCATAATCAGCGATATCTTTAGGAAATTTATCGCAAAATGCCAAAAGCTCATTTAAAAAACCTTCAGGCAAATCAAGCATAACTCCACCTATTCTCATAGAAGAATGTGTAAGTCTTGCTCCACAATATTTTTCTATCAAATCCAAAACATACTCGCGTTCTCTAAAGCAATACAAAAATACACTCATCGCCCCAATATCAAGTGCGTGAGTTGCAAGCCAAAGCAAATGCGATGCGATGCGATTAAGCTCTAAAAGTATCATTCTTATCACTGCTGCACGGCGTGGAATTTCTAAGCCGCAAAGCTTTTCAACAGCTGCACAATAAGCATAATTATTAGCCGACGCAGCGATATAATCCATCCTATCAGTTGTCGGGATAAACTCTTGATATATCATATTTTCAGCCATTTTTTCCATACCACGATGCATATAGCCTATGGTAGGGCGCGCTTTTACAACCTGCTCTCCATCAAGTTCTAAAATAAGGCGTAAATTTCCATGTGCTGAAGGGTGCTGTGGCCCTAAATTAATAATCATTTTTGAGTCTTCTTGCTCAAAAGCTATATTTTCATAATAAGGTTTTAACTTGCTAGGAATTTGCATTTTAACGCCTTTTCTCTAAAATTTTTGCTTCGTCGCGTTTGACTTTTTTTACAAAAGCAACGCCTCCATCTTCTTGATACTCTTGTTTAAAAGATACCTCTTTTCTAGATCCACCTTTTGGTACTTCATGATACAATCTTGCAAAATTGAGTGTATCTTTATCATCTGCAAAACCTGGATCTCTTTGCTCAACTCCTACGACTTCGCGATATTCTTTACCAAAAATTTTATCGATCTCATACCACTGCGCAAATTCATCTCCTTGCAAAGGATAGGTTTTTAAAAGAGGATGTCCATACCAATCATCAGGCATTAAAATACGCTTTAAATTAGGATGATTTATGATAAAAATTCCAAACATATCATAAATTTCTCTTTCGCTCCAATTTGCGCCCTTAAAAACATGTGCTACGCTTTGCAAGCGTTCTTTTACACCCACAAAAGTTCTAACACGCACTCTTAATCTTTTTTCTAAATTTAAAAGCTGGTAAAATACTTCAAAACCATTTTTATCAGCTACAAAATCAATAGCACTTGCTTCTGTAAAATTTAAATATCCTAAGGTATGAAGCATTTGCAGGGTTTTAACATTGTCTTCTTTTTTGATTTCTATCACCCAAAAATCAAGTTCTATAAAAGAATTTATAATATCAACTTCTGTTTTTAAAACCTCATAATCTTGCTTAAATGCACTCTCATTGACATCCAATTTTTGAGTATGGGGTGCATGATAAAACCTATCTTTATAATAATTTTGAAGCTGGGCATTTTTTTTATCGCTATATTTTCTCATCACACCAACCTTTTTGGAGCTATTTTGCGACTAGCTTTTTCTTTTCGAATTTTTTTCTGTAAAATCATCAAGGCAAACTGAAAGCTTTCAGGGCGTGGGGCACAGCCTGGTACATAAATATCAACTGGAATGATCCTATCTACACCTTGAACGGTAGAATAAGTATTAAACATACCCCCTGTATTTGCACAACTTCCCATAGAAATCACCCATTTAGGATCGGGCATTTGATCATATAGCCTTCTTGTAAATTCAGCGTGCTTCTTACATAAAGTCCCTGCGATAATCATCACTTCACTATGGCGTGGAGAAGCTCTAAAAATCGTTCCAAATCTATCAAAATCATATCTTGATCCCCCTGCTGCCATCATCTCGATCGCGCAACAGGCGAGTCCGTAGGATAAAGCCCACAAAGAATTACTTCTCCCCCATTGAACAAGCTTATCTACGCTTGTTAAAACCACTGGCAAACCACTGGCATAATTTACTTGATGCTCTGCCATGCAAACGCTCCTTTTTTATAAGCATATAAAAATCCAACTCCTAAAAGTAAAATAAAAACAAATACTTCTAAAAGCCCAAACCATCCTAAATCTTTAAAAATCAAAGCCCAAGGAAATAAAAACACCACTTCTATATCTAAAAGAATAAAAATCAAAGCTACGATGAAGAATTGGGAATTAATCTTATTAGCTTGTTTTACCGGAATTGGACCACATTCATAAATTCCAAGTCCTAGTTTTTTACGATTTTTTGCAGCAAAATTATTGCCAATTTTAGAAGCTAAAAAAACCAATCCAAAAAAAATAACACTAGCTAGCACTAACATTAAAAATATACCGAAATAAGGATGCGAAGCATCAATGTGGGACATTTTTTCTCCTTTTTTTAAACACTTTGAATCACTTCACAACAAAAAATAAAATTTACACACTTTGTTCTATTTTACTCTAAACTTTCTATATTGAAACTTAATAAGAATAAATATTGTTTAAAGTTTCATTTTTTTACACTTAAAGTTAACAAAAAACCCATCTTGATGAGTGATAAAAATATAAGAAATCAAATTTTCTTGCTGATAATGGTATAAAAATTTTAAGATTTCTTTTGAATTTTTCATATCAAGACTAGAAGTAATTTCATCTAAAATAAGCACTTTTGGCTCTAAGATCAAAGCGCGGATAAGTCCCACGCGAGTGGCTTCTCCTCCACTTAACTCATAGGGTTTTTGCTCTAAAATTTGTTTTTTTAAGTTAAAGCGATCAAAAAATTCTAAAATCTTTTCTTGCTCTTTTTTTATATTGAAATTTTCTAGACCATCTTGGATAAGATTTTTGATTTTTTTATAGGGGTTTAAGGCTGCTTTTTGATCCTGAAAACAATACTGAATTTCTTTTCTTAAAAGTCTTTGTTTTGTTTTATCAAGACTATGAGGATTTAAATTTTTATATATAATTTCTCCAAAACTTGGATTTTCTAAAAAACAAAGTATTCTAGCTAAAGTGCTTTTTCCTGCGCCACTTTGCCCTAAAATCATCAAATTTTCATTCTCTTTTAAAGAAAAATTGATATTTTCAAAAATCAAATGTTTTTCTTTTTTCAAATACCAATGCTTTTTAAACTCATAAAATTTACCTAAATTTTTAACTTCAAGCATGATAAATCCTTAAAAATTCATCCACTCTAAAAAGTTGCGCTTGATTTTTTTCTAAAAAAAGCACCTCATCTGCTAAAGAATTGACTAAATTTAAATCATGTGTGATACAAACTAAGCCTAAAGTATTTTTTAATTTTTTTAATATTTGAATGATTTTTTGCACATTTTCTTTATCTAAAGAAGCTGTAATCTCATCGCAAATTAAAATTTGAGGCTTGCTTAATAAAGCTAGAGCTAAACTCACTCTTCTTGCCATACCCAAACTTAATTCATTTGCATAAGAATGCCACAATAAATCTACATCATCAAAGCCTAATTTTTCAAGCAAATCAAAAGCATATCTTTTACGGTCCTTTTGATTTAATTTTGTATGAGTTTTTAAAATAAGATGAAATAAATTTCCTATATTCAAATACGGATAAAGACTAAGCTCTGCATCTTGTAAAACAAGTCCGACTTTAGAACGAAATGCACGAAGTTCGTTTTGATTTAAATTGAAAACAGAAACTTCATTAAAGCTCCATTCATCTGCGTTGATTTCAAATTTAGGATCAAGCAGTCTGATTAAGGATTTTCCCAAAAGACTTTTTCCAACCCCACTCTCACCCACAATCATCAAACTCTTAGCTATTTTAATATCAAAACTTATATTTTCAAAGATCTTTTTTTGATTTAATTTTAAGCTTAAATTTCTTACCTTCAAGATCTTACTCCACCGATTTTTTGCAAATAATTTCCAAGCCATAAAAGGGGTAAGAATAAAAACATAAGAGCTAAAAGTGGAAACAGTATCATCCACCAAGCGCCTATAAAAATAGCTTTTGAAGATTCGTTTAACAAGGTTCCTAAAGTCGGTATATTAAAACCAAGACCTAAGCCAAAAAAACTCAAAGTCGCTTCAGTAGCTATGGCATGAATGATATTAAATATAAAAAGAACAAATATTAAAGATTTTAAAGCTGGCAATAAATCCTTAAAAAAAGCTCTAAATTTAGTCCTTCCTAACACTATACTTGCTTTATAAAAGTCTAAATTTTCTAGTCTTTTTAACTCGCTTTCTACAATCCTTGCTATAAAAGGCCAATGCACTAAAGCGATTAAAAAAATCATTAAAAATATATTTACACCCACAAAACTTTGAAAAAACATCATCAACAAAAAAGCAGGCAAAGCTAAAAAAAGATCTAAAATTCGCATCCAAAAAGTATAAAAAAAACATCTTGCTAAAAATAAATAAAAAAGAGCAAAAAATATAGACAAAAAAGAACTACAAATTCCTATAAATAAAGAAATTCTCAAAGCAAAAAACAAACGCGAAAATACATCTCTACCTAAAAAATCAGTCCCTAGATAATAAGTCAAATTAGGAGCTTGGTGCAAATGATTTAAATGACTTTCTAAAACATCAAAAGGAGCCAGTAAAGGCGCAAACAAAGCACTTAAAATCAAAAACATTAAAGGCGTAAGAAAAAGTATTATCTTAAACAAATTTCAACCTTTTTAATCTTGGATTTAAAATCCAAGCAAAAACATCGCTTAAAAATGTAAAAAAAGCAGCAAGTAAAACACTAAAAAATATCAAAGCCAAAGCCATAGGAAAATCCTTAAAAAGAATGCTTTCAAAAAGCAAACTCCCAAGCCCCTCATAAGCAAAAACACTCTCAACCACATAAGTTCCCATCATAAAACTTAAAGCACTGCCTCCAAAATAAGCTATAATAGGGCTTAAAGAATATCTTAAAACCAAAAAATAAATATCTTTTTCCCTTAAGGCTCTAGCGTATAAATTTTGAACAAAAATTTGTGAAAAAGTTTCATTGATAAAATTTCTAGCTATGCGTAAAAACAAAGCTAAATGAGATAAAACAAGCACTAAAACAGGCAAAATCAAATGCTCTAAACGATTTAAAAAATCATCTTCAAAGCCTATATCACTAGTCCCTGTTATAGGCAAAACCTGCCAAAAAATTCCAAAAATCAAAACAAAAAATAAAGCCAAAACAAAAGGCGGTAAAGCAAAAAAGTTAAAGGCTAGAAAAGTGATCAATTTATCTATAAAACTTTCTTTATAATAATATCCCAAAAGTGCCAAAAAAACACTGAGTAAAAACAAAAGCACTAAGGCGCTTAGACTTAAAATCAAGGTATTTGCCATCCTTTCTTTAATGAGCTTTAAAACACTTTCCCCACTTAAAAAAGAAACACTTAAATCCCCTTTTAAAGCCTTAAAAAGCCAAATTTGATACTGCTCTAGCAAGGGCTTATCCAGCCCTAAATTGGCTTCTATTCTTTGAACCAATTCCTTGCTTTGAGAATTGACTTTATTTGCATACGCTACACTACCTTTACTAAAATAAAGCAAAACAAAGCATAAAAAAGTGCTAAAAAATGCGATAAAAATACTAAAAACTAAGCGTTTTAGCACTTATTTTTTACTCCACTCATAAATATTCCAAGTAAAACCTACTCCATGATGGCCTAAATTTCTTGCTTTAACACCCTCAAGTTTAGCATTATAAACTAAGGCAAAATCAAGATAAGTTAGAAAAATAAAAGGAGGATTTTCATACAAAGCATCAATAAATTCTTTATAATACTTTTTGCGTTCTTCCAAATTTAAAGTATTTCTAGCTTTTTGTAAGGCTATATCTACCTTTTTATCATGATAATGCCCAAAATTCCAACCCTCATTATTTAAAGCACTATCTTGCGAACTTTCAAACACTCTAAAGGTATGAAAATCAGGATCTAAAGGACTTCCCCAACCCACTAAAAAACTATCTACTTTAGAATAATCAAAACTGCCCGCAGGCTTTGCTACAACCTTAGCTATAACCCCTATTTTTTTAAACTCGCTTTGCAAAATTCCTGCCAAACTCACCCTTAGAGGATCATTACTCATAGTCCAAATTTCAAATTCTAAAATCTTGCCATCTTTTTCAAAAATACCCTCATCGTTTTTCTTAAAACCTAAAGCCAAAATCAAATCTTGGGCTTTTTTAGGATTGTATTCATAAGTTTTAAAAGCTTTAGAATCCGCCCAAGAACGCTCTAAAGGATGATTGGCTACAAAACCATAATCATGCAAAAGATTTTTGACTATACTTTGCTTATCAACAGCATAATTTAAAGCCTTTCTTATTTGAATATCTTTTAAAAATTCATTCTCTAAATTAAACATTAAAGCTCTATAATCAGCAGATCTTTCACGCAAAATTTTAAAATTTTCATCCTTTTTAAAAATATTCAATAAAGAAACATCAATCAAAGCCGCATCAATTTTGCCATTTTTAAGCTCTACGCTTGCAACCGAAGGATCAAAAATATGTTTGATGATAAGTCTTGGGGTTTTTACTTTTGTAAGATAAAAATTCTCATTAGCTTTAAACTCTACATATTCGCCCTTTTTCCATTTTACAAATTTATAAGGACCTGTGCCTATGGGATTTTGATTAAAAGAAGCAGTATTTAAGTCTTTATCACTAAGTAAATGTTTAGGAAGCATTCCTATACTTAAAGCATCTAAAAATGCAGGAAAAGGTTTAGAAAGCGTGATTTTAAGATGATAAGGATTTAAAATTTCTATACTTTTAATATCTTCAAAATTCACATAAACTGAAGAATTATTTTTAGGATTTTTAAAAGCTTCAAGACTGAATTTAACATCATCGGCACTAAATTTCACTCCATCGTGCCACAAAACATCTTCACGCAAAAAGATATCATAGCTAAGTCCATCCTTGCTAACATTCCACGACGCAGCTAAATCAGGCTTTAAGCTCATATGCTCATCAAAACGCGTAAGTCCTGAAAATACAAGATTAATCACCGCATCATGATCTTCGCTATATGCAGGATTTATCCTTGAAATTTCATTTTCCACAGCTACGATTAAAGTATCTTTTGGAATTTTAGCCTCAAGATTGAAAAACAATAAAAATAGTAAAATAAACCATCTAAGCACTTGTAACTCCTCAAATTTAAAATTAAAAAAATTATAAAATAAAAAATAAGAAGCCACAAGCCCTATAGGGGGATAATTTGCTTTAAATTATGGATTTTATTTATCAATTAAATTGCTTCTCACTGCATTCATCCAATAAATACGCTATATGCTGCCAAGATATACCCGTAGCATCGCTTAATCCTATCTCGCAAGTGCTTGATGTACTAAACCCGCGCTTAATATTTGTTTTGGCATAAAATTTTTTAAAGCCCTTTGTAGCATTAATATTTAATTGAGGCTTGAAAAAGCCCTTGTATCCAGCAAACCCACAACAATAGGTATCATTATCTATTAATACTTTTCCATTCGTGCATAGCTTTGCAAGCTTGATTATATTTTCATTTAAACCAAGCTTTCTAGCAGCACACATGATATATAATCCTACATTCTCATTGATTTTATCAATGCGTAACTTAGGAGCAATAAATTTTAATAAATACTCGCTTAAATCATAAATTTCATACTTTGAATGATCACTAATTAACTTAGCACTACAAGCACTATGATCTAACACTATGGGTGAGTCTATATTGCTTAAAAAGTCATTGATTTTTTGTATATTTTTATCTTGAATATCTTGAAAATTCTCATAAGCCTTACCACAACATAAATCATTGGGTGCATAAATAATGCCTATATTTGCTTTTTTACACAAGCTTTCAAATACTTCTTGCAAACTTCTTTTATCATGCATTTTTTCATTTGGTTTAAAGCTTTTATTAAGACAGCTTGTAAAATAAACCACATTGCAAGCTCTTTTACGACTTTTTAACTCATAATCATTCACCTTAGGCAAATACGCCCTAGTTCTTGGTATAATGCTAAGAAAATTGCTTGCTTTTTCGAGCTTATTATCAAGACTTAAATTATCAAATTTATTTGCGATACTTAATGAAAATTTAGCAATTTTTAGAGTTTTTTCATGATTTTTATATGCTAGATTTCCTAAAATTTTAGATATAAATCCTATATTATTTTTTCTATATTTTAATGAAAAATCAGCAAAATTAATCCCCAAAGGACATGAAAAAGAGCACACCCCACAAGCAGCACAAGAGCTGTCTACTAAATGATTGTAATATTTTTTAATATCCTTTAATTTTGCTTTTGACTCATCATCATTTAAGCTTTCAAGGCGTTTGATCTCTCGTAAGATCGCAATTCTTTGTCTTGGAGTAATTGTATATTCATTTGATGGACAAAATCTTTCGCAAAATCCACATTCCATACAGGTATTTAATTTCTCATCAATCCAACTGGCTTGTTTGATATTTTTCTTATAAATATCTTTATCATCGCTAATGATTACATCGGGATTAAATAAATTATCCTTATCAAAGATACTTTTGATTTTTTTATTAATCAAATAAGCTTGCTTACCCCATTCTACCTCCACAAAAGGTGCCACCATACGCCCTGTGCCGTGTTCAGCTTTTATACTTCCACCATAAGAAGCTACTATATTAGACATTTCTTTAACTAAATTTGAAAAATTATCAAATTCAAGCTTATTGTTTAAATCCGGTGTGATAATAAAATGGATATTGCCTGCTAATGCATGGCCAAAAATGATTCCATTATCACTAAAACCATATTTATAAAACAATTCTTGAATGCTTTTAATTCCATCAGCTAAATCCTCGATATTAAAACACACATCTTCAGTAATTACCGTTGAGCCTGCCTTTCTAAGACTAGCTGCTATAGGCAAGAGTGCTTTTCTAATCTTCCACCATAAATCATATTCGGCCTTATTCTTACTAAAATATGACTTATAAGCTAGTTTGGAAATTTCTTTTATTTTATTTATATTTTCATCAAGCTTAAGCTCATTACTATGCTCACTTTGGATCAATACACAAGTATTACCCTCTTTAATATCAGCTAAAATATCTCTTAACTCATCATAATTTGATGCAGCTTTTAAACTTGCATAGTCCATTATTTCAGCAGAACTTATAAAATCAACTTTAGCAAATTCTTTTATAGTGTTTGCAGCATTATTGATATTATCAAAAAACAATAAAGCACAGGCCTTAAATTCCAAATCATCCAAAACAGCAAGCTTAACTTCGCTTACAAATCCCAAAGTCCCTTCAGAGCCAACAAGTAAGTGTGCTAAAATGTCTATTTCATCATCATAATCAACAAAGGCATTAAGGCTATAACCTGTGGTGTTTTTGATTTTAAATTTTTTGATTATTAAATCTTTTAATTCTTTATTAGCATTAATCTCTTCTTTGATCTCTCTAAGTTCATTAATTAATTTTTTATTTTCATCTTTAAATCGAGCCACACTTAAAGCATCGCTGGTATCAAGCATACTACCATTTGCCAAAATCACCCTAATACTTCTTAAGGTTTTATAGCTATTATCCTTAGTTCCACAGCACATTCCGCTTGAGTTGTTATTTATAATCCCTCCAATTAAAGCTGAATTTATAGTAGCTGGATCAGGTCCTATTTTTTTCTTCAAAAAAGCAAGACTTTCATTAGCATGAATACCTACTACACCACATCCTAAAGTAATTTCGCTAGCGTCTTTGTTAATTTTTATTTTTTTAAAGGCAAATTTAATCACTACAAGCACTCCATCGCAAGAGCTTTGTCCACTTAAACTTGTACCTGCTGCTCTAAATGTTATAGGAGTTTTATAAGTATTTGCTAATTGAATAATTTGCTTAATTTCATCTTCATTTTTAGCAATAATCACTATTTTTGGAATATAAAAATAACATGACGCATCAATGCCATAAGCATAACATCTAGCATAATCATTAAAGATTCTATCCTTAAAAATATACTTAGCCTCATTATAAAAAGCTTTAAAATTTGTCATAGTCCCTCTTTTTAATTTATTATCAATTATATAATTTAATAATTTAAAGATAATTTTAAATTTATATTTTTGAGCATAAATTTAACCAAAGTCAATTTTTTTATTTAGATTAAAAGTTAGAATACGCTCTATTTTAAAAAAATTAAGAGCTAAAAGGAAAACTATGACACAAGAACAAATTCAAATTATCAAAGATTGCGTACCAATTTTACAAAAAAACGGGGAGGATTTAACAAAAGAGTTTTACAAAGTAATGTTTAATGACTATCCTGAAGTAAAACCTATGTTTAATATGGAAAAACAAGCATCTGGAGAACAACCAAAAGCCTTAGCTATGGCAATTTTAATGGCAGCTAAAAATATAGAAAATTTAGAAAATATGAGAAGCTTTGTTGATAAAGTAGCTATAACCCATACAAAATTAAATGTTAAAGAAGAGCACTATCCTATAGTGGGGGCTTGTCTTTTAAAAGCTATCAAAGTAGTATTAAATGCAGATGAAACCACACTAAAAGCTTGGGAAGAAGCTTACAAAGCTATCGCACAATTTTACATAGACATTGAAAAAGAAATTTATGCAAAAGCTAAGTAATCATAGGCTTTGATGTTCAAAGCCTATTTTAAAAATGCTATCCCTGCTTTAGCTATTTTTACATCCTCATCTAAGTGTGCTCCACCCACACCTATACCACCAACAACAACTCCATCTATAAAAATCGGCACCCCACCAGGCATAATGGAAAACTTATCATCTAAATAACGAATATCTTCAGGTATTTTACCATCTTTTACACCTTTAAAAATAACCGCTGTTTCTCTTTTTTGTGAAGTGGCCGTATAAGCTTTTTTATAACTAGCATTAAGTGTATGCACGCCCGCCTTATCATCTCTTAAAACTGCTAAAATTTGGCCAGATTTATCTACTATAGTAATACTTACATAAAAGCCATTTTTTCTTGCTTCTTTCTTTGCAAGCTCCAAAATCCCTTCAACCATTTGTGTAGTTAACACAGGCTCTTTTACAAGCTCAAAAGATTTTGCCATTAAACTTACTCCTAAAAATACACATAAAATGAGTAATTTTTTCATTTTTTTCCTTTAAAATTTTTCTACCGCATTTTTTGCTAGTTCTTTTATATCGCCTTTTAATTCACAAATTTGACCATTTTGTGCAAGTAAAATTCTATCAGCCATATCAAAATACACATCATCATGTGTGATAGCAAAGATTGTTTTACCTTGCTCTTTTAGCAAAGGTAAAAGTTTTTTATAAAAAAATCTTCTAAAAACAGGATCTTGATCAGCCGCCCATTCATCAAGCACTAAAATATCCCTTTCTTCAAGCAAGGCTATAAGCATAGCTAAACGCTTTTTTTGCCCTGTAGAAAGTTTGGTTAAGGTCAGTTCATTATCTTTGACACTTGTTTTATCTTTAAGTTCTAAAAACTCCAACCAAAAAGCAATTTTTTCTTCGCTTGCAAAATTTTCTTTATTTAAGGTTTTAGTAAAAAGATGAAAATCGCTAAAAACAGCAGAAATAAGAGATCTATACTCATCTAAATTTTTATCATCTATAAGCGTATCATCAACATAAATTCCGCCTTTGCTTGGCTTAAAAAGTCCTGTCAAAAGCATACAAAAAGTGGATTTACCACTTCCATTTTTACCTATTAAAAATACCAATTCACCTTTTTTAAGCTCTATATTTACAGGATTTAAATGAAAATTTTCTTCATAAGCAAATTGAGTATTTCTAAAAGAAATTTTTTTCCATTCACTGATATAATGTGTTTTTTTAAAACCTTCTATATAATCATCTAATTCCAATTTTGCGATCTTATCCAAAGCGATTTTTGCCAAAAGCAAAGTAGGAAAAGATCCTATCATAGATACTAAAGGGGTTCGTAAAAACAAAATAGAAAGAGCTATAGTTGTAGCATCTGCAACACTTGCCCATTCAAATTTTAAAGCTAAGTAAAACTCTACACCCACTAAAGCCAAAAGAGTTACATTTGTCCAGTTGTTTGAGAGATTGTTAAAAAGATTACCTAAAGTACTATTTTTCTTTTTCAATCTTGCATTATTTTCAAATTCATCTTCATAATAAAGCTTGGCTCTATCACGATTGATCAAAAGTTCTTTATGTCCATCTAGTATATTTTGGTAATTATTTTGCAAAGCATCATCATTTTCCCTTGCCTTTCTAAAATACTGATATACTTTCATCATCAAAAAATTATTAGTAATAAAAATAACCATAATCCATACCACACACAAAGCAAAAATTTGTGGTGAAAGATAACATAAATAAACACTAGTGCATAAAATCAATATACTTGATTGTAAAAAATCAGGCAATCTTAAAAGCCCAAAAGATATATTTCTCACATCACTTCCCAAAGAAGCTAGAATTCTTGCCTTGCCCACTTTTGCAACTTTTAACAAAGGAGTATCTAAGATCTGTTTTACCACGCGTCTTTGCATCTTAAAAATGAAATTTTGACCAAAAACACTTAATCCTAACTCTACTATGGTAGAGCTAAGAAAAAATACTATAAGCAAAGCGATAAAGTATAAAATAGGAATATTTTGTGTATTTTTAAGTAAATAATCATTGATAAAGACTAGGGTTAAAACCCCTACAGCGCTTGTAATAAAAGAAAAAATCAAAAAAGAGATGAATTTAAATTTATTTTGTTTAAGCAATTCTAAAATAAAAGGCATTGATAAAAACTCCGAAAGTATAATTAAAAAAATTAATTATAGCATTTTAAGAGCGATTATCAAAATTTATTTTATCCTTTACAAGAAAAACAGCACAAATAGCCAATAAAGCTAGAAAAATCATATATATACTCATTCCATATAAAAATGGATTTTCGCCTCTAGTAGCAAGAGCATTGAGCCAAAAAATAAGCTGAGGAGTAACCCCTCCTGCGATAGCATAAGCGATATTATACGAAAAGGAAATTCCTGAAAATCTTATTTTAGCTCTAAAAACTTCACTCATTAAAATAGGAGCAAAGACATTAATCCCACCTAAAAAACAAACACTTGTATATAAAATACAGGTTAAGACAAGATTTTTAAGATCATATAAAGCATAAAAATACAAGCAAGAAAAAAATGCAAAAACTAAAGAAAAGAAAATGCAAATTTTAAACAAACCTAATTTATCCACAAGATAGCCCATAAACACTCCACCTAGTGTTATACCTAAAATTCCTAAAACTTGTAAATAACTTCCTTCAATCGCACTCAAACCCAAAATACTTGGCATAAATTTAGGCATCAGTAAGATAAGCACTACAACACAACCTGTTAAAACCCAAGTTATAAAGATAGATGCGAGCATATTTTTGAAAATATTTTTTTCTTTAAACAAATCCTTAAGTGGAAAAGCACTCAAACTCCGTTCTTTTTGCATTTGTTTAAAAATAGGAGTTTCTTGTAAAAATCTACGCAAATAAATAGAAATAATCCCAAAAATTCCACCCACAAAAAAAGCGATACGCCATGCATAAGCTGCGATTTCTTCGGTGCTAAAAAAAGCATTGATCAGTAAAAATACCATACTTCCTAGTAAAATTCCCAAAGCCATAGCCGAATTTAAACAACTCAAAGAAAAAGCCTTTTGATCTTCTTTGCAATGTTCTCTTACAAAAACCCAAGCACCAGGTAATTCTCCGCCTATAGCAATACCTTGAAAAATTCTTATAAGTATAAGTAAAAACGGTGCTAAGAAACCAAGAGTTTCATAACCAGGTATAAAAGCCAATGTAAAAGTAGGAAGCACCATAAGTAAAATACTTAACATAAACATATTTTTACGCCCAAATTTATCACCAAAATGCGCCATCACTATACCACCTAAAGGGCGCGCTAAATAACCTGCAGCAAAAGCTCCATAAGTATTTAACAAAGTCCAAAATTCACTCATATCTTTAGGAAAAAATACTTTTGCGATATATTCAGCAAAAAATACAAAGATGATAAAATCATAAAATTCTAAAGTTCCACCTAGCGACGAAAGTCCTAAAATTTTAAATTCTTTTGTACCTAGTTTTGATTTTTTCATTATTTTATACCTTAAAGAATTTTAAAAATAACCATTATACTACAAATATTTATAAAACAAACAATCCTTTTCAATTTAATTTAACTCATTTTGATGATAAAAATCATAAAAATCAGCTTAAGCAAAATTTTTAATAATTTTTCAAAAAAAACGACACAAGCTGTCATAAGAATACTTTATACTTTTTTTTGAAATTAAAATCAAGGAAAAAAAATGCAAACCCGAGCTTTAAAAACCCCAAATACTTTTTACAAGACAAAAAACTATATTTTTATCTATAGTAAAAAATAACAATATTTTAGCAAGGTAAAAATGATGATTATTGTAGGGATTTTAGGACTTATCATTAGTACAGCGGTTTTGTTAACTTGTGGAGTATTTTGGGTTTTATTTGGGATTGTGTTTTGGGGAGTGATTTTAGCTTTTATGCTTTTGGATTTAAGTGGAAGTTATGGTATGGTGGCACTTTATATACTTTTTATAGTGCTTAATTTAGTTTTAATTTACAAAATCATAAGGAGAAAGAAATGAAAAAATTAGCTTTAGCTTTAGGTGGAATCGCACTAGGTGCTTGTGGTGAAAAAATCTATAAAGGCATTAAAAATACTTGGGATAAATTGATTTTTAAAGATCTCATCACACTTAGAAAAGTCATCAAGCAATACGAAGAAATAGAGCAAATTTATCCTAGCTATTTAAACGATCCTAAATTTTTAGAATTTAGAAAAACCCACAAATACGATGCAGAAGCTATTCATAATATAAAAGATCATTTATTTAGCGATCTAAAAAAAGAAAAGCTTATTCAAATAGGCGCTACAATGGAAGCTTTTATAGAATATAGCGATAAATATCTTCAAGATGATATAACGGCATTAAAAATCAGCTGGAGATTTTGCGCTATAAGATTAAAATTTGATAGTGCTTTGTTGCAGTTGCAAGATATAAACAAGATAGTATAAAGAGTTAAAATGCAAGAAAATTTAAAAGAAATTTACAAAGAATTTGAATTTTAAATACTCAATTTTCAAGCTATTTTAATGATGAAGAATTTGTAAATTTTAAAAAAGGTTTTGAAGCAAAAAATGCTTTAAATTACCGTGATTTTAAAGAATTTAGACTAGAAGAAACAGATAAAGAAAGGCTTAAAGATATACAAATTTGCTTATTGGCTTATATCAACTTTTGTAGCAGTAAAGATATAAAAGAAAAAAGAGTAGAGATGATTTCTAAAACCTTTATGCCTATGTTTCTTATTTCTAGGTTGTATTTTACTTTAAAAGAAGAAAAACTAGATATACAAATTCGCAAAATACTTAAGGAAAAAGACGAGTTGGCAGAGGAAAAATCTTTATGGATTTCCAAAGTCCTACCTTTTTAAAAATTCTTAATGGAATATTAAAATATATTGATTTTTGGTAAATAAAATATTTTAATTTATAAAATTTTTAAGGGAATAAAATGGAAAATGATATCATCAAAAAATTTATAAATACAGATTATAAGCTTTTAGAAAAAGAACTAGAAGAATTATCTAAAAAAGATGAGTTAAGGCTTGAAGTTGATCAAGGATTAGATCAAACCTTGAGAGATCTTGAAATAATAAGTGCTAAAATACCACAAGAAGAAACACAAAAGCTTTTTGATCAATGTGCTAACAATGCAATGGATGCGGTTATGGGACATTTTGGATTTGCGGCGGTGATTTTGGATGCTAAAGACGGAGGAAATGTTAATACTACTCATAATGTTAGAAATGGTTTTTATGCTAGTGAAAAAGAGAAACAAAGATATGCTAATCGTGGTAAGTATGATTCAGATAATTATCATCAAGATGATAATTATAAAAGAATTAACAAAGAACAAAATGTATTAAAAAAGCAGGGAAAACTAGAAGATTATATGACAGGTAAGAAAATCAATGCAAATGCAGATACTGATTTAGATCATATAGTTGCCGCAAAAACAATACATGATGATCCTGCTAGAGTTTTAGCTGAAATAGATGGTGCAAAATTAGCCAACACAGAAAGCAATTTAAAAATGACAGATAGTTCATTAAATCGCTCTAAAAAAGATAAAAGCGCTGAAAAATTTTTAGCAGATAGAGATAAAAGATTAAAATTTTTAGCAGAAAAAGAAAAGAATGGAGCTTTAACGCCAAGTCAGCAAAAAGAAAAAGAGAAATTACTAAAACAAAAAGAAATTCAAGATGAAAAATTTAAAGAACAATATGAACAAAACGAAAAAGAAATTAATAGGGAAGTAGATAAAACATACTATACAAGCTCTAAACCTTATAAGGAAGCATTAATTACAGGTACCCAAGATGCTGCTAAAATAGCTGTTTATTCAGCCTTGGGTGTTGTTTTGAAAGATTTTATTAAAGCTATTATCATCGAACTTAAAGTCACTTTTAAAGAATTTGGCAATGAAAGCTTAAAAGAAATTTTAGTGCGTTTTAAAGATAGATTTTGTAAGGTTTGGGAAGAATTGAAACTTAAATGGAAAGATATCTTAAAAAACTCTCTTGAAGGAGCTTTGCAAACATTTTTTTCAAATTTAGTGGTGTTTATTATTAATATTTTTGCTACTACACTAAAAAAAATCGTGCAAATTATAAGAGCGGGTTTTACATCTTTATGGCAAGCAGTGAAAATAATAACAAATCCCCCAAAAGATATACCCAAAGAAGATATTTATTATGAAGCTTCAAAAATTATGGTTACAGGGCTAATAAGTGCTACTGCTATGCTAGGGAGTGAAACATTAAACAAATTACTTACATCAGTTCCTATACTAGGGCCAGTGATGCAATTTCCTATTCCATTTACCGGAGAAAAAAATGATCAAGGAGAGCTTGTAAATTTTCAAACTATAGGAGATGCACTTTCTTTGTGCATTACTTCAGCTTGTGGAGCCGTATTAAGCACTATCGCGATTTTTTATATGGATAAATGGAGAAATGATTCTAAAATAGGTAGTCTTCAAATTCAGCTTGTAGCACAAAATGGTGTGGTAATGCATTATAAAATCGCACAAACTTGGTTTGTTTTGGGTGATGCGTATAATTTGTTTGGGCAAGTGATGGAGCGAGGAAGTCAAAATTTAGTAATACTTAAAAACAAAGTTAATCAAGTTCAAAATAAGTTAAAACAAGCAGAAGGAGAAAGATAAGAAGCAATATCTGACTGCATTAAACAACTTGAAAATTTAAGAGGAGAATAAATATGGATAATAAAAGATTAGTAATCAATCCAAAGAAAAATTTACAAAATTTAAAAGAAATTGGAGAAATCCAAGGGCAAATTAAAAATTGCACTCCTGAAGAGTTGCAAATTTTAGCTAAAGATCAAGTAAAGCAAATTGATATGAAAATCCAAGAAGCTTCAAGAAAAATTGTTAGGGCTAAAGAGTTGGCTTATAAAGCTAAAAATATAGAAAATTCATTTTTTGAAACTTTAAATCCATTTGCTAAAAGTGAAACAGATAAGAAATTAGAAGCATTATCTGAAGCCGATATAGCAAATGCTGAAGCTATAGGGGCACAAAATGAGCTTATACAAGAAACTATTAAGCTTATTTGCTGTGATATGGTTTTTGCGGATTTAATGATAAACGAACTGTCATTAATGATATATGAAAAATACGAAATTAATGAAGAAGCTATACTAAGTTTATCAAATGATACAAAAAAATTAGTAAAGAAATTACAACAACGATTCTTCATCAAGCAAAACAACGCATTACTGAAATGCAAAAGGCAAAACAAGAAATACAAGAAACCAAAGAAGATATTAGAGATATGGAAGATGATATAAAAGAGCTTGAAGAGAGATTAAACAAAAAACGACAGATTGATGATGAACAACACAAATTAATAGAGACTCATTATCAAGAATTTATTAATTTTAAAATGCAAATGGAAAATGACACAAAAGAAAAAGAAAATAAAATTAGCGATTTAAAATTTAAAATTAGCAAGAAAAATACTGCTTTTAGTATTATAATTTCGAGTTTGGCTTTAATTGTTAGTATTGTTGCAATAATTTTACAATTTATTAAATAGCTAGGGAGTTTTTATGGGATTTTTAGATAGTTTAAAAGAAAAAGCGCTTGAAGCTTCAGAAGCAGTAAAAGAAAAGACAACTTCTGCAACAGAAGCTATTGTGGATACAGCTTTGAAAATTAAATGCGCAACTAATTGGCATGCAGGAGAATTTAACAATGAAGAAGGCAAACCCGAATGCTTTTTTTCAAAAGTTTGTCCTGATTGTGGAAAATATATTACAAAAACCAAACATTTTTTCAATGAACCACCCGTAATAGAAGATCCTAACAGATGTTATGGATATAGAGTATGTGAATTATGTGGGTTTAAGCAAAGTGATTATTTTCATAATTATGAAAGAGCGGATAAAAACGAACAATGCGTTATTATTGAAAGATGTAGTTTGTGTGGACATGAAAGATTTGGTAAACCAGAGCATGAATGGATACACAATAGAGAAGGTGATGCTTTTTTTAAAATTTGTAGAGATTGTCATATTAAAATAAGAGTTTATGAATAATTATGACCCACGATAAACTTGCAGTGCGTTTAGCGCAAATTTTAATGCGTTTTAATAATGGAGGAAGGTTTAGCCTAGAAGAATTAGCAAGTGAATTTAATGTCGATATTAGAACCATACAAAGAGATTTAAACCAAAGGCTTTCTTTTATGCCTATTAAAAAAGAAAATGGAAAGTATTTTTTAGAATCTTTTGCACTCGGCAAACTTAGTGTTAAAGATATACAAAATTTTGCCATGTTAAGCGGGATTCAAGAACTTTATCCAAAGCTAGATGAGGATTTTATAACAGATCTGCTAAACTCTAAAGTAAATAGCATTTTTATGATCAAAAACAATGGCTTTGAAAAAGTTGATTATGAAAATTTTGAAATCATTAGTGTTGCGATTTTAAAACACAATATTTTAAATTTTAACTATAAAGAAAAAAGTCGCGAAGTCAAACCTTATAAGCTTTTAAACTATCAAGGAATTTGGTATTTAATAGCTGATGAAAAGGATAAATTAAAGCATTTTACTTTTAGCAAAATTAAAAATATCCGTAAAAATAATGAAATCTTTACCCCTAAAGAAGAATTTTTAGACCAAATTCTAAATGATAAAAATATTTGGCTAGATGATAGCAAAGAAGCTATCGTAAAGCTTGATAAAAAGGCTAAAGAGTATTTTTTTTAGAAAAAATATTTTAAACAACTTTGAACTCATCGATGAAGATGAGCAAAGCTATACTCTAAAAGTATATTTTTCCTATGATGATGAGCTTCTAAATGTAGTAAAACAATGGATACTCTATATGAAGATAGAAAAACCTTTTGAACTGAAAGAAAAACTAGATAGCATTTTAAAAGACTACTTGGAAAACTAATTTCTTAATAAATTCAAATATTTTTTGCTATAATCACAGTTTTATTTTAATGAGAGGAGAAAATTTTGGCAAAAGACGATGTGATTGAAATCGATGGCACAGTGCTTGAAGCATTACCTAATGCAAATTTTAAAGTTGAACTTGACAACAAGCATGTGATTTTATGTCATATAGCAGGAAAAATGCGTATGCACTATATAAGAATCATGCCAGGGGATAAAGTTAAAGTTGAACTTACACCTTATAGCCTTGATAAAGGGCGTATCACTTTTAGATATAAATAATATAAGTTATTTAAAAGCTAATTTTAGATAAAATTAGCGTTTTTGCGACAAAATGTATCGAACTATATGAAGAGGTATTTTTAAAATTCACCACTTATTTTAAAAATAGTTGGTTATTCATAAAACCTGATGCAGTCGTAAATGAAGTGGAATTCATTTAAGGAGAACTCATGAAAGTGAGACCATCAGTTAAAAAGATGTGCGACAAGTGCAAAGTAGTTCGCCGTAAAGGCGTAGTTCGCATTATTTGCGAAAATCCAAAACATAAACAAAGACAAGGATAAACATGGCTCGTATCGCAGGTGTGGATTTACCAAAGAAAAAAAGAATTGAGTATGGACTTACCTATATTTATGGTATAGGACTTTTTACTTCAAGAAAAATCTTAGATAAAACAGGCATTTCTTATGATAAAAGAGTGCATGAACTAAGTGAAGATGAAGCAGCAGCTATCAGAAAAGAAATCCAAGAAAACTATATGGTTGAAGGGGATTTAAGAAAACAAGTTGCTATGGATATAAAAGCACTTATGGATTTAGGAAGCTTTAGAGGCTTAAGACACAGAAAAGGCTTACCAGTTCGCGGACAAAAAACAAAAACAAACGCAAGAACTAGAAAAGGTAAGAGAAAAACTGTTGGTGCAAAATCATAAGGATAAAAGATGGCAAAAAGAAAAATCGTAAAGAAAAAAGTAGTTAAAAAAAATATAGCAAAAGGTATTGTTTATATCAGTGCAACTTTTAACAATACCATGGTAACTGTTACAGATGAAATGGGAAATGCTATCGCTTGGAGCAGTGCAGGCGGTTTAGGATTTAAAGGTTCTAAAAAATCAACTCCTTATGCAGCACAACAAGCAGTAGAAGACGCTTTAAATAAAGCAAAAGAACACGGAATCAAAGAAGTAGGCATTAAAGTACAAGGACCAGGAAGCGGTAGAGAAACTGCTGTTAAAAGTGTAGGTGCTATGGAAGGAATCAAAGTAACTTTCTTAAAAGATATTACTCCATTAGCTCATAATGGTTGCAGACCGCCTAAGCGTCGTCGTGTCTAAGATATAAGAAAAAATTAGGAGAATTAATTATGGCAAGATATAGAGGACCAGTAGAAAAATTAGAAAGACGCTTTGGTGTTAGCTTAGCATTAAAAGGAGAAAGAAGACTAGCCGGAAAAAGCGCATTAGATAAACGCCCTTATGCACCAGGACAACACGGAGCAAGAAAAGGTAAAATCAGCGAATACGGACTCCAATTAAGAGAAAAACAAAAAGCTAAATTTATGTATGGAGTAAGTGAAAAACAATTCAGAAGACTTTTTGCAGAAGCTGCTAGAAGAGATGGCAATACAGGGGTTTTACTTATCCAACTTTTAGAGCAAAGACTTGACAATGTAGTTTATAGAATGGGCTTTGCTACAACTCGTCGTTTTGCAAGACAACTTGTAACTCATGGACACATTTTAGTAAATGGAAAAAGAGTAGATATCCCTAGCTTTAGAGTAGAAGCAGGAGCAAAAATCGAAGTAATAGAAAAAAGCAAAAATAATCCTCAAATCACAAGGGCGATCGAGCTTACTGCTCAAACAGGTATCGTTGCTTGGGTAGATGTGGAAAAAGATAAAAGATTTGGAATTTTCACTAGAAAACCTGAAAGAGAAGAAGTTATCATTCCAGTAGAGGAAAGATTCATCGTTGAGCTTTACTCTAAGTAATAGGGGCTAAATCATGAGAAACATTACAACATCTGCTTATACGCCGACAGAATTCACTATAGAAAATATTAGTGATACTGTGGCTAAAATCAGTGCTTGGCCTTTTGAGATCGGCTATGGTATTACCCTAGCCCATCCTTTACGCCGTTTACTTTATACTAGCACTATAGGTTATGCTCCAACCGCTATCCATATCGATGGTGTAGCGCATGAATTTGATAGTATGCGTGGTATGCTTGAAGATGTAGCACTTTTTATCATCAATCTTAAAAAATTACAATTCAAACTTAAAAGCGATTCCAACAAAGAAATCGTTGAGTTTAGTTTCAAAGGCCCTAAAGAAATTTATGGTAAAGATCTAAACAACGATCAAGTTGAAGTCGTAAATACAGATGCATATTTAGCAACGATCAATGAAGATGCTGAACTTAAATTTACTCTTATCATAGAAAAAGGCATTGGTTATGTACCAAGCGAAGAGATTAAAGAGCTTTTAAATGATCCAAAATTCATAGCTCTTGATGCTTTTTTCACTCCTGTAAGAGAGGCGACTTATGATATTGAGAAAGTTTTATTTGAAGACAATCCTGACTATGAAAAAGTAGTTTTAACAGTAACTACTGATGGACAAATCACTCCAAACGAAGCTTTTCAAAATGCTTTAGAAGCTATGTATAAGCAATTATCAGTATTTGATAAGATTACAAATGTTAGAAGCATCATAAAAAGTCAAGCTACAAGCAATGAATTAGAAAATACTAAATTATTGCAAAATATTACTGATCTAAATTTAAGTGCAAGAAGTTACAATTGCCTTGAAAAAGCAGGAATTGTTTATATCGGAGAGCTTGCTTTAATGAGCGTTAATGAACTTGCTGGACTTAAAAATTTAGGCAAAAAATCTTTAGATGAAATTAAAAGCATTATGGAAAGCATAGGCTTCCCTGTGGGTACTTCTAAGCTTAGTGATAATAAAGATTTGCTTAAGAAAAAAATCGATGAATTAAAAGCACAAAACGAAGGATAAAGAATGAGACATAAACACGGATATAGAAAACTTGGCAGAACTTCATCTCATCGTGCTGCCTTGTTAAAAAATTTAACTATAGCTTTAGTTAATAGCGGTAAAATCGAAACAACTCTACCAAAAGCTAAAGAATTAAGAGGCTATGTAGAAAGATTGATTACTAGAGCAAGACTTGGAGATTTTAACGCTCACAGAGCAGTTTTTGCTGCTTTACAAGATAAAAATGCTACAAATAAACTTGTTACAGAAATAGCTCCAAATTTCAAAGAAAGAAATGGTGGCTATACAAGAATTATCAAAACAAGAATTCGCCGTGGTGACGCAGCTGAAATGGCTTTTATTGAATTTGTAGCCTAAAAATTCCAGCTTAAGCTGGAATTTTAAAATTCATTTTTCTTATATTTTTCTAATTTACTCCAACTTTTTATAAATCTAAAAATTCAAAATCATCTTTTAAATCCAATTCTAAAAATAAAAATTCTTAAATGATTATTTAAAAAATAATTTTTAGCCAAATTTTTAACTACTTATGCTAATATAATTTTTTATTTTTATAAATGCAAGGATATAAAATATGCAAGAAAATTCTCGTTTGCGTATAGCTATACAAAAATCAGGCAGACTCTCTAAAGAATCCGTAGAACTTTTAAACAAATGCGGAATTAAAATGCATATACATGAGCAAAGTCTCATAGCTTTTTCAACCAACCTACCTATAGATATTTTAAGAGTTAGAGATGATGACATACCTGGTCTTATCTTTGATGGAGTCGTAGATCTTGGCATTATAGGCGAAAATGTTTTGGAAGAAAATGAACTCGAAAGAAAAAGCTTAGGCGAGGAAGCAAATTACAAGCTTTTAACAAAGCTTGATTTTGGTTATTGTAGACTTTCACTTGCCTTGCCTCAAGAGAAAAAATTTGATAATTTGAAAGATTTTGAAAATTTAAGAATCGCCACTTCTTATCCACAGCTTTTAAAACGCTTTATGAAAGAAAACAACATTCATTATAAAAATTGTATGCTTACAGGTTCAGTTGAAGTAGCTCCAAGAGCAAATTTAGCCGATGCGATTTGTGATCTTGTTTCAAGCGGTGCAACACTACAAGCAAACAATCTTAAAGAAGTTAAAGTTATTTACCAATCTCGTGCTTGTTTGATACAAAAGCAAAATACTCTAAGCGATGAAAAACAAGCTTTGGTTGATAAAATCATGCTTCGCGTTGCAGGAGTAATGCAAGCAAGGGAAAGCAAATACATCATGCTTCATGCTCCAAAAGAAAAACTTGATAAAATCCAATCCCTACTTCCAGGCGTAGAAAAGCCTACTATCTTGCCTTTAGCACACGATGAAAAAAATGTAGCCTTGCATATGGTAAGTAAAGAAAATCTTTTTTGGGAAACTATGGAGGCCTTAAAAGAAGAAGGTGCGAGTTCGATTTTGGTTTTACCTATTGAAAAAATGTTAAAGTGAGTAAAAAATGCAAATAATAAATTTTAACGAATTAGACGAAAAACAAAAACAAGAAGTATTAAAACGCCCTGCAATAGCAGCAAAAGATGAAATTTCACAGATAGTGAGCTCTATCATCAAAGAAGTTAGAGAAAAAGGCGATGAAGCTTTGATAGAACAAGCTTTAAAATTTGACAAAGCCCAAATTTCAAGCATTAAAGTAAGTGAAGAAGAGCTTGAAAACGCAAGCTTACGCTTGGATAAAGACTTAAAAGAAGCGATTTTAATCGCTTATGAAAATATCAAAAAATTCCACGAAGCACAAATTCCAAAAGAAATAGCCATTGAAACCACCAAGGGTGTAAAATGCGAAGTTTTAACACGCCCTATTGAAAAAGTAGGACTTTATATACCAGGGGGTTTGGCGCCTTTATTTTCAACGGTTTTAATGCTAGCAATTCCTGCAAAAATAGCTCAATGTGAAAAAATCGTTTTGGCAAGCCCTGCTAAAATAAACGATGCCACACTTTTTTGCGCCAAGCTTTGCGGAGTAGATGAAATTTATCAAATGGGTGGTGCAGGAGCCATAGCAGCACTAGCTTATGGAACCAAAAGCGTTTTAAAAGTAGATAAAATCTTTGGGCCAGGCAATGCCTTTGTTACCGAAGCTAAACGCCAAGTAAGTAGTGATATAAACGGAGCTGCTATAGATATGCAAGCTGGACCTAGTGAAGTTTTAGTCATAGCAGATGAGAAAGCAAATGTTAAATTTGTAGCAAGCGACTTGCTTTCACAAGCTGAACACGGCGCAGATTCTCAAGTGATTTTAGTATGCTTAAGCAAAGAATTTGCACAAGGTGCGAGTGATGAAGTAAGCCGCCAACTTGAAAATTTACCAAGAAAAGAATTAGCGTCTAAAAGCATTGCAAATTCTAAAATCATCATTGCAAAAAACTTAGATGAAGCTCTTTTAATCTCAAATCTTTACGCACCTGAGCACTTAATCATACAAACACAAAATCCTCGCGAACTTTTAGATAAAGTCAAACACGCTGGATCTGTATTTTTAGGTGAGTTAAGTCCAGAATCCATGGGTGATTACGCAAGCGGAACAAATCATGTCTTGCCAACTTATGGACTTACTAAAACGCATTCTAGCTTGGGTTTAGCTGATTTTAGTAAAAGAATGAGCGTACAAGAACTTAGCAAAGAAGGCTTTTTAAATTTAGGAAAAAGTGTTGAAATTTTAGCTGCAAATGAACATTTAGACGCACATAAAAATGCAGTAACTTTTCGCTTAGAAAGTCTAAAATGAGTGAAAAAATCCTTTTTATCGATAGAGATGGCACCATCATAGAAGAACCAAAGAGCGATTTTCAAATCGATAGCCTTGAAAAACTTCGTTTTGAAAAAGGTGCTATCCCTACTCTTTTAAAACTTAAAAATTTTGGCTTTAAATTTGTGCTTGTTTCTAATCAAGATGGCCTTGGAACTCAAAGCTTTCCTAAAGAAGATTTTGAAATAGCACATCAAAAAATGTTGGATATTTTACAAAGCTGTGGTATAGAATTTAAAGACATTTTCATTTGTCCACATTTTGAAAATGAAAATTGCGAGTGTAGAAAGCCAAAAACCGCCCTTTTAGATGAGTATATCAAGCACAATCTTTACAATAAAGAACAAAGCTTTGTGATCGGTGATCGAGATACTGATATGATCCTAGCTTCAAATTTGGGTGTTCGTGGGTTAAAATACAGCGAGAATTTGACTTGGAAAGAGATAGAAGAAGAGATCTTAAATTCCTTTCGCACCGCAAGCATTTCGCGTATCACTAAAGAAACCAATATCCATGTAAAAGTATGTTTAAATGGCGGAAAGATTGCTATTAATACAGGAGTTCCTTTTTTCGATCATATGCTTGAGCAAATCGCAGTACATGGGGGCATAGGACTTGAAATTTCTTGCAAGGGCGATTTAGAAATTGATGAGCATCATAGCGTTGAAGATGTTGCTTTAGCTTTAGGAAGTGCCATAAAACAAGCTTTAGGAGATAAGATAGGCATCACAAGATATGGCTTTGTCTTGCCTATGGATGAGTGTTTGGCAAGTTGTGCGATCGATTTTTGCAACCGTCCGCATTTGGTTTATAAAGCCAAATTTAAAAAGGAAAAATTAGGCGAATTAAGTACTGAAATGATAGAACACTTTTTTTACTCGCTAAGCTACTCAATGGGAGTGAGTTTACACTTAAAGGTTAAAGGTAAAAACGATCATCACAAAGCCGAAGGGCTTTTTAAAGCTTTTGCAAAAGCCTTAAAAATGGCTGTAAAAATTGAAAGTGAAAATTTAGCCAGCTCTAAAGGGGTAATATGAAACTGATCATCATCGATACAGCATGTGCAAATTTGGCATCTTTGAAATTTTGTCTTGATAGACTAGGCTTTAATGCTAAAATCAGTAGAGATTTAAAAGATTTAGAAAATGCGGATAAGCTTTTTTTACCAGGAGTTGGAACAGCAGCAAAAGCAATGAGCAATTTAGAAAGCTTTAATCTAACAAATTTTATCAAAAATACCAAAAAACCCTTACTTGGAATTTGCCTAGGAATGCAAATTTTAGGGGATTTTTCAGAAGAACTAGATCAAGAAACTCTAGGCATTATACCTTTTAAAACTCAAAAATTTGAACTTCCAAAAGAGTATTCTTTACCGCACATGGGGTGGAATGAAGTTGCAAGCTCACACCCACTTTTTAAGGGTTTAAATGGGGCTTATTTTTATTTTGTACACAGTTATCATGTAGCATTAAATGACTATACCATAGCTACAAGTGATTATGGGGTAAAATTTAGCGCAAGTTTAGCAAAAGATAATTTTTATGGCGTACAATTTCACCCTGAAAGAAGCGGAGAAGCGGGGGAAATTTTAATATCAAATTTCATTAAGGATATAGCATGATAATCCCTGCACTTGATTTGATCGATGGACAAGTAGTGCGCCTTGTTAAAGGTGATTATGAACAAAAAAAAGTATACAAATACGATCCTTTAGAAAAATTTAGAGAATATGAAAACGCGGGAGCAACTTGGCTTCATTTAGTGGATTTAAGCGGAGCTAAAGATCCAAATAAAAGACAACTTGCTTTAATAGAAAAATTAACAAATGAAGTCAGTGTTAATTTGCAAGTAGGCGGTGGAATTCGCACCAAAGAAGAGATACAAGCTTTGCTTGATTGTGGAGTAAAGCGTGTAGTGATCGGCTCTTTGGCAATTACAAATCCTACGCTTTGTGTTGAAATTTTGCAACATTTTGGAAGCGAAGCTATCGTTTTAGCGCTTGATACGATTTTAAAAGAAGATTATATGATAGCTATTAACGCTTGGCAAGATACGAGCGATAAAAGACTTTTAGAGGTTTTGGAATTTTATAATATCAAAGGCCTAAAACACATACTTTGCACCGATATTTCAAGAGATGGCACCATGCAAGGAAGCAATGCTGAACTTTACGCACTCATCCATAAAAACTTTCCTAAAATTCACACTCAAGCAAGTGGAGGTGTAGCGAGTTTAAAAGATCTTAAAAAACTAAAGGGTATTTGTAGTGGGGTTATCGTAGGAAAAGCTTTATTAGATGGAGTTTTTAGCGTAGAAGAAGGGATAAAATGCTTACAAAACGCATAATTGCATGTTTAGATGTAAAAGATGGTAGAGTAGTAAAAGGAACACAGTTTAAAAATCATAAAGATATGGGAGATATCGTAGAGCTTGCAAAGCGTTATTCTCAAAGTGGGATCGATGAGCTTGTGTTTTATGATATTGCTGCAAGTGCTAGAAAAGAACGCATTTCAAGAGAATGGGTAAGCGAAGTGGCTAAAAATATCAATATCCCTTTTTGTGTAGCAGGCGGCATTAAAAGTGAAGAAGATGCAGCCGAACTCTTAGCTAATGGAGCGGATAAAATTTCTATCAACTCCCCTGCTTTAAACGATCCAAATCTTATCACTCGTTTGGCCAAAAGTTTTGGGGTACAATGTGTTGTAGTGGGCATTGATAGCTTTAAAGATGAAAATGGAAATTTAAAGGTTTTCAAATACACAGGTGATGAAAACACGAGTAAACATAGCGGGAAAAATACGATCGAGTGGATTAAGGAAGTACAGGATTTGGGCGCTGGAGAGATAGTGCTAAATATGATGAATCAAGATGGTGTTAAAAATGGATATGATTTAGAACAATTAAGCCTTGTAAAAAAAGAATGCAAAGTACCTTTGATCGCAAGCGGTGGAGCTGGTAAGATGGAACACTTTTTAGAAGCCTTTGAAATAGGAGTGGATGGGGCTTTAGCAGCTTCTGTTTTTCATCAACAAATCATTGATATTAAAGAATTAAAAAACTACTTAAAAACCCGAGGTGTAAGTATAAGGATATAAAAATGCAAAATTTCCAAAATTTAAATGAAAAAATCAATTGGCAAAAAGTAAATGGGCTTATCCCTGTCATAATACAAGATGCAAAAAGCTGTGAAGTTTTAATGCTAGGTTTTATGGATGAAAAAGCTTTAGAAAAAAGCTTAGAAAGTAAAAAAGTCGTATTTTTTTCGCGTACTAAAAATCGCCTTTGGATGAAGGGTGAAGAAAGTGGAAATTTTTTAAATATCGTTGATTTAAGCCTTGATTGTGATAATGATACACTTTTGATTTTGGTTGATCCTATAGGAGCTACTTGCCATATAGGTAATATCTCTTGCTTTGAAAATGTATCAAAAAATGCAGATTTTGTCTTTTTAGCAAGATTAGAAAAACTTATAAATTCACGTAAAAATGCGGATGAAAACACTTCCTATACTGCAAAGCTTTTTAAAAAAGGAACAAAACGCATCGCACAAAAAGTCGGCGAAGAAGGTGTGGAAACTGCCTTAGCAGCGACTGTTAAAGATAAAGATGAGCTTATTTGCGAGGCGGCTGATTTGATGTATCATTTAAGTGTTTTACTCGCAGATGCAAATTTAAGTTTTTCAGATGTCATCGCTAAGCTTAAAGAAAGACATAAAGAATAAATTGAAAAATATCATTTTAGGCTTTTTGATCTTTTTTATCTACCCTGCATTAATGATGTTTTTCATCTTAATGCATAGAAAATATATATCTGAAGTGCCAATGTTAGGTTTTCATACAAACATGGAAATTTTTAAACGAGCAGGTATTTATTATTTTTATCTTTTAGTAATTCATATCCCTTTATTTTTAGTGTGGAAAAAAGTTATTTCAAGGATAGAAAGTTTAGATTTTATAAATACTTTTTATTTTGGGATTGCTTTTAGCCTTTGTGTGTTTTTCTTGCTTACCTTGCCTTTAGATGGGCATTTAGCTTTAGTGCCTTTGCTATGCGTGTTGTTTAGTTTTGTCTTTGTTTTTAAATTTATTTATTTTTGTTTTAAGAAAATTTCTTATTTTACTTGGAAAAAACTTATTTTTATAATAACTACATTACTAGGTATTTGTGCAGGTTTAGCTTATATCTTTTTTTGCCTTTATTATCAACTTTGTATTTTTGACAATTACGATTTTTTAGGTAAATTTTATAATATCCCTTCTTATAAAAGGCCTTTGAATTTTATATTTTAATGAAAAATATGGACAAAAAAGCCTAAAATTAGGCTTTTGTCGATAATCTAGGGTAAATTAATGCAAAGCTTCGTTAAGCTTGATCGCTTTTTTATTTAAACTTACTATCATCGCTCCGCTGATAGAATCTTGACGGAAATGAAGCCCATTTAAGCCTTTAAGCTCGATGCCCTTATAAATCTCTTTGCTAAAATCAAAATAAGGATTAAGTTTAGCAAGCTCCTCACGATCTTTAAGTAAAAATTTCGTTCCTTCAAGCACTGCAATTCCCGCATCTACGATACAATTATCACCCAAAGGAATTCCTGTTACTGAATTTGCTCCTAAAAGACAAGCTTTACCTACACTTATAGCATTTCCACTTGTTCCGCTTAAAACACCTAAAATAGAAGCACCACCGCCCACATCAGAGCCTTCACCTACGATAGCACTTGAACTTATACGCCCTTCAACCATACAAGCCCCTGTTGTTCCTGCGTTAAAATTCACATAGCTTGCACCTGGCATGATTGTAGTACCTGCAGCCAAAGATGCACCCATTCTTACTTTAGAGCTTTCTAGAATTCTTGTATTATCTTCAGGAATGATATGTGCTAAAAATCTTGGGAATTTATCTACAAAATCAATTTTTGGATATTGATTGCTCATTTTTAAACGCATTTCATTTTCTCTTAAATACTCAAGCTCGATAGGCTTATCATCACTCCAAGCTACATTGCTTAAAAGTCCAAAAGCTCCATTTAAATTTAAACTTCTTAAAGGAACTTTTTTAGTAGAAAGCAAATAAAGTTTCAAATAAACACTTTCCACACTCAAAGGCTCTTTATCTTCAAAAAGACATACAAAAGCAAATTCGTCATCTTTAAATTTATCTTTGATAATCTTTAAAATATCGATATTTTTATGTCCCTCTTCTTCTAAAAAAGGTTTAAAGCAAGCAAGCGCATAATCGATATCCTCAAGCTTAAGAATTTGTACAAATTCGCTTGCTTCAAAATCAATCTCAACACCCCTTTGCATAAAAGCTTCAAGCATAATCGCCGCAGAACCAAAATTTTGCTCATAATTTACCAAAGCAAAACTGGCTTGTAAAATTTTATTTTTATTAAGCTGACCACGATCAAGTCTTGCTATACCAAAAGCTTTAGGTTTTCTATATCCATTTTTTTGTTCAATTTGCTTGATTAAAAGTAAAAAATCTTCTTTAGTATTAATAATCATTTTTTCTCCTTCAAAATTTTAATGCGAACAAGCACTTTTTCCATTCATCACAGGTTGGATTGCAGAATTATCCGCACCGCCTTCATTATTGATTTTTTCTATAAATTGCCAAATTTTTTCAGCTGCCATTAAATAACGCTTTGCACTTACACTTTCAGGATGATAAAAACTCACAGGTTTTCCTTCATCTCCACCCTCTCTTACTATCATCTCTATAGGAATTTGTGCTAAAACTTCACTCTTATAAGCTTTTGCCATATCTTCAGCTGTTCCTTTACCAAAAATATCATACTCTTTGCCATTATCAGGACATAAAAAGCCACTCATATTTTCTATCACGCCAGCGATTGGAATGTGAAGTTTGTTAAACATATCTAAAGCTCTTTTGCTATCATCTAAAGAAACGGTTTGTGGGGTACTTACACAAACACCCGCAGTAATTGGAATGCTTTGTGCTGAAGTAATTTGCGCATCTCCTGTTCCTGGAGGCATATCTAAAAACAATACATCAAGTTCAGGCCAAATCACATCTGCAAGTAATTGCTCGATAGCTTTCATGATCATAGCTCCACGCCACATAAGCCCTTGACCCTCTTCGATTAAAACCCCCATACTCATCATATAAACACCATGACTTAAAATCGGCTTTAATCTTTGTCCTACTACTTCAGGTTGAGTTTTAGTTTCACCTAACATCCTTGGGATATTTGGCCCATAAATATCTGCATCTAAAATCCCTACTCTTTTTCCCATTTTAGCCATAGAAATAGCTAAATTTACAGTGGTTGTAGACTTACCTACTCCGCCCTTTCCGCTTGAAACCATGATGAAATTTTTTACTTGAGGTGCGATATTTTTACCACTTCTTGAATTGCTTTTTTCTTCAGGAATTTTTGGAGTAATGATATGAATTTGTAAATTCTTTAAATTTAAAGAAGCTAAAGCCTCATCAATATTTTTGCGTAATTCTTCGCTTACTTGCGGATTTGATGAAACAATTTCAAGCTCAACGATAACATTCTCATTTTCGGTTTTTATATCTTTTACAAAATTAAAACTCACTATATCCTTATCAAAACCTGGATATTTTACACTTTTTAATTTCTCTAAAATTTGCTCTTTCATCTCTTTTCCTTAATTTTTAAAAAATCAATTTTACTAATAAAATGATAAAATTTAGCTTTTTATAAGTGTATAATATGGTAACATTATATATAAAATTAATATTATAGCAAAGGGAAAAAATGGCTAATCTTAGCTTGATTATGCTAGCAGCTGGAAATTCTACTCGCTTTGATATGGGGGTAAAAAAACAATTTCTACGCCTTGGCGACGATCCTTTATGGCTTTATGCTACGCGAAATTTAAGCACTTTTTATCCTTTTAAAAAAATAGTTGTTACTTCTAGTAATACTTCTTATATGAAAAAATTTGCTAGAAATTATGAATTTGTTGAAGGTGGTGCCACTAGGGCAGAATCCTTAAAAAAAGCCCTAGAAATCATAGACAGTGAATTTGTAATGGTAAGTGATGTAGCAAGAGTTTTAGTAAGTAAAAGCTTGTTTGATCGTTTGATTGAAAATTTAGATAAAGCTGATTGTATCACTCCGGCTTTAAAAGTCGCAGATACCACGCTTTTTGAAAATGAAGCCTTGCAAAGAGAAAAAATCAAACTCATTCAAACTCCTCAAATTTCACGCACTCGCTTACTCAAACAAGCCTTAAATCAAAATTTAGATTTCACAGATGATAGCACAGCTATATCTGCAGTGGGTGGAAAAATTTGGTTTGTTGAGGGTGAGGAAAATACTAGAAAAATAACCTTTAAAGAAGATCTTAAAAAGCTTGATTTACCTCGACCAAGTAATGAAATCTTTTGCGGAAATGGTTTTGATGTTCATGAATTTGGAGAAGAACGCCCCTTGCTTTTAGGTGGAGTTGAAATTCATCCTACTATGGGCTTAAAAGCACACAGTGATGGAGATGTTTTAGCTCACTCTTTAACCGATGCGATTTTGGGTGCTGCCTGTCTAGGAGATATAGGCGAACTTTTTCCTGATACGGATGAAAAATTTAAAAATGCAAATTCTATGAATCTTTTAAAAGAAGCATATAAAAGAGTTAAGGAGTTTGGCTTTGAACTTGTCAATATAGATATTTGCGTGATGGCACAAACTCCAAAACTTAAAGATTTTAAAGAAGCCATAGCTCAAAATATAGCAAATACTCTTAATGTCGATGAATTTAGAGTAAATATCAAAGCTACCACTACTGAAAAGCTAGGTTTTATAGGGCGTAAAGAAGGTATGGCTGTTTTAGCAAGCGCAAATTTAAAATATTTTGATTGGACGAAAATATGAAAGTTTTAATTATAGAAAATGAAATTTATCTAGCTCAAAGCATAAGTATTAAGCTTAGTGATGTGGGTTATAGTTGCGAAATTATCAATTCTTTTGATGAGCGTAACCCTGAAAAATATTATGATATTGTTTTACTTTCTACTAATACTAGTAATTTTTTAAAAGCGGTTACAGAATTTAAACATAGCATTATTATTTTACTTATTTCTTATATCAGCACAGACACAGTTTCAAATCCTTTAAAACTTGGTGCGTGCGATTATATACAAAAACCTTTTATGATAGAAGAATTGATACGAAAAATCAAACATTATCAAGATTTTAAAAAGCTCTCCATTCTTAATAAAGCTTATAAAAGCTATATTAAATCAAGACTTCAAACAGTTAAAATTCCAGAATACAACTATAAAAAACTAAAACTTCCTGTTGTTTTAAAATCCAACAAACAAAGCTCAGCTGATGCCTTTGTATTTAATTATATCAACGAATACGATATCACCCTTTCTTATGTTGATCTATCTGTGAGTAATTCAGTAGAAAAAGCGATGAAACTTCCAACGGAAAACAATCTTTTATTCTTGAGTAATTTTCAAGTTTTAAAACCACTAGAGCGTGAAAAATTGCTTGAATTTATCAAAAACAAATCAGTTATTTTACATACTAATTCAAATATAGAAGATTTAGAGCTTCCGTGCATCAATCTTAGTGATAATGAAAAAAATATCGATAGTAATCAAATTTTAACCATAGATGAATATGTTAAATATATTATTTTAAATTATCAAAATGTCTTTCCTGATACAGATCTTTCAAAGAAATTAGGAATTTCTCGTAAGTCTTTATGGGAGAAAAGGAAAAAATATGAAATCAGCAAAAAAAAATAAAAGCATTATCATAGACAAAAACGAACTAGGCATTCTTTCTCTTATCAAAGAGGGTTTGCTTGGCAGTTGTACTCATTTAATGGATGAACATGAGACAAAACAAATTTTTAAAACGGGCAAATCCAACAACGAAAGCTTTCCTTATCCTCTATCCTTTGCTCCAAAAGTTTCAGAAGAATTTATTAAAGATATTCGCATAGGAAGTAAAATCGACCTCATTCTTGATGATGAAATAGTAGGAAATATCACGCTTAAAAGTAAATTTAAAAATGATAAAAATTTTTCCAATATCTTTAGCCCACACACCTGCTCTTTAGATGATATGGGTGAAATTTGTATCGGTGGAGAGATAGAAATTTATAATTCCACAATCCAAAAAATCAAAGAAGAATTTCATAAAACCAAAGAAAATCTTAATGCTCATAAAATTACCGCTATAGTTTCAAGCTTTGATCCTTTGCATAGAGCGCATGAAAGAATGTTTCGCTGGACTATAGATAAGGCGGATTTGGTTGTTGTTTTTCTTGTAGAATCTTTTGATGCCAATGGCTTTGATTTTGATTTGAAGCAAAATTATTTGAAAAAATTTATTCAAAATTATTTGCCACCGGATAGAATTTTTATCTTCCCACTTAAAGATATCAATCTTTTCCATGCTCATTTAAATCCTAGCTTAGAAAGCATTTTGGCTAAGAGTCTTGGATGTACCAAACTTGTCGTAGGGCAAAATCACACAGGACTTGGAATGTTTTATGATGATAATCAGCCTAAAACCATACTGGATGATTTTTCTAAAGATTATGATATAGAAGTGATTGTTTTGCCTGAATTTGTATTTTGCGATGCATGTCGTATGATAGTAAGTACTCGATCTTGCCCTCATGGATGCCATCATCATTTACATTATAATTCTCAATCCTTAAAAGAATTGTTAAGAGCAGGTATTGTGCCTCCTGCTGTTTTTATGCGAAAAGAAGTTTCAAGTATTATCTTATCTTCTATTTTTCCTAATCGATTTAAGAATTTGCAAAAAATCTATAATGATCTTTTTGCAACAGATGGAATTTTAGAATACAAAAGCGATGAAGAATTTTATCAAAAGCTTTTAGAAACTCATCAAATGTCTTATATGGTTTGAAAGGAAACAATGCAAAAACTTTTTTTAACTTTTTTTTATTCAGGGTGTGCAAAAAAAGCACCGGGGACTTTTGGAACTTTAGCAGCTTTAATTCCTGCTTTTTTTATATTAAAATATCTAGGAATCACTACCTTATTTTTACTCAGCATTTTAATTTTTATTGCTAGTATAAGAGTGATTGATGATTATGAAAGAAAAACAGGGATTCACGATGATAAACATATAGTAATTGATGAAGTTGCAGGAGTTTTTCTAGCGTGTGCCATCGCTGCAAGCGGCGCTAATTCTTTACTGAATTTTTTTATGGCCTTCGTGTTTTTTCGCATCTTTGATATCACAAAGCCTTCTATCATAGGAAAAATCGATAAAAAAACCAAAGGTGGATTGGGTGTTATGCTAGATGATATGCTAGCAGGATTGTTTGCAGGGCTTTTAAGTGCAGTGATTTATGGTTTTTTGCTTAAATTTGATTTAGTCTTTTGGGATAAAGACTTGATAAATTTATTTTGAAATTTTGCTTAAATTAATATATTTTTAAATTTTATTCTTATATAATTTAGTCTTTAATTTCAAAAAAGGAAAATAAATGGCAAACCACAAATCTGCTGAAAAAAGAGCAAGACAAACTATCAAAAAAACAGAAAGAAATAGATTTTATAGAACAAGACTTAAAAACATCACTAAAGCCGTAAGAGAAGCTGCTGCTAAAAACGATAAAAACGCTGCTAATGAAGCTTTAAAAATTGCAAACAAAAGCATTCACGCTATGGTAAGTCGTGGCTTTCTTAAAAAACAAACAGCGTCTCGTCGTGTAAGTCGCCTAGCTCTTCTAGTAAATAAAATTGCATAATCTTTCATAATTTTTAATGTTAGCTAGTAAACTAGATCCTTTTTTAAAACGCTTTGAAGAGTTAAATTCTCTTCTTAGTAGTTCTGATATCATCAGTGATATCAGTAAAATGACTGCGCTTTCTAAAGAGCAAAAGAATTTAGAACCCATCGTCTTAAAAGCTAAAGAATACCTAAAAACTCTAGATAGCATAGAAGAAAACAAAACTTTGCTTAATGATGCTGAGCTTGGAGAACTTGCAAAAGAAGAGTTAAAAAATTTAGAAGAATTAAAACCCAAACTCGAAGAAGAGCTTAAAATTTTGCTATTACCCAAAGATCCGAATGATGAAAGAAATATTTTTCTTGAAATTCGTGCAGGAACAGGCGGAGATGAAGCTTCTTTATTTGTAGGCGATCTTGTTAAAGCCTATGCAAGATATGCTGAAAATCGTGGCTATAAACTTGAAATCGTTAGTTCTAGCGAAGGAAGTGTGGGCGGTTTTAAAGAAATTATCATGCTAGTTAAAGGTGCAGGAGCTTTCTCAAGACTTAAATATGAGGGTGGAACACATCGCGTTCAACGCGTTCCACAAACCGAATCTCAAGGACGCATACACACTTCTGCTATAACTATAGCGGTTATGCCTGAAGTAGACGATATAGAGATAGAAATCAATCCCAATGATCTTAAAATAGATGTTATGCGCTCTTCAGGACACGGGGGGCAAAGTGTAAATACTACAGATTCTGCTGTGAGGATCACTCACCTTCCTACAGGTATAGTTGTAGTCAATCAAGATGGAAAAAGCCAGCATAAAAATAAAGAAAGTGCTATGAAAGTCTTAAAAGCAAGACTTTACGAAATGCAAGAAAGCGAGCGTTTGGCTCAAGAAAGCGAAGCAAGAAAATCCCAAGTAGGAAGCGGCGATAGAAGTGAGCGCATACGCACTTATAATTTTCCACAAAATCGTATCAGCGACCATCGCATCAATCTTACCCTATATCGTTTAGATGCTATTTTACAAGATGGGCTTTTTGATGAAGTTATCGAACCTTTGATAGCACATTATCAAGCAGAATCATTACAAGAGCAAAATTTATAGTTTCATTAGTCTTGAAAACAAGACTAATGATTAGTGTTTATGCGGGAATTTGTGCGGGCTGCTATTTGCACCAACATGGGTTACATTTTCATTTTCTATATCATAAGCTTGTCCAAAACCTTTTACAAAACGGCCCTTTTGAAATTCAAGTTTTACAAGATGGAAATCAAGCATATTGCGTATGGTTTTTATTCCGCCTTCGCCGCCTGTTTGTTTTTCAAATTCATCATAAATTTTATCAAACACTTCCCCACGCTCGATAAAACTAGCCTTAACCTTATAACGCAATCTTTTACGAAGTATAACAGAAGCTGCCTTGCTTTCATCCTCTAAAAACATTATTTCTATATTGTTTGGATTTTCTTTGATATTATTAAAATGCTCGCTTACTTCACTGATATAAATATAATTTCCCCATGGAGTATTTACAAACGGTGCATAAGAACAAACCACCTCTTTATCTGCACTTAAAGTCGCTAAAGAAACCGAATTAAAACTCAACATAAACTCTTTTGCTTCTCTTGCCACTCCGCTAAGATCTTTTTTAGTCTTTGCACTCATACAAAGTTCGATAATAGCATCTTTAAGGGTTTCTTCGTTTGCTTTTTTAGGAAATTCTATGCGTAAATTTTCTTTATCATTATAAGCTATATCCAAGCCCTCAAAATCAACTCCGACCAATCTTACTCCCTTAGGATCCTTCACTGCCCCAAATTTTTTACAAAGATCGATCAAATTGGATTGATGATGATCGTTCATATGAGAAATAATACTTTCAAAACTCATTATCTTTATCCTTTCTTTAAATTTATAGAACAAAATATAAGTTAAAAATGGTATCAATTATCAAATTAAAAATTACTTAAAAAGATTAAAATCGTTTAATTTTCAAAAATTTATTCTAATTTAAGCTTATAAAAGATAAATTTTCTCTTCAAATATTATGATATATATTATCATTATTTATTTTATTTAAAAGGAGTAAAAATTTGAATCCAAGCAAAAGAGTTTTAAAGCTATCTTTACTAGTATTTTTACTAAGCACTGGTATCAATGCACAAGAATTGAATGATAAAGCCATTCAAATGCAAAAAGTTGTTGTAAGTGCAACAGGATTTGAACAAGATGCAGACAATAACTTGCGTAATGTAATTGTTATCGATGGTAAAGACTTAGAAAAAAGAGGATTTAATACCTTAGAACAAGCCTTAGAAAGAATTTCAGGCATTAGTTTTGTAAATTTTGGACTAGGACGCAATATCGATATGCGTGGACAAGGAAGCAAGTCCAATATAGCTGTGAAAGTTATGGTAAATGGAAATGCTATTAATGTGCTTGATAATTCTCATGGCGTAACTCCTTTAGAAAGTGTCAATTTAAACAATATAGAACGCATAGAAATCATACCAGGGGGAGGCTCTGTGCTTTATGGAAGTGGCACTAGAGGGGGTGTGATTAATATCATTACAAAAAAAGAAAAATCCGATGCTTTTGCTCTAAGTCTTAAAGGCAGTAGTTACGATCATGGAAATTTAGGTGGAAATTTAGGCGTTTATGGGGCTAAAAAAATCAATGATTATCTAACATTTGGTTTTGATATACAAGGCTTTAACCGCGATGGCTATCAAGAGGGTTATAATGAAAAAGGCTATTTTGTCAATACAAAAGCCTATCTAAATACTAGCGATAATAGTGATTTATCCCTAAATTATAATTATTTTGAAAGCAAAAATACAAGCAGTGGCTATCTTACAAAAGCACAAATTCAAAGTGATCCGACCCAAAAAGGAAGTGGTGATAATATCACTCAAATCAATAGACCTGAAATTGCTTTAGATTATCATCATTATTTTAGTGATTTATACGAAATTCAACTCGGAGCATTTTGGCAAAATCAAAAAATAAGATATCTAAAAGATGAAATTCCAATGATGGGCACCATAGCTTATCAAACCGGTAGCGGTTTTGAAGATACGCTTACGGGTATAAATTTAAAAAATAAAATCAATTACAAAGATGATTCTTATTTTATCTTTGGCTATGAGTTTGCAAATCATGATGCCAAAAGAACAAGCATAGTTCATTATAATGTAAACACTCCAGCATTTCAAATGAGTCATACCATGACAACTCTAATGGATATGAATAAACAAAGCCATTCTGTTTTTGCTCTAGACTCTCATCAATTTAATGATATTTTTAGTATTTCAGGTGGTGCAAGATACGAATACAGTCTTTATGATACCCACAGAAGTTACACAAGTAAAATGATAATGGGCGGTACACAACGACCAAGTAATCCAGAGCTTTTTGACGCTGATGATACAAGCAATAACTTTGCCTTTGAAATCACTCCAAATTTCAAATATTCTGATACTGGAAATATATATGCTAAATACGAAAGAGGTTTCATCTCTCCAACTCCTGCACAACTTGTTAACAAAGATCAAGCAACTCAAAAATATTACACTGCCAATTTAGATCCTGAAATTTTTGATACTTTCGAACTTGGGATTAATGATTTTTGGTGGGATTTTTATGGCTTTAATTTGACTTTATTTTACACTCTAAGCAAGGATGAAATTTCTTATCTTGGAAATCCACACTCCACAGGAGGAGCATTTTGGAAATATTATAATATCGACCAAACGCGTCGTTTAGGAGCGGAATTAAACCTTCATCAATTTTTATTCAATGATAGCTTAATCCTCAAAGAAAGCCTAAGCTATCTTGATGCTCAAATTTCTAAAGGTGTTAATGACGGACTTAGAATTCCTTATGTTTCAAAAATCAAAGCCACAGCCGGAGTAGAATACGCTTGGAATAAAAATTTATCAAGCTATATAGATCTAAGCTATTTTTCAAGAGCAAAAGATGGCGGGGTTGTTGACGAAAATACAGGAAAGATGTCTAGAAATTCTTGGATTAAGGATTATTTTTTAACTGATATTGGTGTAAATTATAATTATAGAAATTTACAAATTCTAGCAGGCATTCGCAATCTTTTTGATAAGCAATATTACACTTATCAAGACAGCACAAATGATCAATATCTAGCCGGAAATGGTAGAAATTACTATGTTGAATTTAAATATGCGTTCTAAAAATCTAGTGATTATAGGGCTTTTTTTAGCCTATATAATCACCTGTATCATCGCACTTTGCTTAGGAGATGAAAATTTAAGCCCTAAAGAACTTCTCTCCTATGCTTTTGGTGAAAATGAAATTTTGCGTCAAATCATCATCGATGGGCGTTTGCCTCGTATTATAATGGCTATTTTAATCGGTATGCTTTTAGCTAGCAGTGGAGCAGTAACGCAAAATGTATTTTCAAACCCCATAGCAGATCCTTATATCATAGGTATAGCTTCAGCAGCAACCTTTGGATCTGTTTTAGCGTATTTGTTAAAACTGCCTGATTATTATTATGGAATTTTAGGCTTTATTTGTTCTGCTATTTTTTCATTAGCGATCTTTAAAGTATCTTCAAAAGCTTCCATAGCTACTTTACTCATCATAGGCATTGCTGCCTCATCTTTTCTAGGAGCTTTTACCTCGTTTTTTACCTATCTTATAGGGGAAGATTCTTTTAAAATAGTTGCTTGGCTTATGGGAAATATAGGTTCAGCTTCTTGGTTTCGTATAGGAATTTTGATTTTGCCTTTGATTTTTTGTCTTATGTATTTTTACGCGCATAAAAATGAATTAAATATCATTTTAAGCGGGGATGATGAGGCAAGAAATTTAGGAGTTGATGCCCAAAAATTAAAAATCAATCTTTTGATAGTTTCTTCTTTGGCAGTTTCTTTTGCGGTAGCTTTTACAGGACTCATAGCCTTTGTAGGACTTATAATCCCTCATACCGTAAGACTCTTGCTTAGAAATTATGACAATGCTTTGGTTATTCCTTTTTGTACCGCTTTTGGAGGGCTTTTTTTACTCATTTGTGATACTCTAGCAAGGACTCTAATAGCCCCTGTGCAAATTCCTATAGGGGTTTTAACCGCATTCTTTGGAGCTCCTGTGTTTTTATATTTGGCTTTAAGTGCTAGGAGATTTTTATGATATTAAAGATACAAAATTTAAGTTTTAGCTATCATAAAAAAGAATTGTTAAAAAATATCAATTTAGAGCTTCAAAATAAAGCTTTTATAGGTATTTTAGGGCCTAATGGCTCGGGTAAAAGCACACTTTTAAAGCTTATACTAAAAAATTTAAATATAAGCAAGGGCGAAATATCGCTTTTTAATACCAATATAAAAAACTTTGCCCTTAAAGAATTTGCACAACTTTGCGGTTTTGTGCCTCAAAATTCGGGTTTAAACACACCCTTAAAAGTTATTGATGTGCTTTTAATGAGCAAATTTACAAATTTAAAACATGCTTTTTGTGATTATTCTAAAGAAGATATTTTAGAAGTTGAAAAATTTGCAAAAACTTTAAAATTGGAAAACTTTTTAGAAAGAAATATACTTTCTTTAAGTGGTGGAGAATTTCAAAGAGTGCTTTTAGCAAGAGCCTTGCTTAAAAAACCCAAAATTCTTTTTTTAGATGAACCCACTTCAGCACTTGATTTAAACCATGCTATCGAGCTTTTAAGCCTTTGCGAAAGATTGATAAAGCAGAACAATATCGCAGTTGTAGCGATTTTGCATGATTTAAATTTAGCCTCTATGTTTTGTGATAAGGTATTGTTTTTAAAAGAAGGAGAAATAAAGTATTTTGGAAGTACAAAAGAGCTTTTTACCAAAGAAATTCTAAAAGAAATTTATAATTTAAATTGCGAGATTGTCTATAAAGACTTAAAACCTTATATCTTAGCCTTAAAGGAAAAAATATGAAAAAAATTTTAATCATTATGAGTTTATTTTTAACCCTACTTAATGCCAAAGAACGCATTGTAGTGCTTGATCCTGCAAGTATAGAAACACTTTTTATGCTAAATGCACAAGATCAAATCGTAGGTATTGCAAATTTGCAACACTCAAATATCTACCCTGAAGAAAAAACTTCAAAAATAACTAGCGTAGGAACTTTTTCACACCCTTCTCTTGAAAAAATAGTTGCCCTAAAGCCAAGCTTAGTGATATTAAGCTCGTATTCTTTAAATTTAGAAGAAGGGCTTAAAAACTTTGGAATCAAAAGTATCAATTTAAAAGCCCAACGCCTTGATGAAATCAAAAGCAATATCCAAATTCTTGCAAAACTCACAGACAAAGAAGAGCAAGGCAAAAAACTTTTAGAAGAATTTGAACAAGGATTACAAGAATTGCAAAAAAATCCCTTAAATAAAAGCGGAATTTACCTTTATTCTAGTAATCCACTCATGGCCTTTAATGATAATTCTTTAATAGCGGATATATTAAGACTCATAGGCATTAAAAACCTAAGTCCTCAAAGTGAAATAGCACGCCCTATAATCTCAGCAGAATACATCCTAAAACAAAATCCTGATTTGTTGATCTTAGGCATTAATGCAGATGGCAACATTTTAAATGCTAATGCTTTGTTAAAAAATACAAAGGCAGCTCAAATGGGACAAATTTATCACAATGAAAACACTCATATATTGTTACGCTTAAGCCCAAAAATCATAGATAGAATTAAAGAATTTAAAACAAGATTAGAAAATCAAAATTTTTAATCGCTCAATCTTGTTTTAAAAAATTCACAGCTTTGACAAAGCTTTTCTATACGCTTATTTTCTTCAAAGGCCTTTTTGATTTCTTGAATGCGTTTGGACTCAAGAAGGCTCTTAAATTCAGCATTAAAAACATTACCCAAAGATATATCGCCTTTAGTATCCAAACAACAAGGCACGAGCGTGCCATCACTTAAAATGCCTATTTGCTCTTTTAAAGCATGGCATTTTCCTTGAGTATAAAGGGGCTTATCTTTTAAACTTGGCCATTTAAAAAGCTTGTTTTGATGAAGCAAAATATGCCTTTGAAGACGATTTTTAGCCAAGTGTGTAAGAATTCGAACCCCAAATTCTTTACTTAAAAATTCATAAATGGGCAAATTTTCGCTAGGGGCTTTAAAGTTAGTATCTAAATTCCAAAGTCTAAGATTGATAAAGCTTGATTTTTTATACTCTAAATGCTCTTTGCAAAACTCTAAAATAGGCTTAAAATATTGCTCTAAAGAAAGTTTGCTTTGACTTAAAAAGGCCATTAAAGAGATATTGATTTGATGGATATTGTCGTATTTTAATAACAATTTAGAATTTTTAGGACTAAAATAAAAACCACTTGTGGTAATTTCTAATTTCATTTGATGATTTTTAGCAATTTGTAGATATTCTTCTAAATTATTTAAAAGCAAAGGATCTCCCAAAAGATGAAAGGTAAAAATTTCGCTTTTATCCCAAATTTGCCTTGCAAGTTTGGAAAAATTTTCTACACTCATCACTCCACGCAAGGCTTTTTTTGAGGGGCAAAAATCACATTTTAAACCGCAAATATCGCTTAATTCTATGTATAATTTTTTAAATTTCATTATGTATCCAAGAGTATTTTTTAGCAATATTTTAAAAAATAGATTAAAATAAGTAACATTTTATACATATTTTTATATATTTTTTAATTATTTTATATATTTTCAAAACTTTTAAATAAAATCCACATTATACTTGAAAAAATTAAAACTTTAAAATGAAGGAAATTTTATGCAAGAACTTACTCGAGCGAAAAAAATCCGTTCTATTGTAGCTGCAAGTAGCGGAAATTTGGTAGAATGGTTTGATTTTTATATTTATGCTTTTACAGCAACTTATTTTGCTCATACTTTTTCAACCTCTGATAATCCTATCGTGCAGCAAATCAATGCTTTTGGAGTCTTTGCTGCGGGCTTTTTTATGCGTCCTATAGGCTCTTGGCTTTTTGGTTCTTTAGCTGATAAAGTGGGTCGTAAAAAATCCATGGTTGTATCTGTGGTTTTAATGGCTTTAGGCTCTTTTATGATAGCAGCTTTACCTAGTAAAGATGTGGTGGGGGATTTTGCTATTATCTTGCTTTTACTTGCAAGACTCATACAGGGACTAAGTGTAGGTGGGGAATACGGCATAGCAGCGACCTATCTTTCCGAACTTGCCACAGAAGGCAAGCGGGGTTTTTACTCTTCTTTCCAATACGTAACCCTCATAGGCGGACAGCTTTTAGCAGTAGCTAGTATTAGTATAATGCTTTTCTTTTTTAGCATTGATGAAATGAAAGATTATGCTTGGAGAATACTTTTTGTTGTGGGTGGAATTTTAGCCCTTGGCTCTCTTCTTGTGCGCAAAGTGATGAATGAAAGCGCGACACAAATTCACAAACATGAGGATAGAGGGACACTCAAAGCTTTATTTACAAGCTCTTGGAAACAATTTTTAATGGTACTTGGTATCACTGCAGGTGGATCTTTGGCATTTTATACTATCACTACCTATACCAAAACTTTTATGGAAAATTCAGGTATGGATAAAACACTGGTTAATAATCTCTTTTTAGGTGCTTTATTTATACTTATGATTATACAACCGCTTTTTGGATATATCGGCGATAAGATAGGACATAAGCGATCCTTAATCATCTTTTGTATCTTAGCTTTTGTAGGAATTTATCCTATTTTCAATCTTATATCAAGCAATGCTCAAAGCAATACTTCTTTAGTGTTTATCTTAGTGGTGCTTTTATTTATTATTCTAAGTTTTTATACTTCAGTGGCTGGAATTTTTAAAGCCAAACTTTTCCCTGAACATGTAAGAGCCTTAGGCACAGGCTTGGGTTATGCGATATCTAATGCCATCTTTGGAGGATCTGCACCTTGGGTGGCTTTACAATTTAAAAATGCAGGAATGGAAAATGGCTTTTTTGTTTATATCGCCGTGCTTACTCTGCTTATGTTTATAGCAACTTTGTGCCTGCCTAAAAAATCAGAGCTTAATTAATCTTAAAGCCTTTAAAGAAAGTATCGAAAGTGCGGTACTTTCTAATTCTTTTAAGCTTTTAAATTGATAATTTTTATTTTCCTCTTTTAAAATTTGATGATAAACTTTAATATTTAATTTATACTTTGTATAATGATGTTTAAACTCTCCTAACAATTTCATATTTTTAAAAATTTCGCCTTCCTCTTTCTTAAAAAAAGGAAAATTATACATACCCTTATAAAGCTTATCTTGACTTTTTTGTATAGCAAATTTTTTATCCCATTCAAATACAAAAAGACTTAAGTTTGCATTCTCATAAGATGTTTTTTTAATTCCAGGATAAAGCTCTGTATTGAATTTTCCTTGGCAAAAATCATACAAGGGGCAAATTCCACATTTTGCATTTTTACTCACACATATTAAAGCACCTATATCAAGTAAGGCTTGGTTGTGATTAAAAGCATCTGCTAAATTTAAAAGCTCCTTAGCCTTTCTTTCAAGCTCACTCATTTTCGGATTTTCCAAGGCAAAAAGGCGTGAAAGCACACGGCGTATATTGCCATCTACAAAAGAAACTTTTTGATCATAAGCAAAACAAGCAATGGCTCCTGCGGTATAAGTTCCTATACCACTTAAATTTTTTAATTCATCAAGTTTTTTGGGTAATTTGCCTTCAAATTTATCCACACACTCTAAAGCTGCTTTTTTTAAATTTCTAGCACGAGTGTAATACCCAAGCCCCTGCCAAGCCTTTAAAAGCTCATCTTCGTTTGCCTTAGCTAAACTTTGTAAGGTAGGAAATTTTTGCAAAAAAGGAAAATAAAACTTCTCTAAAACTGATTTTACCTGAGTTTGCTGGAGCATAATTTCACTGATATAAACTCCATAAGCTCTATCAATATCTTTTAATCTTTCATCACAATCTTTACTTTCTAAATTGCGCCACGGCAAATTTTTGCGTCCATTTTTATCATACCAAAGAAGTAATTTATCTTGTAAATTTTGAATCATTTGTTTTTGCATGGGTTAGAGTATAACAAAAATTGCATAAAAATTTATAATGTATTATAGTGATATTTTAATAATTAAAATCAAAAATCATTTTATCAATTTATATAAAAATCCCATTTTACATACAATACAAAGCTACAAATAATAAAAATGCAAAAATAAACACAACTTAAATATAAATTCAAATAAAAAATAAAAAAGCAAGGAAATATAGTTATTTTCAAAGCTTTAATTTAGAATAAAATATTTAAAATACATTTTTAATTTTCAAAATTATATTCTTTATTATAATTATTTAAATCAGTATTTTTAAACGCATTTAAAGGGTTAAATCAATGGATCATCATAAGCTAATTCCCCTTTGGGATGAACGCTATAATATCAACCATCAAAAAATCGATACCCAACACCAAAGACTCTTCGAACCTGCAGCACAAGTTGAAAATGCGGTTTTTAAATTTGTTAAGCGCGATGAATTAAAAGAAATTTTAACCGAACTCTTTGCTTATATGAAAGAACATTTTCATGATGAGGAAGAATTTATGCAAGAAATTCAATATCCACGCCTTTACGAGCACAAACAAATACATAAAAATATCATACATGAAATGTTTCAATTGATACAAAATATAAAATCTACAAATGATTTAAAAGAAAAACTATACTCTATCATGTCAAAATGGCTTTCTAGGCATATTTTAAGCCATGATGTTATGATTATTGCTTGGGTAAATGAGAATTTAAAAAAAGATGAAAATAAAGCACTTGAGTTAAACGATTTGCCACCAAAACAAACCCTAACACAGGAGGAAAATTTCGAATTTATCTATTCTTGTCCTTGCAAGATAGATCATAGGTTAAGCTTTAAAGAGCATGAAAGTATTACCAATGAAGGCAAGGTTATGAGATGTAAAAAATGTCAAGAGCTTTTATTTTTTATTAGAAGCCAAGAAAAAACTTATAAGGGATAAAGCTTGCTTCCAAAATGGGATAAAATCTATAGCGTTCATAATGGCAGAATAGACAACCAACACAAAAAGCTGTTTGAACTTGCAGCCAAAGTTGAACATATATTTGATAAACCCGTTCATAGAGATGAAATTAAAGCTTTGCTTACAGATTTTTTCAACTATATGAAATACCATTTTGATGATGAAGAAAAATATATGCAATTCATTCGTTATCCAGACTTTGAAAGGCATCGCCAAATTCATAAAGAAATCATCCAATCCATGATAAAAATCATTCAAAACATAAAAACCACCAACGACCTAAGAGAAAAACTTTATATCATGGTAAAAAATGGCTTTTAGAACACATACTTTATGAAGATATGAGAGTAGAACAATGGAGATTAGGTTCTTTAAGCTCTGAAAATGGAGCTGATATCACTTTTGAAGAAATTAAAGATGATGAAGATGAGGCTGTAATTTATTTTTACGCTTGCGAGTGCATAGGGCAAATTCATGATGTACCTTCTGGAATTCATAAAAAAATACAAAATGAAGGTGCAAAATTTAAATGTAAAAAATGTAAATTTCCTTTAGAATTTTTCAAAAAAGGGTATTAATTTTTATATTTATTTTGTTAAAATTATTTAATTTTTATTAAAGGATGAAGAAATGTTAGCATTTTTTAAAGGTTTAGGGATAGGATTTTTATGTTTGGTACTTTTTGTAGCTGGAGTGATTTTTAATGTAGAGTTTTTAAATAAAAACAAAACTACTCAAACTTTAAATTTCTCAAGAAGTATAGAAACAAGTATGGAAGCTAAACCCGATATTTTTCATGCAAATATCAACTTTTGGGCAAATGAAAATTTAAGCACTCAAACCTTTTTAAGCAATGAAGATAAAATTCAAATTTCTAACACTTTTAATCAAATTTTAGAACGCTCTAAAAAAGAAAATTTTTGCAGTGGCGGAAGTTTTTCACTTGAACCTAATTTTTCTTATAAAGATGGAGTTCAAACCCCTAAAGGACAAAGACTTCATGCAAATTTAGAATGTGAGTTTACAGCAGATAAACTAGAAAATTTTAACAAACTTTTAAATGATTTAAACTCCATCATTGCAAAAAGTGAATTTATAGGTATTTCTACACCTGCCTTAGAGCCTAAATTCTCCAAACAAACCCTAAAAGACAATAAAGAAAAACTTTATAGCGAACTTCTAAAAAAAGCTTATTCTTATGAAAAAATTTATTCTTTAGATCTTAACAAAACTTGTATGCTGAAAAATCTAAATATTGAATCAATTCCAAATTTTTATCCAAGGGCTTTAAATAGCATGAAAAGCGCTGATAATATGGAGCTTTCCTTACCTATAATAAAAGATGAAGAGCAAAGCATTAGTGGCACTGCTTTATTTATTTGCAAATAATCAAAGCAAAATAAACTCATTTTAAGTTTATTTTGCTAGAATTTCATCTTTAGCTTTACGCGGGAATAGCTCAGGGGTAGAGCACAACCTTGCCAAGGTTGGGGTCGCGAGTTCGAATCTCGTTTCCCGCTCCATTATCACCCGCCCGGGTGGTGGAATTGGTAGACACAAGGGACTTAAAATCCCTCGGAATTTTTCTTCCGTGCCGGTTCAAGTCCGGCCTCGGGCACCACTTTTTCTAAAAATCATCAGGGCGACATAGCCAAGCGGTAAGGCATGGGCCTGCAAAGCCTTGATCTCCGGTTCGAATCCGGATGTCGCCTCCAAAAAAGGCAATTAATTTTTACAACTTCAATTCGGGAGATGGCTGAGTGGTCGAAAGCGGCGGTCTTGAAAACCGTTGAGGGTCACACCTCCAGGGGTTCGAATCCCTTTCTCCCGGCCACTTTGAAATTTTCATTAGTTTAACAAACTCTGTTATGATAAATTGATTTGATCTAAAAAATAAGGAAATCAATTTATGAAAAAATTCATCTTAATCTCATCTATACTTTCATCTTTTTTTATATTTGCCGAGGCAAATGAACTGCCAAGTGATAAAATCCAACCCGAAGTAAAAGTTATCAAAGAACATTTTAAAAACAAAGTAGAAAAGATAGAATTTGAAGCATGGGCAAAAGGCATGGGTTTAAATTTCTCAACTCAAAAATATCTTAACAATCAAAACTATAAAAAATATGCCAAAACTATGGCAAAACTCATCAGAAAAACAAGAGGAGTTAAAGGCAAGGTTGAAATTTGTTATGAAGGAACACCTCAAAAAAGAGTTCACAAATGCAATAAATTTTAATTCCTGACTTAAATTAATATCATATAAAATTTTTAAGTTTTTTTCACTATAAAAAAGCTACAATTTCTTAATTATATATCATTAAGGAAAAGGCATGTTTAAAATTATTTTGCTCATATCAATAATCTTTGGCTTAAATGCTTGCAAAGGAGAGGATATGAATAACAATGAAGATACCAATAAAGATATTAAAATGGTCTATACTCCTAATGGAGGAGGTATAAAACTCAATACAAAAACCAATGAATTTTTATTTAATCAACGAGAAAAACCCACTGGCAAATACACCAAAGAATACACCAAAGCCCTTTTAGAAGCTGTCAATATAGTCGATAATTCCCCTTATAAAAAATTTTATGAGCCTAAATATTTAGATCCAGAGTTTCACACAGGAGAGAAATCCACTTTGCTTGAATTTAAAGATTGGCAAAAGATCTATTTAAAAGATCCTGTTAAAGGAAGCTTAGCTCCTTGGACCAAAGCAGAAAAAGCTTATTATAATTCTTTAGATGGAGAAGGAAGGTATAATTATTTAGTAAAAAGAAGTGGCTTAGTATGTACTCCCATAGATTTAAAAGATAGTGCTTTAATAAGACCTAAAAGACCTAAAGAAAAAAGATTTATAAATGCTTATAAAGAAGGTATGAAAGATTATAAAGAAGCTAAGAGACTAGATTATAAAGGATATGATCTTTTTCAAAAAGCCATTAAGAATTTAAGCTATGCTTATGAAGAGGGCAAAGATTATAAAGCAGGACTTGCTTTAGCAGAACTTGGATATTCAAAAGATTATTTTAGAGCCATTATAGGTAAATTAGACCAAGATGAAAACAATGAAGCTTTGTTGGATAAACTAATCAATGAATTTTTAAATGCTAATTATAGAAGCATAAGGATTTATGAAGAACTTATAGAAAAGTATGACTTAGGGGATGCTTATTGGGGTTTATATGTTTATTCTCGTAAAATAGAAGATACAGTATTTGATGATAGATTTTATTTTGCTCAGCTTAAAGATAGCAGTGAAGAGCTTTATAAAAATGCTTTTGAACATGGAGCTTATGGAGCTTTTGGTGCTAAGGCAAATACTATATATTCTGATTTAATTGCAGGAGAATATCAACTTTGCTTAGGTATATTGGGCAATAAAAAGGCTTTTTATGAAGCAGCTGTATATCTTAGTGATTCTGGTTTAAAATCAAGAGCCTTTCAAGCTCTTTGGCTTGGAGTGCAATTAGGAGATGAAAAATGTTTAGAAGGATTGTATCGTCCTTTATATGGAATACATGAAAACCCTTTAAAAAGACAACTCATGAAAGACTTTGCTAAAAATCCTCCTTATGACAAATACGGAATGCTTCCTTTTTTAGATGAGTTAATCTCTACAGAATGGATTATAGATCCAAATGAATATGATTTCATTTACGATATTAATAATAGAGTAGTGACGGCAATGCTAAATGGAATCGATAAGGGTAAATATAAAGATCCAAGAGATGTGGATTCTACTCCTGAAAGTAGATGGGAATTTGACCAAGAAATAGATGCTTATAAAGAAGGTTCTGTAAGAAGTTATAGTTATGATTTACCCAATCACTGGAGTGAAGCAGATGTAGAAATTTATTTAGAAGAGCTTTATTTACATGCCAAACTCGCAGCTTTAACTCCTCCTCAAGGCTATCCTAATGCACCAAGATACTATAGTCCTGAAAGATTAGAATTTATTTACAACAAACACAAACTTGATTCTAAACTTGATCCTAGAATCCCTGCTATTTATAGAGCTAACTTTCCTGAAGAGCTTAGAGCTAAGATAAGAGCTTTTGCTAAAGAGCATAATATAAAGGAATGAAATGAAAAATTTTTATATGAATTTAGCATTAAATGAAGCTTGGAAATATCAGTTTTTAACCTACCCTAATCCTGCTGTAGGTTGCGTTATACTAGACAAAAATGAAAAAATTTTAGCCATAAAAGCCCATGAAAAAGCAGGATGTGCTCATGCAGAATTAAATGCTATAGCCCATGCTTTTACAAATTTAAACCCTGAAATTTCATTACCTCAAGAAGCCAATGCGATGCATGAATTTATTTGCAAAAACCATAGAGGTATTTTTAAAGATAGCATAGCTTTTGTCACACTTGAGCCTTGCTCTCATCAAGGAAAAACGCCTCCTTGTGCAAAACTCTTTAGCGAGCTAGGTTTTAAAAAAATTTTCATCAGCGTTAAAGATGAGAATGAGATTGCAAGTAAAGGTGCGGAGTTTTTAAAAAAACAAGGAGTAGAGATTGAATTTGGTGTGCTTAAAGATGAGGGAAAAAAACTTTTAAAACCTTTTTTAAAATGGCAAAAAGGACAATTTAAACTTTTCAAACTCGCTCTTTCTATGAATGGCTCGCCTTTTGGCAAAATCGTAAGCAATGAGCTAAGTCGTACTTATGCGCATAAAATTCGTTCTGTGATTGATTTGCTTGTGTTAGGAGGAGAAACGATAAGAAAAGATCGTCCCATACTTGATGCAAGACTTTGTAAAGGCAAGGCGCCTAATCTTTGTATTTTAAGTCATCAAAATTTAGAAAATTTTGACAAAAGCATTCCTTTATTTAGCGTGCCTCATCGTCAAATTTATACTCAAATTCCTAATAAAGCTAAATTTTTAATGTATGAGGGTGGAGAAAATTTCCTAAAAAAATTCAAAGATGAGATGGATATGTTTTTGATTTTTCAAAGTTCAAGTTTAAATGATGAAAAAAATGTTACAATGCCTTTGAATTTCAAGCCACTTTATAGAAATTTTTTAGGGAGTGACACTTATGGCATTTATGAGCTTTAGCGGATTTTTTTATGCAAGAAATGATTTAAGATTATTTAAAATAGAAAAGAAAAGCGAAATCAAATCTTTTTTTTATAAAGATTATACGCTAGCAAGCTTCAAAGATGAGCTAAATTTAAACAATGAAATCTTTTTTTATCAAAGTTTGAAAGAAAATTTGTTTAAAGAAAATGATGAAATTTTAATTTCAAATTTAGGCAAAAAAATCATACTTTTTAGAAATTTTACTCAAAATAGTGATAATTTTGCTGAAGCAAAATTAAAACAAGTCTTGCTTTTAATTTTTTTATTTTTAGCGAGTGTATTTTTTGCAAGCTTGGCTGCCATCAATGAATTTGGTGCTGTTGATCTTGTTTTTTTGATGATTTGTTTGTTGCTTTTGGTTATGGGTATCATCAACCTTGGCTTACTTTTTAAACAAATTCGCATTTTAAAAAGTTTTAGCAAAGAAGAAATGAAAGAATTTTTAACCCAAAGAATGAAAAAATACGCAAAAAAATAAACAAAAATACCTTAAATTTTATAAAAATTTATTTATTTAAAAGTGTGCAAAGTAAAATCTTAGCACACTGTTTTTAAATTTGTAGCAAGTCCGCCTAAAGAAGTTTCTTTGTATTTGTAATTCATATCCTTACCAGTTTCATACATGGTTTCTATCACCTCATCAAGGCTGACTATAGGAATAGATTTGCGTGTCATTGCCATTCTAGCTGCACTGATAGCTTTTATCGCCCCAAAAGCATTTCTTTCAATGCATGGAATTTGAACCAAGCCCCCTACAGGATCACAAGTAAGTCCTAGATGATGCTCCATTGCCATTTCAGCAGCGTTGCAAGCCTTAAAAGCATTGGCTCCTAAAACTGTGGCCATAGCCGCAGCTGCCATAGAACTAGCACTACCAATTTCTGCTTGACAACCTGCTTCTGCTCCACTAATACTTGCATTTTTCTTATAAAAAGAACCTATAAGCATAGCTACTAATAAAAATTCAATTGCCTTTTCATCACTAAAACCTATGGTATGGTTTTTAAGATAAAGCATGACAGCAGGGATAACAGCACATGCTCCATTTGTTGGTGCGGTTACGACTTTTGCTCCGCTAGCATTTTCTTCAGCAATCGCAATAGCATACAAAGAGATAAAATCAATAATCCCCATAGGATCAGTAGTCATCGCTACTCTTTCTTTAAGTCCTTTAGCTCTACGCTTTAAATGAAGTTTTCCAGGCAAATAATCTTCATTCGGGTGCGTACCATTATAATACACTTCTTGCATCACTTCCCAAATTTCAAGACAATAAGCACGAATTTCCTCTTTAGTGTGAAATTGCAATTCATAACGATAAGAAAGCTCTGCCAAATCCCAATCTCTTTTATCGCAAAGCTCTAAAGCTTCTTTAGCGTTATTAAGCTCTATATCTAGTTTTTTCTTTTTATTTTGGTTGGAATTTTTACCTTTTTTTTCTAATTGTGCAGTTGTTAAAACAAAGCCTCCACCTACAGAATAATAAGTTTCCTCATCAACTAACCCACCTTTACAATCATAAGCTTTAATTTTCATACCATTCTCATGTAAAGGTAAAAAATCTTTAGAAAATATCAAATCTTTTTCATAATTAAAACTAAGTTTTTTCTCGCCACAAAAATCAATTTGAGCATTTTCAATAGCATTTTTATTTACTTCATCTTGTATTGCCGCACTTAAATTTTTAGCTTCTAAGCCATTTAACCCCCAAATCACAGCCTTATCACTCAAGTGTCCTTTGCCTGTTAAAGACAAAGAGCCATAAAGAATGATTTGAATTCTTTCAATTTTTTCTAATTTTTTAGCAATTTTTTTACAAAATAAATTTCCTGCAAGCATAGGTCCTAAAGTATGTGATGATGAAGGACCTACACCTATTTTAAAAATATTTAAATTACTCATTCACCACACCTTAAAAAGTATAAATTACAGTGATGATTGTTAAAACACCTGTAATAAAAACAAAAGCATCTAAAGCTTTATTTTGGAATTTTTTCATTTTTGAAACCGTATAAATTGCAATAATTGGCATTAAAAATAAGATTGCTGCGATAATTGGACCGCCCAAACTTTCAATAAAACCTAAAATACTAGGATTGATATAAGCAGTAATTAACATAACAATATACATTACTAAAGTAGAATAAACTGCGATTTTTTTCAAATCAGGATTTTCATTACCTGCTAATTTGCAGCATTTTCTAACTATACCATAAGCACCTTCTCTAGCGCCAAAATAATGTCCAAAGAATGAACTAGAAATTGCCAAAAATGCGATTAATGGACCACCATAAGAAATAAATGGATTATCAAGCTTATTAGCAAAATAAGAAAGCACCGGTATGTTTTGTGCTCTTGCTTCAGCAAGTTCAGCTGGAGTTAAAGAAAGCACGCAAGATATCACAAAAAACATAACAAAAGCAAGCAACATGACAGAGGTTCTAAACAAAATTTGATTTGCTTTTTGTACTGAATTTTCAGGATATTCTCTTTTTACGCTTAGAGAAAAAGTTGAAATTGCTGGTGAGTGATTAAATGAAAACACTAAAACCGGTAAAGTTAGCCATACTATAGTAATAAATTCTTTTGTTCCAGGAATAGCACTAAAACTTTCAAATGACCATTGTGGGATAAGATATAAAGAAAATAAAAATAAAATAGCACATAAAGGATACACAAGCCATTCACATACTTTAGTGATTAACTCTTCGCTAAAAAGCATAATAAGCATAAAAATACTTACCAAAATAAAAGCTAAAAGCAAACGATAAAAAGGAAATAAACTCGCTACAACTTTTTCTTTATCATCTGTGCTTACCTCATACATGGCACGAATAATATCTGCAAATACACCCTCTGAATTTAAAAGGGGTAAAAATTGATGGTAGATAAAACTTTCAAAAGTATTGGTTATACCCACACAATACGCTAAACAAATTGGAAAAATTGCAAAGAAATAAAGCACAGAAATAAAAATACTTACTTTTCTACCAAAATACTCTTCAGCCGCATGGGTAATGTCTTTATCATTACCATTTGCTTGACATACAAAACGACTTAAGGCTCTATGGCTTAAATACACCATTGGAAAAATAATCAAAGTCATCACAACAACTGGCCAAAAACCACCAACACCCGCCTTAATAGGTAAAAATAAAATCCCCGCACCCACAGCGGTTCCAAAAAGAGATAAAACCCATCTCGTGTCATAACGAGTCCACTTAGGAGTATTCATACATTTTCCTTAAAATTTGATATCGCAAAATTAAGCTTATTTTAACACACTTACTGGGTAAAAAATCTAAATTTCTAGCATTTTTCTTTAATTTATGTAACATTTTGTAAAATATTAGTCTTATTAAAATTATATTTTAAGATTTAATTTAAGTAAGTTTTGAAGATGGTTTTTTATATAAAAAACCATCTTGGATTAACAAAGAGAAATTTTTAAACTCATTTAAAAATTTGGAAACATAAAGTCTCCAAATTTACATGCTTTTAGAATTAATAATCAAATTTTTGTCCTAAGATATTACCCTGTGCATCAGTATAAATTTTTAATTGATTGCTTAATTCAAATTTATATCCGTTGATTTCTCTGCTTACTTCTATGATTTGAGCGTTTGATGAAGCACTGATTTTTGGCATAATATTTGGCAAAATGCTATTTGGCAGAGCTTTGTATTTTCCATCTACATCTTTCCACTCTCCAGTGATAATAAAGTCAATTTCTGTTCCATCATTTAAAGTCACATCATAAGAATCTATATCTTTTTTTACTAAAGCAATTTGTGCAGTTTTAAAATTCTTAGATATAAAATCTTGTGCATTTCTTGGAAGTTCACTCGCAGGAACAATTATATCTCTAGCAAAAAGCACCGTAGCACCCAATAAAGCCGCTAAACCTAATTTTAATTTCATTTTTTCTCCTTTTTGTTTGTGTTTTGGTTGAGAGAAGTTTAACTTATCTTTGTGAAGTGAATGTGAAACTAAAAAATAATTTTTAAACTCTCATTTTCAACACCTATGCCTTGACTTTTCTTAAAAGAAAGTATTCTACCATCTTCAAATTTTAAAGTATCATCATCTTTTAAACTTAGATCATAAGTTAAAATATGCAAAATAATGTCATACAAAGTGAAGAAAAGCTCTTTTTCTTCTATATTTGCATCACAAACCTCAAGCTCTAATTTATCGAAATTTCTAAGACCATAGGTGTAGGCATTATTGCCATTATCACCTGGATAAACGCTTACATAAATCCAATTATAAATAGGCAAACGATTATCTTCTAGCATTTTTGCATTTTCTATATAAAACTTAGGCTCTAAAACAACTCCTCCTGTATAAAATCCCAAAGTATGCTCATCTTGCAAACACGCAGATGATATTTGAGTAAAAAGTTTAGCTTGATCTAGCTTTGATTCACTCTGACTTAAAACGGATACAAGAAGATGTGCTTTATGTTTTTGGGTTTGCTCTAAAGCATCTTTCCACATAAAATTAAAATTAGCATAATATTCTGCTTCGTTGTTGGGTATAGGATTTTTAATCAAATTTAAAGTAACGATCATATTTTTAAAAGAAAAAATTACTCCATCTTGAGTAAAATTTTCATCAGCAATCCATATATCAAAATCATCTTCAAGTATCTTTTTCAATTTCAAAAAATCAAACTTGGCTTCATCAAGAAGAACAAAAGAAATAAAATTATGATTTTCTTGCATGCTTTTCCTTAAGAGTTAAAGTATTTAAAAAATTATAACCTAAATTTTTAAGCCATATGATTATTTAAAAAATTATGATAATTAATATTAATTATAATTTTATTTTTATTGTAGTATAATCGCCAAAATTTAATCAAATCATGGAGTTAAATATGGAATTTTTAAAAGATTATATTGATTTAATTATCTTTATAATTTTAGGAGTTATGGCATTTATAGCTTTTTGGTGCGTAATTGAAAGAGTATTATTTTTTAGAAAAATAGATTTTAAAAATTATGAAAATCAAGAGCAATTTGATGATGCAATTAGCGAGAATTTAACTACCATTTATATTATTTATTCTAACGCTCCCTACATAGGACTCTTAGGAACTGTTGTAGGGATTATGATTACTTTTTATGAAATGGGAATAGCGGGAAATATCGATGTCAAATCCATAGTCGTAGGACTTTCTTTAGCTCTTAAAGCTACAGCTTTAGGACTTTTAGTCGCCATACCTGCCTTAATGGCTTATAATGCCTTACTTCGCAAGGTTTCACTTTTAAGTAATGCTTATAAGGTGAGTAAAAATGCTTAAATTGCCTAAAAATGAAGGGTTAAATATAGTTCCTTTCATAGATATAATGCTTGTTTTACTTGCTATCATTCTTAGTATTTCAACTTTCATTGCTCATGGCAAAATTGAAATCAATCTACCCGTTAGCGAAAATGCTCTAAGTCTTAACAATGATGAAAAAAAATTATCCATTAGCATTGATGAAAACAATATTTTCTATCTAGACGATAAGACTACAGATTTAAAAGGCTTAAGCGATGCTATTTCTTCGCTTCATAAAAAAACTATAGTAGAATTAAAAAGTGATAAGAATGCAAAATTTGAAAGCTTTGTTCAAATCATTGACTTATTAAAAGCTAAAGAGCATGAGAATTTCCAAATTATAACAGAGAAAAATAGATGAAAAATACTTTGTCAAATCACAAATCACAAGCTTTTTATATATCTTTTTTCTTAGCTCTAGTTTTTTAATTCTGCTAATTTTTGAAAAATAGAATTAAATAGCTTTGCTTTGACTCTAAAACAATCTATAACTTAAACTAATCACAAAAGCTAAAAAACCTGATACAAAACTAATAAGAGCGCTTAATCTACACCCAAAGTAAATACTATAAATATTTCATTTATTTTTAAATTTTTACACTCTTTTGTTCACAAATATGGCTTCATTATTACTTATTTGCACCATTAAATCTTTTTTTAAATTTTGCTCTAAATTCCCTAAAGACTTATTTTGAAGTTCTTCAAAAATTTGTGGATTACTTGCTTTAAGTTTGGCTTGCTCATCAGCACTTAAAGCACTTAAACCTTTTTCTTGAGCTTTTTGAAGCAAATCTTCGTCTTCTTTTTCTTTGATATTATTTTCCTTATCATCTTTTTTATTGATTTTTTGCGGATCTATGGTTTTCATAGCATTAGCTCCACCACCTGATGCTTCTTTAATGTCGCTTAAAATTTCTCTCATGCTAGGTTCTTTAACATCACTATCATCAACTTTACCATCTTTATTTACATCTTTATCAATAAAAAAATTTAATTTTTCTTCTATATTTGCATCATCAGATATTTTTTCATCGCTTGTTTTAAAACCTAAATTTTGCATACTTTGTTGAAGGGTACTTGTATTAAAATTTAATTTTACACTTTGTTGTTTATTATTTAAATTTGAATTTAAAGAACCAAAATTATCTTTTACACTTTCAAACCAATTTGAAACAAATTGATTTGCTTCGCCATTAAGCCTTATACTACCATCATTTCTAGCAACATAATTCGTATAAGAACCGAAATTTTTTTGTAAACTACTATAATTTTCATCGCTTAAATTTAAAGCTATAAGTTCACCTTGCTTATTTTCAAAAACAACCTTAACACCATCGCTATTTAAACTCGAAAGATCTTGCACGGGAATTTTATCTTTCTCTTCTTTTTTTAATTCTAAAATTTCTTTACGATTTGTAACATTTTGAGAACTTGGTAAAGAAACATTAAAATCATTGATTGTTAATTTGTCCATAATAACTCCTTAGAAATTTTAAAGCCCAAGCATTTAACTTGGACTTGTTTATTTTATTTACAAGCTGCAAATAAGCCCAAACGACACATTTGTCTTTGATATTGAGTAGGCAAAGAATTGCATCGTTTCAATCTTATTTCATAATCAACGCAAGAACTTCTAACTTGTGGGCTTTTATTATTCTCAGTTTTGCCATAAGCAAAAGAACCAATAAAGCAAGCAACTAGTGCAACAGAGAGTAATTTTCTCATAGTAAACCTCCAAAAATAATTGTAATCTTAAAATTATTTGATACAATTACAAATTTCATATCGGCAAAAAAATCAAATTTATTTATACTAACAAAATTATTTTTTAAAAAAGGAACATAAATGAAAGCATTAGCTCTTTTTAGCGGTGGGCTTGATAGTATGCTTGCAATGAAACTCATCACTGCACAAGGCATAGAAGTTAAAGCTCTAAATATCAACATAGGTTTTGGAAGCACAAGTGATAAAAGCGAAATCATGAAAAAGCGTGCGGCAATGGTAGGTGCAGATTTTGAAATGATAGATGTAAGAAATTCCTATCTTCAAGAAGTGCTTTTTAATCCACAATATGGCTATGGCAAACATTTTAATCCTTGTATAGATTGTCATGCTTTTATGTTTAAAACTGCTCTTGCTATGTTAAAAGAAGAAAATGCAAGTTTTATCATCACAGGAGAAGTTTTAGGACAACGCCCTATGAGTCAAAGAAGTGATGCGATGGCAAAGGTTAAAAAACTTGCTCTTGATGAAGAAGATTTAATCTTGCGTCCTATGTGTGCAAAAAACCTACCTCTAACCAAACCTGAAAGAGAAGGTTGGGTAGATAGAGAAAAACTCGAAGGTATTAGTGGAAGAAGTCGTAAAAGACAACTTGAACTTGCAGCTAAATTTGGCTTAGAAGACTTTGAAAGCCCAGGTGGAGGTTGTTTGCTAACTCTTGATAGTTTTGCTAAAAAAATTCGAGATTTTATAGAATTTGACAAAGATATGCAAGTAAATGATGCGCAACTTTTAAAATATGGTCGTCATTTAAGACTGCCTAATGGAGCTAAAATGATCATAGGTAGAAATGAACTTGAAAATACTCTTTTAAAAGGTTTAAAAACTCCTAAATATGAAGTAATAGAACTTGGAGATTTAATCGGAGCTTATTCTTTACTTAGTGCAAATGCAGATGAAAAAGATTTAGAACTCGCCTTAAAAATCGCTCTAACTTACACCAAGCATGAAGCAAACAAAAGCTATGAACTTCGATTTAAAGATAAAAGCTATAAAAGTATAGCTTTTGAGGATAAAAAAGAAATCAATCCATTTTTCATTTCTTAAACTTAAAAAAATACAGAAGCCCTGAGATAAATAGGAATCGTTTCGCTTGGCATATTCGAAGATTTATGCAGGGCTTTAGAAGCTGTTAAATTTAAAGAAAGATGATTTAAGTTGTATCTAAAACCAAAGGTGACACCGGCTAAAAAATCTTTATTGGGTAAAAGATAATCCCTACCATAACCCATATCCAATCCAACAAAAGGCTCTAATGCTCTTAAATATTTAGGCGCATTTAGAAATTGCAAATAAATCGTATTGTTACTATATGCTCCATAATCAAGAGCAGCAGAGCTTTCTTTAAATCCCCTAACTGTGTATTCATCGCCGATTAAAAATTTATCAGCATACAATAAGGGTTCATTAGAATAACTCGCACCCAAGCTGTTTTGATATAAAAATGCTAGGCCATCATTTGCATAAAAACTTTTTTGATAGCTTAAATTAAAATTGACTTTGTTAAATTCGATTTTATATAAAGAATCTTTAGAATCTTTTTTAGAACCCAAAAATGGAATTCCTTTTTCGTATTCTAAATTTAAAAACAAAAATCCACCAAATGCCAGCGTTGAATACTCAACCCCGCTAGCAATACTTGAATACCTACCACTTGAACTCTCTAAACGAAAATTATCAATCTCATTAACATCATCTTTAATGCCTAAATTAGCATAAATTGAAAATTTATCCTTGCTTGTGCGATGTAAAATCTTTTTTAACATGATTTTATGTCTTAAGCTTGTATCTGTATTTTTTATAAAAGAATTATCATATCCCTCAATCATATTTATATTATCACTATATTGCATAGAATAAGACAATTGATAACTCTGTATGGGCAAGGTATAATTTGCCACATAAACATTTTCTCGCTCTTGACTCATATCTTTTAACAATCCTTTGATAAAACCAAAGCGTATGGAGTCGTTAAGATTTAAAATACTACTTAAAGAAAGATAGGCACTAGCTTTATATTCTCCTTTAGCTTTATAGCCACTATTATCAAAGTCCAATATCAAATCAGGTGGCTTTGATTTAAGATTGATAAATATATCAGAATAACCATAATTTTCACTCGCTTTAACAGCGATTTTAACATCTCTTGCGCCATTGTTTAAATTTTCTATACCTGTATCTAAATCATAAATATTGAATTTATCACCCTTTTTCAAAGGCATACCAAAATCTAATCTTGTTGTATTATTATCCCCATTAAGATACACCTCTCCTACAAAACCATATTTTAAATCAAGAAAAAGTATATCGCGTTCTTGATCAAGCTCATCAATGGTTACACTAGAAGTTGAATAGCCCTTCGCAACGATAAAATTTGTAAGCTCTTTAATCATATTATAAATATCATTAACACTTAAAGGCTGATTAATGTATTTTTTAAAATATTATTTGCTTGCATGGTAAGCGTATCGTTTTTCTTAAATTGAATTTGTTTGAAAATATAAATTTTATCTTCAGAATCTTGATTTTCTAAATACACATCCTTTTCTTGCTGTTGCTTTTTTTCTAATTCATCAAATTCTTTTTGTATATGTAATTGTTGTTGTCTTTTATCTAGTAAATTCAGCGTTTTTGCAGAGTCATCTGCTTGCAATAAGCAGATAAAACTCATAAGCAAAAAAATAATTTTTAAAAATTTCACCTATAACCTTGTAGTTTGTGTGCTTTCATTGATATAAGGTCCATCTGATTTAGAAGGTTGGTTTGATGGTTGATTAGAAGTAGAATCAGATCCAGTAACCTTGCTTATCCCATTTTTTATTTTAGAGATTGAAGAATTAAGATTTATAGTACCTCCTGCCCAAGAATGATCTTGTGTATCTGTGGTATTTTGAGTATCTGTACTTATACCATGATTTTTGTTATTGTTTATATTGATATTGGCTGCAGAATTTACACTGCCTGTCTTGTCAATATGATCATCTATATCAACCACTCCTCCAAAGCTTTGATTTGTCCCGCCACTTAATCTTATCGTAGCCACATCGCTTTTTTCATAGACACTTACTTCAGAATTTGTAACTTTTCCATCAACAAGTAAATTTCCTTTTTGATTATCAGAATTTAAAATTCCCCCTTGCAAATTTAAATTTCCATTAACATGGCCATTGATTTCATTTCCTGCACTGATACCACTTTGAGTTGTAACAGTTGTTTTATCTGTTTTAGCATATCCTATACCTAAAGTGCCTGAAACACTTCCTGTAACAAGATGATTGCTTGATAAGCCTCCAGTTCCTGATGCATTCAATAAAGCGCTATATTTTTGAGAATTAAGACTATCAGCTAAAGAATTTACTTCCAAATTTCCGCCTACATTTAAAATAGCATCATTAGAAGCTTTAACATTGGCTCCATTGAGTGTAAAATCTTTACCTGTGTTGATATTGATATTATTAGCATTTAAATTCGCATTGGTAAATTGCGTTTCGTTTGATTTAGAATACGACGCACTTGCAAAACCTTCAATGCCTTCACCCACAGTTCCACCATCAACTGCATGATATCCTGCGGTTTGCTTGTTAGTTGCTGCAATTTCCAAAGAAGAGCTAGAAGAAGAATTTTTAGATTTTGCAGCATTTAAAATAACATTATCTTTTGCCTCGATATTAATGCTACTAGCCTTAGCTTCCACTCCATTTAAAACAATACTTCCTTTTGTGCTTTCTAAATTTAAATTATCGCCTGCATTGATTTTAGAAATATTCTCGCTAGAACTTTGGCTTTTATCTTGATTGAATTTAAAACCTAGAGTTTGATTAGAAGTGGTATTTATGAGATTGTTGCTAAATATATTAGCAGTATTGGCTAAAGCTTGAGAAGCTACTATTCCATAATTTACGCCTAAATTTTCATTCTTAGCAGCTGCATTTTGAGCCGATTGATTGATAGCAGAAGCGATAGGACTAGTAGCTTCAATTCTTTCTTTAATATACAAACCAAAGCCTGTACTGCTTTGTGTTTTAATATCTTCATATTTAGTACTAACAATCTCTCCTGCTCTTAAATTAATATCCTTATTAGCCTCAAAATTAGCTCCACCTATATCTAAAGCATTATTTGCATTGATATTAATATTTGAACCTTTGATAGTATTTGAAACATGGGAAAGCTCATCACTTATTTTTTCCGTTTTAGAAAATTCCAAACCAGCCTCTGCAGTTCCTAAAAGATCAGATCTTACCCCACCTTGTGTGATACTATTAGAACTATTTGTGGTATTAGCATTTGCTTTATCTTGCACAAAACTATAATTTACAGCAACCCCATTTCCGGTTAATTCCAAATTAGCATTAGCAAAAACCCCAATAGCAATCGAATCGCTTTCTGTATGGGTTTTATTTTACGCAGCTATAAAATCAACCTTATCAGCCTTAATATCAATCTCGCCTCCATTAAGCTCACTTCCTTTAATGCTTACATTTTTTTGAGCATTTAAATTTAAAATATCGGATTGAATTTGTGATGAAGACACCAAAGAAGCATCAGTATTTACAGAACTTTGCTTATATTCAGCAATAGAACTTGTTGAAGAATGAGAAGAACTTGAAATTTTATTTTCTCCATTTTCTATTGTAATATTTTCTCCATTTAAATTAGCAGATTTATCCGCTTGTAAAGTTGAGCCTGTGATTGCTATATTGCCGTTGGTATTAATATTAATATCATCTTTTGAATTTAAAGTACTGCTTATTGATTTTGAAGTTTCTAAATTAGCACTTTCATAACTGATCTCTACGGGTTTTAATACACACCATCGGTTTTAGTCTTGCTAAGTTCGTGTGCATCTTTAATATTAACATTGTTAGCATTGATATCTATTTTAGAATCAGCATTGATATTGCTAGCTATAATATTTACATCTTGATTGGAAACAATTCCTACATTTGCTCCTTTGATATTGGTGCTTAAAACCCCATCTATACTCGTTGTAGTATTGGATTTTTGACTATCTGTATTAATTTGCTCAAATGAAGATGATTTAGAATAATCGTTTTTGATATTTACATCACCCTTTTGAGATATAAGAACAATTTTAGAATCATTCGCACTAGTAGAAATATCACTATTTTTGATATTTAAATCATTTACCGAATCAATATTAACAACATTATTTGCTTTAATCTCTCCTTTTTTAATTGAATTATAAGAGCCTTTTTCATCTATACCTAAAACAGTGTCTATATTGACATTATTGGCACTTAAATTTATATTTTGCGCATTTAAATTAGAACTTTGCAAATTAATCTCGTTGCCAGCATTGATATTAATCTGACCCTCTGAAGCTATGTCGCCTAACAAAGAATTAAATGATTGCGTATTAATATCTACGCCTGTTTTTCCTGTAAGATTTGATTTTATTTCATTATTTCCAATTGTCTCTTTAGAAAGATACAACATAGGAGCCATGATATTTTTACCGTTTTGTTTGATTGTTACATATAAAATCATATCTTGATCAACAGCTTGATTTTTAGCCAAACCTTGACCCAAATTTAAGCCATTTTCATTGGCATATTTTGCTCCATTTTCAAGTAATTTTTTGATTTCTTCTTCGCTCAATTTAGTATTGGATTGTAGTGCGTTTGCATACATTGCGTTAATAAGCTGATTTTCAAAAAAGGATCTCCTATAACTATAAATTCGTTGAAGTTTTTATTTTTAAATTGATTTAAAATACTTAAAAATCCAAAATACTTGCTTTCATCTATGATAGAAGTATTTGTAGTGTATTCATAAGTAATATTATCATTTGTTTTATTTTCAAGAGTAAATAAGCCTGAATTGATAAGATCAGGTATAGAATTTAAAATTAAATCTTGACTATTTGTCGCTTTTTTTAAATCCGAATCAAGTAAGGCAAAATTTTTATCCAAAGAACTGACTAAATCTTGATTGTATTCCTTAGCATTAAGATCTAATTTACCCTTTGAAGCAATAACAGCCTCGGATTTTGCTTTAAAAACAATCTTTGCATCAAGATTCCACTCTTTTTGATCAGGAACAAATCTTTTTGAAGCATAATCACTACCAAATAATAAAGAAAAACATTGGTTTAAAGCTGAATTTTTAGCTGCTGCATCTTTAAGCGCATTCCACGCTGATTCTCTTTGATGATTTTTTGCTTGGGTGGTAGAAAAATATTTCAAAGCATCAAGCAAGCTTTCATGATCTACAAAATAATAAGTTGAATTTGTATTCCAAGAACCAAGATATTCTTTAGCAAAAAATCCATTAACTCTAATTTGCTCTAAAATTTCACCTACAGAAATTTCTTTACTTAAAGACTTATTGTCTATATTTCCAAAAGATACGATATTGCCTTGAGCAAGAATTTTTCCGCTGTTGTTGATTTGTCTAGCATTATCTTGTGATTGGGTATTGATATTTATATCTTTACCTGCTTGGATAGAAGCTTGCTTGCTGTCTAATAAATTATTATATTTTACAATACCCGTAACACCTACTTCCATATTCCATCGTTTAAAAGCAGTATCACCGTACCCTACTTGACCAAAACCTTGAGAATACTCGGTCGAAGTCTCAAGCATGCCTGTTAAATTTGCATTATTATTTAAAATATTTGCCTCGATATTGATACTTTATCTGCAAAAATTAAAGCATTATTATGAATCGTATGGGCGTTTAAATACAAATTATTTAAGCTATTAAAAGTGGAATTATTTGTAAGGGTTGTAGCTTGGGCTCTAAGATCACCATTTGAAAATAAATAAGCATCATTTACAAGATTTTCATCTGCATGAAGATTTAATTCTTTTCCACTAGCAACAAGGTTTTTAACATAAATATTTTTCGCATCAAGCTCTATTGAAGAAGTATTTTCGAGTTTTGAATTGATATTTAAATCATTCAAGCTTTTTATATGAAGCAAATTTTGTGCGTATAAATTTCCATGATTTAAAGTTAAATCTTTATTAGCTTGTATTTGAATATCATTTTGGCTTAAAATTTTGCCATTATTAATAAAAGCATCATCATTAAGCATTAAGCTTATATCTTTATTTGCTGAAATTTCTCCTTGATTGTCAAAAGAATTTGTACCCACTTTAATATCATTTAAAGCATTGATAAATCCAAAATTGCTAGTTTTATCTAGGGTATTTAAAGTTAAACTGTCTGCAAAAATACTTGAATTTTCTTGATTTATCTTAAAAATATCTTTTGTTTCTTGGCTCAAATTTGTTTGCTTTGCATTTTCAAAATTATTGGCATTGATTTGAATTTGCTTGCCTTTATAAAGTCCTTCATTTGTAACTTTTCCACTTGCTTTTAAATCAATTGTATCTGCATTGATTAAAGAGGTTTTAATATCTTTAGCGTCTATCTTAACACTTCCATTTGTATTTACACCTATAGCTTGAAATTCAGCCTTATCTTTTACTTTTACTATAACATCTTCAATTCCGCGTATTACTCCACTATGTCTTACACCAACACCCTCTTCTGTGCTAATAAGAGTAACTGTATTTGCATACATAGATCCTAAATATTTCCCATCAATACCATAATCAATTTTTTCATCTTTTTGTTTTGAAGCAATAATTTTTGGAGCATTTGGAGTACTTAAATCGACCTTATTAAGCCCAGCTATAAAATTAATATCGGATAAATTTTTACCACTTTGATAGTGGGCAATACTACCTGCAAGGTCAATCCCACGGCTGATTACATTAAAATAATCCCCATCAACCATTACCCCTTTTCTTCAATGGCTACCCTACCATTGCTTGTTACTTCTGTAAAATCTCCATTGAATTTGCCTGTGCTAAGTGTAACTCCTTTAGTATTTAAAAAAGCCGCTCCATTTACACTAAAACCATTTTCATTAGCAAAAATTAAATTAGCACTTTTTCCAAATACCTCAACAGCGCCATTGATATTAGAAGCTTGCTTACTTGAAATTTCATTTATAATAGTATTGGCATTTTGTTTTAAATTTGGATTTTTCCCTACCCATCCTCCAATTTGAGAATTTCCATCTTTTAAACTATTATTAAAAATTACTCCATCTTGGACACTGAATTCATCAAATTGATTGTGTGATACTCCATTTTGATTTGGGTTTTTGATATTAATTACATCAGTTTTATTGCTTGATTGCGTAAGATCTGTTGTACTTGAAACAATAACATTACCATTTCTTTGACGCAAGTCTGCTGAGAACAATACGCAAGGAAATAAAGCACCAAGAAGTGTTAAATTCAACGATAAACGAACAATTTTCTTTTTACTAAATTCCATCAATCCCTCCTTGTAATATCTTTAACCATTTTAATATTAAAATAGTAATTTTTATCAATATTTTTAATTAATACTAAAAAAATCCTAAATAAAAATTCCTTTTTTATACACTTAAAATAAAAATAATATTAATTTATTTTTTTAAACTTATCAAAATGTATAAAAAATATAAAGATTAAGTGTTAAAAAATTTATAAAAGAGACGATATGGAGTTAAATCTTTTCAAAATATTGCAAATTAAAGCCCAAAAATGGGCTTTATCATTTTTTTATCCCATAAGCATTTTTTAAATTGTTTAAATTAGCACTTGCATGAAGCAATAAACAATCAGCCAAAACCAAACGCACCATAGCACTCACTACTACACTACCTCTAACACCTACACAAGGATCATGTCTGCCTTTGAGTTCAAATTCTAAATCATTTCCAAATTTATCCATACTGCTTTGCTTTAAAAAAATAGAAGGAGTAGGTTTAAAATAAGTCTTTAAAATAAGATCTTGTCCATTTGAAATACCTCCTAAAATCCCTCCGCTGTGATTACTTAAAAACTCACCCCCTTTTAAAGCATCATTATTTTGCGAGCCTCGCATTTTACTCGCATTAATCCCCTCGCCTATCTCAACAGCTTTTACAGCATTAATCCCCATTAAGGCATGAGCTAATTTAGAATCTAATTTATCATAAAGCACTTCTCCAAGTCCTACAAGCATTCCCTTAGCTCTAGTATAAACAGAAGCACCCACACTATCTTTTGAGTTTCTAGCGCTTAAAATTTCTTTTTTAAATTCATCTTCTAAATTAGGATCTAAGCAAAAAATCTCACTTTGTTTTGCAAATTCAAAATCCAATTCTTCCTCTTTTAAATTTGAAATAAAATTTCCTACTCCAAAAACCCCACTTCGAACACAAATACCAAATTCACGCAAAAGCATAGCTGCAACAGCACCCGCAGCCACTCTAGCAACACTTTCTCTAGCACTAGCTCTTCCGCCTCCTCTATGATCTCTTATGCCGTATTTATGAAAATAAGTAAAATCAGCATGGGCAGGACGAAATAAATCTTTTAAATTATCATAATCCTTAGAATGTGTGTTTTCGTTAAACACAACCATAGCAATAGGATGACCCGTGGTATAACCTTCAAATACCCCGCTTAAAACCTGCGCCCTATCGCCTTCTTTTCTTGGAGTTGCAAATTTGCTCCCACCCTTGCGTTTATCAAGTTCGCTTTGTAAAAACTCTTCATCAAATTTAACCCCTGCAGGCATTCCATCAATCACGCAACCCACTGCCACTCCGTGGGATTCTCCAAAACTTGTAAATTTTAATCTTGTACCAAAAGTATTCACTATAAAGCTCCTAATTTTTCAAGTGTAATTTTTGCTGCCATTTGCTGTGCTTCTTTTTTATTTCCCGCAATGGCTCTTGCAAGCTCTTGTCCATTAAGGAATAAAGCGATTTCAAATTGTTTTAAATGATCAGGTCCAAAAGCACGCACGGTTTCGTATTGTGGGGTTTGTCCTAATTTTGCTTGTGTAATTTCTTGCAGTTTTGTTTTATAATCTTTAATGAGATTTTTTGCATCAATTTGTGGGAAGTTTTTTTCTATAAGCTTTAAAGCGATATTTCTTGCAAAATCAAATCCCGCTTCTAAATGTATAGCCCCCATAATCGCTTCTAAGGCATCAGAAAGTATAGAAGGCTTTTCTTTACCTCCATTGTTTTCTTCAGCCGCGCTCATAAAAATAAAATCGCCCAAATTTAAACTATTTGCGATCTTTGCAAAAGATTTTTCATTGACCAAAGCCGCTCTTAATTTTGACAAATCCCCCTCAGCGTCTTTAGCAAATTTATGAAAAAGATATTCACCCACAACTAAATCAAGCACCGCATCGCCTAAGAATTCCAAACGCTCATTATTGTAAGGTTTTTTAAAACTTTTATGAGTTAGAGCATGGATTAAAAGATCTTTATCTTTGAACTTATAGGCTAATTTTTGTTCTAATAATTCAATATTTTTCATCATTTTCCCTTGCAATTTTTAAAGCAGCTTCGCGTGCTAAAGTATCACACCTTTCATTTTCTAAATGCCCATTATGTGCTTTTATCCAATAAGCTTTTATCTTATGGGGTTTTGCCACATCGATATATTCTTTCCATAAATCTACATTTTTTTTACCCTTGAAATCTTTTTTTATCCAAGCTTCTAGCCATTCATTAATACTTTGAACCATCAAATTAGAGTCTGTAAAAAGTGAAATTTCACAAGGTTCTTTTAAGGCTTTTAAAGCTTCGATAATCGCTTTTAATTCCATTCTATTGTTTGTAGTATTAGCTTCTGCTCCAAAACCTTCTTTTTGATGTTGATTATAGCGTAAGATATAAGCCCATCCTCCAAAACCTGGATTTTTAAGGCAAGAACCATCAGTATAAATTTCAATATGTCTCATTATTTTTCACTTCATAAATAATTTGACAAGTATTAAATTCATAACAAACAGGGCAATGATAAAAAAACAAAGGCATTACGCTTTTGCATTCTGTGCAACGATATGAAAATTCAAGCCTTGCTTTAAAGGAATTTTCTTTTAAAATTTTTAGCATTTTAAAATTAGAATTTTTAAAATTTACATCTTTAGACTCTTCATCCTCTATCAAACCCAAGGCATAAAAAAATTCAAAATATTCTTTATTTTGTAGATTAAAAGCTTTATTTTCTTTATAAAGCAAATCACAAATACTTGAAAAATCTTGATTTAAAAAAATATGATATTTTTCAAAAACAAAGCGTCCTAGCATAGGATTATTGTCTGTTTGTAGTTTTAAAATATGCTCTTTTTTTTCTTCATCACTTAAACTAGAAGCAAGAAAATCCAAAGCTTTTAAAAATTCTTTTTCTTCTTTTACATTTTCTCCAAGCTCAAACAAACAACCCAAAAGCTCTAAATTTTCCTTATATTTTCTTAATTTAAGATAAACAATTTTTAAAAGTTTTAAGGCTTGTATATTTCTTGGACGCAGTTTTAAAGCTTGCAATAAAACTTCCTTTGCGCGCTCTAAAAACCCTGCTTTAAAATATACTTTTGCCAATGCAAAAAAGATAAATTCACGCTCTTGCTTATCCTTACTTTTTTCAAGGGCGATAAGATAAATTTGCGTGGCTTTTTCAAATTCACCACTTTTGGTAAAAATTTCGGCCAAAAAACTCAAATTTCCAAAACTCAAACCCTCATTTCTTAACAAATCTTTGTGGATATTATCCATCTCAAATTTCTTAATAAATTTTTCAAGCTTTTGTTCTTCATCTTTGCTCGCAAATACTTTCCAAATATAATTTGCCACAGCTACAACGAAGATTAAAACAGTTAAAATTATAAGTCCCACTAAGGGATCTCTGTATTCTACGAAGAAAAAATCCATCATCCTGCTCTAAAAATTTTATGCCAAATTATAGCTAAATCTTTGTATAATTTTATTTAAGGTTTTAAAATGATAACTAAAGAAAGTATAGAAAATTTATCCCAAAGACTTAATATTGTTGATATTATTGAAAATTATATAGAAGTAAAAAAACAAGGTTCAAGCTTTGTTTGCGTGTGTCCTTTTCACGCGGATAAAAATCCTTCTATGCATATAAATCCCACAAAAGGATTTTATCATTGTTTTGCGTGTAAAGCAGGCGGAGATGCTTTTAAATTTGTAATGGATTACGAAAAATTAAGCTTTACTGATGCGGTTGAAAAAATTGCAAATCTTTGTAATTTTACTCTAAGTTACACCAAAGAAAAAAATGAAAATAAAAAAGAATTAAGAACTATACTGCCTAGCTTAAATGCTTATTTTAAATCCAATCTCAAACACCATAAAGAAGCTTTGGATTATCTGTATAAAAGAACGCTAAATGATCAAGATATAGCCAAATTTGAATTAGGTTTTGCAGGCTCAAGCGAAGACAGCATAAGATTGTTTCATAACGAAAAAATCCTTTTAGAAGATGCTATGAGTGTGGGTGCTTTAAAAAAGGATAAAAATAATGAATTTTATGCAAGTTTTATATGGCGTATCACTTTTCCAATTTATGATCATAAAGACTTATTGGTAGGTTTTGGGGGACGCACTTTAAATCCTAATGTTGCAGCAAAATATGTGAATTCTCCTCAAAATATATTATTTGATAAAAGTAGAATTTTTTATGCTTTTAATATAGCTAAAGAAAATATAGCCAAAAAAAAAGAAATGATAGTATGTGAAGGCTATATGGATGCTATAGCTTTTCATAAAGCAGGTTTTAACAATGCTGTAGCAGTGCTTGGAACAGCATTAACTGAAAATCATCTGCCTTTAATCCACCGTTATGAAGCTAAAGTGATTTTATGTTTTGATAATGATGAAGCGGGATTAAATGCGGCCACTCGTTCAGCCTTTTTACTTAGTACTCATAAAATAGATGGTAAAGTAGCCCTTTTAGAAGGCGGAAAAGATCCTGCCGAACTTGTTGCTAATAATCAAAGTGCGAAACTTCACACCCTACTTGAAAAAGGGATGGATTTAGGGGAGTTTTACATTAGACGCATACTTTCAAGCTTTTCTTTAAATTCCGCCCTAGATAAACAAAAAGCTCTTGAAAATATACAAAAATACACCTTTAGCCTTGAACCCTTAGTAGCTAGTTCTTATGTAGGTTTGGTTTCAAAACTTTTAGGAGTAGATGAAAAACTCATCGTTCTTACTTCAAATCGAAAACCAAGTAAAACTATCAATTTTAACACCTCTTTCCAACAAACGCAAAATCATAATCCTAAATCCCACATCACCGAGCTTGAACTCTTAAATTATTTAAAAAACAATCCTAACATGCACGAGCTTTTTATAAAAATTAGCGATATTAGATGTTTTAAACATAAAGTATTATTAGAAAAAATTTTAGAACACAAAAGCTATGAAGATAGTGATATAAGAGAATTTGAGAGTAAAAATTTTAGTAAAGATTTAAGTCAAATTGAGTTTTTATGGGGAATTTGTAAGGTTAATTTAGCCTTTTTAAATCATATTAATATCACAAATTCTTATCTTGCTTTAAAAAAACAAATTTTTACCCTTATAGAAAAAAATTTTGTCCTTCTTAGTAAAAATTTAAACGATCATGAACTTGTAGAATTTTTAAAAGAGAATTTGTTTTTACTGAAAAATGAAAAAGATGAAGAGAAACTAGAAGCTTTATTTAAAAATTTGCATAGATTTTTTTCTGCTAAAAATTTGGATATTAAAATTTTAAAAAATAATTCTGAAAATGATTACAATGAAGAACCCTTTTAAGCTTCATTTAGAAAAATAACGAAAAAACTATCCGATTTACCTTTTTTTAAACACAATCACGCTAAAGTATAGAAAAATTTATTAAGGATATATTATGATGCCTTTTAGCGATGAAGAGCTTATAAATCCTGTAAAAGCAAGTTTAGATAAAAGTATGCCTATGTTAGAACGCGATGGAGGCGGTCTTGAATTTTTAGGGATTAAAAATGGTGTGGTTTATGTTCATTTAATTGGGGCTTGCAAAGGATGCGCTTCAAGTGGAACGACATTAAAATACGGACTTGAAAGACAACTTAAAATCGATATACATCCAGAAATTACTATAGTTAATCTAAACGGTGGAGCTGAAGATTTTGCAAAACTATAAAAAACTTGGAATCGAGCATTTTTTACGCAAAGACTTTAAAACAGCAAAAATATATTTTTCTTTAGCTTATGAAAAACGCAAAAACAAACGCTTGTTTCATTTTATCACTCTTTGTGATCTAGCTTTAAAATCTCCAAAAGAAGCGTTATTACTTTTTGAATTTTATTTAGAACATTATCAAATTAAAAATATCGATAAAGATTTAGAAGAAATTTTAAGCACTATAGAGCTTAAAAATGAAAAAAATACCGATGAAACAGAAAATGAAATTCAAGAAGCTCATACTTTAAACTACAAAGATTTTCTAAAAAGTGAAGAGCAAATCGGCTTTAAAAAGAGTTTTGAAAATATTATACATAGCACAAAATTAGTCATTGATAACCGTGATGATTTTTTAGATTTTTTAGAAAAATTACTTGATAATGGCTATAAAGATATGACTTTAAACTATATAGAAAGCGTTATGCCGCACTTTTGGGCAAACGAACGCTTTATAAAACTCCAAGAAAAACTTATAGGATTTAAAAGTGAAATTAAAGCTTGATCAGTCTTTTATTACCGACAATACCTTAGAATGCGAAAAAGATTGCTATTTTTTAAAAACTGCACAAAATATGAATTTTGCTAGTGATGCCTTAGAAAAAGGTGCAAAAATCATTGATGTAGAAGAATGCAAAAAACTTTTAAAAATCGATGAAAATATCAAAATCATAGGAATTACAGGAACCAATGGCAAAACCACCACCGCAGCGGCTATTTATTCGATTTTACTTGACTTAGGTTTTAAATGTGGACTTTGTGGCACTCGTGGAGCTTTTATCAACGATGAGCAAATTGATGAAAAGTCTTTAACCACTTCGCCTATTTTAAAAACTTTAGAATACTTACAACTTGCCACACAAAAAAAATGTGATTTTTTTATTATGGAAGTTAGCTCGCATGCTTTGGTGCAAAATCGCATCGAAGGCTTGAAATTTGCAGCCAAAATTTTTACTAACATTACTCAAGATCATTTGGATTTTCATGGCAATTTTGAAAACTATAAAGCAGCAAAAGAGCTCTTTTTTACCGATGAGAGTTTAAAATTTATCAACAAAGATACTTTAATGATTAAATTTAATGTGCGCAATGCTTTTACTTATGGCATAGAAAATCCTTCTTTGTATCAAGTTAAAGCTTATTCTTTAGAAGATGGTATCAGTGCTATTGTAGCATTAAAAGATCAAAGTTTTCATATTGACTCGCCCCTACTAGGACTTTTCAATCTTTATAATCTTCTAGCCGCTAGTGCTTGTGTTAATGAACTTGTAAAGCCGAATTTAAAAGACTTAGAAAAAGCTATCAGTGGCTTTGGCGGGGTTTGTGGTAGGGTTGAGCAAGTGGCTAATGGCGTAATCGTGGATTTTGCTCACACTCCTGATGGCATTGAAAAAGTACTTGATACACTCAAAAATAAAAAACTCATAGTAGTTTTTGGAGCAGGTGGAGATAGAGATAAAACCAAACGACCTTTAATGGGAAAAATCGTTGAGCATTTTGCAAAAATAGCCATTATCACAAGTGATAACCCGCGTAGCGAAGAACCTAAAGATATCATGAATGAAATTCTATCAGGCTTTCAAAACCCTGATAAAGCTTTGATGATAGAAGATAGAAAAGAAGCTATAAATAAAGCTTTAAAACTTAAAGAAAAAGACGATTTAGTAGTTATTTTAGGCAAGGGTGATGAAAATACCCAAGAAATCAAAGGGATAAAACACCCCTTTAGCGACAAAGCGATTGTGAATGAAATTTTAAAAAATCAAGGATAATAAATGTTTGAAAATATGGATTTTTCTAAGATGGGAGAACTTTTAAATCAAGTTCAAGAAAAAGCAAAAAATATAGAATTAGAGTTAGCCAATCGAGAATTTAGTGCTAAAAGTGGGGCAGGACTTGTGAAAGTCAGTGCTAATGGCAAGGGTGAGATTATCGATGTTAGCATTGATGGTTCTTTACTTGAAGATAAAGAATCTTTACAAATTTTACTCATTTCTGCTATAAATGATGTTTTAGCTATGGTAGCACAAAATCGATCAAGCTTGGCCAGTGATGTTTTAGGAGGATTTGGGAAATTATGAAATTTTTGTTTTTTTTAGTAACCTTTTTAATATCCCTAAGTGCAATCGAGCGTCCTAAATTTGAAGATTTTGCTGCAGGCTACGAAAGAAATAAAGCCAGTATGCTTAATTATGAAGGAATGCCTGCTTTTGCCTTGAGTGAAAATTTACTTGCGGTTTTAAAACAACCTAATGTCAAACTCAATAAATATGTAAAATATGATCCATTTTTAAATCTTTATCTTGTAAGAACTGATTTTAGCTTAATCCCTACACCTATGGGAGATGAAGAAAAACTTACACGCAATGATTGGATAGGAATTTGGGATCCTAATAGAGCTTATATAGGTCACATTAAATATCTTGCGCAAAATATTGATGAAAAAGATCAGCTTGATTTTTCTACCAAAGTGGGGCTTTTAGGCACTCCTTGCTGCGAAATGATGGGAATTGCTCTTAATAATAGCTCCTTTATAGGAAATCGTTACTTAAAGCATTTTATGAAATATAACGATGTATATTGGGGCGATATAGGGGTTGATTTTGCGGTGCGTGAAAATAAAATTTATGTGAATAATGTTCGAAAAAGTGGGCAATTTCTAATCAACGATGAAATCATAAGCGTAGATGGAACACTAGTTAAAGATATAAGAAAGCTAAATGAAAAAATTCTCTTTGCAGATCGTGGAAGCACACTTTATTTTCAAGTATTGCGAGATAATGTGGATTTAAATATTTCTACTGAAGTTTTTGCCAAAGATTTAAGCAAATTTAATCTCCCAAGCAATAAACCAAAACCAAAACCAACCAATTTTAGAAGCAATATAGGTCTAAGTGTAAATTCAAGTCTTATAGTTACAAAAGTAGACGCAGGCTCTAAAGCTGCTTTAGCAGGATTTATGGTAGGGGATAAAATTTTGCGCGCAAACAATGTGACACTAAAAGATTTTAAAGAACTTCAAACCCTACTTGGTACAGGAAATGATTTTAATATTTTAATCGAACGCAAAAGTGATAAACTTCCTTTATTGGGATTAAACAATGATTTAGGAGGAGTTCATTCAGGTGGAGATGGAAAATTTCAATTTTTCATAAGGCTTGTAAAGTGAAAGAACTCTTTATCAAACATTTAGAAAATCATCTACCAAAAGTTCAAAGCTTCCATCCTTTTTTTAATGAAGCTTTGGCAAAGATGCTAAAAGCAGGTGGAAAACACTTTCGTGCTCAATTACTCTTAGGAGTTGTTCAAAATAAAGCACCTCATCTTATCCCCAATGCTCTAAACGCGGCTTTGGCCTTAGAATTTATCCATACTTACTCGCTCATACACGATGATTTACCTGCTATGGATAATGCAGATTTAAGACGCGGAACGCCTACTTTGCATAAAAGCTATGATGAAACTACAGCTATTTTAGTAGGCGATGCTTTAAATACCGAAGCTTTTTTACTTCTATCTAATTTAAATTTAAAAGAAAGCATTAAAATTAATCTGATTAGAACTCTAGCTTTTAATGCAGGAATCAATGGTATGATTTTGGGTCAGGCTATTGATTGTTATTTTGAAGATAAAAAATTAAATTTAGAAGAACTTGAGTTTTTACACACACATAAAACCGCAAAACTTATAGCAGCGGCTTTAAAAATGGGCTGCGAAATTTGCGAACTCGATGAAAAAGAAAGCGAAAAAATTTATCAAATAGGTCTAAAACTTGGACTTATTTTTCAAATCAATGATGATATCATCGATGAAACAATGAGCGAAGAAGAAAGTGGAAAGCCAAGCAAACATGATGAGCATAAAAATTCTTTTGTGAATTTATTAGGACTTGAAAAGGCTATTCAAAGTAAGGAAAATTTGATTAATGAGTGTAAAAATGATCTTGGTGATCTTGATGCTAATTTAGCACACATGATTAAAAGTTTAATGATTAAATATTTATAAAGGTTACAAATGGATCTATCGATATTACAAGAACAAGCAAATACTTTAAGATTTTTAAGTGCCGATATGGTGCAAAAGGCTAATTCAGGCCACCCAGGTGCACCCTTGGGAATGGCTGATATTTTAACGGTTTTAAGTTATCATCTTTCTCATAATCCTAAAAACCCAACTTGGCTAAACCGCGATAGGCTTGTGTTTTCAGGCGGACATGCCAGTGCTTTGCTTTATAGCTTTTTGCATTTAAGTGGTTATGATTTAAGTTTAGATGATATTAAAAATTTCCGCCAACTTCATTCAAAAACTCCAGGCCATCCTGAAATTTCAACTCAAGGAGTAGAGATTGCTACAGGCCCATTAGGACAAGGTATAGCTAATGCTGTAGGCTTTGCTATGGCAGCTAAAAAAGCTCAAAACTTACTAGGAAAAGAATTAATCAATCACAAGGTTTATTGTCTTTGTGGAGATGGGGATTTACAAGAAGGAATTTCTTATGAAGCGTGTTCTTTAGCAGGACTTCATAAACTTGATAATTTAATCATCATCTATGATAGCAATGAAATTTCTATCGAAGGAGATGTAAGCTTAGCCTTTAATGAAGATGTAAAAATGCGTTTTGAGTCACAAGGCTTTGAAGTTTTAAGTATCGATGGACACGATTATGAAGCAATTGATAAGGCTCTAAAACAAGCTAAAAAAGCCAACAAACCTTGCCTTATCATCGCAAAAACAACCATAGCAAAAGGCGCAGGAGAGCTTGAAGGAAGTCACAAAAGCCACGGCGCACCTTTGGGTGAAGAGGTTATTAAAAAAGCCAAAGAAAAAGCAGGATTTGATCCAAATTTAAATTTTTATATACCTAAAGCAGCAAAAATTCGCTTCGAAAGTGCTGTAGAACTTGGAGATTTAGAAGAAGCTAAATGGAAAGATAAGCTCGAAAAATCAGAAAAAAAAGAACTCTTAGAAAAACTTTTAAATCCTGATTTTAGCAAGATAAATTATCCTGATTTTAAAGGCAAGGATTTAGCTACAAGAGATAGTAATGGAGAAATTTTAAATGCTCTAGCTAAAGATTTGGAAGGATTTTTAGGCGGAAGTGCGGACTTAGCCCCATCTAATAAAACCGAACTTTATGGAATGGGTGATTTTGCGGAAGGAAAAAATATTCATTTTGGTATCAGAGAACACGCTATGGCTGCGATCAATAATGCCTTTGCAAGATATGGAATTTTCTTACCTTTTTCAGCAACATTTTTTATCTTTAGCGAATATTTAAAACCCGCAGCTAGGATAGCAGCTTTAATGAAAGTCAAACATTTTTTCATTTTCACACATGATAGCATAGGCGTTGGCGAAGATGGACCAACTCATCAACCTATCGAACAACTCAGCACTTTTAGAGCTATGCCAAATTTCTTAACCTTTAGACCAGCTGATGGAGTGGAAAATGTTAAAGCTTGGCAAATAGCTTTAAATGCAGATATTCCAAGTGCTTTTGTACTTTCACGCCAAAAGCTTAAGGCTTTAAATGAACCTGTTTTTGGTGATGTAAAAAACGGGGCGTATTTACTTAAAGAAAGTAAAGATGCTAAATTTACGCTTTTAGCAAGCGGAAGTGAGGTTTCTCTTTGCTTAGAAAGTGCAAATGAATTAGAAAAACAAGGCTTTGCTTGTAATGTAATCTCCATGCCTTGTTTTGAACTCTTTGAAAAGCAAGATAAAGCTTATAAAGATAGGCTTTTACAGGGTGAAGTTATAGGGGTTGAAGCAGCACATTCTAATGAGCTTTATAAATTCTGCGATAGGGTTTATGGCATAGAAAGTTTTGGAGAAAGTGGTAAAGATAAAGATGTATTTGAGCATTTTGGTTTTAGCGTTCCACAAATTTTAAATTTCATTCTCGATAAGTAAAATGGAGGCAAATTTCAAATTTCAAAAAGAAGAAAATAAAGTTTTTATTTTTGGAATTTGGGATAAAACGAGTGTGTCTAAGATTAAAATCAAAGATCTATTGAGCCAAATTTCTCAAACAAATTGTATTTTTGATTTTAGTCAATTAAATGAAATCGATATGGCTGGAGTGAGATTTTTTCTTGCTCTAGAGCATGATTTGAAAAAAAACGATATCTTGATTTTAAAACAAGGATTAAACACACGCTTTAAAAGCCTTTTTGAGCTTTGTGAAAAAAACTATCAAAGAATTAATGAAAAACAAGAGAAAAAATTCAATTTTACAGACTTTTTTATTTCTTTAGGAATTTTAAGTTTTGATCTTTTAAAGATTTTGCAAAAATTTATTAACTTTACGGGTGCTTTTTTTACCAGTCTTTTTTTATGTATAAAAAATCCTAAAAATTTCCGCTTTATATCTTTTTTATATCATATTGAAAATTCAGCTTTTAAAGCCTTGCCTATTGTTATTTTAACCGCTCTTTTAGTCGGGGTTGTGCTTGCATATCAAGCTGCTTATCAGCTTGCACAATTTGGAGCTAATATTTTCATAGTAGATTTAGTAGGAATTTCAGCCACTAGAGAACTTGCTCCTTTAATCGCCGCGATAGTCATAGCAGGTAGAAGTGCAAGCTCTTATACGGCACAAATTGGGGTCATGAAAATCACAGATGAGATCAATGCTATGAATACCATGGGCTTTCGCTCTTTTGAATTCATCATCATTCCGCGGGTCATGGCTTTAGTTATTGCCATGCCTTTAATCGTTGCTCTAAGTGATGCGATCAGTATATTAGGAGGAATGGTAGTAGCAAAAATAAATCTTGATATATCCTTTGGAGAATTTTTAAGGCGCTTTAGGGAAGCTGTGGAAATGAAACATATCATTATAGGGCTTGCAAAAGCTCCTATTTTTGGTTTTTTAATAGGACTTATTGCTTGTTTTCGGGGATTTGAGGTTAAAAATACCACTCAAAGTATAGGAATTTATACTACAAAAAGTGTTGTAAATGCTATATTTTGGGTAATAGCATTTGATGCTTTATTTTCTGTGGTTTTAACTATAATGGAAGTTTAAATGATTATAAAAGCGCAAAATATTATCACCCGATTTGGAAATAAAGTTGTCCATGATGGAGTCAGTTTTGAAATTAACAAAAACGAAATTTTTGGGATTTTAGGAGGAAGTGGAAATGGCAAGTCTGTACTCTTAAAACAAATGCTAATGCTTGAACATTTTGATGAGGGAGAATACGAAATTTTAGGCTTTAAGCTAAAAAACATTAGCGAGGAAGATGCTTTAGCGCTGCGTAAAAAATGGGGTGTAGTATTTCAGTTTTCTGCACTCTTTAGCTTTTTTAGCGTTTATGAAAATATAGCTATCCCTCTTAAAGAATATACGAATTTAGATTCCATTGCTATAAAAGAACTGGTATTGATGAAACTCAAAATGGTCGGTTTAAATGAAGCTGTTTTAAAACAGCTTCCAAGCGAGCTAAGTGGCGGAATGCAAAAAAGAGTTGCTATTGCTAGGGCTTTGGCTCTTGATAGTAAATTACTTTTTTTAGACGAGCCTACTTCTGGACTTGATCCGCATAGTAGTCGTGAATTTGATGATTTGATACTAGAACTTAAACAAAGCTTTGATCTTAATATTGTTTTAGTAACACACGATAAAGAAAGTATGAAAAATCTGCTCGAGCGTTTTATCATCTTAGAAGATAAAAAAGTTGCCTTTTGTGGAAATTATGAGGAGCTAAGGGCGCAAAATGAAAGATTGTTTAAAAGATTTATGGAGTAAAAGTGGAAAATAAAGCAAATTATTTTTTTGTAGGGCTTTTTGTTTTTGGAGTTTTTTTTGCTAGTATTGGTTTCATGCTTTGGCTTGGAGGATACTCAAAAGAAGAAAGTTTTGAATACTATGAAATTCATACACAAGAATCTGTTGCAGGCCTTGGAATCAAAGCTCCTGTAAGGCTTTTAGGAGTAGAGATAGGAAATGTGGAAAATATCAGTATTTATGATAAAGAAAATTTAGGGGTAAATATTTTAATTAAAATCAAAAAAGGAACCCCTATAAAAGAAGATACTTTTGCAACTTTGCAATTTCAAGGCATTACAGGACTTAAATTTGTACAACTTCAAGGAGGTTCTAAAAACAGTCCAAAACTTCAAGTAAAAGGTAAAGAAGAATTTCCCGTGATTCAATTTAAAGAAGGTTTTTTTGCTGCTATAGATAGACAAAGCGAGCACATCTTTTCTTTGATAAAAAGAGCAGATGATAAATCAAAAGAGCTTTTTAGTGATAAAAATATAAAAAATTTAGAAATACTTTTAGATAATTTAGCACAACTAAGCACCACTTTAAATAAAGATTCTAAAACATTAAATCACAATATCGCAAACACTAGCTTAAAACTTGGAGAAATGGCAGAGAATGTAAGCTTAAGTGCAAAAGGTTTTAATGCAAGTTTAAAGGATATCCAAGAAGGAGCTTTAGCGCTTAGCTCTTTTGCAAAAAAAGCCAATGTTAAACTTGATTCTTACGATGACTTACGACTTTCCTTAGCAGAAAATTTAGAACTTTTGAAAAAAGTGCTTATAGAAAGCAATATCTTGATACAAAATCTACAAAAAAGTCCATCGGATTTAATTTTTAAAGAAACTAAACCCAAACTAGGACCAGGAGAAAAACAATGAAAAAATTCATATACATTACTATCTTAGCCTTTATATTTAATGGATGTTCAATTCCAACTAGCACTCTTGATAAAACGCAAAGCTTTATACTTAAAAATGATGAACTTCCTCTTCAAGCCAATTTTATTAAAAGCGATAAAATTCTTAAAATTCAAAATGCGTCCTTGCCTTTATATCTTCATTCAAGATCAATTATTTATGTGCAAAAAGGTATAAGCAAGGCTTATGCGTATCATTTTTGGGCAGATTTACCCAATAATCTTTATCAATCCTTGCTGCTATCCAAATTTGAACAAAGTCAAATCTTTAAAGCCCTGCTTTCCCAAGGAAGCTCTGTGGGAAGTGATTATATACTTGAAAGCAGGATAGATTCTTTTGAACAAGTGGTTGATGAAAATGAAAATTATGTAAGCATTTCTATTAGTATAAATTTCATCGACGCAAAAGAAAGTAAAATCATCGCTCATCGCCTGTTTTCAATCAAAGAAAGGGTTAAAAAAATAGATATTTTTGATGTCTATCAATCCTTTGAAAAAGCTTTAAATTCTCTAGGAAATGAAATAGTTTTATGGATCAATGCCACACTTGATGAAAAATAGGAACACTTTTTGCTTTTTAAACCTTTAGCAATATTTTTTGAAAGGTGTAAAATGAAAAATGAATTGGATGTTTTTAAAAAGCACTTGGGTGAAATACAAGGCGTAAGTGAGTTTAAAGCTACACAAATTTGCTCACAAATAAATGATGCAAATGATTTTATCGGTGCTCTGCAAATACTTGATTTAACGCTTAAAAAAATTGAAAAAAGTATCACAGAAAGACTTGATGAACAAAACGATGATTTACAAAAAAGAACCTTAGATGCAACAAGTTCTCAACTTATCCAAAACTGCTCTTTTATGGGTACAGCACTTTTTGGAAATATTTTTAATGTATATGTAGGTCAAAAACTTTTTGAATTTGAAATTTCAAATCCTCTTTTAGTTTTAGAAAAAGCAGGGTATGAAGGAGTTTTAGCTTATATTCAAGATAAAAGGGATGAAATTAAAGATATTTTATGCGAATTATCAAGTGCTATTACCATGGGAATAAGCATGGATAATATGAATTTTTCTGACTCTGCAACAAACTTTAAAAATCTTTTCAGATAAGAGTTAAAACTCTTATCGCTTTAAACATACTCATTAAAATTAATCTTAAGAGGTTTTCATATTTTAGCTTAAAGAGATATTCCGCTCTTTTTCAAGCTAGGTTGAAAAAAAGGGGGAGGGAAGCAACCTAGCCTGTGAGATCTTTGAAGATCTCTTTAAACTAAAATATTACATTATGTTTTAGTTTAATTTATAGGAATAATCATTTTTAAAATAATATTTTAATTTAAAATTACTTAAATATTTATAAAAAAATAATTTAGTAACTTAAATTATTGAAAAATTTTTGTAAAAATTTCCCAATTTTTACAAATAAAACTCTTATAAGCTAGATAAAATTTCTGCGCGCCCATTAATAATAGCCACACAATGCTCATAATGAGCACTATTAAGCTCATCCACACTTCCTGCACCCCATTTTCCATTAAAATGCTTTGGAGTTCCATCCTTTTGGCATATCATAGGTTCTATACAAAAAACCATTCCATTTTTAATTTTTGGACCACTTTTTGCGCTTGCGCCTTTTTCTAAATAATTTAAAATTTCAGGTTCTCCATGAGGTTTGCGTCCTATACCATGGCCACAATATCCACGAAGCGGAACAAAACCTCTTAAATCTATAAATTCTCCCAAAGCTGCAGAAAGCTCTTTAAAACGCATACCCTCACGAATAATATCTATAGCATGATATAAAGCGTCTTTAGCACAAGAAATCAAAGCCTCATCTGTGGATGAAATTTTACCTATAGCTATAGTGCGCGCTGCATCACCATAATATCCATCAATCAAACTTCCCACATCAAGTCCTAAAATATCACCCTCTTTGATGATTTTTTCATCAGGAATTCCATGGATACAAACCTGATTTAAAGAAGTGCAAATTGCACCAGGAAAACCATAAAGCCCTTTAAATGAAGGTTTTGCTCCAAGACTTAAGATAAAATCTTCCGCCATCTTATCGATTTGCTTAAGACTCATACCCGCTTTAATCTCGTTTTCTAAAAAATCCAAAGTCTTAGCGACGATTTGATTTGCTACTCTTAATTTTTCTATTTCTGCTGGTTTTTTTAATTCTATCATTGTATTTCCTTATAAATTTAGCCAAATTTTAGCAGTATTTTCTAAAGACTTGACATCACTTGAAGCATAAAAATGTAATTTTGCTTTCTCTTCTTTTAACAAAAGTTTTTGCCTTTGTTTTAAAAACTCTACTATAGCATCTCCTGAATGAATAAGCTTTGTCTTTGAACCAAAATAAACACTCAAGGAATTTGCTAGCAAAGGAAAATGAGTACAAGCAAGTATCAAAGCATCAGGAGTTTCAATCCCTTTAAAATAATACCGCATAGCACTTTGCAACAACTCTCCTTCAAAAATACCCTCTTCAACCATAGGCACAAAAAGACCCGTAGCTAAAGCGTCTACATTATTAAAACCTTGTTTTTGCAAACGATTTTGATATTCTTTTGACTGAATTGTTGCCTTTGTGGCAATAACTAAAATTTTTTTATTTTTATCTAACAAGGCTTTTTTAGTAGCCTCAACACCCGCATCAATAACCCCATAAATAGGAAAATCAGCTTTTAATCTTAAGGCATCTAAAGCATAAGCACTAGCAGTATTGCACGCAATAATAAGCATATCGATATTAAATTTTGAAAAAAAATCCAAAGCCTCAAGACAAAATTTGACTATAGTATCTTTATCTTTAACCCCATAAGGAACGCGGGCAGTATCTCCATAATAAATAATTTCGTCAAAAAGTCTTGCCTCATAAAGTGATTTTAAAACACTAAGTCCACCTACACCACTATCAAAAACGCCTATTTTCATCTTAATATCTTCTAGCACCTATATATCGATTTTTCCAATAAGAACTATTTAAATCCACTTCTCTTACTCCACCCTTTGTAGAAAGATGGATAAATTTACCCTTACTCATATAAATTCCCACATGCATACCATTTGGTCCTCTACCTGTTTTAAAAAAAACAAGATCTCCTGTTTTTAGTTTTGATTTAGAAACTTTTATACCCGAGCGTAGTTGCTTTGTTGTAGTGCGTGGTATGCGTGTATTAAACTGAGCTAGGGTGCTTTGAGCAAAACCCGAACAATCGGCTCCTTTTTTTGTTGTTCCGCCTAAAACATAAGGAGTTTTTTTCCATTCATTAGCAATCATTCTTAATCTTGTTTCTTTATCAACATTATAATTTGTTGGGGTATGACTTGCATTTTGAGCTAAACTGCATCCACCTATATAAAAAGCAATCACAACAAGAAAGAAAATAACAAATCTCATAAATTTCCTTAAGGACGCGTGGTAAAAAATTTAAGATAAATAAAACCCCAAATCCCAGAACAAAATGAAGCAATCAAAATAGCAAGATTATCTGCATAATTAAAAATATCGCTAACTTCATACGCCAAGCCATCGATAAACAAACTCATTGTAAAACCAATTCCTGTAAGTATACAAACCCCATAAAGTTGTTTCAAATTTGAACCTTGGGGCAAGGCTGCAAATTTAAAGCGGATTGCCAAATAAGAAAACAAAAATACACCCACTTGTTTACCCACAAAAAGCCCCAAGAAAATACCTATACTTACACCTGAAAAAATTGCTCCTATATCGATATTGGATAAATTTACTCCAGCGTTAGCAAAAGCAAATAAAGGCAAGATAACAAAAGCGAGCCAAAATTTTAGACTTTCATAGATTTCTTCTAAAAATGCTTCTCCATTTTTAGTTTGCATCGGTATAAAAAATGCTGTAATAATTCCAGCTAAAGTTGCATGCACACCACTTTTTAAAACACTAATCCAAAGAATAACTGAGCAAATAAAATAAAAAGACTTTCTTGTTATTCCTAAAATATTTAAAATCAACATCATAAAAATAGCAATACCCACAACTACGAAAGCAGCCACAGAAAGCTTGGTTGTATAAAAAATCGCAATAATTAAAATAGCACCCACATCATCAAAAATAGCCAAAGAAAGTAAGAAAATTTTTAAACTTGATGGAATATGTTTGCCACACATCATCAAAATAGCTAAAGCAAATGCAGTATCTGTAGCCGTTGGAATAGCCCATCCTTTTAAAGTGTAAGCATCGCCTATATTGACTATAGCAAATATTAAAGCAGGTATAAGTATACCACCCAATGCCCCCATAAAAGGCAAAACAATATTTTTAGGATTTTTAAAATCTCCGTGCAAAAATTCCTTCTTAAGCTCAAGCCCTATAGCAAAGAAAAATATAGATATAAGCCCATCATTTATCCAAAGTAAAAAAGGCTTGTTAAGCTCAAATTCACCTACACTAAATCCGACTTTTAAATTTAGAAATTCTCGATAATGTTCGCTAAAAGACCCGTTTTGCACAAGCAAAGCAAGCAAAGTGCAAACTATAAGTAAAACGCCGCCAAAAGCCTCATTTAAAACTAAAGTTCTTAATTTATGTACTATATTATTCATTTAATAATCTTAAGATAAATAAAACCAACAATGGCACTTAAAAAACTAGCTACTAAAATAGCAAGTTTATCCGCATATTCAAAAATATCACTATTTTTATAAGCCAAACCATCAATAAACAAGCTCATCGTAAAACCGATGCCTGTTAAAATACATATACCATAAAATTTTCCATATTTAATATTTTCAGGTAATTTTGCAAGCTTTAATTTTATAGCCAAATAACAAAATCCAAAAACCCCTAGTTGTTTTCCTAAAAATAGTCCTAAAATAATCCCAAGACTTACAGGAGAAAATACTGAACCAAGATGCATATCTCTTAAATCAATACCCGCATTTGCAAAAGCAAATAAAGGCAAAATAAAATAAACCACCCAAGGGTTTAAATCCTTATGTACTTCATGAAGATAGGGTTTTTTATTTTTAGTATCAAGAGGGATAAATAAAGCTATGATTACACCCGCTAAAGTTGCATGCACTCCACTTTTAAGCATAGCTATCCACAACACAACACCTACCAACACGTACAAAGAAAGATGGGTGATGTGATAATAATTTAACAAAAGCAGAGCAAATATACAAAACAAACAAATAATAATTGCTAAAGCTGAAAGCTGATCTGTATAAAACAAAGCAATAATAACAATAGCACCCAAATCATCAAAAATAGCTAAAGAAAGTAAAAACAGCTTAAGACTAGAAGGAATTCTATTTCCTAAAAGCATTAAAATACCTACTGCAAATGCTATATCTGTAGCTGTTGGGATAGCCCATCCTTTCATAGCAAATTCATGAGAATAATTAATAGCAGAAAAAATCAAAGCAGGGACAATCATACCTCCCAAAGCTCCAAATATAGGTAAAGAAACCGATCTTATATTTTTAAGTTGTCCGCGTAAAATTTCATATTTTAATTCAAGTCCTATACAAAGGAAAAAAATAGCAATCAAACCATCATTTATCCATAAATCCAAAGATTTAGCAATCTGAAAATGATCAAATCCTATAGTAAAATTAGCATGAAAAAAATCTGTATAAATAACGCTTAAGGAAGAATTTTTAAAAAGTAAAGCCAAGAGAGTAAAAAATATGAGCAAAATGCCTGGAAAAGTTTCACTTAAAATTATTTTCTTTACAGCTTGCATTTACGCCCCTTGATTATAAAATTCAATATGTTAATTATTATAACCAAAAAATATTAAAGAAATGATTATTTTAACAAGATATATCCTTATTTAGGGTGTAAAGCACACCCTAAATTTAAAGATACTTAAGCGTAAATATCTAAACCGCTAGAGCTAGAAGTTTGCAAAGCAGAAGCCCCCGATGCACTCTCCATACCTTTGATAAGCTCATTCATCAACACTTCATTTGTATCCATTGATTTTTTCAAAACTGAAGTATTTACCGCTGTTAATAAATTAGCATTACTCATAGTTGCGTCTGAAATCATAACACCCTCCTAAGTATAATTTATGTATGAAGACTTAAGTAGTATCGGAAAAAATTTTAAACACTTAACCCTTTAAATTCGATAAAAATAATTTTTATTTTTGTTTAATATGGTTTGTATTATACTTCTATCAATATTGATAATAAATATTATTTTTTATATTTTTTAAGGAAATGTATGAAATTTTTTAAAATTTTGTTTTTTTTCTCTATGCTCTTTCTAGCAAATTCTGTTTTTGCTAGAGTTGATGATTATGTAGCAGAAGCTAATACTATTAAAAATATATTAGAAGAGAGTATAAAAAGCTATGAAAAGGGCGATAATTTAAAGGCTAAAAAACTTAGCGAAGATGCTTATTTTCAACACTTTGAAAATATGGAAGGTTCCATTGGAAGAAATATAGGCAAAAAAGCCATCACCATGGAAAGAAAATTTACAAATTTGCGTCGCTTGTATAAAGATAAAGCGCCCATAGAGCAAATTGATGCTTTAATTGAAAGTCTTTATTATGATTTAGATGAAGTTGCACCGATTTTGCAAAATGGTTATCGCTTACAAGCAGAAGCAAGTGATATAAATTACGATAAAGCAGCAGCTGAAAAATCAAGCATACAAGCCAATGCCAAGCGTGAAGCAGAAGCAGAAGCTTTGATTGCCCAAATGATGGGTATTGATAAAAATGATTTAGCAAAAACTAATTCTTCTTCTAGTACCCAAAACGAAACTATAAATGATAGTATAAATAATGATTTACAAGCGGCTGCGGCTATGGATGCAAGATTGCAATTTGTATTAGATAATATATCTACTAAATTCTCTCAAGCAGCCAATGCTTTTAAAAATAAAGATTATCAAACAAGTAAAGATTTTTTAAATGATGCTTTATTTAATGATTATCGCAATACCAAAGTTGAAGTTTTGATCAACAAATTCACCAAAGCAGGTAATGATCAAAAAATCCAACAAGCCATACGAACTCTCATACGCCAAATCAACAACGCAAATATTGATGAAAAAAACCTAAGAAATGATTTAGATTCGATAGAAGAACAGCTTTTTGATATCTTTTTGCAAATTCCAAATTCGGAGCTTTCAAATTTGAAAATCGAAGGGTTTGATGATGAAACAAAGGGTAAAGATTACACCAAGGTTTCTAATGATATCAAACTTGCTTTAGATGAAATTTTAAAAAATTATGATGGCTTTAGTGCTTCTATAGTAGATGATTTACAAGGAATTTATCTAGATATTTTTGAAGCAAGCGGTATGGAAAATAAAATCGGTGCTGTAGATAGCGGCTTAAAACTTAAAATCGAAAGTTTATTTTCCAAAAGCGTAGCTCTTATCAAAGCAAGTACAGATAAAAAAGAGCTTGAAGCTACCTTTAATGACTTAGAACAACTCATAGCCAGCAGCGTGGATAAAATTCAAGATTCTACTCCTTATTCGCTGTTTATATGGGCTTTAGGTATTATTTTGCGTGAAGGCTTGGAAGCTTTGATTATCGTTGTAGCCATTGTTTCTTATCTTGTGCAAAGTGGTAATAAAAATCGTCTAAATATCGCCTATAGTGCTCTTTTTACAGGAGTGATTTTAAGTTTTATTACCGCTTTTGGAGTTTCTTGGCTATTTAAAGAAAATGCAGGTCAAAGTAGAGAGCTTATAGAAGGTATTACCATGCTTATAGCCGTATTACTACTCTTTTATGTGGGCTTTTGGCTACTTTCAAACGCACAAAATAAAAAATGGACAAGCTTTATCAAACAAGGTGCTATAGATGCTATATCAAATAATAGCGCAAAAACCCTTTGGATTACCGTATTTTTAGCTGTTTATAGAGAAGGTGCAGAAACTGTGCTTTTTTATCAAGCCTTGCTTTTTGATGCTAAAACAAGCACTGATTTTGGTGCTGTTTTTGGCGGACTTGGACTTGGAATTTTAATACTTATTGTTTTATATTTTCTTTTAAAAGCAGGAGCCATTCGCATACCTGTAAAACAATTTTTCTATATCACTTCTTACATTATTTTTTACATGGTTTTTGTTTTTACAGGCAAAGGCATAGCCGAACTCATAGAAGGAAAAGTCATCATTCCTAGTCTTATACCTATGAATTTTGAACCGATTTTATGGCTTGGAATTTATCCTTACTATGAGACTTTAATCCCTCAATTTACAGTTTTAATTATGCTAATTATTGGCATTTTAATAACAAAACAAATTTCAAAAAAAGGAGTAAAATCATGATAAAAAAAGTTTTATCAGTAGTTGCTGCAGCTGCGGTTATTAGTACAAATTTATTTGCAGGCGAAGTGCCAATTGGCGATCCAAAAGAACTTAATGGCATGGAAATAGCCGCTGTTTATTTACAACCTATTGAAATGGAGCCAAGAGGTATTGATTTAGCTGCATCTTTAGCAGATATTCACCTAGAAGCTGACATTCACGCACTTAAAAACAATCCAAATGGTTTTCCAGAAGGTTTTTGGATGCCTTATTTAACTATAGCTTATGAACTTAAAAATACCGACACAGGTGCGATTAAACGCGGAACTTTGATGCCTATGGTGGCTGATGATGGTCCTCACTATGGTGCAAATATTGCTATGGAAAAAGATAAAAAAGGTGGCTTTGGCGTAGGAAATTATGAACTTACTTTTTATATCTCAAATCCAGAAAAACAAGGTTTTGGACGCCATGTTGATGAAGAAACAGGCGTGGGTAAGTGGTTTGAGCCTTTTAAGGTTGATTATAAATTCAAATACACAGGCACACCAAAATGATTTTACACTCGGATTTTCCGAGTGTTTAAATATTTTTATTTTTATTGAAAAATTAAAATAACAATGTTTAAAGAGTAAATTATGAGTATATATTTTGTGCATTTTCTTTCTAGTATCTTGCCCTTAAGCATTTTAATGGCTTTTATTACGCCCGATAAAAGATATATTTTTAAAAGCTTTTTAGCTCTTTTTTTAGGCTTTTTATTTGGATATTTTGCTTTTTTTATTGCAGCACAATTTCTAAAAACTGAGAATTTGATATTTAATTTCAATTTTATTTTTATAGCCTGTTTGCTTTTGAGTTTTGTGTTTTATTTTTGGCAAAAAATAGAAATTTTAAGTTTTATTTTACTAGGAATTTTGAGTTTTTGCATAGCTTTGCATTATTATAATTTAACTCAAGATTTTCCTATATTTAATGGTGTTTTAATCGATAGCGAAGCCATTTCTTCTTTAGGTTTTATTGCTTTAGCTTTATTAATTTGTATTTTAATTTTCTTCTTTTTAAAGTGGCAAAAGAATATCAACAAAAAAGCAAGTTTTATACTTTTTTTAATCCTTATTTTTATAGAAGGAGATAAGGTTTTAGCAAATATATTGCTTACACTGATGCGAAATTCTTTCATAGAAACTCATACTTTTTTAGTAAGTTTTGTTGGAAAAAGTAATTATTTTGGTGTTTTTGGAATTTATGTTTATTTATTTTTCATCATTTTTTTAGCATTTTTAAGTTTGCAAATTCGCAAAAAAAATATTGTAAAAAAGCAAATTTTAGATATTGTTTACCGCAAAAATGAAGCAAAAAATACTCTCATAAATCGCTATTTTTCTAGTGTTTTTATCTCTTGTATTTTGAGTTTTTGTATCATCTTATACTTTTTTATGGTAAGTTCTAAACCCTTAAGCATAGACGAGCCTACAGAACTTTTACCTGATAAAAATGGCAAATTTATCTTTGATGTAGCGCTTTTAAGAGATAACAAACTTCATCGTTTTGCTTATATAAGCGAGCAAGGCAAAGTGATAAGGTTTTTCCTCATCAATAAAAGAGAAGATAGGGATTCTCCTGTGGCTGTTTTTGATGCTTGTGCTATTTGTGGGGATATGGGTTATATTAAAAAAGAAGGGGAATTAATTTGCATTTCGTGCAATGTGCGAATTTTTCTACCGAGTGTAGGAAAAACAGGGGGTTGCAATCCTATCCCATTAAAATACGATTATGATGGTGAAAAAATCACCATAGATGTTAAAGATGTTGTAGCAGGATCTAATTATTTTAGTCAAATTAAAGATATACAAGTGCAAGATCCTGTTTCAAAAGATAAGATCATTAACACTCAAGCACCTTTTTCTTACAGCTATAAAGGTATAACTTATTATTTTTCAAATGAAAAAAACTATGAGGAATTTAAGAAAGATCCTATGAAATATGTAGAAGATACAGAAGCTTTATTTTTAATCCAAAGGAGAAATAATGCTAGTTAAAATGATAACTCATTCTATCTTTAGAAATAAAATTCAAAAATTTCTAGCTTTTCTTACTTGTTTTTTGGCTACGCTTTTGCTATGTACAATGTTAAATATCACTCTAAGTATAGGCGATGAAGTAACTAAGCAACTTAAAAGTTATGGATCTAATATACTGGTTTTGCCTAAAGGCTCAAGCCTTAGCATAGAAATAGGCAATGAGCTTTACGAACCTTTAAAAAATAAAAACTATTTAGAAGAAAAAAATTTATATATGCTAAAAGATATTTATTGGCGAAACAATATCACAGCCTTTGCTCCTTTTTTAGAAGGAAAGATAGAAATAAAAAGCAATAATTCCTCAAAAAAAATACTCCTTTATGGTACTTATTTTCAAAAAGCGATTGAAATAAAAGATGATGATGATTTTATCACAGGTATTAAAAGTCTTTATCCTTATTTGAAAGTGCAAGGCAAATGGGCTAAAGATGACAGCAATGAAATCATGCTAGGCGAAGATTTTGCTAAAAATAACGATCTTAAAATCAATGACACGATACAACTCATAGGAGAGAATAAAATTTCAAAAGAAGTAAAAATTGTAGGAATTTTACTCCACGCCAATCCTAAAATGTCAAACAAAATCATCACTCCTTTAAATTTAGCTCAAGAATTATTAGAAAAAAAAGGCTTATATGCAAGTGCTGAAGTAAGAGCTTTTACCATACCTGAATCAGCCCTTTCTGAAAAGGTACGCCGAATGGGCGAGGAAAAACTCGATCAAATAGAATACGATAAATGGTATTGCTCAGCTTATGTAGGATCAATTGCTAGTCAAATTAGCGATGGCTTGCCAGGAGCGGATGCAAAAGCACTCAATGCCATAAGCGATGCACAAAGTTTGGTTGTTAAAAAAATTCAGTCTTTGATGGCTATTACTTGTATTATTTGTCTTATTGTTGCAAGTATTGCTATATCAAGTTTAATGAGTTCTGAAATTCACCGCAGAAAAAAAGAAATAGGGCTTTTAAAAGTACTGGGGGCAAATACATTTCAAATTTACTTACTTTTTGCAGGTGAAAATTTGATCATAGCTTTAGTTTCTGCTGTATTTGGATTTATTTTTGGCATAGGACTTTCAGAGCTTATCAGCCTTGGAATTTTTGGATATTTTATAAACATTGCTTTTATAGCCTTGCCTTTAAGTCTTGTATTTGCAGGTTTGATAGCTATACTTGGATGCTTGCTTCCTATAAAAAATATTGCAAATCTTTCTCCCGCAGGAGTTCTTTATGGTAGATAAGTTTTTTTTAAATGAGCTTTTTAAAAGCATTGCTTTTTCTTATCAAAGACTTTTTATTATTGTCTTAAGTGTTTTTATAGGAGCACTAACTTGCTCGGCTTTTTTAAATATTTATTTTGATATTGATACAAAGCTTTCTAAAGAATTAAAAGCTTATGGAGCAAATGTTATCATCGAGCCTAAAAATGATAAAGAACTTATCTTAAATCAAGACTATGAAGAAGGAAAAAAGAATTTAAAAGCTAGAGCCTTAACTCCTTTTTTGTATACATTTTTAAATTTGGGTAGCACTAGTGGAGTAGTTTTGGGTACAGATTTTAGAGCCTTAAAGATAACTAAGCCTTTTATAGAAGTTAAAGAAGGGAGCTTTTCTCTAAGTGATTTTGATGAAAATTCAGCTTTTTTGGGTATTAATTTATCCAAACAACTAGGACTTAAAGTAGGCAATGAACTTCAAATTTACAACCCAGAAAATGGCAAAACTACCAAGCTTACGATAAAAGGCATACTCTTAAGTAATGATGAATTAGACAGCATAGTTTTAGCGCCTTTAAGCGTAGTACAAAATTTAAGCGATACCTTTGGAATTCAGTATGCTAATGCGGTTGTTTATGGGAATTTTGATGAGATAAATACAAAAACAAAAAATATTAGCAATGAAAGCATTAATGCAAAACCTATTTCATCAGTATCTTTAAGCGAAGGCCTAGTTTTAGACAAAATAAAAGCTTTAATGTTTTTAATCATACTTGTTGTCTTAATCATAGTCACAACAAGTGTAAACACCACTCTAAGCTCGATTATATTTTCGCGTAAAAAAGAAATTGCCTTGCGTTTAGCCTTGGGTGCTAAAAAAAGTGAAATTTTCAAGCTTTTTGCTTGTGAATATTTTATCATTAGTCTTTTTGCTAGCATTATAGGAGCTTTTTGTGGGATATTTTTAGCAAATATATTTGGATATTTGATTTTTAATGCAAGTATAGATTTTAGATTTAAGGCTATATTTATGGCTTTAATTGTTTCTTTGTTTTTTGCTTTTTTAGCTGCCTTTTTTCCTATAAAAAAAGCATTAAAAATCAATGTCTGTGAAAATTTGAAAGGTGAATAATGAAAGAACTTATACAAATTAAAAATTTAAGCAAAAAATTTGGTAAAGTAAAAGCACTGGATAATATAAATTTAAATATTTACAAAGGAGAATGGCTTGCCATCATGGGTCCTTCTGGAAGTGGAAAATCAACGCTTTTAAATATATTATCTCTTATGGATGATCCAAGCAGTGGTAAATACATTTTAGATAATGAAGATTTAGAACAAATAAATGAAGAGCAAAAAATCACTTTGCGCCGAGAAAAAATCGGGCTTATTTTTCAGCAATTTCATCTCATTCCTTATCTTAGTGCCTTAGAAAATGTTATGCTTTCGCAATACTATCATTCTAGCGTAGATGAAGAGGATGCAAAAGCTATACTTGAAAAAGTAGGGCTTTCACATCGCCTTAGCCATTTACCAAGCCAACTAAGCGGTGGAGAGCAACAAAGAGTTTGTATAGCAAGAGCATTGATTAACAATCCTGAAATTTTACTTGCTGACGAGCCTACAGGGAATTTGGATGAAGCCAATGAAAAAATCGTTCTTGAAACCTTGCAAAAATTAAAAAATGAGGGTAAAACCATAGTCTTGATCACACACAATCCCGAATTAGCAAAATTTGCAGATCGCACCCTTATCTTGCAACATGGAATTTTAAAATGAAAAAAGTATTTTTATTTTTCATAAGTCTTTTTTTGCTCAATGCCTGCTCTTTTGACACAAATCAAGACCAAGGTAAAATTGGCCAAATAGGAGCTGAAATTTCAGCCAAAGATACTTTAGGAAAGGCTGTTAAACTAGCTGATGATAAAAGCAATATAAAAGTCTTAGTTTTCTTTCAAAATGGATGTCCTTCTTGTTTGCAAGAGCTGCCTTCTTTGGATAAATTTATACAAGAACACCCAAATAAAATCAGCGTTTATGCTATAAATTCGGTAGATAAAGTTGAAGTCGTTCAGGTTTTGGCCGAACAATTAAATTTTAAAAATATCAAAGTTTTAACCGATGATCTTAAAATCACCAATGATCGCTACGCTGTATTTGCAACTCCAACCACCATCATACTTAAAGATGGGATTATAAAAGAAAGAATTTTAGGAGAAAAACCATGGCAAACTTTCGAATCCAAACTTATCTCTTTGCTTTAATTGTAGCTTTATTTTTTATAGCTTGCGATAGTGGAGAAAATTTTAAAGCTTTAAATAGCAATAAAATTTATAATTTCTCTTATAATGGTTTTGAAAAAAGTTTAAAATTAGACGATCAAACACAAAATTTTGCATTAGTATTTTTTACTAAAGATTGTGGGGTTTGTAAAGAGCAAATTCCTATTTTGCAAGATTTAGCTAAAAATTATGATTTTAATATTTTTATAGTACTAGGCGATGCTAAAGATGCAAAGGATGCTAAAGCTTGGGCAGATGAAAAGGGTTTGTCGCATCTGGCTTTATTTTATGAAAAAAAAGCAGCCAAATATCTCTCAGGTGCAGTTGGAGAAATATACGGAGTACCTGTACTTAGCTTTTTTAAAGAAGGCAAGATAGATGAAAAATTCATAGGCTTAACGCCTTATGGTGTGCTTGAAAATGAGATTAAAAAGTTAAAAATTTAATTTTGCTATAAATCAAGATTATAATTAAAATATCTCGAGGTGATTATTTTATCACCTTTTTTTCACGCTTTTCTCTTAATTTTTTAATCTCTTCTAAAAGCATAAATTTAAGCTCTTTAAGTCCAGTTTTTTCAAGGCTTGATACTTTGATTAAAAAGCTTTGTGGATTATCAATACTTTTTAAATATTCTTCTAAATTCGCTATATTTTGGGCGATCTGCTCGGCAAAATCTTCACCCAAATTCACACTATCACTTTTTGAAATCATTATGCCAAACTCACGTCCAAAAAGCTCATTTGAAAATTTCTCAAGCTCTTTTCTTAACACTATAAATTGCTCTTTTAAAGGCATTTCTCTCATAGGATCTAGTACAAAAAGTAAAAAGCTAGTCCTTTCTATATGTTTTAAAAATGCAAGCCCTAAGCCTTTGCCCCCACTTGCACCTTCGATAATCCCTGGAATATCAGCCATCACAAAAGAATTATACTCATCCACATCTACAAGCCCTAGTTTTGGTGTGAGCGTGGTAAATTCATAATTTGCGATTTCAGGCTTTGCATTTGAAACTACACTTATAAGGGTGGATTTTCCCACATTTGGAAAGCCTACAAGTCCTACATCGGCGATAAGCTTAAGCTCAAGTCTTACTAAACGACTTTCGCCTTTAATGCCTGGCTGTGCATAATCAGGGCGCTGATTGGTTGCATGTTTAAAATGCGTATTTCCAAGCCCTCCTTTGCCACCTTTTAGAAAAAGTTCTCTTTGCCCCTCTTTTGTAAGATCTAATAAAACTTCATTAGTCTGCGCATCAATAACTTGCGTTCCCTCAGGGACAATAAGTTCTAAATTTTCACCCTTTTTTCCATTTTTGTTGCGTCCCATTCCACCTGCGCCATTTTGCGCGCGAAGCTCTCTTTTACCTTTAAAATTTACAAGTGTATGTGTATTATTATCGCAAACGAAGATGATATCCCCGCCATTTCCTCCATCGCCACCATCAGGCCCGCCAAGAGGAACATGCTTTTCACGACGAAAACTCACCGCGCCTTTGCCACCATCGCCCGAAGCTAAAGTAATCTTAACACTATCAATAAACATTATAATTGCCTTTGATTTTAAATTTATAAAGCTAAATTAGAATAAATTATAGAAGTTAAATTTATAAATTTAAAGTTTCTAAGGCGTAAAAACGCCCTAAAAACTTATGCAGGATATACAGAAACTTTTTTTCTGTCTTTGTCTTTTCTTTCAAATTTCACAAAACCATCAATTAAAGCAAAGATAGTGTGATCTTTTCCTATGCCTACATTATTTCCTGCATGAGTTGCAGTTCCTCTTTGGCGAATAATGATATTTCCTGCTCTAACAAATTCACCACCAAATTTTTTAACACCTAAGCGACGACCTATAGAATCGCGGTTATTTTGAGTTGAACCCTGACCTTTCTTGTGTGCCATTCTTTACTCCTTAAGCTTTAATATCTTTTACTACAACGCGAGTGAATTGTCTTCTAAAACCGCGTTTAAGTTTAGAATCTTTTCTGCGTCTTTTTTTATAAATCACAACTTTTTTATCTTTTCCGTGATTAATCACTTCCAAAACAACTTTTGCACCTGCTACGAAAGGCGCACCTACCTTTAATTCTTTATCATTGATAGCAAGAACTTCACCTACTTCAATACTTGCTTTGCTTTCAGCTTCAAAGTGATCTAGCTTTAACTCATCGCCAACGCTAACTTTATACTGCTTTCCGCTGTGTTTAATAATAGCATACATTGCTTTTTCCTTAATAATTTGGTAAGTACCACAAAGCACCGAAATTCGGATTTAAAAGCTTTAATGGCTAGAAAAGTTTTAATTTTACAAAAATTTTCTTTAATATTTGATGAATTTAAGAAAGACTTTAGAGTTTAAAATAAACCCTAAAGCAATTTAAAAGCCAAGATTGACCCCGCCATTTTCATGAAGTTTATAAGTATTTTCTTTCCCTTCTTGTTTGTTATCTTCTTCTAAAGTATCAAAAAATAATGATTTTTCCATTTCTCTTTGCATAAATAACGCAATGTTTTCCCAATTTTTTTGCTCTTTTTTGCTGTCGCCAGATAAAGTAAAAGTTGTATTGAAGGTTTTAGAAAAAACAAGCTCTCTTGTAGGATAAAATATAAGCTTATAGGCTATATTTATACTTACTTTTGTATTATTTTGATAGCTTATCTTACTTTGTTTTGCTTGAGTAATATCTAAAATCTCAAATTCTAAAATATAATCAGCACCCAAAACATTGCCTAATTTATAGCTTTCTTCGCTAGAACCATCTTCGCTTTTTATAATTTTATTTTCATCTTTAAAATCATGCTCTCTTTCCAAAAGAGTAAAATTCTCATCCTGTGAAAAAGCATCATACAAAGCTCTTTTTAAATATGATTCTTCTTTGTTTTTATCGTTTAAAATTACTAATTTAGGTTTATTATCGTTTTGATACAAAGATTTAAAAGCTGAAATTTCAACTTGCCAAAGCGTTCCGTTTTGATCAATTTTATCTACTTTATAAGTATCGATATAACCCTTACTTACATTTTGAAGGACACTTTTAGATTTTTGTGAAATTTGTCCTAAATGAGAGAAGCTTAAATCAATACTTTGAAGCTCTTGTCTTAAATTGACATTAGAAACTCCTTTAAATTGTGATAAAGCGTCTATTAAAGCATTATTTAAAGCTTCTTCCTTGCTTTCTCCTGTTCCATTACCTTGCACCACTTTTTGAAATTTATTTCTTTGGTGTGGCAAGGTTTTAAGACTCTGAACAGGATCTAAAGAACTTAAATTAACATCCTCTAGCGGAACATAATCATAAATAATAACATCATCTTGCGCCCACATAAAACTCAAGATGGTTAAAAATAAAAAGATTTTTTTCATTACCAAGTTACCGATTTACTTGAGCCTGTTTTATCAATCGTTCTTTCATCTTCCCAATAAGCAAGTCCTGAATTTAAATCCGTAACGCTTAGATAAAAGAAATACTCTGCTTGTATATCGCCATTCTTAAGCTTGACATTGTCTTGGCGGATCTTTCCGCTGATTGAAAAATCAGGTGCAACCAAAGTTCCTTTGCTAGAAATGGTGTTTTGATTAAATTCATCATTATCTCTTAATTCTCTTACTGCTTCACTCATTTCATCCCTAGCTCCACCCGCTGCAACAGCTGTTGTTAGGACAAATTTACCTGATTTTCTAAGCGCTATAGTGATCTTACTAATGAGCTTATCTGTATCAATGCGTTGGGGAGTATCATTGATAATTTTACCTATAGCAATAACCTTTCTTTGACCTGGTTGAATATTGGCAAAAGCAGGATCGCTTAACATACTATCTATCATAATTTGAGCAGTTTTTTCAAAATCTTCCCTATCAAGTCCTAAGGTTAAAGCATCACCTTGTTTTTTTTGACTTGCATAACCATCAGTATAAACAGGCGCTCCACAAGCTGCAAAAAATACTGCGAAAAATGCGCTAAAGATTATAAAAATATTTTTTTTCATTATTTCTCCTTTTTTTGTAATTATACTCTTTTAGTTTTCAATTTTGTAAACCCTAGCGGGAAATTGAGAAGCAAAAGAACGCACTACAATCAATACATTTTTATCAATATCCACTTCACTAGAATAAATTTTTTGATTTTTATCATCATAAATTTGTACCGATCCATCATTTTCAATCATCATAATTTGTATATTTTTAGGTAAAAAATTCCAAAATCTTAAATCACTTCTTGTGGTTGCAATGCTAAAAATATTTGTAGCAAGACTTAAAATTCCACTCTCATCATTTTTAGCCACAGCCATATTTAAACTTGTTTTTAAAGTGCTTGAGATTAAAGATTTGATGATGATTGAAGTCAAATTGGCTTTAAATTCACTCGCAACAATTTGATCAAAATCAAAAGCATTAGAAGTTGTAAATTTCTGATGATTGTTTGCAATATTTAAATTTTCATAAGAAGCATTACGCTTTTTTAAAATAGGTAAAGCAACACTAGCAGTCGTAATATAATCATCAAAGATAAATGGCAAGGTTAGATTAAATTCATCCAAAGCAGGACTTAATCCATTTTCATATATTATAAAAATATATTTTTTTAATTTTTTTGGATTTAAACTGCTTGAATATTGATCAAAAATCTTAAATTCTTTTTCTATTTCTTTATTTAAATTCAGCACATAAACTTCTTTAAGTAAATCCGCTGCTTTTTTATAATCATAATCCATAAAGAAAAATATAGATGAAATATAAGTTACATAAGGATTGGTATAATCTTTTTGTGCATTAAAGTCTTTAAAAAGATTTTCATATTGTTTTGAAACAATTTTTATATTATTATCGATATTTTGCCTTAATTTTTCTTCCTTGCTAGCCTCTTGATATGCTTTTTTAATTTCGGAAGCAAAATACTCTTTTGCCTTTTCTTGTCTCATCAATGCGCGGTTAAATTCCACCCTAGCATTAACAAAATCTCCCAAACTCATAAAATTTAAACCCTTATAAACATTAAGCATGGTTCTTTCATACCAAGCACCTTGATAATCATTTACACCCTCATTTATCAAAGTAGATGCAAGTGCTCTTGTGCTTTTCTTGGATAAACTTTGCAAATCCACATCGTATTTATAAGAATCTTCAACCTTATCAAAAATAGAATTACTTAAGTTAAAATCCTTACAATCTCTTGCGATATAACCTGTATTTAAACCTGTAAAAATCACATCTTTATTTTGACTGATCTTTTCTTGTTGCTCTTGAAAAAATTGCTTATTGCAAGTTTGAGAGAATAAATTTTGTTGATAGAATACATTTTGTTCTTGATGAGTAGAGCATGCTGAAAAAATTATCGCTAAAATAGAAAAAACAATTGTTTTATATTTCATTATAATTCCAAAAATAAAAATTATAATTTTAATATATCATAAAATTGATAATAGCCCAAAAAAGGGCTATTACATTAACATAGGAGCGATTACAAAGCCTAAAGCTACAGCAATTGCAATAGCTAAAACTCCTGGTACAAAGAAAGAGTGATTAAATATAAATTTACCAATTCTAGTCGTTCCTGTATCATCCATTTGCACAGCACCAAGTAAGGTTGGATAAGTTGGAAGCACAAAAAGTGCCGAAACTGCTGCAAAACAAGCTACAAGCATATAAGAATCCTGTGGATTTGTTGCGCTAATTCCTAAAGCAGTAACGATTACAGGCACAATAGCCTTTGCAGTTGCTGCTTGAGAATATAAAAGCATGCTTGCAAAGAAAAATGCAACTGCTAACATAGCAGGGGTTTGTTTAACCCAGTCGCCTGCTACTTCTTTAATAGAAGCTTCGTGTCCAGCAACAAAAGTATTTCCAAGCCATGCTACACCAAAAACGCAAACACAAGCAGTCATACCACTTTTAAATACACTGGTATCAAGAATTTTACCTGGTTCAACTTTACAAAGCCAAGTGATCAAAGTTGCTGCAGTAAGTAAAAAGCTCATAATAGCTGCATCTCTTGGAACCACAACAGGATCAATCCATTTAATATTGCTTGAAATTGCGGTTGCATAAAGTACAACTGCCAAAACAGTGATCAAAAAAATTCCTACTGAAAGTTTAGCACCTGGTTTATCTTCACCATGTAAAATAGCTCCTGCATCTTTAACAAGTCCTGCTTTTAAGCGTTCTTGATAAACGCTATCTTTGCTTAAATCCATAGGAGTGATTAAACTCACTATAAAAGCTGTAAGCATACAAGCTATAAAAGTTGTACTGATCCAAATTCCAATTAAAGTTGGATAATTCCATCCTAGTGGTTCTAAAACCCCGCTCATATAAACCACAGCTGCACTCACAGGAGAAGCAGTGATTCCAATTTGCGAAGAAACAACCATTAATGAAAGTGGAACACTAGGTTTTATATTTTGAGATTTTGCAACATCAACTACAACAGGCATTAAAGAAAATACTGCATTTCCTGTTCCTGCTAAGATAGTAAGCAACCATCCGCAAGCTGGAGCAAGATAATTAATAAATTTAGGCTTGGATCTTAAAATTTTTTCTGTAACCCTAACCATATAATCAAGCCCACCAGCTTGTTGCATCGCAGAAATAGCTGCAATAGCTGCAGCTATGATTAAAATTACATCCCAAGGAATATTTCCTGGTTTCATTCCCAAAACAAGTCCTAAAACAACAACACCAAGTCCTCCTGCATAGCCTATAGCAATACCACCTAGACGAATACCAATAAAAATCGCCCCAAGAAGAACGATTACTTGCAAAATTATCATTATATCCATATTAAATCCTAAAATGCTATTTTTTAGCTTCCATATGTGGATTTAACATATTTGCAGGAGTTAAAATTTCATCAATTTGCTCCTTGCTTAAAAGTCCTCTTTCAAGTGCGATATCAGCTACTCTCTTACCTGTACTCATAGCCTCTTTAGCAATACTGGCTGAATTTTCATAACCTATATAAGGATTTAAAGCAGTTACGATCCCTACTGAGTTATAAACAAAATCAGAACAAATTTTTTCATTAGCACTAATACCATCTATACATTTATCTGCTAAAGTATGCATTGCTTTTTCAAGCATAACAATAGAATTAAATAAACTATAAGCAATTACAGGTTCAAAAACATTAAGCTGCAATTGTCCGCCCTCGCTTGCAAAAGTAACGGTTACATCCGCTCCAATTACAGCGTAACAAACTTGATTTACCACTTCAGGGATAACAGGATTTACTTTACCTGGCATGATAGAACTACCTGGTTGCATTTTTGGCAAATTGATTTCATTAAGACCGCATTTTGGACCACTGCTTAGAAGTCTTAAGTCATTACATACTTTAGAAAGTTTTGTTGCAACGCGTTTTAAAACACCTGAAATTTGGACATAAGCTCCTGTATCTTGAGTTGCTTCGATAAGATCTTCTGCCACAGTGTATTCAAAGCCGGTTACTTCTCTTATTTTTCTTTCTACTACTTTTGGATAATTAGGATGAGAATTAATACCTGTTCCTATAGCTGTTCCGCCTAAATTGATTTCTAAAATCAGTTTTCTAGCTTCTAAAACTCTTTGTATATCTTCACCCATCATTACTGCAAAAGTTTTAAACTCACGACCCAAAGTCATAGGTACTGCATCTTGAAGTTGGGTTCTACCCATTTTTAATACATCTTTAAATTCTTCTGCTTTTCTCTCATAAGCTTTTTTAAGATGTTCCATAGCTTTTGCTAAATCACTTAGATAATCATGCAAAGCAAGATGCAAAGCAGTAGGATAAGCATCATTTGTACTTTGACTTAAATTCACATGATCATTTGGATGAAGATATTGGTATTCACCTTTTTTATGACCCATAAGCTCAAGTGCTATATTGGCTATCACTTCATTGGCATTCATATTTGTACTTGTTCCAGCTCCACCTTGTATCATATCAACTACAAATTGATCGTAATATCCGCCCTCTAAAATTTTATCGCAAGCTTTAATAATAGCATCTTGGATATCTTTATCTAAAAGACCTAATTCATAATTTGCCATAGCAGCTGCTTTTTTAACCCTTGCTAAAGCTCTTACAAAGCGTGGGAAATCCTTTAGCCTCTCGTGTGAAATATTGAAATTTTCCACCGCTCTAAAGGTTTGCACTCCATAATAAACCTCATCAGAAATTTCTAATTCCCCGATAAAATCGTGCTCTTTTCTTGTTCCCATTTGAAACCTTTCTTAATTTAATTTTTCATACAAGCTTTATTACTTGTACTCATATCAGTATAATCATATTGTAATTTTAGTTAATAATTGGTTAACAATATTTATTCTTTAGAAATACTATAAAATAGATTTTTAGGATAATTTAACTCTTTTTATATTTAATTTTTATTTATTAATTAATTTTATTTATTTCAGTAAAAATTAATATATTTTTCTTGGCTTGTTTGATAAAATATACCTTTAATTTATTTTTGGAAGTTTTTATGAAAGAAATTACTATAAACATTGAAGATATCAAAATAAATAATGATTGGAAAGAGTTTTTAAAAGAAGAATTTAGCAAAAGCTATTTTTTAGAAATCAAAAAACGCTATATACAAGCTTTAAACAATAAAGCCATTATCTATCCTCCTTCAAATTTAACCTTTAATGCTTTTAATCTTACTCCTTTGAGTGAGCTTAAAATTGTACTTTTAGGACAAGATCCTTACCATCAACCCAATCAAGCTATGGGGCTTAGTTTTTCTGTGCCTTGTGGGGTTAAAATTCCTCCTAGTCTTTTAAATATTTATAAAGAATTAAAAGCAGATCTTAATATAGAACCTTCTAAAAGCGGGGATTTAAGTTCTTGGGCAAAACAAGGAGTTTTACTTTTAAATTCCATTCTTAGCGTTGAAGCGGGAAAGCCTGCAAGTCATAGCTCGTGGGGTTGGCAAGAATTTAGTGATGCGGTGATTTCAAAGTTAAGTCTTGAAAAATCAGGACTTATTTTTATACTTTGGGGAAATTATGCAAAATCCAAAAAAGCTTTAATCGATACAAAAAAACATTTTATTTTAGAAGCAGCACATCCTAGTCCACTAGCTAGAACAGGCTTTTTAGGTTGTAAACATTTTTCAAAAGCTAATGAAATTTTAAAAAATTTAGGAAAAAAACCTATAAATTGGCAATTGACTTAGAAAAATTATATAAATGTTTTTTAATAATTTAAAAATACTAAGCCCGATTTCATATTTTATTCAAAAATAAAATAATTAATATAGATTTTTATAATTTATCGTTAAAATATATAAAAATTTTAAGGAGATAGAAGTGAAAACGATAGGCATTATAGGTGGAATGAGTTTTGAAAGTACCATAACCTACTATAAAACTATAAACGAAACCATTAATAATCAACTAGGCAATTTAAATTCTGCAAAAATTTTACTCTATAGTGTCAATTTTGAAGAAATAGCAAATTTGCAAAAAAATGGCGAGTGGGAAAAAGCTGCGCAAATTTTAGGAGAATGTGCTAAAAAATTAGAACTTGGTGGAGCTGATTTTATACTTATTGCCACCAACACCATGCATAAAATTTTTGATCAAATTCAAAAAAATATAAAAATTCCTCTCATTCATATTGCTCAAAGCACAGCCAAAATTCTAAAGCAACAAAACATACACACCATAGGCTTACTAGGCACCCAATATACTATGATGGAAGATTTTTATAAAAATGCATTAAAAAAAGAAAATATAAATACAATCACCCCAAATCAAAGCGATATGCAAGAACTAAGCGACATCATCTTTAATGAACTTTGCAAAGGACAAATGAAAGAAAATTCTAAAGAAAAATACTTAAAAATCATCCAAAAACTAAAGGACGAAGGTGCTCAAGGTATAGTTTTAGGCTGCACAGAAATTGGATTGTTGATTTCCCAAGAAGATACAAATATCCCAATTTTCGATACAGCCTTAATTCACGCCCTTGATGCTGTAAATTTAGCTTTAAAAGATTAATCTTTCTTTTTAGAGATAGGACAAACTCCCAAAGGACAAGCTTGCTTTCCTGTCCAAACCCTTATAGGGCACACACCAAAAATACCTGTAAGCAAAGGAATAAATCCTATCAAAGCCCACCAAGACGCATAATAAACCCCTACACTAAAGATAACCAATGCTAGGATTATTCTTATTATTCTTTCTAGTTTACCCATTTCTTCTCCTTTTGTATAATTTAATCAAAGTATAAACAAAAAAAATTTTCTTGTCAGTGATAAAAGTCACTAAAAAATAATTAATCTAAAAAAGATACAATAAAAATTAAATTCACAAAGGTAGTCTATCTTGGATAAGGAAAAAATTTTAAAAGAATATTTTAAAAACTATAATCTTGAAAACAAAGACTTTGAAGCTATGGTGGAAAAATCATACTTTAAAGAATTTGACAAAAATACAATTTTAGATGATTGTTTAGGATTTGTGATAGTTTTAAAAGGAGGATTTCGTGCATTTATTTTAGGTCAAAACGCCAAAGAAATCACCGTTTTTAAACTGAAACAAAATGAAGAATGTGTCATTTGTTCTCATTGTATCTTTGAAACTATATCTTACAATCTCACCCTAGAAAGCTTTGAAGATACTCAAATTTTAATTGTTCCTGTAAAAATATATTCTCAACTAAAAGATAAATATCCTTTAATAGCAAACTATACTCTTAATCTTATTGCCAAACGCTTTAATTCTTTGATTAATATTTTAGAGCAAGCTCTTTTCACCCCTCTTCATCATAGGGTTAAAATGTTTCTTAAAGAAAACGCAAAAGAAGGAAAAATCACTTTTACACATGAAGAAATAGCCTTACATTTAGGCAGTACTAGAGAAGTTATTTCACGAATTTTAAAAACAATGCAAAAGGAAGGTTTTATTCAGCAAAATCGTAAAGAGATTACACTTTTGAAAGATTTATGATAAAAATGCCCATATAAATATGGGCAAAATTGCAATATTTTGAAAAGATTTAATCCTAAATCGGTTAAATCTTTAAGAACTTTATAGCTTATTGTCTTTTTCTAATTGATTGATATTAAGCATGATAAATTTATAGCTTACATAAATCACCAAAGGCCAAACCAATAAAAACAAAGCGTGTAGCATTTTTTCTCCTTGATTAATATAAATGTTCGCTGTCTTTCATTTCTTCACGAGTGATTTTTACTCTATCCATTGCATTCCAAACATAAATAATATAAGCTAAAACAAAAGGCACAAGCAAAGATACATAAGCCATTACACTAAGAGTATAATAACTCGAACTCGCATTGCGTATAGTTAAAGAACTTTGCAAATCACTAAGTGAAGGATAAAAAGCGCTTGATCCAAGTCCTATGCTTAAAAATAAAGCAAAAACAGCCAAAACCGATCCAAAACCTAAAGTAAAAATCGTTTTAGAACATCCTTTTGAACCTTGTACCATACCCAAAAGCACAAATACAACTCCAACGATAAATAAAATAGCAAAAAGAATATTATCTAAAAAATTGTATAAATATACATTTTCAGTCATACTCACAATGCCCTTTTCGTCCACTCCAAAACCCTCTTTGATAAAAATCCACGCAAGAAATCCTAAGAAAAAAGGCAAAAATAAAATACTGTTTATACTCAGTTTTCTAACGGCTTTTGCTTTGATATTTTCATCTTTGATATTATTCATAAAATAAGCAGCACCCAAAATTCTAGATAAAAACACCAAAGCAATACCCAAAAGATAATTAAAAGGATTAAACAAAAGTTCCAAACCGCGTAAAGAATTTTGCCAAGAAACAAAATTATGCTCATTTAATACAAAATGCGATCCACTAAAAAAACTGCTTATTGCAACCCCGATTAAAAACACTCCTAAATAACCATTGATTTTAAGAAAAACTTCATAGGTTTTAGAGCCATAAACATTATTTTCTTTTTTACGATACTCATAAGCCACAGCCTGTAAAATAAAACAAAATAAAATACAAAGCCAAGCCCAATAAGCTCCGCCAAAACTTGTACTATAAAAAAGCGGAAAAGCAGCAAAAGCAGCACCGCCAAAAAGCACAAGAGTAGTAAAACCAAGCTCCCATTTACGACCTAGTGAGTTTACAAGCATTGTTTTTTCAAGTTCGTCAGAACTTAATTCATCAATTAAAGTTTGACCCCCTTGAACAAAAAACATAAAAACCAAAAGTCCGCCTAATAAACTTAAAATCACCCACCAATAAATTTGTAACCCCTCAAGTTCTAAACCGAAAAACATTATTTTTCTCCTTTACCCATAAGAGTACTATGTCCAGCATACGCATCAAAACCTTTTTTGATTTGAGTAAGCATGATCTTAATCTCTGCAATCAAAAGTGCAGTAAATAAAACCGCAAAAATCCAGAATGAAATTTGAACATTGACTTTGCCAAGTTCGGTTGCTGCTATATGAACAGGCATTAAATCTTGTATAGCCCAAGGTTGCCTACCTACTTCAGCCACTATCCATCCTGCCTCTGCTGCGATATATCCTAAAGGAATACACAATAAACAAAGCCAAAGAATTTTTCTAAATTTCTCAATATCATTTGCCATAGTAAGATAAAGCGTTGCGATAAAAAGTAAGAAAAATAAGCTTCCAAGAGCTACCATGATATGAAAACTATAAAAAGTTAAAGCCACAGGTGGGATAGCATCTGTTGGTTTTTCTAAATAACCATAACCAAAATCTTTAAAATTTGCCTCTAAAATACTTTTGTGAGTTGCCATGGCTGCTGTATCGTTATTATCTTTAGCTAATTTATAATCTTTTAAAGCCTGTATAGCGATTTTTCCTTTATCGATGCGTTCTTGCATAGGCTCTATGCCTCTATCTTCGTTTCCGTGTATTAAATCCTCAATGCCTGGCACAAAAGAATTAGGATCACGATTTCCTAATATAGATAAAGCATAAGGTATAGTAATATCAAATAAAAACACACTTTCGTTATTATCTATAGTTTTTTTAGGATTTAAAATTCCAAAAGGAACAAGTCCTGCACGGTGCTCACCTTGATAAACCCCTTCCATAGCCGCAAGTTTCATAGGTTGCGTTTGGGTAACACGATAAGCACTCTCATCTCCGCTAAAAAATAAGAAAACCGAACAAACAAGCCCAAAACTAGCACCCACAACTAAACTTTTCTTAGCTTCGATAATATGACGCCCTTTTAATATAAACCAAGCCGAAATTCCCATCACAAATAAAGCAGAAATCACATAACCACTGCCTATGGTATGTAAAAATTTAGAGATCGCTACAGGAGAAAGTGCAACTTCAAAAAAGCTTTGCATTTCATTTCTTGCTGTATCGGGATTAAATTGCATTCCCACAGGGTATTGCATCCAGCCATTTGCAACCAAAATCCAAAATGCTGATAAATTACTGCCTATAGCCACACACCAAGTTGAAATAAGATGGAATTTCTTAGAAACTTTATCCCAGCCAAAAAACATAACAGCAAAAAAAGTAGCCTCTAAGAAAAAAGCCATTATACCTTCAACTGCCAAAGGAGCACCAAAAATATCACCCACAAACCAGCTATAATTTGCCCAGTTGGTTCCAAATTCAAACTCCATAATAATGCCCGTAGCTACGCCGATAGCAAAATTGATAGCAAATAAAGAAAGCCAGAATTTAGTGATTTTTTTCCATCTTTCATTGCCTGTTTTTACATAAATGGTTTCCATAATAGCAATGATAAAAGATAAGCCCAAAGTCAAAGGCACAAATAAAAAATGATAAAGCGCGGTTAATGCAAACTGCGCTCTTGACCAATCCACACTGCTAAGTTCGTTCATTATTTCTCCTTAATAAGATTTTCTATGACAAAATTACTTTTTTCATTATCATTTTTAAAAATAGAATTGAAATTTACGTCAAAAACAAAAAGTTTAAGCACAATAAGCATTATAAAAAGTTTTATAAAAATAATTTTCCATAAAGTTTTTCCAAGGGTAAGGTTTTTAAACCCTTCTTTATAAAAGTTAAAAATTCGCACAAAAAAGAAATAAAAACATTTTAGATACATTAAATTAAACCTTATAAAAATAATGAAAAATTTAAATTGGAAAAAAGCTTGAAATTATAATGAAATTTATGTTATTAAATCCTTAAAACTTGCTTTTATAATTGTCAAAACTTTAGCCAGTTTTGACTATAAATTCTAAAATTTGGTATTTAACTAACAAAAATATTCTAGAAAATGACAAAACAAAAAAGATTTTACTCTCATTATAGTTATATTTTTATATTATATTTATATTTTTATATACTCTATATGTTACCAAATTGCACAAAATGATACATAAGAAGCCTTATGATTTTTCTTAAATTTTAATTTCATTATATATATTTTAAGAATTTGTTAGAATGAAGAGAAACTTTAAATAAAATAAAACAAAGGAGAAGACACATTATGTGGCAACAAATTTATGATCCGTTTAATAGCATTTGGCTCAGTGCCTTATTTGCTTTTTTACCTATTCTTTGCTTTTTAGCTTGTTTGGTATTTTTCAAGTTAAAAGGTTATCAAGCGGGTTTTTTAACCGTGGTTTTGGCAAGCGTTATAGCTTTATTTGTTTATGATATGCCTTGGAATTTAGTAGGTGCTAGTTTTGTACAAGGCTTTACAAATGGTATGTGGCCTATAGCTTGGATTATTATCGCGGCTATTTTTCTTTACAAACTCTCTATCAAATCAGGTTCTTTTGAAATCATTAAAAAAAGCGTGATGAGCATCACTCCTGATCACAGAATTCAAGTGATTTTGATAGGTTTTTGTTTTGGTTCTTTCTTAGAAGGTGCTATAGGTTTTGGTGGTCCAGTAGCTATCACAGCAGCTCTTTTGGTGGGACTTGGTTTGCGTCCTTTACAAGCAGCAGGACTTTGTCTTATAGCCAATACCGCACCTGTTGCTTTTGGTGCTGTGGGGATTCCTATTATCGCTATGGCAAATTTAGTAGGAGTTGAAGCTCATTCTGTTTCTGCTATGGTGGGTAGAATGCTTGTTCCACTTAGTCTTACTATACCTTTTTTTATAGTGTTTTTAATGGATGGTTTAAAAGGGGTAAAAGAAACTTTCCCTGCTATTTTAGTTGCCGCATTAAGCTTTACAGCAACGCAATTTTGGAGCTCAAATCACTTAGGCGCTGAACTTCCTGATATTATTTCAGCTATTGTGTCTTTAGCAGTTACAACTATCTTTTTAAAATTTTGGAAACCAAAAAATATTTTTAGACTAGATGGAGAAACTCATTTTAGCGAAGATAATACCCTAAATTTTGGTGATGTGTTAAAAGCTTGGACACCTTTTATTTTACTTATAGTTTGTATTATCATTTGGACTCAGCCTTGGTTTAAAGCTATCTTTGATAAAGATGGTTTTTTAAGCTATACAAGCATTAGCTTGCAATTTAGCAATCTTACAAGCGGTATTTTAAGTCCTTCTATCACAGGTATAGGCGAAGCTAAACCTCTTTCTTTAGGACTTGGAATCGATCTTATCAATGGTAAAAGTGTAGCTCAAGCAGGAACTGCGATTTTACTTGCAGCTTTTTTAACCATAGCTATTTTAAGAATAAAAGCTGAAGATGCTGCTGAATGTTTTTGGGCAACCCTAAAAGAAATGGCTATCCCTTGTCTTACTATAGGTTTGGTTGTAGCCTTTGCTTTTATCTCTAAAAATAGTGGTATGAGTACTACTTTAGGACTTGCTTTTGCTCATACAGGAGATGCTTTTGCATTCTTTTCGCCTATTATAGGTTGGATTGGAGTTTTCCTAACAGGATCAGATACAAGTGCTAACTTACTTTTTGGAACCTTGCAGCAAGTAAGTGCGCAAAAACTAGGCGTTAGTGAAGCTTTATTCTTAGCAGCAAACTCTGTAGGTGGAGTAGTAGGAAAAATGATCAGCCCTCAAAGTATAGCTATTGCTTGCGCAGCCGTTGGACTTGTAGGCAAAGAATCTGATCTTTTCAAATTCACACTCAAATATTCTATAGCTTTTATCATTTTAATAGGAATTTGGACTTGCATTATCGCATTCTTTTTACAAGGAATCATTCCAGAGGTAGTAGCCAAATAAAAACAAACTTGCAAGATTTATTCTTGCAAGTTTAAGCAAGTTTTAAATGAAAAAATTTTGAAAATATTTTTATCATTGATTTAATTTTGATTTTATTTTTCTAAAGTTAGAATAATTGTTTATATTAAATCTCTTAAAATGAAGGAGAAGAAATGAAAAAGGTGTATTTTTACGCCACATGCTTAGGAACTGCTGCCATGCAAGAAAGCGTTCTTAATGGTATTAAACTTTTACGCCGAGAAGGAGTGGAAGTTATTTTTAAAAAAAACCAAACCTGTTGTGCTCAACCCTCTTTTAATTCAGGATATTTTAATGAAAGTCGCGAAATAGCCTTATACAATGTAGATTTATTTGACAAAGATTATCCTATCGTTGTACCTAGTGGATCTTGTGCGGGTATGATGAGTCATGATTATAAAGAGCTTTTTAAGGATAGACCTGAATTTTCTAGAGTAAAAGATTTTAGCTCGCGTGTTATAGAACTTTCACAATATCTTGATGAAGTTTTAAATGTAAATTATGAAGATAAAGGAGAACCTATTAAAGTGACTTGGCATTCTAATTGCCATGCTTTAAGAGTTCAAAAAAGTATACAAGCAAGTAAAAATCTCATTAGAAAACTTAAAAATGTTGAACTTGTAGAATTACAATATGAAGAAGAATGTTGCGGTTTTGGGGGAACTTTTTCTGTAAAAGAACCTGAAATTTCAAATGCTATGGTAAGAAATAAGATTAAAGATATACAAAATACCGGAGTAAAATACCTCATCAGTGGAGATGGTGGCTGTCTTTTAAATATAGATGGAACTATGCGCAGAATGGGTTTAGATGTTAAAGGCATACACTTGTATGAATTTTTATTTAAGCGTTTGGAAGGAGAGAGATTATGAGTCAAAAAATTCCACACGAAGAAATTGTTCATATTAAATTAAACGACATTCAAATGCGTGAAAATTTGATGACTGCTATGCATACTTTGCAAAAAAATAGACTTGGGGTCATTGATGCAAGATTTAGGGATTGGCAAGGATTAAGAGCCAAAGCAAAACAAGCTAAAAACAATGCCTTAATGAGCCTAAAAGATAGGCTTTTAGAATTTGAAAAAAACGCTACAAAAAATGGCATACAAGTGCATTGGGCAAGTAGCGATAAGGATGCTTGTGAAATAGTCTATGAAATCATGCGTGAAAAAAATATCACCAAGCTTTTAAAAGGCAAGTCAATGGCGAGTGAGGAGATAGGATTAAATCATTATTTAGAAAAAAAAGGTTTAAAAGCCATAGAAACCGATCTTGGAGAGCTTATTTTACAACTCAATGAAGAACCGCCTTTGCATATAGTTGTCCCTGCTATTCATAGAAATCGCCACGAAATAGGTCAAATTTTTAAAGATAAACTTGGTGCAAAATTAGAAAATGACGAACCTGAAAGCTTAAATGCCATAGCAAGAGATCATTTAAGAAAAGACTTTGAAGGCTTAAAATTAGGACTTAGTGGTGTAAATTTTGCCATGTCAAGAGAGGGGGCTTTTTGGCTTATAGAAAATGAGGGAAATGGTAGAATGTGTACCACAGCACCCGATATTCACATCGCACTTTGTGGTGTAGAAAAAGTTATGGAAAGCTTTGAAGATGCAGCAACTATGGTTTCTTTACTTACTCCTTCAGCCACAGGACAATTTATACCTACTTATAACAACATTATCACAGGCCCACGAAAAAATGGGGATTTAGATGGCCCAAAAGAAGTGCATGTGATTTTATTTGATCACAATAGAACCAAAATGCTAGCTCATAAAGATTATTATGAGGCTTTGCGTTGTATTCGATGTGGGGCTTGTATGAATTTTTGCCCTGTTTATGATCAAATCGGCGGACACGCATACCAAACCACCTATCCAGGACCTATTGGTGAAGTAATCAGTCCAAATATTTTTGGTATAGATCACACAGGTGATATTTTAAATTTCTGTTCGCTTTGTGGACGCTGTTCAGAAGTTTGTCCGGTGCAAATTCCTTTAGCTGATCTGATTAGAAAACTAAGATGCGATAAGATAGGACAAGGAGAAAATCCACCTATGGGTGCAAAAAATATCCATCATAATGCAATGGAAGCCTTTGCATTTAAGCAATTCAAAAAAGCAGCAACAAAAGGTGAAAGATGGCGTTTTGCACTTTCAAAAGCGCATTATTTTAATTGGTTTGTGCAAAACTTATCAGGAGCTTTACCAGTGATTAAAAAATGGTATGCTTTTAAAGAATTACCTCAAATCAAAAAAGATCTATATAAAGAAATTCAGGCTATAGAAGGAGTAATTTATGAGTAAAATCAATGAAATTTCTAACAAAAGCAAAGAAAAAATTTTATCAGCACTCAATGAAGCTTATGAAGCAAAAGATTTTACTTATCAAGCCAGTATAGATCCTGTAGAGCATATTCAAACAAAAGAAGATGCCTTAGCTGAAATGAAGCAAAAAATGAGTGATAATAAATACATTGTTGAAAACGCTACTAAAGAAACTTTGGAAGAAAAAATCAATGAAATTATCACAAAATATAATTACAAAAAAATGATATATGGCACTGATTTAGGCTTAGATTTAAACAAAATTCAAGCCGAAGAAAAAATTTGCTTTGATAAGGAAATTGAAAATTTACGATATGAAGTTTTTCATAGCGATTTTTCTATAGTTCATGCAAGAGCTGGAGTAAGCTCTCATGGCGTTGCTTTGATACCTTCAAGCAAGGGACAACCTAGAATGCTAAGTCTTGCACCTAAGCTTTGTATAGTGTTATTAAAAAAAGAAGACATAGTAAAAAGCCTTAGCGAAGCTTTAAATTTGGTAAAAAAAGAAAATGAAATTTTACCTACAAATATTTTATTTATCGCAGGTCCTTCAAGAACAGCAGATATAGAATTAATCACTGTTTTTGGCGTTCATGGGCCTCAAATTGCTCATATTGTTATTTATTAAAAAGTTTTAGCTCTAGTGTTATTTACTAGAGCTAAAACCAGCTTAAGTTAAATAAATATTATACGAGATATATTAAAAATTTCATATTTTAAATATAGTTAAATGGGAATATTTATATCCTATTTAACTATATATCATTTTTAATATTGATTTAATATAAAATACGATAACATACCTCAATATCAAAACATACAAATAATTGAGATTTATTTGGAGAAAACTTTGGATAAATTAATTCCTGCTTGGGATGAAAAATACAGCATAAATGATGAGAAAATAGACGCGCAACACCAAAAACTTTTTGAATTAGCTGCTAAAATTGAAAATGCTGTTTATAAATTCGTTCAACGCGATGAGCTTAAAGAAATTCTTACCGAACTCTTTAATTATATGAAAGATCACTTCAGTAATGAAGAGGATTATATGCAAGAGATTTCTTATCCTTATTTAAATGAACATAAAATAATGCACAAAAACATTATCCACGATATGTCGCATCTTATCCAAAATATAAAGACTACCAATGATTTAAAAGAAAAACTTTATACTATAATGTCAGATTGGCTATTAGAACATATTTTACATCATGATGTTATGATAGGAAATTGGCTTTCAGAGCAATTATTAGCCAAACAAGAAGAAGAGCTAGAAAAACTTCAACAAGAGGATCTTCAACAAGAAAAACAATATGAAAACAATCCAAATCCAAGCCCTCCTCAAATCAAAAAAGAATACGATTTTATCTATTCTTGCCCTTGTAGAACAAATCACTTTCTTTCCTATATAGAGCATCTTGATATTATTTGTCATAAAAAACAACTAAGATGTAAAAAATGTCAAAAAAATCTATTTTATGTAAGAAGTGAAATCAAAACTGAAAAAAGGAATAATGATGTTTCCAAAGTGGGATGATAATTATAGCGTTCATAATGCCAAGATTGATGAGCAACACAAAAAACTTTTTGAATTAGCAGGTAAGGTTGAATTTATGTTTGATCGACCCGTGTATAAAGATGATATCAAAGCTCTATTGGCTGATTTTTTTAACTATATGAAAGATCATTTTAATGATGAAGAAAAATATATGAAGCTTATAGGATATCCTGGCTTAGAAGAGCATAAAAAGATACATAAAGAAATCATCCAATCCATGATAGACCTCATTAAAAACATAAAATCAACCAATGATTTAAAAGAAAAACTTTACACGGTTTCTAAAAAATGGCTCTTAGAACATATACTTTATGAAGATATGAAAGTAGAACAATACAGACGCTCTTCTTTATCCTCTGAAGATGATAGTGAAGTAAGTTTTGAAGAAGTAAAAGAAGAAAAAGATGATGAAACAGCTTTATATTTTTATACTTGCGAGTGTGTTGGACAAATTCACGATGTGCCTTTTGGAATTCATCAAAAAATACAATTAAAAGGTGCTAAATTTAAGTGTAAAAAATGCAAGATGGCCATACAATTTTATAAAAAACATTCCGAATCTTTTGAATAATAACTATTCTATAGTAGAATGAAATAAAAAATAATTGATTCTACTATGGACAAAAAAATAAAATATTATATCTCAAATAAAACAAAGTATTCTTATCCTATTTTAACCAAGGATGTTCAATGCTCTAATTGCAAAAATTTTTACTCGATAGAATTTGCTTCAAATTTGAAAAAAATAGAAAAAGAATGCCCATCTTGCAAAACAAAAATGGACATTAAGCTTAAAGATTAGTTTTTTGCCTTGCTTACAATATTGATGATATTTTGAGCAACTTCATCAGCAAGTTCTAAGTGCGAAGTAAAGCCTACGCAAGAGCAATTTATCTCACCTAAAACATATTTATCGTTGCCTTTTTCATCATTATCTAAAATAAAATCAGCTGTCCAAATAAGCGGTAAATCATAATTACCCAATTTTGCACGCACCTTAGGAAGTTCTCCTAAAAACATATCTACCAAATTTTGCCAATCCTCGGGTTTATCATAGCGGTATTGCGCCCCACTAAAAAGCGTTGCAGAAAAAGCATCGGCATCTTCAGCTGGTTTTTTATGCACTACATTTACAGGAGTGTTATAAAGCATTAAAAGTCTTATCTCTCCTTCTTTAATGCGTGGTAAAAAAGTCATATCTACAAGCATACCATTATCACCTATGATATATTGCTCACAAAAATCCATAAATTCACCCAGTTCTCTATGCTCTACATGATTGTCTTTTGCTTCGGTACATTTGATTTTAGTATCTAAAGGCAAAATATCTCCTTTTACTTCGCCCTCTACACTCACACGCCAAATTCCCTCTCCTGTAGAGCCACGATTTTGTTTTAAAACCCTTTCGCCTTTAGCCAAACTTTTTGGAAAATTTTCTTTAAAAGTCTTGATATCATAGTATGCATAAGTATCACTTGGCACAAGATCTGTATCTGCAAGTTTTGTTAAAGCGTCTTTGGCTCCATAACCTATCATCGCATCAGGATGAGGCATACCCACAAGACCTTCTTGGCAAAGTTTTCTTAGCATATCAAAATACTCATTTTCTTCTTTAAGATTGCCAGGATTAATACGCGAAACATAACCATCAAAATTTTCTTTTACATAGTTATAAATTTCATTCTTTTTGCCTACTTCAAAAAAAATCACCTCGGCATTCCAACCCTTAGCTTTTAAAGCATTTACCATAGGCATAGTATCTTTTCTATAGCCATCTTCACCCTTATCGCTACCGCCTCTAACCTCAAAAAAGACTATATTTTTTTTCATTGCACTGCTCCTTTTAAGTTAAAATATAAACAATTATTTCATAAAAATGTTATAAAAGTTAAACGAATAAGAGGCTTTTTCTCCTATAAGATATAAAAAATTTAGAATTATTTTAATTCTAAAAAATTCGCATTCAATCTAAGCACAGTATCACTTATCACTTTACCTAAAAAATTGGAACTTTGACTCTCTAAACGATTTAAAAATCTATCGATTCTACCCTCTTCTTTCCAAACAGGATTTAAAACTTTAGCAAGTTCTTGAAGTTCTTTTTTTGCATTTTCATAATTGCTTAATTCATCAATAAGTCCTAAATCTTTTGCATTTTGTGCTAAAAACACCCTTGCATTTGCCCAATCTTTTCTTTTATCTAATTCCAAATCGCGTTCTTTGGCTACAAATTCTGAAAAAAGATCATAACTTTCATCAATCAAATTTTGCAAAAATTCTCTCTCTTCTTCACTCCAAGCCCTTGTAAAAGTTCCTGCACTCTTAAATTCCCCTGCTTGTATGGTTTGTTCTTTAATCCCTATTTTCTTAGCCAACTCACTCAAATCAGCACCCTGCATAATCACACCTATAGATCCTATAAAACTAGCAGGATTTGCCAAAATTTTATTTGCTCCTACTCCAGCCAAGTAACTCCCACTCGCCATAGTCCCACTTGCATAAGCTATAACAGGTTTTTTAGTCTTTAAATCCTTAATAGCCAAAGCTAGCTCCATACTTGGAGCAAAAGCACCCCCAGGAGAATCTATCACAAAAAGCACGCCTTTAATATTATCATTATTTTTAGCACTGATAATTTTTTCCAAAAGTTCTGAGCTATCTAATATCTCGCCTTTTAAGTCAATGCGTTCTAAATTTGCATATGATGAGCTTGAATTTGAGCTTGGTACCAAAAGCCAAATCACGATCAACAATAAAACAAAAGTTTTAAAATAAGTATTGATAAATTTTATCACGCTACCCAAACCCTTAAAAAATGATTTTAAAATTTGCATTCTTTTCCTTTTATAAATAATTTTTGCACTTCTTTAGCATTTAAAATAAATTGCAATGGCGCTTGCTCCTTGTTGCATTCTCCTAATTCAAATACACTAAAATCAGCCATTTTTCCTTGCTTGATTTCACCTAAATTTAAATTTAAAGCTTTAGCTGGATAAAGCGTTGCCATTTGTAAAAGCTTAGGAGCTAATTTTAACAAATCAAAATCTGTATGCACAAGCAAATTAGCACGCATTTCATCTAAAATCGATAAAGAAATATTAGAACTTAAACCATCTGTACCCAAATGGATATTTAAGCCGCTTTTTAAAGCCTTTTTTAAATCAAATGTTTTTTGACTTAAAAGACGATTTGAAAAAGCACAATGGGTAATAGAATGTAAATTTTTATCAAGCAAATCCATTTCTTTTAAATACACACAATGGGTAAAAAGCGTCCTAACACCTTTAAATAATTGAATAAATTCACTAGCTTTATAAAGAGGCTTAGGATCTGGCGTAAAGTTTTTAAACCATTCTTTAAACCCTCCTTTTGCCTCTTTAAGCCAAGCATTTTCAGCCTTACTTTCTAAAAAATGCGTACTGATTAATAACTTTTGCTTTTTAGCAAGATTGATTGCAAATTTTGCAAGCTCTGGATGAGTTGAATAAGCAGAATGCACAGAAATAGCAGGTATAAAAAACTCATCTTTAAATTTTAAAGATTTTTCAAATCTTGTTAAAAACTCTTGTTTTTTATCTTGAATTTGGGCTTCATTTATGCCTAAAATTTCATTAAAAAATACAACACGCATTCCATTTTGACTTGCTCTAACACAAGGATTTAAATCGCTGCCAAAGCTTGAAATTTCACCTATAGTACCTATACCGCTTTTTTGCATTTTTTGAATGTTTTTTAATATAAGCTCTTCTTTAGCTTGCTCATTTAACATAGAACGAGAGTTAATCACGCTTTTAAGCCAAATTAAAAATTCTCCAAAATGCAAAGTGGTCGAATTTGCGCTAAATTCTAAATGGGTGTGCGGATTGATAAAAGCAGGCAAAATGACGCAATTAGGGCTTGTTTTTATAAGCTTAGCCTCTGGGTATCGTTTTTTTAATTCTTCTAATTCGCCTAATTCTAAAATTTCATTCTCAAAAACAAAGGCTTTGTTTTCTAAAATACTAAATTGCTCGTCACATAAAAAGATATATTTTGCACTGATTATATACATTCTTTTTTCCTTGAATAAAATCACATTGTAGCGAAAATTTATTTTAAAATGTTATAATAAAAGGTTAAAAATAAAAATTTTAAGGCAAAATTATGAAAGTAATGGTCATCCAAGGCCCAAATATCAATATGCTAGGCGTAAGGGAAGTTAGAATTTATGGTGCAATGAAAATGGAAGACATTCATACTCAAATGAAGATGGCAGCTTCTCAAAACAATGTTGAATTAGATTTTTTTCAAAGCAATTTTGAAGGCGAAATTGTAGATAAAATTCAAGAATGTCTTGGTACAGTAGATGGTATAATCATCAATGCTGCAGGCTATACTCATACTTCAGTAGCCATTCGTGATGCGATTTCTGCAGTGGCTTTACCTACGATAGAAGTACACATCAGTAATGTTTATCGCAGAGAAGAATTTCGTCAAAAAAGCCTTATAGCTCCTGTATGTTCTGGATCTATAGTAGGATTTGGTCCTTTTGGTTATCATTTAGCTTTAATGGGCATTATTCAAATTTGCGAGCAAGTAAAAAATTTGCATGCTGCGCAAGCACAGCAAATGCAAGCTAGGGCTCAAAATTAAAAATGCTAAAAATAAAAGGAGCAAGACGACTTGAAACAAGCCGTTTTTTTCCTTATTTTAGCCAAAACAAAAAAGAATTTAAATACCTTGCTCTAGTAGGTCTAGGAAGCAATATAGAGCCAGAAAAAAAAAGGTTTAACAAGCTTTTTCGTGTAATGATGGAGGATAGAAGGTTTAAAATTTTAGCCACATCTCCATTTTTGATCAATGAAGCTTTTGGTTTTAAAGCTCAAAAAGATTTTACGAATGCAGCAATGCTTATACAAACAAACCTACACGCAAGAGCTTTTTTGAAAGTTTTACTTTTTTATGAGCTTAAATTTAAAAGAAAAAGAACTTTCAAAAACGCTCCTAGAACACTTGATTTAGATCTTTTATATTTTTCACAAAAAGTCAAGCGTGATGAGGGGTGTATGGTGCCTCATATAGGGGCTAATCAAAGAATAAGTGTAATTTTGCCCTTGGGCTTAACAAAAGGATTGTAAATGGGACAACTTATCCATACCTTTACTGTAGAAGATACAGAGCAAATTATCCCGAAAGTAAAAGAGGATTATGGCGACAAAGCTTTAATTATTACCAATAAACAAATTCGTCCCAAAACACTTAACCGCGCTGCTCTTTATGAAGTAATGGTTGCTATAGAAGAGAGTGATTATGAAGAGCATTTGAAAAAAATGGGAAAATCCTTGCCTCCTAAAAAAACTATCGCTAAAACTTTAGAAAAACAAAATCTTGAAGAAAAAGTCAATGCTTCAATACCACAAAATAACGAAGATGAAGATGTGATTCTTGATTTTTCAAATACTAGGGCAAATTTAGCAAAAACCAAAACTAGCGACACTAATTACCAAGACTTTCCACAAAGTAAAATCAATCCTAATCCCACCATGGGTTTTAACGATTTTAAAGAACGCTTAAGTGAAGTAAGCAATGAAATTTCAAAAGTAACCAATACCCCTTTGGTAGATAATTATGCACCCAATCCAAACTATAATAAAAAAATAGAGAATTTTGAAAAACAAATCAATAAGCTTAATGATAAAATCGATTTACTCGCAGACATGATGTGGGATGAAAAAGCAGAAGCTCGCAACAATCTTATCATTCCTCCTGAATTTGCAACCATTTATAAAAAAGCCAAAGAAAGCGGTATGCTTGAAAAGCATTTAGAAGCTATCATGAAAGCCACTATAGAAAATATGCCTGCGGCCATGAAAACAAACAAAGACGCTGTGCAACGATATTTTTATTCTCTTTTGAGAAATATTTTACCTTGCAGGGTAGAAAGTGAAATCAAAAAACAAAAAATTATGATGCTTGTAGGCCCGACAGGGGTTGGAAAAACCACAACTTTAGCAAAGCTAGCTTTTCGTTATGCTTATGGAGATAAGCGCTATAAAACAGGTATAATCACTTTAGATACTTATAGAATCGGTGCTGTAGAACAACTTTTCCAATATGCAAAAATGATGAAACTTCCCATCATCGATAGTATAGAACCAAAAGATTTGGACGAGGCGATTAAAAGTCTTAATAACTGCGAAGTAATTTTAGTCGATACTATAGGAAATTCGCAATACGATCAAAACAAACTTGCCAAAACAAAAGAATTTCTTATGCATTCAAATGCTGAAATTGATGTTAGTCTAGTCGTTTCTGCTAATACCAAGCATGAAGACCTGATGGAAATTTACAAAAATTTTTCATTTTTAAATATCGACACCCTTATCATCACCAAATTTGATGAAACTAAGGTTTTTGGAAATATTTTCTCTTTAATTTATGAAACTAATATCCCACTAAGCTTTTTCTCTACAGGACAAGAAGTGCCTGATGATATAGAAGTAGCCAATAGCGATTTTTTAGTTCGCTGTATCTTAGAAGGTTTTAACAAAGGAAAAGATAATGAATAATCAAGCCAATAAACTCCGTAGCCTTATGAATCAAAATGGAGGAAAAAAATCACAAAACACTCATTTTATAGCGATTACAAGTGGAAAAGGTGGAGTAGGTAAAAGCACCATTAGCGCAAATTTGGCAAATGTACTTGCTAATAATGGATATAAAGTAGGACTTTTTGATGCAGATATTGGCTTAGCAAATCTTGATGTTATTTTAAATGTTCGCATTCAAAAAAATCTTTTACATGTTTTGCGCGGAGAATGCTCTTTAGAAGATATTTTGATCGAAGTAAAGCCAAATTTATGGCTCATCCCTGGTGAAAGCGGTGATGAAATTTTAAAATACAACGATAAAAACATTTATGAAAGATTTTTAAATCAAGCAAGTATTTTAGATGAGCTTGATTTTCTTATCATCGACACAGGTGCAGGAATAGGAGGAAATATACTGAATTTCTTAGAAATGTCAGATGAAGTTGTAGTAGTAACCGTTCCTGATCCTGCTGCGATTACCGATGCATATGCAACCATTAAAACCACCTCTAAGACAAAAGAAAATTTACTGATGCTATTTAATGTTGTCAAAAATGAAAATGAGGCTTTAAAAGTTTTTGAAAATATTAAAAAAGTTGCTGATGCAAATATAAAAAATCGTTTAAATTTAGAATTTTTAGGACACTTGAGCGCTTCAAAAGATGTAAGTGGTAGCATTAAAAAACGCACCTTGTTTACAGATGAAAATTCTGCTTCAAGTGACGAGCTTAAAGCCCTAGCTTCCAAGCTTTTATATAGGTTGGAACGGAAAGTGCTTGATAATGTCACAAGTCGAAGTTTTTCAAATTTCTTTAGGAAAATCATCGAACGATTCTAAGCAATAAAGAGAAGATATTATGAGACCTGAAAATTATGTAGCATTTTTTACCGTTTGCGGATTTTTTATAGGATTGGCTTTTAGTATTATTAGTATAGAAGAAGCTTTTGATATTTTAATTTCTACTTGTTTTATTACTTTTATGTTTTATGTTTTTATACACATTGCTATTATGAATTTTATCGATATTAAAAAAATCAGTGGGCGAATTTTCAATAAACATGATTATGAAAAGACTAGCAATAATATTATAAATGACTTAGTCATTCGTGAAAAGAAAATGGATATAATCTTAGAAAAGCTTAACGAAGAAAGAGAAGAGCTTAAGAAAAACGAATCAAAAGAAAGACGCAAAAATGCAAAAAGAGCCGCCTAAAGCCTATGCTCAAATGATAAAAGATGAACAAGATCAGCTAGTTTTATCCTATATGCCTGCACTTCGTGCAATGGCTTTTAGACTAAAAGAACGCTTGCCTTCTAGCATTGATGTAAATGATCTAATTAGCATTGGCGTTGAAGAAATGATCAAGCTTTCACGCCGCTACGATAAAGAGCAAAATGATAGTTTTTGGGGATTTGCTAGAAAGCGTGTTAATGGCGCTATGCTTGATTTTTTACGCTCTTTGGATGTAATGAGTCGCAATAACCGTAAAATCATTAAAGATATTGATATTTTAATCGACGAATATTTTAGAGAACATGAAGAAGAGCCTGATGATGAATATCTAGCTAAAAAGCTTGATTTGGATGTAGAAAAGATTAAAGAAGTGCGCACCGCACATGCTATTAGCTATACTTTACCCATTGATGATCAATTAGAGCTTTATAATGAAGATGATACTTTAGAAAAATTAGAAAAAGAACAACTTTTAGAAAAAATTCACGAAGTATTAGAAGATCTTAAAGAACGCGATCAACTCATCATACAGCTTTATTATTATGAAGAACTCAGTCTTAAGGAGATTAGTGAAATTTTAGAGATTAGCGAGAGTAGAATTTCACAAATTCATAAAAAACTTTTAAAAAAACTTAGAGAAAGGCTAGTGTAATGGCAGAAATACTCTCCCAAGAAGAAATTGACGCTCTACTTGAAGTTGTCGATGATAATACCAATACGCCTACAGCCTCTGAAAAAGATGGAAAAGATGAAAGAAATATAGTTGTATATGACTTTAAGCGTCCAAATAGGGTATCTAAAGAGCAGCTTAGGACAATTAAAGGTATACACGATAAACTAGCAAGAAATTTAGCTTCTCAAATTTCGTCCATGATGAGAAGTATTGTTGAAACCAAACTTCACTCGGTGGATCAAATGACTTATGGTGAGTTTTTGATGTCGCTACCAAGCCCTACAAGCTTTAACGTTTTCTCTATCAAGCCTCTTGATGGAAACTGCGTTTTAGAGATTAACCCAAGCATTGCTTTTCCTATGATAGATAGACTTTTAGGAGGTCAAGGCGATAGCTATGAGGCTTCGCGAGAGCTTACTGATATAGAGCTTAATTTGCTTGATTCTATTTTGCGTATCATCATGCAAAGACTTAAAGAAAGCTGGGCTACAGTAACTGAAATTTATCCTAGTATAGAAGCTAAAGAATCAAGCCCCAATGTTGTACAAATCGTATCGCAAAACGAAATCGTTATCATGGTGGTGATGGAAATCATCATAGGAAATTCAAGCGGTATGGTAAATATCTGCTATCCTGTTGTCCATTTAGAAAGTATCTTGAGTCGTTTAGCAAACCGTGATATTATGATGGGTGAAACCTCAGCCAAAAAATCACGCAACAAAGAACTTAAAACTTTAATCGGTCGTGCCGAAGTGGTATATGAGGCAATTTTAGGAAAAACCTTAATTAATGTTCATGAATTTTTAGAACTTAAACAAGGCGATATTTTAAGGCTTGATAGAGAAGCAGACGATAAAGCTATAGTAAGTATCGATAAAAAAGATGTTTTCTTAGCACAAATTGGATTGCATCGTTTTAGAAAATCTATTAAAATTTTAGAACTTATACGCACAGATAAAGATGAAATCAAAGAAATTTTGGAAAAATACGAAGAAGAGCGTAAAGCTAAAGCCAGTGTTTATGATGAGCCTGAAGAGGAGGAAGAAGAAATATGATCAATGAATTTTTAAAATTATTTACAAACGAATGCACAAGCACCATAGAAGGACTTACAGGAAAAAGTGCAGAATTTAGCGAATATAAAGAATTTGATGTTTCATCACAAGATACACTCAAACCGCCTCTTGTTTATGCGGTTTTTAACATCAAAGAAGGTGGCAAAATAGGTATATTAGCAGGTGCTGTACTTATGAGTGCTATTGGTGAATGGATGATGGGCGAAGAAGAAATTTCTAAAAACGATCAACTAGGCCCTGATGAAATGGACGCTGCTAAAGAAGCAATTCAAAACATCATTTCGGCTTTTTCTACCACTTTAGGTGCACAAAAAGACATACCAAAAATGGATTTTGAAATCAGCTCTTGCGAATTTGTAGCAGAAAATGTTGATTTTAAAGATTTTACAAAACTTTATTTCTTTGATGTCAAAATAGAAGACTTAGAAGAGCAAATTTCTTTAATTGTAGATCAAACTCTTCATAATATTTTAAGCGGCAAAGCTGCAGATGATGGCCATGCACACTCTAGCTCAAATTCAGAAAATAAAGGTTTTGAGATAAGTGAAGAACTTAAAAATATCAATCTCATCATGGATGTGCGTTTGCCTGTTCGTGTGCGTATAGGCAATAAAAAAATGCTTTTAAAAGATGTTTTAACTATGGATATAGGCTCAGTTGTGGAGCTTAATCAACTTGCAAACGATCCGCTTGAAATTTTAATTGGGGATAAAAGAATTGCTTATGGCGAGGTAGTAATTGTCGATGGTAACTTCGGCGTTCAAATTACAGAAATTGGTTCTAAAAAAGAAAGATTAGAACAACTAAGATAAAAAGTTTTAGCCTGCAAATTAAGAATAATAAATATAAATAAATTAAAACTAAAACAAACTAAAAGGGCTGAAATCAAAATGTAAAGATTTTGGAGTGTTTAACTTAAAAGGTTTTAGCTCTTTTTTAAGAGCAACAATTAAAGCATAACCGCCTTTATTATATCTATCCCAAATACTAAAAAATTGATTTTTGGAACTTATATATTCTCCATGACTTGGATCAAGCACTTGTAAATAATTACCTTTATGATTAATAATTACCACAAAATGTGGAAAGCGTGGATCATCTTCAATTTTTACAAGCATTGGAATATTTACAAGTTTATCCAAGTTTTCTCCATTGATTTGATATGAATTGCTTTGAAAGCCCAGTTTTTTAACTGCATCGTTTAAATCTGCAAAGCTTACCATATCCGTATAAAGTTCTTGTCCGCTCATAATCTTTAAAAGTTCAAGTTCATCAAACTTTTTATCATCAAGTATATTGAGTAAAGTTGCTAAAGATGAAGCACCACAAGATTGCTCATAAGTTTGTCTTATTACTCTTTCGTTTTTAATTTCTTGATAAGACTTAACTACCCATTCGGCTTTTGTACTCAAAGCAAGAATGGGTAAAAAATAATAAAATTTTTAGAATTTTTTCCATAAGCTTATCCCAAATATGCTATCAGGAGAAGCAGAGCTTCCTCCAAAACTAGCATTAACAGAAACTGCGGTATCTGAATTAATGCTATAAGTAGAACCTAAACTCAAAGTTGGAATAGAACGCACTTCAGAATTTTGATAGCCATTGATTTTTTGTTTCATTTGAAATCTTTGTTCTGCTCCTAAATCTAAAGTAATTTTAGGACTTAGAATAATAGATAAATCCCCACCCACATAAATACTATTTCCATACTCTATTTTAAGGGTTTTAAATTTTCTTGATTGGTTATAACCAAAGCCGGTATAAATGCTATATACAACAGGATCGCTATATCCCCTTAAACTAGCTTGTAAGCTTTGTGATTTTAGATAAAAGTTTTTGGTTTGATTGATTGCTTTTTCTCTTTGAACGACTGCAGTTTGAAAGGTAATTTGTGGAATTAAATCTGCAATGCTATCGCCTGTATAAATAAAACCTAGCCATAGATTATCAAATCCTATGCGATCTTTATGGGAATATGCATTTGTAAAAAAGTTTGTATATTCCTGCCTTGCATAACTTCCGCCCCCTGAAATAAGTATGTCAAGCTTAGGTGTTAGGGTATAAATGAAAGTTTGAGTTAAAAACACCTGCTTTGTATCATTCCAAATTGTAGGATCTCCGCCTATTGTTATATTAGGATAAAGAGAATACGAGTTTGCATTTCCTGTGCTAAGCAAAGAAAAGCTTGTAATGCTTCTTAAGCCTATTTGCTTTTTAAATAAACTGTCTATATTTAGCTCATCACTAGCAAAAACACAATTAACTAAAACCATAAATGTTAAGAAAATTTTTTTCATTGTCAATCCTTACATTTTAAATAATCAGCTCAAGTTAATTTTAAAATTTAATCCTTGATATTGAAAAGTTTATTATTCTAAATAAAGTATTTTAAAATCTTTAAATATTTTTACTTGCTTAATATAATTTAAGATAAAATGAAAATTTATTACAAAAGCAAACAAACCGAGAATAAAATTTTAAGTATTTAAAGAAAATTCACTTAACTTTCAAAGCAAGATTAAACTTTTGCTAGAATAAGTCGATAGTAGTTTTAAAGAACTTACAAAAAGAATTTATGAAAGGATTTTCAATAAAAAAGATTTTTGCTTTATTAGCTTTAACTTCTTTACTGACTAGTTCTGTTTTTGCTGAGGATTTTTTAGCTAAAGTTAGCAATGGTGTTTTAAGTGATAATTCTCAAGGGGTTAAAGCTCTTAATTTAGATGAGATGAAACAAGTTAAGGGTGGGTATGTTTTTGGGGATTATAAAATTTTTAAAGACAGACGCAATTTAACCTCAGAAGTTTATGCTATTGTAGATTTTACGCAATATGAACTCGAAAATCTTAACAAAGGTTTGTGCGGTGCAGGAGAAGATAAATGTCAAAATCCTAGTAGAGACAGATTATTTGCTTGGTTGCAAGTCAGTGCGAATTCCCCTGCTGATTATCGTCCTGTATATAAGGTAAAAAGACAAATTAAATATTCAAATTTAGGACAGCCTTATGTTTTATTTACTTATGGGGTTGCTGTTTATAATGTAAATAATGGACAAATCTATCAGTATAATTCCTCTCCTATGTTAAATAACAATAGAATTATAAGAGAAATCACACATCAATATAAGTATGCAATAGAAGATACCATGGGTGGTTGGAATCCAAGGTTATTTTAGTATTTTAAAAAAGGATTTTTATGATAAGTCTTAATTCTCACTATCCTAATATCAATTATCCAAATAATGCTTTAAGCATTAAAAAAGATGAAAATAATGAATATACTTATACTAAAAAAGATGAGCCAAAAAGTGAAGAAGATGCTTATTGGGAAGATTTTGTGCAAAAATATTTTGGAGAAATGCTTAGTGAAGAATATGCGAACAAATACGGCTATAATGGAGACCCAGATGTTAAAGAAGTTGAAAATTCCTTGCTTGAGCGAATGCGAAAAGATAAATTAACTGAAGAGGAATGGGAAATTCTTAACGGAGCGTATGACATTGATAATATTGAATTTATTCCAAGAGATAAGATTGCCAGAATACGCGAAGCCAATCTTCTAAAAACTCTTACAAGTGCGAGTGAATTCGCAAGAATATGGGTTGCTGAAAAAGATGAAAGAAAAAAACGATTTATTGACGCACTTGATGTTAAACCACTTACTCAAGAAGAGATAGATAGGTTTTTAAATAAACAACAAAGCTCAAATTCTACCCAAGAAAGCAACGAAAATGGTCAAAACCCAGATGAAAAACCCTTCAAAGCCATTCAAGGCGAAAGCAAAAACAAAGAAACTTATAAAGATAATAATATAAGCAGCGAATTCTTAAAAAAGCTTTTAGAAAATAGTTTTAATAAGGCTAAAGAATTAGAACTTCTTTTTGGTATGAAATTTAGTGATGATGATGCAGGAGAATTTAATAAAATCCTTTCTTTAAATTCTACACCAAAAAGTATAGATATTAAAGCTTAAGGATTTAAAAGTCTTTTAAATTCCTAATCTTAATAAAATAAACCTATTAAAACTTATATAATAAAGAACTTATTATAAATTTTTAGCTAGAATGGAATTTATTTTAACTAAAGGTTGAAAAATGAATGAAAAAATAAGCCAAGATTTAGAAAAATTTGCTAACATACCAAACCTAAAAAATGCCGTAACTTTTTTTGGTTCTGCAAGATTAAAAGAAGATAGTTTTTATTATCAAGAAGCCAAAAAATTAGCTAGTTTATGTGTAGAAAATGGCTTTTGTGTCGTTAGCGGCGGAGGTGGAGGCATTATGCGTGCAGCTAATGCAGGCGCTGCTAAATGTAAAAACGATGCAAATTTTATAAAATCGGTAGGTTTTAATATACTTTTGCCTTTTGAGCAAAAATTAAACGATTTTGTAGAATATAACATAACTTTTGAGAGCTTAGCCATACGCAAAATGGCTCTTATTGAAAAGAGTCTAGCTTTTGTGATTTTCCCAGGCGGCTTTGGAACACTTGATGAATTGTGTGAAGTGCTTACACTAAAACAACTTGGATTTAAAAGCAATGTTCCTATTATCTTGCTTGGGAGTGAATTTTGGCAAGGCTTTGATGAGTTCGTCAGAAATTCTTTGCTAAAACTTGAAGTCATTTCCAAAGGAGACGAGTTAAAGTATGAAATCACTGACGATTTAGATTATATAATCAATACTTTAAAGGAACTCTAATGAAAATTCTAGTCGCTATGAGCGGTGGGGTCGATAGCACAGTCACTGCTTATAAACTTAAAAATTTAGGTCATGAAGTTATAGGTTGTTATATGAAACTTCATGGCAAACCAAATTATCACGAAGAAAATATCAAAAAAGTAGAAAAAGTTGCAAACTTTTTGCAAATTCCTTATCATATTTTAGACTTACAAGAAGATTTTAAAAACAAAGTTTACATGCCTTTTGTGGATACTTATAAAGAGGGTAAAACACCAAATCCTTGCGCTTTATGCAACCGTTTTATCAAACTTGGAAAACTTTTAGAATTTGCTAAAAGTTTAGGTTGTGAAAAACTTGCCACAGGGCATTATGCAAGACTTGAAAACAACTTAATAAAAACCGCAGTAGATGAAAGCAAGGATCAAAGCTATTTTTTGGCTAGTGCAGATAAAGAAGCTTTAAAATATCTTATTTTTCCGCTAGGCGAAATGAAAAAAGAAGATGTGAAAAAATTTGCTTCTACCATAGAAGTTTTAAAATCATTTGCAACCCAAAAAGAAAGTTCTGAAATTTGCTTTGTTGAAGATACTTATGTGCAAGTTTTAGATCAATTTATGGATACTAAAATTCCAGGAGAAGTGCTAGATAGTAGCGGTAAGGTTATAGGAAAACACGAAGGCTATATGCACTATACCATAGGCAAAAGACGCGGTTTTGAAGTACGCGGGGCTCACAAACCGCATTTTGTTTTAAAGATCAATCCTAAACAAAATCAAATCATCGTTGGCACCAAAGAAGAATTAAAAATCAATGAATTTAAACTCAAAAATATCAATCTTTTCATCGATGCAAAAGAGCTTGATTGCGAAGTAAAAATCCGCTATAGATCAAAATCCACCCCGTGTAAAGTCATTATAAGTGATGATAAAAGCGCAAGCATTTCTTTAAAAGAGAGTGTTTATGGTTTAGCAAGTGGGCAAATGGCAGTATTTTACGATGGTGATAAAGTCATTGCAAGCGGGTTTATAGAATAAGACTTATCAAAGCTTTAAAAGCTTTGATAAGATTTTAATAAAATCCCAAAAATTTCCACCATACAAGGCCAACAAGTATCATTACGGTTATATCTATCACTGAAATAACAAATCCTACAGACCACCATTTTTTAAGACTTACATAACCTGTTCCAAAAATAACTGGAGCTGTTCCTGTTGCATAATGCGTTAAGGCCATCATAACATTTCCTGATGCTATCATAATAAAAGCATAAAGAAGTGGTGGAGCCCCTAAAGCAAGTCCTGCACTATAAAATACAAAAAACATAGCTGAAATATGCGCTGTGGTTGAAGCAAAGAAATAATGCGTATATAAAAAGGCAAGGCTTAAGAAAATCATAATAGAAATTTCACCAAGTCCCATAGCAGAGGCAAATTCACCCAAAGCTTCAGCTAAAAACTGCGTTACACCGAGCTTTCCAAGTAAAGTTGCCATCATCACAAGGGCTGAAAACCATACCAAAGTATTCCAAGCAGCTTTTTCTGCCAACACCTCACCAAAAGTCAAAACTCCACTTACTAAAACCAAAGAAAGACCAAGCAAGGCAACACTTGTAGCATCAAGAGAAATTCCAAAAAGAAAGCCCAAAGCCCCTGCCCATAAAAGCAAAAGCAATACAAAAACACCTAGCATAATCTTTTCACTACCCTTCATATCACCCAGTTCTTCTAACTTACCCTTTGCAAAAATCTTAGCATTTGGGGTTGATTTAATCTCTGGTGGAGAAAGAAAATAAATCGCCAAAGGCATTAAAAGCATAGCCGCTATACCAGGTAAAAACATACCTAAAGCCCATTGCCCCCAGGTTAAATGCACTTCTAAATTTGTAGCTTGAGCGACCAAATCAACAACCAATGGATTTGGAGCAGTGGCTGTGATAAACATTGCCGAAGAAATAGGATTGGCTTGAAAATTCACCAAAGAAAGATAGGTGCCTATTTTATTTTGTGTTCCATCTTCAGGAGTAGATTTAAAACTTCTTGAGATAGCTTGAACTATAGGATTGATTATCGCACCCGCTCTTGCTGTATTTGAAGGGGTTACAGGAGCTAAGATGGTTTCGCAAAATGCGATAGAATACGCAATACCTAAAGTTTTCTTACCAAAGATACTGATAAAATAATACGCCAAACGCTCTCCAAGTCCTGTTTTTATAACTCCACGAGCTACAATGATAGAAACTACTATAAGCCAAATTAAAGAATTAGAAAATCCGCTTAAAGCATCCTTAATACCTGTTTTGGATTTTAAACTTGATATTGCAGTATTAACTTTTTCATCTATATCTTTTTGGGACATAAATTCAAGAGCTAAAGAGTTTAATGCCGCGATCTTGCTCTCATCAATAAGCTTTTGCGCAGCAACTTTTGAAGTTGCTTTTGCATAAAGTTTATTTAGACTATCTATTTGATATTCTATGTTTGAATTAGATTTTAAAATCTCATTTACTTTAGGTTCTAAATTTTTAGCCACATTTGCTTTGATGAGATTTTCCAAAATACTAGCTTGTGATTTTTGTTCCATGGTAACTTTATAGATATTAGAATTATCTTTTAAAACAATGGCTTCAAGAGTTTTGATATGTGTAGCACGAACAGAACTTTGAGTGGTCGTGATTCCACTTAGTGCCACAATAGCAATAGCTATCATACACACAGCTCCTAAAGGCATTACCTGTAAGATAACCGCCATAATCACCGCAATAAAAAGTCCAAGAAAATGCCAAGAATTCTCCTCTAAACCTATAGGAGTAGGGATTATCCAAAATGCAAGCGCAATAAGGACACACAGTATAAGCATGGGGATTTTCTTTTTCTCCATTTAAGCTCCTTTATTGTATTAAATTTGTTAAATTTTAATTTAACAATTCTTAATTAAGTATTAAAAATTTTTACCAAAGTCTTGAAATTCTATATGAAAATAAAAATATTTAAGAGATATAAAAAGTAAGTTTAAATGAAATAAACCCTTTCCCAGATGGCTGCGGCACACACTACAATCAAGTGCTCTGCTGTGTTCCCACCCTGAAGCGGTGCTTAAAAATAGCATTGCACAGGTCTAAGAAAAGGCAAAGAAATTATATCATAATATACTTAAAAAGTGTTGAGCTATAAAAACTAAATATAAAAATGTATAAATATGTAACAAATTGGTTATATTTTATATAAATTTTTAAATTTAATTTGCAAAATTATTGTTTTTTTCAAGGAAATACGATTATATAGATATATTATATAAATTTTTAAGGAAAAATCATGGAAATCAAATGGAGTAAAGATTTTAGCATTAAAAACATACAATTAGATAAACAACACGAACTAATTTTTGAAATTGCTGAAATTGCAAACGATTTAGCTTTAAAAATTCAAGATAATGATGTGCAACACAAAAATGATTTAAAACAAATTCTTACAAAGTTATTCCAATATGTAAAAATTCATTTCAAAGATGAAGAAAAATTTATGGAAAGCATTGATTTTCCTTTGATTGAAGAACATAGAAAATCTCATCAAATATTATTAAAAAAGACTAAAGAGCTTTTAGAACACTCAAATGATATTGTTAAAATGTCATTTGAACTTTCAACATTGACCAAAGATTGGATTTTAGATCATTTTGCTAATGAAGATTTATGGATAGCTAACTTCACAAAAAAAGCTCTACATCTTCAAGAGATTCATTATAATCTAGAGCAATACATAAAATTAAAATCAATTAGGCAAGATTTAAAGACTGAAAAAACCTATGATTATATTTGCAATTGTTCTTTGCGTATCCATGCAGTTCCACAGACTATACATCAAGAGCTTGTTAGCAAAGAAAATACCTTAAAGTGCGAAAAATGTGGGCAAATTTTAGTTCATTTGGATTATTTTGATTTGAATCAAAATTTCGAAAAATTCAATGCTATTTTTGAAGATGCACTACAAAATCACCATTTCACGACTCAAAAAAATGATATGGGGGGGGGGATAGATGAATTTTCAAGTAAAAACCTTAGAAACTTTCAATCCTTTCGAAAGTTTAAATCACGAACAAGCAAACACAGAACAAATTCTTGATTTTAGAGTTATAGATTTTAAACTTCTGTGTTCTAGTGTAAAACCAGCGAAAACAAAAACTTATGAAAGAAAGGATTTTGACTTATTTTATGCAGATAATTTTTTTGTAAAAAACTACAATACCATAGTGCAAAAATTTCTTATAGAAATTTATCCAAAAAAACAAAGTTTTCCTTTTACAGTCAAACTTAGATCCAACTCCAACCTAACCCATCTAAAAGCCAGTATCAACCTTACAGAAAATTTTAAATATTACCCTAATTTAAAATTTGATATTTTGCAAAATATCTACAAAATAATGATCAAACAAAAATTTTTAATCTTAAGACTTGATAAAAATTTATTTGACAAGATTGATGATTTTATCTTATCAATACAAAAAAGTCCATCTATTAAAGAAATAGAGCTTGAAATTGCCAAAGGTGTAGATAAGATTGAACATAAAAGTGATGAAATTATTTATCATAGAGATGTTAACGAAGAATGTTTTGACGAAAATATTAACTATGATGAAGGAAATTACTGTAAACCTATTGAAAAAAATGAGCTACTTTTTGAATACATTTATAGAATTCTTGGAAAAGAAGGACGAAATTTAAGAGGAGAAATCCTTCATTTAAATCCAATAGCCTTTCTTGATAATCCTTTTATCATAAAAGATGAAAGCATTTACACAGAAGAATTAGAAGATAGAATTAAATATTTTAGCGCCAATTATGGATTTTTAAATAAAGACCACTCAGGATATAGCGTTATAAACAATTTAAAATTATCACAAATAGGGCTTAAAACAACCGGTTCAATCAAAACAAATACCGATGAAAATATAAACTTAGAAATCACTAATTTTGATATAAGTGATGATGCTATTAAATCAGGTATTGTAAATGTTCAAGCTTCAAATATAAAAGTAAATGGGAATGTTGGAGCAACAAAACTTTATGGAAAAAATATCAGTATCAAAGGCTTAACTCATGCAAAAAGCGAAATTTTTGCACAAGATATTTTTATTACAACACACAAAGGAACTTTGCAAGCTGACACTGTATATATAAAAAATTTAGAAAATGGGACAATTATAGCTAAAAATGTATTTGTTGAAAACTGCATGGGTGGAAAAATAGAAGCAGAAAATATTTATATTTGCAATTTACTAACGGATAATACTTTATATCCAAGAAAAAATCTAATCATAACAAACAATATAAAATTTAAAAACAATATCGTAGTTTCACCACTAGTTTCTATTGAAAACAACTCAGATACAGAATGCGAAAATCTTAAAAATCTAAGCCTTAAAATAAAAAGTAAGCTTGATGACACCATAAGCAAAATGCAAAATTACTATGATTATCTAATCAAAAATCAAATCAAAATCATCAAACTTCAAAAGACTAAAAATCCTAGCGCCATAGAAATGAAATTTTCAAATCTTTATCACGATATCATAAAAAAATACAATCATCTTAGCATTTCGTATAAAAAATTTATAAAATTAAAATATCAAATTGATGCGAAATTAAATTTCTTAAATGAAATGGTTTACAATGTAAAAATATACATAAAAGCCGAAAATATCGGAGAGGATAATTTTTTAAAATTTTATCCTAACACAAACACCAACCTTGAACTAAAACATCATATAAATTTAAAAGACTATGAAAAGGTTTTATATCTTGAAAAAGGACAGCAAGTAAGTTATATTAAATCAAGCCATAATTATAGCGAAAGCGACATAGAAGAAATTAAAATTATTTTTGAAAAATTAGAAAAAGATAATTCCTAAGAATTATCTTTTCATATTAATGGCTTTTTGTATCATCTGATCACTTGTAGTGATACTTTTTGAGCTTGCATCAAAGGCTTTTTGAGTTACGATAAGGTTTGAAAGCTCTGCGCTTAAATCAACATTTGATTGTTCTAAGAATCCGCCTTTAAATTTAGCTGTATTGATCACTTGTCCATCTTTCATGATAAAGCTAGCATCTCCGCTATTGGCTGTTGCTGCAAAAATATTATCTCCCATAGCAACCAATCCTTGCTCATTGATAAAATTATATAAAGCAAGCTTTCCAACTATGGCATTTTTGCCATTGCTAAATTGCGCAACTATACTTCCATCATCGGATATATTATATTGTTCAAAAAACCCTTCAGCTACACCATCTTGTTGTGTAACTACATTTTTTTCGACGCCTTCTTTAATATAAATCCCACTATAACCCGAACCAGGCTTGTTAGCATCATAAGGAGAACCTAAATCAATATTAATTGTTCCACCATTTGGATTTGCAATGCTTGTAATATTGTTTTGAAGCAAAGCACCATTTTTATCAAAAACCATATTTCCTTCAGTCGGATTGCCTACGGCATTGCCATTAGAATCATAAATTTGTGCAATAGCTTTATATTGTATATTATCGCCTTCTTGCGGTAAAACTCTTTCAAGTGTAACCCTTAAAGTGCTTTTACTTCCATCTGCATTATAAATAGGGGATTCTAAAATATCTTTATTGGCTTTTTGTTGCTCTGTTGAAATTTGAGCTGTATCAAGCTTGATGCTATTTTCATCCAATCCTTTTAAATCAAGCTCGTTACTTTTAAAATTTAGATTTTCATCTAAAGTCGCTTCAAAGCTTGTTTTTACGCCATTATCATCAGTGAAATTTAAAATAATCCTATCACCCGCTTTAGCACTAAACACATCTTCTTTGCTAACACTACCGCTCACTACATATTTGCCATCTTCAGTCTTTTGGACATTAAATTTCGCAGGATCAAGATCGACTTTAACCACTTCTGTTGTTGCATTCGTATTTAAACTTCCACTCCATTTTACATTTTGAGTTACTTGCGGAGGCAAATACATATTCACAGGAACTTTAATCACTCCTTGTGAAGCCGTTGTCCCTATGTTAAAAGCGTCATTTGAATTTACGGTAAAGCCACTATTTACAGGAGTTCCTGTGTTAAGATAATCCCCCATAAGCCCCGCGACTCTATCACTATAACTCACTCCAGCAAAAGCAGGATTCATAGTTCCTAAAACAAAATTTCCATAAGAATCCACTAAATTTCCAGCAGCATCTCTTCTAAAGGCTCCATTTCGGGTATAATAAGCTTCTCCATCAGCACCCAAAACACCAAAAAAACCTTTTCCTTGAAGTGCCACATCAAATTCACCCTCACTTGCTACAGGTGAACCTTGTTCAAAAACGACTTGAGAAGAAGCCGCACCACTTCCATAGCCTCCTTGGGCAGGGTTAGTGGATTGGGTTGTTATGGTGCTATAAAAAATGTCTTTAAATTGCGCATCTGAGTATTTAAAGCCTGTGGTATTGACATTTGCGATATTGTTCGCATAAACATCTATACCAAAGCTATTGGTTTTAACTCCTGAAACGCCATTATAAAATGAAGTCATCATGGCTTAAGCCTTTTCTTCTTCATCGCTATCTTCTGTAGATCCTGAAGAATCTCCGCTTGAACCACTTCCTGAACTACCGCTTCCCGTGCTAGAAGAAGAGCTTAATTTATAATCAGTGATTTCTGATATAGCATCAAAAGGAACTTCTTGACCCGCCATTTTTGCATAAGCAATACCCTCTTTAAAAACAATTCCTTCTATAGGGTAAGTACCATAATTTGCAGTGATTTTTTCGCCATTTTTATTGTTATAAACCATTTTAACAGTATACTCGCCATCACCCGCATAAACACCATCGTTATTTCTTCCTGGCCACTCCATCGTAAAGAGCCCTTGAGAAACAGATTGTTCGCCACTTTTTTCACTAAATACAAGCTTGTTGTTGCTATCGTATACTTCCAAAGTAACCCCATTTTCATCCGAATCCTCAGGCAAATACATTTTAAGCGCGATAATCTCATCTGAACCTGTAAGCTTGATTTTGTTATCTGAAACAGTTGCCATCTTTCCTATAGCTCCGATAGCTGAAGTACTCATACTTGTGCTAAAAGAATTTGAAAGTAATTGCATAGTTTCAACCATTTTTTGCATGGTAGTATTTGTATTTTGTTGCATTTCAAGTGCTGATAATTGAGAAGTTTGCGTAAGCATTTTGTCACTATCCATAGGATCAGTTGGATCTTGGTGCTGAAGCTCGATCAAAAGAAGTTTTAAAAACGCATCTTTATCAAGCGTTGCATTTGGATTAGAAACAAGACCTGAACTACTGGTTGAACTTGTATCTGAAGTAGTACTTGTGCTAGTGGTGGTAGCAGCAGTATTAGTATTTGTATTTGTCATAGTCCAATCTGATGAAGTTAACATTATAAACTCCTTTTTATATTTAAGTCTTTTTTTAATAAAAGCAATAAGTGTTCCAACTTAGAAATACTTCGCTAAAACAAGCTCTAGATTGACTTTTTCACTTTCATTTTTTCCATCTAAAGCATCTTTAAAACCATATCCGCTTCGATTTTTTCCTTGATTTTGATTTTGCTCTCTTTTACCTTGATCGCTAAAATTCATTTCAAGTCCAGTAAATCCCATATTTACAAGAGAATTTTTAAACTCGGCTTGATTTTGAATAAATAAATTCATTGCATTGGTATTGGAATTAAAATTAATATGAAGATTGTTTCCTCTTTGTACCAAAGTTACCTCAACTTCTCCAAGATTGTGAGGATTTAGCGTGATACTAAGCTTGGTGATTGGGGCTTTGTATTGCTCCATTGCTGCTTTTAAATCCTGCGAAAAATGTTGTAAGGTTTCCTTAGGAGTGATATTTTTAGTATTGTTTTGTGAAATTTTATTTAAATCTTTCACTAAAGAATTTAAATCATCTAAAGGATTTTTTTCGGTATTCTCACTCTGTATTTTACCTTGCTCTTGTGTATAATTTTCTTTATTAGTGTAGTGAGTGAAATTTGTATTGTCTTTATTGAGATTAAGATCTTTTGGGCTTAAATTCAAGCTCAAATTTTGAGAATCTCTTACATTTTCTTTGTTGGAAGTTTTGTTAAAATTTGTATTTTCGTTTTTAACCTGTTCTTTAGGATTTTCACTTAGATTATTATTTTTATCCAACGCTTGGTTTAAATCTTTTATATTTTTGATATTGTTTGTTTCTTGATTTAAACCCTCTTTGTTATTAAGAGGCTTTTCTTGTATCAATACTTTATCTTGGGGCAAGGTTTTTTCCTGTGTTGATACTTTATCTTGCATTGGCAACTTATCTTGTGTGGTATTATTTTTGCTAGGTGTTAAATCTTGCACATTAGCTTTATTTGCATTTTTTAATTCTTTATCATCTTTTTTTAAAGACTCATTTAAGAGTGTATTTTTATCATTTTTAAACTCTTTGCTTTGTTCTTTATTTTGCACCTCTTGGCTTGGAATTTTTTTATCATTGTTGGTTAAATTTTCTTGTTCAAGCTCTTTTAAAGACTCGCTATGAGTTAAATTTTTAGAAGTATTTTTTAATTCTGCTGTTTCACCATCTGTTTGAATTTTAACATTATCGTTTTTAACTTCATTTTTTTCTTTTTTGCTTGAAATGATAGCATCTAAATTCTTTAAAGTTTGAGAAAGCAAAGAAGTATCATCTTTTTTTGTCATTTTAGAATTTTGACTAAGATTAGCATGTGGAGTGTGATTTAAATTTTGCACATTTTGGTTTAAATTTTTACTGATATGAGCAAGTTTATTGTTTATAATCTCTTTAAAAACATTATCCACTGCGCCTTTAAAGAAATTAGCCTTATCCAAATTTGGAAAAGTAGCCTTAAGATCTAGCAAACGATCTACTTTGATATTTTTTACATTTAAGCCCAAATCCTTAGCTATATTTAAAAGCTCGCTAAGATTGCTTGCGCTTTTTAAAGCATTAAAATTAGCTTCTGTTTTTACAAGCTGAGAAAGCTGGGTGGAAAGATTGGCAAGTTTGATATCGGCCGTATCTGCTTTTAACTTGTCAAGCAAAGATAAAATTTGCATAAAAGAAGCAGATTCAAAAATACTTATTTTATCACTCTCGCTAAAAACCCCATTTTGTAATTTATCCATAGCTTCATTAACAACTTCTTTTTTACTGATTTTCATATGATCAGGCAAAAACTCATTTGTTTCTTCGATAGAATTGAGTAAAGAATTTAAAAAACTCTCTGTATCATCTTGTGTTGTATTGTCAGATTTTTTTAAATCCTGCTCTTTAGTTTTGCTCGATGAACTATGGGTTGTATTTGTCTTGCTTGGAGTAAGATTTAAAATGTCATTACTTGGGGTCAAATTTGACATGATGGTTCCTTAATTATTTTAAAAATTGACTTGACGCTAAATGAGGAAATCTTTCTTTTAAATAAGCATTTTCATATACTTTGATCATCTTATCTTCATTTAAAGCAACTAAAATATCCAAAAGCTCTTCTAAATTTTGAGCCCTCGTAATTTTTTCAAGATTTTCTTCATTTTCCAAAAGCTCTGTAAGCTCGCTTGATATTCTTGCCATTTTTTCATTTTGATTAGATTTTAAAGTTTCTAAAAGATCTAAAACTTGAAGCAATACTTCACTTTTTCTGTTGATTACTGGAGTATCAAGTTCTATAAAAAACTCTGTATTTAATGGTTTTGACATTTTAACTTCCTTTTTAAAAATGATATCTAGACAAACTAGAAGCAAGAATCGTTCCAACTTTTGCTTTTTGAAAAATTAAGCAAAAGTTCTATATAATTTTGGCTTTGAATTTAAATTTGGAGAGCATCTTGGAAAATATTAGAAATATCGCAGTTATAGCCCACGTTGACCATGGTAAAACCACTATGGTAGATGAACTACTAAAACAATCAGGTACTTTTAGTGAAAGAGAACAAATTTCAGAACGCGTTATGGATAGTAACGATATAGAAAAAGAACGCGGTATCACCATACTTTCAAAAAATACAGCTATCAATTATAAAGGCACAAAAATCAACATCATAGACACTCCAGGCCATGCCGATTTTGGTGGAGAAGTAGAGCGTGTTTTAAAAATGATCGATGGGGTTTTGCTCTTAGTCGATGCGCAAGAAGGCGTTATGCCACAAACTAAATTCGTGGTTAAAAAAGCCCTATCTTTAGGACTAAAACCTATAGTTGTAATCAACAAAATCGACAAACCAGCTGCTGATCCTGAAAGAGTAATCAACGAAATTTTCGATCTTTTTGTAGCTTTAGATGCAAACGATGAGCAACTTGACTTTGCTATCGTTTATGCTGCAGCAAAAAATGGTTATGCTAAGCTTGATCTAAACGATGAAAGCGACAATATGGAGCCCCTTTTTAAAACCATACTCGAGCGCGTTCCAGCTCCAAGCGGTACTAATGACAATCCTTTACAACTTCAAGTCTTTACTTTAGGATATGATAACTTCGTAGGTAAAATAGGCATTGCTAGAATTTTCAACGGCGTTGTAAAGAAAAATCAAAGTGTAATGCTCGCAAAAGCCGATGGTACTAAAGTAAATGGTAGAATTTCAAAACTCATCGGTTTTATGGGCTTAGAAAAAATGGATATAGAAGAAGCAGGCAGTGGCGATATCGTTGCGATCGCAGGTTTTGAAGCTTTAGATGTGGGCGATAGCGTTGTAGATCCAAACAATCCTATGCCACTTGATCCTTTACACATCGAAGAACCAACCTTAAGCATAGTATTTTCAGTAAATGATGGTCCCTTAGCAGGAACTGAAGGAAAGCATGTGACTTCAAACAAAATCGCTGAACGCTTAGAAGCTGAAATGAAAACCAATATCGCGATGAAATACGAAAGCACAGGCGAAGGCAAATTTAAAGTAAGTGGTAGGGGCGAACTTCAAATCACTATTTTAGCTGAAAATATGCGTCGTGAGGGCTTTGAGTTTTGCATGGGAAGACCTGAAGTTATCGTAAAAGTTGAAGATGGGGTTAAGACAGAACCATTTGAACATTTAGTTATCGATGTGCCTGAAGAATTTAGTGGTGCAGTGATAGAAAAGCTTGGAAAAAGAAAAGCTGAAATGAAAACTATGGCACCTACAGGCGATGGACAAACAAGACTTGAATTTGAAATTCCTGCACGCGGACTTATAGGCTTTAGATCTCAATTTTTAACCGATACCAAAGGCGAAGGCGTAATGAACCATAGCTTTTTAGAATTCCGCCCTTTTAGTGGTGCAGTTGAAAAGCGTAACAATGGTGCTTTGATCTCTATGGAAAATGGCGTGGCTTTGGGGTATTCTTTGTTTAACCTTCAAGAGCGCGGGGTGCTTTTCATAGAACCTCAAACCAAAGTATATACAGGGATGATTATAGGTGAGCACTCTCGTCCAAATGACTTAGATGTTAATCCTATCAAAGGAAAAAATCTTACCAATGTAAGAGCAAGCGGAAGCGATGATGCGATCAAGCTTGTACCGCCTAGAAAATTAAGCCTTGAAAGAGCTTTAGAGTGGATAGAAGAAGATGAACTTGTAGAAGTTACACCTCAAAATGTGCGTGTTCGCAAACGCTATCTTGATCCAACTCAAAGAAAAAGAATGGAAAAAGCAAAATCTTAATGGACTTAAAAAGCTTAGAAAATAAAAGACTTTATATACTCAAACGCTTAGGAATTTTAAAATTCTTAAGCGTTGTAGAAGCTTTACTTGTGGGCTTTTTAGCCTTTGTTTTTACAAAAGATATTTTAATAGCCCTCATCCTTGCTGTGTTTGTAGGTATTTTCTTCTTTCGCCTTACAGCTAAAAAACTCAAACTTGCAAAAAAAGAATTAGAAATCGATGCTTTGAATTTATTTTTGCGTCGTTTTGGGGCTAAATTTAGAAAAGAAAGTTTAAGCCAAAAAGATTTTTTAAAACTAGAACTTAGCGAAAATTTAAAGGATTTTAAAAGCCAAAATTGCTTTGAATTTAAAGAATTTAAAATTTATGATATTAACTTCATCGATGAAAACAAACGCTTTTTTTGTGGAATTTTGCTTGAAATTTTAAAGCCTAGCAAAAATCCTAGCTTTGAAGATGAAGAGAAAATTTATGTTAAGTTACAAGATAAAAATTTCACCCTAAATCATATTTTTTCTAAGGACAATCACTATCTTATTGCCACTCTAACAAATCCTTTTTTCATAGACTTAAAAGAAAGTCTAGAGAAAAATTTCAAAAATTTAGAAAACAATCTCAAGCTAATAGAAGAAAAAATCATCAAAATTTAATCCTCATCTTTAGCCAAATTTTCCAAGCTTTTAAGCCCTTCTTCGCCTATCAAATTCCCGCCTTGCAAGTCGCTAAATATAGCATTTAAAGAACTCACTATGGCAGTAGAATTAAAGCTTAAATTTTCTATGGCTCTTTCTCTTTTTTTCCATATATTTTGCAAGGCTCTTTTTTCTGCTTCTAGCTCTTCTTTCATATTTTGGTAAGTTTTGAGTATAAAAGTGATTTGCGTGTTAAATTCCTTGGAATTTAAGTATTCGTATAAAATGTGATTTTTCTCATCTTTGTTTTGCAAAGCATTTTTGAGTTTATAAGAATTTATAATGCTTTCTCTAAGCACTGCTAAAACGCCTTTAAATTCAGCAAAAGTGCAGATTAAAATCCCCTCTTTAAAATGTGTTTTTTGCTTGTCTTTAGGCATGGTTTTGGTGATTAAAACCGCTATATCACTTTTAGCGGCTATGCTGTCAAGCTTAAGCTTGTCGATCCATTCTTTATTAAACTCTTTAGTGCGTTTGCTCTCATACAAAATACTACCGCAAATATTGCCAAAGCTGTCTTTTACGATATGCAAACAATCCGCCCCATTTACTCCCTTTGGCACTTCTTTTACCTCATCACCGATGTATTCGTTTTGGATATATTCTTCTATGAGTAGCTCTGCTGCTTCGCCTTGGAGTTGCTGTGAGCCTTGCTCTATCCTGCGTTGTGCGTCCTCTAGCTTTTGAGCTACGCTTTTAAAATTTGTTTCTAATTCTTTGTATTTAAGATCTTGCTCTTGAGTGCTTTTTTGAAATTCAAGACGCATTTTTTCTCTTTCAAGCTCTAGTTTTTTGCCTTCTTGTTCTTTAAATTCTTTAAACGCCTCTTCTTTAACCTCAAATTTAAGCCTTTCTTCGTTTTCTTTTTGCTCTCTTTTTAGCTTTTCATTTTCAGCTTTTATGCTTAAAAATTCGCTAAGTTCTTTGCTCTTTTTTTCTAATTCTTCTTGCATGATTTTCATCTCATTTTCATGCTCTTTGTTAAACTTCTCACTGAATTCTTTTTGGAAATTTTGCTTTTGTGTTAGCAATTCTTGCTCGAATTTTTGTTTTTCTAAAAGAAGTTTTTGGCTTACTTGTTCGCTTATAAGTTTTTCTTGCTCTATCTTTTGGGCTTTTAAGTCATTAAAAGCTTTGGTGTATTCGGCTCTTTTGGCATTGACCTCATCTTCAAATTCTTTTTTTTGCTTAAGCATTTCTTGCTTGGCTTTGTCTAAAATTTGAGCATATAAAGCAGTGCTGATATCGATAAAACTTCCACAATTTGGGCATTTGATTTGCTCGTTTTGATTTAAATTTGACATAAAGACTTCCTTGAGAATTTTTATATAAATTTAACATAGAAAAACAAAGATTATTCTAAGATTGACTTGTTAAAATCCTTGTTTTAAAAATAATTAGGATTACAAATGCAAAAACACACTAAAATTCACGGCTTTTCAAAGCTCAAACTCGTCATCATCCTTGCTTTGATGTCAAGCATAGCACCGCTTTCTACAGATATGTATTTGCCTGCACTTAGCCATGTAGAGCAAAGCTTTCATACTTCTAAAGCACTGACTCAACTTAGCCTTGCAAGCTTTTTTGTCGCCTTTGCCTTAGGGCAACTCATATATGGGCCTTTAAGCGATATCTTTGGGCGTAAAATTCCTGCTTTGGTAGGAATTTTCTTCTTTATCGTTTCAAGCTTGTTTTGTGTGATTATCGACAATATCTATGCCTTTATCGCTTTGAGATTTTTTGAAGCACTAGGAGGCTGTGCGGGAGTAGTGATCGCAAGGGCTATTGTAAATGACTTGTTTGAGATCAAAGAAGCTGCGGGGATCTTTGCTTTGATGATGGTATTTAGCTCCCTTGCTCCTATGCTTTCGCCGACTTTTGGAAGCTTTTTGCTGGAGTATTTTTCATGGCATAGCATTTTTACGACTTTGTTTGCTTTGGGAATTTTGCTTTTTTTGATGATACTTTTTGGCTTAAAAGAATCCGCACCACACCTTAAAAATAAAAAATTCTCCCACAAAGAAGCGATGAAAAGCTATAAATTTGTTTTAAAAGATAAACGCTTTTTAACCTATGTCTTTTGTGCTGCTTTGGCTTTAGCTGCGATGTTTGCTTATATCACGGGTTCGAGTTTTGTATTTACAGAATTTTTTGACTTAAGCGAGCAACAATTTGGCATGCTTTTTGGAGCAAATGCTCTAGGCTTTGTCATCTGTGCAAATATCAATGCAAGGCTAGTGCGTAAATTTGAAAGTGAAAAAATACTTTCTAAAGCCTTGATGATCATGTTTGTATCGACTTTGATCTTACTTATCAATGCCTTTTTGTATCCGAATTTATTTCTTTTTGAAGCAAGTATTTTTACAAGTATCGCTATGCTTGGCTTTATCGCACCCAATACCACGACTTTAGCTATGGCGAGATTTAAAGAGCATAGCGGAACCGCTTCTGCGGTGCTTGGCTTTATACAATTTGCCCTAGCAGGACTCATCTCCTCTGTAGTCAGTGCTTTAGATGCTAACACACCGATAATCCTTGCTTGTGTAATGTGTGCTTGTGTCTTGGTGGCAAATATGATATATTTTCTAGGTAAAAAAAATCCCAAAGGAAAAATATGAAAACAAACTCCCTTTTTATATCGGTGGCGGTGGTTTTGGCAAGTGTGATCCTAGCCTTTGGCTTTAACAAGGCTTTAAGCGACTTCAAAACACTTGAAAGAAGTGTCACTGTAAAAGGACTGAGCCAAAAAGATGTGGAAGCAGATACCCTGATACTGCCTATAAAATTCACGAGATCAGGCAACAACCTTGCAAATTTATACGAAGAACTAGAGTCTGATAAACAAAATATCATACGATTTTTAGAAGAACAAGGCGTAAAATCAGACGAGATCAGCTACAACTCACCCAACATCATCGATCGCCTAAGTGATCCTTATAGCAACGACACTCAAGCTGCATACCGATACATAGGCACTGCGAATTTACTCATCTATACTCAAAATGTAAAGCTTGGAAAAAGCATACTAGAAAACATTTCAAGTCTTGCAAAATTTGGCATAGTAACGAAAATCGATGATTATGATATAGAATACCTTTATACAAAACTCAATGAAATCAAACCACAAATGATAGAAGAAGCAACGCTCAATGCTAGAAATGCAGCGATAAAATTCGCACAAGATTCAAACAGTAGCCTAGGCAAGATAAAAAAGGCTTCTCAAGGACAATTTAGCATCAGCAACAGAGATAAAAACACCCCTTATATCAAAACCATAAGAGTGGTTTCTACTATAGAATACTACTTAAAAGACTGATGATAAAATTTCAAGCTAAGCTTTAAAGCTTAGCTTGGCACTATGGAATTTTTTCGTGCGGTTTTTTGGAGTGAGAATATACAAAGCAAAAGTATAATGCTATATAAAACACTAGTGGATTTTATGGTATTTTCTGTAATCTTGTCTTGATTTATAATCTTTAAAAGTTCTGTATATTTTTCTCCTAAAACTTCCTTGGTTATATTTAAATTCGCATCGTTTAATTTTAAAAGATTTTCTTTATTTGCTATTATCAAAGCTTTAGCTGAATTTAACTCTGTAAAAGAAATATTTTGATCTTTTAAATGGAGATTAAAATCATTTTGCAATATGCTTGCTAGATTTACAATAGCACTCGCATTTAAATCATTTAAACTTTTTTCAAATTGACTTTCATAAAGCTTATCTGATGAAAATACACCTGTAAAAGGATTTATAAATTGTGGTTTTGTTATAATCGTTGCAATAAAAATCATATAAGCAAAAAATCTCACAAGAAAAATAAATAATTTAATTTTACAAATAAAAAAAAGATAAAAAATCAATACGCCTAAAAAATAAATCAAAAAGCAAAAAATTGAAATATACTCTGATGATAAAAACAATATCATAGATATTGTAAAAGCACCACAAAGCATAAAAATCAAAATAACGCCATATTGATACAATTGTTTTTTAACATTAACAAGCATTAAAGCAAATACAAGCAAAATAATATAGCTTGCTATAATTATCGATACTGAATTAAAGGATAATATAAAATTTATGGTTTTTGAAAATACAAAACCCATAAAAGCATACAATGAAATCATTAAAATTGTAAAATTTAAAATTTTTAAGAAATTTGTATGGTGATTGCTAGTATTCCTATAAACTTGTAACAAAACACAATCGGACCACAAAGTAAAATCTAGCATCTTTCTTCCGGAAACTATCAATTTTCTTTTAATTTTATTAAATTTTATCCTCCAAAAGATTATAAATTTATTTATATCTAAAGGATAAAATGATTTTAGAATAAATGTCAAAATTTTATATATAAAAAATACAACATAAACACAATAAAACATTATTGTAAAAAATGGAGCGACCAAAACTAACTCAACAAATATTAATATATTTACAGATAAATGTCCAATTATTTTTAATAAAAATATTATAAGAGGTATAATTTTTGAATAATTAAATTTTTCATAATCCTTAGGATTATATACTTGATTTTTAGATTCTTTTTTTAAATTGTCATTTTTATTTTTACTTAATTGAATTTCCAATTCTTTCTCTTTCGCATAAAGTTCTAATTTATGCCATTCTTGAGCTTCTAGGGTATTATTTTGTGTGATTAAAACATCTTTTATGACTCTGAAAGAATCTTTTAAATGTTTGGCACATTTTAATTTACAATTATTATTACGCTGTTCTTCTGTTATTTCTTGTTTATTTTCACACGTCTCATCTTGATAATTATCTTCTATATATTTCTCCACTGATTTAAAATCTAGCTTATCTATATCGACATTGATTAAATTTACAGCTTTTGGTTCTTTAAAATAACAAGCACTGAAATTCGGAGCTTTATCAAATGTAACTCCATAAAAACAAGCTATTTTATTAAATTCACACGCGTGAAAATCAACATAATCTTTAAAATGAGAATTAGTAAAATATACACTATTAACAAATTTAGAATTATGGAAATCAACTCTTTTATTAAAAATACAATTTTCAAATATAGTATCTCTTTCATTATTATAATACTTATTATCAGGCAATGGAGTGCCTGATACAAAGCGTTTAAAATTTACATCATCTTCAAAAATACAATTTGCAAAATCTATACCATTGCAAAAAGCAATTTTATGACTATTATCAATTTTATGTAAAGATATTTTAGATTTAAATTCGCAATTTGAAAAAACTATTCTTTCAAGGCAACTATAGTTTATATAAACTTCTTTTTTAAAAATACTTTTATAGTTTTTTCCTTCATAGCCATAACTATTTTTTAAATTTTCAAGTTCACTTAGGGAAATTGAAGTAGTATCTCCTGCTATTTCACAAGAAAAACAACAAAATGATATAAAATTTTTCATTTTATTTATTTTTTTTAATAAAGTTTCATCTATATTTTCTTTTATTTGTTCTATAAAAGTGTTTAATGTTAATCCGAAATTAAAATAATAAACAATGTTATTTTCTTCTTCTATTTTGTCTATAATTTTAACGCCATTAAAATTATTTTTATGATTTTCTTCTAAAGTTTTATAGATAATATACGGATTTAATGGTTTAGCCAATTCTCCAGCATCTAACTTTCCATCTAAAGTTGCAATTTTTTCTGCATTGATTTCTATAAATTTCACAACATTTAAAGAAATAATTAAATTTTCATTTTCCAAACTCATTATAAAAATACCGCTATTTGGTATCTCTAGTTCGATTTCATATATATTTCTTTTCATTATTTCCCTTCTATGATTTTTATTTCTTCTTCGGTGAGATTGTAAAGTTTATAAACCAAAGAATTGATTTTGTTTTCTAGTTCTTGGGTATTTGCGTTTTTGTCTTGCTCTTTGGCTTTTAAAATTTCATCAACTAAATTTACAAGCTCATTTGCTAATTTTTGATTTTTAGAATTTATTTTTGGTATAGGAAGTTTTTCTAAAAATGCTTTTTTATATCTAAAACCATTTTCTCCTAAATTTCCACCTGCATAAAATGTTTTAAAGATGAAAGCAACAAAGTCATTATTTAAAAAGGCAATAAGATATTTTAAATTTTCACCTGTTAAAATAAAACTTGTAGCTTCTGCATAAAAATTTAAATTTACATCTAAATAAAATTGCGGCTTTCTTACAATTTCGCTATACACTATCTTTTCTTTTTCAAATTCTTGATAATAATTTGCTCCCCATCTTTGCAAACAATACCATTCATAACAAATTCCTGTTTCTTCTTTATTTCTTTTAGATAATCTTTCTTTATGAGATAACAAGTGCTTATATAAGCTCGGATATTGTTCTTTTAAATCTTGTTCATTTTCTAGCATTGTCTTTGGTTTTTCAACATTTGGAAAATGCCAAGGTATAAATATCACCCAAAGTCCCGCCCACTCGTAACTATATCTTTTTATATCGCGTCCGCGTAGCATTTTGTGTATAAGTTTGGCGGTGCGTTCTTTTTCGGCTTCATCTTTGCAATTTGCTAAAATTTCATTTCTTTTTTCAGTAGTGATGATAAAGGCTTCGTTATAGCCTGTTAAAATTCCACGATATATATTAAGTCCTTGCCATTCTTTAAGCGGAGTTCCTATGCGTTCTATCTTGGCCTTTAAAGCACTAGTATTCTCATCGCTAAAAGTGAAACTTTCTTTGCTTAAAGAATTTTGCGAAAATTCTGCAAAGTCCTTATATAAGCCAATGTTATAAGCACAAGTTTTTAAAATTTCATTGCTTAGGGCAAGGTATTTGAATTTATTATCTTTGCTTTTTGATTTTTCAAAACAAAGTATGGAAGTATCCACTGTAGCACTATCAAAAACTTTTATGCCATTTAAGTCGATGTATTTTAAAATGTAAGTATTTTTTAGCAAAAATTCACGCAAAGCTTCCCCATATCCTGCACGGGTGTATTTGTTTGAAGTGATGAAAGATAAAATTCCATTTTCTTTTAAGACATTAAAGCCTAGCTCGTAAAAATAAGTATAAATATCGCTCGTGCCTTTATAAACCTTATAATTTTTAGCTAAATGGGGCTTGAGTTCTTTAAGCTCTTCTTGTCTTATATAAGGTGGATTGCCGATGATAAGATCAAAGCCTTTGAAATTTCCATCATCGTCCAAAATTTCAGGGAATTCAAAACGCCATTCAAAAGGATGATTGCTTTCTAGGTTGAAGATATTGTCGTATTCTTTTTTAAGATTTGCAAATTCTTTTATGGCTACTTTTTCATCAAAACTGAATTCAAACATATTTTTAGAAAAAAAGCTTTTAAATTTTTCATCGTGATGTTCATCGGCTAAAAAATCGCCGTATTTTTTAGAATACTCGTTTGCCCCATTTGTGAGCTGTTTGATCTCTTTGTTAAATTTATCTTTCAAACAAAAATTTTTAAAGCTTTCTTGGAGATTTTTTATTTCCTTGGCAATGAGATTTTTATCTGTGTAAAAGCCTTCTTTATAGTCTTTTACTATGCGTTTGTATTTGCTCATACGTTCTTTGATGTTAGGGTAGTGGCTTAGACTTTTGCCTGTTTCAAAGTAAGATACCAAAGAATTTCCGCATTTTATGTTTATATCGATGTTTGGCAGGGTTTTAAGATCGTGATAATTCTCATCATCAAAGCTTTGATAAAAACTATGTTTTAAAAGCTCTATCCAAAGCCTTAGCTTGGTGATCTCGCATGAGTTAGGGTTGATATCGACACCAAAAAGGTTGTTTTCTATGATGTCTTTTTTGGTGTGAAAAAGTTCTTGTTGGATAAGATGGGCTTTATCTTTAGGCGTACTTGGGCGTTTATACTCTATAAACTCGCCTTTATGATTGGTGATTAGAATTTCATCGTTTTGCACTTCTAGGTAAAACTCTTCATCAAAAAGATTTAGCTCATCATAGATACTCAGCATAACATTTAAAGCAGAAACTAAAAAATGCCCGCTTCCCACTGCAGGATCGCAAATTTTTATAGAGTTTAAAAGCTCTTTTTGTGCTTTTTTGTCTTCTTTTCTTAAAGACTTTCTTAGTTCGCTTATATTTTTAGCATCAAGATCAAATTGAGCGTTGAATTTATCAAGCACAACTTTCGTGATGCTTTCTTTACACATATAAGAAGTGATAAAGCTTGGCGTGTAAAAGCTCCCTTCTTTGTAGCCATTGAGTTTTTCAAACACATTTCCTAAAACGCTTGAGCTTATGAGTTCTTTTTGGCTTAAAATTTCGCTTTGCTCATCATCACTACCAAAATCAAAGCTATCCAAAAATTCAAACAAGTATTCTAAAAGCCCCACTTGTCCTTTTTTAGCCTTGCATTTATCATCTTTTAGCACAGTGTTTTTATAGTAAAAAAGCTTTAAGTCATTGCTTAAGCTTGAAATTTCAAGTGTGTTTTCTATGCTTTGTTTTTCAAACAAAGAAGAATTTAAATAAGGCAGATAAGCAAATTCGCTTTTCTTTCGCGTGCTTTTTTCTTTGGCTAAAACTTCAAAGAAAAGTTCGCTAAGCTTGTCAAAATCAGGGATTTTTTTGAAATTTAAAAATTTCAAATTTTTATCATCATTAAAACGCACCAAATTTGACTCTATAAGCTTTAAAAACAAAATGCGATTAAGCCATAAGATCAAAAGTTTTAAGATGGTTTCAAAATTTTCTTCTTTAAGCTTAGAATTTATAGCGGTGTAGAAGGTGCCTTGCTCTTCTTCGCTCTCTTGGCTTTTTGCGATGATGAGCTTTGAGTTTTGTTTGCTCTCACAAAGCCCTAAGATATATAAAAGCTCTTTGTAAAAAGCGTTGTTGAGTGAATTTGCATCGTTGGGGTTAAACTCGCTTAACAAAAAGTCTTTGTGAAAAATTTTAAACAAAGGCTTGAGCTTGCTAAAGCTTGGCTTTTCTTGCTCTAAAATAGGCTTTATATCGATAAAAACACCCTTTAAGCTAGGCTCATCAAATAAATCCTTTCTTGTGATAGAATCAAGGTATTTTTCACTGCTTAAAAGCTTTTCGCACTCTTTGTAAAATTCATCGGTATTGCCCTTAAAAAGAGAATTTTTGCTTTCAAAATTTTCAAAAGCTTCTTTAAAATACTTGTTTTTGTTAAAAAGCTCTTCAAACAAATCCGCCTTAAAGATATAAAAACGATAAAAATCCGTGATGATGATGTGCTTGAGTGATGAATTTAAAGCCTTTCTTTCACGAAGATAATACAAAATGCACTCGTGCAAAGCCTTGCAGTTGGGCTTGCTTTGACTAAAGAATTCTTTAGAATGGGGCAATTTTGCTTCGACGATGACTTGAATTTGCTTGTCTTTTTTCAAAGCAAGATCCATACCACTGTTGCCTTTATGTATGCTTTTTATCTCACACTCAAAATGCAAATTTTCAAAAAATTTGCTTAAAGCGTTTGCTACTAGGGAGTCTTCGTTGTTTTTGAGATTGTTTTCTAAGCTTGTTTTATAATCTTTCAAAGCTTTAATAAATTCGTTTAACTCTGCTTCTAAAATCGGCTTTTTGCGGTAGTAAGGATTTAAAAATTCTTTTTCATCTATGGCTTCAAATTTCATCTTGCACCTTTTTTTAAAATAGTTTCTATTTTATCAAAATTTATTTTAAAGAATCAAAATTCGATATTTAGTGTTATAATTACAAATACCAAGGAGCAAAAGTATGGAAACTCAAGATTCAATAAAAAATTTTCAAGAAAGCTTGTATGAAGGTTTAGAAGAACAAGATGATAAAGAAAATGAAATTTATCCCATAAAAGATATCAAAATTGAGAAAAAAAGTTTCAGTGTTTATGAAGCAAATCGCAGAATAATTAAAAACGATTTTATTTTAACACCGGAATTTCAAAGAGATCAAAGATGGAATAATAAACAAAAATCGGAGCTTATAGAATCTATATTAATGGGAATTCCTATCCCTGTAATATATGCCTATCAAACAGGAGATGGAAGATTAGAAATAGCAGACGGCAAACAAAGACTCGGATGCTTAAATGAGTTTTTGGAAGGTAAATTAATCTTAAAAGGATTAAAAATATTAACAGATTGTAATGGTAAAAAATTTGAACAATTACAAGCACAAGAAAAAACCAGAATAGAAGACTATCAAATAGATATGTATATAATATCTCCACAAACTCCTGAAAAAATTAAATACGATATTTTCGATAGAGTAAATCGTGGTGGAACAAAAATCAATAATCAAGAAATGCGTAATGCGCTATACAACGGAACTTGTACAAAAATTATCAATAAAATGAGTGATTATGAAGCATTTAAAGAAGCAACAGGAAATCCAAATAGTAAAAACATGAAAGATAGATATTTAAATTTAAGATTTCTCTCCTTATATCTTTGCATAACAAAAAAAATAGATATAGAATTGTTTACTCCTATGGATGATTTTTTAGCAAAGGCCATGAGAACCATTAATAAAAAGGCGGAACAAGATTTTGAATCTTTTTTGCAAAATTATGAAGAGATAATGAAATTTATTGCCATTAATTACAAAGATAACTTATTTAGATTTAAGACCAAAGATATCCATAAAACAAATAAAAGACAATTAAGTATGGCATTGTTTGAAGCCTTAACTTCTGCATTTATGTATGCAAAAGAAAACAATAAACCTTATCCTTTAAAAGAACAAATAGATATATTTAAACAAGAACTTGATAAGCCTGAAAAAATAACCTATGGTATCGATAGCAAAGAAAATATCGAATTTAGAATCAATAAAGCATTGGAACTTATCAAATGATACACAAATTACACATAAAAAACTTTAAATTAATTAAAGATAATAGTTTTGATTTTAAACCATTAACTATAATCACTGGAACAAACTCGTGCGGAAAATCTTCAATATTACAAACGCTTTGTTTTTTTATAAATACAAATATTTTAAATATAGAAAAGTCTATGTATATACAAAATTTTACTAGAAATTTATATATTTTTGATCAGATGAGAAATAAAGATTTACATGAAGATTCAATTCATATAACATTAAACGAAAAAAATATAATAAATATCACAAAAGAAGAAATAACCAAAAATACTGAATATTTATTTGATTTTGAAGAAAATTTCTATTATTTAAAATCTAATAGAAATTTAATTCAAGATACCGAAAAAATACAAAATAATATCAAATTTGGAGTTTCTGGTGAATATATAGGCAATTATTTTTCTACAAATAGTTTAAAAAGTATTGATGAAATTTTTTATGAAAATCCCGATAGTAATAAAATTTTAAATTATCATGTTGATAAATGGATAAAAGAAATATTGGATTTAGAAATTTCTTTTACGACAAATGAAAGTATAGACATTATACTCAATGGATTTAAAGATAAAAATTTTTCTAATTATTTCCTGCCATCTAATATATCCACTGGCTTAAATTTTGCTACTAAGATTATTATTATTGGGTTATCTTTAAAAAAAGGAGATATATTTATAATAGAAAACCCAGAAATTCATTTGCATCCAAAAGCTATCTCTAAATTTGCAGATTTCTTTGCATTTTTGGTTTCAAAAGGAATTCAAGTTATCATCGAAACTCATTCTAATTATCTTTTGAGTAAATTAAGATATATAAATTTCAAAAAAGAATTTAAAGATGAAGATTGTATTATTTACTATAAAGATCAACAAACAGATTTTGTACCAATTTTTATTCATTCTGGAAAATTTACCAACATAAATAGAGAAAAAATTAATTTTCCTACAGGATTTTTTGACACAGATTTGGATAAATTAATGGAAATAAGATGAAATTTTCACTTGTGCTTGATGATGAAGTATTAATAGAATTTGAAAAATTCAAAAATTCTCTTGAATGCGACAAAAATATCATCGAAAATTTATTCAAATACTATAAACCAACACATTTAATCAATTTAAAGCAAATTCAAAAATTAGAAGAATCAAATCTAGTTATAGACAGTGATATAAAAAGTGCTTTTCTCCAAAGTGGATATGCTAATCTAACCTTAGAAAAACTCTCACAAAAAACTACTCTAAAAATCATTTTAACAAATGACAAAAACAAATCTTTTCCATATCTTTATATAAAAGATGAAAAAATAGAAAACAATTTATGTGCAACATTTAAACAAAAGGAATCTAGAGAGAAAGCTTTTGAATATTTTAAAAATTTGTTTTTAGAAGCTAATAGTATTTTTATATATGATCAGTATTTAACACAAGAAAATTTAAACGATTTTATAGAGATATGTAGTATTAATAAAAATATTTATTTGCCTAAATATATTTACAGTAGAATAAATCCTCATAACGAAATGATAAAAATAGACAAACAAAATAACCGCTACTTGGGTTGTCACGATAGGTATATTTTAATATATTATCCAACCTATAAAATAGAACTGATATTAACTAGTGGGATAGATTATTTATTAGATACAGAAAAAGATTTCACTTATATTGTTAGAGTAATCACATCTTCTACCTCTTAGTAAAATACTTTAATTATATTATTCACTAACCAACTCAAACAAACCAATGAATATAACCTAACTGATTAAATTAAATAAATTAATAAACTAATCAAGCAATGACTAATAAAGTATTTAAAACCAACAAAAGCATAAATCAATTAAACTAATGATTGAATATAAAAATAATAAGTTGTAGATAAGTAAAAGCATTATACAAAGCATTCTAAGCTGATTAAATACAATTAGAACAAAAGCATAAATCAATCCAAGCCAATTAAACATAAACATAAACATAAAAGAACAATGAATACAAAAACATATTTAATTGGCATAAAAACAAATTCAATCAATAAAAAAATAATTAATACAATAATAGATTTAATAAACATAAAAAAATAATTAAATATAAAAACAACGATTGACATATAAAAACTAAGATTTTAAATCTATAAGAATAAGATAAAGTAGAATTAACAAGTCCGCAATGAGCTACTTTCCCCCTGCCAGTAAGGCGTAGTATCATCACCCACGATGTGCTTAGCTTCTTGGTTCGGGATGGAGCAAGGCGTTTCCACATCTGTATAATCACGGACATTGTTATTTAAATATTCTTTGAAAGATTTAACTTAAGAATAAAGCTTTTATTTTTATTCTATTGTTTTATTTTTTTGCTTTTCTTCTATTCTTTTTTATTTTTCTTTTTTGTTTTTTAATTTTTACTTTTATCTTTTAAATCTTATCTTTCATCTTATCAATGAATCAAATCTTTACTCTCTTTGATAAGTTTTTATTTTAGAATACTTAAAAAACAATGTTAAGAGCAAGTTCTAATACAAACTCTACTTGAAAGATTTCTATTAAACTCTAAATATTATCTATATTCAAAGTCTTCTTAAAAACCTTAACAAGGAAGTGATGCTTTATTAAAGATAAGCCAAACGCTCTATTAGTACTGGTCAGCTAAAGGACTTTCATCCATTACACACCCAGCCTATCAAACTAGTAGTCTTCTAGAGAGCTTAGAGAAGATTCATCTTAGAGTTGGCTTCACGCTTAGATGCTTTCAGCGTTTATCCTTTCCAAACTTAGCTACGCTGCGATGCTCTTGGCAGAACAACAGCTACACCAGTGGTTTGTTCAACCCGGTCCTCTCGTACTAGGGTCAAATCTCTTCAATCTTCTTACGCCCACGGCAGATAGGGACCGAACTGTCTCACGACGTTCTGAACCCAGCTCGCGTACCGCTTTAAATGGCGAACAGCCATACCCTTGGGACCTGCTCCAGCCCCAGGATGCGATGAGCCGACATCGAGGTGCCAAACCTCCCCGTCGATGTGAGCTCTTGGGGGAGATCAGCCTGTTATCCCCGGGGTACCTTTTATCCTTTGAGCGATGGCCCTTCCACACAGAACCACCGGATCACTAAGACCGACTTTCGTCTCTGCTTGACTTGTATGTCTTGCAGTTAAGCTGGCTTATACCTTTATACTCTACGAACGATTTCCAACCGTTCTGAGCCAACCTTTGTAAGCCTCCGTTATTATTTGGGAGGCGACCGCCCCAGTCAAACTACCCACCAGACATTGTCCCACTTGAGGATAACTCAAGCTGGTTAGCTACCCAAATAAGAAAGAGTGGTATCTCAACAATGGCTCATATACAACTGGCGTCATATACTCAAAGCCTCCCACCTATCCTGCACATTCTTATCCAAATAGCAGTGTCAAGCTGTAGTAAAGGTCCACGGGGTCTTTCCGTCTTGCCGCGGGTAGGAGGAATTTTCACCTCCACTACAATTTCACTGGATCCCTCTTTGAGACAGCTCCCATCTCGTTACGCCATTCATGCAGGTCGGTATTTAACCGACAAGGAATTTCGCTACCTTAGGACCGTTATAGTTACGGCCGCCGTTTACTCGGGCTTCGATCAAGAGCTTCGCTAATGCTAACCCCATCAATTAACCTTCGAGCACCGGGCAGGCGTCACACCCTATACATCCTCTTACGAGTTAGCAGAGTGCTGTGTTTTTGGTAAACAGTCGGGAGGGACTCTTTGTTGTAAGTTTCTTCGCTTTCGGAGTAAATCCTAATACGAAGCGAACCACACCTTATACCGAAGATACGGTGCTATTTTGCAGAGTTCCTTAAAGAGAGTTCTTCCACGCGCCTTAGAATACTCATCCCACCCACCTGTGTCGGTTTACGGTACGGGCAACATTAGCTAAACTTAGAAACTTTTCTTGGCTCGACGGCATCAGGGGTTCTTCTATCCATCCGAAGACTTCAAAAAGCCTTTCAGTTCTCGGAGTATTGTTATACGGATTTGCCTGTATAACCTCCTACGACCTTAGACTAGCACTTCCATCCGCTAGCCCCCTTAGCCCTAAGCGTCCTTCCATCGCACACTAATGTTGGTATTGGAATATTAACCAATTTGCCATCGTCTACCCCTTTCGGACTCGACTTAGGACCCGACTAACCCTACGATGACGAGCATCGCGTAGGAAACCTTGGGTTTACGGCGTTAATGATTCTCACATTAATTATCGCTACTCATGCCTGCATGCTCACTTCTATTCGCTCCAGCACTCCTTACCGGTATACCTTCGACGCAAATAGAACGCTCTCCTACCACTTGCACACAACTTAAACTACTTAACTTTAGTCTAAGAATATTTTTACTGATTTTACTAAGTTTTATTTCTATCTTTACTCTATAAAAATCAGTAAAAATATAACTAAACATATAACTTAGTTTCTCATATTCTAAACTTAAATAATCTAAGTTGTGCGCAAGTCTACAGCTTCGGTACTTACTTTAGCCCCGTTATATTTTCCGCGCAAAATCACTAGACCAGTGAGCTATTACGCTTTCTTTAAAGGATGGCTGCTTCTAAGCCAACCTCCTGGTTGTTTAAGTAACTTCACATCGTTTTCCACTTAAGTAAGATTTAGGGACCTTAGCTGGTAGTCTGGGTTGTTTCCCTCTTGACGACGGATTTTATCACTCGCCGCCTGACTGCTGTGATTACATATAAGGTATTCGGAGTTTGATAGGGTTTGGTACATTGGTGTATGCCCTAGCCCATTCAGTGCTCTACCCCCTTATATTACGACACAACGCTATACCTAAATATATTTCGGAGAGAACCAGCTATCACGAAGTTTGATTGGCCTTTCACCCCTATCCACAAGTCATCCCGGGGCTTTTCAACGCCTATGGGTTCAGTCCTCCACTAGTTCTTACACTAGCTTCAACTTGCTCATGGATAGATCACTTCGTTTCGGGTCTGCAGCATCTGACTAAGCGCCCTATTCAGACTCGCTTTCGCTACGGCTTCGCGTTTGCTTAACCTTGCCAGACACCACAACTCGCAGGCTCATTATGCAAAAGGCAGTCCATCACCCTGTATTGCTACATAGGGCTCTGAATGATTGTAAGCAAATGGTTTCAGGTTCTATTTCACTCTGATCACCTCAGTTCTTTTCACCTTTCCCTCACGGTACTTGTGCACTATCGATCTGGTATTAGTATTTAGGGTTGGATCGTGGTCGACCCAGCTTCAGACAGGATTTCTCGTGTCCCGCCCTACTCAGGATACTGCTAGCTAAGGTTTGTTTTTCGCATACGGGACTATCACCCTCTATGGCTATACTTTCCAGAATGTTCTGCTAAACTCACCTCTTGCACATTGCAGTCCTACAACCCCCAGTGCAAGCACTGGGTTTGCCCTCTTGCGCTTTCGCTCGCCGCTACTGACGCAATCTCTATTGATTTCTTTTCCTGAGGGTACTAAGATGTTTCAATTCCCCTCGTTCGCTCCTATATAGGTAATGTATATCTCTATACATTGGGTTGCCCCATTCGGAAATCTACGGATCAAAGCTTCTTGACAGCTCCCCGTAGCTTATCGCAGTCTAGTACGTCCTTCATCGCCTTTACCAGTCAAGGCATCCACCATTCGCTCTTAGTAGCTTACCTTTTTTACCTTCTTTAGCGTCAAGGCAAAGCCTTGACTAAGAAGCAAGCTAAAGACCTACCCCGCCAACCTAAAAGATATTAGGCTGATAAAGTAAGTTAAAGACTAATAGTCTTTCTTGCTTCTTCTGCTAAGAATATGCATAAAAGTTAGATATAATCTAACTTCTACCTTTTATTATTGATTCTAAAACGCATCACTTCCTTGTTAAAGTTTTTACGATAAGACTTCATTATCTTAAGACGGAAAGCATTCAAACACTTAATATAAATACTAAAAATATCTAAACTAAGTCGTGAGTTTGAAACTTATCTTTAATTTAAAATTTTAGATCTAATATTCTCTTTATTATAAAAAATAAAGATAGTTAAAAGATATAAATAAAACCAAAGAAAAGATAATTGAGTTTTATCCTTTAACAAGTCCTGTAAAATTGTTTTTATTAAAACTTGCTTGTGACTCTTAACAATGATAATTATAAAGAACATTTAGGTTTAAAACCTAAAGGAAGTATATGGTATATAAAGTATATTTATAAATATATACTTGCTTTAGATTTTAAAGCTTGATTTCAAATCTTGTTTTTATCTTTTTAAGATTGATACTTCTATGGTGGGCCTAACAAGACTTGAACTTGTGACCTCACCCTTATCAGGGGTGCACTCTAACCAGCTGAGCTATAGGCCCTTAATAAATGGTGGAGAATAGCGGGATCGAACCGCTGACCTCCTGCGTGCAAAGCAGGCGCTCTCCCAGCTGAGCTAATTCCCCATAAACAATTAGCTTTATCATCAATCTTTGAAATCTAAACAAGAATCAATTGAGTTTATAATGAAGTAATAGTTGTGAGACTTATTACTTTGTACTCTAGAAAGGAGGTGATCCAACCGCAGGTTCTCCTACGGTTACCTTGTTACGACTTCACCCCAGTCGCTGATTCCACTGTGGACGGTAACTAGTTTAGTATTCCGGCTTCGAGTGAAATCAACTCCCATGGTGTGACGGGCGGTGAGTACAAGACCCGGGAACGTATTCACCGTAGCATGGCTGATCTACGATTACTAGCGATTCCGGCTTCATGCTCTCGAGTTGCAGAGAACAATCCGAACTGGGACATATTTTATAGATTTGCTCCACCTCGCGGTATTGCGTCTCATTGTATATGCCATTGTAGCACGTGTGTCGCCCTGGGCATAAGGGCCATGATGACTTGACGTCGTCCACACCTTCCTCCTCCTTACGAAGGCAGTCTATTTAGAGTGCTCGGCCGAACCGTTAGCAACTAAATACGTGGGTTGCGCTCGTTGCGGGACTTAACCCAACATCTCACGACACGAGCTGACGACAGCCGTGCAGCACCTGTCTCTAAGTTCTAGCAAGCTAGCACCCTCTTATCTCTAAAAGGTTCTTAGGATATCAAGCCCAGGTAAGGTTCTTCGCGTATCTTCGAATTAAACCACATGCTCCACCGCTTGTGCGGGTCCCCGTCTATTCCTTTGAGTTTTAATCTTGCGACCGTACTCCCCAGGCGGTACACTTAATGCGTTAGCTGCATTACTGAGATGACTAGCACCCCAACAACTAGTGTACATCGTTTAGGGCGTGGACTACCAGGGTATCTAATCCTGTTTGCTCCCCACGCTTTCGCGCCTTAGCGTCAGTTGAGTTCCAGCAGATCGCCTTCGCAATGGGTATTCTTGGTGATATCTACGGATTTTACCCCTACACCACCAATTCCATCTGCCTCTCCCTCACTCTAGACTATCAGTTTCCCAAGCAGTTTAATGGTTAAGCCATTAGATTTCACAAGAGACTTGATAATCCGCCTACGCGCCCTTTACGCCCAGTGATTCCGAGTAACGCTTGCACCCTCCGTATTACCGCGGCTGCTGGCACGGAGTTAGCCGGTGCTTATTCCTTAGGTACCGTCAGAATTCTTCCCTAAGAAAAGGAGTTTACGCTCCGAAAAGTGTCATCCTCCACGCGGCGTTGCTGCGTCAGGGTTTCCCCCATTGCGCAATATTCCCTACTGCTGCCTCCCGTAGGAGTCTGGACCGTGTCTCAGTTCCAGTGTGACTGATCATCCTCTCAGACCAGTTAAGCGTCATAGCCTTGGTAAGCCATTACCTTACCAACTAGCTGATACTATATAGTCTCATCCTACACCGAAAAACTTTCCCTACTCAACTTGTGTTAAGCAGGAGTATAGAGTATTAGCAGTCGTTTCCAACTGTTGTCCTCTTGTGTAGGGCAGATTAACTATACCTTACTCACCCGTGCGCCACTAATCCACTTCTAGCAAGCTAGAAGCTTCATCGTTCGACTTGCATGTATTAGGCACGCCGCCAGCGTTCACTCTGAGCCAGGATCAAACTCTCCATAAAAATTATAGATAGTTTAATCTTTTTCTTCAAAGAAAAAGTAATGAAGATTAAAAAGAAAAACTTTTAATCTTTAAATATTTAGATTGAATAGATTTTACATAATTACTTATGCCTAAATCCTTCTGGCTCAATCGATCACTTATTTAGATTTCAAAGATTGACTAATAAGATTTGAAATAACAATATTAATTTTAAAGAACAAAAACAAAAAATCATTTATTATATGTAAATAAAGTTTAGTAATAATAAAGTTTTATAAACTTAGATTGCTTTAGCTAGGATTAAAGATTAATTTAAAACTAGAAACATAGGGTTTATAAAATCTTAATTTAACTTTAGTTAACTTTAGACTATAATTTAAAGATCTTAAGTCCTTTTCTGAAAAAGGAAATGAAAGTATAACCAATTAAGCTTAAAGGAGGATTAAATAAGGCTAGAAATTTAGCCTTATTTTTGGGTGGTTGGGGGTTAAAAGGATGAAAATACTGAATTTAGAGAAGATAAATATCCTCTCTAAACTTTTAGAAATGCCTAAATTCAGTATTTTAAAAAGTATTCTTGGATTTTTTTAGGATCATTTGTTTTTGTAAGAGCTAGCATCAAAAGAACTCTAGCTTTTTGTGGATTTAAATCTTCAGCACTGATAAAACCCAATTTCTTATCCGCATCACTCACCGCAACGCGTCCTGCTGCAACCCTTGAACTTACAACAACATCAAGCCCTTGTTTGATGAGTTCTTTTAAAGTATTTTTTTGATCTTCATGTATGCTTCCTGCGCCACTTCCTGCTACAACAATACCTTTGGTTCCATTGTCAAATAAAGCTTTTGCAGCAATAGCGCTACCATCATTTGAGTAAGTATAAAGTATATCTACCTTTGGTAAGCTTGTGAGTTTACTTACATCAAAAGGGCTATTTTTTGTGTGTGCTTTGCTTATGTTATTATAGAAGAAAACTTTTCCATCTACTATATAGCCCAAATCTCCAAAATCAGGAGAAGAAAAAGCATCAACATTTAAACTATGGGTTTTTACCACGCCCCTAGCACTTAAAATTTTATCATTCATAGCCACCATAACGCCTTTATTTTTAGCTTCTTTATCGGCAGCTAATGCTACAGCATTGTAAAGATTTTTTGGGCCATCGGCACTTATAGCAGTTGATGGACGCATAGCACCAACTAAAACTACAGGCTTATCACTTTTAATGGTCAAATTTAAAAAATAAGCGGTTTCTTCCATGGTATCAGTACCGTGAGTAATGACTACACCATCTACACCCTCATCAAAAAGCTTATTGATTTTTTTAGCAAGCTTTAACCAAATTTCATCACGCATATTAGAGCTGTCAATATTTGCTACTTGTTCCCCGCTGATATTAGCCAAATCTTGAATTTGTGGCACTGCTTTGATTAAAACATCTACACCCACAACACCTGCTGTATAGCCTGTAGTAGCCACAGCACTATCAATAGAACCTGCTATAGTTCCGCCCGTTGCCAAAATAGCAATTTTTGGTTTGGCTTCTGCCATACATACTCCTATAGATAAAAATACCCATACACACAAAAGTAACTTTTTCACAAAGCCCCCTTATTTATTAAAATTAAGTTTCATTGATGAAACTTATATAATATTAATACATATTAAATAAAAATTTTATAAATTTTTACAAAATTTCTTTAATAATAAATTGTGGAGTTGCCAATCCTCTAAATTCATTCTTAGAAATACTTCCAAGCAAACTAATATTTTCATACAATTGGGGTTCTTTGTCAAAATTAAAAAATAAAGCTTCTATGGTTTTATTATCTTTTGTGAGTATGAGTTTTAGATGCTTTTCATCTTTTCCTAAAAATTTTTTATTTTTAACATAAAGATTTTCCAAAATAAAAAAAGGACGCGGATTTTTATGCCCAAAAGGCTCGAAAGATTCTAAAATTTCAAGCATTTCAAAATCGATTTCATTAGGATCTAAAATACCTAAAATCTCATCTGTGTCTAAAAATTCGCTTTGAGAAATTTCCATACATTCTTTTTTTATTATGGTTTTAAATTTTTCAAAAGAATCAAGATCTAAACTAAGACCTGCAGCACCCTTATGCCCGCCATAATTACTCAATATGAAATTTGCCTTAGAAATCAAAGCTAAAATATCAATTTTTCCAACACTTCTTGCACTTCCTTTTAAGCGCTGATCGTTTTGTGAAAATACAAAAGCGGGTTTATTGAAATGTTTTGCTAAACGGCTTGCTACTATCCCTAAAACTCCCTCATGCCAATTTAAACCCGATACAACAATACAAGAATCATTTTCATCAATTTGACTTAAACTATCTTCAAAAAGCTGTTTTTCCTCATCTTTGCGGCTTTCATTAAAGCTAATGATTTGCTCTAAATAAGCCGAAGCTTTATCCAAGTCCTTTGTATGTAAAAATTCATAAGAAATGCTTGCATCATCCATTCTTCCAGCACTATTGATAAGAGGAGCGATTAAAAATCCTATATTATCGAGTGCAAATTTATCTTTTTGATAATATTGCTTAATCGCCTTAAAAGCAACTCTTTTGGATTTGTTAATACACTCAATCCCTCGTCTAACCAAGGCTCTATTTAAATCTCTTAATTCCATCATATCTGCAACAATGGCAATAGCTAGAAGTTCTAAAAATTTACCCATATCGTATTTTAATTTACAAACCTCTTTTAAAGCAGCTATTAAATACCAAGCCACTTGCGCTCCGCAAATTTCAATATCTGGAAAATCACAATCTTTTTGCTTAGGATTGATAATCGCAAAGGCATCGGGTAAAGTATCTTGAGGCATATGATGATCAGTTATAATTAAATCAATATTTTTTTCTTTACAAAGCTTGGCTGCTTCAAAGGCTGCTATACCATTATCCACTGTAATAATCAAATTTACATCAAGTTCATTGATAATTTCAGCATTTAAACCGTATCCATCTTTAAAGCGGTTGGGAATTCTTACTGTATAATCAAAACCTATATCATCAAAAAATTCTGCCATAATAACACAAGAGATAATCCCATCAACATCATAATCACCCACTATAGCGATCTTTTCATTTTTATCTATAGCTTCTTTAATGCGATTTGCCGCCTTGTAAATATCTTTTAAGCAGCAAGGCAAAGGTAAATCGCAAAGTTTGGTATGTAAATCTTTTTCGAAACGAGAAGCTAGAATTTTTCTAATTTCATTTTTATCAATCGTCTTCATAGCTTATAGCCGCCTTGATAAAACCACAAATCACAGGATTTACACGCTCTAATCTTGAGGTAAATTCAGGGTGAAATTGGACAGCTAAAAAGAAAGGATGATTGTTTAACTCCACAGCTTCTATAAGCCCTTCACTCTCTCCACTTACTATCAAGCCCTTATCTTCAAATTCTTTACGATATTTTGGATTGGCTTCATAGCGGTGGCGGTGGCGTTCTTTGATATTTTTTGCATTATTATAAACCTTAGCTAAAAGGGAGTTAGGCTTGACTTTACACTCATAAGATCCCAAACGCATAGTTCCACCTAAAGGTGTTTTAGCAGTACGAATTTGTTTTTTACCGCTCGCATCCATAAATTCATCGATGAGATAAACGATAGGATTGGAACATTTATCATCAAATTCACTCGAATTTGCATCTTCAATTTTTAACACATGTCTAGCAAATTCTACCAATGCAAGCTGCATACCCAAACAAATTCCCAAAAATGGAATTTTATTTTCTCTTGCGTAATTGATAGCCTTTATTTTACCCTCTACTCCGCGGTAACCAAAGCCCCCTGCAACCAAAATTCCACTCACATTTTTAAATGCTTCAGCACTTTCTAAATTTTCAAGCTTTTCACTATCTACCCATTGAAGCTCTACTCTAGTATCAAGCGCTGCACCTGCATGAATGATGGCTTCTGTAAGACTCTTATAGCTTTCTTTTAGATCTACATATTTACCCACAAAAGCGATTTTGACTTCATTACTTGGAGCTATAACTCTTTTTACTAGGATATCCCAGTTTTCCATGTTTGGTTTTAAATTTTTCAAATCCAAAATAGAAGCGATAGGATTTAAAATATCTTGCTTTAAGAAATTTAGTGGAATTTGATAAATACTTGCTGCATCAACACTTTCTATAACGCAATTTTTTTCTACACCGCATGAAATAGCGATTTTATCTTTTAAATCTCTATCTAACGCTTTTTCACTACGGCAAATAATCATATCAGGACTAATGCCTATGCGTCTTAGTTCACCTACGCTGTGTTGGGTTGGTTTGGTTTTTAACTCCCCTGCAGCCTTAATAAAAGGCACTAGGGTTAAATGAATATTCATAGCATTATTTTTACCCACTTCTAAACGCAAAGCACGAATAGCTTCTAAAAACGGCAAGCCCTCGATATCCCCGACAGTTCCACCTATCTCTACGATTAAGATATCCTTGCCTTCTCCTGCTTTTTTAATACGATCTTTAATCTCTCCTACGATATGTGGAATAACTTGGATGGTTTTGCCAAGATATTCTCCGCGTCTTTCTTTTTCAATCACGCTTTGATAAACGCGTCCTGTGGTGAAATTGTTATCTTGCGATAAACTCTCATCCAAAAAACGCTCATAATGCCCTAAATCAAGATCGGTTTCTGCTCCATCATCTGTAACAAAAACTTCTCCATGCTCAAATGGACTCATGGTGCCAGGATCAACATTTATATAAGGATCTGCTTTTAAAATACTTACTTTAAGTCCTGAATTTTTCAATAAAGTTGCAATACTTGCAGCTGCTATTCCTTTGCCTAAGGAGCTTAACACTCCTCCTGTAACAAAAATATATTTGGTTTGTTTATTCATTATTAATAAGCCTTAATTTTTTGTCTAATTATAACTCGATAAAACTTTTTATTTCATTAGAATTTTAAGTAAAAAATGTAAGAATTATAAAAAAATTTATCAAGGAAAATTTATGCAAATCACTTTACTTTTTCATACCCCTCTTTCTGTATGTTCGCATGCAACAAGAACTTGTTGGCAAAGTTTTGATAAAGGAGATTGTGGTGGAGAAAAAGATAAAGAACTCATCGATCGCGTAGGAAATAAATTTAAACATGCCTCAACCTTAGAGCATTTAAATTATACTTTTTATATTCAAGGAATTTCAAGGGCTTGCTTACAAGAAGTTGCTAGACATCGCCATACAAGTCCTAGCGTTAAAAGCACGCGCTACACCCTAAAAGAACTTCGCAATGAGGGTGAATTTAAAATAGGAGATTTTGAAAATGCAAGCCGTTATCTTGTCCTTTGTGGCAATGAAGAAGTTGATAATGCTAGCATTCAAGCTTTAGAAAATTTACGCCTTATTTTACAAAAAAGTATAAGCTTGGATATAGCCAAATACTGCTTACCTGAGAGTTATAAAACCGAACTTACTTTAACAATCAATGCTAGAAGTTTGCAAAATTTTATTTCTTTGCGTAGCTCAAAATCTGCTCTTTGGGAGATTCGAAATTTGGCTAATGCTTTATTTGAAGCCTTGCCACAAGATCATCAATTTATTTTTGAGCATTGTTTGCATAAAGATATTCATTAAATCATACTAATTTTATCTTATTTATAATATTTTTATGGTATCATCCATAAGATCAAGATTTTATGGATATACTTTAAATATATTTCATACTTGATATAGTTTCTTAAAGGACTTTTTATGGATAAACAATTTTTTCAAATGTTTTTAATGTTCTCGCAAATACAAACTGTAGCTATTATTGCTGTGCTTTTTGTAATTTTTTACATTCTTAAAAAAATGCGAGATAAAAAGGTAAATTTCTCCCTTCGTATGCTTTTTGCTCTTTTTATAGGCCTAGGCTTTGGTTTTGCTTTGCAATATCTAGCTCAATTTCCAGATAGCAAAGAAGCAAGTGCTATCATTTGGTACAATGAAGCAAAACATTGGTTTGGTTTTGTAAGCTCTGTTTTTGTAGCTTTTATAAAAATGCTAGTTATTCCGCTTGTGGGTATTTGTATCATTAAAGTGATTATAGAAATTGATAAAAATATAAAAATTTCTTCCTTGCTTAGCATAAGCCTCTTTTGGATACTTTTTAGTACTGCTATAGCTGCTTCTTTGGGTATATTATTGGCTTACAATTTTCAATTAGGTGATAATTTTACTGCTTATGAAGGAACGAGACAAATTCGCGAAATTCAAACTTTTTCAAGTATTATTTTAGGTTTAATTCCTAGCAATATCATTTCTGTTATGAATAAAGAAAATATCATAGCCATTGTAATTTTTGCTTTTTTTGTGGGAATTTGCGCAAAAAAAGTTTCAAAAAAAGAAGAATATGCACAAGCTTTTCAAACTTTTGAAAATTTTGTCTTAGTTTTTTATAATATTATGATGAATATGACGGCTGCAGTGATTCGATTTATGCCTTATGCTGTAGTTTGTATGATGGCAAATGTTTTACTAAGCAATGGTTTTGAAGCAATCAAAACTGCAGGACTTTTTATCATTCTTACCTATATAGCAATGTTTATAATGTTTGGTGTGCATTTTTTACTTCTTGCTTCTCAAGGACTAAATCCTATAAAATACGCAAAAAAAGCTTTTCCTGTATGGCTGTTTGCATTCAGTTCAAGATCTTCTTTAGGGACTTTACCGATGACGACTTCAACTTTGCAAAACAAATTTGGAGTAAATCCTGCCGTGGCTAACTTTGTTGCCTCTATAGGAACAACAACGGGACTTAATGGTTGCGCGGGTTATTTCCCAGCTATGGCAGCAATCTTTGTGGCATTTGCTACACACACGCCTATAGATTTTACTTTTGCTTTGATGATAGTATTAGTAGCAGTTATTGGATCTTTAGGTATTGCTGGAGTTCCTGGAAGTGCAACTATGGCAGCTTCTATTATGCTCGCAGGAATTGGATTTGGGGATAATTTTGTTATGCTTAGCCTTATTTTAGCTATTGATCCTATAATTGATATGGCAAGAACAGCCAGTAATGTTTCAGGGGCTATGACCTCAGCGCTTTGCACTGCAAAAAATTTAAAAGCCATAGATAAAGAAATTTATAATTCTTAAAAAGATTTAAACCTAATATAGGTTTAAATCTTTATTGGCAACCTTCACATTCTATGCTACGATCAGCAATATTTATCTTTTCGCTATCAGGGCTTTCACTTCTTAGATAATAAGTCGATTTTACTCCAAGCTCCCAAGCTAATTGATATATATCATTTAAGTAACCCCCGCTTGCTTTATCGAGTGATAAAAAGATATTTAAACTTTGCCCTTGATCTATCCATTTTCCACGCACTGCTGCAGCTTTAACAAGAATTCTTTGATCAAGTTCGTAAGCTGGGGTATAATATTGCCAAGTTTCAAGACTTAAATTAGGCACTACAACAGGTATCATACCGCTTAAATTTTGCTCAAACCACTTACGCTTATAAACAGGTTCGATAGTTTGTGTTGTTCCTACCAAAATAGAAATTGAAGAAGTAGGAGCAATGGCCATCAAATAACCATTTCTCATACCATCTTCTTTTACTTTTTCCCTAAGCTTATCCCAATCACATTCGCTTTGATTAAACAACCCTTCTCTTAGGGTTAAAGCTTTGGCTTTTTCACTTGCTACATCAATAGGAAAAATCCCCTTACTCCAATTTGATCCTTCAAAATCAGGGTAAGAGCCTTTTTCTATCGCTAAATTTGAGCTTGCATTAATAGCTTCGTAGCTAATTTTTTCCATAATTTCATCAATTTTATTTAAATGCTCATCACTACCCCAATGAATTCTTGCCTCAGCGAGCATTTGTGCCTCACCCATAACGCCAAGTCCTATGGCGCGAGATTTTAAATTGGTATCCTTTACTTTTCTATGAGGGTAAAAGTTTAAATCAATAACATTATCAAGCATACGAATAGCAGTTGGCACCACGCGTTCTATATCTTCTTTAGTATATACTTTGCTAAGATTTATACTGGCTAGATTACAAACTGCAGTTTTTCCATCGCTTTTGTATTTTTCTACGATATAAACCTTGTTTCCATTAAAACTATCAAGCGTTGAAATTTTCTTAGCAGGTTTTTCATATCCTCCATCGATAATAACGCGTTCTTCTTCATCAAAATGTTTTTCATCACCATTTTCAAATACAACTTTGATCTTATAATAATTTGGCTCTGTATTTTGAAAAATTTCTGTACATAAATTTGAACTTCTGATAATCCCTACATGCGCATTTGGATTGGCTTTATTTGCATTATCTTTAAAGCATAAAAAAGGCAAGCCTGTTTCAAAATAATTAAGCAAAATCTTTTTCCAAAGCTCTTTAGCCTCTACTATTTCTTTAGCTATACTTTCATCTTTTTCGTATTCTTCATAACGCTTTTCAAAAGCTTCTCCATATAAATCACACAAATCTTGTGTATCTGCAGGATCAAAAAGAGTCCATTTATCGTTTGCTCTCACTCTTTTCATAAAAAGATCGTTAATCCACAAAGCAGGGAAAAGCTCGTGTGCACGGCGTCTTTCTTCGCCTGAATTTTTACGCAAATCGATAAAATCACTTACATCCATATGCCAAGGTTCGATATAAACAGCGATCGCACCCTTTCTTGTGCCAAGCTGATCTACAGCCACAGCTATATCATTGGTGATTTTTAAAAAAGGAATGATACCCCCTGCAGCGTTTTTATGCCCATCTATGCTTCCACCCATTGCGCGAACTTTAGACCAATCCCAGCCTATACCTCCACCAAATTTAGACAATAATGCCATTTCTTGGTAAGAATCAAAAATTCCCTCGATATTGTCAGGAGTTGAGCCTATATAACAAGAGCTAAGCTGATGGCGTGTTGTTCTTGCGTTTGATAAAGTAGGAGTTGCAAGCATGAGTTCAAATTTAGAGATGAGATCATAAAATTTCTTTGCCCATTCTTGAGGATTAAATTCATTCTGTGCTAAAAACATAGCAATAGCCATAAACATTTGCTGAGGAAGCTCTATAGGCATACCCTTGCTATCTTTAATCAAATATCTATCATATAGAGTTTTAATGCCAAGATAAGTAAATTGCATATCGCGTTCAGGCTTAATATAATCATTTAAATCATCTAAATCATATTTTTCTTTAAGCCCAAGTAAAATTCTACCTTCCTTTTCGCCCTTTTCAAAATACTCACGCAAATGATTATAGCGATTCATTCCATTCACTTTTTTATACAAGTCAAACAAAAAAAGTCTAGCTGCGACAAAGGTCCAGTTTGGACAATCAATATCGATTTTATCTACAGCAGTTTTAATCAATGTTTTTTGAATTTCTTCAGTTGAAATTCCATCTCGAAATTGAATTTTAGCATCAAGCTCGAGCTCGCTTAGATTAACGCCTTCTAAATCTTTTATAGCATCAAAGGTGCATTTTTTGATCTTAGAAACGTCTAATTCTTCTGTGCGACCATTTCTTTTAATAACTTTCATTGTATTCCTTGTCCTTATTTAAAAGTTCTTGCAAAGATTGCATCAACATTTTTTGTGTAATAATTATAATCAAAACATTTTCTTATATCCTCTTCACTCAAGCTTTTTCTCAAATCCTCATCAGCTAAAAGTGCAAGTAAAAATAAGCTTTCATTTTTTTCATTGATAGCAGCTTTGCCATTTTGCAAATCAGCCCAAACTTTCATCGCATTTCTTTGGACTATTTTATAAGCTTCTTCACGGCTAATGCCCTTAAATGGAAGCTCTAATAAAACGCGTTGTGAAAATACGAGTCCACCTGTAAGATTTAAATTTTTCATCATATTTTCAGGATAAACCAAAAGCTTATCGATCAAATTTGTAAGACGCATGAGCATAAAATCAGCTGTAACAAAGGCATCAGGCAAGATAAATCTTTCAACACTTGAATGCGATATATCTCTTTCGTGCCATAAAGCTACATTTTCTAAAGCAGGAGTTACAAAGGATCTAAGCACACGGCAAAGCCCTGTGATATTTTCACTTAAAACCGGATTTCTTTTATGTGGCATAGCCGAACTTCCTTTTTGCCCCACGCTAAAATACTCTTCAGCCTCATATACTTCTGTTCTTTGAAAATGTCTTATCGCAACAGCAATTTGCTCGCACGATGAAGCCAAAATCGCAATGGCTGAAATCACTTGTGCGTAACGATCTCTTTGGATCACTTGATTTGAAACAGGTGCAGGTTTAAGGTCTAAATTTTTACATACTTCTTCTTCAAATTCTAAAGGAGCATGAGCAAAATTTCCCATTGCACCACTAATTTTTCCATAACTTATCACTTCTCTTGCATGCTCTAAAAGCTCTTTTGCATGCAAAATTTCATCATACCAAATAGCTAACACTAAACCAAAAGTGATAGGCTCTCCATGAATTCCATGACTTCTACCTACCATTAAAGTATTTTTATGTTCCAAAGCGCGTTTTTTAATCACTTCTAAAAGCAAAGAAACATCTTCTAAAATCAAATCCAAACTTTCTTTCATCTGTAAAGCTACAGCGGTGTCGATACAATCAGAACTTGTCATCGCATAATGTACAAAGCGGCTTTCCTCTCCTAAACTTTCACTTACGCTTGTAAGAAAAGCAATCACATCATGCTTGGTAGTTTTTTCTATCTCATCAATTCTAGCTATATCAAATTTAGCATTTTTAAGAATTTTTTCACAATCTGTATCATTTATAAGGCCTAGTTTATTCCAAGCTTTTACAGCAGCTAGCTCTACTTTTAGCCATGCATCATATTTTGCTTGCATATCCCATTTTTTGGCCATGATTTCTCTGCTATATCTTTCAACCATCTTTGAAACCTTTTTAGCTATAATTTTTTTAAAAATGAAAATGGAATTTTATCTAAAAAAATTTAGAGAAAGGTTAAGTTTGGCTTACACAAAAATAAAACTATCAAACAATGGAAAAAAGGCGTTTCAAGTCCTTATAGATAATTTGAAAATCAATATAAATGAAGCCCAAAAACTCATAGACAAAAAAAGACTTTTTTGTGATGGAATTTTAGTAGAAGAAAAAAATAAAATCTTAAAAGGCGATGTAGAATTAATAGTCTATGAAAACAATCCCAAGGGAGTAGAAATTGTTTTTGAAAATGAAGATTTTGCGATACTTGAAAAAGAAAGTGGAATTTTAAGTCATCCTAATGGCAGACACTGCAAATACAGCCTTAGTGATGAAATTTGGCACCTTTGGGGTAAAAAAGCGTGCGTAGCCCATAGGCTTGATAAAGAAACAAGTGGACTCATACTCGTAGCCAAACACAAAGAAGCACAAATTGAACTTAAAACTATGTTTGAAAAAAAACAAATTCAAAAAGAATACCTTGCCCTTGCAAGTGGAGAAATTAAAGTAAATTTTATAGTCGATCAAGCGATGGATTTAACAAAAGATTATGATGATGTTAAAACTAGAATGCAAATTTGTGAAAATGGAAAAAAAGCAATCACAGAGTTTGAGGTTTTGAGCTTTTATCCTAAGCTCAATGCTACACTTTTGCTTTGCAAACCACTCACAGGCAGACAACACCAAATTAGAGTGCATTTATTTTATAAAAACCACAAAATTTTAGGCGATCCACTCTATGGCCTTGAAAAAAAAGATATAGAAAAAATTTTAGATGACAAAATGGACATAGAAGAACGCATAAAACTAAGCGGTGCTAAACGCTTGTGTTTGCATTCTTATCGTTTAAAATTTAACTATAACGGAGAAAATTTTGATATTTTTTCAAAAAAGGGTATGGAAAAAATTTTAGCAGCATTTTAAAATAAAGGCGATACTTCATATCTAACAAGCTATTATTTTTAATAAAAATTTTTAAAATAAAAATTTACTTTTTGTTAAAAATTTAGTATAATCAAAAAATAAAAATATAGGATTTTATAAATGAAATTTGTTAATTTTAAATTTAATCAAAAAGCTACTCTAGGGGTGTTTAACTCAAGTGGAAAGGTCGTAAATTTAGCCGATCTTGATATCAATGTTCGTGATATGAATGAATTGATTATAAATTTTGATGAATTTAAACATAAGTTTAAAGATTTAGACTCTAAAACAGCTTATGAAATTCCAAAAGAAGATTATCTAGCTCCTATCATAGAACCTCGACAAGATATCATATGTCTTGGGATCAATTTTTTAGATCATGCCAAAGAATCTGCACAATTTAAAGGCGAAAAATTTGAAGAAAGAGAATATCCTGTATATTTTGGAAAACGCTGCAATCAAGCCACAGCTCCTTTTGGCAGCATATCTTTACATGCTGATGTTACTTCTCAATTAGACTATGAATGCGAGCTTGCTTTCATTTTAAGTAAAGATGCTTATAAAATCAAAGCTGAAGATGCAAAGGATTATATTTTTGGTTATACCATCATCAATGAAATTTCAGCACGAGATCTCCAAAAACGCCACAAGCAATTTTACCGCGCAAAAAGCCTTGAGGGAAGTACTATCATGGGGCCTTATATCACAAGTGTTGATGAGATTGCTTATCCGCCTGAACTTCATTTGAAAAGTTATGTCAATAAAGAATTACGACAAAACTCCAATACAAAATTTTTTATTTTTGACATCGGATATGTCTTAGAGGAACTAAGCTCAGGAATGCTCTTAAAAGCCGGTACCATCATATCAATGGGAACCCCAAGCGGTGTAGGAATGGGTTTAAATCCGCCCGTTTTTCTTAAAAAAGGTGATGAAATACGCTGTGTAATAGAAAATTTAGGAGAAATTTGTAATATAATATCATAAACTCTTATTAAAACAATTTTTAATAAGTTCAATCAAAAGGAGAAATTATGGAGTTCTTAGAGCTTTTATTAGTTTTAATCGCCTTGATACTGATTATCAAAAAACCAGAAAAAGAAAATTTGGCTTTTGGTTTGGTAATGGTAGCTTGGCTTTTAATGGTTTTTTTCTATGTTGGCCACAAAACAGGTGCGCTTTTAACGATAATGAATCTGTAAAGAAAGGCTAGAGAATGAACGAAATAAATAAAACAAAAAATTTCTACACTCTTATGTGTTTAGCAGGCTTTTTGATTATTCTTTTGCCTGTAGGGATTGCAAATTTTGTATTTGGTTATATGTTGGGTGATAGCCCATGCACTCTTTGTTGGGGACAAAGAGAAGCGATGATTTTTATCGGAGTTATAGCACTTTTTATCGTGCGTTATGGTATGAAAGGCAAATACCTTGCCGCTCTTTTAATCATGACTGCAGTAGGTCTTTATCAGTCTTTTGCACATTATGGCAATCACGCTCATAGAGATTTAGATCAAGGTTTTGGTTTGGCAGTTTTTGGTATCCATACTTATTTTTGGGCTGAAGTAGTCTTTTGGGCTGTAGTCTTGCTTTTGGGTGTGATGTTTGCTTTTGCTCCTAAATTTGGATCTTTTGACAAAGAATTAAACGGTGAAAAATTTAGAAAATTTACTAAATTTAGCTTCGCAGCAGTTTTAATCAGCACCCTTATCGTTGCATCAAATGTTTTTCAAGCTTTTGTAAGCACAGGAATTCCTCCTTATGTAGGACAAGGTGATCCAGTAAGATTTAGTCTTAATCCAAAATATATCATTTGGAGCACAGAGGGTTGGAATGGTTTATGGCAAAATATTTCTTTCTTAGGAAAGCGTGATGTTAAAGCTCCTGATTATGCTTTTGCACCTGCGAGTGAAAAATTGGGTATAAAATTTGATAATAATACAAATAATTCTCCATTTGCAGAAATTGACGATGAGCTTAAAATTATCAATGAACAAACCATAAATTTTGATAAAGCAATCAATACTCTTGATTATATTAATGATGAATTTGTAGCAAGTTCTAAATGGGATGTGGCTTTCTTAGATAATAATTTTAGCGTTAAAGAAGGTTTTGAGCTTGATCCTTATTTTTCAGCTACTATCGATCCTATCATAGGTATCATTCCTTATAAAGAAAATAAATTTCTTCTCATGGGATCTAATAAATCTTTCCTAAGATTTGCCAAAAATCCAAATGCGGACGAAACTTTACAATATGCAGATTTTATTAAAGGAAATGATAAATTTGAAGGTCAAGGAAAAGATTTAGGTCGTGGAAGACTTGATACAGTTAGAGCAAAATTCAACCATGTAGCAAGTATGACAACAGATGATCATTATCTTTATCTTGCAACCGTGCCTAATAACAAAAATTCTAAAAGCTTTGTAATTTCTAAAATTTCTTTAAAAGATCTTGTTCTTTCAGCAGAATTTACTCCAAAAGCAGAGCTTAAAGAGGGTAAAACTTTGGGTGATCTTTATATCACTTCTATGACTTTTAAAGATGGTGAAATTTATGCACTCAGCAAAAACCACAATGTGATTGCCGTAATTGATCCAGTCAAAGAAGAAGTAGTGAAAACTATCGCTTTCCCAAGCTCTATCACTAATGCAAGAAGTATTTTCTTTAAAGATGGAAAAATCAATATTCTTTCTTATCAAGATGGAGCAAACAAGCTTTATACTTTAAACTAAGCTTTAAGTCCTAGTGAAAACTAGGACTTATATTTAATCTTATCTTTAAATCCTGCTTTTTCAAAACCTCTTAAACGAAGCAAACAACTATCGCACTCCCCACAAGCTTCATCTTCACTCTCATAACAAGACCAAGTAAGTTCTAAAGGTACATTTTCTTTTAAGGCTAGTTCTACAATTTTAGCTTTGTTTAGTCTAACAAGCGGAGTTTTTATACAAACTTTGAAATTCTTACTCGTACCTTCATTGATAAATTCTTGTGCCTTTTGTATAAACTCATCAGTACAGTCAGGATAACCACTGCCATCTTCTTCTACCACCCCTATAAAAATACTCTCACAATTTTCCTTTTCAGCCAAAGATCCTGCTATACTTAAGAAAATTCCATTGCGAAAAGGCACATAAGTGATAGGTGGAGTATCGCTTGTACAAAGCTCATTTTTAGGGATGTCTATACTTTTATCGGTTAAGGCATTGCCCCCTATATCTTTGATAAAACTCACATCTAAAATATAAGATTTTTCTACTTTTAAAGCCTTGCAAATTTGCTTAAAACATTCTTTTTCTTTTTCTTGAGTGCGTTGTTCATAGTCAAAATGCAAAGCGATGATTTCATAACCTTCTTTTTTGGCCAGATAAGCACACAAAGTACTATCCATACCGCCACTTATGATACAAAGTGCTTTTTTACTCATTTTTATCCTTAAATTTGCTATAATTTCACAATTTTAACGAAAATTTTTAAATTTAAATTGCAAAAAAGGCAAAAGCATGATAAACATAAAACTCATAGAACACATTTTTAAAGCCGCTTCTATCAGTCGTTGGAATGATTATCCAAGAATGGCAAATTTGGTTGAACTTGACAAACAAGCTCATAAATTTATCATAGCTTATTTCATTGCAAAAATGGAAAAAGATGTGGATATGAGAGTGATTATAGAAGGAGGAATTTTTGAGTTTTTAAGTCGTGTTGTGGTAACTGATATACGCCCTGATGTGTATCATGAAATCGTGCGTCAAAAAAAAGCTGAAGTTAATGCTTGGGTTTTAAGCAAAATCGAACCTATGATAGAAGATATAGAAGATGGGGAATTTCTAAAGCGTTTTGAAGCGTATTTAAATGGTAATGCTTATGCTAAAGAAAGACTTATCTTAAAAGCAGCTTCATATTTTGCTACAAGATGGGAATTTAACATAGTTTATCAAACCTCAGCTTTTTTAAATGATATTGATGAGATTAAAAACAAAGTTGAAGAAGAATTAGAAGATTACTATGAGCTTATAGGAGCTAGAAAAATCGCTCTTAATCAAAAAATCGCAAAAATAATTGATTTAAGCGGAAGACTTCGTTTTCAAAAGCGTTGGGCTCAAACCCCGCGCATACCTGAAACTGCTGTTTTAGGACATATGCTTGTAGTGGCGATTTTAGGATATTTTTATTCACTTAAAATCAAAGCTTGCGATAAAAGACTTGAAAACAATTTTTATTGCGCTTTATTTCATGATTTACCTGAATCTTTAACGCGTGATATCATAAGCCCTGTAAAATACGGCATAGACGGACTTCACACTATCATCAATGATTATGAAATGAAACTGATCAATGATAGAATTTTACCCTTTGTACCTGAGGGTTTAAGGGCTGAATTTTCTTATATCTTAGGCATTAGAGAGGGCAGAAGCAATGAAGCAAGTTTTGTCAAAAATGAATTTGAAAATCGCACCTATAAAAATGCTAAAATAGAGCTTTGTAGCGGAAGTTTAAGCTCTTTTAATCAAAACGAATTTGGAGCAATTGATGGCAAGGCTTTAAAATACTGCGATAAAATCGCTGCTTTTATCGAAGCAGGGCTTAGCATAAGCTATGGAGTAAAGTCTAAAGAACTTGAAAACGGTTTTGAAGATATGTTTAGATTTTTCAACGAAAGCCCTACAATCGATGGAGTAAATTTCCTCGAAATTTGTAGAGAATTTAGGGATTATTTTAAAATTTAATCTTATTTTGATTATAAACTCCAAGAACGGAATGAAAGAAACTCTTTCATTCCATATCTAAAACCGCACCCTTGCTAGCATTTGTTACAAGTTTTTGATACATTCTAAGCCATCTGGATTTTACTTCTTTTTGAGGCATTACAAAGTCATTTTTGCGTTTTGCGATTTCTTCATCGCTTAAATTTGCATTGATGATATAAGCATCTACATCGATTTCTATCTCATCACCATCTTTTAAAAGCCCTATAAGTCCACCCTCAGCAGCTTCAGGAGAAACATGACCTATGCTTAAACCCCTTGTTGCACCGCTAAATCTTCCATCGGTAATCAAAGCCACATCTGCACCAAGCCCCATACCCATGATAAGTGAAGTTGGACTTAACATCTCTTGCATACCTGGGCCACCCTTTGGCCCTTCATAACGGATCACGCAAACATCGCCTTTTTGCACTTTACCTTTAATGATACCTTTAATAGCTTCATCTTGCGAATTAAAACAAACAGCTTTGCCCTTGAATTTTCTCTCTCCTGTAATGCCTGCAGTTTTTACAACACAGCCTTGTTCGGCTAAATTTCCAAATAAAACCGCAAGCCCCCCTACTTTAGAGTAAGCATTATCTACCTTACGAATGATGGTTTCATCTTTGATTTTAGCATTTTTTAAACGATCTTGTAAACTTTCTCCTGTGATGGTTAAGGCATCAAGCTCTAAAATATGTCCTTCTCTGCTTGAAATTTCAGCCATTACAGCACTTACACCCCCTGCTTTATGGATATCATCCATATAAACAGTATTAAGTGATGGAGCGATTTTTGCAATATGTGCAACCTTGCTTGAAATAAAATTTAAATCCTTGATATCAAGCGCAACTCCCGCTTCTCTTGAAATAGCTAGCATATGTAAGATTGTATTTGTGCTTCCACCCATTGCCATATCTACCACCATAGCATTTCTTATAGCTTTTTGGGTGATAATATTTTTGATTTTAAATCTTTCATCTAAAGCGATTTCACAAATTCTTCTTGCAGCCTTTCTTAAAAGCTCTTCTCTTTCTTTACTAAGTGCTAAGATCGTACCATTTCCTTCTAAAGCTATACCCATAGCTTCACATAAAGTATTCATAGAATTTGCAGTAAACATACCCGAGCAAGAGCCTCCACTTGGGCAAGCCGAACATTCTATATCTTTAAATTCTTCTTCGCTGATTTTATTGGCCTCATATGCTCCTACAGCTTCAAAAACTGAACTAAGACTTATTTTTTCACCCTTTTTAGTCACACCCGAACGCATAGGACCACCGCTTACAAAAATAGTCGGTACATTAACCCTTAAAGCACCCATTAGCATACCTGGAGTGATTTTATCACAATTTGGAATACAAATTAAAGCATCTAACTGATGCGCATTCATAACGCTTTCAACTGAATTTGCAATGATTTCACGACTCGGCAAAGAATAAAGCATACCCTCATGACCCATAGCTATGCCATCATCCACGCCTATAGTGTTAAATTCAAAAGGGATACAGCCATTTTTTCGAATTTCATCTTTTATAATTTTTGCATATTCATTTAAAAAATAATGCCCTGGAATAATATCAATATAGCTATTTGCCACACCTATAAAAGGCTTGTCAAAATCCTCATCTTTTAAGCCACATGCTCTAAGTAAAGAGCGGTTGGGTGCTTTTAAATGCCCTTTTTTAATCGCATCACTTCTCACTAAAAACTCCTTAATATTTTTTTAATATTATAACTTAATTTTTATAAAATTTACTTGCAAGAAGTAAGCTTTCTGTGTATAATTTTCATCAATTGACAAAAGTATTTTTTTATAATACAATGCTTTTTGATTATCAAAAAGGAGTACAAAATGAGACAATATGAATCCTATAAATGTCCAAAATGCGGCAATGAAGTAGAAGTTCAAAATGTAGGCGGTGGAAAACTTAGCTGTTGTGGTGTTGAGATGGAGTGTATCACTCAAGATTTAACTGCAATAAATTTGATGAAAGCTTTTGCTGGAGAATCAATGGCTAGAAATAAATACGATTTATTTGCGGATGTAGCTGAAGAAGAAGGATGGCATGCGGTTGCAAGACATTTTAGAGAAGCAGCAGAAAATGAAAAATGGCATGCAAGAGCTGAATTTAAAGCTTATCACGAAATCGTTGATGGCAAACCTTTAGAAGTAACTACAAAAAACCTAGTAACTGCTGCAGAAGGTGAAAACTATGAGCACACAACTATGTATCCAAATTTTGCTAAAATCGCTGAAGATGAGGGTAAAAAAGCTATAGCAAGATTATTTACTGCGATTGGAAAAGTAGAAATAGAACACGAAAGAGAATACCTAGCTCTTAAAAAAATGCTTGAAGAAGAAGAATTCTTTAATAGCGAAGTAGAAGAACTATGGGTTTGTGAGGTTTGTGGACATATCCATCGTGGCAAAAAAGCTCCTGCAGCCTGTCCTTTATGTAAAGCACCTAAAGAATACTTTAAGCGTGAATTTTTAGGCTAAATCCTTGGGCGATTTTTCGCCCTTTCTTAGAGAAAATTTGAAAACTTTATTTGAAGAAAACGAACTTTTAACTCCATTTGATATTAACTTAATCGGCATTGATGAAGCAGGACGAGGTGCCTTAGCAGGTCCTATGATGATGGCAGCTTGTAAACTGCATAAAGATCTTGAGGGGCTTTGTGATTCTAAAAAATTGAGCGAAAAAAGACGCGAAGAACTTTATGAAATTATCATCAAAAATTCAAATTATCTCATACTTGCTTTTTCTTCAGAAAAAATTGATGAAATAGGGCTTAGCGCTTGTTTAAAAATGGGTTTAACACTCATAAAAAAACACTTTAAAACAGAAAATAATTTCTTATACGATGGCAATACAAATTTAGGCATTAGCGGTATAAAAACTCAAATCAAAGCCGATGCCAATATCAAACAAGTAAGTGCAGCAAGCATACTTGCAAAGGTGAGCAAAGATAGGGTAATGAATTTTTTAGCTAAAGATTTTCCTTGCTATGAGTTTGAAAAAAACAAGGCTTATGGGACAAAAGCCCATAAGGAATTGATAGCAAAATTTGGAATTTGCAAGCTTCATCGCAAAAGTTTTAAACTTTTATGACTATTTTGCTAAATTCTCATGTATATTTAAAGCACACTCTATACCGTCTTTTATAGCCCAAACGACTAAAGATTGTCCTTTTCTAGCATCTCCACAAGCAAAGATTTTTTCATGTGTGGTTTGGAAATTCTTTGTTTTGACATTGTTTTTCTCATCCAAACTTACTCCAAAATTACTAGCGATAGCATCTTCACTTCCGCTAAAACCCATAGCCAAAAGTACTAAATCTGCTTTATAGTTTTGATTAGAATTTGGAAGTTCGACATTTATAGCCTTACCTTCTTTGAATTCGCGTTTTAAATCACATGCTTCTACGCTTTCTACTTTGTCTTTACCTAAGAATTTTTTTGTCATTTTTTGATATTCTCTAGGATCTTTGCCATATACAGCAATGGCTTCTTCTAAACCATAATCTGTCGTAAAGATATCAGCTTTTAAAGGCCAAGGATTGCTTTGGCTTCTTTGTAAAGGTCTTTTTGGGCTTCTTTCAAAACGCACTATGGACTTAGCTCCTTGTCTTGTAGCTACAGCGATACAATCAACACTTGTGTCCCCACTTCCTATAACCAAGACATTTTTACCCTTTGCTGTATCAGCACCCTTACCTGTTTTTAGCAAGGTTTTGGTATTTTGCGTTAAGAAATCAAGAGCAAATTCAACGCCCTTTAGTTTTCTACCTTCTATATCAATATCTATAGGCTTGCTCGCTCCTGTGCAAAGTACTAAAGCATCAAATTCTTTTAAAAGTTTAGAAACCTTATCTTTGCTGTCTATATTTTCATTTACCTTAAATTCTATACCGCTTTCTTTGAGTAAATCAACGCGTCTATCAACTATACTTTTATCAAGCTTCATATCAGGAATTCCATACATTAAAAGCCCGCCTACTTTATCGCTTCTTTCAAAAACACTTACCTTGTAGCCAAGTGAATTTAAGGTATTAGCACAAGCAAGTCCAGCAGGCCCACTTCCTATGACGGCGATTTTTTTGCCATTGTATTGTTTAGGTTTATTTGGACTTACTAAATTTTCTTTAAAAGCATTTTCTATGATGGCTAGCTCGTTATTTTTGATACTTACGCTTTTTCCATTAATCGCACACACACAAGAATCCTCACAAGGAGCCGGACAAACACGGCCAGTAAATTCAGGAAAAGGATTGGTAAGATCAAGTCTTTCATAAGCTTCTTTCCATAAAGAACGATAAATAAGATCATTCCATTCAGGGATGAGATTGTTTAAAGGACAGCCTACATCCTTGCCTTCACTCATCACACCCGTATGGCAAAATGCTACCCCACAATCCATACATCGTCCGCCCTGAATTTCTTGTTCTTTCTTGTCTAAAAGCGTTGTAAATTCTTTGAAATTTAAAACTCTTTCTTTAGGAGCAACTTTTTTAAAATCTACCCTTTTAAAATCTAAAAAACCTCTTGCATTTCCCATTTTTACTCCTTATTTTTGTGTGATTTTCAAAAATGCTGCCAAACTTGGATCTTCTTCATCTTTGCAAAGCTCGATCATCTCTAACATTTTTTCATAATCTCTTGGCATAACTTTAAAAAAGTCTTTTTTGTCAAATTTTTCGAGTATGTCCTTAGCCTTTTTAGAATTGGTATAAGCGATATGATTTTCTATCATCGTTTTTAATTCTTTTTCATCCTTAGTGCTAAGATCTTTAATATCCACAAGCTCGGTATTTACATGGGCTTCATTGTGTCTTCCAAAGATATAAACCACACCCCCACTCATACCTGCAGCAAAGTTTGCACCCACATCGCCAAGCACTACGACAAGCCCCCCTGTCATATACTCACAACCATGCACGCCTGTTCCTAAAACTACCGCTTTAGCTCCTGAATTTCTTACGCAAAATCTTTCTCCTGCTATACCATCTAAATACACTTCACCCTCGGTTGCTCCATACAAACAAGCATTTCCTGCGATGATATTTTCTTCAGGTGAAAAAGTGGCTTCATTTGAAATTTTAGCAATGATCTTACCTCCGCTTAAACCTTTACCTAGATAATCATTGCTATCGCCTATAATCTCAAGCTTAATACCCTTTAACAAAAATGCTCCAAAGCTATTGCCTGCATTTCCTATGGCTTTAATTTGTATGCTATCTTCGCTTAAAGCGTCTTTGCCATAAGTTTTTAGAATTTCACTTGAAAGCATAGTAGCAAAAGTACGGCTTTGATTTCCTACCTCTAAAGAAAGTTTGATAGGCTCTTTTTTCTCCACAGCATTTTTACAAAGTGGCAGTAAAATTCTATAATCAATCGTTTTTTCAAGTTTATTGTCTTTATAGTCTTTAAAATGCACAGCGGTTCTGTTATAAGTAGGTAAGGATTTTAAAATTTTATCTAAATTCACTTTACCTGCTTTACCTTGCATAGGTTTTTGACGGAGTTTATCAACTCTTCCTATCATATCATCAAGGCGTTCAAAACCAAGTCTTGCCATATATTCTCTAAGCTCCTCAGCTATAAAATACATGAAATTAATCACATCATCTACTTTGCCCTTGAAACGATCTCTAAGTTCTGTATCTTGAGTGGCTATACCAAAAGGACAGGTATTTAGATGACAAACTCTCATCATTGTACAACCTAAAACAATCAAAGGCGCGGTTGCAAAACCAAATTCTTCAGCTCCTAAAAGTGCTGCTATGGCTAAATCGCGTCCATTCATAAGCTTTCCATCAGTTTCTAATCTTACCCTATCTCTAAGCTTATTTAAAATCAAAGTTTGATGTGTTTCAGCCAAACCTAACTCCCAAGGAATTCCTGCATGCGGTATAGAAGTTCTAGGACTTGCACCCGTACCTCCATCATAACCTGAAACAAGGATTAAATTCGCTCCTGCTTTTGCCACACCTGCAGCAACTGTTCCTATACCATTTTCGCTTACAAGTTTTACTGAAATTTTGGCGTCTTTATTCGCATTTTTTAAATCATAAATGAGTTGAGCCAAATCTTCTATAGAATAAATATCATGATGAGGAGGCGGGGAAATAAGCGTCACACCCGCTGTAGAATGTCTAGCCTTAGCTATCCAAGGATAAACTTTAAAGCCCATTAATTGTCCGCCCTCGCCTGGTTTTGCACCTTGAGCGACTTTGATTTGTAATTCTTTTGCATGACTTAAGTAGTTTAAATCCACCCCAAAACGCCCACTTGCTACTTGTTTGATAGCGGAATTTTTATTGACTCCATCTTTGATTTCATAGCGTTCCTCATCTTCACCGCCCTCGCCTGAATTTGATTTAGCACCTATTTTATTCATAGCCTGTGCTAAACACTCGTGTGCTTCTTTAGAAATAGAACCATAACTCATCGCCCCTGTTCTAAAGCGTTTAACTATACTTTCTACACTTTCAACCTTATCTATACTGATAGCTTCACTAAAATCAAATTCCATCAAAGAACGCAAATTCACTTGTTTTTCATCTACTAAAGCCGAGTATTTTTTAAAGCTTTTATAGTCTTTATTGCGACAAGCTTGCTGAAGATTAAAAATCACAAGTGGATCGATTAAGTGTTCTTCTTTAGCACTTCTAAAACCATGAATTCCTTTAGAATCTAAAGCCTTATGCGTATCGTTAAAAGCATGTTTATGTAAAGCAATAAGCTCTTTTTCAAAATCTTCTAAATCCATACCTTCAATGCGTGAAATTGTAGAAGTAAAGTATTTATCAATCACCTTAGAGCTTAAGCCCAAACACTCAAAAAGAGCAGAACCATTATAACTTTGTAAAGTAGAAACTCCCATTTTAGAAGCAATTTTGACTATACCACTTGAACTTGCTTTGATAAAATTTTCTACCGCCTTTTCATAACTTAAATTTAAATCTTTATTGGCAATGAGTTTTTGTATACTCTCATAAACCAAATAAGGATTAATAACAGTCGCACCATAACCTAAAAGACATGCAAAATGATGAATTTCTCTAGGTTCACCACTTTCGATGATAAGACTTGTATGTGTTCTTAAATTTTTTCTTACTAGATGATTATGCACTCCAGAAACAGCAAGCAAAGCAGGGATATAAGCGTTTTTTTCATCCACTCCTTTATCGCTTAAAATGATAATAGAAACACCTTTTTTAACCTCATCTTCTATCTTAACGCAAAGTTCATCTAAAGCCTTTTCTAAAGTTTTTTTAGAATAATCATAAAGTATAGAAAATTCTTTAACTTGGAAATTGTTTAAGGCTTTAACCTCGAAAAGCTCTTCATTGCTAATAATAGGCAAAGAAATTTTAACACGCTTTGCATTATTTTCATCTGGTTTTAGCAAATTCCCTTCGCTTCCTAAATATATCCTTGTAGAAGTAACAATCTCTTCTCTTATAGCATCTAAAGGTGGATTAGTCACTTGAGCAAAAAGTTGTTTAAAATAATTATACAAAGGCTGATAAGTCTTAGAAAGAATAGCCAAAGGAGTATCCACACCCATAGCCGCTAAAGCTTCTTTGCCATTTTGTGCCATACTTGCTACACTCATTTTAAGCTCATCATAGCTCCATCCAAAAGCTTTTTGAAGTTTTAAAACCTCATCTTCTTTTAAAAATTTATGTTTATAAACCCCGCTGTGTTGTTTTTCAAGCTCTACTAAATTTTTAAGCCATTGTTTATAAGGCTTCGCATTAGCATAATGCTCTTTGATTTCATTATCAGCTATTACTCTACCTCTTGCAGTATCTACAAGTAAAAGTTTTCCAGGTTCTAGGCGTTTTTTAGCTTTGATATTGTTTTCATCAAGTTTTAAAGCTCCTGTTTCGCTTGAAAGTATGAGCATATCATCTTTTGTAAGATAATATCTTGAAGGACGAAAACCATTTCTATCTAAACTCGCCCCCATGATAACCCCATCAGTAAAAACTATAGCAGCAGGTCCATCCCAAGGCTCCATCAATAAAGAATGATACTCATAAAAAGCACGCTTTTTACTTCCCATGTTCTCATTTTTATGCCATGGTTCTGGCACCATCATCATAAAAGCTTCTTCTAAAGTGCGTCCATTTAAAGCTAAAAATTCTAAAGTATTATCAAACATAGCAGAATCACTACTTGGTTTTGCTATGATAGGAAAAATTTCATCTAAATTTTCAAAATATTCGCTCTCCATCAAACCTTCTCTAGCTCTTATGCTATCGACATTTCCTCGTATAGTGTTAATCTCTCCATTATGCACCATATAGCGGTTTGGATGAGCTCTTTCCCAGCTTGGGAAGGTATTAGTCGAAAAACGAGAATGCACCAAAGCAATGGCGGATTTCATATTGACATCTTTAAAATCAAGATAAAAATCACTCAATTGAGTAGAAAGAAGCATTCCTTTATAAACTATAGTGCGTGAAGAAAAGCTTGAAAAATAAAATTTAGGCACATTAATAGCTCTTTTTTCTATAAGACGACGACAAGCATAAAGTACTCTTTCAAATTCAAGTCCTGCATTAACCGTGCTTGGTTTTTTTACAAAAGCTTGTAAAAAATAAGGCATAGCTTTTAAAGCGCTTGCTCCTATATCGCTAGGATTAAAAGGCACTTCTCTAAAACCTAAAAATTCTAAATTTTTATCTTTTAAACCTTGTAAAAATATCGCTTTTGCTTCTTCTTTAGCATCTGCATTAGGCGATAAAAACATTTGAGCTACAGCATAATCACCTTTTTGAGGAAGCTCAAAACCAAGCTCTTGAGTCATGAAAAAATCATGAGGAATTTGAATCAAAATTCCCGCTCCATCACCTGAATTTTCTTCAGCTCCCGCACCGCCTCGGTGTTCAAGATTCATCAAAATTTCTAAAGCGTCACAAATAACCTTATAAGAAGCAATACCGCGTATATTGGCAACTGCGGCAATACCACAGGCATCGTGTTCATTTTTAGGGTGATATAAACCTACGCTTTGATTGTTTTCTAAGATATTTTCCAAATCCATTTTATTCTCCTTATAAGATTGATTTTAAATTTGATAGCTTGTTAAGGATTATAACATATATTTTTTTAATATCGAGATATTTTTTATCTTAAAAATAAATAAATTAAAAAATATTTCAATGGATTTATAAAAATTATAAAAACATCGCTATGATACTTCCTAAAATCAGCAAAGGCCCATTATAAAAAATAAAAGTAGGAATACAAGTATCTTTTATATGATCGTGTTGCTTATCTACACTTAATCCCACACTCGTTCCCATCGTCGTTTCACTTGCTGGACTTCCTGCATCTCCTAAGGCCCCTGCTACTCCTAAGATAAATATAATAAGTGCTGCACTAAAACCAAGTTCTAAACAAATAGGACAAAAAAGTGTAGCTATGATAGGAATAGTCCCAAAAGAAGTACCTATACCCATGGTAATAATAAGACCTATTAAAAGCATTAAAAATACCGCTAAAAATTTATTTTCTTGCATCCAAGGCACTACGGAATTTACAAGCTCATTTACAGCACCGCTTTGTTTTAAAACTTCTCCATAACCCGCTGCTACAAGCATAACAAAAGCGATAAAGCCCATTAATTTAAGTCCATCATCAAAAATATCATTGACACTTTTATATTCAACTCCGCCCAAAATCACCATAGAAATAAAGCCCAAAAGCCCTGATAAAGGTAAATTCATCGTAAAAATTTGTAAAACCAAAGTCAAAATAAGCCCTACTAAAACGCCCCATTCTTTGCGTCCCATTTTGATATTATCAAAATCCATTTTTTGAATTTCTATTTCTTGATATTCTCTTGGTTTTCTATAAAATACAAAAAGCGCTAAAAAAAGTCCTAACACCATACAAATAGCAGCATAATACATCGCATTTGTTACATCTGCTAAGTTGACATTAACCCCATTTTTTTCCAAATTTTCTCTTAAAAGATCTTGGAAGTTAAGTCCAAAACCTATAGGCAAAACCATATAAGGTGTCGTAAGTCCAAAGGTTAAAGCACAAGCAACAGCCCTACGATCGATTTTTAATTTATTAAAAAGACTTAGAAGTGGTGGGATTAGCAAAGGAATAAACGCCACATGAATAGGAATTAAATTCTGCGAAAAACAAGAAATCAAAGCTATGGACAAAAGTAAAAGATATTTTTTATGAGAGATAAAACGACTGACTACCTTAATCAAATAAGCTGTTAAATTTGTCCTTGAAATCGCAGCAGCAATAGCACCTAAAAGTATATAACTTAAAGCGGTTTTTAAATTTCCCTTCATTCCGTCGATTAAAATACTCATAGTTTCCATAATCTCAATATGAGAAAAAATTCCAGCAACTAAAGCAGAAATCAAAAGACTCAAAAGTACATTAAAACGAAATAAACAAAGTAAAGTCATCAAAACTACACTGATGATGATAGGATTTGTAAGCAGGGTCAAAATTTTTCCTTGTGAATTTATAAAAGCTTAATTCTAAAGAAAAATTTTTTAAAATGAGATAAAAATTATCAATGAATTAATATGTAAATTTTAGTAACATTGATAAATATATGTTACTTTTTTTCATATTTAAGATAAAAATTCTATTATTACACAAATTTTTAAAATAAAAAGCCTTAATTCATTGAATTTTTTGTTATATTGAATTATAAACATTGAAAGGAGTACCCATGAATTTAAATGCGGAGCAAAAAAATGCTGTTTTGAGATTTAAAAAGTTTGTTTCTTTTAGAAACAAAATATCTCTTAACCTATCTTTGATAGTGCTTATTTGTTACTATATCTTTGTTTTAGGTATAGGACTTATGCCTGAAATTTTAGGGTATAAACTGGGTCCTAGTTCCATCACGCTTGGTATTATGGTAGGCATTGGCCTGATTTTATTGTGTATTATTTCCACAGGAATTTACACTTTTATCGCAAATTATTTTCTTGATAAAGAGCAAGAAAAAGTGATTAAAAGCTTGGAAAATGAAGGGTTGCTTGATGCGTTAAAAGATGGAAAAATCAATTATAAGGAGCTAGTATGAAAGTCTTTATATTTTTAAGTTTAATCTTTAATTTAGCCTTAAGCGCCGGTTTTGATCTAGGAGAAGTTCATCAAAAACCTATAAATATAACTGCTGTTAGTATGTTTTTAGTCTTTGTTTTAGCTACTTTGTTTATCACCTATTATTCTAACAAAAAATCCAAATCCAAAAGTGGATTTTATACCGCCGGAGGAAATATCACAGGAATGCAAAATGGTGTAGCTATAGCGGGGGATTATATGAGTGCGGCAAGCTTTCTTGGAATTACCGCTTTAGTTTTTACTAATGGCTTTGATGGGCTTATTTATTCTATAGGATTTTTAGTGGGTTGGCCTATTATTTTATTTTTAATTGCAGAAAAATTTAGAAATCTTGGCAAATTTACCTTTGCAGATATTACCGCTTATCGTTTAGAAGCTAAGCCTATACGCGTTATATCAGCTATTTCTGCTTTAAGCGTTATTATCTTTTATCTTATTGCTCAAATGGTAGGAGCAGGACAACTCATACAATTGCTTTTTGGTTTACCTTACACTTTTGCGGTTGTTTTGGTCGGAATTTTAATGATTTGTTATGTAACCTTTGGAGGAATGCACGCAACCACTTGGGTGCAAATCATCAAAGCCATTTTACTTCTAGCAGGGGCTACTTTTATGGCTGTTATGATTTTATACCTTACGAAATTTGATTTAAAATATTATTTTGATTTAGCCATTTCTCATCATCCAAAAGGTGAAAACATAATGAAACCAGGGACTTTTTTGCCTGATACCGTATCAGCTCTTTCTTTAGGCTTGGCTCTTATGTTTGGAACTGCGGGTTTACCTCATATACTTATCCGATTTTTTACCGTAAAAGATGCTAAAGAAGCTAGAAAGTCAGTATTTTATGCAACAGGATTTATAGGGTATTTTTACATACTTACTTTCATCATAGGCTTTGGTGCTATAGCGCTCTTACTTGGTAATCCTCAATTTACTAACGCTGATGGAAGTTTTAATGGGGCTAGTAATATGATAGCAGTTACCTTAGCTGATGTTTTGGGTGGAGATGTCTTTTTAGGATTTATTTCAGCAGTAGCTTTTGCTACTATTTTAGCAGTCGTTGCAGGACTTGCGATTTCAGGTGCAGGAGCTATAAGTCATGATTTATATGTCAATGTTATCAAAAAGGGTGATGTCAAACATGAAGATGAAATGAGAGTTACAAAAATCGCAACTATAGCTATAGGAATTTTTGCTATTTTGCTAGGCATTGTCTTTGAAAAACAAAATGTTGCTTTTACCGTAGGACTTGCTTTTGCTATTGCTGCGAGTGTAAATTTTCCTATACTTTTACTCTGTATTTATTGGAAAAATCTTACCACTAAAGGCGCTTTTTGGGGTGGATTTATAGGACTTATAGTCGTTCTTGCTCTTGTGATTTTAAGCCCTAGTATATGGGTAAAAAGTTTTGGTTTTAGTGAAGCTATTTTTCCTTATGATCATCCTGCTTTATTTTCAATGCCTTTAAGTTTTATACTCATTTATATCATTTCAAAATTGGATAATTCTAAAAGAGCTAAAAAAGATAAAGAAGGTTTTGAAGCACAAGATTTTAGAGCTCAAAGCGGTGTGGGAGTAAGTGAAGCTGTGGCGCATTAAACAAAAAAAGCTTCTTTGCATTTAGCACAGAAGCTTTTTTAAATTTAAACCAGTAAATATTCTCATTAGAAAAGTATTTTAGGACTTTACTTAACATAAAGTCCTTTAGAGTTTATCTTTATTTGTAGTTTCTACCCAAATACTCACCTAAATACTGCAATTCTTTATCGCTGATTTCAGTTTTACGGAAAAACGGCATTGAATGTTTACCATAACGCACAAAAATCGTTACCAAATCAGGGCTTAAATCCGTTCTATCTTCTAAAAGCGCAGGAATTCCTTGGATCTTTATAAAGAGCTGAAAGTGCGTTTGTCCCAGGCATTCCCTCGCCATGACATGCTATACACCACTTACTATAAACTTGCTGTCCCTTTCTTTGATTTGCATTTAATTTTTTACTATCAACGCTTGAAAATGCTGCAGGGGATCTTGGATTGTTTGGAATATACTCATAAACACTTATAGATTCACCCTTTGGCAACCATTCTTTATCCTTAGCATTTAAATAGCGATTTTTTTCATTTTTCTTTACCTTCTTTCATTCTTAATGCGTCGCGTTTGTTATTAACAAAACGCTCATCTCTTAAATTTTTAGGCCAAATGCCTCCACGACCAGGTGCTAAAATTCCATTTGGATCAATACAATCTTTAAGCTGCTCGTTAAAGCGGCGTAAAATATGATTGTTATAAGAATACGCACCCATTACATCATCTTGGAAAGTTGGAGCTGCGCGATAATCTCCCCATCCATGTTCTGCAGCAGTTTGAACCATTTGACGATACATTTTACGCACTTTTAATTGTGTGCTTTATCGGTTCTTGAGTTATTAAAGGCTAACATAAAGCAAAATGCACGATACATCCAACTTCTAGGATGCGAAAAAGGTGTTATAGGAGATTCTTCCCCAAATTCTCTAAATAAATTCATATACACTTCTTGGCATTTTAAAAGTTCTTTACCATCGCGTGGAATAATAGGTGAAAACCATACATGCCCATCACTTGGTTCTAAAACCTCACCTCTTGTGCTAAGCCAAAAAATTTCCATATTTGGAATTCCAAGAGTAACCTTATGTTTAAGCTGCTTTTTTTGCTCCAAATTCAAAGGTAAACTAAATTCTTGAACGATAGAAATATCTACACCTTCAATGATTTTAAATCTTTGCTTGATATATTCTAAATTTGCATAGCACACTTCTTTACAGCCATAAACTGAAACATCGATATTCCAATAAGGGATTTTATTTTTCAAAGCATAATTTTGAATTTTATCCATATCAGGTAAGCCATTTTTACTTGTAAGATAGCCTTTTAACTCCGCATTCATCGGTTTTCCATAAGGTGGATTTAATGGACTAAAATACTGCGGCCAACCCACAATAAAACTATCCTCAAGATAATTTAAAATTTCAACCGCTGGGATCAAATCCTCGCGTTTTTTCATTTTTATAGATAAAAGCATATAATGCTCTGGTTTTGGCATCATCCAAAAGCCCATTTTTGTAACGATACCGAAATTAGATTGTGAAAAAAGTCCATCTACATAAGGACCATAGCCGTATTTATTTTCTGCGAAAGTCTTAGCTTTTGGTAAAGCACCCATACCCGTGCGTAAAATTTCTCCATTAGCCAAAACAACTTCCATCCCACAATGCGAGCCAAAGTGATCACGATACATCCCATAGCTATATCCCCAACCATGATCTAAAGCATTTCCAAGTGGAGAACCCCAACCTGGATCAGGAATATCTAAAAAAACATTGAGATTGTTTTTCTACATACTTATAAAGATCAAAATAACTCACCCCAGGTTCAACGATACAGAAATTTCTTTTATCATCTACTTCGATGATTTTATTCATTCTTTTTAAATCTACAACAACCTGCCCTCTTTGCTGTGGTGCAGAAGAACCATAGCCTAAATTCTTACCTGTGGAAATAGGAAAAAGAGGAATTTTAAATTCATTTGCTATTTTAACTATAGCTTGAACTTCTTCCACATTTTTAGGTGCAAGCGCTAAAGAAGGGATAGGTTCGTCATCATCATCCCATTGCGGGCTATACGCATCTCTATAAAGATCTAAATCCTCTTAGGTTTTAAATACCCACTCTTTACCCAAAGCTTTTTCAAATTTTGCTACTGCAGCTGTAAAATCACTTTGCGAAACATTTTTTGGTAAAATTATAATTTAACTCCTTTTGGTGCCAAAATCCAAGTATAAAAATCACCTTGTTTTTTTCATACGCAACACGCATACCATAATCCGCCGCCATAGTGCGGATCACAAAAAAAGTTGTCCCACTACTCACACTTCCAATGAGTGCTTTATTTTCAAAAGCTTCTTTAAGTTGTGAGTAAATATTGCTGATATCTTTTTCAATAAGTAAAATTTCATCCACGTTAATAAAATTTCCTTGATGAGGAATTTCACTATCTTTGATAAAATATTTCACTTGTTTAGCTTGAGAAAATTCCAAAAAAGAAGCATTCAAACCAGAAAGACAAACAGCACTTAAAGCCGTAGCTTTTAAAAAATTTCTACGCGAAACTTCTAACATGAATTAATCGTTTTAAGTATTTAGTATTACAAATTATAAATCTATAAATTTAAAAAATAATTTGAGTAAAGATAAAATATGAATTATTGTAACAAAGTGTGAAATTTTTAAACAAAAAGATAGAATTTAGTGTCAAATTTACAATCTGACACTAAAAAATTTTTACACATCCAAATGTTTTACATCTTTAGCATGTGTTTGGATATAATCGCGTCTTGGTTCAACCTCATCGCCCATGAAGAGATTAAAAGTATCATTAGCACTTTGTGCATCTTCGATAGTGATTTTTAAAAGTCTTCTTACGCTTGGATCCATAGTTGTTTCCCAAAGTTGTTCAGGGTTCATTTCACCCAAACCTTTATAGCGTTGGATATAAGCACCTTTTTTGGCATTTTTTTCTACTTCATCTAAGATATCTAAAATATCTTTTTCAAAGCTCAAATCACGATCTTTTATTTTATTAAAGATATAATTTGCCTCTTCATAAAGAGGGTGTGAAAATAAATCATCATTGATGATAAGTTCTTCCAAACCATTTTCAGTTTGCACATAAATGCGAATTTCATTTTCATTGATATAATGATTTAAAATATTATGCCCTTCTTTTTCCAAAAAAGCTTTAACGATTTTAAAAAGTTCTTCATTATTTTCTTTGATAAAGTCAGGGTTTTCGATCAAATATCTAATCACAGAAATCACATTGAAACGCTTTTTAAGCTCATTTAATACCGAGCGATAAGCGGCAACGATTTTTAGAAAATCTTTTAAATCATTTAAGCCAATTCCTTCATAATTAGAACTTTCAATACCTGTTTCGATGAGATAATCATTCAAAGCTTTTTCATCTTTGAGATAAATTTCTTTCTTTTGACCTTTTTTATAGCGGTAAAGCGGTGGTTGGGCAAGATAAATGTGTCCATTAGCCACAAGTTCATTCATAAAACGGAAGAAGAAAGTTAAAAGCAAGGTTTGTATATGTGATCCATCAACATCCGCATCTGTCATGATGATGATTTTATGATATCTTAGTTTTGAAAGATCAAAATCCTCACCTATACCACAGCCAAAAGCGGTAATCATATTTTGAATTTGCTCAGATTTTAAAATTTTATCTAATCTTGCTTTTTCAACATTTAAAATTTTACCACGCAAAGGCAGTATAGCTTGGAAAGATCTTTCTCTACCTTGTTTTGCAGAACCTCCTGCAGAATCCCCTTCCACAAGATAAATTTCACTTTCACTCGGATCTTTACTTTGACAATCAGCTAATTTCCCTGGTAAAGTTCCTACACTCAAGCTTTCTTTTTTACGCGTTAATTCTCTTGCTTTTTTTGCTGCTTCTCTTCCTCTAGCTGCCATTAAAGCTTTATTCATAATAGCTTTTGCTTCGATAGGATTTTCTTCAAAATATTTACTAAGATATTCAAAACTTGCTTTTGAAACTATAGGACGCACATAAGAAGAGCCAAGTTTTCCTTTAGTTTGTCCTTCAAATTGAGGTTCAGGCACTTTTACACTTACTACAGCGATAAGTCCTTCACGCACATCATCGCCTGTGATTTTAGAGTCTTTTTCCCTAGCACTAGCATTTGCTTCTATGTAGTTGCTAATCACTCTTGTTAAACCCATTCTAAATCCAGCTTCATGCGTTCCACCATCAGGGGTTTTGATATTGTTTACAAAAGAAAGCAAGTTTTCGCTATAAGTATCATTATAAAGCAAAGCTACTTCTACATTTACATCTTCTTCATCTACGCTAAAAAATATAGGTTTGGTTAAAGCTTCTTTTTTATTTAAATCGCTAACAAATTGTGAAATTCCGCCCTCAAAATGAAAACTTTCACTTTTGCCTACACGATTATCTTTAAAATTTATAGTGATTTTTGGATTTAAATATGCAAGTTCACGAAATCTTTTAGCCAAAATATCATAATCAAATTCTGTTACTTCAAAAATTGTATCATCAGGCCAAAATTCTATGGTGGTTCCTGTTTTTTTGCTCTTTCCTATAACACCAAATTCACTGATGACTTTACCTTCTGAAAATTCTTGGCGATAAATTTCTCCATTTCTTTCAACCGTAGCTATAAGTTTTTTAGAAAGTGCATTTACGACTGAAACGCCCACACCATGCAAACCCCCTGAAACTTTATAAGTATCTTTATCGAATTTTCCCCCTGCATGAAGAACAGTTAAAACAACAGTTAGGGTTGGCATATTTTCAGTTGGGTGCATATCTACAGGAATTCCACGACCATTATCGCTAACGATGCAGCTTCCTTCGGTAGTGATTTCTATATCTATAGTATCACAATGTCCTGCCATTGCTTCATCGATAGAATTATCCACTACTTCATAAATCATATGATGAAGTCCGCCTATATTGGTATCTCCTATATACATACCTGGGCGTTTTCTAACAGCTTCTAAGCCTTTTAAAACTTTAATATTACTCGCACCATAATTTTCTTGCATATTTTTCCTTTTAACTCAAGATTTTAAGTTTTTATAAAATCATAGGCATGATAACCATAGATAAGCCTTGAGAATTTACTACAAAGGCTAAGTTAGGTTCATTTACACTTAAAGTGAATTGTTCTTCTTCGATTGAAGTTAAGAAATCAAGTAGGTATTTTATCTTGATATTAAGATTAAATTCTTCACTTACTCCTGTTTCGATTTCAAGTTCGGTTTTTGCTTCCATATTGTCTAAGCTTATACCTTCAAAGATGATTTTATCTTTGTTGAAATGAAGTTTCATTTTTTCAGTTACAACACTGATTTTTTTAAGACTATCTATAAAATCTTCAGTTGAAAATTTAAGTTCTTGTTTGAAAGTTTTTGGGATAACTTTTTCATAATCAGGGAATTTATCATTGATAAGTTTTGTAAAGAATTCAAAATTGTCATTTTTAGCGATCAGCATATTTTCATCATAATAAATTTCGATTTTCTCATAAAAAAGTTTTTGCATTTCCATGATAGCTTTTTTAGGAATGCTGATGTGAAATTCTTGATTGTTTGTTTTTTCAAGAGTATAAACTGCAAGGCGTCTTGTATCGGTTCCAACGAAATTTATTCTATCTGTTTTTATATCTAAAAATGCACCATTTAGAGAATATTTAGGGTTGTTAGTATCAATGCTTGGTAGAATTTTTTTAAGAGATCTACTTAAATCACTTGAATCAATGTCAAATTGGTTTTTACCTTCTGTTTTAGGGAAATTTGGAAAATCTTCATGATTAAACATAGGAAGTTTGTATTTTGTACTTTTTTGTCTTATAAATAAAAAATTATCTATGGTTTCTAATACCACTTCTTCATTGTTTAAACTTTTTATCACATCGGCTATGCTTTTTGCATTTGCAGTAGCAAATCCACCGCTTTCTACGCGAATTTTTCTTATTTTATAGTTTATCCCTATTTCAAAATCACTCGCTCTAATGATAAGTTTATCCTCATCAGCTTCAAAAAGTAAATGTGAAGTGATGGTGCTAGAATCTTTTTTTTCTACATAGGCATTACATAAAAGTACCGCTGATTCAAGGGTATTTTTATTGATACTTAGTTTCATTTTTTCTCCTTGGCTTTATTATATATAATTTAAATTCATTGTAATAATAAGACTATTGAAATTGTGAAATTCTTTAGCAAAAAATTATTAAATTTGTATTTTACCATATTTTGCTTAATTATATTTTTTCACATTTTGCTTTTTTTCTTTTCACATTTCTTCACTTAACTTTGACTTTTTGTAAGAATTTTGTTTTTTAATTCTTCGATTTTTGTTTTTATTTGCTCATCATCTTCCATGAGTTCTTTTATTTTTTTCACACTATGTGAAATAGCTGTGTGATCTTTCATCACAAAAAAGTTAGCAAGTTGTGAAAAAGTAAGGCTTGTAAGTTCCCTTGCTAGGTAGATTGCTATGCGTCTTGCAGTAACGACATTTTGAGTTTTTTTGCTAGATTTCACATCGCTTGGTTTGATGTTAAATTCTTTACAGATCAAAGATAAAATGTCTTCTATGCTTATATTTTCTTTCTTTTCTTTGATATGATCTTTCATCACGCTTTTTGCTAGCTCAAGGGTGATTTCTTGTCCAAGTATGTTAGCATAAGCATTTAAGCTTATGATGATACCTTCTATTTCTCTTATATTATCCCCTAAAGAAGTGGCGATATAATTAATGATATCATTAGAAAGATTGATATCATTAAATTCGCATTTTTTGCGTATGATGGCTATTTTTGTATCCAGTTGAGGTGGAGTGATATCTGCTATGATACCATGAGCAAAACGACTTTTTAAGCGTTCGGTGATACCTTTTAGCATATTGGGTGGGTTATCACTTGTCATGATAATTTGCCCATCATTATTTTTAATCTCATTAAATATAAAGAAAAACTCTTCTTGAATTTTGTCTGTTTTTCCTAAAAATTGCACATCATCTATGAGTAAAACATCACAATTTCTATATTTTTCGTGAAATTTATCTAAAGAGCCATTTTTTAAATTTGAAGTAAAATCATTGATAAAATTTTCACTCGTAGCATAAATCACTTTTTTTCCCATTTCCAAACTTGCATTTCCCACAGCTTGAAGCAAGTGCGTTTTTCCAAGCCCTGTAGGCCCATAGATAAAGATAGGATTATAAAGTTTTCCCAGTTTGTCTTTTTGTGAGATAGCTTTACAAGCTCCATAAGCGTATTTGTTAGAATCCCCCACTACAAAGCTTTCAAAAGTAAAAGAAGGATTTAAAATCGTACTTTGCGCCTTGATATGAGCGATATCGATTTTAGTGCTTTTGCTACTATGTTTTTGGCTTTGTGCTTGTATCAAAACGCTCGCTTTATTTCCGCTTTGTACTTCATAAAAATGTGAAATTTTTTTACCGTATTTTGTTTGTATGAATTTGGCTAAAAGCTCATTAGGAGCGTTAAAGACTAGAAAATCTGCTTTGCTTTGTTTTTCGTTAAATTTTAAGATAGCGATATAATTTTCGTATTCGTTTTCACTTAATTCTTTTTTTAAATTTTCAAGTATTTGATTTGGATTCATAATCTCTCTTTAGTCTTTGTAAGCTTATAAATTTTATCTTAAATTTTATAAAAAAAGGTTAAAATCAAGCTTTTGCATTTCATTATTGATTAAGGTGGAAGATTGAAAATTTTAGGTATAGATCCAGGTTCAAGAAATTGCGGTTATGCTATCATAGAAGCCAACAAAGGAAAAAACATTCTCATAGAAGCAGGACTTATAAAGATAAAGCCAAGTACCTTACAGTATCAAATCACAGAGCTTTGCGAGGGTTTGGACTTGATTTTTAAAAATCATTCTTTTGATGAGGTGGCTATAGAAGATATCTTTTTTGCTTACAATCCAAAAACCGTTTTAAAACTCGCACAATTTCGCGGAGCCCTATCTTTAAAAATTCTTCAAATTCATGGAGATTTTGCAGAATACACTCCCTTACAAGTAAAAAAAGCCGTTACAGGAAAAGCCAAAGCAACTAAAGAACAAGTTGCTTTTATGGTAAAAAGGCTTTTAGGACTTAGTAAAGATATCAAGCCTTTGGATATCACAGATGCTATTGCAGTAGCTTTAACCCATGCAGCAAATTTAAGAGTTAGGGTGTGATTTTGGTAATTTTTATTACACAAAAGCCCAAAGCTTCATAAACTCCCAAAATACCTTTAAATTTTTTCTATAAATTTTTAAAAAATTCATAAAAAATTTTAAAAGTTGGAACAGAACTTGCTTGTAAACTTCACATAAACGCAAAAGTTTTTTAAAGCCAAAGCGTTAAATTTTTTAAAGCAATATTTTATAAAGGATTTAAGATGATGAGATCACTTTGGTCTGGCGTAAGCGGACTACAAGCACATCAAGTTGCGATGGATGTTGAAGGTAATAACATTTCAAATGTTAATACCACTGGTTTTAAATACTCTCGTGCAGATTTTGGGACTATGTTTAGTCAAACTGTGAAAATCGCTACAGCTCCAACTGATGGAAGAGGCGGATCTAATCCACTTCAAATCGGTCTTGGCGTTTCAGTAAGTTCTACAACTAGAATTCATTCTCAAGGTTCAGTTCAAACCACAGATAAAAACACTGACGTTGCTATAAATGGTGATGGTTTTTTTATGGTTAGTGATGATGGGGGGCTTACTCGCTATCTTACAAGGAGCGGGGATTTTAAACTTGATGCTTATGGAAATTTTGTTAATAATGCAGGTTTTGTTGTCCAAGGGTGGAATATCAATTGGGATGATCAAACTATAGACAGTTCAAGAAGTCCGCAAAATATTTTTATCGATCCAGGTATGCATATCCCTGCAGCAAAATCTACTGAAGTTGCTATTAAAGCAAATTTAAATAGTGGTTTAAATATAGGAACTTCAAGTAGAAATCTTTATGCACTTGATTCTGTTCATGGATGGAATAATAAAACTCAAAGACCTGAAGATGAAAATGATACAGGAACTACTCAGTTTTATACGACTTCTAAGAATTCTGTAGAAGTGACGGAAAAGGGTGTGGATGCGGGATCACTTTTTAACGCTAATGGACAGGGTTTAAATTTAAGAGAAGGTCAAGGAATTTGGGTGTCTTATGCAGATGCTAAATTTACCACAGCTACAGATGGTGCAAATGGAGTTTTTAATGAAAATTCTCAAACAAATCAGCAAAATGTTATTTTTTGGGGAAATAAAGATAGTGCGGTAAATTTAGATATTACTTTAAATGGTGTTAATATACAAAATGCAAATATTAGAAGCTTAGATGAAGCTATAGATTATATCAATACCTTTACCGCACCAACGGATACAAGGGATGGAACAGGAGTTAAAGCTGTAAAAAAAGCAGATGGTTCAGGTATAGAATTTGTCAATGATAATGCCGATGGTACTACAGATAATATGAAAAATATTGATTTAGTTGTAAAACAAACAAATACTGCTGGAGAAAGATTTAGAGTAACATGGAATCAGCAAAATCAAAATTTTACAGCTGTAACTGTTAAAGCAAATGGTAATTCTGCATGGATAACTGGAGGTGCTCCTGGTTTAACTGAAGAAAGGGTTCAAATCATTACAGCGCATAAATATGTGTATAGTTCCACACCAGTTAATATTCCTCCTATGTATAATCCTGATGGTGGTCCAGCATTTCAACCTAATGCTAATCCAAATACAAGACCAACTGATCCTGCTTCTGCTAATTATTGGGATGCTATACAAGGGAGTTTAAAAAATACTACTGAAAGAACTTTTAGAACCACAGAAGATTTAAGAGAGCTTTTGCAAAGAGATGCTAGATATGGAGTAGACTATGATGGAAATGGAAGTTCAGGATATGATGCTAATGATATCAATCAAGCTGTAAAAGTAGTGGTAACTGAAAATGGTAATTTTGCTATTTCTAACGCAAATGAAACTTCTACTATACCAGCTAATGCTGGTGCTGGTGCTGGTGCTGGTGTTGCTACAACAAATCCAAAAAATATGAGTTTTAATATAACTGCTTATAGTAACAAACAAGGAACTGTAAGTACCAATGATGCCTTTACTAAAATTTTTAAAGCTTTTGATGGAGTTTTAACAGTCGGAGGTCAGATCAAAGAAAGCGAACAACTTAAGCTTTCTGCTTTTTCGGCGGGGCTTGAAATTTATGATTCTTTAGGTTCAAAACACACTTTAGAAGTGCAGTTTGTTAAGCAAAGTACCACTCAAGATGGGGGTAATGAATGGCAAATGATCATCCGTGTACCTGAACCTGCAGAGATTAACACTACAGGCGAAGGACCAAACAATATCATCGTAGGAACAGCTAGATTTAACAATGACGGCTCTTTAGCTAGTTATACACCAAGAACGATAAATTTCTCACCAAACAATGGTGCCGCACCAAATCAACAAATCAAACTTTCCTTTGGAACAAGTGGAAGCAATGACGGCCTTGTAAGCTCAAATTCTGCTTCAACTCTAACAGGACAGGCAACTGATGGTTATACTTCAGGTAACTTAAAACCTGATGCTATCCGTGTGGATGATAAAGGTAATATCTTAGGTGAATTTACTAATGGCAAAACCTTTGCTGTAGCAAAAATCGCAATGGCTTCAGTGGCAAATAACTCAGGTCTTGAGGAAATTGGTGGAAATCTTTTTAAAGTCACTGCAAATAGTGGTAATATCGTAGTAGGTGAAGCAGGAACAGGAGGTCGTGGTGAGATGAAAACCTCAGCTCTTGAAATGTCAAATGTGGATTTAAGTCGTTCTTTAACAGAGCTTATTATCATTCAAAGAGGTTATCAAGCAAACTCAAAAACCATTTCAACGAGTGATCAAATGCTCCAAACTCTAATCCAGCTTAAACAATAATTTAAGCTTAGTATTCTATAAAATATTGTTTTTTGCTCCCTTTAAGGGAGCAAGCCTTGCTTTACAAGCCTATCTTGGTAGTCTTGTAATACTAGGCTTAGGCTTGAACTGCCTTCAATTTATTGCTAACTCACTCTTGCTAGGGGGTGAGTTGCAATAAAATTTTCAGCAATGTGATATAAATTTTTTAAAATTTAATTTTATTTTTATTTTTTAAAGATAAAATAGCCAATAATTTTTTAGAAAGGAGAAAAAATGTCTTATATTAGTTTTAACTTAATGCTTTCTTCTTTCTGTATGCGTGCTTGGCACGCTTAATCTACTCGTATATACTCATATTCTATAAATTTACATTTCCAAACAATCTAGTTTAAAGCTGATAAAAGGCTTTTTAGTATTTTTTTAATTAACAAAAAAGGATAAAAAATGAATTTTAATAAAGAAACTTTAGCATTACATGGAGCTTATAATTTTGACACTCAAAGAAGTATTAGTGTGCCTATATATCAAAATACTGCGTATAATTTTGAAAATTTAGATCAGGCTGCAGCGAGATTTAATCTTCAAGAACTTGGCAATATTTACTCAAGGATAGGCAATCCTACAAGCGATGTTTTAGGACAAAGACTTGCTAATGTTGAGGGTGGGGCTTTTGGAATTCCTGTTTCTAGCGGTATGGCAGCTTGTTTTTATGCCCTTGTGAATTTAGCAAGTTCAGGAGATAATGTCGCGTATTCAAATAAAATTTATGGTGGAACTCAAACTTTAATTTCTCACACACTTAAAAATTTTGGCATAGAAGCTAGGGAATTTGATATCGATGATTTAGATAGCTTAGAAAAAGTTATAGATCAAAACACAAAAGCGATTTTTTTCGAAAGTCTTTCAAATCCTCAAATTGCCATAGCTGATATAGAAAAAATAACCCAAATAGCAAAAAAACATAAAATCGCTACCATTTGTGATAATACCGTTGCCACTCCTTTCTTACTCCAACCTTTTAAACATGGAGTGGATATAATCGTGCATAGTTTAAGTAAATATGTAAGCGGTCAAGGCAGTGCTTTAGGCGGAGTGCTTATAGAAAGAAAAGATTTAAACGACTTGCTTAAAAATAACGATAGATATAAAACTTTTAATACTCCTGATCCAAGTTATCATGGACTGAATTTAAATACACTTGATTTGCCAATTTTTAGCATTAGAATCATCATCACTTGGCTTAGAGATTTAGGAGCTAGTTTAGCGCCTCAAAATGCTTGGTTGCTTTTACAAGGACTTGAAACTTTAGCAGTGCGTATAGAAAAACACAGCCAAAATGCTGAAAAAGTTGCGAATTTTTTAAATTCTCATCCTGATATCAAGGGTGTAAATTATCCTACTTTAGCAAGTAATGCTTATCATAATTTATTTAAAAAATATTTTGATAAAAATTTCGCTAGTGGACTTTTAAGCTTTGAAGCTAGGGATTATGAGCATGCTAGAAGAATTTGTGATAAAACTCAACTTTTCTTACTTGCTGCAAATTTAGGTGATAGTAAATCTTTAATTATCCATCCTGCTTCTACTACTCATTCTCAACTAAGTGAAGAAGAACTTCAAAAAGCAGGCATTAAGAAAACCACTGTGCGTTTAAGCATAGGGCTTGAAAATAGCGATGATTTGATAGCGGATTTAAAACAAGCTATAGAAAGTTAAAGAGCGTGTTTATGTTAAGTGGAATTATAGTTGGTTTGTTATTAGGTTTTGTTTTGCAAAGGGGACGATTTTGCGTTGTGGGAGCTTATAGAGATGTATTTTTAAGTAAAAAATTTACAATTTTTATAGCGCTTTTTATCGTCGTTGCATTGCAAAGTATTGGTGTTTGGGCTCTTCATTCTTTAGGATATATTTCGATAAAGCCTCAAGAGTTTTATTGGCTTTCAACGATTATTGGTGGGATTATTTTTGGCTTTGGTATGGTCATAGCAGGAGGATGTGCTACAGGAACTTGGTATAGAGCAGGGGAGGGCTTGATCGGTTCTATCGCAGCTTTATTGTTTTATGCTTTTAGTGCAAGTGCTGTAAAATACGGAGTTCTTTTGCCTTTGCAGGATAATTTAAATACTTTTAAAATTTCTGATGGAACTTTTTATCAAAGCTTGGGAATTTCTCCTTGGATTTTGGTGCTTGCCTTGAGTTTGGTTGTTGGCTTTTTTGTGATTAGAGAATTACGCAAGCCACGCCTTAAAGTCGCAAGATTAAAGCCTAGAAAGCAAGGAATTTCACACATATTGTTTGAAAAATCATGGCATCCTTTTGTTACGGCTGTTTTGGTTGCATTGATCGCAATTTTAGCTTGGCCTCTTTCAAGCTTAAGTGGAAGAAATTATGGTTTAGGGATTACAACTCCTTCGGCAAATCTTGTACAATACCTTAGTACAGGTGATGTTCAGTTTGTTGATTGGGGAGTTTTTTTGGTTCTTGGAATCGCACTTGGATCTTTTTTAGGTGCTAAATTATCAGGGGAATTTAGATTTCGTCTTCCTGATAAAAAAACTCTAGCTTATGCAAGCATAGGAGGAATTTTAATGGGGGTTGGAGCTTCTCTTGCTGGAGGCTGTACCATAGGTAATGGATTGGTAGAAACATCGCTTTTTTCGTATAAAGGTTGGGTTGCTACGGTATTTTTCTTAATAGGTGCTTACATAGCTACTTTTTATACAATTATATTGCCTACGCGTAAGGCAACACAAAAGATATAAGGATAAGATATGGTAACTTTAGATACTAGAGGAAAGGTTTGTCCCTTTCCACTCGTTGAAGCAAAGAATTTGGTTCAAACTTTAAAAAGCGGTGAAGAATTAGAAATTCTTTTTGATTGTACACAGGCTACAGAAACAATCCCACAATGGGCTGCTGAAGAAGGACATGAGATCGTTGATTTTGAACTTTTAGGCGATGCAGAATGGAGAATAAAGCTTATTAAAAAATAAAGGAGAAAAAATGCCACTTATTATTCCAGAAAATATACCCGCTTATGAGCTTTTAAAAGAACATGCTTTTATCATGGGATCAAGGAGGGCAAAACATCAAGATATCCGTCCGCAAGAGATTTTAATCATCAATCTTATGCCAAAAAAAATTGAAACAGAAAATCAAATTTTAAGCTTACTTGCAAATTCTCCTTTGCAAGTAAATATCACACTTTTAGCTACTACTAGCTATGTAGGTAAAAACACTCCTTTTACTCATTTAGAAAAATTTTATAAAGGTCTTGATGAGGTTAAAAAACGCAAATTTGATGGTGCTATTGTTACGGGAGCTCCTGTGGAACAAATGGATTTTGAAAAAGTTGCTTACTGGAAAGAATTGTTAGAAATTTTTGATTTTTTACAGCAAAATGTAACAAGTTCTATGTATATTTGTTGGGGTGCTATGGCTGCTTTAAAACATTTTCATGGCGTAGATAAAATCGCTTTAGATAAGAAAATTTTTGGAATTTATAAGCATGATAAAATTTCACCTGATTTACTTTTAACGAATTTAGATGAAAAGGTTTTAATGCCTCATTCAAGACATTCTAGTATGGATGAAGAGCAAATTTTAGCACTACAAAAACAAGAGAAATTGAAAGTTTTGCTTAGAAATAAAAAAATTGGCTCGGCTTTATTAAGAGATGAAAAGAATATTTTTATTTTAGGCCATTTAGAGTATTTTAAAGATACTTTACACCAAGAATATGTAAGAGATAATTTCATACAAAAAGCTAAAAATTATTATGATAAAAAGGGCAATATAAAATACAATTGGCGTTCAAATGCGAACACCATCTTTGCAAATTGGCTCAATTATGATGTGTATCAAAGCACACCTTTTGTGCTTTGATGATTTAAACTCTTGTAGTAGGTGTATCGTGATATACGCTTACTGCACCTTTGATATCGCTTAAAATTGCGCAAGCTGCTTCATTGGCACTTCCCATCGCGCAAGCTACCATAGTCGTAACACCTGAAGCAAGTCCTGCTGCGTAAATTCCTTCTTTGATAATCTGTCTCCCGTGATGTTTGAAACAAAATTTGTTTGGTTTTGGCATAAGCTCATGCGGTATTACAAAATCTTCAAGTTCTTTGATATCGCTTTTGTTTGCCCCTGTTGCTACGATGATATAATCTGCTTTTATACCCAAGCCTTGCTCATCATTAACAGTAAAATCTCCTTTTTCTCCGCTTATGCTTACTACTTTTGAATCGATGTATTTTACTTCGAGCATAGAAGCAATTTGTGCTTTTATATGAGTGTAAATTTCATCTGCTTTTGCACCTTTTGGGAAAAAAGGAACATTGTAAATTGCTGCTGCTTTTAAATCTGCTTTACCCTCATCAAAAACAGTGATATCAAAGTCAAGTTCTTCATTTTTAGCTGAAGCGAAAAATAAAGCCGCGCTAAGTCCTGCGATGCTACCGCCTATAATTGCAATTGATTTTCTCATTTTTTTCCTTTTTAAAAATTTGTCTTATTCTAGTATAAAAAGCTTTATTTAATCTAATATCGATCTTTTTTATACAATTTGTTAAAAATGTTTATTTTTCAATTGCTCTAAAAGTAATTTTTTATATAATTTTCTAAAAATTTTTCAATAAGGAAAGCTCATGCGTTATGGTGAAAAAGAAATTAAAGAATTTGATGTAGAAAATATGGAAATTTGGCCTAATGATGCGAAGAATGATTATATTATAAAAATCACCTTACCTGAATTTATGTGTTGTTGTCCGCGTTCGGGTTATCCTGATTTTGCGACGATTTATCTTGAGTATATACCTGATCAATTTGTGGTTGAACTTAAAGCGATAAAACTTTATATCAATACTTTTATGCATAGAAATGTTTCACATGAAGCAAGCATCAATGAAATTTATAATACCTTAAAAGATAAGCTCAAGCCAAAATGGATTAAGGTGGTAGGGGATTTTAATCCACGCGGAAATGTGCACACAGTGATAGAATGTCGCAGTGATATGGTAGTGCCAAAATGAAATAAAGCTTTTGCATTCATGTAAAGCTTTATAAAAAATAGCTTTAAAGTGCAAAAGCTTCAAAATTTTTTCAATATTCTAAATTTATAGAGCTATTTTCTAAATATTTTTTATCTTACCTTTCACGCTCGCTTCACACAAAAAACATAAACTTACACTTGTTAAAACATTTTAAGGAGTTAGATAATGAAAACAAAAATTATCCCTGCTATTCTAGCATGCTCTGCAATTCTTGCAAGTGCGAACATGGTCCCTGCTTCGACTCAAACTCCTGCAGTCGCACCTGCCCCACTTCATCCATATCCTGCATACCCACAACAAGCTATGCCACCACAAGATTATTTTAATGGCTTACCAAAAAATATCAACAGCCAAATTCAAAATCTACATCCAGGTGCTTTTATTGTTGATGTGGATTGGGAAGAGTATGGTTATGAGGTTAAGCTCAATAATTTTATGGAGCTTTATTTTGATCGCAATGGCAATTTTTTGGGACAAAAATTTGATGATTAATCACTTTTGATTGAAACTTTTTTACAAAGAGTAAATTTACTCTTTGTGTTTTTTATTCTTTTTTAGATAAATTTATATTATAATTGCACATTTTTTTAAATATAAGTTATATATTTTGATATTAGTTGTCTATCGTTGAGGCAAAAAGTCTAATATTTTTAGATGTTAAGTGATTTATGTTGAGCTTGCTTTCCTTGAAAAACAAATCTTTAAAAATATGGAAAATATGATTTAAAAAGTCAAATTTATAAGCGTTTTAAGGCCGATTCTTCTCGAATTTGCAAACAATCTCAAACCATAGAATACTTACATATCTTAGAAAAAAATTAAAAAAGTAACAAAAATAATACTATATTAATTATCAATATAATATAATATAATGCGTTTTACAAAACCAATTTAAAGGAAAAATTATGAATAAAAAGTTTTTAAGTGTAATTGTGGGTATTGCGCTATTTTCAAGTTCAGCTTTAGCTGCGGAAGAATCAGGTTTTTTTATAGGTGCGGATGCAGCTTATGTTCAAACTAAAGTTAAAGGGGATTTAAAACATAATAAAACCGGTGCTGTTTTTAATGGTGATTTATCTAGTAGCATTCCTATTTTAGGTTTAAGAATGGGTTATCGTTTTAATGATTTACATAGATTGTATGCTGCTTATAATTATTCTGATGAATTTAGTGATATTATAAGAACTCCTAATCTTAGAATAGAGGGTGATTTTAACACACATAAATTCTTGCTAGGCTATGATTTTACTCCAGAAATTTTTAAAAGAGTAAGAGCTGTTGCGGGTGGATATTTAGGCTATGCAAAAACAAGTATTGATTTAAAAACATCTTTATTATCTTTATCTCAAGATTTTGATGGTTTTGTTTACGGAGCAAAAATAGGTGCTATATTTGAATTAGGCGCTTCTAATGAAATCGAAGTAGGTTTTAAAGCAGAACAAATCGAATACAATACTAGAAATTATTACCAAGAAACTATAGGGTCGAATTTTTATGATCCAAGACAAACAAATTATGGTTTATATTTAGGTTATACTTACAAATTCTAATGAAGTATTTTATCGGTAGGATTTCAACCCCCACCGATAAAATATTTTTCCACATCGTCTAATAATTTTTCACAAATTTGAGAATCAGTATTTTTATCTACTACAAGATTGATATAAGTTCTAGTATCTCTAAAACTTCCTGCCGATTTTGTATTTTCGCGTGTTAATTTTTGGTTTTCTTTGGTGTATTCTATGGTGATGTTAAATTTAAGAGCCGCGCTTGCTTCTCCTAGATTGGTTTTTATTAAAACATTCATTTTTGAAGCTTTAGCAAGTGTAGCTTGGGTTTTGTTTATGATCTCTTTAAAGCGTTGGCAAGATCGTATAAGTGTAGCGATAAATTTGTTATCAAGTCCTTCATAAGCTACTTTGAGTTTATTTTTGATATCTTTTGTACTTTCTTTTTCAGGAGCAACAAAAACCATGTAAAAACCTGTTTTGATTGGGACATTATCAGTTTTGACATCGCGCCCACTTGCCATAACTTTAACATAAATTGCATTATCAAGATAGACACGATCTACCATAGGTCCGTAAATTTCATACTCTTTTCTACGAACTATTACTTCACGAGCCAATACATTTAATTTTACATTAGCTTCATGGATAACAGGCTCCATTTCTTTTTTGATTTCTAAAAGCTCTTTTAACATCAACATCCTTTTTGTTACTTAAAATTACAATTATAACAATAAATTTCTTAATTTGTAAATTTTTATTTTGTGTATTAACTAAAAATATGCTAAATTCGAAACTATATAATTTTATGAAGGAGGCGACAATGACACAGGTTTTTAAAAATTCAAATTCAATTCAAGTCAAAGAGCAAAAAAATAAAGAAAATCACTTTAACCTGATGCTGCAACTCTCACTCATCCTAAACTAAAATTTTTATTTTTTTTAATCATTTCTGAAATTTATTTATTTTACTATTGTTTTTAAGTTTTTGAATTTTTAATAAAATTCATTCGGTTTATCTCGTTTTTTAAGGATTAAAATATGAAGAATAATAAAATTATCATTTTTGATACAACTTTACGCGATGGTGAACAAGCCTTAGGCAGTTCTTTAAATATAAATCAAAAATTACAGATTGCCTTAGCGCTTGAAAATTTAGGTGTTGATGTGATAGAAGCAGGTTTTCCTGTATCTTCACAAGGAGATTTTGAAGCGGTAAAAAATATAGCCTCAAAAGTAAAAAATTCAACCATTTGTGCGCTTTCTAGAGCTTTGGATAAAGATATAGATGCCGCTTATGAGGCTTTAAAAGTGGCGGATTCTTTTAGAATTCATACTTTTATAGCCACTTCAACTTTGCACATACAAGATAAATTAAAAAAAGATTTTGATGAAATTTTAGCTATGGCACAAAGAGCGATTGCAAGAGCTAGAAACTATACTGATGATGTGGAATTTTCATGCGAAGATGCAGGAAGAACTCCTATTGATAATCTTTGTTTTATGGTAGAAAATGCTATCAAAGCAGGGGCTAGAACTATCAATATACCTGATACTGTGGGTTATACTTTGCCAAGTGAATTTGCTAATATCATCAAAATTTTATTTAACAAAGTGCCAAATATAGACAAAGCTGTTATTTCTGTGCATTGTCATAATGACTTAGGTATGGCAACAGGCAATAGCTTAAGTGCTATTTTACAAGGCGCAAGACAGATAGAATGTACTATGAATGGGCTTGGTGAAAGGGCTGGAAATTGCGCTTTGGAAGAAGTTGTAATGGCGATAAAAACAAGAAGCGATTATTTAAAAGGTTTTTATACAGATATCAAGTGTGAAAATATTTCTAAAACTTCAAAATTAGTTTCAGCTATCACTAATGAAAGCATACCTTCACATAAAGCCATAGTAGGAAGTAACGCCTTTTCTCATAGTTCTGGAATTCATCAAGATGGAGTACTTAAAAATAGACAAACTTATGAAATTATAAGCCCTAGCAGCATAGGACTTCATGAAAATCGTATGCTTATGACTGCAAGAAGCGGTAGAGCTATGATTAAAACTTGTCTTGATAATTTAGGATATGATGAAAAAACTTATAATTTAGATGAAGTTTATGAGAGTTTTTTACGCCTTGCGGATAAAAAAGGACAGGTTTATGATTATGACTTAGAGGCTTTAATGTTTTTAAGTTATGAAAATGATGAAGAAAATGAATTAGTACTTGAAAAATTAAGCGTAATCAGCGGCACTATCCCAACAGCTTGTGTTTGTGTGCGTATAAAAGAAGAATTAAAAACTGAAGCTTGTACCGGAAATGGGCCCATAGAAGCGGTGTTTAATTGCATCTCTAGAATCACAGGCTTAAACCCTGTTTTAAAAGCATATAGCATTAATGCAAAAAGTTCAGGTGTGGATGCACAAGGGCAAGTGGATGTGGATTTAGAATTTAAAGGGAGAAAATTTCATGGCAAAGGGCTTTCAACAGATGTTATAGAAGCATCAGCTCAAGCCTTTATCAGTGCTTACAATGCAATTTATCGATCTTTAAAAGTTGAAGAAAGGAAAGCAGTATGAATACTTATAAAATAGCAGTTTTGCCAGGAGATGGCATAGGGCCTTCAGTGATGAAAGAGGCTTTAAAAATTTTAAATTTTGTCGCCCAAAAACACGGCTTTAAATTAGAAACAAAAGAAGCGAAGATAGGTGGGGCAAGTATAGATGCCTATGGGGTAGCATTAAGCGATGAGACTTTAAAGCTTTGTGAGCAAAGCGATGCTATTTTGTTTGGTTCAGTAGGAGGACCTAAGTGGGATAATCTACCTATAGATCAAAGACCTGAAAGAGCTTCGCTTTTACCTTTAAGAAAGCATTTTAATTTATTTGCAAATTTGCGTCCTTGTAAAATTTATGAAAGCTTAAGACATGCTTCGCCCTTAAAAGATGAAATTATCCAAAAAGGTGTGGATATCTTGTGCGTTAGAGAGCTTACAGGCGGGATTTATTTTGGTAAGCAAGAATTGGGCAAAGAAAGTGCTTATGATACTGAAATTTACACTAAAGCAGAGATAGAAAGGATTACACGCCTTGCTTTTGAAAGTGCAAGAATAAGAAATAAAAAAGTGCATCTAATTGATAAGGCAAATGTTTTAGCAAGTTCTATTTTATGGCGTGATGTAGTAGATCAAATTGCAAAAGAATACGAAGATATCAAGCTAGAATACATGTATGTAGATAATGCAGCTATGCAAATTATTAAAAATCCTAGCACTTTTGATGTAATGCTTTGTTCTAATCTTTTTGGCGATATTTTAAGCGATGAATTAGCAGCTATAAGTGGATCTTTGGGCTTGCTTTGTTCTGCGAGTTTAAATGATAAAGGTTTTGGGCTTTATGAGCCAGCAGGTGGTTCAGCTCCTGATATAGCTCATTTAAATATAGCCAATCCTATAGCCCAAATTTTAAGTGCTGCTTTGATGTTAAAATATAGCTTTAAAGAAGAAAAGGCTGCAAGGGATATAGAAAATGCCATAGCCATAGCTTTAGAGCGTGGAAAAATGACTAAGGATTTAAATGCGAATTCTTATTTAAGCACCGATGAAATGGGGGATTGTATAGTAGAAATTTTAAAGGAGAATAACAATGGCTAAAACTTTATATGAAAAAGTGTTTGATTCTCATGTGGTTTATCAAAAGGAAAATGAACTTCCTATACTTTATATCGATAGACATTTAATCCACGAAGTAACAAGCCCTCAAGCTTTTTCAGGTCTTAAAATGGCAAATCGTAAAATGGCAAGATCGGATTTGACTTTAGCAACTATAGATCATGATGTATCGACTAAAAGCACAGATTTGGATGCTTGTTCAGGTATGGCAAAAGAGCAAATTACGACTTTGATGCAAAATACTAAAGAATTTGGAGTCAGACTTTTAGGCCTAGGCGATAAAAATCAAGGTATAGTGCATATAGTAAGTCCCGAGCTTGGTTTTACTTTACCGGGTGTAACTTTGGTTTGTGGGGATTCTCACACTGCAACACACGGGGCCTTTGGAGCTTTGGCTTTTGGTATAGGCACAAGCGAGGTCGAGCATGTAATGGCTACGCAAACTTTAAAACAAGCAAAACTTAAAACTATGAAAATAGAATGTAAGGGTCAGTTTCAAAAGGGTGTTTATGCTAAGGATTTGATTTTATATCTTATATCAAAATACGGTACCGCAAAAGGTACAGGCTATGCTATAGAATTTTGTGGAGAGTTGATAGAAAGTTTGAGCATGGAAGCTAGAATGACTCTTTGTAATATGGCTATAGAATTTGGAGCAAAAGTCGGTATGATAGCTCCTGATGAGATTACTTTTGAGTATATAAAAGGGAAAGAATTTGCTCCAAAGGGAGAAGAATTTGAAAAGCATTGTGAGTATTGGAAGAGTTTAAAAAGCGATGAGGGTGCACAATATGATGAAAGTATAGTCCTTGATGCAAGCCAAATTCAACCGCAAATCAGCTATGGAACTAATCCTTCTCAAGTTATTGCTATAAATGAAAGAATTCCAAAAGTCAGTGATTTTAGCAATCCAAGCGATCAAAAATCTTTACTTGATGCTTTAGATTATGTGAATTTGGAGCAAGATCAAAGCTTAGAAGGGGTAAAAATCGACATTGTATTTATAGGATCTTGCACAAATGGGCGTTTAGAAGATCTTAAAATAGCCGCTGATATCTTAAAAGGGCGCAAAATTCATAAAAATGTTAAAGCTTTAATTGTGCCTGGTTCAATGCAAGTAAGAAAAGAAGCTGAAAATTTAGGACTTGATAAGATTTTTATCGAGGCAGGGTGTGAGTGGAGATATGCAGGGTGTTCTATGTGTCTTGGTATGAATGATGACAAAGCAAATTCAGGTCAAAGAGTTGCTTCAACTTCAAATCGTAACTTTGTAGGCAGACAAGGCAAAGGTTCTATCACTCATTTGATGAGTCCTGCAAGTGCAGCAGCTTGTGCCATAGAAGGTGTTATTTGTGATAATAGAAAGTATTTAGGAGTTTAATATGCAAAAATTTATTATACACAAAGGTATAGCTTGTCCTTTAGAATATGCCAATATAGACACAGATCAAATTATACCTAAGCAATTTTTACTTGCAGTGTCTAAGCAAGGTTTTGGCAAGCATTTGTTCCATGATTTGCGTTATTTAGATGATAAAGAAAGTGTTTTAAATATGGATTTTAATCTCAATAAAAAAGAATATCAAAATAGCTCTATTTTGGTGAGTTTTGAAAATTTTGGTAGTGGCTCTTCAAGAGAGCATGCGCCTTGGGCTTTGGTTGATTATGGTATTAGAGCTATTATCGCACCTTCTTTTGCGGATATTTTTAAAAACAATGCCTTAGGAAACGGTTTGCTCACTATAGAACTTGCTAAAGATGAGGTTGTAAGCATTATAAAGCAACTGAAAGAATCTGAAGATAAAAATATAGAAATTTCTTTATTTGAGAAAAAGGTATTTTTTAAAGATCAAGTTTTTTCTTTTGATTTGGATGAATTTCGTAGAACCTGTTTACTAGAAGGGCTTGATAATATAGCTTTAACTTTAAAATATGAAGAACAAATCAAGGCTTATGAAAAAAACTCAAAAAGCTTTTTGGTTTAGAATTTTTTCATAAGCTAAAAAAGGATCTTGGTAATTAGGTATGTCAAAGTTTCCACAAAAATTAAAATCAAGCTTTTTAAAAAGCGAATTCATAGGAAAATTTTTACTATGAGTATCTGCTCTTAAACTTGCCTTGTGATTTTCCAAGGCAAAATTTTCGCAAAAATTTAAAAGTTTTTGTGCCACGCCTTTGCCTTTTGCATTTTGTTTGACAGCTAAACGGTGTAGATAAAAGGCTTTATCATCGTAATTTTTGTTAAAAATAACTTGTTTGTAAAATTCAGGTTCAAATTTTTCATTGATACAGATAAAGCCTAAAATTTCATCATTTTCTTTAAACACATAAAGTTCTTGTGCTTGTATATCTTCTTGAAAAACTATTTCATTGGGATAATTCTCATCCCATTGGTGAAAATTCATAGTTTTCATAGCATTTAAAGCATCTTTTGTGATTTCAAGTATAGAATTTAAATCTTTATTGACGGCTTTTTGTATGATAGTGTTTTGCATGATAATCCTTTGTATAAGGAAGGGTGATGGTGGCTCCGATTGGACTTGAACCAACGGCCACTACCATGTCAAGGTAGTGCTCTACCAACTGAGCTACGGAACCATGGTGGAGCATAGCGGGTTCGAACCGCTGACCCCAACGCTGCCAGCGTTGTGCTCTCCCAGCTGAGCTAATGCCCCTTAGAATTTTCTAAAAAATTTTAGCGCAATATTACTTTTTTTTGGCTGAAAACTAAATTTAAAATTCTTATTAAAAGTTATAAAAATAAAATATAAAAGAATTTTAAATTATTTGATTAATTCTAAAATTTCTCTTTTGCATTCATCTTTGTTAAGATCGAGTTGCCCAGAATAGTAAAAATATTTAGTCAAAACTAAAATCCCTATATAAAATTCTTTTTTCTTATCTAAGAATTTCTTAACATACTGATGAGCATTATTAATGATTTCTAGCGCATCTTTTGGATGACTGATAAAATGTTCGATTACTGTAGCTAAGTTATCATTATCAATTAAAGCAAAATGGTAATTTGGTTTTAAAGTTCCTTCCATGAACCAAGTTTCGCAAGTTATTTTTGGGGCTAAGACTAAAGAATTGGAATTCATTTCCCATTTTAAATTGCTTGCTACATCGTTGCCTTCTAAAGAGATTATAAATTTATATTTCATTTGTTCTTTTTTACTTAAAAAGTTTTTTTCCATTGGCTAGGTTGCTTTGAAGTATCTCCTATATCACAAAATGATTTACCAAAATAAGAATGAAAAAATTCTTTTCTATGTTTTTGATATACAGCACCTCTAAAAATTGCTATATCTTTTTTATTTTCATATTTTATATTGTCTTTTAAAAAACAAAAATGCCTATTTTTATCAAGTTTTAATAAAATGTTGTTTGTATTATTTTCTAAAGGTCTTGATTTACAAATGGTCGGCTCTTTAAAAGTATATTTTACATCACCAAATTCTTTTTTCCATAAAAAATCATCATTAAAGTATTTACTAATTTCATAAGCATCAAAAGCATAAGAAGTATTTTTAAAAGGAAATTTTCCTATTTTTTCTCTTTCTGTTAATGTAAAAAAATCATTTATTTGATTGTAATACTTAACCCGAGTTCGTATTTCTTCTAGCTCTTTAGCATTATATTTTAAAATTTCATTGAAAATTTTATGCAATTTTGTTTGAAAAAAATATCTTGGTGTAAAAGATATTCCGATGCCTTTTAAATTCATAAATAATCTCGATTGTAGCATTGTGAAGTCCATATAAAAAATTATAATATTTTACAAAAATATTATTAAGTAGTAAAGTAATTTTTAATAAAACAATAATATTTTAATGTTAAAAAGTTAATAGTGGCAGACAGGAAGGGATTCGAACCCTCGAAAGCTTGCACTTTACACGCGTTCCAGGCGTGCTCCTTCAACCGCTCGGACACCTGTCTAATTAAAAATTAAATTATATCTAAAAAAGCTTTAAATAAAATTTTAGTAAAAAAGAGTATAATTACATTTTCATTTTGTAAAATAATCTTTAAAGATTTATTATGTCAGGGTAGCTCAGCTGGTTAGAGCGCTGGTCTCATAAGCCGGAGGTCGGGAGTTCAAGTCTCCCCCTTGACACCATTTTTAAAACTTCTTTTAAAAAATCACCCTTAAATTATTTTAATTACAAATTTTATCTTAATAGTTTTAAATTATAAATTTGTTTTTATCTTAGAATTTAAGTTCTATTTTAAATTTTTGGCATTTAAATTTGTACCATCTTTTATATGGCTTGAAATAAAATTTGTTTGAAGAGATGGTTTTGAGATAAGGTATATTTTATAAAAGATAGAAATTTGATTATTGTATTTTAAAGATTAATGTTTAAAAATTTATCTCGAAATAATCAAAAAAATAATCAAATTTAAAGACACAAGGGGAATTTGTTATTATAAAATTAACTTAAAATAGACTTTTGATAAGAGTATAGTATCATAAAATTATAATTTGATTGATATTTAAATTTATCAAAGTGCACATCGTTTTATTTATAAATTTAAATATCTTAAAATTTCAATAAAAGATTTATTCAATTAGCGATTGCTTTTATCTTTAGAAATCACCCAAATCATACCCACAAAACCTATCAACACAACGACAAATATAAAAATGATTTGAAAAATATCCAAAGCTGTCATAATTCTTTTGCCCTTTCTTTGAGTTGTCCACAAGCTGCTGAAATATCAAGTCCCTTGCTCTCTCTTATGGTGCAAGTTACTCCTTTAGCGCTTAATAAATCTTGAAATTTGATCGCATTTTCAAGCTTAGGACGATGATAAATACTACCCTCGTGAGGATTGAAAAGTATCAAATTCACTTTGGCTTTTATACCATTTAAAAGCTTGACCAGTTCTTTTGCGTGTTCAAGTTTATCATTAATGCCATCAATGAGTAAATACTCAAACATTACTCTTTTTCTTTGATCTATAGGAAAAGCACGCACAGCATCCATGATCGCAGCTATATTATAAGCTTTATTTATAGGCATGAGTTCGGTTCGGAGTTCATCATTAACCGCGTGAAGGGAGATGGCAAGCAAGACGCCTAAATTCATTTCACCCAGCTCTTTGATTTGCTTTGCTAAACCACTTGTGCTTATGGTTTGTCTGCGAGGGCTGATAGCAAGTCCATCATTTTGAGAGAGAATTTTAACTGCCTTGGAAACATTTTTAAGATTGTCAAGAGGTTCTCCCATGCCCATATAGACTATATTGACACGACGCTCATAGGGGATATTGTTTTGTTTTTTGATCCATAAAATTTGTCCGACTATCTCTCCCGCGCTCAAATTTCTTTTTAAGCCTCCTTTGGCAGTAAGGCAAAAACTACAGCCACTTTTACAGCCTACTTGGGAAGAAACGCAAATAGTATATCTTGTATGTGAAATTCTTTTACCCTCTTCGTCAAATTGTTCTTCTTTCATAGGCAAAAGTACACTTTCTATCCTTAAGCCATCGATAAGTTCAAAAAGATATTTGATACTTCCATCTTTGCTTTGTTCATTTTTAACGCATTTAAGAGGAGAGAAATGGTAAGTTTGCGCAAGTTCTAAACGCAAATCTTTTGGTAGACTTGACATATCGGAAAAATTATTTGCATATTTTTGATATATCCATTGATAAATTTGTTTCACGCGAAACATAGGCTTGATTTTTTCTTCCAATTCTTCAGGTAAAAAGTCTAAGATATTAATGAGTTCTTTCAAGATTGCTTTCCTTTGATTGCTAAATATAATGATTAATTTTTAAATATTCTTCTAGTTTTTCTTTTGCCTTTTGATGATTTTTTATAAAATCTTCATGAGCATTTTCATTGCAAAAATTAGTCGCACATAAAATGCATTCTGCATCTATATCTAAATTTTTAGCCACGCTTAAAATCGAAAAAGCTTCCATATTTTCAGCAAAAAAACCTAGTTTTGCAAATTCTTTTGCTGCTTTTGAATTTTGACAAATATAATTAGAAGAATTGACTTTGATTGTTTCACGAGAAACATTTTGATTGTTGAGTTTGATTTCAATGTTTGCAGGAGTGTAGAATTGATCAGAAATATAAGAAAATTCAATATTACAAGCATGAGAACTTTTATAAATTCCTAGAATTTCTCCTTTATCGTAAAGTCCACATGTTCCTATAAATATAAGTTTTGAAGGTTTTTCTTTTAAGCAAAGTTGTGTTAAATGAAAGGTTGATTCTACCAAACCTATACCTATGGTTTTGGCAAAAGAAAAATTTTCATTTCCACCTGCACAAACTATCATTCACATATCCTAAAAATAATTTAGCAAGAATTTTAGCTAAAAAGGCTTAAAATTAAGAATTTTTAGCTAAAATAAAAAACTATTATGATGAAAGCAAAAAAACATTACGGACAAAATTTTTTAAACGATAAAAGTATTTTATCAAAAATCATCCAAGCCATACCCAAAGATACTGAAAATATAGTAGAGATTGGGCCTGGCTTAGGTGATTTGACGCAAGAGCTTTTAAAAGTTTCTCATGTAAAGGCTTATGAGATAGATGATGATCTTATACCTATTTTGCGTAAGAAATTTCAAAAAGAACTTGATTGTGGAAAATTAAATTTGCTTCATCAAGATGCAAGTAAGCTCGCATGTTTTGATGAAAAGAAGTATTTTTTGGTCGCTAATTTACCTTACTATGTCGCAAGTCATTTGATTTTGCAAGCCTTAGAGGATAAAAATTGCTCAGGTTTGATAGTAATGGTTCAAAAAGAAATGGCATTGAAATTCTGTGCTCATAGTGGAGAAAGTGATTTTTCAGCTCTTGGAGTTTTAAGTGCTATGATTTGTGAACGAGAAATACTGTTTGATGTAGAGCCTGAATGTTTTAATCCACCGCCAAAAGTAGTATCAGCAGTGATGAAAATGATTAAATTCAGAGCTTATCAGGATCTCTGTGAAATTCATGCTTTTAAAGCTTTTTTGAAAGATTGTTTTAAAGCGCCAAGAAAACAATTATTAGGGAATTTAAAAATTCATAAAGCTAAATTAACAGAGCTTTTTCAAGAGTTAAAACTCAATTTAAATTTACGCCCACATGAACTTTGCGTCGATTCATACCTTAAAATTTACGAAAAAGTAAAGGAAGAATATGAACGAAAACAACAAAGGAAATAGTGAAAATACAAACAATCCTAACTCAAATTCAAAAAACAACAAGCGCTATAAATACAGAAATCGTAGAAAAAAATTAGCCGATTCTATCAGTGAAAATTCTCAAAATTCAACTCATGAATTTTCTAACAACGAAAAGATAAATACCAAGAAAAATTCTACAAATACTCAACCTTTAGAGGGTGAAAATGTAGAAAAACCAAGTGAGAAAAAGAAAAAAAGAAATCGCAATCTTCCTTCAAAACTCACAGGTAATGAAGATTGGCAAATCGCTCTTGCAGAATGCATAGAAGCTAACCGTATTTCACATGAAAACCGCTTACACCCTTTAAAATATAATAATTCTAGCGAGCATAAAATCCGCATCACTCCTTTAGGAGGTTTAGGAGAAATTGGTGGAAATATCAGTGTTTTTGAAACCAATAAAGATGCAATTATAGTAGATATAGGTATGAGTTTTCCTGATGGAACTATGCATGGGGTAGATATTATCATCCCTGATTTTGACTATGTAAGAAAAATTAAAGATAAAATTCGTGGTATAGTGATCACTCATGCACACGAAGATCATATCGGTGCAGTGCCTTATTTCTTTAAAGAATTCCAATTTCCTATCTACGCTACACCTTTGGCTTTAGGAATGATTTCAAACAAATTTGAAGAACATGGCTTAAAAGCAGAACGCAAATGGTTTCGCCCTGTAGAAAAACGCCGTGTTTATGAGATAGGCGAATTTGATATAGAGTGGATCCACATCACGCATTCTATCATTGATGCTTCAGCGCTTGCGATCAAAACAAAAGCAGGAACGATTATCCACACAGGTGATTTTAAAATTGATCAAACTCCAATCGATGGCTATCCAACAGACTTAGGACGTTTGGCACATTATGGAGAAGAAGGGGTTTTATGTCTTTTAAGCGATAGTACAAATTCGTACAAAGAAGGTTATACAAAAAGTGAAAGCTCCGTAGGGCCAACTTTTGATCAAATCTTTGCACGTACCAAAGGCAGGGTGATCATGAGTACTTTTAGTTCTAATATCCACCGCGTTTATCAAGCTATCACTTATGGTTTAAAATACGGTAGAAAAGTTTGTGTGATCGGTCGTTCTATGGAAAGAAATCTTTATACCACTATGGAATTAGGCTACATCAAACTTGATAGAAAAATTTTCATCGATGCTGATGAAGTAAGCAAATATAAAGACAATGAAGTGCTTATCGTAACTACAGGAAGTCAAGGCGAAACCATGAGTGCGCTTTATAGAATGGCAACTGATGAGCATAAATTTATAAAAATCAAACCTACAGATCAAGTGATTATTTCAGCTAAAGCCATACCAGGAAATGAAGCAAGTGTTTCTGCGGTGCTTGACTATCTTTTAAAAGCAGGAGCTAAAGTAGCGTATCAAGAATTTAGTGAAATTCATGTAAGCGGACACGCTAGTATAGAAGAGCAAAAGCTTATGCTAACCCTTACTAAGCCTAAATTTTTCCTACCAGTTCATGGAGAATACAATCACATCACCAAACACAAAGAAACAGCGATGAAGTGCGGTATCCCTGAAAGAAATATTTATCTTATGAGTGATGGCGATCAAGTAGAACTTTGCCAAAAATATGTCAAACGCATAAAAACCGTAAAAACAGGTAAAGTTTTTGTAGATAATCAAATCAATAAACAAATCGCCGATGATGTAGTAATTGATCGTCAAAAACTTGCAGATAGCGGTATAGTTGTCATCATCGCACAGCTTGATAAAGCAAGTAAAACATTGATTAATAAACCAAGAGTATTTAGCTATGGACTTGTAGCAGATAAACAAGATCATGCTTTTTCTAAAGAAATGGCAGAGGTTTTAGGACAATTTTTTGTCAATGTTAAAGATGAAGTGCTTAATGATCCAAGATTTTTGGAAAATCAAATTCGTCAAGTATTGAGAAAACATATTTTTAGAAAGATTAAAAAATATCCAACCATAGTTCCAACTATTTTTGTAATGTAAAATAGGGCGTTTTTCGCCCTTAAATTTTCATAGGAATTCAAATGAGAATCAATAAATTCATATCACACAATAGCCCTTATTCACGCCGCGAAGCTGATGAGCTTATCAAGCAAGGTTTGGTAAAAATAAACAACAAAATAGCCCTTTTAAGCGACGAAGTGAAGACAAACGATAAAGTCTTTGTTAAGGGCAAAGCTTTGCGTAAAAAAACGCAATTTAGCGTGATAATCTACCATAAACAAAAAGGTGAAATTGTCAGTAAAAAAGACGATCGTGGAAGAAAAACTATATATGATACCTTGCCAAGACAATTTAGTACTTGGCTTAGCGTAGGAAGGCTTGACTTTGCTAGCGAAGGCTTACTTTTGCTTACAGATTCTCCTGTGATTGCCGATGCTTTAATGCATAGCGATTTAGAAAGAGAATACTACCTTAAAGTTAAAGGCACGGTGAGCAAACAAGTCATCGAAGCCATGCAAAATGGACTTGAGATTAAAAATGAAAAAAAAGGCGCACATGCAAAAACTAAAATTACCTCTATGAGTTTTGCTCCTTTTATAGACTTTGAAATTTTTGGATCAAGTGGAGGCTATACTAAGCTTAGAGTGGTTATAAATGAAGGTAAAAATAGAGAGCTTAGACGCTTTTTTGGACATTTTGATCTTGAAGTCATGGATCTTAAGCGTGTTGCTTTTGGGGCTTTAGATCTTGGTATGTTGAAGGCGGGAAAATATCGTTATTTAGAAAATGGCGAATATGAAAAATTAAGAGATTTTTTAAAATTTAATGAAATAAGATATTGACCATTATATACAAAAATTTAAAAAATAATGATAATTTTTAAATTCTAAAAATTCTATTTTTATCCTTTTTAAAAGGAAAATAATAGAAAAATTTCATCAAATTCCTTGACTTTGAAAACAAGATTTTATATACTCTCATTTCAATTTTTATAAATTGGTTAGTTTTTAACTAACGAGTTCTTTTTAAAGGAAATATTATGGAAAGAATTAGGCTTAAGCTAAAAGCTTATGACCATCGAGTACTAGACAGAACAGTTGCAGCAATCGTAGAAGCTGTTAAAAGAACAGGTGCGGATATCAGAGGTCCGATACCAATGCCTACTAAAATCAAACGCTATACAGTTTTAAAATCTCCACACATTAACAAAGATTCTCGTGAGCAGTTTGAAATAAGAATTCACGCGCGTATGCTAGATATAGTAGCAGCGACTCCAGATACAGTTGATTCTTTAACTAAGCTTGATTTAGCGCCAGAAGTAAGCGTTGAAGTAAGAGCTATGGGTAAGTAAGGATAAGATATGGAATATATTGTAGAAAAAATTGGAATGAGCAGAACAATTACTAATCCAAGTATCGCTGTAACTTTACTAAGAGTTGTAAATGCAAAAGTATGTGAAGTTGAAGGCGGAAAGGCTTTAGTAGCATATCCAAAAGGTAAAGCAAGTAATAAATGTGTCGCAGGACAACAAAAAAAATACAATCTTTCTGCAGAATACAATAGATTTGCGACTTTAGAAGTAGCAAATACTGAAGCAGGAGATTTAGATGAAACTCCATTAAATGAAGCAAAAATTTTAAAAGTAAGCTTTAACACTAAAGGTAGAGGTTATAGCGGTGTTATGAAGAGACATAACTTTGCAGGGGGTCCAGCAAGTCACGGTTCTAGATTTCACAGACGCCATGGATCTATTGGTAATAGAGAATGGCCAGGTCGTGTTCAACCAGGTATGAAAATGGCAGGACACTATGGAAATACTAAAGTGACCGTTAAAAACGAAGTTGTATCTTATGATGCTGAAAATAAAATTTTAGTAGTTAAAGGTGCAGTACCAGGTTATAATGGTGCTATGGGTAAAATAAGGATTGCAAAATGAGTAAAGTAGTTGTTTTAAATGATAAATTAGAAAAAGCAGGTGAACTTGATTTACCTTCAAAATATGCGGAAGTAAATCCACACAATCTTTACTTGTATGTAAAATCTTACCTTGCAAGTTTAAGAGCAAATACAGCTCATACTAAAGGTAGAAGTGATGTAAGTGGTGGTGGTAAAAAACCTTGGAGACAAAAAGGTCGTGGCGGTGCTAGAGCGGGTTCAACAAGAACTAACGTTTGGGTAGGCGGTGCGGTTGCTTTTGGTCCAACAAATGAAAGAAACTACTTCCAAAAAGTAAATAAAAAACAAAAAAGATTGGCGCTTGAAAGAGCTTTAGCAGATAAAGCAGCTAAAGGTGTGTTATTTACTGCTGATTCTTTGGCTATTGAAAGTGGTAAAACAAAAGATGCAAACGCTGTGATTAAAAAACTTGGCGTCAAAGATGCTTTAATCGTTAAAGATTTACTAGATGAAAAAACACTTTTAGCTTACAGAAATTTAGCAAATTGCTATGTAGTTGATGTAACTGAAGTAAATGCTTATTTAGTATCTGTATTTAATGCTGTTATTATGGAAAAATCAGCGTTAGAATCTATTACAAAAGAGGGATAATTATGGCAGATATTACTGATATAAAGACTATACTTTACACAGAAAAAAGTTTGAATTTGCAAGAGCAAGGTGTCGTAGTTATTCAAACTTCGCCAAAAATGACTAAAACAGGCTTAAAAGCGGTTTTAAAAGAGTATTTTGGTGTAACTCCAAAAAGCATCAATTCTTTAAGAATGGATGGAAAAGTTAAGCGTTTTAGAGGTCGTTTAGGTCAAAGAAACGATTATAAAAAATTCTATGTTAAGCTACCTGAAGGTGTTAGCTTAGAAAGTATGGAGGCTTAAGATGGCAATTAAAACTTATAAACCATATACTCCAAGTAGAAGATATATTACAGGTTTAAGCTCTGAAGATATTACAGCAAAACCAAGTGTACGCTCTTTACTTGTGAAACTTCCAGCACACGCAGGACGCAATAGCTACGGAAGAATTACAAGTCGTCATAAAGAAGCAGGAGCGAAAAAACTTTACAGAATTATCGATTTTAAACGTCGCAAATTTGGTATAGAAGGAAAAGTAGAAGCGATCGAATACGATCCATATAGAAATTGTAGAATTGCTTTGATTTCTTATAAAGATGGTGAAAAAAGATATATTCTTCAACCACGCGGACTCAGTGTTGGTGATATCGTTGCAGCTGCTGAAAGTGGACTTGATATAAAACCAGGTAATGCAATGAAACTTAAAAACATTCCTGTGGGTACTATTGTTCATAATGTTGAGTTAAAGCCAGGCAAAGGTGGTCAAATGATCCGCTCAGCAGGAGCTTATGCGCAACTTATGGGTAAAGAAGAAAAATATGTTATCTTAAGACTTGCAAGCGGTGAAATGAGACAAGTTCTAGCTGAATGTATGGCAAGTATAGGCGAAGTAGGTAACGAAGAATGGGCAAATGTGACTATCGGTAAAGCAGGTAGAAATCGCCATAGAGGTATCCGCCCACAAACTCGTGGTTCAGCTATGAACCCAGTAGATCACCCGCACGGTGGGGGTGAAGGTAAGAAAAATTCAGGCCGTCATCCAGTAACTCCATGGGGTAAACCAACCAAAGGTGCGAAAACTCGTCGTAAAAAAGCTAGCGATAAGCTAATAATTTCAAGAAGAAAAGGAAAGTAAGATGGCTAGATCACTAAAAAAAGGTCCTTTTGTTGATGATCATGTAATGAAAAAAGTCATCGCTGCTAAAAAGGCTAATGATAATAAACCTATTAAAACTTGGTCTAGAAGAAGTACTATCATTCCTGATATGATAGGTTTAACTTTCAATGTTCATAATGGCAAAAGTTTTATTCCCGTTTATATCACTGAAAATCATATCGGTTATAAACTTGGCGAATTTGCTCCAACACGCACATTTAAAGGCCATAAAGGTTCTGTGCAAAAGAAAATTGGTAAGTAAGGGATAAGATATGAGTAAAGCATTAATTAAATTCATAAGATTATCTCCAACTAAAGCAAGATTGATTGCTAGAGAAGTTCAGGGGATGAATGCAGAATTAGCTATGGCTAGTTTAAAATTTATGCCAAACAAGGGTGCCAAATATATCGCAAATGCAATTTCAAGTGCAGTAGCAAACGGCGGTTTTGAAGCGAACGAAGTAGTGGTAAAAAGTTGTCGTGTAGATGCTGGTGCTGTATTAAAAAGATTTAGACCACGTGCTAGAGGAAGTGCAAGCCGTATTAGAAAACCTACTTCACATATCTTAGTAGAAGTAGCGAAAGCGGAAGTTAAAACTGAAGCAAAAAAAGCAGTAGCTAAAAAAACTCCTGTTAAAAAAACAAGTACTAAAAAAGTAACGGCAGAAAAGGAAAGCTAATGGGACAAAAAGTAAATCCAATCGGTCTAAGACTAGGAATTAATAGAAACTGGGAATCAAGATGGTTTCCAACTAAGGCAAATTTAGTGGAAAATATCGGTGAAGATTACAAAATCAGAGCTTTCTTAAAAAGAAAACTTTATTATGCGGGAATCAGCCAAATTTTAGTAGAAAGAACTGCTAAAAAGCTTCGCGTAACTGTTGTAGCTGCAAGACCAGGTATTATCATTGGTAAAAAAGGTAGCGATGTTGATAATTTAAGAAAAGAATTGCAAGATTTAATCGGTAAAGATGTAAATATCAACATCAAAGAAGAAAGAAAAGCGGGTGCTTCAGCTCAACTTGCTGCTGAAAGCGTTGCAACTCAACTTGAAAAAAGAATCGCTTTTAGAAGAGCAATGAAAAAAGTAATTCAAGGCGCACAAAAAGCAGGTGCTAAAGGGATTAAAGTTTCAGTTTCTGGTCGTTTAGGCGGTGCTGAAATGGCAAGAACTGAATGGTATCTTGAAGGTCGTGTGCCACTTCATACTTTAAGAGCAAAAATCGATTACGGTTTTGCAGAAGCTAGAACTACTTATGGAAACATAGGTGTTAAAGTTTGGATCTTTAAAGGTGAAGTATTGCAAAAAGGCTTACAAACTGAAAAAACAGAAGAAAGTGCTCCAGCTAAAAAGCAAAGACGCACAAGAAGGAGTAAATAATCATGTTAATGCCAAAAAGAACTAAATATCGCAAAATGATGAAAGGGCGTAACAGAGGTTATGCTAATCGTGGAACTGAATTTACTTTTGGTGAATTTGCATTAAAAGCAACTGAAGCAGGACGCATTAATTCACGCCAAATTGAAGCAGCGCGTATCGCTTTAACTCGTTTTGTTAAAAGACAAGGAAAAACTTGGATTAGAGTTTTCCCAGATAAGCCTTTGACAAAAAAACCTTTAGAAACTCGTATGGGTAAAGGTAAAGGTGCTGTTGAGGAATGGGTAATGAATATCAAGCCAGGTCGTATCATTTATGAAATGGCAGGAGTAAGCGAAGAAATGGCAAGAGAAGCATTGACTTTAGCTATGCATAAACTTCCATTTAAAACTAAGTTTGTTACAAGAGAGAGCCAAAATGAAATATACTGAGATTAAAGATAAAACAGCAGCTGAGCTTGCAACAATGCTAAAAGAAAAAAAGGTGCTTTTATTCACTTTAAAACAAAAGCTAAAAACAATGCAACTTACTAATCCAAAAGAGATTAGCGAAGTTAGAAAAGACATTGCTAGAATCAATACAGCAATTAACGCTTTAAAATAAGGATAAAAAATGGCATTTAAAAGAGAAATACAAGGCGTTGTTGTGAAAATCGCAGGTGAGAAAACAGCGAGTATTTTGGTTGAAAGAAAAGTGGTTCATCCAAGATATAGAAAAATTGTTAAACGCTTTAAAAAATATCTAATTCATGATGAGAGAAATGAAGTTAAAGTGGGTGATACTGTTGTTGCAGTAGAATGCAGACCACTTTCAAAAAGAAAATCATTTCGCTTAAAATCTGTATTAGCTACAGGAGTTGAGTAATGATTCAAAGTTTTACAAGACTTGCAGTTGCTGACAATAGCGGTGCAAAAGAATTAATGTGTATTAAAGTTTTAGGTGGTAGTAAAAGAAGATATGCTACTGTAGGCGATGTAATTGTTGCATCTGTAAAAAAAGCTTTACCAAATGGTAAGGTAAAAAAAGGTCAAGTAGTAAAAGCAGTTATCGTTAGAACTAAAAAAGAAATTCATAGAGATAATGGTTCTTTGATTCGTTTTGATGAAAATGCTGCAGTTATTCTTGATAACAAAAGAGAACCTATCGGAACTCGTATCTTTGGGCCAGTGGGTAGAGAAGTTAGATATGGTGGCTTTATGAAAATTGTTTCACTAGCACCGGAGGTATTATAATGGCGGTTAAATTAAAAATCAAAAAAGGTGATAGCGTTAAAGTTATCACAGGTGATGACAAAGGTAAGACAGGTAAAGTGTTAGCAGTATATCCAAAAACACTTAAAGTAGTTGTTGAGGGATGTAAGATTGCTAAAAAAGCTATAAAACCTAGCGAGAAAAACCCAAATGGTGGTTTTATCAATAAAGAAATGCCAATGGATATTTCCAATGTGGCAAAAGTTCAGGAGTAAGCGATGATGAGATTGAAAGAAAAATACGATCAAAGCATCAAACCTGCTTTGGTAAAAGAATTTGATATTAAAAATCCTATGCTTATCCCTGCGATAGAAAAAATCGTTATTAGCGTAGGTGCGGGTGAGCTTGCTAAAGATCAAAAAGTATTGCAAAATGTTGCAGATACTATTTCTTTGATAGCAGGACAAAAGGCTGTGATTACTAAAGCTAAAAAATCAGTTGCAGGATTTAAAGTGCGTGAAGGTTTTCCTGTAGGTGTAATGGTAACTTTAAGAAAAGAAAATATGTTTGCTTTTCTTGATAAATTAATTTCTATTGCTTTACCAAGAGTGAAAGACTTTAGAGGTTTAAGTAGAGATGGTTTTGATGGAAGAGGAAATTACAATTTCGGTCTTGATGAGCAGTTGATGTTCCCAGAAGTTGAGTATGATAAAATTTTAAGAACTCATGGTATGAACATTTCTATAGTTACAACAGCACAAAACGATAAAGAGGCACAAAAGTTGTTAGAACTTATCGGTGTGCCATTTACAAAAGGAAAGTAAGATGGCTAAAAAATCAATGATTGCAAAAGCGGCACGCAAACCTAAATTCAAAGTAAGAGGCTATACAAGATGCCAAATTTGTGGGCGTCCGCATTCGGTTTATAGAGATTTTGGAATTTGTAGAGTTTGCCTAAGAAAAATGGGTAATGAAGGCTTGATTCCAGGTCTTAAAAAAGCAAGCTGGTAAGGAAATAAAATGATAAATGATATAATTTCAGATTCACTAACAAGAATTCGCAATGCCGGAATGAGAAAGCTTGAAACAACCAAGCTTTTACATTCTAAAGTTGTAGAAGCTTTAGTTGGAATTTTCCAAGCTAAAGGGTATATTGAAAGTTTTAATGTTATCGAAGAAGATAAAAAGAAATTTATCAATGTAGTTTTAAAATACGATGAAAAAGGTAAAAGCGTTATTAACGAACTTAAAAGAGTTTCTAAACCAGGTCGTCGTGTTTATAAGGGTAAAGAAGAAATTAAAAGATTTAAAAACGGTTACGGTACTATCGTAGTTAGCACAAGTCGTGGCGTTTTAGCAAATGATGAAGCTTATAAAGCAGGTGTTGGCGGCGAAATTTTATGTACCATTTGGTAAAAATCTGCTTTTTATGGCATTGGGTATCCATTCTTTTAAAAAAGTAGAAATATCCTAGACAAATAAAAAGGAAAAATATGTCTCGTATAGGTAAACAACCAATCGCTATCCCTAGTGGAGTAGAGGTTAAACTAGAAGGAAATTTGCTTAAATTTAAAAAAGGAAATTTAGCAAAAGAGCTTGATACAAAAGCAAATGTAAATGTTGAGATTAAAGATAATAACATTCTTTTCTCTCCTAAAGGTGAAGATAGACAAAGTAGAGCATATTGGGGAACTTATAGAGCTTTAGCTTACAATATCGTTGTAGGCTTAACTCAAGGTTTTTCAAAAACTCTTGAAATCAACGGAGTGGGTTATAAAGCTGCTTTAAAAGGCAAAGTTTTAGAATTAAGCCTTGGTTTTTCACATCCTATCAACTATGATATTCCAGAAGGAATTGAAATCACTGTGGATAAAAACAATGTTATCATTAAAGGAAGCGATAAACAAGTAGTAGGACAAGTTGCTGCTCAAATTCGTGAATTTAGACCACCTGAGCCATATAAAGGAAAAGGCGTTAAGTATTCTGATGAACGCATTATCCGCAAAGCTGGTAAGACATCTAAAAAGTAAGGATAGGCAATGAGAGCAAATGTACTAAAAAGAAAACTAACTTTAAGAATTAAAAGAAAAAAAAGAATTAGAGCAAAAATTTCAGGATGTGAAAACTTCCCAAGAATTTCTGTTTTTAAATCAAATAGAACTCTTTATATCCAAGCGATTGATGATGTTAAAGCTGTAACTTTAGCAGCAGTAGATGGACGCAAACTTGGCGTTAAAGCAAACAAAGAAGGTGCTAAAAAAATCGCTACTGAATTTGCTAAAGTTTTAAAAGCTAAGCAAATAGAACAAGCTGTGTTTGATAGAAATGGTTATGTATATCACGGAGTAATTGCAGCATTAGCTGAATCTTTAAGAGAAAATGGTATTAGGCTATAAGGGGTAAATCGATGGAAAAATATAATAGAGAAGAATTTGAAGAAGTAATCGTCGATATCGGCAGAGTTACTAAGGTTGTTAAAGGTGGTAGAAGATTTAGATTTACTGCTTTAGTTATTGTTGGAAACCGCAAAGGTTTAGTAGGTGTTGGTTATGGCAAGGCTAAAGAAGTTCCTGATGCTATTCGCAAAGCAGTTGATGATGCATTTAAAAATATCGTTGAAGTAAAAACTAAAGGATCAACTATTGCTCACGATGTTGAAGTAAAATACAATGCAAGTAGAATTTTACTTAAACCAGCTAGCGAAGGTACGGGAGTTATCGCGGGTGGTTCTACTCGTCCTATCGTAGAGCTTGCGGGTATTAAAGATATCTTAACTAAGTCTTTAGGTTCAAATAACTCAGCTAACGTGGTTCGTGCTACAATCAAAGCTTTAACAATGCTAAAAGGATAAGAAGATGAATTTGACAAAAGCAGCGGGATCAACGCATAAAACCAAAAGAATAGGCCGTGGCCAAGGAAGTGGAATGGGTAAAACCGCCACTAAAGGGGGCAAAGGTCAAACCGCTAGAAAGGGTTATAATGAAAAAAGAGGTTTTGAAGGAGGTCAGCAACCTCTTCAAAGAAGATTACCAAAAGTTGGTTTTACTTCTAAAATCGCAAAACCTTATGTGATTAATGTTGAAAAAATCACAGCCGTAAAAGAGCTTAATGAAATTACAATTGAAAGCATCAAAAGCGTTCATAAAATTTCAAAGTCTGTTACTAAAATTAAATTAATCGGTGCAAGTGCAAAAGACTTAGCATCAAAAATTAAAGACGAGAATATCAGCGTCACCGGATCAAAATAATGAATAAGGCATTGACGAATAAGATTTTAATCACCTTAGCTTTCTTGTTTGCTTATAGGGTTCTGGCTTATGTGCCAGTTCCTGGCGTCAATGCTGATGTGATTGCGGAATTTTTTAACAATAATCAAAACAATGCTTTGGGTTTATTTAATGTTTTTAGTGGTGGGGCAGCAGAACGCTTTTCTATCATTTCTTTAGGTATTATGCCTTATATTACTGCTTCGATTATCATGGAGCTTTTAGCAGCTACTTTCCCAAATATCGGTAAAATGAAAAAAGAACGCGATGGTATGCAAAAATATATGCAAATTATCCGTTATGCAACTATAGTAATCACTTTAGTTCAAAGTATCGGTGTGGCTATAGGACTTCAAAGTTTACATGGAAGAGGTGGAGCAGGCGCTATAATGATAGAAAATTTAAATATGTTTATTGCGCTTTGTGCAATTTCTATGCTCGCAGGAACTATGCTTTTGATGTGGATAGGTGAACAAATCACACAAAGAGGTATAGGAAATGGTATTTCTTTGATTATTTTTGCAGGTATTGTTTCAGGAATTCCAAGAGCTATTTCGGGTACAGTAGGACAGATAAATTCAGGCGAAATGAATTTCTTAACCGCTTTTGTTATCCTTGCTTTGATTTTAATCACTATTGGCGTGATTATATATGTAGAGCTTGGAGAAAGAAGAATTCCTATTTCTTACTCGCGTAAAGTAGTAATGCAAAATCAAAATAAGCGTATTATGAACTATATTCCAATTAAAATCAATTTAAGTGGAGTTATTCCGCCGATTTTTGCTAGCGCTATTTTAATGTTTCCTACGACTATTTTGCAAACAAGTACAAATCCGTATTTGCAAGCTATCAATGACTTTTTGAATCCAAATGGTTATTTATTTCATGTTTTGACTTTCTTGTTTGTAATTTTCTTTGCGTATTTTTATGCTTCTATAGTATTTAATGCTAAGGATATAGCGGAAAATCTTAAAAAACAAGGGGGTTTTATCCCTGGAATTCGTCCAGGCGAAGGGACAGCAAATTATCTTAATGAAGTAGCTTCTCGTCTTACTTTATCGGGTTCTATTTATTTAGGACTTGTAGCAACCTTGCCTTGGGTTTTGGTTAAATTCATGGGTGTACCTTTTAATTTTGGAGGTACTTCTGTATTGATTGTAGTTCAAGTTGCATTGGATACAATGAGAAAAATTGAAGCTCAAATTTATATGAATAAATACCAAACCTTAAATGCAATAGGTTTATAAACTTTTAACACAAGGAGGAGATATCTCTTTGTGTTTTATACTTTCTATAAAAAGCGATTTTTCATCTTTGTTTTAAAAATAAAAATACAATACAAACTATAAAATTTAAAATAGCCCATATTAAAAACGCATCAACAAGTCCCAATTGTCTTACTATAGGCTGAGAGATAATCGGGCTTAAGAATTGCCCTAAAAATATACAACTAGCTAAAATTCCATAAGCTCTAGCTCGTGCATTTTCAGGACAGATTGAAAAAAGATAAGCAGTGTTATTTACAAGCATGATACCTCCACCCATTCCAAGCAAGGCTAAAGCAAATAAAACAGCGATAAAATCATCGATCAAAAAGAGTATCAAAAAAGAACAGCCCACAATGAATAAAGTAGCAATATAAATCATTTTAATACTTAAAAAACGCATGATATATTTGTAACTTAGAGAAAAAATACCATAACAAAGTGCAGAAATTGACATTGAAATCCCTATAAATTTAGGATCTAAGCCTAGATGCTCTTCTATATAATAAGGAAGTTGTGTAGGGGATATATAATAAACCACCATGATAAAAAATCCTATAAAATAAATAGGAAAAAATTTCCAGTAATTAGTTTTTTCTTCTATCTTTGTATGATTGTAAAATTTAAATTTTCTTGGCTCAAAAAGATAAATCATGGCTATGAGGGTGATTAAAATTCCAAGCCCATAAACCAAAAAAGGATAACGCCAAGAATAACTCGAAACAAAGCCCGCTATAGAGATAAACACTGCACCACCTACCGCACAAAAAAATCCTTGAAGACTTAAAGCATTTTCTCTACGGTTAAAGCCACCACGACTATAATAATCTCCCAGCAAAGCCGAAGCACCCGTCATTATAAAAGCCGTTGCCATACCAAAAATAGCTCTTGAAGTCAGTATAGCATAAATATCATTTAAGAAAAAGCCACTTACTCCAGCAAGTGTCCAAGCAATCATTGCAGGAAAAACAAATTTTAATTTACCCAGTTTATCCATTAAAATTCCTGCAAAAGGAGATAAAATCACAACGAAAATAGCAGGTAGGGTTAATACTAAACGCACTAAAATATCAAGATGTGCTAGGGTAAAATTTGTTTGCATATTTGCACCTGATTGGATTAAAATATCTTCAAAATGTCTATTGATTGCAGGCAGTGCTGATGAGATTACCACGCTTCCTAGCATAGTCATTGCCGCCATGGAAAATACTGCGATTTTAAAGCCTGATTTTTCTGTGATCTCAACCATTTTTTTATCTAATTTTGTATCATTGGGGTGAAATTTATAAGATTTTTTCTTCATATTTGAACCTTTTTAGTTTTATTATACTCAAAAAATTTTCTTTTGTATTTAAAATTACTTCTATTTGTAATTTATACTCCTGTTTTTCATTTGTATAGATAAAATATCTTTCATTATAAGTAGAATTTCAAAAATTTTTAGCTAAATTCAGCTTTTAATTTTTTATAGAAATTATTTATCTTTAATTATTAATAGTATTTTTAATGAAATTTACAAAGGCAGTAGCAAATGAAAAAAAATTTGATCATAGTCGAATCTCCTGCAAAAGCAAAAACTATAGGCAATTTTTTGGGCAAAGAATATGAAGTCATAGCTTCTAAAGGGCATATAAGAGATTTACCTAAATCAAGTTTTGGTATAAAAATAGAAAATGATGAATTTATCCCTGAGTATAGAATCACAAGTGATCATAGCGCCTTAGTTAAAGAACTTAAAAGCAAAGCTAAAGATGCCAAAGAAGTCTATCTTGCAACGGATGAAGATAGAGAAGGAGAGGCTATAGCCTATCATATTGCAAAAGCTATAGGAAAAGATGAAAACACCTTACCACGCATTGTTTTTCATGAAATCACTAAAAGCGCTATAGAAAATGCTTTAAAAAATCCAAGAAAATTAAACATGCACTCTGTAAATGCTCAGCAAACCAGACGTCTTTTAGATCGCATTGTAGGGTATAAGCTCAGCCCTTTATTAGGACAAAAAATTCAAAGAGGACTTAGTGCTGGGCGTGTTCAAAGTGCGGCTTTAAAGATCATAGTCGATCGTGAGAAAGAAATTCGTGCTTTTGTTCCTTTAGAATATTTTAGTATAGATATGATATTTCAAAAGGATTTAAATACAGAACTTGTCGAATTTGATAAAGCAAAGATAGAAAAGCTTACTCTTACAAATAAAGATCGTGCAAAGCTTGTTTTTGAAGCGTGTAAAAATGAAAATTATGCTATAAGCGATATAGAAAGCAAAGAAAGAAAAATCGCTCCGCCGCCTCCTTTTATGACTTCAACCTTACAACAAAGTGCCAGCAATCGCCTTGGTTTTAACCCTAAAAAAACCATGATGATAGCTCAAAAGCTCTATGAAGGAGTAAATACCCATGAAGGCGTGATGGGGGTTATTACTTATATGAGAACCGATAGTTTAAATTTAGCCAAAGAAGCAGTAGAAAATGCAAGAAAATTCATACAAGCAAATTTTGGCAAAGACTATCTTCCAAGCAAAGCAAATGTATATACTACAAAGACTAAAGGCGCTCAAGAAGCTCATGAAGCTATACGCCCTACAAATTTAAGTTTTACTCCAGAAATTGCGGCTAAATTTTTAGACAAAGATGAGTTAAAACTTTACACACTTATTTATAATCGCTTTTTAGCCTGTCAGATGAGTCCTGCTATCTCTCAAACTCAAAATGTATTTGTAAAAAATGATAGAGCAGTTTTTAAAATAAGCGGTAGAAAAATCCTTTTTGATGGATATTATAAAGTTTATGGTGATATGGATAAGGATAAAATTTTACCCAATTTTAAAATAGGTGAAAATTTAAAAATACAAAATTTAGAAATGAACTCACATTTTACCGAACCACCTTCAAGATATTCCGAAGCAGGACTTGTAAAAAAACTTGAAAGCTTAGGCATAGGTCGCCCTTCTACTTATGCGCCGACTATTTCTATACTTACAAGCCGTGATTATGTAAAAATCGATAAAAAACAACTCATTCCTAGTGAAGTCGCTTTTAGTGTAACTGAAGTGCTTGAAAAGAATTTCAGTGATATAGTAGATAGTAAATTTACTTCAAATCTTGAAAATACTTTAGATGAGATTGCAGAAGATAAAGCTAATTGGCAAGAAACTTTGAAAGAATTTTATTATCCCTTTATGAGGAAGGTTGAAGAAGGAAAAACAAAAATTGCAAGCCAAAAAACGGTGACTAAATTGGGTGAAAATTGCCCTGATTGTGGTGGTGAACTTGCGATTAGAAAAGGGCGTTTTGGAGAATTCGTAGCTTGTTTAAATTTTCCAAAATGCAAATACTCAAGAAATTTAAAAAATGAAAGCAAGAATGAAGCTGAAGTAAGTGCTAGCAAGGCTAAAGCAAAGGGCATAGGCATTACTTGTCCAAGTTGCAAAGAGGGTGAGATAGTAGAGCGCCTTTCAAAACGCGGTAAATTTTATGGTTGTAGTGCTTATCCAAAATGTAATTTTATAAGTAAATATAAACCAAGCGATGAAAAATGTGAGGAATGTGGAGAAAATTTAGTGATAAAAGAGCTAAAAAAAGGCACATTCTTAGAATGTTTAAAATGCAAAATTAAAAAAGAAATAAAGGATTAATCATGCAAATCATGCTTTGTGCTATTTCAAATATAGCCAGTGGAAATTGTTCTGAAGATTGCAAATACTGCACCCAAAGTGCTTATGTAAAAACAAATATACAAAAATACCGTCAAAAAGAAATTTCACAAATTGTTTTAGAGGCCAAGATAGCTAAGAAAAATGAAGCTTTGGGTTTTTGTTTGGTTACGGCAGGCCTTGGACTTGATGATGAAAAACTCGAATATGTTTGCAAAGCAGCACATGCAGTACAAAAAGAAGTGCCTAATTTACTTCTTATAGCCTGTAATGGTATGGCAAGCGTGGAGCAATTAAAAGAGCTTAAAAAAGCAGGAATTTTTTCTTATAATCACAATCTTGAAGCTTCAAAAGAATTTTTTCCACAAATTTGCACCACTCATACTTGGGAAAGTAGATTTCAAACCAATTTAAATGCCAAAGAAGCAGGACTTATGCTTTGTTGTGGTGGAATTTATGGTATGGGTGAGAGTGAAGAGGATAGACTAAGTTTTAGAAAATCTTTGCAAGAATTGCAACCTTTTTCAACGCCTATTAATTTTTTTATAGCCAATGAAAATTTAAAACTACAAGTTCCAAAATTAAGTGCTGATGAGGCTTTAAAAATTATAAGTGATACTAAAGAAGCTTTGCCTAATACTGTGGTTATGGTAGCAGGAGGTCGTGAGGTGGTATTGCAAGAAAGACAATATGAAATTTTTAAAGCAGGTGCAGGTGCTATTGTAATAGGAGATTATCTTACTACAAAAGGTGAAGAACCAAGTCGTGATATAGTAAAACTTAAAGAAATGGGATTTACTTTTGCATCCGAGTGTCATTGATTCACAGGGTTTAATTGATCTACAAATTCTTATTGTTATAGCTTTATGTTTACTATTTTCTCCGCATATAGCTAAAATTTTGCGCTTACCGATTTCAGCTACTGAAATCATTTTGGGCGCACTTATGGCGTATTTTGGTTTTATAGGTAAGAGTGAAAATTTTACTATTTTAGCTAATGTGGGTTTTTATTATCTTATGTTTATAGCGGGTATGGAAGTCAATTTGCGCGCTTTTTTTAATATGGATAAAGAAATTGCCAAAAAAAGCTTTTTTTATATCATATTGCTTTATTCTTTTTCATCGGCTATAGTATGGGTTTTTGAACTTTCTTTCGTGTTTGTTTTGATTATTCCGGTTATGAGCGTGGGGCTTTTATCCTTGCTTTATAAGGACTTTGGTAAAGAGTGTTACTGGCTTAATACAGCTATGATAGTAGCAACATTAGCTGAGGTTGTTTCCATAGTGCTTTTAACCATAGCTGGAGCTTTTTTACGCGAGGGGACAAATATTATCGATGTAGTACAAAGCATTTTATATCTTAATATATTTTTAGGGCTTTGTTTGCTTGGTTTTAAAGTTTTAGGTGTGCTTTTTTGGTGGTATCCCCAACTTAAAGTCGTGCTGATGCCTTGGGAAGATAAAAATGAAAAAGATATAAGATTTTGTATGGCAATTTTTATTTTGATTATCGTGGCTATGATTATTACAAAGCTTGAAATCGTTTTAGGCTCTTTTATTGCAGGTTCTTTTATCGCAACTTTTTTTGACCATAAAAAGGATTTAGAGCATAAACTTTCTAGTTTTGGGCATGGTTTTTTAATTCCGATTTTTTTTATCCATATAGGAACTACTTTCGATCTTAAAATGATTTTAGAATATGAAATCGTATTTGATGCTATTTTGCTGATGTTTGTGATGGTAGGTTTGAGAATTTTGTGTGCCAGTGTTTTTTGGAAAAAAATTGGCTTTCAAAATATGGTTTTATTTGGACTGAGTCACTCTATGCCTTTGACTCTTCTTATCGCTACTGCTACGCTAGGATATTCAGGAAAAGTTATCAGCGAAGAACTTTATTCGGCGCTAATTTTAACAGCTTTATTTGAAGCTATTGTTGTGATGAGTGCGATTAAATTTATTTCAAATATTAAAAAGTAATCTAAATAACACAGGTTACTTTTTTACTCAAAAAGGTTAATGAATTTTAAAATTATTGACAATGAAAAAGTTGAAAATCGCCTTTTTTAGCTAGAATTACTAAAAGTAAAGATTAAAAAAGGAGCAAAAATGTCAAATTCTGTTACTGTAACTGACAATAGAAATGGTAAAAGCTACGAATTCCCTATATATGATGGTACTACTGGTCCAAGTGTTGTGGATATGGGGAGTTTTTATAAACAAACAGGAATGTTTGCTTATGATGAAGGTTTAACTTCTACAGCTACTTGTAAATCAAAAATTACTTATATTGATGGTGAAGAGGGTGTTTTAATGCACCGTGGCTATCCTATAGAATGGCTTGCTGAAAATAAACTTTTTTTAGATGTAGTGCATCTTTTACTCTATAAAGAACTTCCAAGCAATGAAAGACTTGAAGCATTTAGATATGAGCTTAAAAAACGCTCTTATATACATGAGGGTATGCATCGTCTTTTTGATTCTTTCCCTGATAATGCTCACCCTATGGCCGTTTTACAAGGCGCTGTTTCATCTCTTAGTGCTTTTTATCCTGATCATTTAAATATGAATGTTAGAGAAGAGTACATGGAAATGGCTGCTAGAGTTGTAGCAAAAATTCCTACTATAGTAGCCGCTGCTTATCGTTATAAAAATGGTTTTCCTATGGCTTATCCTAATTTAGATCGTGGATTTACTGAGAACTTTTTATATATGTTAAGAACCTATCCTTATGATCATGTTGAGCTTAAACCTATAGAAGTAAAAGCACTCGATACTGTATTTATGCTTCATGCAGATCATGAACAAAATGCTTCTACTTCTACTGTTCGTGCCGTAGGTTCTACTCATGCGCATCCTTATGCATGTATTTCAGCAGGTATTGGAGCGCTTTGGGGTCATGCTCATGGAGGTGCAAATGAAGGCGTTATTAGAATGCTTGAGGAAATAGCTACTGTTGATAGGGTGGATGAATTTATAAAAAGAGCAAAAGATAAAAATGACCCATTCCGCTTGATGGGCTTTGGGCATAGGGTTTATAAAAATTTTGATCCGCGTGCAAAAGTACTTAAAAAGCTTCGTGATCAATTAATCGATGAGTTAGGTATTGATACGAATTTGATTAAGGTGGCAACTCGTATAGAAGAGATTGCCTTGCAAGATGATTATTTTGTACAAAGAAATCTTTATCCAAATGTAGATTTTCATAGCGGCTTAATTTTAAAAGCTCTAGGAATTCCAAATGAAATGTTTGCAACGCTTTTCGTGATCGGACGTACACCAGGCTGGATAGCACAATGGATAGAGCAAAAAGAGCAAGAAACACTAAAAATTGTTCGTCCAAGACAGCTTTACCTTGGAGAAACCAGTAAAATTTAAATGATTGTGTGAAATTAACTTTTTCACACAAACTTCTTATATAATTTCAAAAGAATATTTTGAAAGTCTTACAATGTTTAAACTCGATAATTTACTAAAAACCGCCATAGATGCCAGTAATGAAGCCTCTAAAGCTATTTTAAAAGAAAGAAAAAACCTACAAATTTGGCAAAAACAAGATCAAAGCCCCTTAACATCAGCCGATCTTGCTTCAAATGAAATTTTAAACGATATTTTAGGAAAAACAGATATTAAAATTTTATCTGAAGAAGGTTTGCTAAGTCAGGAAGAAAGTAAAAATTTGCAAAGTTATTGGCTTATTGATCCGCTTGATGGTACAAGTGGGTTTTTAAAAGGTAGTGATGAATTTTGCATTATGATCAGTTTGATTCATGAAGATAGACCTATTTTAGCTCTTATAAAAAATCCTTCAAAAGGCGATATTTTTTACGCTCATCAAAATACTAGAGTTTATAAAAATGATAAAATTTTAGATATAAGCGAACAAGATTTTATAGACAATCAATCTAAAGCTCTTTTAAGTGTTAATCATCTTAGTAAAGAGGATGAAAATTTTGCTAAAAAACACAATTTGACACCTATTAACATAGGATCAGGGCTTAAATTTTGTGCTATTTTGGAAGGTAGAGCAGGGGTTTATAAGCGTTTTGAGAAGTTAAATAGTTGGGATATTGCAGCTGGAGATTTTTTAGTCAATCAAAAGGGTGGTTTTATGGGAACCTTTTCTAAGGAAATGATTTTATATTCCCCTTTAAATTATAAGTGCGAGCCTTTTATTTGTGTTTCTAAAAAAAGTTTTTTAAATATATATACATAAAAACAGCATATAATTTTAAAATCTTAAAGGATAAAAATGAAAATTTTTCTTATTTTATTTATGAGTATTTTGTTAAATTCTAGTCTTTTTGCAAATAATTTTTCGCAAAAAAAAATCATTAAACTAGAACAGCAAGAAAGTTTTGAAATCATAGATCTTCAACAAAATGTTGAAAAACAAAACTTAGATCAGCAAAAAGGGATTTTTGATAGCTCTAGTTTGATGAGTAAGAAAGAAAGCATTCGTAAAGATAATGATGTTGATTTTGCTATAGCTATGAGTTTTAGGCAAAATTTTGGCTATGCTTTGGATGGTTTTAACATAAGTGCTAAAGAATTTTCTACTCTTTTTGCTAAAAATTTAGTGGATAATTTAAGATTAAATTTTGTAAATTCAGCTGCAAACGGTGTTTATCAAGATTTAAGAACTTTAGCTCGTTTTAGTCCTAAAGACTCTAAATTGCTTAATGTATCTCCTTTTTTAAAAAAAGAAAAAGACAAAAGTCAAATTTATGCCAAATTTACAGACTATCTTGTGGTGGTAAATTTAGATGATTTTTATGTAAATATCACAAATTATTTTGTTGCAATAACCAAAAATGCAGTAGCTAATATTAACTTCAAAGTTGTTTCTACAAGTAATGGTAAAATACTCACATCAAAAAATGTAAGATTAAATTTTGCACTTCATGCACAAGATCCTAGGGTAAATTATCAAAAACTTGTAAATCAAATGCCAAATATGCTTGCTGAAGTTATAAACAAAGAGTTAGAAAAATTAAATTTAACAGTGCAATAAAAATTTAATCGTTGATTTGCCTAATGCGATCTTGTAGCTCTTCTATGCTTAAAAATTCTTGTCTTAATTCCTTTGCGATTTCATGCGCAGTTATAGGATCAAGACTTGATAAAATTCTTTTAAGCTCGTAAGTGATTTGCCATTTAGTCATTTCTTCTAGGTTGATATTTATTTGCATGAATTATCCTTTTATCGTAAGAAAAAATTGTCTGATTGTAGCGTGAATTTGATTAAAAAATGCTATCTTTTTAAAAACATATATTAAAGAAAGAAGTAGAAATTTAATTTAAATGATAATCACTTCTTCTTCTAATTTTATGCCAAATTCCTCAAAAACCTTTTTTTTAGCAAGTTCGATAAGAAAAATAGCATCATCAAAACTTGCATTTTTTTTATTGATCAAAAAATTTGCATGCTTGTCGCTTAACATCGCATCTCCTTTGCTAAAGCCTTTAAGTCCTACAGCCTCAATGAGTCTTCCTGCAAAATCTCCTTTTGGATTTTTAAAGATAGAGCCAAAGCTTGCTCCGCTAGGTTGATTGTTTCTTGCATTTTTTAAATTCTCATCTTTTATCTTATCAAAACCAAAACCGAGTTTAAATTCAGCCCAAAAAAAAGGCATATTTAAAGGGCAAAAGCGGTAACTAAAATCAATATTTTCGCGTAAAATTTCACCTTTTGAAGTGGCAATTTTGACTAAATTCTGACTGATGCACTCATCTTTAAGCCCCGCATTCATTTTTAAAAGTCCACCAAGCGTACCAGGAATTTTGCTAAGGTATTCAAAACCATAAAGATTATTTTCTTTGGAAAAACGATACATTTGACTTGCTTTTGTCTTACAACCTATGCGAAGATGTAAAAAGTCTTTATTTTGCTCTAAAATTTCAATAAAATTAAAATTATCGCTTAAAATTCCTATATTTTTAGGCTTAGGGCTTATAAGGAGATTGTTCGCACCGCCTATTAAAAAGCCATCAAATTCGCGAATTTGTTCTAAAACTTCGACCTCAAATTCGCCTCCAATCTTTACAGATGAATATTTCTTAAAATCGATAATCATTTGATAAAAGTTGGAATTTGATTTAAAATATTTTCGGTAAAATCAATCATTGTTGTAGTCATCCAAGGCATTAAAAAGATGATGACTATTACTACTAAGATGATTTTAGGCACAAAAGAAAGCGTCATTTCATTAATCTGTGTTGTAGCCTGAAAGATACTGATAATAAGCCCTGCGATAAGCCCCGCTAAAAGCATGGGCAAAGAAAGCAAAAGTGTGATTTTAAAGGTTTGCACTCCAAGAGCAACCAAGGTGCTTTCATCCATTTTAATCCTTTTTAAGAATTTCTAAATTCTTCATACTCGCTCGGGATAAGATAATCCTTAGCATGTATGATTTTATCATAAAATTTATAATCATATCCCAGTTTAAAAAGCACATCCGCTGCTTTAAATTGCGTTTCGCTCATGCAAATGGAGTTTTTATTGGCATATAAATTCAAATAAGTATCAAGTTTTTCCTCATTAACGCGGATTAAATTTCTTTCCATTAGCATAGGGGCCAAAATGCGGCGATTAGAATTTGCTATTTTTACAGCATTTGTAAGATCTCTTTCTATCTTGATAGCATCGCTAAGCGGCAAAGAGCGACGCAAAGCCATTCCACCCAAAGGTAGAGGTAAATTTTCTTGTGCAAGTTCTAGCCATATATCCCAAATTTCAGCTTCCACACAAAGACTACTGTCAAATTCTAAAATGCTTTCATGGATTAAAACCCCTGCATCCACTTCGCCGCTTAAAACTGCATTTTCAATTTCTAAGAAATTTTTATAAATGATTCTAGCTTCTGGATATTTCATACGAAAAATTAGAGCGTTGGTAGTGTTTGCGCCACTTAATGCAACTTTAAAATTTCTTTTTAAATGTGTATTTTGTTTTTTGATAAGTTTTGGCCCATAACCCTCACCAAAACTTACTGCGGTGCGCAAAAGAGCGTATTCTTTAGCAATTAAAGGATAAAGTCCAAACGAGATCGCTGTAGCATCAAATTCATTTTTTAAGGCTAAATCATTTAAAGTTTGTATATCTAAAGCCGTATTTTTATAGTCAAAATCATTCCCTATCCATCCTAGTTTAATTGCCATATACATAAAAATATCATCCGCATCGGGTGAATGTGCGATTGTAATTGTTTTTTTCATAGCTTTCCTAATTTTTAATGAAATAATTTTTATTCTATCAAAATAAACTATTATTTAATTTTATTTTGTTAAAATTCTAGCTAAAAATTTGCAATTTTTAAGGAAAATAATGGACGATAATAAGAAAAAATCGCTTGATGCCGCCTTAAAATCGCTCGATAAAGCTTTTGGCAAGGGCACTATTTTAAGGCTTGGAGATAAGGAAGTAGAGCAGATTGATAGCATAGGAACAGGTTCTGTAGGACTTGATCTTGCACTTGGTATAGGCGGAATTCCAAAAGGAAGAATTATTGAAATTTATGGGCCTGAAAGTTCAGGTAAAACAACTTTAACTTTGCATATTATAGCAGAGTGTCAAAAAGCGGGTGGGGTTTGTGCCTTTATCGATGCTGAGCATGCTTTGGATGTAAAATATGCTAAAAATTTGGGCGTAGATACAGATAATCTTTATATTTCTCAACCCGATTTTGGTGAGCAGGCTTTAGAGATCGTTGAAACCATAGCACGAAGTGGGGCTATAGATTTGATAGTTGTAGATAGCGTTGCAGCACTTACTCCAAAAGCTGAAATCGAAGGCGATATGGGAGATCAGCATGTAGGGCTTCAAGCAAGACTTATGTCTCAAGCATTAAGAAAGCTTACAGGAATTGTCCATAAAATGAATACAACCGTGATTTTTATCAACCAAATTCGTATGAAAATTGGCGCTATGGGTTATGGAACTCCTGAAACAACAACAGGAGGAAATGCACTCAAATTTTATGCTTCAGTGCGTTTAGATGTTAGAAAAGTAGCGACTTTAAAACAAAATGAAGAGCCTATTGGTAACCGTGTTAAAGTTAAAGTAGTAAAAAATAAAGTAGCACCTCCATTTAGACAAGCTGAATTTGATGTAATGTTTGGAGAGGGTTTAAGCCGTGAGGGTGAATTGATCGATTATGGTGTAAAACTTGATATAGTAGATAAAAGTGGTGCTTGGTTTTCTTATAAAGATAAAAAATTGGGTCAAGGTAGAGAAAATTCAAAAGCTTTCTTAAAAGAAAATCCAGAAATAGCTGATGAAATTACCAAAGAAATTCAAAATTCTATGGGTATAGAAGGCATGATTAGCAGTAGCGAAGATGAAGAAGGAGAAGAATAATGTTAGTAATTGAAGATGTTAGGGCATATGAAGTGCTTGATAGTAGAGGAAATCCAACTGTAAAAGCAGAAGTTGTACTTAGTGATGGGAGTATGGGTGCAGCTATAGTTCCAAGTGGTGCAAGTACAGGTTCTAAGGAGGCTTTAGAACTTCGTGATAATGATGAAAGATTTGGTGGAAAGGGTGTTTTAAAAGCAGTTTCTAATGTAAATGAAACTATAGCTGATGAAATTTTAGGACTTGATGCTTTAAATCAAGCTCAGCTTGATGATACTTTGCGTGAGCTTGATGGTACAAATAATTACTCAAAATTAGGCGCAAATGCGACCTTGGGAGTATCTATGGCAACAGCGCGTGCGGCGGCAAATGCTTTAGGAGTGCCTTTGTATCGTTATTTAGGGGGTGCAAATGCGAGTATTTTGCCTGTGCCAATGTGCAACATCATCAATGGTGGCGCCCACGCAAGCAATAATATAGACTTTCAAGAATTTATGATCATGCCTTTTGGTTTTACAAGCTTTAAAGAAGCTTTGCGTTCAGTTTGTGAAATTTATGCGATCTTAAAAAAAGAGCTTGCAAATTTAGGACATTCTACAGCTTTGGGCGATGAAGGAGGCTTTGCTCCAAATTTGGCTAACAATACAGAGCCTATTGATCTTTTAATGACTTGTATTAAAAAAGCAGGTTATGAAAATCGTGTTAAAATCGCTCTTGATGTGGCAAGTACTGAATTTTTTAAAGAAGGTAAATACCACATGGAGGGCAAAGCTTTTTCAAGTGAAGACTTAATTGAACGCTATGTGGAGCTTTGCGCAAAATATCCAATTTGCAGCATTGAAGATGGTTTAGCTGAAAATGATTTTGAGGGCTGGATCAAGCTTACTGAAAAATTAGGCAATAAAATTCAGCTTGTGGGCGATGATTTATTTGTAACAAATGAAGATATCTTAAGAGAAGGCATTATCAAAAAAATGGCAAATGCTGTGCTTATTAAACCAAATCAAATCGGAACTATTACTCAAACTATGAGAACTGTTCGTTTAGCACAAAGAAACAATTATAAGTGTGTGATGAGCCATAGAAGTGGCGAGAGTGAAGATGTTTTCATAGCAGATTTTGCTGTAGCTTTAAATACAGGACAAATCAAAACAGGGGCTTTGGCAAGAGGCGAAAGAACTGCAAAATACAATCGCTTGCTTGAAATTGAGCTTGAAAGTGATGAATATTTAGGAGAAAAACTCTGAGTGATTTACTCAAAGAATATGACGAAAGCACCAAGAAAAAGAGCTTTTATGCCCATCTTATAAAGATGGTTTTTTGGGCTTTTCTTGTCATTATAGGAGCTATTTATTTTGGAAATATGCTTTTTGGGCAGTATTCTTTAGATACCTTGCTTTCACTTGAAGCAACCAAAGAAGAATTGAATAAAAAAATATCTTTTCTCAAAGAGCAAAACGCCAAAGCACAAAAAGATTATTTTGAATTACAAGGATTATACCCCAATGAAAACTAAAATTTTAGGAATATTTTTAATTTTTATTTCTTTATTAAATGCTGAGGAAAATCCTTTCAAATCAGAGCAAAACATGAGTATGATTATGCCACCTGATTTTCAAAAAGAGGATATTAAATTTAATTCTAATGCAAGAGTTTTAAAAAGCGTAAGTTTTAATTATATTAATCTTGATGGAAGTGAAGAAGTATTAAATGTTGATATTAATAAAAGCATAGATTGGCACGATACTTATACTCTTGTCCGTACTAAGAGCCCAGATCCTTCAAAAGTTTTTGATGTTTCAGTAACTATACCTGAACGTAATGATTCTAAAAAAGAATCCAATGGTACAGCAAATATAGAAATACCGCTACAAGTTGATAAAATTTATGATTTTATATCTTATGCAGTGTATAAAAATAAAATCAAACTCAATACTAGTGATGAGCTTATTAGTGATTTTTCCATAGGTAATCCTAGTAAAATTGTAGTGGATTTTAAATCAGATCTAGTAAATCCTACTAAAAACATACGCATTAGTAATTCTCTTTTTAAGCGTATAGATTTTGGCTCTCATAAGGGGTATTATAGACTTGTGATATATTTGGATGGAAATTATAATTACAATATCCAAAAAGATGCTACAGGATATATGATCAATCTATTGTGATGAGAATTTTTGTTTTTTTATGGTGTGTTAGTTTTGCTTTTGCTAGCGATATTTTACTTTTAAGCAAGATAAGTGAACAAGAAATTCAAAATAAGAATTTTAATGGCTATTTAATGAGTGAAAAGCTTGATGGAGTCAGAGGAATTTGGGAAGTGGGAAAATTTAAAACCCGCCAAGATAATCCAATTTATACTCCTTCTTATTTTACTTATAATTTTCCTAGCTTTAAGCTTGATGGGGAGCTTTGGATAGCTAGGGCTAAATTTGATGAGGTGTCAGCTTTAATTCGTGGCGATAATCTAGACTCAAGCCTTTGGAAAAGTGTTACTTATAATGTTTTTGATGTACCCAATGCTTGTGAAGAATTTAAACTCACTTCTTGTACTTTAAGCAACCGCCTTAAGGTTTTAGAGCAGTATTTGCAACAAAATCCCAATCCTTATATAAAAATCATAAAGCAAATTCCTATAAAAGATCAAGAGCATTTAAAAGAATTTTATAAAGATATTGTCTTAAATAAGGGCGAAGGTGTAGTTATACGCAAGGATCTTGCTCCTTATGAAAAAGGCAGAAGTAAAAACGCTTTTAAATTAAAACCTTATGAAGATGCTGAATGTAAAGTCATAGGTTATACTGAAGGTAAGGGTAAATTCCAAGGTAAAATCGGCGCTTTACTCTGTCAAATGCCAAATGATAGGGTGATTAGAATAGGCAGTGGTTTAAAAGATAAAGATAGGGAAAATCCACCTAAAATAGGCTCTATTGTTACTTATAAATTTAATGGGTTGACTAAAAATTCCTTACCGCGTTTTCCAGTTTTTTTACGCATAAGGGATTAAAATTCTTGACTTTGTTTTCTTTTTCTGATATAATACCTACTTTTTTCGGGGTGTAGCGCAGTCTGGTTAGCGCACTTGGTTTGGGACCAAGGGGCCGAAGGTTCGAATCCTTTCACCCCGACCATTTTTTATAAATTTATACAAAATGGTGAGTGTAGCTCAGTCGGTTAGAGCATCAGATTGTGGTCCTGAGGGTCGTGGGTTCAATTCCCATCACTCACCCCACTAAGCGTTCGTAGCTCAACTGGATAGAGCAACAGACTTCGGATCTGTAGGTTATGGGTTCAATTCCTATCGGGCGCACCACCAAATTTTTATATGCGTTCATAGCTCAGCTGGATAGAGCAACGGCCTTCTAAGCCGTAGGTCAGAGGTTCGAATCCTCTTGAGCGTACCATACTAGCGGATGTGGTGAAATTGGCAGACACGCCAGACTTAGGATCTGGTGCAGCAATGCGTGAAGGTTCAAGTCCTTTCATCCGCACCACAATTTAAAATTATATCTCCCTTAAATTAGCGCAATCGTCTTTTTCTTTACAAAATAAAAAATTTCATTTTGTTTTAAATTTTATTTCGATTTTTAGAAAATTAATCATTTTTATTAAAAAATTTGATAAAATTTTTTAAGTTTATAAAATGAATTTTTAATTTAAAAATTTCAATACCATATAAAATTAAAGAGAAAAGTATGCAAAGAATAGTTGTAAAAGTAGGCTCTCATGTGATCAGCGATGAGAATCTTTTAAATTTAAAGCGCTTTGAGAATTTGGTGGCTTTTTTGACCAAATTAATGCAAAAATATGAAGTTATTTTAGTTACTTCAGCTGCTATTTCAGCAGGATGTACCAAGCTTCATATAGATAGAAAAAATTTAATTAATAAACAAGTTTTAGCTGCGATAGGACAACCTTTTTTAATCAGCGTTTATAATGAATTTTTAGCCAAATTTGGCAAAATGGGTGGACAAATTTTGCTTACAGGAAAAGATTTTGATTCAAGAAAGGCGACTAAGCATGCTAAAAATGCTATTGATGCGATGATTGATTTAGGAATTTTGCCTATTATTAATGAAAATGATGCCACAGCTATTGAAGAGATTGTTTTTGGTGATAATGATAGTTTAAGTGCCTATGCGACGCATTTTTTTGAAGCTGATTTGCTTGTGATTTTAAGTGATATTGACGGTTTTTATGATAAAAATCCTAGTGAATTTAGCGATGCAAAGCGTTTGGAAAGGGTTGAATTTATCAAAGAAGAATGGCTTAATGTGAGTGTTAAAACAGGAAGCGAGCACGGAACAGGCGGTATAGTTACTAAGCTAAAAGCAGCTAAATTTTTATTAGAAAATCATAAAAAAATGTTTTTAGCAAGTGGTTTTGATTTAAGTGTTGCAAAGGCATTTTTGCTAGAAAATAAACAAATAGGCGGAACTTTATTTGAGTGATTATAAATTTTTATTTTTCCTTAAGTTTTGAAGAGTAAAATAAATTATGCGCATAATTCATAATATTAAGAAGAAATGATGAAAAAGTCAGTAAAAATACTTCTTTCAGTTGCTACTTTTGCATACGATCCTTATACTTGCTCTTTGCAAAATTTAATTAATCCAGGTAGCTGCAATCCTAATTTAGTGCCTAATGATGAGTATGCTTGCTAGGCTTTACCTAATGTTAGAGTAAATGGCGAGCCTGTTTGTGTGGAGTATTATTAATGTCTATTTTAGTAAATGCTGTAGATACTTTTTATTCTACTAAAAATGAAGCTGTATTTTCAGCTTCTAAAAGTGAAAATATAAAAAGAAATGTCGCAGATTTTAATACTGATAATAATACAAAAAATTCCGTGTATTTTTTTAGTGATGATAAAGAAATTTCTTTGAATTTAAGCAATGAAAGCATGGAACTTTTGACAAATCATTTTAGCGCAAATGATTTTTTAAAACTTTCTAATGGAAATATAGGCTTAAGCGGAAAAGCAGCCGCTTTTGTAGAAGGCTGGTATAAAGATATTATGATAAATAGAAATTTTTTAAATGCCGATAGGGATAAAAATGGCAGAATAGAAAATAACGAGCATTTATCTTTAAAAAATTCAGTAGAAGATGTCGCAAAAAATCAAGATTTAAGTAAGAATTTTGGGGCAGTTGTTTTAAGAATGACTCAAAGTACAACAGGCTATGTTGAAAATACAATTAGCGATAAAAGCTTAAGTATAGAAGCACTTATAGATGAAAGTATAAAAAGTGATAGAAATTTTGATGGGATTATTACGAGGCTTGAGTATTCTGCTAAAGGCGGTACAGATATGCAAGGCTATACGAATTGGGCTATAGATGCTTTAAATGATATTTTAGATGATAGCGATAAAGCCAAAAATTCATTTAGTTGTCGATCCTACAAGCAAAATTTGGCATTCGTATGCAGGCAAAACATTAAATGAGGTTAAGGCTTACTATGATAATCCTTTTAGAGCGACGAGTGGAACTTCTGCTTCTGGTTTTTTAAATATAGTGATTGAAGAACCAAGAATTTTACCAAGTAATGATTTAGAAAATGAAAAAGAGCAATTGCTTAATGAATTTCCTGAATTTAGAGCTTTGATACAAAACAATCCCAATATTACAAAAGAAAAACTTTTAAAACTTAAAAATCAGCAAAGAATCACACACAATTATCAAGATCATCAAAAACAAGATTTGCAAAAAGAATTTACACAAAATTTCTTTAAAACAGATCTTAAGGCCTAAATTCCCTTAAAAAATTCGGCAATTTCCGCATTTAACCTTACAAAATTTTTATAAAGATTCACCCCGTTTTGACTGGATTGAGTTAGCTTTAAAATCAAATTTGTTATAATCAAAACCTTGAATTTTATATAAAGCGAAATGATGAAAAAAATTATTTTTATGGGCACACCAAGCTATGCAACTTGTATTTTAAAAGCTCTTTTAGAAGATGAAAATTTTGAGCTTTTAGCGCTTTTTACTCAGCCTGATAAAGCTGTGGGTAGAAAGCAGATTTTAACACCAAGTGATACTAAAGCATTTTTGCTTCAAAAAGCTCCACAAATTCCTATTTTTACCCCAAATTCTTTAAAGGATGAGAGCGTTATAGAGCAAATTTGTGCTTTAAAGCCTGATTTTATAGTAGTTGCTGCTTATGGAAAAATTTTACCTAAGGCTATTTTAGATATAGCTCCTTGTATCAATCTACACGCTTCGCTTTTGCCTAAATACCGAGGCGCTAGTCCAATACAAAGCGCGATTTTAAATGCTGATGAAAAAAGCGGGGTTTGCACGATGCTTATGGAAGAAGGACTAGATACAGGAGCTGTGCTTGAGAGCGTAGAATGCGATATAAGAGATAAAAATGTAAATGAAGTTTTTGAAATTTTAGCAAATTTAGCAGCAAAGCTTACTCTTTCTACTCTTTTAAATTATGAAAAACTCCTTCCAAAAAAACAAGATGAAAGCTTAGCTACACATTGTAAAAAGATCAAAAAAGAAGATGGGCTTGTGAGTTTAGATAATGCAAGAGAAATTTATCAAAAATATCTAGCTTTTACACCTTGGCCCGGGGTTTTTTTAGAAAATGGTTTGAAATTTATAGAACTTGAGCTTGTGGATGAGTTGAAGCAAAATGCCAAAATGGGCGAAATTTTAGAACTTGAAAAGGAAAGCTTTTTACTTGCTTGCAAACAAGGAATTTTACGCATTAAAAAACTTCAAGAAAGTGGAAAAAAAGCTCTTGATGGCAGAACTTATTTAAATGGAAAAAGGCTTAAAAGTGCAGATAGCTTGTGTTGAAAGTATTGATTCTACCCATCTTTTTTTATGCGAGCAAATTCGCAGCGGCAAAATCAATGAAAATTTTGCCCTTTATGCCTTAAATCAGACAAAGGGTGTGGGTAGTAGAGAAAATTCATGGCAAAGTTCTAGCGGAAATTTACATCTTTCTTTTTGCATTAAAGAAGGCGATTTGCCAAGCGATTTGCCCTTGGCTTCTGTGAGTATTTATTTTGCTTATTTGTTAAAGGAAATTTTACAAGAAAAAGGTTCTAGAATTTGGCTTAAATGGCCCAATGATTTATATTTAGATGATAAAAAAGTGGGAGGGGTAATAAGCACTAAAATTTCAGATTTTATAGTGGGCGGCATGGGTTTAAATTTAAAATTTGCTCCCCATGATGCAGCTTTGTGTGATGTTGAAATTTTGCTTAAAGATTTGATACAAGAGTTTTTACAAAGACTAGAGAAAAAATTTTTATGGAAGCATATTTTTAGCAAGTATATGTTAGAATTTGAAAAATCAAGACAATTTAGTGTCCATTATGAAGGTAAGGTATTTTCACTTGAAAATGCTTTTTTATATGAGGATGGATCAATTTTACTAGGCGATAAAAGGGTGTATAGTTTAAGATGAGTGAGATTATTACTATAGCAAATCAAAAAGGTGGAGTAGGTAAAACTACAACAGCTGTGAATTTAGCGGCATCTTTGGCGGTAGCTGAAAAAAAAGTTCTTTTAATTGATGTGGATCCACAAGCAAATGCTACAACAGGCTTGGGTTTTAATCGCAATAATTATGAATATAATATTTATCATGTTTTTATAGGTAGAAAAAAACTTTCTGATATTATTTTAAAAACAGAATTACCCCAACTTCATCTAGCTCCTTCAAATATAGGTCTTGTAGGCATAGAGCAAGAACTTGCAAAAGGCGAAAATAACGAAAAAAAAATGATACTCAAAAACCAAATTCAAGAAGTACTTGATGAGTATGATTTTATTATCATCGATTCTCCGCCCGCACTTGGAAGTATCACTATCAATGCTTTTGTTGCTAGCGATAGTGTTATCATACCTATACAATGCGAGTTTTATGCGCTTGAAGGTGTGGCAATGGTTTTAAATACGATTAAAATTATTAAAAAAACTATCAACCCCAAATTAAAAGTGCGAGGATTTTTACCGACTATGTATAGCTCGCAAAATAATCTTTCTAAAGATGTTGTAGAGGATTTAAAGCAAAATTTTAAAAAGCAACTTTTTACCATAAATGGCAATGAAGATGATTTTATTGTTATCCCTCGTAATGTAAAACTAGCTGAAAGCCCAAGCTTTGGAAAGCCTATCATACTTTATGATATCAAATCTCCTGGTTCTTTGGCTTATCAAAATTTAGCATATTCGATTTTAGGATAAAACAATGGGTCTTAATAAAAATAGAGGTTTGAGCACCTTAATGGGGGATGTAGGAGAAGTTTATAGTAGAGAACTAGGTCTTGATAAAAACCAAGTGAGTCTTGTAGAAATTTCAAAAATTACTCCAAATCCTTTTCAGCCAAGAAAAACTTTTGATGAAGCAGCTTTAAATGAACTTGCAAATTCTATAAAAGAGCATGGATTAATACAACCTATAATCGTACTTAAAAAAAATGATAGTTTTATCTTGGTAGCCGGTGAAAGAAGGCTTAGAGCTACTCAAATTTTAGGCAAAGAAAATATACTGGCCTTTGTGTCAGACAGCGATGAGAGCAAGCTTAGAGAATTAGCACTCATAGAAAATATACAAAGAGAAAATTTAAATCCTATCGAACTTGCAAATTCTTACAAAGACTTAATAGAGGTTTATAATATCACTCAAGAAAATTTAGCCGAACTTATCCATAAAAGCAGAACCCAAATCACAAATACTTTAAGACTTTTAAATTTAGATCCTAAAACTCAAGATCTCATAGCAAGTGGTAAAATTTCACAAGGACACGCTAAGGTTTTAGTAGGCTTAGATAAAGAAGATGAAAAAGTACTTGTAGACAGTATTTTGGGGCAAAAACTCAGCGTAAGAGACACGGAAAGACTTGTTCAAAAGGTTAAGAATAAAGAAAACACAGAAGATGTAGAATTTGAAAATTCTATGCAAAGTTTAAAACAGACTTTAAATAAATTAGGATTTGCATCTAAAAACAATAAAAAGGAACTCATTATTCGTTTGGACAATATTGAAAAAATTAAAAAACTGACTGAAATTCTCAATAAATTTTAACAAAGTATTAGTTTTTATTTGTTACAATAAAAGACTTATAATACCCCAAAGGAGATCTATGTTTGAAGATATGCATCCTTCCATAATGCTTGCTACTATGGCTATTTTTTTAGCTATGATAGTGATTTTAAACACTATGCTATACAGGCCCCTTTTGAAATTTATGGATGAAAGAAATGATTCTATAAAAAACGACGAAAACAAAGTCAAGGAAAATTCACAAGAAATGTTAGGAGCAAACGACGAGGTTGAGGCAATTCATGTGAGTACAAGAGAAGAAATCCATAAAATCAAACAAAATGCCATCAATGCAGCCAAAGAGGAAGCTCAACAAGCTATAAAAGCTAAAAAGGAAGAGTTAGAGCGTAAAATGGCTAACTTCTATACTGAATTAGTATCTCAAAAAAAAGAACTTCAAGATCATTTGTCAGCACACTTGCCTGACCTTAAACAAGCTTTGCAAAATAATATTAAACAGCACTAATTAAGGAGAAAGATGAAAAAGCTATTTTACTTTATTTTTTTACTGCCTTTATGTGCCTTTGGTGCATCTAATGGTAGCGGAGAGTATGATATTGTTCCAAGAACAATAAATTTCTTAATTTTTGTAGCTATATTGTATTATTTTGTAGCAAATCCTTTTAAAGCTTTTTATAAAAACAGAATTTTAAGAATTTCTTTAAAATTAGACGAAATTCAAAAGAAGCTTTTGGAAAGCAAGGCAAAAAAACTTGACACAATGAAAAAGCTTGAAGAAGCTAAAGCAAATGCAGCAGCAGCTTTAGTTGTGGCAAAAAAAGAAGCAGAGGTGCTTGCTCAAAAAATTAAAGAAGAAACTCAAAATGAGCTTGCTTTACTTCAGAAGCATTTTGAAGAGCAAAAAGACTATGAATTTAGAAAAATGGAAAAAGAGGTTGTGTCTTTAACTCTTAAAGAGATTTTTGAAGATTCAAATATTGCTTTAAAACAGAATGAAATCATTGATATTATGATGAAGAAGGTGTCTTAATGAATGATCTAATAGCTAAAAGATACGCAAAAGCTATAGCCTTAAGAGCAGATATTTCAGAATTTTATGATAATTTGTCTATTTTAAGTTCGGCTTTTGCTTCGCCTAAATTTAAAAATATCATAGAATCAAATCAAATTCAAAAAGAAAAAAAATTAGAATTTGTTATTTCTTTAATAGAAAAAGCTAGTCCTAGTTTTAACAACTTTTTAAAACTATTAGCAGAAAATTCAAGACTTTCTTGCATTCCTCAAATTGCTAAAGAGCTTGAAAGACAAAAATCTTTTAAAGAAAATATTTTTTTAGGGACTGTTTATTCTAAAGAAGTATTAAGCGAAGATAATATCAAAGAGCTTGAAAATAGACTTAGTGCTAAGTTTGGTGTTAAAATTAAACTACAAAATAAAGTAGGTTTAAATGAAGGTGTGAAAATTTCACTAGAAGAATTAGGTTATGAAATTTCTTTTTCAATGAAAGCTCTTCAAAACAAGATGAGCGAATATATACTCAAAATTATTTAAGGAGAATGTGTAATGAAATTTAAAGCTGATGAAATCAGTTCTATCATAAAAGAAAGAATCGAAAATTTTGATTTAAATTTAGAGATTGAAGAAACAGGAAAAATTATTTCAGTAGCTGATGGTGTGGCTAAGGTTTATGGTCTTAAAAATATTATGGCCGGTGAAATGGTAGAATTTGACAATGGCGATAAAGGTATGGCATTAAACCTTGAAGAAAGTAGCGTGGGTATAGTTATACTTGGAAAAGGAGAAGGCTTAAAAGAAGGTACTTCTGTAAAACGCCTTAAAAAACTTCTTAAAGTTCCAGTAGGGGAAGCTCTTATCGGTCGTGTGGTGAATGCACTTGGTGAACCAATTGACGCTAAAGGTGTTATCAATAGTAATGAATTTAGATTTGTAGAAGAAAAAGCTAAAGGTATCATGGCTAGAAAAAGTGTACATGAACCTTTACATACAGGGATTAAAGCTATAGATGCATTGGTGCCAATTGGTCGTGGCCAAAGAGAGCTCATCATAGGCGATAGACAAACAGGTAAAACTACTGTAGCTGTAGATACTATCATTTCTCAAAAAGGACAAGGAGTTGTTTGTATTTATGTAGCCATAGGACAAAAGCAAAGCACAGTGGCTCAAGTTGTAAAAAGACTTGAAGAGCATGGAGCTATGGATTATACTATAGTTGTAAATGCGGGTGCTTCGGATCCAGCAGCACTTCAATACCTAGCACCTTATACAGGTGTAACTATGGGTGAGTTTTTTAGAGATAATGCAAAACACGCTTTAATTGTTTATGATGATTTGAGTAAGCATGCTGTGGCTTATCGTGAAATGTCTTTGATTTTACGCCGTCCTCCAGGTCGCGAGGCTTATCCTGGTGATGTTTTCTATCTTCACTCAAGACTTTTAGAAAGAGCTAGTAAATTAAATGATGAGTTAGGTGCGGGTTCTTTAACAGCTTTACCAATCATCGAAACTCAAGCGGGCGATGTTTCAGCTTATATTCCAACCAATGTTATTTCGATCACTGATGGACAAATTTTCTTAGAAACTGATTTATTTAACTCAGGAATTCGTCCAGCTATCAATGTGGGTCTATCGGTTTCTCGTGTGGGTGGTGCGGCTCAAATTAAAGCAACTAAACAAGTTTCAGGAACTCTAAGACTTGATCTTGCACAATATAGAGAACTCCAAGCTTTTGCTCAATTTGCAAGTGATTTGGATGAGGCAAGTAGAAAACAACTTGAACGCGGACAAAGAATGGTTGAGTTATTAAAACAACCTCCTTATTCTCCACTTAGTGTTGAAAAACAAGTGGTTTTAATTTTTGCGGGAACAAAAGGTTATTTGGATGATGTAGCTGTTTCAAAAATCAGAGAATTTGAAGATGGAATTTATCCATTTATAGAAGCAAAATATCCAGATCTTTTTGAGCAAATTCGTTCGAAAAAAGCTTTAGATGCAGAGTTAGAAGAGAAATTAGCTAAAGCAATAAACGAGTTTAAAGCAAACCATTTATAAGGTTCTTTTATGTCTAATTTAAAAGAAATTAAAAGAAAAATAAAAAGCGTCCATAATACGCAAAAAACAACCAATGCGATGAAGCTTGTTTCTACTGCCAAATTAAAAAAGACAGAAGAAGCAGCAAAAAGATCTAGAGTTTATGCGCAAAAAATCGATGAGATTTTAAGTGAAATTTCTTTTCAAGTCAATAAGATTGTTCACAATGAAGAGGATTCAAGATTTGTTTTATTTCATAAGAAAAATCAAATCAAAAATGTAGATCTGATCTTTATAACAGCAGATAAAGGACTTTGTGGCGGTTTTAATATCAAAACCCTAAAGGCTGTAAGCGAACTTTTAAAAGAATATGAAGAAAAAAATATCAATGTTCGCTTAAGAGCTATTGGAAAAACAGGAATTGAGTATTTTAATTTTCAAAAAATAGAGCTTTTAGAAAAATATCTTGGCTTGAGCTCAAGTCCTGATTATGATAAAGCTTGCTCTGTTATTCAAGCTGCTGTAGATGATTATTTAAATGGAATAACTGATGAAGTTGTTCTAGTGCATAATGGATATAAAAATATGATCACACAAGAATTAAAAATTTCTCATCTAATCCCAGTAGAGCCAAAGCAAATCGAAGGAAACTCGAATTCGCTTTTAGAACTTGAACCTGAAGATACAGATCTCTTGGGAGATTTGATGAAAACATATTTTGAATACAATATGTATTATGCATTAATTGATTCTTTGGCTGCAGAACATAGTGCGAGAATGCAGGCTATGGATAATGCCACCAATAATGCAAAAGCTAGGGTTAAACAGCTTAATTTAGCTTACAATAAAGCAAGACAAGAATCTATCACTACTGAACTTATTGAAATTATCAGTGGTGTTGAGTCAATGAAATAGTAAAATTTTTAAGGAGAGTATAAATAATGCAAGGATTTATTTCACAAGTATTAGGTCCAGTTGTTGATGTAGATTTTAACGACTATTTGCCTCAAATTAATGAAGCCATTGTTGTAAATTTTGAAAGTGAAGGCAAAAAACAAAAACTTGTTTTAGAAGTAGCAGCACACTTGGGCGATAATAGAGTTAGAACTATTGCTATGGATATGACAGATGGCTTGGTAAGAGGACTTAAAGCAGAAGCTTTGGGTGCTCCTATTAGCGTTCCTGTGGGTGAAAAAGTTTTAGGAAGAATTTTTAATGTTACGGGAGATTTGATCGACGAGGGTGAAGAAGTTGCTTTTGATAAAAAATGGGCAATTCATAGAGATCCTCCTGCATTTGAAGATCAAAGTACAAAAAGTGAAATTTTTGAAACAGGAATTAAGGTTGTGGATTTGCTTGCTCCTTATGCAAAAGGTGGTAAAGTAGGGCTTTTTGGTGGTGCTGGCGTTGGTAAAACAGTTATTATTATGGAGCTTATTCACAATGTTGCGTTTAAACATAGCGGTTATTCAGTATTTGCGGGTGTTGGCGAGAGAACTCGTGAAGGAAATGACCTTTATAATGAGATGAAAGAAAGTAATGTTTTGGATAAAGTTGCCTTATGTTATGGACAAATGAATGAACCACCAGGGGCAAGGAATCGTATTGCTTTAACAGGTCTTACTATGGCTGAGTATTTTAGAGACGAAATGGGTCTTGATGTTTTGATGTTTATCGATAATATCTTTAGATTTTCACAATCAGGCTCTGAAATGTCTGCGCTTTTAGGAAGAATTCCTTCAGCTGTGGGTTATCAACCAACTCTAGCAAGTGAAATGGGTAAATTCCAAGAAAGAATCACTTCAACTAAAAAGGGATCAATTACTTCAGTTCAAGCAGTTTATGTTCCAGCAGATGACTTAACAGACCCAGCTCCAGCAACTGTTTTTGCTCACTTAGATGCTACAACTGTTTTAAATAGATCTATTGCTGAAAAAGGTATTTATCCTGCGGTTGATCCACTTGACTCAACTTCAAGAATGCTTGATCCTCAAATTATTGGCGAAGAGCACTATAAAGTTGCGCGTGGTGTTCAATCTGTACTTCAAAAATATAAAGATTTGCAAGATATCATTGCAATTTTGGGTATGGATGAATTAAGCGAAGAAGATAAATTGATCGTTGAAAGAGCAAGAAAAATTGAAAAATTCTTATCACAACCATTCTTCGTTGCAGAAGTATTTACGGGTAGCCCTGGAAAATATATTTCTCTTGAGGAAACCATTGCAGGCTTTAAGGGAATTTTAGAAGGTAAATACGATCACTTACCAGAAAATGCTTTCTATATGGTGGGTAATATTGACGAAGCTATTGCAAAAGCAGATAAACTGAAAGGTTAATTTATGGACAATTTAATCAGTTTTGAAATAGTTACACCTATGGGTGTGATTTATCAAGGGGAGGTAAAATCAGTTACCTTGCCAGGAAGTGAAGGAGAATTTGGAGTACTTAAAGGACATGCTGCTTTAGTTTCATCTTTAAAATCTGGTGTAATTGATATAGAAAAAGCTGATTTAAATCATGAATTAATCGCAATTGATGCAGGTCATGCTAAGGTAGATGAAGATAAGATCAGTGTTTTGGCTAAGGGCGCGGTTTGGATTTCAGGTTCTAGCGAAAGCGAAATCGAAAAAAATCTTGAAAGCGCTAAAGAATTAATCAAATCTATGAGTTCAGACAATACAGCTTTAGCTGCTACCTTTTCAAAGCTTGACAATGCAAAGGTTAGGTAGATGAATTTTGAAGCGATATTTCAGTTTTTTGGAAGTTCAAGCATAATTACTTATATAGTCTTAGCTTGGCTTTCCTTATATTTTATACTTTCTTTTTTTATACTTTTTTCAAGAGTGACTTATTTGGCAGCTTGGAAAAATAAAGAAAAAGAAAGTTTAGAAGCTCTACTCTTGGGAGAAAAAGATTTGAGTAGAACGCGTTCTATTTTAAGAAAGTGCACAGATACTAGTTTATCACATCTTGAGATTTACAAAAATTTAGCAAGTCGTCGCGCATCCAATGGGCTTACTTGGCTTAGTATAGTAGCTTCAACCTCTCCATTTATAGGACTTTTTGGGACTGTTATTTCTATACTTGAGACTTTTGGTGGTTTAGGGACGCAAAATTCTTTAAGTATTATTGCACCTAAGATCAGTGAAGCTTTAGTTGCCACAGGCTGTGGTATTTTGGTTGCTATTCCTGCTTATACTTTTCATCTTATTATTAAAAGAAAGGCTTTTGAGCTCTTAAGTATAATTGATAGTGAGATTAAAGTTATTAGTTCTAACAAATAGGATTTAAGATATGCCATTTGACGATGAGAAGCCAGAGCTTAATATAACTCCTTTGGTTGATATCATGCTTGTTTTATTGGCTATTTTAATGGTAACAGCTCCAAGCATTACTTATGAAGAAAAAATCAATCTTCCTCAAGGAAGTCAAAAATCCACAAGTGCTCCTAGTGTTAAAAGCTTAATTGTTAGTATTAATGCTAAAAAAGAGATATTTTTAAATCAAGAAAAATATAGTTTTGTAAGCTTTGCAGATAATCTTGCGCAAAAAAAAGCACAATTGAATACCGACGAACCGGTATTTATTAGGGCTGATAAGAGTTTAAAATACGATGATGTTATTTTTGTTTTAAAAAGTATTAAAAATTTGGGCTTTAATAAAGTCGCCTTGCAAACAGAATAAGCTATGAAAGAATATGGTCTAGGCAAGATAAATTCATTTTTGCTTGCTGTTGCGGTTTATGTTTTTATTATAATTCTTATTTTTTTTAGACTCGTAACCCACATACAACCTGCAATCCAATATACGGATATTCAAGATAGTTTTATCGACATAGAGCTTATGGAACCCTCAAAAAAAGTCGTAAATGAGCAAAGCGCTCCTAAAGATATTCAAAAACCTGCCCAAGAGCTTGATATTGAAAAACTTTTTGCACAAACTACAAACAAAGCAGTAAAAACTGAAGATGTGGATCAAAAAGCCAGCAATTTTAATGAGCTTTTTGGTAGTATCAAAGAGATACAAGAGGAAAAAACTACTAAAATACAATCAAGCGCTAAATCAGAAACAACAAGCAGTTCAAAAACTCAAGCTTCAGAGCTTGTAAAGCAATTAAACGATAGCTTACTTGAAGAAGAAAGTATCAATCAAGGCGAAAGTATTAAAAATCAAAAGACAGGGATTTATGATGAGTTTTTGGGAAAGGTGGTGCGCACCATCACCCAAAGATGGAGACAATATCATCCTAATAGTGAAAATATTTCAGTCAAGGTAAAAATTTTTATTGATGAAAATGGAAATTTTGGCTATACTTCAGTCGAAAAAAGCGGAAATTCTTTATACGACGCAAAAGTAGCCGAATTTTTAGAAAACCAAAAAGGTAAATTTATAGCCTATCCACCTCAAAATAAAAGCATAAGTATTACTATGAATTTAAAAGATGAGGCGCAAATTCAAAAATAATTGAGGAGTAAAAATGAAAAAAATTGTAACAGTATTTTTAATTTTTTTAGGAATACTTTGGGCAGAAGATCCTGTGATTGATGTCGTAAATTCAGGCGTAGTCTTACCAAAAATCATTGTTAAAGACAATTCGAATTTAAGTGATATTAATTTAAAGCGTAGTTTTTATAATATCATTGTAAATGACTTGAAAGTAAGTTCAAATTTTGAAGTTGTAAGTGATGCAAGTTCAGAAGCTGCAAATTACACTTTTGAATACGATTTGAGTAAAAATGGCAATGCTTTAAATTTGCATGTTAAGATCAAAGCAGGAGGCTTGGAAAAATCAAGTCAAACCTATGCTTTAAATAGTGTAGAGCAGTATCCTTTTTTGGCCCACAAAAGCGTAAAAGCTTCGGTAAATGCATTAGGACTTGCTCCTGTTGAATGGATGGATCATAAAATTTTAATTGCCAGAAATTCAAGCTCTAAAAAAAGTCAAATTATCATGGCCGATTATACTTTAACATATCAAAAAGTAATCATTGATGGAGGATTGAATTTATTTCCTAAATGGGGAAATAAAGAACAAAGTATTTTTTACTATACCGCATACGATCATGATAGACCAACGCTTTATCGCTATGACTTAAGAACTAATAAAGCAAGTAAAATTTTAGCAAGTGGAGGTATGGTTGTAGCAAGCGATGTAAGCTTAGATGGTAGTAAGTTACTTGTGACTATGGCTCCAAAAGATCAACCTGATGTTTATTTGTATGATTTAAATTCTAAAAATTTAACTCAACTTACGAATTATTCAGGCATAGATGTAAATGGAAACTTTATAGGCGTAGATGATAGTAAATTTGTTTTTGTTAGCGATCGCTTGGGTTATCCTAATATTTTTATACAAAATCTCAATAATGGATCTGCCGAACAAGCAGTTTTTCATGGTAAAAATAATTCTGCAGTTTCAACCTATAAAGATTTTTTAGTATATTCTAGTCGTGAGCCAAATCAAGTAGGTGTTTTTAATATTTATTTAATGTCAATCAATAGCACAGGTATTCGTCAATTTACCGCAAATGGAAAGAATTTATTTCCTAGATTTTCAAGTGATGGTGGTAGTATAGTTTTTATCAAATATCTCGGAGCACAGAGTGCTTTAGGTGTTATTCGTGTTAATGCAAACAAGACTTTTTATTTTCCATTAAAAGTTGGGAAAATTCAGTCTATTGATTGGTAAAAATTTGTAATTTTTGGTTAAATTTAATTAATTTTAGATATAATGCTAACAATTTATTAACTTTGAAAGGTCATAAATGAAAAAAATTCTTTTTAGTTCTATTGCAGCATTTGCATTGGTTATCAGTGGTTGTAGCACAAAAAGCACTAGCGTAAGTGGTGATACAAGTGTAGATTCGAATCGTGGAACAGGTGGTAGTGATGGTTGGGATATTGATTCAAAAATTTCTCAACTTAATGATACTTTAGGAAAAGTATATTTTGATTTTGATAAATTTAATATCCGCCCAGATATGCAAAATGTTGTTAATACAAATGCTAATATCTTCAACAATGAAGTAAGCGGTGTAAGCATTACTGTTGAAGGTAATTGCGATGAGTGGGGAACAGATGAGTATAATCAAGCTTTAGGTTTAAAAAGAGCAAAAGCAGTTAAAGAAGCTTTAATTGCTCAAGGTGTAAATTCTGACAGAATTGCTGTTAAAAGCTATGGTGAAACAAATCCAGTATGCACAGAAAAAACAAAAGCTTGCGATGCTCAAAATCGTCGTGCAGAATTTAAACTATCAAGATAATTGATGAAAAAAATATTCTCAGTAGCTCTTATCGGAGCTACTTTACTTTATGCAGAAAGCTCTGCTTTTGGTGCAGGAGATTTAACCAGTAATTCCCCCTATGGTTTAACATCAAGTGAAAAATTACTCAAGGAAAAATTAGATACTTTAAGCAATAATAATGTTCAAGCAAATTCTAGAATTAATGAGATTGAACAAAGAGTTGAAGGATTGCAAAGTACTTTAGAGGGTATAAATTCGCAGTATGCCAAATCCAATTCTAGATTAACGCAACTTGAAACCCGTTTTGAAGCTATGGAAAATAATTTAAGCACAGAACTTCAAAATTTAAAAGCTTATGTTGAAGAAAGTAGAAAAATTCAAGATGCTAACAATAAGCAAATTAAGAAAATTTTAACCGAATTAAGTTCTTTGGTTGATTCTATTAACGCAAATTATGTGTCTAAAGATGACTTAAATAGTACGAATTTAAGTATCAAAAATACAGTTGTTGTACCTCTATCGATCGATGATAAAAACATAACTTCTAGCGATGAAAACAATGCCAGTGTTGCTCCAGTGCAAGAAAAAGAAGTTAAACAAATAGATGATTCTTGGAAAAAGAAAAAAAATAACGAAATTTTAGACTTGGCTATCAAAGATTTAAATAATAATTCTTATGAGAATAGCAAAATTAAGTTAAACTATCTCATATCAAAACAATACAAACCTGCAAGGGCAAATTTTTGGTTAGGAGAAATTGAGTATAAGCAAAAGAAATACAATAATGCTATTGCTTATTATAAAAAAAGTTCTGCTTTGAGCACCAAAGGGGATTATTTTCCAAAGCTTTTATATCACACAGCGATTTCTCTTGATAAGATAGGAGATCCAAAAACAGCTAATGGGTTTTATAAGGCTTTAAAGACAAATTATCCTAATTCACCGGAAGCAAAAGCTTCCCCCAATAGAAAATAATATCAAGGAGAAAAAATGGCTATAGAAAAAAATAGCGTAGTTTCAATGTTTTATGAATTAAAAGATGCAAATACAAATGAAGTTTTAGAATCAAATTTATATGCTCAACCGATTTCTTTTATCTTAGGCAAAGGGCAAATTTTAGAAGCTTTAGAAGAAGAAGTGATGAAGCTTGATTGCCCTAGCAATGCTGATGTCGTGATTAAAAAAGATAAAGGCTTGGGCGAATACGATGAAAATGCAGTGCAAGTTTTACCAAAAGAGCAATTTGCAGGCATTGATTTAAAAATAGGTATGGAGCTTTTTGGCGAGGGTGAAAACGGAGAAACCGTTCGCGTAACTGTTAAAGAAATCAGCGATAATGATGTAACTATTGATTACAATCATCCTTATGCAGGTCGTGATTTGCTTTTTTCTTTAAATATAGTAGATGCCAGAGCAGCAAGTGAAGATGAGCTTCTTACAGGCATTATAGCAGGAAGCCATAGTTGTGGTTGTGGAAGCGGACATGGGCATGGACATGATCATCACGGGCATGGCGGTGGCGGATGCTGCGGTGGCGGTGGCGGTGGATGTGGTTGCCACTAAGATGAATGCTGTATTTATTTTTCCAGGTCAAGGCTCTCAAAGTCTTGGCATGGGTAAAGATTTTTATGAAAACTCCAAAACCGCAAAAGAACTTCTAGAAAATGCCAGCGATTTTTGTAAAATTGATTTTAAAAATTTATTGTTTAACGAAAATGATGATTTAAACAAAAGTGAATTTACACAACCTGCTATACTCTTAAATTCTTTAATGGCTTATAGTGCTTTGAGTGAATTAAAACCTGATATTAAGGCTAAATTTGCTTTGGGTCATTCCTTGGGTGAATTTTCAGCTTTGGCGATCAATGGTGCTTTTAGCTTTTTAGAAGCAACTATGCTTGTGCATAAAAGAGGACTTTTTATGCAAGAAGATTGTGCAAAAGTTGAAGCGGGTATGATGGTAATTTTAGGGCTTGATGATAAAAAAGTGGAAGAGCTTTGTCAAAAAGCTAGAGATGAGGATAAAAAAATTTTTGCAGCTAATTATAACTGCGATGGGCAAATCGTTGTTGCAGGTTTAAAACCTGATTTAGCAAGCTATGAAGGCACATTTAAAGAAGCAGGCGCTAAAAGAGCTATGCTTTTAAATATGAGCGTGGCAAGCCATTGTCCGCTTTTAGAAAACGCGTCTAATAAACTTTGCATAGAGCTTGAAAAAATACTAGAGCCTACTTTTAAAGCTGTAATTTCTAATGCTACAGCTAAAGCTTATACGAGCAAACAAGAAGCTCTTGAGCTTTTAAAAACCCAACTTGTAGCTCCTGTGCTTTATAAACAAAGCATTAAGGCTTGTGAAAATGAAGCAGATTGTTTTATAGAATTTGGCGCTAGTGTGCTTAAAGGTTTGAATAAAAAAATCACTTCAAAAGAAACTTATGCTTTAACAAATATGAATGATATAGAAGAATTTTTAAAGGTAATATAAATGAAAATAGCAATTTTAGGTGCAATGAGTGAAGAAATCACTCCTTTGCTTGAAACACTTAAAAATTATACAAAAATAGAACACGCTAATAATACTTATTATTTTGCAAACTATAAAAATCATGAGCTTATTCTTGCTTATTCTAAGATAGGCAAGGTAAATTCTACCCTAAGTGCTAGCGTAATGATAGAAAAATTTGGCGCGCAAGTTTTACTTTTTACAGGAGTTGCAGGTGCTTTTAATCCTGAACTTGAAATTGGTGATTTGCTTTATGCAACAAAATTAGCTCAATATGATCTTGATATCACTGCTTTTGGACATCCTTTGGGTTTTGTTCCAGGAAATGAAATTTTTATAAAGACAGACGATAAATTAAACAATCTTGCTTTAGAAGTCGCAAAAGAATTAAATATCAAACTTCGTGCAGGTATTATCGCAACGGGTGATGAATTTATTTGTGATGAGGCAAAGAAAGCAAAAATCAGAGAAATTTTCAATGCGGATGCTTGTGAAATGGAAGGCGCAAGTGTGGCTTTGGTTTGTGATGCTTTAAAGGTGCCTTGTTTTATCTTAAGAGCTATGAGTGATAAAGCCGGCGAAAAGGCTGAATTTGATTTTGATGAGTTTGTGATCAATTCAGCTAAAATTTCAGCCAATTTTGTACTTAAAATGTGTGAGAAATTATGATAAATCTTAGCAAAAAACTCATACGCCAAGTTGCACAAGCTAATGCTAAATTTGGACTTATTAAAGATGGAGATAGGGTTCTTTTAGGACTTAGCGGGGGAAAAGATTCTTTAGCTTTAGCACATCTTTTAAAAAGAATGCAAGCTCATGCACCTTTTAAATTCGAGCTTGAAGCAGCGACTTTAAGCTATGGTATGGGTGAGGATTACTCAGGGCTTCATGCGCATTGTGAGGAGCATGGGATCAAACACAGCGTGATTGATTCAAATATCTATGAAGTTTCAGGCGATACGATAAGACAAAATTCAAGCTTTTGTAGCTATTTTTCAAGAATGCGCCGAGGTGCTTTGTATACTTATGCTCTTGAAAAAGGTTTTAATAAATTAGCTATCGCACACCATTTAGATGATGCAGCTGAGAGCTTTTTTATGAATTTTATCCATAATGGAGCTTTAAGAACTTTAGCGCCTATTTATCAAAGCAAACGAGGTATTACGGTTATACGCCCTTTGATTTTTGTGCGCGAAAGACAACTTAGAGATAATGCTACGCAAAATGAACTTAGCGTGATAGGAAATGAATTTTGTCCTGGTATGAAACTCAGTGAAAAAAATGTAAAATTTCCACACGCTAGAGAAGAAGCTAAACAGCTTTTAGCAAATTTAGAAAAAGATCATCCTAAGCTTTTTACAAGCTTAAAAACTGCTTTTGCAAATTTACACACAGAAAGTTTTTGGCTAGAAAGGACAAAAATATGAAAAAAGCTTTTGTTTTAGTGGATTATCAAAATGATTTTATTGATGGAAGTTTAGGTTTTGATAAGGCTTTAAAGATCAAAGAAAATATTCTTAAAGCCTTAAATCAAATCGATTTTAATAACACGCATTTGCTTCTTACTTATGATACTCATGATGAGGATTATTTAAAGAGCAAGGAAGGGTTAAATTTGCCTATCGAACATTGTATAAAAGATAGCTCGGGTTGGCAAATGCCTAAAGATTTTACTCCCTTTTTGCAAAAAGCTCATAAGGTTTTTCATAAAAATACTTTTGGAAGTTTAGAATTTGCAAATTTTATCGCAAAAAGTGAATACGAAGAAATCCATTTTGCAGGACTTGTTTCCCATATTTGCGTCTTTTGTAATATCATTTTAGCTTTTAGCGCGAAGCCAAATTCAAGACTTATACTCCATCAAAATTTAAGTGCAAGTTTTGATGAAAATTTAGAAAAATCCGCTTTTGATCTACTTAGAGCTTATGGCATTGAAATACTTTAATGCAAGGCTTTATACTTCATACGCAAAAAGTAAAAGATGAGGATTTGATTGTTTATATTTTAAGCCCTAAAGAGCTTATCAAGGCGTATCGTTTTTATGGGCTTAGACATTCTAGTATTTTAAATGGTTATAAAATTGATTTTGCTTTAGATGAAAATCCTAGCTTTTTGCCAAGACTTAAGGATGTTTTGCATTTGGGTTTTGTATGGATTATGGATCGTGAAAAAATGCTGATTTGGCAGGAATTTATCCGTCTTCTGTATCATCATTTAAAAGATGCTCAAGTACTTGAAAGTTTTTATTTTGAGCTTTTAGATGAATGTGTAAAGCGTTTTGAAAAGCAAAATCCCAAGCGCGTGATTGTGGACGCTTATCTTAAGATTTTAGAATTTGAGGGAAGACTCCATCAAGAATTTAGATGTTTTGCTTGTGATGAAAGCATAGAAAATCCCATCACTTTAATTCGTGCTTTTTTACCTTCGCATCACACTTGTGCTTTAGGTTATGCATTTGAAAAGCAGAAATTAAAAAATTTTTATGAAAGTAAAAATTGTGCGATTTTTGGTGATGAAGAAATAGGGAATTTGTATCAATTGATCAAGGAGGGTTTATGATATTAAGTGATGAAAAATGCGAATTTTTAGAGCCTATAGCAAGTTTTTTAAGCTCTAAGGATGTGGAACTTGTTTTTGTAGAAAGTAAGGAAATGCAAGAGATTAACTTAGAGCAAAGAAAGCAAGATAAAACCACCGATGTGCTTTCTTTTCCACTTGAAAATATCGATGAGAGCTTGCCTTTGGGTTCTGTTGTGATCAATGTGGATTTGGCAAAGCAGAAGGCTAAAGAGTTAGGACATAGTTTTGAAGAGGAAGTAAGCTTGCTTTTTATCCATGCCATGCTTCATTTGCTTGGATTTGATCATGAGGTAGATAATGGAGAAATGAGAGAAAAAGAAAAAGAACTTATAGAACACTTTAATTTGCCCAAAAGTTTGATTATAAGGACTTTGGAAGATTAAGTAAGATTTTTTCAAGGGCTAGAAGACTTGCGCTTTATATTTTAAATATATGAGTAAAAATATTAAAAAAATCATTTTTTGCCGATTTACTTTAGAATAAAATCTATTCCAAGGTGATAAAGATGATAGTATTTCCTCTAAGCTCTTTTAATAGATATTTTGGAAACAATCCTTTGCAAACACTTACCAAAATAAGAGATGAAAGTATTGAAAATGGAAATCCTGAGCTTGCAAAAAAACAAAGAGAAGAATTAGGTAATGATTTGATAGATTTGTATAAGATTTCTAAAAAATTCAGCGATAAAATAGAATTAGTCGAGGGTTCAATAGAAGATAAACTTAGAAACAATGAATTACCAGAATCAGAAGTTAAAAATTTATTTCAATGGATGGATAAGAATGCCAAACACCCTCGTTGGATGCATATTGATGGGGTGAGTTATGATGAAGCTTATGTTAAAATTTTTCACACAAGCAAAAGTATAGATGAATTTAAAGAAAAATATCTTAAGCTTCAAAAAAAATATTTTGTTGATTTTAACAATATTGATTCATCACAGAAAAAACTGCAAGAAACTTCAGAAGAAGACAAAGAAAAGCCTTTTAAGCCTATACAAGCGGAAAGTAAAAGCGAAACCTACAAAGATGATAATAAAATGAATGAGCTTTTAAGAAAACTACTAGAAACTAAATTTGGCACAAGTGATGAATTAGAAATTCTTTTTGGTATGAAATTTAGCGATGATGATGCAGGAGAATTTAATAAAATTCTTTCTTTAAATTCTGCACCAAAAAGCGTAGATATTAAGGCTTAAAAATATAAAAATTTAAATTATAAAAAGGATTAAAAATGATAGGTATCAACTCAACTTTCAATAACTCCTTTGTCAATCTTAATATTAAAAACAATAACAACTCTTCCTTAAATTCAAATACTTCAAATGCTAATGTAAAAAATTTACAAGACACCCAAGACACTACTAAAACAAGCAATAAAGTCTTAGGTTATGAAGTAGATAAAGATGGCTTTTTTACAAGTGAATTTAATAAAGCAGCAGGAATTCCAAAAGATTATAAGATTTATGCTAAAGGTGCTGAAAATTTTGTTAATTATATCACTAACCTTAATTTTAAATCTTTTACCAATATAGATATTGCCAAAAGTTTAGGTAATGCTTATAAGGTTTTTTCACAGCTTATTGATGAACCGAGTGGAAATTTTACTACTGAAGATTTAAGCAAAATCCCTTTGGGATTTTCTTATAATAAAAAAAGTTTTCAAGTAACAAATATTTATTATTCCGAAAAAGATTTTGAGAGTGCTTTAAGTTTTGAAGATGACTTAAAAATCTATCAAAATCCTAAGCAATTAACCCTAAGTTTCCCAAGCTGGAAAGAAAAAGCTCCTGCTGATTATATTAAAAAAAATAGCGATATATTTGATCCAAGCTCTCATATAAATATTGGAGCATCATTTTATAAAAATGATAATGGCACTATAAGCAAAGGTGGTGTTTTAATGGCATTCTTTGCAGGTATGTCAGGACAAAATCCTCTTATAGAAGGTGAAACAACTATAGAGGGAAAGCTTCTTGGCTATGATAAAAATATGAGCCAAAGTCAAGTGGAAGATTTAAACGAATTTATAAATCAAAATCCTATCGAATGGAGTATAACAGGAGATGTATTTGCAGATAGTGTATATATAACCAAACTTAGAAATACAATAACTGATATAGATGAATTTAAAAAACAATGGCTAGAAATGAAAGCCAAAAGTGATGAAATGGGGGAAATATATAAAGCTGAAATAGCAAAACAAAATAGAGAAATTGCTCTAGCACAAAAAAATTCAAACAAAGAAAAAGATAAACCCTTTGAACCTATACAAGCAGAAAGTAAAAGCGAAACCTACAAAGATGATAATAAAATGAATGAGCTTTTAAAAAAGTTACTAGAAACTAAATTTGGCACAAGTGATGAGCTAGAACTTCTTTTTGGTATGAAATTTGGTGATGATAATGCAGGGGAATTTAATAAAATTCTTTCTTTAAATTCTACACCAAAAAGTATAGATATTAAGGCTTAAGATTTTTTAAATTATAAAAATCAAGTTAAACTAAAAAATTCTTCTATTTTTTTTCGCATTTCTTCGACATTGTCGATGCGATTAACACTATCTCTAAAGGCTGAAGCATCTTTATGGCCTTTGGAATACTCGTGTAAATGTTTACGAAATATACTCACACCTTGATCTTTATAGTGTTTTATCATTTCGTCAAAATGAGTGAGTATGATTTCTTTTTTGAGTTTTTCATCTACATTTTTACCACTTTTGATTTCATAAAATATCCAAGGATTTCCCACACTTGCACGCCCTATCATAAGTCCATCACATTTTGTGATCTCATAAACCTCTTTAGCATTTTGAGCATTGATATCACCATTTGCGATCACAGGAATTTTCACGCTTGCTTTAGCATTGGCAATGGATTCATAATCCGCTTTTCCACTATAAAGCTGTTTTCTTGTGCGTCCATGAATACTTACAAAATCCACCCCCAAGCTTTCGCAAATTTTAGCCATTTTTTCGGGATATTTTTCATTAAAGCCTAAGCGAAATTTAACACTTGTAAGGCTTTTTTTATTGTTTTCTTTAATCACTCCCACAAGGCTTTTAAAAAGCTCTAAATTTTCTAGCAGAGCACTTCCTGCACATTGTTTGACGACTTTATTTACAGGACAACCACAATTAAAGTCAATGCCATCTACAAAATCCATTTCATTAAGCATTTGAACTGCTTTTTTAAGCACTTCTTTATCGCCCCCTGCAATTTGGACTATATAAGGGTTTTCAAGTTCAGCTCTTTCTAGCATATGTAAGGTTTTAGAGCTTTCATAAACTAAAGCATTGGAACTTATCATTTCACTTATTGTGATATCTGCACCAAATTTTTTTACCACATTGCGAAAAGGCAGGTCTGAAAAACCCGCCATAGGAGCTAAAAATAAAGGCTTTTTGCTAAAATCTATCATTGTATAAGCTGATTTAAATCGATTTTGATATTTTTTTCACGCAGGATTAAAAAGGCTTTAAAATCATTGAATTTTTTGTCATCATTATGAATTTGTTCTCTGAGTTCATCTAAAAGTCCAAATTCAGCTAAAAGATATAAATACGCTCTTAAAGCTTCACGTTTTTCATTTTTGATTTTGTTAAAAATTCCTATAACTGCGTCAGGATTTAAAAGCTTGATGCTTAGTTTTGCTATATCAAGATAGTCTTTTTCACTAAGGATATTGTGAGAAAGTAAAACTTCATATTCAGCAGCATTAAGCTCTAAATTTCCTTCTTTAAAACGCTTGATGAGTGTAAGGATATGACAAGGTTTTTTTGTGATTTTGATATTTTTAATTTGCTCATAAGTTCCTTTTTTTATCAAACTTTCAAAAGCCAGATCTTGGAATTCGTCTTGAGTTTGACTAAGGTTTTTGATTTTGGAATAAGCATAATTTATATCATTTTTGATATGATTTTTTTCATTTTCTAGAAATAAGATATTATTATTTTCGAGTTTAAATTTGTTAAGATTGAAGTATTCTTCTTTTTTAATGCCGTCTATAAGATCTAAAATTTCATTGATTTTGTTTGCATTAGGGATTTTTTCATGTGTTTTTAGGGTTTTAGCTAGCTGTGCTACTTGTCTAAATTCCTTTGTTTGAAAGCTGATATTTGATTCTTTTTCCAAAAGAAGGTCGCGGGTAAAATTTTCAAATTTGGTAGAATCTTTGAAAAAATGCTTAAATTTTAAAGTGAGTAAAAAATAATAAAAACCCATATGAATGATGGCAAAAAACACTAAAGGTATCAAAGGTAAAATAAGCCATATCATTATAGGTAGCTCGAAGCTATATGTATTGAAATTTAAAGTATAATTTCCTAATTCTAAATACCAAGCAAGAGCAAATATAAGAGCTATATAAATAAAGCTTGCTATAAAAAATAATCTAATTCTCATAACTCTCCTTTTTCTAAATTTTCGCGGCATACGATGCAGTATTTTGCATGAGGTTTGATTTTAAGTCTTTCTATGGTGATTTCTTCATCGCAAGATTCGCATATTCCATAAGTGCCATCTTTGATTTTTTCTAAAGAATCTTCTATTTCTTCTAATTCTTGTTTTAAATTAGCACTGATAGCAAAATCAATTTGCGATCCTGTTTCAATAACAGAAAAATCCACACTATCACTTGGGACGCTATTATGTAAGGCTTCAATTTCTTTAGAATTGCTTTGCAAATTTTCCAATATAGTTTTTTTTCTATTTTCTAAGATAGTTTTAAAAACTTGTATTTCATTCTTTTTCATTGTTTAACCTTTTATTTGTGATAAGGATGATTTGAGTTGATACAAAAAGCACGATAAATTTGTTCTAAAAGTAAAATTTTTACAAATTGATGTGCTAAGGTGAGTTTGCTTAAAGAAAGTCTAAAATCTAAACTCTGGCTGAATTCATCCCTTAAGCCGTAAGCACCACCTATAAAAAAATTTAAATTATTTTTATCTGCTATGAGTTTTGCAAATTCTACGCTTGTAAGCTCCTTGCCTCTTTCATCAAGAACTATGCAAAAGCCTTTTGTATAAGGAGCAAATGCCTCTTCATAGCTTAATTTAGCAGCTTGTGCATTTAAATTTTGCGCAGCAGCTATTTTTTTATTAAAGAGATTGTGTTCTTTAAGATCTGCAAATTTGGAGATAAGTTTTGCGTACTTCTCACCCCAAATTTTAAATTCATCGTTTTTTTGTATGTGAAAAATATTAACTTGCAAGTTATTTTCCACAAAAGAATTTAAGAGTATCGCTAAGGTATTTTTTCATATCTGAACGCTCTACTATCGCATCTATGAGTCCATGTTCGAGTAGAAATTCAGCTTTTTGGAAGCCTTCGGGTAAATCTGCACCTATGGTTTGTTTAATCACTCTTGCTCCTGCAAAACCCACCAAAGCGCCTGGTTCAGCGATGATTAAATCTCCAAGCCAAGCGAAAGAAGCGCTCACGCCTCCCATAGTAGGATCGGTTAATACGCTGATATAAGGGAGTTTTTCTTTGCTTAAAAGTTTTAAAGCAGCGCTTGTTTTACTCATTTGCATCAAAGAATAAGTACTTTCTTGCATTCTAGCTCCACCGCTTGCACTTACGATAACAACAGGAGTTTTATCTGTGATAGCTCTTTGGATTGCCCTAACGATTTTTTCGCCTTCTACAGAGCCTAAAGATCCTCCCATGAAAGAAAAATCAAACACCACAAGCTGAATTTTAAGTCCATCTATAAGACATTCTCCGCTAATGACTGCAGACTTTCTACCGGTTTTGCTTTCGCCTTCGCTCAAGCGTTTTTTATAAGACTTGCTGTCAACAAATTTGAGCGGATCTATGGCTTCTAAATTTGCATCATACTCAACAAAGGTATTTTCATCACTTAAAAGCTTGATTCTATCCATAGGAGAAATTCTCATATGATAAGAGCATTTAGGGCATACATTAAAACAAGATTCTATTTCTTTATAATACATTAAAGCATGGCAACTCTGGCATTTTACCCAATGATTTGGAGCCTCTTTGGTGCTAGGTTGTTGTCTTCTGATTTTTGAAAAAATATCTGCAAAATTCATAATAATTCACCTAATTATTTTAAAAATTCCAAGATTATATCAAAAATTTTCTTATCTTTACTTATGAGAAGGAAATTTTCATTGTTTTCTATATATAAATTTTTACACAACATCAAAGCTCCTGCAGTATCAAAGATTCGAGTTTTTCCTAAAACTAAAACAAAGCTAAAATATGGAGCATAAGCAATGCTTAAAGCTGTAGCGCCCAAAGAGCGAAATTTAAGCTTATTTTGTGCAAGGTGGTTGGTAAGACTTGGGCAAAGCGTTATTTTTTCTACGATTCCAATTTGAGAAAAATGATTAGGCAAAAAAGGAGAATAGTTAGGATTGAAAAGATTTGATTTTAAATTTTTATTATCATCAAAAATTAAAATTTCATGATTTGCTAGATTGCAAATAAAAGCACTTTGAGCTTCTTCATCTTTAAAAAGTGCTGCAGATGTTCCATAAAAGGGTATTTTAGAAACAAAATTTGAACTTCCATCTAAGGGATCAAGAATGATTTTATAAGGACTATTTTCTCCGATCAAGCCACTTTCTTCGGAAAAAATTTGACCTAGGTTGCAAAGGTGCTCTATAAAGATTTTTTCACATTTTAGATCAAGCTTATAGCTTTGATTATTATCAAAGCCAAGTTCGGGACAAAAGCTAAGATCGCTTTCGCAAATATTGTTAAGATACTCGCTAATTTGCAAATTTGCTTTTAGGCAAGCATCTAGAAATTGTTTCATTAAAAGCGTGTTCCTAGGTTAAATTCAAAAGTATTGGTATCATCACCTTTTTTATCGTTGAGTGGTTTAGCAAATACAAGTTGCAATGGCCCAATAGGAGTGATCCATTCTATACCTAAACCTGTACTCATTCTTTGAATTTCATCAAGATTTTTATTTCCTATCATCCCATAATCAAAAAATACACTACCGCGAAGTTTAATTCTATCGATTAAAGGAAAGCTAAGCTCTACAGAATTTGCAAAAGCTATAGTTCCACCCACTTCATCTCCCCATTCATTTTTAGGGCTTACAGTTCTACTTTCAAAACCGCGAAGAGAGCGAATACCACCTAAATAGATTCTTTGATTGATTGGAAGATAGCCTTCATCCCAAACTTTATAAAAACTTGCTTTATAACGATAAATAAGATCATAACCTATATAATCTTGCAAACCTTGATAAAAGTTAAATTTTGAACTCGATGAAAGGAATTCTTGATCTCCTCCAAGTCCTGCATATTCTAAGCTTGTTGAAGCGATAATACCTTTTCTTGGGAGATAATAATCATCAGTGTTGTTAAAAGTAATAGCAGGAGTGATAGAGCTTTTTATAGTTTTGCCAAGCTCATAACCTGTTCTTAAAAGTGTTGGGCTTAGATGATAGATATCACTTTGCTCAAGATTGTAAGTTAAACTTACATTATAATATCTTGCAAATTGACGACCTAGGGTGATATCAAAACCGTAATTTTTTTCAGAGTAATTATCCCATTCATAATCATTAGAATAAAGCGTTCCGCCCAAGCTGTATTGACTATCAAGAATGCGTGGATTTATAAGACTGATTCTCCCTGATAGGGTATCATCACTTTTATCTACACTCACAGAACTTTTAATACCTGAACCAAAAATATTGGTATCTGATAATGAAGCATTGAGTAACAAACCATCGCTTGAACCATAGCCAATGCCTCCTGAAATAGCACCCGTAGAAGCTTCTTTAACATTGACGATTAAATCTATATGTGTATCATCTACTTTTTCTTCTTTAATTTCTACATCATCAAAATAAGAAGTTCTTCTTAAAGCATTTGTAGATTCACTTAAATCGGTGCGATTGTATAAATTTCCTTCGGTGATATAAAGTTCGCGACGTACTACTCTATCGACCGTGCGAGAATTTCCAGAAATGATAACATTTCTTATATAGACTTTATCGTGAGGAATGACCTTAAATACAACGCTAGCTTCTTGGGTTTGATCATTTTTTTGAATATCAGGATAAACCTCTGCAAAAGCATAGCCTAAATCAGCACTTTGTGTTTCTATGGTTTTTACATCTTTGCGAATGTCTTCTATATTGATAAGTTTGCCTTGGGTTGAGCGTAGGTTTTTTACATTTTGTATATTTTCTTCCTCGCTAAATAAAGGATTTTCTATACTTATACTCTCAATTTTATAAGGCTTGCCTTCTTTGATAAAATAAGTCAGATTGGCCTGATAAGTATCGGTATAGGTTTTAAGATAAGGCGAGGATACTTGTACATCAAGATATCCTTTTTTCATGTACTCATCGCTGATTCTTGCGCTATCATTGCTTAATTCAAAAATTTTGAGCTTTCCATCATTTCTTCCCCACATCCAGCCCATAAATTCTTTTTCTTTATTGACTATACTAGGCTCGATATCTGAATATGAAAATTCCTTTGCTCCACTTAAATTAACATTGTTAATAACGATATTTTCTCCGCGATTGACTATAAATTCAAGCTCTAGTCCTTCGGTATTTTCTAGAGTCTTTTTTCTGTATTCTACTATGGTATCAAAATAGCTTTTAGCCTCATAATAAGCTTTGATGCGTTCGCTTGCTTCTTTAGCGCTTGCTTCATCAAATAAAGTTCCTCTTTTTATACCCAAAATGCTCTCTACTTGTTTTCTATCATTAGATGCAATTCCTGTAATGCTTATTTTAGCTATGCTTGGTTTTTCTGTGACAATGATATTTAAAATACCATTATTTTCCTCTACGGCAATATTTTCGAAATAATTTTGTTTATAAAGGTTAAGTATGGCGGTATTGATTTTATCAAGATTTATTGTTTCGCCGATTTTTAATCCTGTAAGATTTAAAGCACTTGCATTTGAAAGATGATTTAATCCGTTAAATTTAATTTCTTTAATTACTGCTGCATTGCTTAGTGCAACTAAGGCACAAATGCTGATGATTTTTTTCATTTATTTTTACCTAAAGCTTTATTAAAAATTTGTATAATAGCAGAAAAAATTTAACAAAGAGATTGAGATAATATTATGAAAGTAGCAATTATAGGGCTTGGATTGATAGGGGGTTCTTTAGGACTTTGTTTAAAGGAAAATAAATTAATTTCTTGTGTGTATGGTTTAGATTCAAGCAAGGAAAATGAGCAAGATGCTTTAAATTTAGGACTTGTTCATGAGCTTATAGAATTTGAAAATTTGCATTTGTGCGATATGATTTTTATCGCAACGCCTGTAAATGCTATCATAGAGATTTTACAAAAATTAGTAAATTTGCCTTCAAATACAACCATTATAGAGCTTGGAAGTACAAAAAGAAAAATCATAGAAAAATTGCCTGCAAAGCTTACCAAACAAACTCTTTTTGCCCATCCTATGGCAGGAACTGAAAACAGCGGCCCAAAAGCGGCTTTTAAAGAGCTTTATAAGGATGCTGTTTGTGTGTTGTGTGATAGTGAAGTGGCTGATGATTTGCACCAAAAAAGAGCAGTAGAAATTTTTTCGCATTTGGGTATGAGGATTGTTTTTATGGATAGCACAGCTCATGATCATCATGCCGCTATTATTTCGCATTTGCCGCATGTGATTAGTTTTTCTTTAGCAAATTTTGTGATGAAAGAAGAAGATAAAAGAAATATCGTTCATTTAGCGGGTGGTTCTTTTAAGGGTATGAGTAGGATTGCTAAATCATCTCCTATTATGTGGGGGAGTATTTTTGAACAAAACAAAGATAATGTTTTAAGTTCTATTGAATTTTTTCAAAAAGAATTAGAATTTTGCAAAAAGATGATTGAAGAGGATAAAAATGAAGAATTAAAGTCTTGGATGCAAAAAGCCAATACTTTAAGAGAAATTTTGTGAAATTTGCTGGATATTTACTGAAATTATAATAAAATTTTTTTAAGTTTTTTAAGAAAAAATAAATTTTGTTAAAATAAAAATATATTTAGGAAAAAATATGGCGAGAAAAAAGGGAAAAATTTATTTATATTTGTTAGTTTTGGTTTTAATCGGTGTTTTGGCGTTTTTTATTTCAAAAACGAATGCTTTTGAAACAACACCTCCTAAAATCCTTATGCCAGATATCATTTATAGTGATCTTAAAAAACCTATTTCAGTTCATGTAAAAGATGATGAAGGTTCTATTGAAAGTGTTCAGATTTTCTTGCAAAAAGAAGGCAATGAAACAGGTATGCCTATAGCGGATGAAAAAATTCAAAATTCAAATGATATTACCTTACAAGTTGCTCTACCAAAACTTGCCTATAAAGAAAAAGTAAAATCTTTTATCATGGAAATTAAAGCCAAAGATAAGAGTTTTTGGAATTTTTTCGGTGGCAATGAAGCGAGCAAACAAGTCCTTATCATGATTGATGATAGTGCTCCAAAGGTAAATGTATTGAGCAATTCTTATCAGATTGAGCAAGGAGGTGCTGCTAGTGTTGTGTTTTCAGCTAGTGATGCAAATTTAGATAAGGTTTATATCGAAACAAATACAGGAAAAATTTTTCAAGCTACTCCTTATTTAAAAGAAGGCTATTACGCAGCTCTTATAGCTTGGGATGCAAGAGATGAAGAATTTCGTGCTTATATCATTGCTACAGATAAGGCAGGAAATATAACCAAAGAGCGCATAAGGTATTATTTTGTCAATCGCAAATACCGCGTTTCAAATATCAATCTTACAGATAGATTTTTAGATGGCAAAATAGAAGATTTAGCACAAGAATATGCGCCAAAGGATAACAATTTTACGCGTTTTGAGAAATTTAAATTTGTAAATGAAACCTTAAGAGGCAATAATGAAATTTTGATACATAAAATCACTTCAGAAGTGCCTGAAAGTAAAATCGATGATTTTAAAATCGATTTATTTTTACCACTTCGAAATGGTATGAAGGTAGCAGATTTTGCTGATCATAGGTATTATTCTTACAATGGACAATTTGTAAGCGATTCTTATCATATGGGTATAGATTTAGCAAGCGTGGCAGAAGCTCCTATTATAAGTAATAATTCAGGCAAAGTCGTATTTGCAGAAGAAAATGGAATTTATGGACTTAATTTAATCGTCTATCATGGTTTTGGAGTTTATAGTCTTTATGGGCATTGTTCTTCTAAAAGTGTTGAACTTGATGAGATTTTAAGCAAAAAAAGTGTAATAGGTAGAACAGGTGTAAGTGGATTGGCTTTGGGGGATCATTTGCACTTTGGTGTTTTAGTTCAAGGTGTTGAAACACGCCCTGAGCAATGGCAAGATAAAAAATGGATAGAAAATAATATTTACAATGTTTTAAACGAAGGTAAAAAAATAATTTTAGGAAAAAATTAATGAAACAATTAACTTTAGCAAAAACTGTCAAAGGCGTAGGTATAGGACTTCACAAAGGTGAGCCTATAGAAATCACTTTAGAGCCTTTAGAAGCAAATAGTGGGATAGTTTTTTTTAGAAGCGATTTAAATGCTACTTATAAAGCAAGCCCTGAAAATGTTATCAATACTCAAATGGCAACGGTTTTGGGCGATGAAAGAGGATTTATTTCTACTATAGAGCATTTAATGAGTGCAATCAATGCTTATGGGATAGATAATGTCCGCATCGTTTTAAATGCTAATGAAGCACCCGTAATGGATGGATCAAGCATTAGCTTTTGTATGATGCTTGATGAAGCAGGGGTTAAAGAGCTTGATGCACCTAAAAAAATTATGGTGATTAAAAAGCCTATAGAGGTAAGAGACGGTGATAAATATGTGCGTTTAACTCCGACCAAAGAACCGCGTATTAATTATACTATCAAGTTTGATAATGCTGTTATAGGCGAACAAAGCTATAATTTTGAATTCAGTAAGAAAAACTATATAGAAAATATAGCAAGAGCTAGGACTTTTGGCTTTTTAAAAGATGTTCAAGCCCTTAGAGATATGAATTTAGCATTGGGTGGAAGTTTAGAAAATACTATAGTGGTAGATGAAAATCGTATTTTAAATCCTGAAGGTTTGCGCTTTAAAGATGAATTTGTAAGACATAAAATTTTAGACGCGATTGGAGATTTGACTTTGCTTGGGTACCGTGTTTTTGGAGATTATATTTCATATGCTGGAAGCCATCATTTAAATCATTTACTTACTAAAGAAGTTTTAAAAGATAAAGATGCTTATGAGATAGTGACCCTTGAAAAAGCAAATGAAAAAGCTTATGAAAAGGTTTTTGCATAAAAAATTCATTATTGCTTAATGCCTTATCTAAGCCTTTGATGATTGGGATTTATCAAGATGATAAACTTGTAAAAAGCATAGAGAGTGAAGAAAAGGCAAGCGAGTTTGTACCCAAAATTTTAAAGATTTTGCTAAAAGAATTTAGCTTTGATGAATTAATTTATGCCAATGGTCCAGGCTCTTATATGGGGATTAAAATTTCTTATGTAAGTCTTAGGACTTTGAGTATAGTGAAAAATATCCCTCTTTTTGCTATCAGTGCCTTTGAGCTTAACAACAATCAACCCATTGCCGCTCATAAAAATATGTGTTTTGTAAAAAAAGAAGATGAGATCATCTTGGAGGAAAATACAGCTGGAGAGTTTTTTTTACCTCCAAATTTAAGCAAGCTTAATAAAAAAGATGATAATCTACCTTTTTACTTTTTATCTGCAATTTAAAGAATTTAGGAAAAAAATTGAAAATTTTAGTACCTGCTACAAGTGCAAATTTAGGCCCTGGGTTTGATTGTTTGGGATTGAGTTTAACACTTTTTAATCATACTATTATCGAGAAGTCAAATTTTTTTAGTATCAGTGTCAATGGTGAAGGAAGCGAGAATTTAAGCCTTAAAAAAAATAATATTTTTGTAAGTATTTTTAATGAAATTTATCAAAGATTAAGTGGTAGAAAAGATCATTTTAGATTTATTTTTGATAATGCCATTCCTTTATCTCGCGGACTTGGCAGCTCTTCAGCAGTGATTATCGGTGCTATTGCAAGTGCTTATGAGATGGCAGGTTTTAAAGCAGAAAAAGAGAAAATTTTAAATGAAGCGTTAAAATACGAGAATCATCCTGACAATATAGCTCCTGCAGCACTTGGGGGCTTTGTAGTATCCATGGTAGAAAATGAAAAAGTTTTCAGTATAAAAAAAGATTTGGATGAAAATTTAAATGCTGTTGTGGTTATACCTAATGTGGCGATGAGTACAGAACAAAGTCGCAACGCCTTGCCTTCGAATTTAAGTTTGAAAGATTGTGTTTTTAATCTTTGTCATTCTTCTTTTCTTACGGCTTGTTTTTTAGAAAAAAAGTATGATTTGCTCGCTCTTGCTAGTAAAGATTTATTACACCAAACGCGTAGAATGCAAAATTTACCCGAGCTTTTTGAGGTGCAAAAATTTGCTCTTGAAAATAAGGCTTTAATGAGTACGCTTTCGGGTTCAGGCTCAAGCTTTTTTAATTTAGCATACAAGGATGATGCAAAGCATTTAGCTCAAAAAATGGAGCAAAAATTTAGAAATTTTAAAATTCTTTGTTTAGAATTTGATAATAAAGGCTTTAAAATTTGCTAAAAGAAGAAAAAAAAAGATATAATTTTGTAAAAGATAAACATGAGCCCATTCGAATGTGTATAGTCTGTAAAAATCGATATTTACAAAAAAATATGCATCGATTTAAACATTTTCAAGGTGAGCTTTATAAAGACTTTGCTTTTGGACGCAGTGTTTATTTGTGTGAGACTTGTATTTTGAGTGAAGGCAAAGTCTTGCAAAAAGCATTTTTTAAATCTTGCAAAAATTTAAATACAAAAATCACTCAGCAGAATTTAAAGGAGATAGTTTTAAATGGCAAAAATTAGAATTCATGAAATTGCGAAAGAATTAGGCTATGACAGCAAAGAAATTATCGAGAAAGCAAATGAATTGGGATTGAATATCAAAACCGCATCTAATGCTGTAGAACCCGAAGTTGCAGCAGGAATTTATGAGTATATACAAACTAAAATTATACCCGAGGCTTTCAAGAAAAATTTAAAACAAGATCCTGTAAAAAAAGCCAAAGCTGCACCCAAAGAAGAAAAAAAAGAAGAAAAATCACCTAAAGAAGTAGAAACAAAAGCTCCAGCTAAAGTCGTAGAAGAAGTAAAGCCTGAGCCAAAAACTCCTGAAGAGCCTAAAGAAAACATTCAAGAGAGTTTAGCGAGTGCGACTTTAGCTAAAAGAAGAGGGCTTGTGATTGTCAAAAAGAAAAAAGATGAAGAAGAAGCTGCGAAAAAAGAAGAGCCAAAGGCTAGCACTCCTTCAAATGAAGAGCGTCTTAGCTTAAAAACCATGTTTTCAAATGCGGATGAAAATTTAAAGAAAAAGAAAAAAGAGAAAAAGCCTTTTGTAGCGACTAAGAAAGAAAGTGCTGAAAAAATGGACTTTTTAGAAGGCCATGATTTTGCTGATATTTCTTTAGAAGATGAAGATGTGGTGGTTTTACCTGATTTTAGTGTAAAAGAACAAGAAAAACCACAAAATACTATGAAAAAACCACCTAACTTTTTGCGTCAAGCAGTAGGAAATTCAGCAAATCTTGGGCTTGAGGGTGGAATTCAAAGAAGAAGTCGTAAAAAACCACCTAAAAAAGTTGAGAAAAAAGAAAATGAAGCGGTTTCGAGCGTAGAAATTTCAAAAGAAATTCGTGTTTATGAATTTGCAGATAAGATAGGCAAAAGCGTGAGTGAAGTGATTTCAAAACTTTTCATGCTGGGTATGATGACAACTAAAAATGATTTTTTAGATGAAGATGCGATTGAAATTTTAGCTGCTGAATTTGGTATAGAGATCAATATCATCAACGAAGCAGATGAGTTTGATTATGTAAAAGACTATGAAGAAGAAGTTGATGAGAAAGATTTGGTAAGTAGAGCACCGGTGATTACTATCATGGGGCATGTTGATCATGGTAAAACTTCTTTGCTTGATTATATCAGAAAATCTCGTGTCGCTAGTGGTGAAGCAGGGGGGATCACTCAACATGTGGGCGCTTATATGGTGGAAAAAAATGGGCGTAAAATCACTTTTATAGATACTCCAGGTCACGAAGCTTTTACTGCTATGCGTGCAAGGGGTGCAAGTATCACTGATATTGTAATCATCGTTGTAGCAGCAGATGATGGGGTAAAACCACAAACTAAAGAAGCGATCAATCACGCTAAAGCAGCGGGTGTGCCTATTATTATTGCTATTAATAAAATGGATAAAGAAGCAGCAAATCCCGATATGGTAAAAACTCAACTTGCCGAAATGGAAATCATGCCAGTAGAATGGGGCGGATCTTATGAATTTGTAGGAGTTTCTGCTAAAACGGGAATGGGTATTGAAGATTTGCTTGAAATCGTGCTTTTACAAGCTGATATTTTAGAGCTTAAAGCCAATCCAAAAAGCTTTGCAAAAGCAAGTGTTATAGAGAGTTCTATCCAAAAAGGACGCGGTGCGGTAGCTACTATCATCGTACAAAATGGAACACTTAAAGTAGGAAGCACTATCGTTGCAGGTGAAGCTTATGGAAAAGTGCGCGCAATGAGCGATGATCAAGGCAAGGCTTTAAAAGAGATCAAACCGGGTGAATGTGGTGTTATCGTAGGGCTTAGTGAAGTGGCTGATGCGGGTGAAATTTTAATCGCAGTAAAGAGTGATAAAGAAGCAAGAGAGTATGCTAACAAGCGCCACGAATACAACCGCCAAAAAGAACTTAGCAAATCCACTAAAGTTAGCATTGATGAGCTTGGAGCTAAGATCAAAGAAGGTAATCTAAAAGCCTTGCCTGTTATTTTAAAAGCTGATGTACAAGGATCTTTAGAAGCCTTAAAAGCAAGCTTAGAAAAGCTTAGAAATGATGAAATTAAAGTCAATATCATACACAGTGGAGTAGGGGGGATCACGCAAAGCGATATAGAGCTTGCAAGTGCAAGTGAAAACTCCATCGTACTAGGCTTTAATATACGCCCAACCGGAGAGATCAAAGAGCGTGCTAAAGATAAAGGCGTGGAAATAAAAACTTATAATGTTATTTATAATCTACTTGATGATGTAAAAGCCTTGCTAGGTGGTATGATGAGCCCTATCATCTCTGAAGAACAACTTGGACAAGCAGAGATTAGACAAGTGATCAATGTACCAAAAATCGGACAAATTGCAGGTTGTATGGTAACCGAAGGGGTGATTAACCGTGGGGCTAAAATTCGCCTTATCCGTGATGGAGTTGTGGTTTATGAGGGAAATGTAAGCTCACTTAAACGCTTTAAAGATGATGCTAAAGAAGTGGCAAAAGGCTATGAATGTGGCGTAGGTATAGAAGGGTGCGATGATATGAGAGTGGGTGATTATATAGAAAGCTATAAAGAAGTAGAGGAACAAGCAAGTCTATGAACCCAAGTGAGATTAAAAAACTACGCACTGAAAGTATCTTAAAAGAGCTGATCCCTGAAGCTTTAGCAAATTTAGATGATGAAAATTTGAAAAATTTGTGTGTAGTGGATGTAGAGTGTAAAAAAGGCAGATATGATGCTTTTGTGTATCTTGATAAGATGTTTTTTAATGTTCATGAGCAAGAAAAAATTTTATCTTCTTTAAAAAAGGCAAGTAGAGCTTTGCAAAATTACTGCATGAGTGAGCAGGGTTGGTATAGGTGTCCGAATTTTCATTTTAAATTTGATGATAGGCTTGAGTATCAAAACCATATGGATGCACTTTTTGAAAAAATAAAAAAGGATAAAAATGAATCTTGAAGCCCTTTGCAAAGAAGTGAATTTAGAGCTTTATGATAGCGAATTAACTAGCGAAAATGGCAAGAAAATTTACCGCGTTTATGTGATGAAGCCCTTGGATGAAAAGGGTGAAAGAAGGGGTGTGAATTTGGATGATTGTGCAAGGCTTAGTGAAATTTTATCACCTATTTTCGATGTGGAACCACCTGTAAGTGGGGAGTATTTTTTAGAAGTATCTTCAGCAGGACTTGAGAGAAAACTTAGCAAGATAGAGCATTTTGCAAAAAGTATCAATGAGCTTGTAAAAATCACAACAGGTGAAAAAGAAAAAATCGAAGCAAAAATCATCAGCGTAGAGGATGAAAATATCACTTTAGAAAATTTAGAAAATCAAGAAAAAACTACTTTAAAATTTAGCGATATTAAAAAAGCCAGAACCTTCATACAATGGTAAAAATTTAGATTTTTAAATTTTTACCTATCTTTTATATAATTAAAATTAAACACAAAAATTCAAAAGGCATACAATGCTAGAAGATAAATACGATTGGAAAATAAGTAAGGCAGATCAAAATGGTAATGTGTATTATTATTTTCCAAAAGATGAGGATGAATTTAAAGAAGCAGTTGTGAAAAATGGTGGTATGAGTATGTATGTTTATCAAGAGGGTAGATTGATAGATGAATTTCATACTAAAAGTCAAGGTTATAGGTGGACTTCACCTGTTTTTAATTATCTCAAAACTATGAATAAAAATGGAAAAGATTTTTATAGATATTATAAAAATTGTAAATTGTTTGCGATTGTGGATTGAAAGGAAAGTTTATGATTGAATTTTTAAATGAAGATAGAAAAAAGTTTAAAGAGTATTTAATTGATTTTTTTCACAATGCTTATAATAGTGATAAGTTGTCCTCTAAAGATGAAATAGTTAATTTTGATTTTTTAAAAAATTATGGTTTTTGCGTTAAATTAAGCTATGGAAAAGGAACTATATCTAAAATCCCATGGATCATATTTATAAGAACAGATACTCAAGAATATAAAGCTTCTTACGGTATTTATGTATATTGTGGTATAAAAAGAGAAAATGGAGAAATTATTGTTTGCATTGGAGAAAGTGAAGACAAGACAATTAATTACTTGGCAAAAAATAAAGTTGATGATTATAATACGCAATTTAATAAAAAAACTTATGATTATAAAAATTTAAATAATGATATTGATTTGATTATTGAAAATATGCAATGGTTTGCAAAGTTGCCATTAAATGAAATTCAAGATAGGAATGATTTATCTAAAAGTAATAATAAAGAAATAAGAAATGATGGAAGCGAAATGTCAAATAAAAAAGAAAACAAAAATCTATCTTTAAATCAAATTCTTTATGGGCCTCCAGGTACAGGAAAAACTTACCATACTATAGATAAAGCTTTGGAAATCTTGGGCGAAAATTTAGAAAGTAGAGATAGAGATGAGAAAAAAGCTAAGTTTGATGAGTATGTAAAAGATGGACAAATAGTCTTTACAACTTTTCATCAAAGCTATGGATATGAAGAATTTGTCGAGGGTATAAAACCTATGATGAATAATGAAGCAAATTCACAAGAAATACAATATGAAATAAAAGATGGAATTTTTAAAGATATATGTAATAGGGCTTTGGAAAATTATGAAAATAGCAATTTAAATACAGAAGAGTTGAGAGAAAAGATAAAGCTACGGGAAAAAGTTGAAAAATTTTTAAATCGACTTTTAGAAATAAATGAGCCTATTAGCAAAACAAAAGGTGGAAATTTTTTTATCAATAGCTTCAATAATAATACAATTGAAATTTATAGTGAAGATGTAGAAAGGTTTGACGGTATTTTTAAATTAAGTTTGTCTACATTTATAACATTATTAAAATCTAATATTGAATTTAATAGCGCTGTTGAAATGTTTAAAAAAGTATTTGATAGAGATTATGCTGATAGAACTCATACTTATTATTTTAATTTGGTAAATAAATTTAAAGAGTATGAAAAACAAGCAGTATTAAAAACCGAAGATAATAAAATTAGTAGCAATTCTTTAAATTCTTACATAATCATCATTGATGAAATCAATCGTGGTAATGTAAGTAAGATTTTTGGTGAGCTTATCACCTTAATAGAACCTAGTAAAAGGATAGGTGAAAGCGAGGAATTAAAAGTTACTTTGCCTTATAGCGGTAAAAAATTTGGAGTACCTAAAAATGTATATATCCTAGGCACTATGAATACAGCTGATAGAAGTATCACTTCTCTTGATACAGCCTTAAGAAGAAGATTTGAATTTGTAGAGATGATGCCTGATCCTGATTTGCTTAAGAATGTTTTTATTTGCAAAGATGTAGAAAATCCAAATAAAGATGAAGATTATTTAGGAGATGATGCTAAAACAGAAGGTTTTGCAGAGATACTTCAAAATATTTTAATAAGTATAAATAAAAGAATTGAGTTTTTATTGGATAGGGAAAAAACCATAGGACACGCATTTTTTATGAGTGAAGCTGTTAAATTTAATAAAGATAATTGGTGTAAACCAGATAAATATGAAGAAGATTGGTATGTTTTAAGTATCTCAAAATTAAAAAGTATTTTTCAAAATAAAATCATCCCGCTTTTGCAAGAGTATTTTTACAATGACTATGCTTTAATTAGCGCAGTTTTAAATGATAATGGTATGATTGAAAAATGTGAAAAAGATGATAAATATCTACAAAAAATAAAAAATTTGGACAATGTAGATAGCGAGAAGATTATTTATAATATTGCTTCATTTGATAATAAAATTTGGAACGATATAAAAACTTATCAAGCTATTTATAATGATGGGGAAAATCAATCAAAAAATGATAAACAATAACACCTTTTCCATCATCGAACACCAAGCTTTTTCTAAAGAAGATTTGCAAGGAATTTTCAAAGAAAAGGCTAAAAAATTCTATCAAGAGCTAGAAGACTTTGCTAAAAATAATGAAAATTTTCTAGGCTTTAAAAACAAAAACACCCTAACAGCTAAAAATTATGTAGGCATTATCCAAACCAAAAGTGGAGTTTTAGAAATTTTACCAAAATGTACAAATTTGGACGGTTATAAAGATAAAGAGTGCAAATTATCTACTATCTCGAAAGAAAAACTACTAAAAAATTATATTTTAAATCAAATAAGTCAAGCTAAAACCAGTGAGAATTTTTATGGAGAGGATTTTGCTTTCAATCCCAAAACCCTTTTAATCAATATGCTAAAAACCTTAAAAAATTCTCCTTTTAAAAAATCCCAAATTTCATCTTTGCAAATTTCTAAAATGCCTTTGCTAGAGGTATTTATCGCAATGTTTTTGGATGAATTGGACGGGGTTTATAAAAAGGGTTTGAAAAAGGATTATATAAGCATTGAAGAAAATAGAAATTTTCTTAAAGGAAAATTGCAATTTAGCCAACATTTAAAACAAAATTTAGTTCATAAAGAAAGATTTTTCACTCAAAGTGATGAATTTATGCTCGATATTGCGCCCAATCGCCTTATAAAATCCACTCTCAATCTTTTAAAATCCAAAACCACTCACCATAAATTTAAAATCATCAAAGCTTTGGAAATGTTTGATGAGGTGGGATTTTCTACAAATTATGAAAAAGATTTCACTTATAAAATTTCAAGACATTTTGATTATTATGAAAATCTACTTTCTTGGTGTAAGATCTTTTTGCAAAATCAAACTTTTGCACCTTATAAGGGCAAAAATGAAGCTTTTGCCTTGCTTTTTCCTATGGAAAAACTTTTTGAAGATTATGTAGCTCATATGCTAAAAAAAGCAAATCCGACTCAAAATATCAAAACTCAAAGCAGCGGAAAATACCTGATCTCAAAAAAGGGTGAAAAATGCTTTATGTTAAAGCCTGATTTGTATATAGAAAATGAAACGATTTTAGATACCAAGTGGAAAATTCCAGATAGCAATGAAGATAAAAAGCATGGCATAGCGCAAAGTGATTTGTATCAAATGTTTGCTTATGCTTGTAAATTTAAAATTCATGATATTAAATTGATCTATCCTTTATGTGAAAGAACGATGAGTTTGCAAAATACAATAAAAGAATTAGAATTCAATGCAAATGAGCATTTGGTATTTTTAAATGATAATAGCCCTTTGAAAACAAATATAAAAGTGCAAGTGATTTTTGCACCTTTACCTTTTTAGTAAAAACTTTGCTAGCAAGTGTATCAAAAAGCCAAAGCAAGCTACAGCTATGATACAAGCACCGCTTGAGAGATTAAAATAATAGCTTATTATAAGCCCTAAAACGCAAAAAATCATACTCAATACACTTGCTAAAATCATTATTAAACCTAGTTTTTTTGTAAAATTTTCAGCTATAAAGCTAGGTATGCTAAGTAAAGCCATGATCAAAATAATCCCCACAAGGCGTATAGAAATCACTATGCAAAATGCCATAAGTGCGATTAAAAGATAATGAAAAAAGCTTGTATTTATCCCTCGCACTTTTGCAAATTCGACATCAAAGCTTAAAGCTTCAAATTGTCTATAAAATAAAAGCATTAAAACAATCACCACCCCATCTACTATCGCCATCAGCCATAGATCTTGCATTCCTACTGCTAAAATATTTCCAAAAAGATAAGCCATCAAATCCGTGCTATAACCTGGACTTAAATCTATAAGTATGATCCCAAAAGCCATCCCAAAAGCCCAAATCACAGCGACTATGCTATCGCTTCTGTGCTCATAATGCTTCGATAAAAATGCTACCAAAAAGGCTAAAAAGAGCGTGAAAATACCTGTGCTGATCAATATAGGCAAAGAAAAATAAAACGCTATACCAATACCCCCAAAAGCCCCATGCGTGATGCCTCCTGCTATGGAAAAGAGTCGATTTATCATCACAAGCGTACCTACGACTCCACAAGCAATGCTGACTAAAACCGCAGCCAATAAAGCATTTTGAAAAAAGGTGAAATTTAAAATTTCAAACATGGCTTTCCTTTGAAAATTTCAAACAAAAATTTTCTTTTTTAAAATTTTCTTTTTTTAAATTTCTTCTTGCAAATTCTTGTTCACAAATTTTTTTCTTCTCACAATTTTCTTCATCGCAAAAGCAAGAATTTAAACTCATTTCTACATCGCAAAAATGCGAATGATTTTCATAAAGGTGTTTTAAAAATACGCTTTTGTCTTTTTCTTTGGTATTGGTATGCAAAAAGAGTTCTTTGTTTAAATACGCGATTTTATCACTATAAGCAAGCACGAGATTGATATCGTGGCAAATGAGTAAAATTCCTATACCCTTTTCATGCAAAGAGCTCAAAAGTTCAAAAATTTGAATCGCAGATTTGCTATCAACGCTTGCTGTAGGCTCATCTAAGATCAGCATTTTACATTCATCGACTAAAGCTCTAGCGATAAAAACACGCTGCTTTTGACCCCCACTTAATTCATTGATTTTTCTATCCCAAAAATCCTGCATACCCACGCTTGCTAGAGCTTCTAAGGCTTTATTTTTATCTTTTTTACTATAAAAACCAAAAATTTTTTTATTGACAAGTCCCATTAAAACGATTTCTATAACCCTTGGGCAAAAGTTAGGATTAGCTAGAGTGTGTTGAGGGACATAGCCGATTTCATTTTTTTTAATCCCATGAAAACTGATAGTTTTTTTAGTCTTTAAAAGCCCTAGGATGAGTTTTACAAGCGTAGATTTTCCCGCACCATTAGGGCCGATGATAGAAAGAAAATCTTTACTATCATAGCTTAAGTTGATATTTTTTAAGATTGTTTCGTTATTGTAAGCGTAATTAAGATTTGATATTTCAAAAAAAAGCATTAAAAAACCTAATTATAAATTTTCATGAAAAGCATTGGCTGTTTTTAAAAGCTCATTTTCCCAATCATAAGATAAGTAATCTATCTTATAAATTTTTACATTATATTCTTTTTCTAAAGTTTTTGCTGTCTTTTCAGGAAAACGAGTTTGTACAAAAATAACTTTAATATTTTTTTCTTTAATCAACTTACCTAAATTTTTCAAATCTTCATTTTTTAGTTTTTTTCCTAAAAATTCTACATGATTTTGCACAAGATTATAACGCTTGGCAAAGTATGACCAAGCGGGATGATATGTTATAAATTCTTTATTTTTCGCTTTTTGTAATTTTGAAGAGATCTGTAAATTTAAGACATCTAACTCTGTTAAAAATTTATCTAAATTATGCTTGTATAAGCTTTTGTTTTGAGGGTATTTTTCTACTAGAGCATTATAGGTATTTAAGGCTATATTTTGAACCAAAATGGGATCAAGCCATGTGAAAGGATCTAAAATTTCTTCAGAGTCACTAGAACTAGCTTTAGCTAGGGAAATATTTTCTTGCATGTCTATGATTTTAACTTTTGGAAATTTTTGTTCTAGTTTATCTGTTAATTTCTTTTCAAATTCTAAGCCTATGGTAAAGTAAAGCTCACTTTTTTCAAGCTTTTTCATAGGGTTTGATTTGGATTTTGGCTTGTGTGTATTTGTGGATAAGATGTTTATATTTAGAGTATCACCTGCTATTTTTTTAACAAAAAAAGCTTGTGGGGCTATGCTTACGCTGATTAAAGGTAAATTTAGATTTTCACTTGGTTGTAAGGTTTTAGCGCAAAGAAAGGAATTAAAAAGTCCTAAAAATATAAAAAGAAGGAATATTTTTTTCATTATTTTATATCCTAAAGAGAATGAAATTTTAAAAAATTATAACAATATTAAGTTTATAAATTAGAATTTCTAAATTTTTATAGCACATCTATATGAAATTATTGTTTTATAGGGTATATTTTTTAATTTAAGTTTTATAATTACAACATCAAAAATTCTCTTTTAAAATTTTTTAAAGAAAGGTGTAAAATCTGTGAAAAGTGTCAAAATTAAAGTCTCACTTATTGTAAATTTGATAGCAATTGTGTGTCTAATTTTTTTAGGGATTATAACATTTATCTTTGTTAAGGATGAGGTTTTTAATCAAGTGGTTAAGTCTGAAAGTAATTATGTAAGAACTGCTAAAAATTCTATGGAGGCTTTTAAAGCAAGAAATACCGCAGCTCTTGAAAGCTTGGCTAAAAATATTTTAAAACTTCCTTATGAACAAATCAGCAATCAAGAAGCTTTAATGCGTTATGTAGGTAAGGATTTAAAGGTGTTTAGAGATGCTGGAGGGTTTTTAGCAGTTTATATTGCTCAGCCTGATGGTGAACTTGTTGTTACAGATCCTGATTCTGATGAAAAAGGTTTAAATTTCGGAATTTATGGTAAAGCAGACAATTATGATGCTAGAACAAGGGATTATTTTAAAGGAGCTGTAAAAGCAAATGGCTTGTATGTAACTCCTTCTTATCTTGATTTAACTACTAACCTACCTTGTTTTACTTATGCTACACCGCTTTATAAAGAAGGAAAATTTATCGGAGTTTTAGCAATTGATATTTTGGTAAAGGATCTGCAAAGAGAATTTGAAAACTTACCAGGAAGAACTTTTGTGTTTGATAGCGAAAATTCAATTTTCGTTTCTACTGATAAAGAGCTTTTAAAACCAGGTTATGATGTTAGCCCTGTTGCGAATATCGCTAAAGATAAAAAAGACTATGAGCCTTTCCGTTATGTAAGACCACTTGATGGAACTCAAAGATTTGGTGTATGTGCTAAGGTGTTAGGAGAATATACAGCTTGTGTAGGAGAACCTATTGATTATATAGAAGAGCCTGTGTTTAAAATTGCTTATATACAAATTGCTATAGTAATTATTACAAGTATTATTAGCGTTCTTTTACTTTATTTTATTGTATCACGCTATCTATCCCCACTTGCTTCTATCCAAGTAGGACTTAACTCCTTCTTCGATTTCATCAACCATAAAACTAAAAATGTTTCTACTATTGATGTAAAAACCAATGATGAATTTGGTCAAATCTCTAAAGCTATCAACGAAAACATCCTTGCTACTAAACAAGGTTTAGAACAAGATGCTAAAGCAGTAAAAGAAAGTGTTGAAACTGTAGGAGTAGTAGAAAGTGGTAATCTTACTGCAAGAATTACAGCTAATCCTAGAAATCCACAATTAATAGAACTTAAAAATGTTCTAAATAGACTTTTAGATGTTTTACAAACTAGAGTAGGATCAGATATGAATGCTATTCATAAGATCTTTGAAGAATATAAGTCTTTAGACTTTAGAAATAAACTTGATAATGCTAATGGTAGTGTTGAAGTTACTACTAATGCTTTAGGGGATGAAATTGTTAAGATGTTAAAACAAAGTTCTGACTTTGCTAATCACTTAGCTAGTGAAAGTTCTAAACTTCAAAGTGCAGTTCAAAACCTTACTTCATCTTCTAATTCTCAAGCAGCTTCTTTAGAAGAAACCGCAGCTGCTTTAGAAGAGATTACTTCTTCTATGCAAAATGTTTCAGTTAAAACTAGTGATGTTATCACTCAATCTGAAGAGATTAAAAATGTTACAGGTATTATTGGAGATATTGCAGATCAAATCAATCTTCTAGCATTAAATGCTGCTATTGAAGCTGCAAGAGCAGGAGAACATGGTAGAGGCTTTGCCGTTGTTGCTGATGAAGTTAGAAAGTTAGCTGAGAGAACTCAAAAGTCTTTATCTGAAATAGAAGCTAATACTAATTTATTGGTTCAATCTATCAATGATATGGCAGAATCTATTAAAGAGCAAACTGCAGGTATTACTCAAATCAATGAGAGTGTAGCTCAAATTGATCAAACCACTAAGGATAATGTAGAGATTGCTAATGAGTCTGCTATTATTTCTAGTACAGTAAGTGATATAGCTAATAACATACTTGAAGATGTGAAAAAGAAAAGGTTTTGATTAGAAATTGATGTGTAAAATTTAGATTGATATGCAAGTATCAATCTAAAGATTTTGATTTGTTGATACTTTTATTTATTACTCATTGATATCTTTAATTCATTATTCACCAATACCTAGATAGGTTGGGTGTTGATGAAATTTATTTACAAATTCTTCTTATATATTTCTTATCTTACTTATTTGAAAGTTTCTAAAAAGTTTCCAAACATTTCTATACTTTCATTGTTTTAATTTCAATACGGAGCAGAAAACAAATGCAAAGAAGAGTATTTTTAAAAGGTTCAGCTTTAGGTTCTATGGTGGCTTTTTTTGGAGGTTCAAATTTAAGTGCTGCGGTACTTAAGGATAAAGAGTTGTTAGGTTTTAAAGCTGTAAGTGCAAGCACAAAAGATGAAGTCATAGTGCCTGAGGGCTACGAGGTTAAAGTTTTGATATCGTGGGGAGATCCACTTTTTAGCAAAGCAAAAGCCTATGATGAAAGTAAAAATATCGATATGAATGCAGTTAAAAATGCTCATTTGGTTTTTGGAGATGACAATGATGGTATGAGTTTTTTTCCACTTTCAAAAAACAGAGGAATTTTAGCCATAAATAATGAATATATAAATCCTGAAATCATGTTTAATCATCATGGTAAAAATTTAAGCAAAGAAGATGTTTTATATGAGCAAGCAAGTGTGGGTGTAAGTGTATTAGAAATTCAAAAAAAGGGTAATGAATGGGCTGTAGTTTTGGATTCTAAATACAATCGTAGAATTGATGCAAATACTAAAATGGAAGTAAGCGGAGCAGCTAAAAAAGAAGTTTTAAAAGATAAAAAATTTGCTTATGGAACTTTTGCAAACTGTGCAAATGGCCAAACTCCTTGGGGAACTTATATTAGCTGTGAAGAAAATTTTGATGATTATTTTGGAAGTTCTGATGAAAATTTAAAATTTGATGAAAATTTTAAGCGATATGGCTTTAAAACAAAAAGCGAATACGGCTGGGAAAAATTTGACGAAAGATTTGATCTAGCTAAAAATTTAGATGAAGCAAATCGTTTTGGTTGGATAGTAGAAATCAATCCTTTTGATGCAAAAAGCACTCCAATTAAAAGAACAGCCTTAGGTCGCTTTAAACATGAAAACGCAGAATTTATAGTAGAAAAAGATGGTTTGGTTATCGTTTATATGGGCGATGATGAAATCGATGAGTTTATTTATAAATTTGTTAGCAAGCACAAATATGTAAAAGGTGGAGATACAAGTAAAATTTTAGATGAAGGAACTTTGTATGTAGGCCAATTTAATGGCAATGTAGGGGATTTTAGAGGCAGTGGAAAATGGATAGCTTTAGAGTATGGTAAAAACGGCTTAGATGAAAGTAAAGGATTTAAATCACAAGCTGATATACTTATCAATACCCGCCTTGCTGCAAGTGTAGTGGGTGCAACTCCTATGGATAGATGCGAGTGGATAGCAAGCCATAAAGAAAGTGGCTCTAGGGAAGTTTTTGCTACTTTAACCAATAACAAAAACAGTACACAAGCTAATGCAGCTAATCCTAGAACAAAAAATCTTTATGGGCAAATTTTAAAATGGATACCAAAAAATTCACACAAGGATGATGAATTTACTTGGGAAATTTTTACTCTTGTGGGCAATCCTGATAATCAAAAAGGTTTAAACAAAGGGTCAAATAATATCACTAGTGAAAATAAATTTAATTCTCCTGATGGACTTAAATTTGATAGAGATGGAAGACTTTGGATACAAACAGATGGTTCTTATTCTAATAAAGGCGAATATGCGGGAATGGGAAATAATTGTATGCTAGCGGCCAATCCAAAAACAGGTGAAATCAAACGCTTTTTAACAGGGCCTATAGCTTGTGAGATAACAGGAATTGCTTTTGATGAGGATTATACTACTATGTTTGTAGGTATACAACATCCAGGAGAAGGACTTAAGGGTAGTACTTTTCCTTATGGAAAAACACCAAGATCAAGTATAGTAATGATAAGAAAACTTGATGGTGGAGTTATAGGAGCTTAATTAAAGATCTAAAGAACTTATAATAATATCTCTTTTATCCCAAAGATTAAATAAGATCAAAATTATAAGTTCTTCTTTATTTAGATTGTTTTAAGTCTTAAAAAATCTAGGACAAATTCCTAGATTAATGCAAGCTTTCTATATAAGCCATAGCACTAAGCGCTGCTACGGCTCCATCGCCTGCGGCACAAATAACTTGTTTTGGAGCATCTTTTCTAAGATCTCCTGCTGCAAAAAGCCCAGGAACATTAGTTTGCATTTTAAGATTGACACTTACTTGCCCGCCTTCTTCCATATTGCACAAAAACTTACCATCGTCTTGTTTTAAAATTTCATTTCTTACATTAAGTCCCACAAAGGTGAAAATTCCTGGCACATTTAAATCTCTAATGCTACCATCTTTTAATTTTACTTTCACGCCTGTAACACCCATTTTATCACCATATACTTCATCTATGCTTGCACTAGTGATAAGTTCGATTTTTTCATTTTTCTTCACTTTTTCTACTGTAGAAGGCGCAGCTCTAAATTCGTCCCTACGGTGGATTAGATAAACTTTAGAGCAAATATTGGCTAGATATAATGCTTCTTCTAAAGCAGTATCACCACCACCTAAAACCGCTACTTCTTTATTTTTATAGAAAAAACCATCACAAGTTGCACAAGTGCTTACACCCTTGCCAAAAAATTCATCCTCACCTTTAAAACCTGCTCTTTTTGGAGCAGAACCAGTGCAAACTATCACTGCTTTTGCAAGTTCTGTTTTACCGCCCTCTAGTCTAATGGTAAAACTTCCATCTTCATTTTTTGAAATTTGTTCTACACCTACCATTTCATGCTTTAAGCCAAAACGCATACATTGCTCACTCCAAGGTGCCATAAAAGAAATTCCATCCATAACTTGTGCAACACCTGGATAATTTTCAATTTCCGAACTAGAAGTAATTTGCCCTCCTGGCATCCCTTTTTCAAACATTACTACATTTTTAAGACCACCCCTAGTTGTGTAAAGTCCAGCACTAAGTCCTGCAGGTCCTCCACCTATAATTGCTACATCTAACATTCTTTTTCCTTTGTAATTTGAATTTTATTAAGAATGATATACAAATTATTCTTAATAGTAGTTAATAAAAATTATTATTTAGTATAAATTTGAAATTTTTGAATAAAAGGCTAGTAAAACTAGCCTTGAAGATTTTTATAGTAAAGAATTTAATTTATCGCTGATTGCTTGTTTTGATTGAGCACCAACTAATTGATCTACCACTTCACCATTTTTAAAGAAGATAAGAGTAGGGATAGAGCGAACGCCAAATTCAGCTGCTAAATCGCCTTGCTCATCTGTATTTACTTTACAAATTTTTGCTTTACCGTCAAAGTCATTCGCAAGTTCATCAATTACTGGAGCAAGCATTCTGCAAGGTCCACACCATGGAGCCCAAAAATCAACTAAAGCAACACCTTCTTTTGCTTGTGCAAAATTATCACTTGTTAATTCGATATATTTTCCCATAATTTTTCCTTTCACTAATTTTTGTAATTGTATTTTATTTTTTTAAATATTAGCTTAAAAACTGATATTTTCAAAAAATTGTATCATATCATCACTAATACAGATAAGATCCATTTGAAAATCATCTAAAATCCCATGTTTTAATTCATAAAATTCTATAGTTTTTAAAATTTTTTCATATTTTTTAACATTTAAGCGTTCAGAAACTTCATAATTATTTTGAGTAAATTTAACCTCGATAAAATGTAAAATTCCATCTTTTTTCGCAATGATATCAATCTCGCCAAATTTTGAACGAAAATTACGCTTTAAAATTTCAAATTTTTGTTTTTTTAAAAATTCACAAGCCTTATCTTCGCCTAAAATTCCACTAAGATATGATGCAAATCCCATTATTCTTCTATGCGCATCATAAAAGGCTTAGCCTTGATAAAATCTTGTTTTTCCAAGATAGAAAGTAAATTTTGAATACTTTTTTCAAAGGTATGATGAGTGGTAAAAAATAAAGTGCTGTAAGTTTCACCCTGTTTTGGTTTTTGCAAAAAGCTGTCTATCGAAATATTATTTTCGCTCATAAATTGAGTAATTTTAGATAAAACTCCTGTTTTATCTTCTACTTTTAATCTTAAATAATATTTTGTATAAATTTCATCTCTATTTAAAAGTTTAAAATTTAAATTATTTTCAAAGCCCATCATAGGACCCTTGGGTTCATTTCTTGCTATATCCATAAGATCAGCGATAACAGCACTTGCTGTAGCATTTCCTCCTGCACCTGCTCCATAATAAAGACTTTCGCCAAGTATATCACTGACTATGCTAATAGCATTCATCACCCCATCGACTTTTGCTATCATTTTATCTTTACTGATCATAGTAGGATGCACTCTTAATTCTACTATGGAATTTTGGGCTTTAGCTATGCCTAAAAGCTTGATAGTAAAGTCAAATTCTTTTGCAAAATACATATCTTCAGCAGAAATTTTACTGATACCTTCGATTAAAATATCTTCAGGTTTAGCGCGTAAACCATAAGCAATGCTTGCTAAAATCAAAAGCTTGTGCGCAGCATCTTGCCCTTCTATATCAAAGGTCGGATCTGCTTCTGCATAACCAAGTTCTTGCGCTTTTTTTAGCACATCATCAAAATTTAAACCCTTGCTATTCATAGCGCTTAAAATATAATTGCTCGTGCCATTGAGTATACCTTCAATACTCAAGATATTATTTGCGCTTAGTCCTTCTTTTAAAGCTTTGATAATAGGAATTCCGCCCGCAACACTTGCTTCATAGCCAAAAGTTGTATTTTTAGCTAACTCTTCAAACTCATAGCGATGATAAGCAAGCATAGCTTTGTTTGCAGTGACTACAGGCTTATTTTTTTTAAGAATTTCACTGATAATTTTAAAAGGTGTTTCAACCCCACCCATTAATTCCACAAAAACATCTATATCATCTCGTTGCAAAATTTCATCTACATTTGTAACGATAGGAATCAGGGCATTTTCTTTTTGGCTTTTAGCAAGAGCAACAACAGGAATGATATCTTGTCCGCATCTTGCACGAATGATTTCTTTATTTTGAATTAAAACACGAGCAACAGCACTCCCTACAACCCCATATCCTAAAATAGCAACCTTCATTTTATTCTTCTTTCAAGTATTTTTTAATATTGCGTGCAGCTTGACGAATGCGGTTTTCATTTTCTATTAAAGCAATTCTTACATACTCATCTCCAGCTTCACCAAAACCAATACCTGGACTCACAGCTACTTCTGCGTGCTGCAAAAGTTGTTTAGAAAATTCCAAGCTTTTTAAATACATTTTACTTTCAGGCAGTTTTGCCCAAACAAACATACTAGCTCTTGGTTTGTGAAGTTTCCAACCCGCATTTTCAAATGCTTCTAGCAAGATATGCATTCTTTTATCATAAGTAGCACGAATTTCATCTACACAACTTTGATCCCCATCTAAAGCTATAGTAGCAGCTACTTGTATAGGAGTATACATACCATAATCAAACCATGATTTTATCTTTTTAAGAGCAGCTACTAAGCGTTTATTTCCAACTGTAAATCCCACACGCCAACCTGCCATATTGTAAGATTTTGAAAGAGTGTAGGTTTCTACAGCAACATCTTTTGCGCCCTCTACTTCTAACATAGAAGGGGTTTTATAATCATCATAAGTTAAATCCGCATAAGCGATATCAGAAATAATATAAAATCGCTCTTTTTTTGCAGTTGCAACCAATCTTTCATAAAAACTTTTTTCACAAGTTACCGTTGTTGGATTGTGTGGAAAATTAACCACTACATATTTTGGACGCGGAATGCTTTCATGCAGGGTTTTATCCAAATCTTCAAAGAATTTGTTTTCATCAAGCTCAAATTTTTCATTATATTTAAGAGGCATTTTAGCTACATTTCCTCCTGCTATGATAAAAGCTTGAGTATGGATAGGATAAGCTGGAGCTGGCACTATAGCCACATCTCCTGGATTGATAATCGCTCTTGCTAAATTGACAAAACCCTCTTTAGAGCCCATAGTCGCTACTACTTCACTTTCAGGATCTAAATTTACTCCGTATTTTCTTTTATACCAATTGCAAATAGCTAGGCGAAGTTTATAAATCCCCATAGAGGTAGAATACCCCGAAGTTTTGTCTTTATTGGCGCTTTCACAAAGTTTATCAATGATATGTTGAGGGGTTTTACCATCGGGATTTCCCATAGAAAAATCGATGATATCCTTTCCAGCACGCCTTGCTGCCATTTTGATCGCATTTACTTCTGCAAAAACATAATTTGGAAGCCTTTCTATGGTATTGAAACGAATTTCATCAAACATTTCTCTTCCTTTTTATTTTTTTAGGGTGATTTTTAAACCTCTTCGGATATTGTCTAAACTATACATATCACTTACAATTGCATAAACTGCACCGCTTGGAATAAGCTCTGAAAAATGATTATTTTGAGCTTGACTCTTGACTGCTTTAATAAGATTTAAATTTTTATCTAAAAATAACACTTTAGGAAACCAAAAATCAGCATCATGAGCATCAATCATCAAATTTGAAGCCCCTTGAAGAGTAAATACATAATCTTTAAGCGGTCTTTCTAAAGCTTGCGTGGAATTAAGTTTTAAATCAATATTAGTATTAAGCTGAGCATTTTCAAAATTTAAATCATACTCATAGTCATAAGTACCTATGCGCTTGATATTGTCTATATAAACTGAATTATCTTTTAAAAGAGCGTATAAGGCACCTGGATCTAAAATGTATTGAGATTCTACTTGTATGGTATAGTCTATATTGCCATCGCGTAAAATCATATCCGTAGGAATAAAATATATATATCCAAGATTTGTAAGTGCGTCAGTTAAAATCTTAAAAAATACAACAGAATCTGCTTTAGCTTTAAAATTAAGCTTTAAAGTTCGAGGCTCTGGTAGAGTTAGGTTGATTAAAGAATTGGTTTTTAAAATTCTTGAAATTTTAGCTATGTCTGGATTGCCTTTATTATCCATATAGCTGGAGCTAGGAAACAAAAGACGCAATTGAGAATCTTTAGAAGGATTAGCAACTAAATTTTTCACTAGCTCTAAACTAGAAACAGCAAAAACAGAATTAGCTAAAAATAAAAAAATAAAGATTTTTTTTACCATTCTTTACCTTTATTTAACTTCATAAATTCAGCCGCCGAAATACTTGTAATTTTTCCATCTTTAATCAAAAAGCGCTTTGAATTTCCTGCAGGAAATTTTTGTTCTTTTCCATTTTCATCAAAAACACTTAAAGCCGCAGCTCCTGTTAAAACCAAACGATTTACTTCTAAAGAAAGATTAAAATCATTTTCTTTTACAAGACCAGTTTTTCTATAATTTGATAAATCAATCAAACCTATCCAAATTTTACCCGAAGCTTTAAAATGAGCTTCTTTATTGAGAGCTTTTGAGACTTCTGCAACTTCTTGATTTGTTGTTGCTAAAGAATCATTTGTGCTTAAATTTTCTTCATTGGCATTTGTATTATTTGGTGTGGTAGAAATTTGTTTTATTTCTTCTTTTGTATTGTTAAGTTCTGTATTTTGTATTTGAGTTAAATTGGCTTCTGTTTCATTTTCTTCAGCTTGATTGTCAATCACAACTACATTATTTTCTAAAGCTTTTAGATTAGATTGTGCTGTTCCGATAATATCTACAACGGCCGCACTTGAGTTGTTTTGATCCTTTTGAAAAAAAGATTTAATATAATCAAAATAATAAATCCCAAAACCTATAAGTGCTATAATTATAACTATAATTATAAAAGATACAAAACTAGTTGACTTTTGGCTATAAGCATCTAATTTAGGGGTTATCATCTTAGGCTTGGTGGTTGTATCGTTAAGATTATTTTCATTGAGATAGGTTTCAAATTCTTCATTAAAATCCGTAAAATCAAGTTCGTATTCACGACTTAAAATTTTTACGAAACCACGGACATTAAAACGATTTAAGGTGGCAAAATCCTTTTTAACTAAAGCTTCTAAAAATTCCAATTCGATTTTTGTTCTAGCAGCAACTTCTTTTAAATTTAAATCTTCAATTTTTTTCCAATTAAGCATTTATCATCCTATCACAAAGTATTGCAAAAGCTACACTGACATTAAGGCTGTCGAAATTATTTTTCATTTCTATGCCTACACATTCATCGCATTTTTTTATTATTTTAGCACTTAATCCCAAACCTTCACTTCCTAAAATCAAAGCTTTTTTACCCTTATCGACTTTATAATGATGAATTTGTTTACCTCCACTTGCACTAGCAAAAAGCTTAAATCCTACTTGTTTAAGCTCATTTAAAACGGTAAAAATATCATTATTTAAAGCAATTTCAAGATCTAGCGCCGCTCCACTGCTCGTGCGGATAACGCCTTCCATCGCGAGTCTTTCGCCGATAAAAATAAGTCCATCCACTCCTAAAGCATAAGCTGTTCTTACGATAGCTCCTATATTTCCAACATCACTGATACCATAAAGAATAGCTATAAATTCACCCTTTTTAAGAGTGTGCAAATCTTTAAATTCATACTCTTTAATATCTAGTAAAAAACCTTGATGATTTCCACCTTTAGCATAAGCTTGGGCTGTTTTAAAATCAAGTTTTTTGATCTTAAAGCCTGAACTAGCAATTTTTTTAAAAGTTTCTTTGTCGCACTCTTTAGCTAAATAAAGCTCATTTATAAGCTCTTTATGTCGTTCTAAAATATAAAAAAATATCTGTTTTCCATAAACTATCATTCTAAATTTTACCTAACTTTGACTTAAAAGCAGTTTTTGATAAATTTCTTTTGGATTTTTTCCATTCATCTTTGCCAAAAGCTTACTTTTTGTTTTTAAAGGTATTTCAAGCTCTAAAATATCATTTTCACACAAGGAATGACTAATGTTATCTTTATCATTTTTAGCCAACACAACAACCCACTCACCCTTTAAATTTACCTGTTTTAATTCATTAAAAAGATCTATAGCCTTGCCTTTAAATTTGGCTTCAAATTTTTTAGAAATTTCTTTAATCGCAAAAACTTCTCTTTGACTATCTAAAATAGCTATTTGTTCTATTAAAGACAAAATGCGTTTAGGAGATTCGTAAATAACACTAGGATAAGGATGATTGAGTATTTTTTGGATATCTTTTTGGCGTTCTTTGCCTTTATTGGCTAAAAAACCCATAAAAATAAATTCTTTTTCGCACAAAGCCGAGCTTACAAGTGCCACCAAAGCTGCATTAGCACCGGGTAAAACTTCAAATTGGATATCATTTTCTAAAGCAAAATCAATTAAAAATTGCCCAGGATCACTAATCCCTGGCATACCCGCATCACTCAAAAAAGCAATGTCTTGATTAAAAAATTCCAAGTCTAAATTTTCTAAAACTTTTTTTTCATTGTGGGTGTGAAAAGATATAAATTTTTTATCTCCAAAATCGATTTCAAATTTAGAAGAAAGTAAAGAAAGTAAAGACTTGCTTACCCTTGTATCTTCACAAAAAAAAATATCGCAAGTCTTTAAAAGCTCTAAAGCACGAAAAGAAATATCGCTTAAATTTCCTATGGGTGTAGGAATAAAATAAAGCATAATTATTGCATTGCGTATTTTTTCTTAAATTTCTCTACACGACCTGCTGCATCTACGATTTTTTCGCTACCTGTGAAGAAAGGATGGCAGCTTGAACAAATATCAACTCTTAACTCACTTTTGTTTGATTTAGTAACAAAAGTATTGCCACAAGCGCAGCTAACTTTGCATTCTACATATTCTGGATGAATTTCTTTTTTCATAGCTTTTTCCTTAAAATTAAAACAATAAGCGGTGATTATATTAAATTTAATATAAAAAAAACATTAATTTAAGTAAAATTAAAGCAATATTTTTGCAGCCACTGCAATGGCAGCACTTTGACTTCTCAAAATATTAGGAGCTTTAAGGCAAATTTTTTCTTTAAACATTTGTTTTTCTTTGGGGCTAAATCCACCCTCTGGACCTATAAAATAAAGTCGAGTTTTATCAAATTCCTTTACCTCACCTTCAAAATCAACCAAAACAGCATCAGGAAAAACCTTGCTAAATTCTTGTATATTTTTATAGCTTTGAATTTGCATTTTGTGACTTCTTCCGCACTGCTCACAAGATGAAATGATGATTTTTTCTAATCTCTCAAAATCAAGTTTAAAATTTCTTTGAGAAAATTCAGTAAAAACAAGGTGTAATTTTTTAACTCCAAGTTCATTTAAAAAAGGAAGTGTTTTTTCCAAAATTTTAGTATCAATAACCGCCAAGGCTAAATCAAGTTCGCTTTGTGGATGAGACTTAAAATGCTTATGTAAAAAATAAAGCAAACAAGAATTACGATCTAAATTTGAAATTTTATATTCATAAATAAAATCATCCTCTAAATTTCTTAAAGATAAAATTTCATTTTCTTTAATTCTTCTTGCTTTCAAGTGAGCAAATTCTTCGCCCTTAAGTTTTAAAATTTCTTCCCCTGCTTGCTTGTGGTATAAAAATTGCATTTATAAATATTTACCTGTTAAAAAAGGTAAGATTAAAAGGACAAGTTCACAAAATAAAATCATAAAACTAATGCGTCTAAAAGTTATATAGCGTCTTAATCTACGAGCTTTTTTAAATTGTATAAAATGAAAAATAGCTAAAGCAAAAATAAAAATCCAAGAAAAAATCATGAGCCAAAGATTTAAATGTGTTTGAAATTGTTTAATCGCTAAAAGCAAAGAACCTGTAAAAAGCATCAAGGCTAAAAAAACATAGTATATAGGTAAAAACAAACGGATTCTGCGGATAAATATAAATTCGGTTTTAAAATTTCCTTGAGTCAAGACAAGATAAAAAAACATTAAAAATCCACTAGCATAAAGACTATAAAGATGTAGAGCTAAAAAAAATTCATAACTTTTATCCATTTATTTCTCCTTGCTGATATATTTTGCTAAATTTTCTCTTTGTTCTTGGGTTAAGAAATTATGAGCTTCATCTTTTAAATTTTGAAGTCTTTGAATAAATTTTTCACTGCTTAAATTTTTAATTGCAATACCTTTTTTGGTTTTAACTTCTCCTTTTTCTCCATGACAAGTAGCGCATTTTTGTTTATATAAAGAATTAATAACACTTGGATTTACATCATAGTCTTCGCTGATACTGGCCTCATCATCAACCGGTAAGGGCAAATTCGTATCGCTAAATTCGGTTTTTTCATCATTTTGTTCAATTTGTACTATTTCTTCGGTAGTATTTTGGTTTTTGTGATTAAATTCTTTATCATCACTACAAGCGTTTAAAAATAAAACTGCAAATAAGCTTATTAAAATACTTAAGTTTTTACCCATTAAACCTCCTTAGGATTTGTAAAAATGTGTAAATTTTTCAACTTATCATAAAATTCTATATCATTCCATTCTGCTTTTATAGCAGGTGAAAATTCTATATCTTCAAGTGTGATTTTTGGCATAGTAGGACTATAAGCATCTTCTTTAAACCCTTGTGCATAGCCTGTTCTTGTTTCATGTACTATAATGCTTTGCAAATTTACACCTTGTTCGCCATTTATCATCTTGGTTTGTTTTAATAAAGCATCGATTAAAATAAAAAATACACGGCAAAAATTTTCAGCACTGACATTAACAGGCAAGCTTATCCAGCGCTGCGAGTATTTTTTCATTTCATTTAAATAAGATTCATCATCTTGATTAAAAAGTGTAATAGCATGATCAAAGCTGTCAATAATTTGACGCATATGGGTTTTTAAAAGCCCAAAGTCATAAACCATTCCCGCATTATCTAAATATTTGCTTTCAAGTAAAACTTCAACTTTGTAAGAATGTCCATGAATACTACTTTTGCAACGCTTAGAAGAGCAAAATCTAACAATGTGTGCGTTTTCAAATTCAAATAATTTTCTTATAATCATACACCCTCTTTATCATTCCAAAGACGAATATGGATTCTATCAGAATAATTATAACCATTCTTAATACAAAACTCGGCTATTTTTAAAGCATTTTGTTTTAAATTTTGCTCATTTTCTCCCATAGGCATACAAAAAATTTCATTAGGCGCTTTTTCTAAAATTTCTAAAATTTCTAGTGACAAACTTTCTAATTGACTGGAATTTAAAACAAATTTGTAAAAGCTATCTTTAGCATAATGCTTAAAGCCTTTAAGGGCATTGAAATTTAATCTTTTTTCTTTACCCATCCCGCTATTTTGAAGCTTGACACTTAGAGCAAAAACACATTCTTTATAAAAAGGATATTTTTCAAAATCAAGCTCTATGCTTCCATTGCTTTCAAAATGCACTTCAAAATTATTTTTCAATAAAGCTTGGATAAAATCGATAAATTCTGGATTTTCATGATGGATTAAGGGTTCTCCTCCAGTAATCACCACAATAGGATTAAAATCTTTTTTTAAATCAAGCACGCGTTTAAAAAGTTCACTTGCATTTAAAATTTCATATTCTTCATTAAATTCTTTAGTAAAAACTGCCCTTATAGTATCGCAACCTTTAAGAGTTTTTCCATTTTTAATAAGCTTTACCCCAAAGCCTGAGCAATTAAAATTACATCCTGCAAAACGCATAAAAATGGCTAGTTTTCCGCTATATTTGCCTTCTCCTTGTATACTTAAAAAACTTTCAACAAGTTGCAAATTTAACCTCCGGTTTGATAAAAAGCGCGAGATGAAGTTTCGTTATCTACCACACTCCATCTATTTTTTTCAGGTTTATTGCGTAATACTTCTTGTAAAATGTTTGCAGCAGCGTTAATATCACCTTTTCTCACTGCTTCTTTAATGCTTAAAGCCTCATCAAAATAAAGACAAGGTATAAGTAAACCCTCAGCGCTTAAGCGAATGCGGTTACAAGAATCACAAAATTCATGGCTATGTGGATCTATAATCCCAAATTCATAACCATCCGCACTATAAATACTCACAGGAGCTTTTTCAGCTTTTTTAATGAGTTTTACTTGATATTTTTGACTTAGAATTTGTATGATTTCATCTCTTTTTAGACCTTGTAATTTTCCATAAGCATGTATATTTTCCATAAATTCAATAAAGCGAATTTGAATGTTTTTAGATTTTGCAAATTCCAAAAGAGGTATCAACTCATCATCATTTAAACCCTTTAACACAACAGTGTTTAGCTTGACTTTTAAACCTACGCTTAAGGCCTCATCAATCCCCGCTAAGACACTATCTAAAACATCTTTTTGCGCGAGAATTTTTGCTTTTTTGCTTTCTAGGGTATCAAGAGAGATATTTAAACGCTTCAGTCCAGCATCTTTAAGATCTTTAGCAAAATCTTTTAATAAAAAACCATTCGTTGTAATGGCTAAATCAAGATCTTTTTTATAATCATTTATCATTTTTATAAACACACTTAAATCTTTACGCAGTAAAGGCTCTCCTCCAGTGATACGAATTTTTTCGATCCCTTCATCAATAGCCACTTTAACAAACAAAAAAAGCTCTTCAAAGCTCAGTAAATTTTCTTTAGGTTGATGATTAAAAGGAATTTTTGGCATACAATAAAGACAACGAAAATTACATCTTTGGGTTACTGATATTCTAAGATAATTAATCTTTCTGCCAAACTGATCAATAAGCATTGCCTCTCCTAGTGATTATTTGATAAGTTGTTTAAATTTTAAAACAAGCTCAACATTTCCAGTGCCTATACGCAAATCTTTTGCAATTTGCTCTATACTTTTTCCCTCTTTAAATAAATCCACAATTTTTTGCTCTTCGGTATCATAATTTGGTGTTAATTTTGTCATACTTTGTGCTTTTTGTTCCAAATTTAAAATACGATTTTGTTGCTCATTTTGAAAATCTTCTATAATATGCTCCATGGTTTTTAAAGTTCTTAAAACGGGGGTAATTTTTGCACTGATTTGTTTTTCAAGCGTGATTTGAATTTCTTCTTTCAATAGAGTAATTTTATAGTCCTCTTCCTCTTGATCGCCCTCATCTTTTACGCCTAATTCTTTGCGTAAATAATGAAGTTCTTTTGTAATATCTTCAACCACGCCTTGGAGTTTGTTTATTTTTGCACTACTTTCTTTATCTTTGATATTCATATAAGCTAATATTGCAACCAAAAGTACGATCATAAAAACTAAATAAAGCACATCATTACTCATTTTTGTCCTTTTTATTTCTTATCATATCTCTTTGCAATTGAACCACGAAAGCATCAAAAGCTATTCTATCTTCGGGTTTTATTTTGATAATTTGAGCTAATTTTTTATTTTGAGCTTTAGCAAAAATGGCCATTTTTTGATTATTAAGATCAAATCTTATGTAATACTCTTTTCCTTCTTCTAAAATCTCATCTAAAAAATTTAAATATTCAAAATTTAAAGATTCAACCACGCCTTTTTGTTTGAGTACTAAAAGATCTTTATTTTTATCCAAAGAATCCTCAAGTCTTAAAATATCTTCTTTTAAGCTCAAAAGTAAATCGAAAATGATTTTCTCGCCCTCATCAAAATCCACACGCAAGGCGAGTTTTTTCCATTTTGAAAGTTGAGAAATGGCACCTAATTTTAGATATTCTTGTAAAAAATGGTTATTTTCAATATCACAACACTCTAAAGAAGCTTCAAATCCTGCCTTAAAAAGACTTATTTCCATACTAAATCAACCCAAATAAAAATAAAAAATATTATACTTAAATATCCATTTAAAGTAAAAAACGCTTTATCAATGTGAGCAAAATTTTTATGTACAATTTTATGTTCAAAAGCCAAAATAATACCGCTGATAATCACTCCAAATAATGCAATATTTCCAAGCGCTACTCCCCAAACCTGCCAAACAAAAAGTAGCCAAAATAATACCGCTAATACATGGCAAAAAGCCGAGATAAATAAAGTCGCCTTAGAGCCAAATTTAGCAGGGATAGAATGAAGTCCTACTTTTTTATCATACTCCATATCTTGTAAAGAGTAAAGCAAATCAAATCCAGCCGTCCAAAAAGTTACCCCTAAGCATAAAATCACACTATAAATGTGAATTTCACCCATGACTATCACACTGCCTGCAATAGGTGCAAGTCCTAAACAAAATCCTAAAACTAAATGCGCTAAAGAACTAAAGCGTTTAAAAGCAGAATAAATTGCCAATACAAAAAGCACAGGAAAAGAAAGATAAAAAGCCAAAGTATTGATAAAATAAGAACACAATATAAAAATAATCGCATTAAGGATAATAAAAATCCAAACGCTTTTGCGTCCTATTTTTCCACTGACATTAGGGCGATTTGCACAGCGAGGATTGTCTTTATCGATATCTTCATCCATTAAACGATTGGTCGCCATAGCAAAATTTCTTGCACTTACAGCACAAATAATACCCAAAATCAAAGCCTTAAAACCAAACCAAGCGCTATCATTAACGAGTTTTGAAGCCACTATCATAGATGAAAATAAAAAGGGCAAGGCAAAAATAGAATGCTTAAATACCACAAGTTCCAAAATATCTTTAAATTTATTCCAAATTGTGTTCATGTTTTTCACTTTAAAATATTTTTGCTATGATTTTACTAAAATTTTCATAAATTTTAGGATAAATTATCACATGTTTTTTCAAATCGCACTTATAGGAACCACTGCCAGTGGAAAGACTTATATAGCAAATGCCTTAGCTAAAGAATTTAATGCAGTGGTTTTAAGCCTTGATAGTCTTTGTGTTTATAAAGAAATCAATATAGCCAATGCCAAGCCATCTAAAGATGAGCTTGCAAATTTAAACTATTTTGGAGTAAATTTATTAAGTGTTGATGAGCATTTTAATGTAGAATTATTTATAAGAGAATACCAAAAAGCAAAAGAATTTGCTCTTATAAATGATTTGCCTTTGATTATAGTAGGTGGAACAGGTTTTTATCTAAAAACGATGATAGATGGTTTAAGTCAAAAAATTCAAGATACGACTAGCACTTTAAGTAATGATGAAATTTATGCTCTTTTATTAAAAATTGATCCGGCTTATAAAATAGAAAAAAATGATACTTATCGTCTTAAAAAATGGCTAAGTATTTATGAAAGTACAAATGAAATTCCTAGTGATTTTTTAAAAAAGACACAAAAAGATGGGGTGCTTAAGGATATTGAAATTTATGAGCTTGTATGGGATAGAGAAATTCTAAGAAAACGCATAGAAGCAAGAACAAAAGAAATGATTGATAATGGGCTTATAGAAGAAGCAAGAATGCTTTTTTCAAATTTTGATAACAATCTTAAAGCATTAAATTCTATAGGGCTTAAGGAATGCAAAGAGTATTTAGAAAATCAAATTTCTTTAAAAGAGCTTGAAAGTTTGATTAGTATACATACATCACAGCTTGCCAAGCGTCAAAGAACTTTTAATAAAAAATTCCAAAGCACTCCTTTGGAATTTTCTAAAGCCCTAGAGTTACTTAGAAATAAATTTTTAGCTAAAGAATAAATGCTCAACTAAAATTTTTATCCCTAAGATTATCAAAACAGCTCCCCCTAAAAATTCAGCTTTGTTTCTAAAGCGAGTGCCAAATTTATTGCCTAATTCTAAAGCAATAGCACATAAGATAAAAGTAATAGAGCCTATTAAAAATAATGCCAAAAATAAATCAACATCTAAAAAGGCAAAGCTAACTCCTATAGCTAAGGCATCAACACTTGTAGCTACAGCTAAGGCAAACATGATTTTAAATCCAAATTGATTTGAATTGGTGTCGCAATTTTCATTCTCAAAAGATTCTTTAATCATTTTTAGCCCAATTAAAGAAAGTAAAACAAAGGCTATCCAATGATCAATACTTGCAATAAAAGATGCAAAAGTGATGCCTATAGCATATCCAATAGCTGGCATTAAAGCTTGAAAACCACCAAAATAAACTCCTGTAATAATATAGTGTTTTAAATTCAATTTTTTAACACTAAATCCCTTACATAAAGATACAGCAAAAGCATCCATCGCTAGTGCACAGGATAAAAGAATAAGACTATAAAAATCCATGACAACTCCTATGAAAGATGTAAAAGTTGAGAATTATAATAAAAATTTCTTAATTAATTTTTTTAATGAAATTATGATTAAAAATTTATAGCAGTGGATTATATTTAATTAAACTTTAAGAATAAAAAATATATAATTCAAATTCATTTTTATTTTTACTCCTTTTAAAAGTGGCCCATTCGTCTAGCGGTTAGGACATCGCCCTTTCACGGCGGTAACACGAGTTCGAGTCTCGTATGGGTCACCACTTAAATCCTTTTTTAATATTTCCGAAATCAATCTAGATGTTCTTTAGGATTTTTACTTAATGTTTTTATTGTTTTTCATAAAAATGGATTTATAAACTTATAAGAATTTTATTTGTAGAATTTTTTGTTTTATTAGAATGATGAGGATTAATAAACAAATGAGCCATGATACCAATTTTTTCTTGTTATATTTTAAAGATAAAATTCCAAAGGATTCTTTAATTTTTCTTAAGGAAAGTTTAGAAAAAGCAAGCGAAGAACAAAAAGAAAAGCTTTTATTTACTAAACTGAAAAATCCCCTATATGGACTTTTATTTGCTTTTTTTGCTTCCTGGTTTAGATAGAATTTATAATGGCAATATAATTTTAGGTATACTTAAAATCATATCAGCAATACTTGTTTCTATAGGTTTAATAATAGCAGAAGATAAAAATGATGAAAGCACTATGCTGATTTTTATAAATTTATTTTTCATACTAAGTGTTTGGGTGATTTTGGATTATTTTTTGGTATGGAAAGATATTTGTCAAAATAATCTTAAAAAAATTTTTGAAGTTTTACAATGAAGCAAGATAAAACGATATTGCTCATATTTAAAGATAAGATTCCCGAAGAAAGGCTATTTATCTTAGAGGAAGAATTAAAAAAAGCCAAAAAGATCTAAGTGCTCTTTATGCTATCTCTCTTAAAAATCCTTTGGTTGGCCTTGTATTAAGTATAACTGTGGGATTATTTGGGGTTGATAGATTTTATAAGGGCGATATCTTGTTAGCTTGTATTAAATTAGCTTTTTTATAATACCTTTATTTGCTACTTTTGCTGCTTTTATAGCATTGTTAGATGAGAGCCATTCGATTTTTATAGATTATTTTGCCATTTTTGCTTTAATGTTTGTTGTTGCTAGCATTTGGAAGCTTGTAGATATTTATCTTGTTTTTGTAGGTATTAAAAAAGATAATTTTCATAAAATTCTTAATTTTTTCTCTTAAAAAATGTCTTGGAAATTTAAAGAAATAATTAAAGACTTTCTTAGTCTTTTTATATAATTTTTATGCTACAATATTTTGTCAAACTACTAAATTAAAGGAGAAATTATGTTTGAATTAAGAAAATTACCTTATGATACCAATGCTTTTGGTGATTTTTTAAGTGCTGAAACTTTTAGTTATCATCATGGAAAACACCACAATACTTATGTAACAAATCTTAATAATCTTATCAAAGATACTGAATTTGCAAGTAAAGATCTTGTAAGCATTATTAAAAGTTCAAGTGGTGGAGTATTTAACAATGCTGCTCAAGTTTATAATCATGATTTTTATTTTGATTGCATTAAACCGATCACAGGCTGTGGCTGTGGTGGCTCATGCCAAAGTATGGATGCTAATTTACAAGCAGCTTTAGAAAAAGAATTTGGTTCTTTAGAGAATTTCAAAGCTGAATTTATCAAAGGTGCGACAGGGGTTTTTGGTTCAGGTTGGTTTTGGTTAGTTTATAATACTAAAAATCAAAAATTAGAATTTGTGGGTACTTCAAATGCAGCTACACCTATCACTGAAGATAAAGTTCCTTTACTTGTTGTGGATGTTTGGGAGCATGCTTATTATGTAGATCATCGTAATGCGCGTCCTGCGTATTTAGAAAAATTCTATGCTCATATTAACTGGGAATTTGTAGCAAAAGCTTATGAATGGGCTTTAAAAGAAGGTATGGGATCAGTTAGCTTTTACGCAAACGAACTTCATCCTGTAAAATAATACAAGGCATCTTAAAAGATGCCTTTTTACTCTCCTAAACTTGGAGTCATTTCGATAATCTTCCATGGAAGTCCTTGAGAATTAAGCTCATCCATAAAAGGTTTTGCGTCAAATTCTTCCATATTAAACACACCTTTTCCTTGCCAAATTCCTTTAGCGATTAGTTTTGTACCTATCATCGCAGGAACTCCTGTAGTGTAGCTTACCGCTTGTGCGCCGGTTTCTTTATAACATTCTTCGTGATTGCAAACATTATAAATATAAACTTGTCTGTCTTTGCCATCTTTTATACCACGGATTACACAACCTATATTGGTATAACCTTTTGTGCGAGGACCTAAACTTGCAGGATCAGGAAGTAGGGTTTTTAAAAATTCTATAGGAATGATTTCTTTACCTTGATGCATCACAGGTTTTATACCTAGCATTCCAACATTTTCAAGGCATTTCATATGAGTTAAATAACTTTGTCCAAAAGTCATAAAAAAGCGAATTCTCTTCAAGCCCTTGATATTTTTTACCAAGCTTTCAAGCTCTTCGTGATAAAGTAAGTAACTATCCTTTACGCCTACTTCAGGATAATCCCATTCCATTTTTATTTCCATCGGTTGTGTTTCTATCCACTCGCCTTTTTCCCAGTAGCGTCCCTTAGCAGAAACTTCTCTAAGATTGATTTCGGGATTAAAATTAGTCGCAAAAGCATAGCCATGATCGCCTGCGTTACAATCTAAAATATCTATATAAGAAATTTCATCAAATAAATTTTGCTGCGCATAAGCACAAAAAACATTTGTAACGCCAGGATCAAACCCACTTCCTAAAAGTCCTAAAATTCCTGCTTCTTTAAATTTATCATTTCTTGCCCATTGTTCTTTATACTCAAATTTAGCTAGATCTGGATGCTCATAGTTTGCTGTATCAACATAATCAATTCCTGCTTTTATGCAAGCATCCATCAAGCTTAAATCCTGATAAGGCAAAGCTACATTAAGCAAAATTTGCGCCCCTGTTTTTTTAATAAGCTCTACAACCGCATCGCTATCATCTGCATCAATTTGTGCGGTTTGAATTTCTACTCCTAGACGCTCTTTGATAAAACTAGTAATTTCATCGCATTTGCTTTTGGTTCTACTTGCTAGAGTGATTTTACTAAAGGTATCTGAATTCATTGCGCATTTTACGGTAGCTACGCGACTTACCCCGCCTGCGCCTATGATTAAAAGATTTTTCATTGGTCGTGTCCTTAAAGAAATTTTAGGAATTTTAGCTAAAAATTGATAATATCAAAATTTATTTTTTCTTTTAGCGTGTAATTTGAGCTGAGCAACATAAAAAAATCTATATTTTTATATCTTACTTTGAGTCTATAAAAAGCTCCTAAAAATTCTTTTTGCAAAATTGTAGCTTCAAAACGATTTCCTATTTTAAGTTCTGCATAGCCAAAAGTATAATTTTTTGAAGCAATCCACTGAAAAAATTCATCTTCTAAATCAAGCTCTTCTTCTATGATATTTAAATCAGGTAAAATTCTAGCACTTTTATGATTAGGCTTAAAATAAAGCTCTTTAGGATCTGCATGAGCTAGAATTTCTCCTTTATCAAGAAAGGCGATTTTATCAGACATACAATAAGCATCCTCGATATCGTGAGTTACCATAATGGCTGTAATTTTTTGTTTTTGTATGAGTTTTTTTAGCTCTCTTCTTAAGTCTTGTTTTAAATTCTGATCTAAATTAGAAAAAGGTTCATCTAAAAGCAAAAGTTTACAGCCTCTTGCTACTGCTCTAGCAAAAGCCACTCTTTGCGCTTGTCCGCCCGAAATTTCATCAATTTTCTTATATCTTAAATTTTCAATTTCAAAGGTTTTTAACAAATCCTCTAAAATTTGTTTTTTATCTTTTTTATCATAGAGTGCAAAAAGTATATTTTTTTCAACATTTAAATGGGGAAATAAAGCATAGTTTTGAAACATCATCGCCACTTCGCCCTTGCATTTTAAAAATTCACAAGAGCTCGCTTGTTCTAGTTGAGCGATGATTCTTAAAAGTGTACTTTTACCACTTCCGCTCCCTCCTAAAATGCTTAAAAATTCTCCTTCTCTAACATGAAGATTGATATTTTTTAAAGCTTGTATTTTGCCAAAATTTTTTGATAGGTTTTTAATTTCTAACATCATCTTTCCTTGTGATTTTATCCATCCAAATAACAACTATTAAAGAAAGTAAAACAATGAGCAGCGAAGGCAAAGCAGCATCATAAATTCTCTCATCACTTGCAAACCAAAAAGCTTTTACACTTAGAGTTTCAAAACCAAAAGGAGCTAAAATTCTACTCAAAGGAAGCTCTTTTATGGTATCGATAAAAACAATGATAAAAGCCAAAAATAAAAAATGTTTCATTAAAGGAATATGAATTTTAAAAAATAAAATCAAATAACTCGGCCTTAAATTTAAACTTGCTTCATCGGTGTTAAGATGGATTTTATTATAACCCCCTTCTAAAGAATAAATTGCACTCGCTAGAAAACGAATAATATAAGCAAAAACTAAAATAATCAATGAAGTGCCTAATAAATTAAGATGAAAAATTTTATCTAAAAACACGAAAAGGACAATCATGCTAATTCCTAAGGCAGCCGCAGGTATAGAATAACCCAAAGAACTTAGCTTAAGAATACATAGGCTGAAAAAGTTATTTTTTATGATTCTTGAGCTAAACATTAAAAAATAAGCCAGTAAAGTCGTAATCAAAGCTGTGATGAAAGCCAATATAATGGTTTGAAAACTAATGATATAAAATTCTGCTTCAAAAAGTTTAAAATCTTTTAGCCCCCAATAAACAAGCCATATAAAAGGCAAGATAAATCCTAATAAAGCGATGATAAAACAATAAAAACAGGCTAAAATTTGCTTTATATGACTTAATTTCCTTTTTTTGATAAAAAGAGTTAAATTTTGATTAAAACTATAATGATGCTTGTTTTTATAATAATAATCTATATACATGATTAAAAAAACAAAAATCATCAAAATTCCTGACAAAATACTAGATGAATAAGAATCATTCAAATCATACCAGAGTTTAAAAATTCCAGCCGAGAAAGTATCCACTCCCAAATAAGCACTTGCACCATAATCACTCAAAGTTTCCATTAAAATCAATAAAGCTCCAGAAAAAATGGCAGGCCTTGCGCTCAAAAGTGCCACGCGTGTAAAAATTCTAAATTCAGAATATTTCATGATTTTAGCTACTTCATAAGCCTCTTTAGCTTCACTTTTAAAAGCTGTTTTAGCAAATAAATAAATATAAGGATATAAAGAAATAGACAAAACAAAAATAACTCCATAGTGGTTGAAAAAATCTATCCTAAAACCAAAAACTTCATGAAAAAAGCCCTGAAAATCCATAATTCCAACATATACAAAAGCTAAAATATAAGCAGGTATTGCCAAGGGTAAAATGAGTAATTTTTCTAAAATCCTACAAAAGTAAAAATTATAATTTGCCATCAAATAAGCACTACTTACACCTAAAATCAAGCTTAGTAATAACACCCCTATACTAACTATCAAAGTATCTTTGATGAATTTTAAAAACAAATAATCAAAAAAATGACTCAAATTTTCTTTAATGGATGAAATTTCAGCCAAATTGCTTGTATTGAAATTTTGAAAAAGAATATAAAAAAGCTCAGCAAAGATGCCAAAAATAGGTAGAGTAAGAAAAAGGGCAAGTAAAATTGCCCCTATCTTGTAATACTTTAGGGTTTTAAGCATTATCTAAAACCGACTTGATCATAAATTTTAACAGCCTCTTTAACCTTTTCTGCTATTTGACTCACAGGTATTTGATCTTCTTTAAAAGTTCCAAAATCTTTTACCGTTTGGCTTAATTCTACATCGTTTCTTATAGGAAATTCATAATTGCTATCAGTGAGAATTTTTTGAATTTCTGGAGTTAGCATAAATTCCATAAACTTCTTAGCTGCTTCTTGATTTTTGCTTGATTTTGTCATAGCAATACCGCTAATGTTTATATGGGTTCCTCTATTGTCTTGATTTGGAAAAATAATACCTAAGGAATTTCCAACTTCTACATCTTTTGGATTTTTAGAATTTTTTAAAAGCCCTATATAATAAGTATTCATAACAGCAAATTTAGCCTCACCTGCAAAAACTTGTCTGGCTTGATCCCTATCTCCACCCTTTGGTTTGGTTGCAAGATTGTCAAGCACACCCTTAGCCCATACTTTAGCGTTTTCATCTCCATCATTAGCTATAATAGAAGCTAAAAGAGTTTTGCTATAAGGAGCTGTAGCACTTCTCATAACGATTTGTCCTTTAAATTCAGGCTTAGCCAAATCTTCATAGTTTTTCATTTTGCTAATGTCAGTGTTTGCATTTTTATTGTAAGCAATAATTCTTGCTCTTTTTGTAATCGCAAACCATTCCCCATCTTTATCTCTTAAATGAGCGGGTATAGTATCTTCTAAATATTTTGATTTAACAGGGCTTAAAAGTCCAGAATTTTTTGCTTCTGTAAGATTGGATATATCGGCTGTTATAAAAATATCAGCAGGCGAATTGCTTCCTTCAAGCGAAAGTCTTTTGATGAGTTCTGAAGCTTTAGCTTGAGTATGATTAACTTTAATGCCTGTTTTTTCCTCAAATTTTTTTATAATCTGAAAATCAGCATCATAATGTCTTGCCGAGTAAATGTTAAGTTCTGCAGCACCTAGTAAAGAAAAACCTAATAAACATAAAGAAAAGATTTTTTTCATTTATTTGTCCTTATATTGAGAATTATATTTAGTTTTATCATGATCTTTAAAATCAGCATTAGAGTGTTCAGAGCACGCAAATGCAAAACCTAAGCAAAATAAAAATAAAACTAATTTTTTCATTATTTCTCCCCTTTTTTTGTGATTAAAATTAGACTAATTTTTGATAAAGGATATTAATATTAAAAAGTAAATATAAAGTAATTTAATGATTTTTCTAATGATAAGTATTTTCATTTTATTATAATTAATTTTGATATTAATTATAAATAATTAAATTTAATATAAATATTTAAGAGTATTTTTATATATAAAATATTAATATTCAATATCAAAAATAAACCACAAAGAAAGTAGAAATAATAATGAAATTTTATACCATGTTAAGCACATTATTTATAAGCTTTATGTTAAGTGCTTGTGCTGTTTTGCAAAAACCATCTCCACTTCAAGAAAACAAAGATTTTTATATACTTGATACTCATACTCAAAAAAAGATTTCTTTTGAAGATATGATTGTAGAATTATTAAAAGCAGATGTGATACTGCTTGGCGAAAAACATGATGAGGTTAAACATAAGATAAGCCAAGTTATGATTTTTAATGCTTTAGAAGGAAATTTAAGTTCTCAAAATATAAACTTTGATGTAGCTTTAGAAATGCTAGCAAGCACAGAGCAAAATCACTTAGATAAAGCTTTTAAAAATAAAAAAACCATTAAAGCCAATGAACTTGCTAATGCATTAAATTGGGATAAGGTCTGGAAATGGAAAGATTATGAGCAATTTGTCAATGTGGTTTTTTATTCAAGGTCAAAAATATTAGGTGCAAATCTTTCACGCTCAGAAATTACAAGTATTTATAATGGAGTTCAGCCCTTAAAGGGTTATGTTTCAACCACAAATGAAGTAAAAAAACAACTTTTTGACATTATATCCTTAAGCCATGAGTTAAATCCTGAAGAAAATAAAAAATTGCTAGATAAATTAGTAGAAATTCAGCAATTCAAAGACAGGCGTATGGCGGATGTATTGGTTCATCATCCAAATAAAGTTTTATTGCTAGCTGGAAGCTATCATACAAGTAAAAAAATAGGAATTCCTTTACATATACAAGATTTTAAAAGCAGCAAAAAAATAGTTGTAGTGAATTTAAACTATGGAGGAATAGATTTAAAAGATAGTGATTATACTTTTATTTATTATTAAGGAAAAATTAATGAAAAAATTAAGTTTATTTTGTGTTATGGGTTTATGTTTTGCTAATTTTGCTTTTTCCGAAGAATTAGAATTTGATAGTCTTGAAATTTCAGGCTCAAAAATCAAAAATGATGAAAAGCCCTTTGTAACTCCTGGAGCAACAAGCACAAGAGATAATTTAAATTCAAGCACTCAAAGTATAGATTCTATAGTGCGTAGTGTTCCTGGTGCTTATACTCAAGTAGATCAAGCGCAGGGGGGGGGTTTCAGTAAATATTCGCGGTATGACAGGACTTGGAAGAGTAAATACACAAATTGATGGTGTAACTCAAACTTTTTTTGGTTCTGCAAGTGATGATAGCTTTCATGGGCAAATTGGAACTTCAAGTTTTACAGCCCCAATAGATAAAAATTTTTTAGTCGCCTTAGATGTTAATCGTGGAACTTTTAGCGGGGCAAATGGAGCTAATGCTTTAATGGGTTCGGCTAATTTTAGAACTATAGGCGTAGATGATATAGTACAAGAAGGAAGAGTTTTTGGTTTTTTGGGAAAATACTCTTATGGTAGCAATGCTATAGGACCTAATTTTATGGGTGCTATAGCAGGAAAAACTATGTTAGAAAATAATGCTAATTTAGGCATTTTATTTGCTTATAGTGGGCAAAATGTTTCTCAAAATTATAAAATCGGAGGTGGAGGCTATATAGGCGATCAAAAACCCCCATTTGACACTGATGATGATGGCACTCCAGATGATAATTTAGCAGCACCTATAAATCCAAACAATCTTTATAATCAGCCTAGAAGTCAGCTCTTTAAAGTAGAATACAAATCTGATATCAGTGAGGCGATTTTAAACTATAGAGCTTATAATAACAATCTTGCGGGTAGAAAGATTACAAATGATACTTATCAAATTGACTATCGTTTAAATCCTGATTCTAATCTTTTGGATTTAAAATTTTTATTTGCTTATAATGACGGAAAGCAAAAGTATAATCAAGACAAGACTTGGGGTTATCACAATATGAGTGGAATTAAGACTAAAAATCGAGCGGTAACTTTTGATCTTAGCAATACCATGAATAAAGAATTTTCACAAGATTCAAATTTGTATTTTACTTATGGGGTTAATATTTTAAATAATCATTATAGTAATGATTTTCCACAAGATAGAGTGCTTTTGCCTTATATTTTGACTAGTTTTTATCCTAAAGGAAAACAAGATATTAAAACCTTTTATTTGGATACGAGTTTTACAAAGGGAATTTTCACCCTAAATTCTAATGTCAATTGGATCAATGCACAATTAAGTGGATATAAGGGAGTTTGTAGTATGGTTAATCCTTATTGTCAGCCAAAAAATGCGACAAATTTAGAAAAGGATTACAATAATTTTAATTATTCTTTGATGCTTTCAGCAGATATCCATCCGCTTTTTAATCCTTTTATTTCTTATTCTAAAAGCCATAGAATCCCAAATGTCCAAGAGTATTTTTTTACCCATGATGCAAGTGGGGAGCATAATATGAACACATTTTTAAGGGCTGAAAGTGCAAATACTTATCAAATCGGTTTTAATTCTTTTGCACATGAAATTTTAAACAATAATGATACTTTAGGTTTTAAAGTGCTTTATTATGATACTAAGGTAAAAAATTATATTTATAATAGAAGATATTGGCAAAAAGCTGACCATGCTATTTTTCTTATGCAATTAAATGATGATGAAAAAGCTAAATTCCACGGAGTTGAGCTTGAATTCAAATATGATACAGGATTTTTTTATTCTATACTATCTTATACTTATCAAAAATCCAAGCATAAATTTTCAGATACAGAATCTTTAGAAACAGGTGGAGCGCAATCAGGCCAAAGTCAATTTGCTCAACTTCCAGAGCATTATGCTAATCTTGATATGGGTGTAAGATTATTTGAAGAAAAACTGACTCTAGGAGCTCTTGCCAAATACACAGGAAAAGCAAAGAGAATAGCTCCTGTAGGCAGTTTGGAAGATGATCCAAATAATCCTGATGCTATGGCTCCGCTTAAAACTACAGATAAATTACCAAAAATACCAACTATCGTTGATCTTTATGCAAATTATAAAATTTTGAAAAACTTTACAATCAAAGCAGAGATACAAAATTTATTTGACAAGAACTATATGGATGCGCTTTATACTTATAATACTGGTGATAGTCAAAATGTTGGAGGGTTATTTAATCCTATTTATATTTATAATAACTCTGCTCGCGGTCGTACTTTTATAGTAAGTTTTGAATATAAATATTAAGGAATATACAAATGTTAAAAAAAATATTTTTATTTTGTTTTTTATTGTTAAATTTAAATGCAACAGATACAAATTTATCTTTTGATTCTTCTAAGATAGAAACCAAAGCACCTAAAATAGAGCTTTCTCTTTCTAGTCTTTATCAAAATGCTGATGAGGTGGTAAAAGGTGTTATTTATATATTGGTTTTATTTTCTGTTTTAGCATGGGCGGTTTTTATTTCTAAGCTTATGCAATTTTATTTTATGAAGAAAAATTTAGACTCATCTATACAAAAGATAAAAGAATTAAAAAATCTCAATGAATTAGATCAGACAAAAGATTTTGCAGGTGTTTTATCTTTAGAAATTCAAGATGAGCTTGAAAAAAGTGAATATAAAAATGATCACATAAAAGAGCGTATAGAATTGCGTTTGCAAAATACCATCTCAAAGCAAATCACAGCAAGCAAAAATGGCTTGAGCTTACTTGCGAGTATAGGTGCTAGCGCACCTTTTATAGGGCTTTTTGGAACAGTTTGGGGAATTATGAATGCATTTATAGGTATAGCAAATCTTGGCAATGCTTCTTTGGCAGTCGTTGCGCCTGGTATAGCTGAAGCCTTGTTTGCTACAGCTTTTGGCTTGATAGCTGCTATCCCTGCGGTGCTTTTTTATAATTATCTTACAAGAAAAAATTTAAAACTTATGCACCATTTAGATGAGCTTGCAAATTTTGTCTATATACTTTTTCATAGGAGTTATTTTAATGATAAAAACTGAAATGGCTCACAAAGAAGAGGAGTTAAGTGAGATCAATATAACTCCTTTTATAGATATTATGCTTGTATTATTGATTGTTTTTATGGCTGTTACTCCTCTTATCACAAGTTCTATCAAAATAGAATTACCCAAGAGTTCGCAGCAAGCAGAGGATAAGCTTAAAAATCCCATCATACTTTATTTAAATACTGATAATACTTTGGCTATTAATGATGATAAATTAAGCCTAGAAAATCTTTCAAGTGCTTTAGATATAAAAACCAAAGGCAATAAAGAAGAAATTATTTATTTTCATATCGATAAAAGTGTAAAGTATGAAGATATTATGCAAGTAATGCAAAAATTAAAAGAGAATGGCTATGGAAAAATAGCTCTTTCAAGTAAAAAGATGGATTAGTATGAAGTCTAGTGTGATTTTTGGGTTTGTGTTAAGTTTGATATTACATGCTTTAGTATTAATGTTTTTCCTTTTTTCTTTTTATACTCAAGAAAAATCAAGTGGTGTTGATTTTAAACAAGGATTAGAATTTACTTCCATTATGATGGTATCAGAGCTTCCTATCGGGGAATTAAAAGAAGTTTCGATTGATCAAAAAAAGAGTAATTCTCAAGATAAAAACAAAAAACAAGACGAAAGAATAAATCTTAATTCTCAAGATAAAAATGCTGTATTAAAAGTTCAAAAAAAGATTAAAAAGCAAGATAAAAACCAAGCTCAAAAAGAAATAGCTAATGCAAGTGAAAATTCAAAATTTAAAAATGAATCGCTCAGTGCTCCGCTACAAAGTAATGAAGATAAAACACAAACTATAGTAAGTGGCAATGCCAAAGAACAAGTTAAAAGCTATCAAGCTTTGCTTATGGCTCATTTGACTAAATTTAAAAAATATCCTCAAGAAGCGATAATGCAAAAACAAGAAGGCGTTGTAAGAATTCGCGTAAGCATTGATGAAAGCGGAAATGTCTTAAGCAAAGAGCTTAAAAAATCTTGCCCTTATGCAGCGCTCAATGATGAAGTTTTAAGTTTATTTAAAAGAGCTTCTCCATTGCCAAAACCGCCTAAAGAAATGTTAAAAAATGGTAATAAAATCAGTTTTGTTATGCCTATTGATTACAATATTAAAGACTATTTAGGTAAAAAATAAACTTTTGATTAAAAAAAGTTTATTAGAATTTTTATTTTAAAGGTGATGATTATGTTCTCTTCGTTTTTTAAAAGTAAAAAATGGGCTTTATGGGCTTATTTGGGACTTTTTTTACTGTTATTTTTCTTATATATACAAACAAGCTTAAATGTTGCAATCAATTCATGGTATAGTGATTTTTACAATGTTTTACAAAAGCCAAAAATAGAACTTTTGGATTCTAATTCTACGCAAAAAATAGAAGAAAATCTTGAAAATAATGCCACTTTAATCCAAGAGGCTAATCAAAGAGCTGAGCAAAATTTCCAAAAAGCTAATTTTATCAATAAAGGCGCATTGTATTATTATCAAAATTTATTAGAATATTTTTTCAACTCTAGGGCTATGATTGAAAAGCCAAATTATTCAGCAAATGATTTTTATGCTTTGATTTTAGTTTTTTTGGCTATTGCTATTCCTTATGTTTTAATCGCTACGATTAATATCTATTTTGCTAGCGTCTATGCTTTTAAGTGGCGTGAGGCTATGACTTTTTCTTATTTAAAATTTTGGAAAAATAAAGATGATAATATAGAAGGAAGTTCACAAAGAATTCAAGAAGATACTTATAATTTTTCTAAAATCGTAGAGAGTTTAGGACTTAGTTTTATAAAAGCTTTGATGACTCTTGTAGCATTTATTCCGATTTTATGGAGTTTAAGTGATGTTGTGAGTAAAGCTTTATTTGCAAATTTAAGCGAAAATTCTTCTTTTTATTTTTTAAAAAACATTGATGGTTTGCTTGTCTATATTGCACTTTTGATTTCTTTAGGAGGCTTGGTTGTGTCATGGTTTGTAGGTATTAAACTACCCGGACTTGAATATAACAATCAAAAAGCTGAAGCCGCTTTTAGAAAAGAGCTTGTTTATGCTGAGGATAATCGCAAAGAATACGCTAAAAATGAGACGATGATAGAGCTTTTTACAGGGCTTAAATTTAACTATAAAAGACTTTTTTTACATTATGGATATTTTAATATTTGGCTCATTTTATTTGAGCAAATGATAGTTATAGTGCCATTTTTAATCATGGCACCAGGGCTTTTTGCTGGAGCTATAGGACTTGGTATTGTAATGCAAATTAATAATGCTTTTGATCAAGTAAGAAGTTCTTTTAGTGTTTTTATCACAAATTGGACAACTATCACCCAACTTAGAAGTATACATAAGCGTTTAAAAGAATTTGAAAAAAATATCGAATACGCGAAAAATAAAAACAAAAATCATTTATAAAAATGTCTAAATTTGCTAAAAATTATCAAAGCGATGAAAAGTAAAAAGGCTGTGAAAATACATAAAAATTCCCAGCCAAAACTTTCATAATAAAAACTTGGCAATACAGAACCCAAAGCACCCCCACTATAATAAAATGTCAAATAAATTCCATTAGCCAAGCCCTTTTTATCCGCAATCGAATTTAAAATCCCTGAAAATATACAATGACTTATAAACATTCCGCTACAAAATACAAACATAGCAAAAAAGGCAAAATAAAAATTCCCTACTATCATACAAAAACAACCCGCTATAAAAACCAAAAACCCAAATATAGCTGTGCGAATTTTTGAGCCTAAAATTTCTATGGTTTTACCTATAAGTAGTGAGCTTATTACTCCGGTTAAAAATCCCAAATAAACAAGTCCAATTTGTGTTTGAGTGATATCTTTTATACTTTCTTTAAGATGAAAAGGTAAAAAACTTACTATGCTTTGAAAAGAGAAAAAGATAGTAAAAACACAAAATAATATCACCATAAATCTAAGTTCTTTGATAAAGGGTAAAAAATCCCTCAAGGAAGTTTGAGTGTTTAAGCTTATAGGATGCTCTTTAAAAAACAAAAATAAAAAAGCACAAACCATCATTAAAATACTAAAAAAATTTAAGGCAAAATGCCAAGAAAAAAGATCGCTCAAAAAACTTCCAAAAACCCTCCCAACAAAACCACCAAAAGTTGTAGCACCTACATAAATGGCTATGTTTTTTTGTATATTGTCGCTTTCTAAACGACTAAGCAAGGTAAGAAGTGCTGTCAGTATAGCAGGTATACAAAGAGCTTGTAAAAATCTAAGAAATAGAAAAAAATAAAAATTATCGTTTAAGTTTCCAATAATACCAAAAATAGAACATAAAAACAAAGAAACAACAAGAATTTTCTTTAAGGAAAAAATTTCAAGTAAATAACCATAAACCAAAGGTGCGATTGCTAAGGGAATAAGCGTAACACTGATTATCCAAGAAATTTGGTGCAAATTTACATGAAAATAATTAGACAATAAGGGTGCTATAGGTTGCGGAGCATAGACAATAGATAGGGTTAATGTAGCACAAAAAATAATCAGAATTTTAAGCATTTTCATGCTTTAAATTAAACTCCAATGCAAATTAATTTTAGCTTAAAAACCATTTTTAAGCTAAAATTTTACTTTTAATTGTGTATAATTAAATATTTTATTTATAAGGAGCTTTTATTGGACCCCAGTCAGGTTTTAGATTTAAACCAAACTTTACCTACAGCGTCTTTTGATGCAGGATATTCTATACTTATGGTTGTCATTGCACTAGCTTTAGTGCTTTTAAATGGCTTTTTCGTTTTGTCTGAATTTAGTATTGTTAAAGTGCGTCGTTCAAAACTTGAAGAAATGGTTAAGGAAAAAAAAGTAGGTGCTAAAAAAGCACTAGAAGTTACTTCAAGACTTGATACCTATCTTAGTGCTTGTCAGCTAGGAATTACTTTAAGTTCGCTAGCCCTTGGTTGGATAGGTGAGCCTGCTATAGCAAAAATGTTGGAAATTCCTCTTGCAAATCTTGGATTTAATGGAGTTATTATCCATACTATAGCTTTTATTATCGCCTTTAGTATCATCACTCTTTTGCATGTGGTTTTAGGCGAGCTTGTTCCAAAAAGCATTGCAATTGCTATTGCAGATAAAGCTGTGCTTTGGGTAGCAAGGCCTCTTCATTGGTTTTGGATACTTTTCTTGCCTTGTATTAAAATTTTCGATTTTCTTGCGGCCATGACTTTGAAGCTTTTTGGCATCAAGCCTGCCAAAGAAAGCGAGTTAACTCATAGTGAAGAAGAGATTAAAATCATAGCAAGCGAAAGCCAAAAAGGCGGTGTTTTGGATGAATTTGAAACTGAAATTATCCGCAATGCGGTTGATTTTTCAGATACTGTTGCAAAAGAAGTGATGACGCCTCGTAAAGATATGATTTGTCTAAATAAACAAAAAACTTATGCTGAAAATATGCAAATCATTTGCGATCATAAGCATACGCGTTTTCCATATATAGATGGTTCTAAAGATACTATTTTAGGTATGATACATATACGAGATATAGTGCAAAATGAGCTTAGTGATAAGAGTGAAAATTTAGATACTTTTGTTAAGCCTTTGATTTTAGTTCCTGAAAATATTAGCATTTCAAAAGTTCTTGTGATGATGAATAAAGAGCGTTCTCACACTGCACTTGTGATTGATGAATACGGTGGAACAGCTGGAATTTTAACCATGGAAGATATCATGGAAGAAATTATCGGTGAGATTAAAAGTGAAAATGAGGAAGACAGCTATAAAAAACTTGCTGAAAACATCTATGAATTCCAAGGTCGTTGCGATATAGAAACCGTTGAAGAAATGCTTTTGATAAGCTATGATGAGGATTTAGAGCAAGTAACGATAGGTGGCTATGTGTTTAATCTTCTAGGGCGCTTGCCCGTAGCGGGTGATCGCATTGAAGATGAGCTTTGTTACTATGAAGTTAAAAAAATGGATGGTAATTCTATAGAGCGTGTTAAGGTGGTTAAAAAAACCAACAAAGATGAAGAATAAGCCTTTTTGGCTTATTTCTTTCTATAAACTTTATTTTTAAGTTCTATACACTCAAAACCTTTTTTGTCTAAAGTTACTATACACAAATGTCCCCCATCATCTACTTTACCTTCGCACAAAAATACTCTTTTTTCTATTTGCACAGGCAATTTTGTGCGGTTTCTATGTCCAAAGATTTGATAAACATTGTCTTTTGTAAATTCACAAAACTGACTTGCTACTTTTTGACTCTCTTCATAATTTCCTACGCCATAAATAAAATCATAACTTGGCATAAAGCTTATTTGATAAGCCTTAGAAGGTAAAAGATTTACCCCGCCATGCGAGCAAAAAACTTGTTTTTCATGAAATTTATAGTACAGACATTCTTTTAAGTAAGGATAAAACTTTCTAGCATCCCTAGGCGTGAGTTTTTCTTTTCTAAAATCTTTGAGTGTATTTTCGTTAAATTCTTTAGAGTTTGATAGTTCTCCATTGGCCCATTTTATCAAATGTCTTTCGTGATTTCCTTCAAGTAAATATACATTCTCTCTTTCGCAAATTTTAAGCAAGAATTTTAAGACCTTGCCATTTTCTATGCCTCTATCGATATAATCCCCTAAAAAGATATAGCATTCATCATCTTTGAGCTCTTGTAGATATTCTTTTAAGATGCTAAAGCAGCCTTGAATATCGCCTATGTGGTGAATTTTCCTATACTTACTAAGATTAGGCATTTGATAAAGGCATTTTTTCCAATCATTAGGATTTAAAATCGTATATTTTTTAGGAATTCTTTCAAGCAGGTGATGGGTTTTTTTTAAAAGTGATTGTGAGACTATATAGCCACGCTCTTTGGCTTTTTGCTCGTTTTTTCTAAGACATTCTTCTAAAGAGCTTTTAAAATCTATAATATAAATATCATAGCGATATTGCTTAGCTAGTTCTTTATAAACCTTAAGGGTTTCATTATAAGCGTTAATGATGCAAAATTCACCTTTTTGCATACGCATTTCTAAAAATTGAAGTAAAATTTTATATAATTCTTCATCATTTTTTAGATTTAAATTTTTATATTTACTTACGATTTTACTTACACTTCCTGAAAGCAAACGCAAAGAATTTAGATCAAGAGTGTAATCTTTTAAGCGATTTTCTTTGATAAATTCTTCTTGTCCTGCGTAGTAATTCCCCCTTAAAATAAGTAAAATACGCAAATTCTTTCCTAAATTTTCTTTAAAAATTCAGTCTTTAGTACAATAACGCCAAATTTATCTACTTTAGCTTCAATTTCATTTTCTTTAGAAGTAAGTTTGATATTTTTTATCGTTGTTCCGCGTTTTAAAGTAGTGCTAGCACCTTTAACTTTTAAATCTTTTATCACGCTTACGCTATCTCCAGCATTTAATTCTGTTCCATTTGCATCTTTAGGCATTTTTTTCCTTTTTAAATTTTTATATCATTGTATATTTTATCATCATTTTCTAAGATTTTTCTTGAGCTAAGCGCTTCTTTTTGATATAGATATTGATGGATTCTACACCCAAAGAAAAAGCCATAGCAAAATATACATAAGTTTTTGAAATATGAAAATCCAAACCTTCGGCAACTAAAGTTACACCAACTAAAATCAAAAATGCTAGAGCTAAAATCTTAATCGTTGGATTATCATCAACGAAATTTGAGATACTTTTGCTTGCAAGCATCATTACAAAAACAGCTACAACCACTGCAATCATCATAATTTCTATATTATTAACCATACCTACAGCAGTAATAACCGAGTCGAGTGAAAAAACAATATCTAAAACAGCAATTTGTATCAATATGCTAAAAAATCCTCTTTTAGCTCCCTCTTTTAAAACCTCTTCATCGCTTTTTTCTCCGGCATTATCGATATCATGATGAATTTCTAGTGTGGATTTTGCTATCAAAAATAATCCACCTAAGATCAAAATAATATCCCTTCCTGAAATTTCTTGTGAAAATACGCTAAAAAGCGGAGTTGTAAGTTTCATAATCCAAAATAAAGAAAGGAGCAATAACAAACGCGTAATCATCGCCAAACTTAAACCAAAAATTCTTGCTCTTTGTCTTTTTTCCTTAGGGAGTCTTCCTACCAAAATAGCGATAAAAATGATATTATCTATCCCTAAAACAATCTCTAAGCCAATCAAAGTCGCTAGAGCGATCCACATTTCAGCACTAAAAATCCACTCGAACATAAGCTTCCTTAAAATTTGAAATTTTTTAAAGTGTAATTTTATAACTTCAAAGCAAATATTAAATATTTTGATATAACATATAATTAAATTTTTACAAGGAAAAACAATGAAAACATTAGAAGATATTAAGGCTATGAGTTATGAGAGCAGCTCGCACTTGTGGAGCAAATAATAATGATTTTTCTATTTTAGATTATTTATTTGATGAGTATGGCTTAAGTCTAAAAGATCCTAAATATAATTTTCGCTTTGCAGATATGAAATATATCAAAGAAGCTAATGATAAATATATTGTAGTAAGATATATGGAAGATAATCCTAGCATTTACAAAGAAGCTTTAATCTATAGGTATATCCTAAAAGTTAGAAATCCAAACCCCCAAATTATCCAATACCTAGCAAATCATGGAGCTAAATTTGAAGTGTATCGCGAAGATACAGGCTGGTCTCCTATACATTTTTGGGCTAGTAATAATGATTATAAATTTCTAGAGCTTGCCATCAAAGGAGGGGCTAATGTGGATATGGAAGAATATGAGTTTGAATCAATCTATAAATATCAGGATACACCCTTATTTGAAGCAGTGAAAGAGTCAGGAAATTACAGAACCGTGCAACTTCTAATAGAGCTTGGAGCTAATGTTAATTTTGTTCCCTATTTAACGACACCTTTAGATCAAGCCGAAGGAGCTAGAAATAGAAAACTTTTAAAAGCTGCAGGTGCAATGACTTCCGATCAACTTGAAAAGAAATTTAATATCTTTTATAAGGATTATGAAGATCGTAATGAATATTGTGATTTATTAAATGAAGCTATAAGAAAGGATAAGGAAAAAGAAAACCTACAAAAAAATTAAAGGAGCAACAATGGAAAATAAAAATTTATTAGATGAAGATATGCAACAAGTATTTGAATACTATCTTAAAAATGATAGTTATTTAAAAGGTGCCATAGATGGCTTAAAAAAACATGAAGCAAGAGCTTTTATAGGCAATGTTTTAAGCTACGAATATAAAAATCTAGTGGAAAATGGTAATTTAAAAGTTGATGAACAATATAAAGTTACCTTACCGCCTAATCTAATCACTGTTTTAGAATACGATAAAAAAGATTTTGAAGGTGCAACTCTTAAAAATTTCATTGATGATGTAGAATGTGAGTTAAGTGATTGGGAAATTGAGCTTTATGATGATCCTCACTTTATGGATATGATGAAGATGAGGAGGGATATGAAGATGATGAAGATGATGAAAAAATGAGTGTAGATGAATGGGTAACAGATCAAGTAAGCGATATTAGAGATTTTTTATATGCTTTAAAAAATTTTAAAAGTAAATACCGATAAAACACTCAAGTAAATTTAATTTTCTAAAATTTAGCGATAAAATATCTTAACTTAATGACAATTTTCAAAAATTTCTACTACACTTAAGGGTAAAATTTCATGCTCTAGGCCATGAATTTTTGCTTCAAATTCTTCAAAGGTTAAATTTTGTTTTTCAAAAGCCTTTTGAGCGATGATTTTCCCTCCATCTAATTCTTCATTTACCCAATGCACACTCACTCCAGCTACTTTCATATCGCTTTCATAGCTTTCTTTGATAGCATGAACTCCTTTAAAAAGGGGTAGTAAAGATGGATGAAGATTAATTGCTTTGATATTTTTTGTAAAAACAGGGCTTAAAATTCGCATAAATCCAGCCAAGATAGTAAGATCTGCTCCGCTTTCTTTGATTTTTTTTACCAAAATTTCGTCAAATTCTTCTCTGTTTTTATAATCTTTGTGTTCAATGATCACGCTTTCAAGGTCAAAGTTTTTAGCTCTTTGTATCCCATAAGCATCTTTTTTATTGCAAAGACAAAGCACGACTTCATAAGTGTTTTTACCTATAGTTTTTTTATGAAGTTTTTCTAAGATATTTTGTAAATTACTTCCATTTCCACTAAAAAGTACCGCTAATTTTACAAGCATTTTAATCCTTTTATAAGTTTTATTGCATCAAAGCTGTTTTTGTTAAATTTATATTTTTTAGCCACAAGAGCGTGTGCTAAACAAGCATTTTTAGCCGCTTCCAAAGCGCTGAATTTTACCCCTAAAAGCGTAGCTATCATACCGCTTAAAACATCGCCACTTCCGCCTTTTGCTAAAGCTTCATTTCCCAGATTTACAACAAAGATTTTTTCTTTTTGTATGATGATAGGATTTGCACCCTTTAAAACAAGAACACAATCATAATTTTGTGCAAATTTTTTAGCATAAAAAAAGCGATTTCTTTGCAAATCTTCTATACTTAAATCCTCATCAAAACACATTTTATAAAGTCTTATAAATTCTTTTGGATGTGGGGTGATGACTACATCTTTTCTACTTAGATACCAAAGCACAGCTTCACTTAAAAAGCAATTTGCATCCAAAACCAAAGGAATATTTTGCAAAATCTCATCTTTTAAAATATCTAAATTTTCAAGTCCCATACCTAAGGCAATGGCACTTGCATTGTTTTCAATCTTTTCTTTTAGCATTAAAAGAGGTGAAAAACTTTTTTTTGCGACTAAGGATACAAGCCCACTGCCAAAATTTAAAGCTCCAAGTCCTGCTAGGGTTCCTGCACTTGCACTAGCTATTATATAGATATGACCGAAATTTCCTTTATTGGAGCTTGTATTTCTTTCTATGGTTTTTAAATCTTTTTCTTCAAGTAAAAAAGCTTTGGAATCAAGACTAAATTTTTTAGCATTGATACCTAGGTTTGCGAGTTTGATTTTGCCTACAAATTCTTTAGCAAAATCCTCAAGCAAAATTTCTTTTAAAGCTCCCATACACTGCGTGATATCAGCTTTAAAACAAGGAGTAAAACCCAAATTTGTAGGTATGTCACAAGCTATTTTTAAAGCTTTACTTTGATTTACCTTTTCTAAAATTTCTTTTGTTTTTTCATCTACTTCGCGGTTTGTTCCTGTGCCTAAGATACAATCAACAACAATATGAAATTTTTTAAATTTAGGCTCTTTTTTTGCAAATTTAAAACCAAAATTTTTTAAAATTTGCTCTTGTTTTTTAAAAATTTCATTTTCTTTAAAGCCTAGTTTATAAGCTTTTGCATGCTTTAAATTTCTTAAAGCTACTAGGCCATCAGCAGCGTTATTGCCTCCGCCCAATAAAAAAAGTATTTTTACTTTCTTTATCTTGTATTGTTTGCGAATTTTTTTTGCTTCTTTTTTAATAAGCTTAGCTAAATTTAATCCTGCGTTTTCCATTAAAATAAGCTCATCTAAGCCTTTATTTATAGCATTTTGTTCTAAAGTTTTAATATCATCAGTAATAGTTTTCATAATCTTTTTTCACCAGAAAATAAATATTTTTTTCTCGCTCTTCTTCAAATTTTTTCATTTTGGGTAAAAATTTCTGAATTAAAGCACGAAAATTTTTAAAGCCATAATTTTGCGGATTAAAATCAGAATATTTGCGGTTCATATTGGTGCGAATTTGCGCGTATTCGGCGCGTCCTTTTTCATCGATGAGTTGTTCTGTGATATTGATCAAAGCTCTTAAATAATCCTTGCTTAAAATATCTTCTTTTTTGTTTTCATCTTGATCAAGGTAAAAAAACTCACTAAAAGCGTTTACATAAGATTTTATAGACTTTTCAAGACCCATTCCTATAACTTGCTTTTTGTTTTCTCTTAGCTTTTGAATGAGCGAGGTATAGTCACTATCGCTAGAAACAATGACAAAAATATCAATATCTTTCTCATAAAATATACTCATAATTTCAGTGATTAAATACATATCACTTGAATTTTTATTTGCTGCGAAATTAAACTGCTGCATAGCGATTAAAGAATACTCAGCAATTTGCTCTTTCCAAGCTTGAATATTTTTTTGAGTCCAATCTCCATAAATACGCTTGATAATTATTTCACCATAATCCGAAGCGATATCAAAAATACTTTTTGCGTATTTTGCGGGTATATTTTCCGCATCGATAAAAATAGCTATGCTTTTATTTTCCAATTTAACTCCTCATCCTAAAACTCAAAGCTTCTAAAATATGATTTTTACTAAGAAGTTCTTTTTCTTCAAAATCTGCAATAGATCTTGACACTTTTAAAATTTTATTTAAAGCTCTTTGTGAAAGATTATAACGCGAAATGGCTAAATCCAAAGTATCCTTGGCATCTTTTTCTAAAATACAAAATTTTTGCAATTCTGTATCGTTTAATTTGCCATTAAATTCTTTTTGGCCGCGTTTTTTGCCAAAGATAAAAGCCTTTAAAATTCTTTCACTCATTTCTTTTGAATTTATACTTGACTTATCATCTTTGCTGATCTCATCCATAGCTACATAAAGATCAATTCTATCCATAATAGGGGCTGAAATGTGATTTTTATATCTTTTAATCTCATTTTCACTGCAAACGCAAGACAGATTTTTAGAAAATAAATTTCCACAAGGACAAGGATTTTGAGCGGCAACAAAACTGAATTTGGTTTCATAAGTGGTTTTTGAATTGACTCTTGAAATATGAATTTTATGATCTTCTAGAGGTTCTCTTAGACTTTCGATAATCTGTTTGTTAAAATGAGGAAATTCATCAAAAAATAAAACTCCACCATTAGCTAGAGCGATTTCACCTATCTTCGCATTTTTTGCTCCACCACCAAAAATACTAGCTCTTGTAGAGGTATGATGAGGGTGTCTTAAGGCTCTTTTTTGCGTAAATTCGCAATCTTTAGAATTTAAAGACATATAAGCATTTTGCATTAAAACCTCATTTAAACTTTGTGGAGGCATGATTTCAACAAGGCGTTTTGCACACATACTTTTGCCACTTCCTGGACTTCCTTCAAAAAGTATATTATGCATGCCTAGTGCTGCTATCAAACAAGCTCTTTTAGCTTTTTCTTGTCCTTTGATATCTTTAAAATCAAGTTCAAAATGATGATTTTTAATAAAAATTTCATTTTCTATAATCAAAGGATTTGCAAATAAAGGATGGCTTTGGGTGAATTTGAATTTCTCATAGTTTTTTTCTTTAAAAAATTCAATCACTTCATTTAAATGCTCAAGTCCATAAATTTCTAGATTGGGTATCATAGAAGCTTTTAGAGCTATATTTTTTGGGACTACAACTTTTGCACTTTTTACCTTTGTGGATAAAAATAAAAGTAAAGAAAAAAGCTCATTGGTGCTTTTGATACTTCCATCAAGACCAAGCTCACCTACCACAAAAAAATCATCAAAGTCTTCATTTTGCAACAATATAAGCGTAGCGATAACTAAATCAAAATGAGAACCTTTTTTTGGAATTCCTGAAGGGCTAAGATTGATGGTGATTTTTTTAGCAGGAAATGAAAAATTGCAAGTTAAAAGTGTGGCTTTGATACGCTCGATACTTTCTTTAATTGCAATATTTGCAAGTCCGACTATGCTTAAATTAGGTAAGCCTCTTGTAAATGTAGACTCTACATCGATGATATCTAAATTCTCATCAAAGCTTACACATTTTAATTTTTTCATTTAGATTTTTTTTGATTTTTAAGTTTCTTTTTAAATTCTTTATCAAATTTTTGTCTTTTTAAAAAAGAAATCTTTTCTATAAATAAATGACCATTAAGATGATCATTTTCATGCTGGATGGCCACAGCTAAAAATCCTTGAGCTTCTAATTCTTTAAAATTTCCAAAGCGATCTTGATATTTAAGCAAGATATGATTATAACGCTCCACTTCTTCAAAGAAGTCAGGCACGCTTAAACAACCCTCAGTGCAGGTGATTTTTTCTTCACCTAAAGGAATGATTTGCGGATTTATAATTTCTAGTAAGTCTTCTTTTTTCTGCTCTTCATTTTCATCTAAAATATTTACGATCAATGCACGAAGTGGGATATCTACTTGTATAGCAGCCAAACCCACTCCTTGACTAGCAATCATAGTATCATACATATCATCAAGCAGGGTATGAAGTTCTTGATCAAATTGCTTTACAGGTTCAGAATTTAAAAAAAGTCTAGAATTAGGATAAGTGATAATTTTTCTAACCATAAACAACCTTTATTTAAATGATTTTACTCATTTAAAACTTTTTTCTAAAACCTTATCGATCAAACCATACTCTTTAGCTTCTTGTGCTGACATGAAAAAATCTCTTTCTGTGTCTTTTACTATTTTAGCGACTTTTTGCTTAGTATTTTTTGCCAAGATATCATTAAGTATAGCTTTTAATCTTAAAATTTCTTTGGCTTGAATTTCAATATCTGTGGCTTGACCTCTAGCTCCACCTAAAGGTTGATGAATCATAATACGTGAATTAGGCAAAGCAAAACGTTTTCCTTCTGCGCCACAACTAAGCAAAAATGCTCCCATAGAAGCAGCTTGTCCTATACAAATCGTACAAACATCAGGTTTGATATAGTTCATAGTATCATAAATACTAAAACCACTTGTAATTACACCACCTGGAGAATTGATATAAAGATAAATATCTTTTGTAGGATCTTCAGCTTCTAAAAAAAGAAGTTGTGCTACGATAGAAGCGGCAAGTTCATCATGAATTTCACCACTTAGCATAATAATTCTATCTTTTAAAAGGCGTGAATAAATGTCATAACTTCTTTCACCACGACTAGATTTTTCAATAACATAAGGAATAAACATTATTTATCTTCTTTCTCTTTTTTGCTCACTTTTTCCGATTTTTCTGTTTTTGGCATAAAAATATCATTAAAAAGTTTTTCTTCAATTAAAGCCATTTTCACAGCAGGCAAAGCTCCTTGTTTTTTATAGTTTTCTAAATGCTCTTTTGGATTCATACCATAGCGATATGCTTCAAAATAAATCGCTTGAATCAATTCTTGATCATTTACTTCAATCTTACGCAATTTTGCAAGTTCATCAATGATAAAAGTAAGTTTTACACTTTTTTGTGCTTCTTCTTTAAAAGAATCACGTTTTTCTTGATATTTTTCTTTACTTGCTTTAAGCTCTTCAATTTCTTTTTCGCTAAAAGTATTAAAAGCCGCACGCATCTGCATATCAGTTTCTTGTTCTACTATGCCTTTAGGTAAATCAAAATTATATTTTTCAATCAAAGCATCTGCAAATTTGCCTTTTAATTCATCATTTACAAGCTTGAAAAGTTTTTCATTTTTGATTTGCTCTTTTAATTTTTCATCTAAAACTTCAACACTAGCTTTTTCTTCTCCTGGTAAAAGTTTTTTAAGCATTTCATCATCAAGTTCAGGCAATTTCAATTCTTGAATTTCGTGTAATTTTACTTTAAATACCGCATCTTTTCCAGCTAAATGTGCTGCGCCGTATTCTTTAGGAAAAGTTACTTTTATATCTTTTTCTTCTCCGCTTTTCATTCCTACCATACCTTCTTCAAAACCTGGTATGAATTGTTTAGAACCTATTTCTAAAACATAATTTTCAGCTTTACCTCCATCAAAAGCTTTCCCATCTACAAAACCCTCAAAATCAAATTTTGCAAAATCACCTTCTTTTAAAGCTCTTTTGGTTTTAATAGCTTCAGGAGTAGCAAAGCGTTTTAATAATTCTTCTTTTTTCTCATCGATTTCTTTTTTAGTTACTTTTGGAGTTTGATACTCAGGAATCAATTTTTCATAGCCATCGAGTTTAAATTCAGGCTTAAAAGAAAGAGCTAATTCAGCAACAATTTCTCCATCTTTACGATCAAATTTTTCAAAATATGGCTCACCTACAAGTTCTTTTGCTTCTTTTTTTAATTCTTTTAAAGCGCTATCAACAGCAGATTTAAAAAGATTTTGTTCCGCATCTTGAGTCAATTCTTTTTGATATCTTTTAAGTACAGCAGCAACAGGAACTTTTCCTGGTCTAAAGCCGTCCATTTTTACATTTTTAGAAGCTTTTTTAGCTAAATTTTCTACTTCGCTTTTAATCATCCCTGAAGGAATTTTTACACTAGCAGTCGCATTAACAGAGTCTAATTGCTTTGCTTTTACTTCCATAACATTTTTCCTTATAAAATAAAATTTGCTTTAATCATAGCAAATTTTTCCTTATTAGTTGCATAAAATTTTAAAGCATTTTATGTTAAAATGAGCCAAGAAAAAAATACGGAGAATAATTTGCAAGAAAAATTTGAAAATTGCGTAAAAACTATGCTTGAAATTATGGGGGAAAATCCAACTAGAGAAGGACTCGTAAAGACGCCTAATCGTGTTTTTAAAGCTTATGAGTTTTTAACAAGTGGATATAAAAAAAATGTCAAGGAAATACTAAATAATGCTTTATTTGAAAGCTCAAATAACGAAATGGTTCTAGTGCGTGATATAGAATTTTACAGTCTTTGCGAGCACCATCTTTTACCTTTTTTTGGCCGCGTGCATGTGGCTTATATCCCTGACCAAAAAGTGGTTGGGCTTAGCAAAATTCCACGTCTTGTAGAAGTATATGCGAGAAGACTTCAAATTCAAGAACAACTTACCGAACAAATTGCTGAAGCTTTGATGGAAAATGTTGGTGCAAAAGGTGTTGGTGTGGTTATAGAAGCAAGACATATGTGTGTAGAAATGCGTGGGGTACAAAAAGCAAATTCTACTACTACCACTTCGGCTCTTCGTGGACTTTTTTTAAAAAATGAAAAAACACGCGAAGAATTTTTTTCACTCATTAATTCTCCTAAGCAAGTTCGTTTTTAATGAATTTAGAAAAACTTCGTTCTAAGCTTGGCAAAGAAAATTTAAGTGCTGTTTTTGGAGAGATCACTAAAATTTCTGCTACAAGTATAGAAATTCGAGGACTTAAAACGGGTGTGGGTGACATCATTAAACTTGTTTCAAATGAAAATGAAAATTTAAACACCTTAGCTATGGTTGTTGAAATTAAAGAGCAATTTAGTTATCTAAGTCCTTTTTCTTTCATAGAAGGTTTTAAAATAGGCGACCGCGCTTTTATAAGTGATGCAGGAATGCAAATAGGCGTTAGTGATGAGCTTTTAGGAAGAGTGGTGGATCCTTTTATGCGCCCTAAAGATGGCAAGGGTGCTATAGAGGCGACTAAATATATGCCTATCATGCGTGCACCTATTGATGCGATGAAAAGAGGACTTATAGAAGAGGTTTTTCCTGTGGGAGTTAAAACCATAGACGCACTTTTAACTTGTGGCGTGGGGCAAAAATTAGGCATTTTTGCAGGAAGTGGCGTAGGAAAATCTACTCTTATGGGTATGATAGTTAAAAATTCAAAAGCTCCTATCAAAGTAGTCGCACTTATAGGCGAAAGAGGGCGCGAAATTCCTGAATTTATACAAAAAAATTTAGGTGGAAAGCTTGATGATACGGTAATTATCGTTGCAACAAGTGATGATAGTGCTTTAATGCGAAAATATGGAGCATTTTGCGCTATGAGCGTGGCCGAATATTTTAAAGAACAAGGCAAAGATGTACTTTTTATCATGGATAGCGTAACGCGGTTTGCCATGGCACAAAGAGAGATAGGACTTGCCCTTGGCGAACCTCCTACTACAAAAGGCTATCCTCCAAGTGTTTTAAGTCTTTTGCCTCAGCTCATGGAAAGAACGGGAAAAGAAGAAGGTAAAGGAACCATAACGGCGTTTTTTACTGTTTTGGTTGATGGAGATGATATGAGTGATCCTATCGCCGATCAAAGTCGTTCTATCTTAGATGGGCATATTGTTTTAAGTCGTGAGCTTACGGATTTTGGAATTTATCCTCCTATTAATATACAAAATTCAGCCTCAAGGGTAATGGGCGATATCATAAGTCCTGAACACAAACTTTGGGCTAGAAAATTTAAACGCTTAAATTCGCTTTTGAAAGAAAATGAAGTATTACTTCGTATCGGTGCTTATCAAAAGGGTAGTGATAAGGAGCTTGATGAAGCTATAGCTAAAAAGGAATTTATGCAAAAATTTTTAGGACAAAATCCCGAAGAAAGCTTTGAATTTGAAGAAACTATAAGACTTTTAAGTCAAATTGATGCTAATGTTGCCCCTAGTGCAGTGCAGCAAAATATCAATATGGGAAGTTCTAACGCAACACTACCTAATCCTAATCTTAAATAATCTTTTTTTGTATTAAAAATAATTTCAATAAATATAGAAATGTAAATTTCATCAACAAATCAAAATCTTTAGATTGATACTTGCATATCAATCTAAATTTTACACATCAATTTCTAATCAAAACCTTTTCTTTTTCACATCTTCAAGTATGTTATTAGCTATATCACTTACTGTACTAGAAATAATAGCAGACTCATTAGCAATCTCTACATTATCCTTAGTGGTTTGATCAATTTGAGCTACACTCTCATTGATTTGAGTAATACCTGCAGTTTGCTCTTTAATAGATTCTGCCATATCATTGATAGATTGAACCAATAAATTAGTATTAGCTTCTATTTCAGATAAAGACTTTTGAGTTCTCTCAGCTAACTTTCTAACTTCATCAGCAACAACGGCAAAGCCTCTACCATGTTCTCCTGCTCTTGCAGCTTCAATAGCAGCATTTAATGCTAGAAGATTGATTTGATCTGCAATATCTCCAATAATACCTGTAACATTTTTAATCTCTTCAGATTGAGTGATAACATCACTAGTTTTAACTGAAACATTTTGCATAGAAGAAGTAATCTCTTCTAAAGCAGCTGCGGTTTCTTCTAAAGAAGCTGCTTGAGAATTAGAAGATGAAGTAAGGTTTTGAACTGCACTTTGAAGTTTAGAACTTTCACTAGCTAAGTGATTAGCAAAGTCAGAACTTTGTTTTAACATCTTAACAATTTCATCCCCTAAAGCATTAGTAGTAACTTCAACACTACCATTAGCATTATCAAGTTTATTTCTAAAGTCTAAAGACTTATATTCTTCAAAGATCTTATGAATAGCATTCATATCTGATCCTACTCTAGTTTGTAAAACATCTAAAAGTCTATTTAGAACATTTTTAAGTTCTATTAATTGTGGATTTCTAGGATTAGCTGTAATTCTTGCAGTAAGATTACCACTTTCTACTACTCCTACAGTTTCAACACTTTCTTTTACTGCTTTAGCATCTTGTTCTAAACCTTGTTTAGTAGCAAGGATGTTTTCGTTGATAGCTTTAGAGATTTGACCAAATTCATCATTGGTTTTTACATCAATAGTAGAAACATTTTTAGTTTTATGGTTGATGAAATCGAAGAAGGAGTTAAGTCCTACTTGGATAGAAGCAAGTGGGGAGAGGCTTCTGCTGATTGAAAATCTAATCAATATTAAAGCTATGATTATAGCTATAATACTAACTATAACTTGTTTCATTAAAATAGAATTAACAGCTTGGGTATAAACTTTGTTTTCTGTTATTGTACAAATTCTAAATAAAGGATTAAAAGCAGAATTACACATAATCGCATAATCTACGCCTTGGCGATCTTTAGCGGTAAATAAAGTATCTTGATTTTTTGGATCAATAAGAGCAGGATCTGCTTTGATTGCATTGGCGATATTGATACTTAATTCTGTTTTTGTTAGTATTTTAGCAACTTCATTATTAAAAAGTATTGTTCCTTCTGGATCAAGTACTTCAGTAAAGGTATTGTATGATTTTCCTACAGTTAAAACATTGGTTGAAAATTTTGCTAGATCATAATCTCCACCTACAACACCTCTAAAATTTCCATTTCTATCATAAAATGGAGCAGCGTAAGTTAAACCAACCTCTCCGCTATTGGCGGATTTATAAGGTTCTGTTACTATAAGCTTTTTTGCTTCTTTGGCAGCTTTATACCAAGGACGATTTTTAGTATCATAACCTTTTGATAGATCTAAAATTTGATCATCAGATTGATAATTTTTTCCTGTATTATCAAATCCTACATAAACTAGATCATAGCCATTAACTTTTTCAAGTGTTTTGATAAGATTGATTAGCTCTTCATCGCTCATATCAGGATGATTTGTTAGCTCATTGGCTAGTATTTGAATACCATTTCTTTTTGATATACTATAGCTTTCAAAGAAAGCACCCACATCTTGCATAGTTTTTAACTGATTGTCTTTTAGCAATTCATATGTATTGTTTCTCGAATCAAAGTAACTAACAGCACTTGTGATTGTAAAAATTAATACAACTAAAATTCCAACCATTAGCGTAAGCTTAGCTGAAATTCCAACGGATTTGCCTGAATTTATTGATTGCATTATAACTCCTATATTTATATTGACAATGAAATAAAAATATTATTCTAGCAAAAAACAAGAGAATAAAGTATAAAAAATGAACTTTTTTACATAAAAAATCAAAAATTTTTAATTATTTTGTATATTTTTATCAAGTATTAACTTTTTATAAATATAAAGAGTTTTAAAATATTATTTATTTAAGAATATTAATGCAATTTACATTTGAACAAATTTTTATCGCAATGCTATTGACTCTTTTTGCAGGTTTTTCTACAGCTATAGGTTCTACAATAGCCTTTTTTTCCAGAAAAGATGATTTAAGAGTGCTTTCTTTGGGGCTTGGTTTTTCAGCTGGAGTAATGATATACATTTCTTTCATGGAAATTTTACCTACTGCACTTAAAGATTTTAAAAATCACTATGATTCGCATTGGGCTGAGCTTTTGGGATTAGCTTGTTTTTTTTGGTGGAATTTTAATATCTTTATTGATTGATAAATTAATCCCCGAAGATGTCAATCCTCACGAGCCTAAAGAGGATTTAAGCGAGTTAAAAATTTGTCCCTTGCCCCAAAAAGGACAAAATCCTCCGAAATTTCATCCTGGAGAAAAGTTGCATCAGATCAATACTAAAGCTTTAAAACGTACAGGGATTTTTACAGCTTTGGCTATTGCTATACATAATTTCCCAGAAGGTTTTGCTATTTTTATTTCAAGTCTTGATAATCTTACTTTAGGAATTGCTATAGCTATAGCTGTGGCTATCACAATATCCCAGAAGGTTTGGCTGTGAGTTTGCCGATTTATCATGCTACAGGAGATAAGAAAAAAGCTTTTATTTATTCAGCTCTTTCGGGTTTTGCAGAGCCTTTGGGTGCTTTTGTTGGAGCTTTGATTTTATTGCCTTTTATAGGCGATCTTACTTTAGCTATAAGTTTTGCTGTGATTGCAGGAATTATGGTTTTTATATCTCTTGATGAGCTTTTGCCCGCTGCAAAAACTTATGATAAGGCTCATGATAGTTTATATGGACTTATCGCAGGAATGGCAATAATGGCTTTAAGTTTAAATTTGCTTGGACAATAGAAAGCCTTGCGGCTTTCTTGAATTTAGTTCGCACCTTTTGGCGCGCTAAAGGCAGTAAGTTTTGGTAGTTCACCTTTAAATTTTTCTATGTTTACGAGCCCTGTGTGAGAGATATTGCCATTGGCAAGTTTTGAAGTTGGTATATCCATGGTTAAAACATTTGCATTTCCACATTTGCAAAGTCCGTTTTCATTAGGATCGTACCAAGCACCTTCGCAAAGTCTTACAACCCCTTGCATGATTTCATCACTTACAACTGCCCCTGCTAAAACTTCACCGCGTTTATTAAACACACGCACTACATCGCCATTTTTTATACCAAGTTTTTTTGCATCTTTGGTATTTATCAAAATCGGCTCTCTATCTTTTATCGCATAAGTATCTCTTAAACTTGTGTGGCAAAGCTGAGAATGTAAGCGATCTTTTGGATGGTTCGTGAGTAGATGAAAAGGTGCTTCTTTGGTAGCATTTCCAAGCCATTCAATAGGCTCAAACCAAGTAGGGTGGGCTTTGCAATCATCATAATTGTAATTTTTGATTGTTTGAGAGTAAATTTCAATCAAGCCTGATTCTGTGCCTAAAGCATTAAGGATTGGATCTTCTATAAATTCTGAAAAACGTGTCCATTCTAAGCTTTCTGCAGTGGCTTCAAAAGTAATAGGTTCGTTTTTTGCCCAAAATTCTTCAAAATTTGGCATAGGAGTAGCAAAAGCCTCACCAAAGCTTTGAGTTTGTTTTAAGGCACTATCATAATATTCTTTGATGAAGTCTTTTGCTTTTTTGCCCTTTTCTGTATAAGCATTGTATACATTTTGACCATAAACTTTGCAAATATCAGCAAAAATTATATAATCATCTTTGCTCTCACCCACAGGCTCAACTGCTTGTTTCATAGGAGCTATATGCATATTAGAATAATCCCCACTCATAGTAATGTCATCTCTTTCATAAGATGAAGTTGCAGGCATTACAATATCTGCCATTTTCGCTGTTGGAGTCCAATAAATTTCATTAACTACTACAGTACGAGGTTTTCGCCATGCTTTTACATTGGTATTGGTATCTTGATGATGCACGAGCGGATTTCCACCTACCCAGTAGATAAAATCAATATCAGGATAAGTAATTTTGCTACCATTGTGATCTATGGTTTTGCCAGGGTTAAGTAAAGCATCTGCTATTCTTGCTACAGGGAAAGAATAACTTGCAGCATTTTGAAGCCATTCTGCGCTACCGCTTGCTTGGTTTGATTTAGCCAAACCTTGAAATTTGCCATTTTTCCAAATTCCTAAGCTTCCAGCATTGATTCCGCCGATTACCCCACCTTTGCAAGTTGGCACACCTCCATTGCTATAATGGTAACTAAGCCCAAAACCACCTCCTTTGGTACCGATTTGTCCTATCATAGAAGCTAAAGTTACAAGCATCCAGTGTGGTTGCTCGCCATAATGAGCTCTTTGCATACCCCAACCACTCATAATCATAGTAGGATTATCGTAGAAAATTTCAGCTAAATTCTTAATCATCTTTTCATCGATACCACAAATTTTGCTTGCCCATTTAACATCTTTTTTGATACCGTCTTCTTTTCCATCAAGATAATCTTTAAATTTATCAAAGCCAGTAGTATAATTTTCTAAAAATTCATAATTAACTTTATTTTGAGCAATCAAATGACTTGCCATACCCATCATCAAAGCTACATCGGTATTTGGGCGTGGTGCTACCCATTTTGCATTTAAAAATTGAGCTGTATCGGTTTTTACAGGATCAATGCAAATAACTTTTATTTTCTTTTCTTTAAGTTTTTCAAAATAAGCCAAACCTCTTTGTTCTGATGCAGTCCAAGCAATGCGTAAAGTAGAAATCGGGTCAGCGCCCCAAATAACGACATATTTAGAATGCTCTAAAATATTTTCCCATGAGGTTTGCTGTTCATAAACTTCAATGGAACCAACCACATAAGGCATAATAATCTGAGAAGCCCCTGTAGAATAGTCTCCAGTAGCGCCAACAAAACCACCTGTAACATTTAAAAATCTATGTAATAATATTCTAGCATTTTGCATATTACCACTTGATTTCCAACCATAACTTCCACCAAAAATAGCACTTGTACCCTTAGCTTCTCTTGTTTTTTTGAGTTCTTTTGCGATAAGTTTTATAGCTTCATCATAACTTACACGAACAAATTCATCTTTTCCACGAAGTTCAGGTTTAGGATTGTCAGGGTTTTCAAGATAGGATTTGCGTACATAAGGATATTTTACGCGAGATTTATAAACCATATCTGCGGTGTAATGCTGCAAAGGATTATCCATCTTAGTGATTTTTTCCCAAGGTTCACTTTTAATGATTTTACCATCTTTTATGGTAAGCTTTAAAATTCCCCAATGAGCTGCCGTGATGACTTCACCGTTTTTTACAAGTCCAAGACTTACTTTTGTAGCTTCTGCACTTTTTCCTGCACCTAAAGTCGGAATAAGGGGTAAAGTACTTAATGCTGCACCAATTTTTAAAAATCTTCTTCTATCTAACATAGCCTTTCCTTTTATTTTGCTTTAAAATCTTTTGCGTTTTTTTGTAAATATTGTATTACTAGCCATCTATCTTTTTTATCAATCCCTGTTCTATCTGCCATAGAGCGAAAAACAGCAGGCCAAGCATTAGCGGTAAATTCTTTTTCAGGATGTAAGGCATGGCAAATTCCGCAATTTTCAGCAAAAAGATTTTTTGCACGACTTAACATTTCTTTATTGTCTTTAGCAAAATCTTTTTTATCTGCCCAAATTTCAAGGCTCACCTTATCCCATTTACCATTTTTTCCCGCACTTGTTTGTGAGAAATTGAGTTTTGTATTTTTAGAAAAAGCAGCAACAATGATTCTTTGGGAATCGTTAAAATAAATCACAGAAGGAGCTTTGGGATTTACATATCCATCAACTTTTATTAAAACCCTATCTTTATCACTTTTTAAAATTTCAAAAGCATTTGTAGGTAAAAGCCTTCCTGTAACTTTAGTATCATCTTTGTTAAGATAAAGCGATACAACTTCATCTGTATAGGCTATTTCCTTAGCCCATAAACATGTCGCCAAGACAAAAAAAGAAATGAAAATTTTCATTGTCAATCTTTGATAATAATTATAATAGTATTATTTAAATAATTAATTATTCATTAATAAGATATTTTTTATTCTATATGTAAATATTTAATATTTCTATATTATTCCTTATGATTTCAAACTCATAGGGCTGATATTTTATCATCAATGAAATTTAAATGTATTTTAAAAATTAAATTGTTTATTTATGATAAATTCATATTTTTTATGATTGACACAAGCTTTGCTTGGGTTTTTTTAATCACTTATATGAGTGATTTTTATAGATATTTAATTTTTTAAGTGATACTATTTTTGCGAAATTTGATGAAATTAAAAAAAGAGAAATAAAATATGATCTTAACTTTTATCTTATTAGCCTTAGCTTTGGCCTTGCTCTCATTTAAAAAATAAAATTATCTTTTGTAGTATTGGTAATCAGTGGATTTTTGGCTTATTATCATAATATCATAGAAATAAGTTTTATTGTTTTTGTGGGTGTATTTTTTTTATTGTCCTTGTATTATAAAAATAATAAAAATGTATTTTTAGAGCTTTTGATAGTGGCATTTTGCTTGCTTTTATTTTTGCATTTTATTCCAGGTGTTAATAATGTAAAAATTCTAGATAAAGTTCATGCAAGTGAGCATAGTAGCGCTTTTACTTTGTATTTTAGTTTTGATAAGCCTTTGGGTGTTTTTTTACTCTTTTTGCTTATGCCAAGTTTGTTTGAGAATTTAAATAGAATAAAACCAAAATTATTTCAAGCAGCGTTATTGTTTGCAAGTCCTTTTTTACTTTTATCTATCCCTTGGTATTTGGGTGTAATTAAAATGGAAATAGGCTTTCCTTCTTGGATAGTGTATTTTTTATTTTCTAATTTATTTTTGGTTGCTTTGGTTGAAGAAGCATTTTTTAGGGGTTATTTACAACAAAGATTACAAGGTTTGATAGGGGGTGTAGGAGCACTTTTAGTCGCAAGTTTGGCATTTGGAGCGGCGCATTATAAAGCAGGTAGTTTGATGATAATCTTTGCTTCTTTGGCAGGTTTGATTTATGGAATGGCTTGGAGATATAGTAAGAGTTTGTGGCTTAGTGTATTTTTTCATTATGGTTTAAATTTAACACATTTGTTTTTCTTTACTTATCCCTCTTATGTAAAATAGAGATTATTTGATAAAATAATCTCCATCAAAGCTAATTAAAGAATATTTTCTCTCATCCCCTATGCTTTGAGTTAATTCTTCGATACTTAAAAAGCTAAGTGAATCTGCTTCCACATATTCGCGTACTTCTTCTAAATTTTTATTAGCGCTAATGAGTTCTTCAAAGGTTGGAGTATCGATCCCATAAGTATCTGGAAATTTAATTTCAGGGCAAGCTATGGCCAAGTGAATTTTACTTGCACCTGCGGCACGAAGTAGGGAAATGATTTTTTTAGAAGTTGTCCCACGCACTAAACTATCATCTACTACGACAATTTCTTTATCTTTTAGAACTTTATGCATAGGATTTAATTTTAATTTAACTTTTAAATTTCTAAGCTCTTGAGTAGGTTCGATAAAGGTTCTACCTACATAATGGTTTCTAACTATAGCCATTTCAAGTGGAATTTTTAAATATTGTGAAAAGCCTATGGCAGCACTTACGCCACTATCTGGAACAGGCACTACAAAATCAGCACTATGAGTAAATTTCTTTGCCAAAGCTTCGCCCATTTTTTTGCGTATCTCATACACGCTTTTTCCTTCTATAATGCTATCAGGTCTAGCAAAATAAATATATTCAAAAGCACAAATTCTAGGCTCTTGTTTAAAAAGTTCTATGCTTTCAAATTTATCATTTCCTTGAGTGAAAATAATCATTTCTCCAGGTTTAACATCGCGTATAAATTCTGCTTCTATAAGATCAAAAGCGCAAGTTTCGCTTGCTACGATATAGCCTCCATCTTTTAAGCGCCCTAAAGATAAAGGACGCACCCCATAAGGATCTCTTACAACATAGAGCTTGTCTTTACTTGCTAAAACAAAACAATAAGCCCCTATGCATTTTTGCAAACTTTCGATAAATCTATCTTTTAAGCTTTCTTTTTTACTTCTTGCTATGAGATGAACGACATTTTCAGTATCCATATTGGTTTGAAAGATAGCTCCATCTTCGATGAGTTTTGATCTTACTTTTTCTTTGTTGACTAAATTTCCATTGTGTGCTAAAGCAATATCCCCTAAGACTGAAGTCGCAGCTACGGGTTGGGCATCATTTAAGCTTGAATTTCCCGCGGTAGAATAGCGATTGTGTCCTATGGCGATTTCACCTTCTAGGGTTTTTAGATTCTCAGGGTTAAAAATTTGATTTACTTCGCCTTTGGCTTTGATAGTTTTGATAGTTTTACCATTGCTTACACTAATCCCGCTTGCTTCTTGTCCTCGGTGTTGCATGGCAAAAAGAGCATAGTAAGCATAAGTACTTGCATTTTTTGAATTTATAACTCCTACTACTGCACACATTTTAAATTCCTAAAAAATCATTAATTGAGTACATTTTTGGCTTTTGTGCATTAAGCCAAATAGCGATTTTAATCGCTCCTTTAGCAAAAGTTGCTCTTGAAGTTGCGGTATGGTTTAATTCTAAAAATTCACCCTCTTCATAAAAGCCCACAGTGTGGCGTCCTACAATATCTCCACCTCTTAGACTCATCACGGCAATTTCATCTTTGCTTCTTTCGCCTATGATACCATCTCTTCCGCTGATTCTTACTTTTTCAAGATCTAAATTTCTAGCTTTTGCTACACCTTGTGCTAAAGTCATAGCAGTACCACTTGGAGCGTCTTTTTTGTGACGATGGTGCATTTCTAAAATTTCTATATCAAAATTTCTTAACATTTGGCTTGCTTTGCTAGCCAGATGGTTTAAAACTGCAACCCCTAAAGACATATTAGTCGCATAAAAAACAGGCATTACTTCGCTTGCATTTTGCATTAAATGCAGGGTTTTTTCATCCAGCCCTGTTGTGCCAATTACTAAAGGTTTTGGCATTGTTCTTGCGTAATTTAAGAGTTCGTGAGTGCCATTTTGAGATGAGAAGTCGATGATAACATCACTTTTTTCAAAAAATTCTTCTAAATTATCACCCTTATCAAAAAGTGCAGCTGCTTTTGCTTTAGTTTCACTTTTTAAACATTCTTCGATCTGTTTGCCCATGCGCCCTTTAGCGCCATAAATTCCTATGTTTATCATTGTGTCTTATTTTTTCCTTAAAGATAAAATTGCATTTTAACATTTATTTTGTAAATTTTTTATAAGAAATCAGGACTTGATGTTTTTTAATTTGCTTAAATTTTCAAGCAATCTCGCTTCTTCTCCTATGCCCTTGCTTTCATAGAATTTTAAATTTGCACTCAGGTAGTTTTGCTTCACCCATCCGCCAAAATTGTGCGGATAAAGGTAATTTTTCTTTTCAGGATGATTATTGTTTAAATAATTGGGGATTTCAAGTGCAGGATTGTTTTTTACATAATCTAAGGCCTTGTTTATAGCATTATAGCTTGAATTTGATTTTGGAGCACTTGCTAGATAGACAGCGCATTGAGAAAGTATAATTCTTGCTTCAGGATAGCCGATATTTTTTACTGCGGTAAGAGTAGAAACGGCTAAATTTAAAGCATTAGGATCGGCATTGGATATATCTTCACTTGCAAAGATAATCAAACGCCTAGCGATAAAATCAGCACTTTCTCCTGCATCAATTAAACGAGCAAGATAATAAATAGCAGCATCCACATCGCTTCCGCGCAAACTTTTAATAAGAGCACTTGCTAAAATATAATGAGTATCTTTTGAGCTTACACCCTCGCTATTTACTCCGTTGCGAAGTTTTTTTAAATTTTCTAAAGTGATTTCTTTTTCATTTAAAACCAAAGCAAATTCAAGTAAATTTAACATTGCTCTAGCATCGAAGCTTTTTAGTAAAAATTCTTTAGCATTATCTTCTATTTTAAATGCTATTTTTTGTTGTACTCGCTCTAATAAAAGTTCTAAATCTTTTTGCCCAAGATTTTTAAATTCAAAAAGCATAGAGCGACTTCTAATGCCTGAACTTAAAACAAAATAAGGATTTTCAGTACTTGCACCTATAACAATGCAGCGATAATTTTCCATAGGAATTAAAAGCATTTCTTGTTGAGTTTTACTCAAGCGATGAATTTCATCGATAAAAATAAGAGGTTTATAAAGGCTGTTTTTGTAATTTTCTATGATTTTTCTTAAATCCTCAAGTTTGAAATTTCCACCATCAAATTCATAAAAATCAAGCCCAAAATCCTTAGCTACAACTCTAGCAAAGGTTGTTTTTCCACATCCTGCAGGTCCAAAAAATAAACTATGGGGAAGTTTTTGCATACTGATAAATTTTTTAAATACTTCTACAAGTTCTTGTTGGCCTAGAATTTCATCTAGGGTTTTGGGACGAAAATTTAAAGCTAAACTCATCAGTTTAAATTTATATCCGTAAATTCATTGCCATTGATTTTAAGCTGAGTTTTAGTATCACTATCATAATGAAGATCCATGATAAACATACCCTCTTCATTTTTTATAAAGTATTGATTTAAGCCTCCAAAAAATTGCCCCCAAGTAAAGATTTCATCGGGCGATTTTAAACTAGAAATTTGAATATGAGCTTTATGACTTTGCATTGATAAAAAGATATTTCCTTTGATGTTTATATCTTGATTATCTTTTTTTAAAGTGATATTTTGTATTTGTAAGTTTAATTCTTCATTGGAAGGTTTAAAAATCAATTTATCATCAGAAATATCAGGTTTTTTTTGACTATAAATGAGATCAAAATTGATTTGATCAAAATCAATACTTTGATAAATTTGAGAAGTTAAATCTATATTTAGATTATTTGCTTTGCCTTGAGAATGCATTTTCAAGGTTTGATTATCATCATCAAAATAAATGATATTTTTATTATAAAATGAAGAGATTGTATGATTATTGATTTCGCAAAAATCAAATTTAAACTCTTCTACACTTTCGTTAAATTGTATTAAATTAGAAAACGATATAGGTTTTTCAAATTTTTGTTGATGGTCTAGGTTTTTTAGATAGAATTTTGCATAAAATTGAGAAAAATCAACTTGACCTATTTTTGAATAAATAGCTTTAATTTTTAAATCTTCTTTATCCAGTAAAATTTCAGTTAAAACATTTTCCCATAATGCATTTCCACCTTCATTGCTTAAATTGATATCTTGAAATTGAATTGATACATTAAGATCATTTTGAATAGATTGTATCTTAAACCAAGCTAATTCTTTATTTTGTAATTTATCATCTAAGAGTTTGAAGGGATTGCTAAGTTTTCCTTGTGCTATAAATTTTGAAAAATAATTATTGTTAAATTTAAAATCAAGCTTTGAAATTAAACCTAAATTATACTTGTCTTCTATGGTAAAATCAGCCTTTGAATTTAAAAAACCTTTATGGAAATTGATATTTTTTATCTCATAATAGGGATTTTGTGTTTGAGTAAGATTATAAAAAAAACTTTCATTAATATGTCCCATATAAAAAATTTGCGCAATGAAGCAAAGAAAGATAATAATAGGAATTATAAGTAGTTTTTTCAATCTTTTTTCCTTAAACAAATTTAAGTACTATTTTACAAATTCCTTGCTAAAAAAAGTTTAAATTTTGAAGAAATTAAATTTGCTTACTAAAAAGTAAGCAAATTAATAAGCTTTTTTGTAACACTCTATATCAATTTCTCTTGCCACAGGAATCGCAGGTGCTTGAGTAGGATTAGATGAATATCCAGGATAGTAAAGTTTTACTTCAAGAAAATCTCCTACTTTTAAATCTTTGAATTTTCCGTGTTTATCCATTCCAAAAATCCCACAATTATCCATATCAATTTCAGTATTTGGCAATATCCTTACAGCCATTTGCCCGCCATAGATTGAATCTATAAGTAAAGTTTTATTATTATCATAAACCTCTGCTATAGTACCTTGAAGTTTTACACTATCTGCAAGAAGCATAGAGCCTGTTAAAAGTGCTGATGCGATTAAAATACCTTTTTTCATTTTGTCTCCTTTTTTAAAAGTGATGACATTATAAAATTTTTAAGTGAAGTGAGTGTGAAATTGGATAAAATATAATTTTTTAGATATTTGATTTGAGTTTTTAAAAAATATCAATGAATTTTTAATTAAAAGTAAGTAGAATATCTTAAATAATGTCGAGCTTAATTTTTCAAAGGAATATTAATGTTAAAAAATATATTGATTAGTTTGATTTTATCTTTTTTATTGATCGCGTGTGGCGGTGAGAAAAATAAGAATTCAAGCGAGTTAATTCGTGCACAATCTCAAGGACTTCTAAAAAATCATGAAGCAATTTTTGTTGAATTTAAAGAAGCTATTGTTGATTTTGATGAAATGAGTATTGATGCAAAAATCAATTCTAAAAATTCAAAAATTCTACTTACAAAGGCATCAGACTCTAGATTTTTACTAGATTTAACTTATTTAGAGGCTAATCAAAATTATAAAATAGAATTTATTTATAAAAATATTCCTATTGTTTTAGAATTTCAAACAGGGTGGATAGAAAATTTTACTTATAAAGCTCAATTAGAGCAAGATGAAGAAAAAGCTTATTTGCATTTAAATTATAGCTTTGGAAGCACTTATAATTGGCAATTTGAAGATAAAACACAAGAAGGTTTAAAAATCACTTTAGATGGCAAAGACTTAGCCTTTAGCTTGGGTGAATTTAGTCTTGATACTGATGATATTAAGCTTTTAGATAGACCTCAAGAACTTGTTTTAACTTATGATGAAAAAATCATGGGTTTTAAAGAAGCCAAAGTGCTTCAATTTCAAATTCCTAGCAAATCAAAAAATAATGATTTTAGACTCATTAGCGCAGAAGAAAAAGATCAAATTGCTACTTTAAAATTTTCTAAAGAACTAGCTGAAAATCAAGCCTTTCAAGATTTTATCCAAATATCACCCGAGCTTAATTTTAGGGCGTGGAGTATAGGAAAAGAGTTAAAAATTTCAGCTAATTTTGAGCCAGGAGAAAAGTATAAAGTTAAAATCGCAAAAGGTTTAAAATCAAATCAAGGCTTAATCAATCAAGGTGAAGAAGCAAATATCATCCTACAAAAAGACCTAGATCCAAGTCTTGTTTTTGCAAATGATGGGGTATTTTTGCCTAGTGGGGCAGAATATCAAGTTTATATCAAATCGCGCAATGTTAAAAAGATTCATTTAAAAGTAAGTCAAATTTTTGCAAACAATATAAGTGAGTATTTGCGTTATAAAAATTTGGTGGGTAAAAAAGATGATAGCACTCAAGAAGCGTTTTATTCTTCAGATGGTTTTAATTATGTTGCTAAAAATGTCATTGATAAAAAAATAGAGCTTAAAAATCAAAAAAATACTTGGATAAATACTGCTTTAGACTTAAGTGATTTAAAAGGTAAAACTGGAATTTTTTCAGTGAGTTTAAGTGTTGATGCTAACGATCTTGATTATAAGGGTGAAAATGTATATCGTATTATAAATAAAGCTAGTGTCAGTAAAAATCTTATTTTTTCTAATATCGCTTTAAGTGCTCAAAACCTAAATAAGCAGCTCGTAGTTCACGCAAGAGACTTTAGTAAAAATGAGGCCTTAGAAAATGTAAAAATAGAGCTTGTAAGTAAGCAAAACCAAATTTTGCAAAGCCAAAATACCAATTCTAATGGAGATGTGAAATTTCAAATTCAAGAAGATGATGAAATACTCTATATTTTAGCAAGCAAAGAGAATCAAATCAGTGTTTTAAGATTTAGCAATCCTCTATCCACAGATGGTTACGATGTAGAAGGGGATCAAAATCATGAGATGATAAAGGCGTTTATTTACACAGATCGTGGGGTTTATAGAGCGGGTGATAGTGTGCATTTAAGTGTGGTTGCAAGAGAAAATACAAATCCGCTCAAACACCCTATAAGTTTTACTTTAATTAATCCTAAAAATCAAAAAGTCATAGAAAATCAAATTTTAAAAAGTCAAAATGATATTTACTATACGCAAATTCATTTAGATAAAAATGCCATTAATGGACTTTATAGGGCAATTTTTAATATTGCTGGGGTGGAATTTAGCAAAGATATTTTAGTTCAAAGTGTGGTGCCAAATCGCATTAAGGTAGAATTAAATGCTGATGAAAATAGAAGTTTAGATGATGGGAATTTAAACTATGAGCTTTCTTCAAAATATCTTTTTGGAGCCTTAGCTTCAAATTTAAAATATCAAAGTTTTGTATATTTTTCTCCAAAGAATTATCATAATTCTAAATATAAAGATTATATTTTTATTAATCCAAGTTCATTGATTATCAGAGCAAGTGCTGATGATAAGGGAAATTTAGATGAAAAGGGCAGGGTGCAATCAAGTGTTGAAATTCCTGAAAATATTTTAAATTCTCAAGGTTACAATTTTAATGCAAGGATTGTTTCAGAAGTCTTTGAAAAGGGTGGCAGATCTGTAAAAGCTGTTAGGGATGTAAATTTAAATCGTTATGATTATTTTGTGGGAATGAAAGCTTTGACAAATTCTTATGTATCTGAGGGAGAAACGATCGATTTTTATGCCATTGTAAGTGATTTAAAAGAAAATTTAGTTTCAGGCAAAACTTTAGAGTATAGAATTTATCAAAATGATTATTATTGGTGGTGGGATTATGATTCTTATGATGAATTTTTGCGCTCTATTAAGCAAGATCACAATACCAAACTTATTGAAAAAGGGGAGCTTACTAGCTCTAGCGAGCCTATGAAATTTAGCTTTAACACAAGCAATTATTATGGACAAATGTTTATTGAGCTTATAGATAAAGAAAGTGGAATAAGCGCAGGGCAAAGTTTTTATGTAAGCTCTTGGGGAGAGCCAAGCTATGCTGATGTGGTGAGTTCTTTAAAAATTAAAAGTGATAAAAACAAATATAAAATAGGACAAAGTGCAAAAATAGAATTTGAAAGTGTTGCAGGAGCTAAAGCACTCATAACTTTAAGTTCTAATTCCAAGATTATTGATCGTTTTGTGATGGATACTCAAGGTGAAAGCACGAGTATAGAATTGGCGATGAAAAAAGAATATGCACCAAATATCTATGTAAGCGTGAGTTTATTTCAAGATTATAATAAAATTGATAATGATCGTGCCCTAAGGCTTTTTGGTATAATTCCTTTGTATGTAGAAGATGAAAATACAAAGCTTAATTTAGAATTAAAAACTCCTGATAAAATTTTACCTAATAGTGATTTTGAGATAGAAATTCAAAGCAAAGATAAAAGAGCTTTTAATTATACTGTGGCTATTGTAGATGAAGGACTTCTTGATTTAACAGATTTTAAAACCCCTGATATTTGGGAGGGCTTTTACGCAAAAACAGGATTTACTTTAAAAACTTATGATACTTATAGTCAAATTATCCCTAAATTTACCGGAGGCGATAGTGTTTCAAAGATAGGGAATTTGAGAGCAGATAAAAATCGTGATGATAGCGCACAGCGTTTTAAACCTGTAGTGCTTTTTAATGCTCCTGCAAGAAGCGATGAAGCAGGCTTTGCAAAACTTAAATTTAAAATGCCTTCTTATATGGGTTTGGTTCGTGTGATGGTTGTGGCCAATGAAAATGACGCTTATGGTAGTATTTCTAAGGATATGCAAGTAAGTGCACCTCTTGTGTTGCTTGAAACTCTGCCAAGGACTTTAAAAATAGGCGATAATTTCACGCTTTTAACTCAAATTTTTAAAACAGAAAATCGTATTAAAAATGCAACCTTGAGCGTAAGAAGTAAAAATTCTCTTATAAAAATAAGTCCAGATACTCAAGCTATAGACTTTAAAAATGCTACTAATTTAGAAGTGATGATGGATGCAAATGTAAGTGATAATAGGATTGGTAAAGAGCTTTTAGAATTTGAATTAAAAAGTGAAAATTATACTTATAAAAATGAAATTGAAATCGATATCAAACCTATCAATGCTTATACATATGAAAATAATACTAGTTTGATTAAAGCAGGAGAAAGTAAAGAATTTATTATAAAAGATTATATTTTAGGGACTACAAATGCAACTTTAAAGCTTTCGCCTACACCTATTTTAGATATGGATAAAAGAATTAAGTATTTGTTAAATTATCCTTATGGCTGTATAGAACAAACTACCTCAGCAGTTTTGCCACAACTTTTTTTAGATAAATTTAGCACGGAATTTGACAAGCAAAAAGCGATTAATAATATCAATGCAGCCATCGAGCGTTATGCCAATTTTCAAACCGCTGATGGAGGATTTGCTTATTGGCAAGGAGGAGATGAAAGCAATGCTTGGGGAAGTAATTATGCGGGAATGTTTTTGATTTTAGCTAAGCAAAATGGGTATTTTGTGCCTGATTCCATGTATGAAAGATGGTTAAAATATGAGCAAAATTTTGTTCAAAAAAGTATATATCATGATTATATGATGGATATAAAAGCAAATTCATTATATCTTTTGGCTATGGCAAAAAAACCTAATATCAGCGAGATGAATTTGCTTTATGATAGTTTAAATACGCTAAGCACTGAAGCTAAGTGGCAATTGTCTGCAGCATATAAACTTGCAGGTGTTGAAGATACTGCAAAACAGATTGCAAGCAAGATTTCTATAGAGCCTGATTCTAAATATTCTTCTTATACTTATGGTTCTTTAATAAGAGATGAGGCTATTATCGCAAATGCTTATAAACAAATTTATGGCACTAATAATGAAGAATTACTTCAAAAAATCAGCTATACCTTACTTTCAAAGGATTATTTATCCACACAAAGTACAGGCTATGCTTTATATGCTTTAGCCATGGGTGCAAATTTAGAAAATATGAATGAAAATTTTATGGATGCGACTTTAAAAATAGGTGATCAAGTACATACTATCGATCAAAACCAAATGCAAATTTTTTCTTTCAATAATGAAAAAGCTATTATAAATGCGAATAAAGACATATTTGTAAGTTTTGGAGTAGAGGGGGTAAAAGCGGGTGAAAATTCAGCTTTTAGCAATAAAATCAGTTTAGATCGTGCTTTTTATGATGAAAAGGGTAATAAAATCAGTCCTAGCGAGATTGGTTCTGGACAAACCTTTTATATGAGAATTTCAGCGAGCTTAAATGAGGGTGCAAATTATGTTTCTAATATCGCTTTAACACAAATTTTACCAAGCGGTTGGGAAGTGAGCAATACGCTTTTAGATGATAACACTCCAAGTTTTATTAAAAATTCAAGCTATGATTTTATTGATGTTAGGGATGATAAAATCATGTGGTTTTTTAGTTTAAATAAAAATCGCACGCATCATTTTTATATAAAACTTAATGCCATAACTCCAGGAAGTTATACTTTAAGTGGTGCTTATGTAGAAGCGATGTATGATGATACTTATAGAGCTTTAAGTGAAAGTGAAAAAGTAGTTGTGAAACGCTAAATAAAACATGAAAAATGCTTTAAAAATTTTTAGCTTTTTGCTACTTTTTTTTCTTGCTTATGTTTTTTATGTATATTTTTCTTTTGATAAAAATACCTTACTGGATGATTTTAAAAGCCGTTATAGTAAGATTTTATACGATAAAAATGGCGAAATTTTAAGTGTTTTTTTAAATGATGAAGAGCAATGGCATATCAAGAGCACTGATATTCCCAAGCGTTTGAAAGTCTCTGTGATTAATTATGAAGATAGGAAATTTTATTCTCATTTTGGAGTAGATTTTTTAGCTTTAATGCGGGCTTTTGTAAATAATTTTAATTCTACTCAAAGAAGTGGTGCAAGTACTATTAGTATGCAAACGATTAAGCTTTGGGATAAAAAAGATAGAACTTATTTTAATAAATTCAATGAAATTATACAAAGCTTAGCTTTGGAAAATGCCTTCAGTAAGGATGAAATTTTAAAGCTTTATTTAAGCAATGCTCCTTATGGCGGGAATTTAATCGGTTATGAAGCTGCTATTTTATTTTATTTTGATAAAAATCCTAAAGATTTAACTTGGGCTCAAGCTGCTTTGCTTGCGATTTTACCCAATCAACCAGGACTTATTAATTTAGAAAAAAATAAAACGAAACTTTTAGATAAACGCAACAAACTTTTAGCAAAACTTTATGAAAGAAAGTTAATCAACAAAGATATTTACGAACTTTCTTTAAAAGAGCCCTTGCCAAATTTTAAGCCTCGCAAAAATATTGCACCCCATCTTGCTTTAAGACTTTTAAGTGATGATAATAAAGAAATTTTTTCAAGCATAGATAAAAAAATTCAACTTAAAATCGAAAAAAAGGCTAAAGAATTTTCTTATACTTTGCAACAAAAAGGCATACAAAATTTAGCCATTATTTTAGCCGATACTAAAACACGCAAAGTTTTAGCTTATGTGGGTTCGCAAGATTTTTATGATATGGCAAATTTAGGACAAATTAATGGAAATATTGCCAAGCGCAGTGTGGGTTCTACTTTAAAACCCTTTTTGTATGCTTTAAGTATTGATGAAGGCATTATCGCACCGGATTCAATTTTGCTTGATGTTCCAACCTTTTTTTCTAATTTCAATCCCCAAAATGCAAATAAAAAATATTATGGGATAATCAGTGCAAAAGAAGCTTTACAAAGATCTTTGAATGTTCCTTTTGTATCGCTTTTGCAAGATTATGGTTATGAAAAATTTTTTTATAAATTAAAAGCTTTTTTAAATTTTGAAGATGAGAATTACAAGCGATATGGGCTTTCGCTTATTTTAGGAACTAAAGAATTGAGTCTTGAGGATCTTATAAAACTTTATTTGGGTTTGGCAAATTATGGAGAGCTTGCCAATCTTTCTTTTATAAGAGATGAAAATTTAAGCGGAGTAGCAAGAATGTTTTCTAAGGGTAGTGCGTATTTAACCTTAGAAGCAATGAAAGAACTTCAAAGAGTGGGTTTAGAAAATTACAATAAAGAAAAAATTATTTCTTGGAAGACGGGCACAAGTTATGGTAGAAAAGATGCTTGGGCCATGGGCGCAACTCCAAAATATACCTTAGGAGTTTGGGTAGGAAATTTTAGCGGTGAAGCTAATGCAAATTTATATGGCGTGAGTATAGCAGGAGATTTGCTTTTTGAGATTTTAGGACTTTTAGATGAGGTGGATTTGGAATTTGCGCCGCCTGATGATTTGATGACAATCAAGTTAGATAGTATCAGTAAATATAGATATGATGAGGATTTAAATACAAGTTATATTAATGTTTTATATCCTAAAGGGGCAAATATTTTAAGAACTTCCCCTTTTTTGAAAAAAGTTTATGAGTATCAAGGTAGGGAGCTTGATTCTAAGGATATTCATTTTAAAGATGCAAAAGCATTGATAAAGCTTGATTTTCCTGCTTATGCACTCCATTTCTTTCAGCAAAGAAATTTTAAATTTTCAAATAAAAAGGGTGTTAAGATTATCTATCCTAAAGATAATTTAAAACTTATTTTAGCCAAAGATTTAAATGGAATGAAAGGTCTTGTGGCAAAAGTAGCTAATTTAAATAATGAAAAGCTTTTTTGGTATTTAAATCAAAAACTTATTTATGAGGGAGATGAAAATACACAAAATTTAAATTTAAAAGAAGGCAAATATCAGCTTTTTATTATTTCTCAAAGCGGTGAGCAAGATACGGTTTGGTTTGAAATTAAATAATTTTTTTACAAATTTTAAAAATTTATAAAAATATAAGAGTTTTTTTGTATTATTTTTAAAATTTATCATCATAGGAATTTATGATGAAATGATTCGAGGGAATATGCAAAAAACATACTCTTTACTCGAACTCACCTTGCGCGGTTTGCTTTTGGGAAGTATTTTAACTATTATTTTTAAAGCTTCAAATGTATATTTGGGGTTAAAAGTGGGACTTACTTTTTCATCATCAATTCCAGCTGTAGTCATCTCCATGGCAGTTTTGAGTCTTTTTAAGACTTCAAATATTTTAGAAAATAATATGGTTCAAACTCAAGCTTCAGCAGCAGGAACTTTATCATCAGTTATTTTTGTTATCCCAGGGCTTTTTATGTGTGGGTATTGGAGTGAATTTCCACTTTGGCAAACTTTTATGATATGTCTTTGTGGTGGCGGACTTGGAGTGCTTTTTACCATACCGTTAAGAAGGGCTATGGTAGTTGAAAGTAAACTTGCTTATCCTGAAGGTAGGGTAGCAGCTGAAATTTTAAAAGTAGCCAATAAAGATCAAAGTGATAAAAAAGGCAAACAGGGTGTAAAAGAAATAGCCTTAGGCTCTTTTATAGCTGTTTTTTTAGTTTGTTAAGCAATGGTTTTAAACTTGCTGCAAGTGAAAGCAGTTTGGCTTTTATTTGGAATAAAATGGCCTTTGGTTTTTCAGCAGGATATTCTTTAGCGCTTTTAGGAGCAGGATATTTGGTAGGTTTAGCAGGTGCTATAGCACTTTTTGTAGGGATGTTTTTAGCATGGGGAGTTTTTACTCCTTATCTTTCAAGTTTTGAATTTGATGGTGTGAAAAATGCTAGTGAACTTGCTTCTAGTGTTTGGGCGGCTAAAGTTAGACTTATTAGTACTGGAGCTATTGCTATAGCAGCGCTTTGGACCTTAATAGAACTTTTAAAACCAGTGATTTCTGGCATTAAAGAAATTATTAAAAATGTTACAATTTCTAATACAAAAAGCCAAGAAAGCACCGATTAAGATCTTTCTTTAAAAAGCATTTTTATACTTTTTATAATTATGACTATAGGACTTTTCATTACTTTTTATAGTTTTGTATCGGATGCAAATTTAAATAATTATTATCAAATTTTATTTGCCTTTGTTGGAACTTTAGTTTCTGTTTTAATAGGTTTTTTTGTTGCAGCAGCTTGCGGATATATGGCAGGACTTGTAGGATCTTCTTCTAGTCCTATTTCTGGAATCGGGCTTATTGGGATTATTGTTTCATCCTTGGTTATTTTACTTTTGGGTGCAAATTTATTTGATGATCCTATGCTTTCTAAATTTGCTATAGCCTTGGCTATTTTTACTACAAGCGTAATTGTAGCAACTGCTGCTATTTCAAATGATAATTTACAGGATTTAAAAACAGGATATTTAGTGGGCGCTACCCCTTGGAAACAGCAAGTTGCTTTGCTAATAGGTTGTGTTTTTGGTGCTTTGGCTATAGTTCCTGTTTTAAATTTACTCTATCAAGCTTATGGTTTTGTTGGAGCTATGCCAAGAGAGGGTATGGATCTTTCATCTGCGCTTGCAGCTCCTCAGGCAAATTTAATGAGCACTATAGCACAAGGAATTTTTAATCACAATATAGAGTGGAGTTATATAGCATTTGGAGTAGTTGTAGGTATATTTATCATTATTATAGATAAGATACTAAGAAAAAATGGCAATTTATCCTTACCACCTTTGGCTGTGGGTATTGGTATTTATTTGCCACCATCTGTAAATATCCCTTTGGTAATTGGTGGAATTTTAAAATATTTTGTGATGAGATATTTAGCAAACAAATATCAAAATAATTCTCACAAAAATGAAAAAATAGCAACCCATGAACAAAAAGGGACTTTATTTGCCTCAGGACTCATCGTAGGGGAAAGTATTTTTGGCGTTATTATAGCTGCAATTACTGTTTTTTCTGTTAGCATGGGCGGAAGTGAAAGTCCTTTGAAATTAAGCTTTTTAAATATACACAATAATGAATTATTAGGTTTGATATTTTTCATAGGAGTCATACTTTATTTTATCAAGCGTATTGTTAAAATTCATTAGAATTTAAAACATTCATAAAGAAGAATTTTAAATTTTTTATAAAATTCTTCTTAGTTTATTTATCTTGTAACTTTATTTTTAATATCTTGATCCAAAGTATAAAATGCTCCAATAGTAAAAAATTGTATTCTTACCCAAGCCAGTAAAATGAGAAATAAAACTCAAAATTAATCAGCTTTTTCATACAAATAGTTTATTTTTATCGTCTGCTTTAAGAAATTGTTTTTATATTTTTGTCGTGTTTAAAAAAAGTTTGTAGAATTCTTTTTTTATTTTAAGGAAAAATATGGATAATTTACATGCTTTAATACTAGGAATCATTGAGGGTTTGACTGAATTTTTACCCATTTCTTCTACAGGACATATGATTTTAGGGACGACTATTTTAGGTATTGATATTAATGAATTTTGGAAAAGTTTTTTAATCATTATACAACTAGGATCGATTTTAGCAGTGCTTTTTGTGTTTTGGCGTAAGCTTTTTAAAGGACTTGATATTTGGTTTAAACTTGCAGTTGGTTTTTTTCCTACAGGGCTTATAGGATTTGTGCTTTATAAGTATTTAAAAGAGCTTTTTAATGGCTATGTAGTAGTTGTGATGCTTATTTTAGGTGGTATTGTTTTTATTGTTATTGAATTAGCTCATAAAAATAAAGAATACAAAACCAATTCTTTAGAAAAAGTGAGTTTTTTACAAGCTTTTTGCATAGGTATTATCCAATCTCTAGCAATGATTCCAGGTACTTCAAGAAGTGGAGCAAGTATTATAGGTGGACTTTTATTAGGACTTAACCGCAAAACAGCAGCTGAATTTAGCTTTTTACTTGCTATCCCTACGATGATAGTTGCAACTGCTTATAGTATTTACAAAGAACCTGAACTTCTTAGCAACGCTAATGCTTTAATCCCTTTAAGTATAGGCTTTGTTACAGCTTTTGTGGTAGCGGTTTTTGTGATTAAATTCTTTTTAAAATTCATTTCAAAATTTGATTTTATTCCTTTTGGAATTTATAGGATAGTGTTGGGAATTTTATTTTTTTATTTGTATTATAGCGGAATTTTAAATTCTGGGAGTGAGTTTAAGTTATAAACAAATATTAAATTTATTCTAAGATTTTTTTAAAAATAAGCTGAATTTCAAAAAAAATTAAGTCTTAGAAAGCTAAAATTAGAACTTTATAAACACTCACAGAGTCAGTGAGCAAAATAAGGTTAAAAGTTATGGAAAAAGAAGTTATTGCATACTTAGATGATGAAAAAATAGTTGATTCTCAAAGTAAGAATTCTATTGATTTAAAAGAAATTTATTTTGATAATTCTAAAGAAAGTTTAGAAGTAATCCGTCATTCTTGTGCGCATTTAATGGCACAGGCGATTAAGAGTTTGTATCCTGAGGCTAAATTTTTCGTTGGTCCTGTTATAGAAGATGGTTTTTATTATGATTTTCGTGTGAATTCTAAAATCGGCGAAGAAGATTTAGCAAAAATTGAAAAAAAGATGAAAGAATTAGTCGAAGCCAAACAAGAAATCGAAAAATATGAAATCACAAAAAACGAAGCTATTGCTAAATTTAAAGACGATGATTTAAAACAAGAAGTTTTACTCCGTATTCCTGATGGAAAAGTAAGTATTTATAAACAAGGAGAATTTGAGGATCTTTGTCGTGGTCCTCATGTGCCTAATACCAAATTTTTACGCAACTTCTCACTTACACGCGTCGCGGGAGCTTATCTTGGTGGCGATGAAAAAAGAGAAATGCTTACGCGTATTTATGGTACTGCTTTTGCAGATAAAGAGAGTTTAAAAGAGCATTTAAGAATCATAGAAGAAGCTAAAAAACGCGATCATAGAAAATTAGGAACCGAACTTAAACTCTTTACTTTTGATGATGAGATAGGGGGTGGACTTCCTATTTGGTTGAGTAATGGTGCAAGACTTAGATCTAAACTTGAACATATGCTTTATAAAATTCATCGCTTGCGTGGTTATGAGCCTGTGCGTGGGCCTGAGCTTTTAAAAGCAGATGCATGGAAGATTAGCGGGCATTATGCAAACTATAAAGAAAATATGTATTTTACACAAATTGATGAACAAGAATATGGCATTAAGCCTATGAACTGTGTGGGGCATATTAAAATTTATCAAAGTGATGTAAGAAGTTATCGTGATTTGCCTTTGAAATTTTTTGAATATGGCGTGGTACATAGACATGAAAAAAGTGGCGTTTTACACGGACTTTTTAGGGTAAGAGAATTCACTCAAGATGATGCGCATATCTTTTGTATGCCAAGTCAAATCAAAGAGCAAGTGCTTGAAATTTTAGCCTTTGTTGATAATTTGATGAAATTATTTGACTTTAGTTATGAGATGGAAATTTCAACCAAACCTGCTAAAGCTATAGGCGATGATGAAATTTGGGACACAGCTACTAAAGCTTTAAAAGAAGCCTTAGATGAACAAGGCTTAAAATATGGCATTGATGAGGGTGGAGGTGCTTTTTATGGGCCAAAAATCGATATTAAAATCACTGACGCTTTAAAAAGAAAATGGCAGTGTGGTACCATACAAGTAGATTTTAATCTTCCTGAACGCTTTAAGCTAGAATACACAGATAGTAACAATGAGAAAAAGCAGCCTGTAATGTTGCATCGTGCGATTTTAGGTTCTTTTGAAAGATTTATAGGAATTTTAACTGAACATTGCGCAGGGGAGTTTCCATTTTTTATCGCACCAACCGCAGTGGGTATAGTGCCGATTTCTGATTCTCATATTGCTTATGCGAAAGAAATTCAAAGAGCCTTGCTAGAATTAAATATCGATAGCGAAGTATATGAGAAAAATGAGAGCTTAAGTAAGAAAATTCGCACTGCTGAAAAACAAAAATTACCTATGATTTTAGTTTTGGGCGATGAAGAGGTGGCAAAGCGAAGCGTTGCTTTAAGAGATAGAAGAGCTAAAGAACAAAAAAATCTTAGCTTGGACGAATTTATTAAATTAGTTAAGGAGAAAATGAGTGAGGTACATTTTTGAGTAAAGAAAAAGAAGTATTGCTCAACGAAGAAATTAGAGCGGACGAAATCAGATGTATAGGTGATGATGGCAAAGCATATGGCATTATCAGCAGTGATGAAGCTTTAGAGATTGCAAATCGTTTAGGACTTGATCTTGTAATGATAGCTGCAGATGCAAAGCCACCTGTTTGTAAGATTATGGATTATGGAAAATTCCGTTATCAGCAAGAAAAAAAGCAAAAAGAAGCAAAGAAAAAACAAAAAGTAATCGATATTAAAGAGATTAAACTTTCTGTGAAAATTGCTCAAAATGATATAAATTACAAAGTAAAACATGCTTTAGAATTTTTAGAACAAGGTAAGCATGTGAGATTTCGTGTGTTCTTAAAAGGGCGTGAAATGGCGACTCCTGAAGCAGGTGTAGCTTTGCTTGAAAAAATTTGGACTATGATAGAGAATGATGCTAATCGTGATAAAGAGCCAAATTTTGAAGGACGCTATGTTAATATGCTTGTAACTCCAAAAAAAGCTTAATCTGTTTTTACAGATAAGCTTTTTAAAGGTTTAAAAATTTTGAAGGAAAATCCCTCTTTTTTAAAAGAACAAATCATTACTTATTTAGGCAATAAAAGAGCACTTTTAGGATTTTTAAATAAGGGCTTTAAGGTAGCTAAAAAAGAACTTGGTAAAGATAAATTTAGTTTTTGTGATATATTTAGTGGCTCAGGTGTTGTAAGTCGTTTTGCAAAAGCACACTCAAATTATATTTTAGCCAATGATTTAGAAAATTATTCCAAACTTATCAACAAATGTTATCTTTCTAATAAAGATAAAAATTTAACCGAGCTTTTAAAACATTATCATAAAATTTTAACCCAAAATTTAGAATTTCAAGCAGGTTTTATAAGTGAACTCTATGCTCCAAAGAATGAGGCTTGCATCCAAAAAGATGAACGCGTTTTTTATACTCTTAAAAATGCTTTATATCTTGATACTTTAAGACAAAAAATCGAAAAGGAAATTCCTGAAGAGTTAAAGCATTTTTTTATAGCGCCTTTAATCTATGAAGCAAGTGTGCATTCAAATACTAGTGGAGTTTTTAAGGGTTTTTATAAGGGTAGAGATGGAGTGGGTAAATTTGGTGGAGAGGCGCAAAATGCCTTAAAGCGTATCAAAGGTGATATCGAGCTTAAAATGCCTATTTTTTCAAATTTTTCTTGTGAATTTGAAGTGGTGCAAAAGGATGCTAACTTACTTGCAAAAGAGCTTGAAAATATCGATGTGGCTTATCTTGATCCTCCTTATAATCAACACCCTTATAGTTCGAATTATTTTATGCTTAATTTAATCGCAAATTATCAAAGGCCTGATGAAATTTCAAAGATTTCTGGTATACCAAGAGATTGGAACCGAAGTATTTTTAATAAAGAAAAACAAGCAGAAGATGCTTTGTTTGAGCTTATCAATGATTTAAAAGCCAAAATCATTTTGCTTTCTTATAATTGTGAGGGTTTTGTAAAGAAAGAAAAATTTCTAAAGCGTTTGCAAAGCTTAGGTAAATGTCAAATTTTAGAGCAAAAATACCCGACCTTTAGAGCCTCTCGCAATCTTAAAAATCGTTCCATTCATATACACGAACAATTATACATACTTAAAAAAAAATATTTAATTTATTAATCCATCAAAAGGCATTAAAATCTAGTAGCAAATCTTAGCGTCCATTGTCTTTGTATACAAAAAGCTTCGTGATAATTTTTGAGATATATGAGTATTTTTGTAAGAGTCTATCAAATTTTATAAACCCATAAGTGTTATTTTAAGCATTTTTTGTCTATAATTAAGCCATTTGAAATTCAGTAAGGACTAGGAATGAGATTAAAAGTAGGAATTTTGGGAGCAAGCGGATATGCAGGTAATGAGCTTGTGCGTATCTTACTGAATCATCCTAAAGTAGAAATTTCCTATATAGGTTCTAGTTCAAGTGTGGGGCAAAGCTATACGAAGCTTTATCCCAACACGCCTTTAAATTTAAATTTTGAAGATAAAAATTTAGATGAACTTGAACTTGATGTCTTATTTACCGCTACTCCGCATGAATTTAGTGCTAAACTTTTTAGCGAGTCTTTATTAAAAAAGATGAAAATCATAGATTTAAGCGCTGATTTTCGTCTTAAAAATCCTAAAGATTATGAGCTTTGGTATAAATTTACTCATCCTAATCAAGAGCTTTTAAAAAATGCAGTTTATGGACTTTGTGAGCTTTATCAAGAAGAGATAAAAAATGCAAATTTAATCGCAAATCCTGGTTGCTACACTACTTGCTCTATACTTAGTCTTTATCCGCTTTTTAAAGAAAAGATGATTGATTTAAATTCGGTGATTATCGATGCAAAAAGTGGAGTCAGCGGCGCAGGAAGAAGTGCAAAAGTAGAAAATCTTTTTTGTGAGGTAAATGAAAATATCAAGGCTTATGGATTAGCTTCACACCGTCATACCCCTGAAATCGAAGAGCATTTAAGCTATGCAGCAGGAGAGAAAATCACTTTACAATTTACCCCTCATCTAGTACCTATGCAAAGGGGAATTTTAACTACTGCTTATGCAAATTTAAAACATTCTGTAAGTGAAAAAGAAATTCGTGAAATTTATCAAAAATATTATCAAGACAGGAAATTCATAAGGCTTTTACCACCGCAGTCGTTTCCGCAGACTCGGTGGGTTAAATCAAGCAATTTTGCGGATATAAATTTCAGCATCGATGAACGCACAAATCGTATTATTGTTTTAGGTGCTATTGATAATTTAATCAAAGGTGCAGCAGGACAAGCTGTTCAAAATATGAATTTAATGTTTGATTTTGATGAAGATGAAGGACTTAAATTCTTTGCAAATTTGTAAAGGATAAAAATTGCAAGTTAGAGCAATGCAAAAAAGTGATTATGAAGGAGTTTACAAGCTTTGGTGTGATATCAAAGGTTTTGGAATTCGATCGATTGATGATAGTAAAGAAAATATAGAAAAATTTTTAGATAGAAACCCAAACCTTAGCGCAGTAGCTGTGATTGATCAAGAAATTGTTGGAAGTATACTTTGTGGGCATGATGGTCGCACAGGAGGTTTTTATCATGTGTGCGTGCATAAAGATCACAGAAAAAAGGGTATAGCCCATGAAATGACAAAATTTTGCCTTGAGGCATTAAAATCTGAGAAGATTAACAAGATCGCATTGATAGCCTTTAAGAGCAATGATTTGGGTAATGAGTTTTGGAAGCATTATGGTTTTACCTTAAGAGAAGATGCGAATTATTATGATTTATCGCTCAATTCTCACAATCAAACTAGTTTTAATGTTTGAGGGTAAATCATGCAAAAATATTTAGAAAAAGCAAATGTCTTAATCGAAGCTTTGCCTTATATACGCAAATTCAGCTCAAAAATTATACTTATAAAATACGGCGGCTCAGCTATGGAAAATGAGGAGCTTAAACATTGTGTGATGCAAGATATAGCTCTTTTAAAGCTTGTAGGCTTAAAGCCTATTATCGTTCATGGTGGGGGTAAAGATATCTCCAAAATGTGCGAAAAATTAGGCGTAAAAAGTGAGTTTAATAACGGACTTAGGGTGAGTGATCAAGCCACAACAGAAGTAGCAAGTATGGTGCTAAATTATATCAATAAAAATTTAGTTCACAGCTTGCAAAATTTAGGTGTTAAAGCTATAGGGCTTTGTGGCAAGGATGGGGGACTTTTAGAATGCGTGCAAAAGGATGAGAATTTAGGTTTTGTAGGCGAGATACAAAAGGTAAATTCAAGTGTTTTGCAAGATCTCTTAGAAAAAGATTTTTTACCCATCATAGCTCCTATTGGAATGGATGAAAATTTCAATACTTACAATATCAATGCCGATGATGCAGCTTGTGCTATTGCCAAAGCTTTAAAGGCGGAAAAACTTGCTTTCTTAACCGATACTGCAGGACTTTATGAGAATTTTGAAGATAAAAATTCTTTAATTTCTAAAATTTCTATAACCCAAGCAAAAGCCTTGGTTGACAAAATTCAAGGCGGTATGCATGTAAAATTAAAATCTTGTATAGATGCTTGTGAAAGTGGAGTTAAGAAAGTGCATATTTTAGATGGACGCGTGAAGCATTCTTTGTTGCTTGAATTTTTTACCGATGAGGGTATTGGGACTTTAGTGGGTTAAAGGATGAAAATGAATTATAAAGAGCAAAGTCATATTATCCCTACTTATAAGCGTTTTGATATTGTTTTAGAAAGCGGAGAAGGGGTTTACCTTTTAGATGATAAGGGTAAAAAATATCTTGATTTTTCAAGTGGTATAGGTGTATGTGCTTTAGGATATAACCATGCTGAATTTAATGCTAAGATTAAAGCCCAAGTTGATAAACTTTTACATACTAGCAATTTATATTATAATGAAAACATAGCCCAAGCAGCCAAGCATTTAGCTAAAGCGAGTGGCTTAGAGCGTGTATTTTTCACAAATTCAGGAGCAGAAAGTATAGAAGGAGCGATGAAAGTCGCTAGAAAATATGCTTTTAATAAAGGTATCAAGGGTGGAAATTTTATAGCCTTTAAACATTCTTTTCATGGAAGAACACTAGGAGCTTTATCTTTAACCGCTAATGAAAAATACCAAAAACCATTCAAGCCTTTAATTTCAGGTGTTAAATTTGCAAAGTATAATGATTTTTCAAGCGTAGAACGCTTAGTCAATGAAAAAACTTGCGCTATTATCTTAGAAAGTGTGCAAGGAGAAGGTGGTGTCAATCCTGCTCAAAAAGATTTTTACAAGGCTTTAAGAAAGCTTTGCGATGAAAAAGATATATTGTTAATCGCTGATGAAATTCAATGCGGCATGGGGCGAAGTGGTAAATTTTTTGCTTACGAGCATTCAGGAATTTTACCTGATGTAATGACTTCTGCTAAAGCTTTGGGATGTGGGCTTAGTGTCGGAGCTTTTGTAGTGAGCGAAAAAGTAGCACAAAAATCCTTAGAAGCAGGCGATCATGGAAGTACTTATGGAGGAAATCCTTTAGTTTGTGCAGGTGTTAATGCGGTTTTTGAAATTTTTAAGAAAGAAAAAATTTTAGAAAATGTTTCTAAACTTACGCCTTATTTAGAGCAAAGTTTGGAAAATCTTATCAAAGAATTCAGGTTTTGTAAAAAAAGAAAAGGTTTGGGTTTTATGCAAGGGCTTAGTCTTGATAAAAGTGTAAAAGTAGCTGAGGTGATTAAAAAATGTCAAGAAAATTCTCTTTTGCTTATCAGTTGTGGGGAGAATGATTTGAGATTTTTACCCCCTTTAATCATAGAAAAAAGCCATATAGATGAAATGAGCGAGAAGCTAAGAAAGGTTTTTAAAAGTTTTGAATAAATTTTTTATTGATAAAAATTTATTCTTTTCCATCTACTATGGGTACAAAAAGACATTCTTCTAGAATTTCTTTTTGTAAATGAGTACCGTTTTTGGTTATGCGAGTGATAAATTGTTTGCCATTGTGCAAAATAGGGGCTACAAGTATGCCCCCATCACTTAGCTGATCGAGTAAAATTTCAGGAAGTTGTGTCGTATAAGCAGAGAATAAAATTCTATCATAAGGCGCATAATTTTTCCATCCATTTTGTCCATCTTCAAATTTAACATTAATATTAAAAAGCTCGAGTTCTCTAAAGGTTTGTGCTGCTTTTTTGGCTAAATTTTCTATGCGTTCTATGGTAAAAACACGCCTTATAATCTTGCTTAAAATCGCTGCTTGATAACCACTTCCACAGCCTATTTCTAAGACACTGTCCGCATCTTTAAAATTTAAAGCCATAGTCATTTTAGCCACGGTTAAAGGAGAGCTGATCCATTGAGAATTAGCTAAAGGTAAAGCATCAAGACGATAAGCATGGGCTTTAAGCGGGGAAAAAATTTCGCGTGGAATTTGACAAAAAGCATTAAAAAGTTCTTCGTTGATGAATATTTTTTGTGCGATTTCTTCGGCCATACTTTGACATCGTTTTTGCTCAAATGCGTTCATTTTTTCTCCTCGTAAATGGCAAATTGTAACGAATAAAGTTTCAAAATTTGATTAAAAACTAAAAAATTTGTTTTTCTTATTGATATTTTGGTTATACTAAAAATAAAAAAGGATGAAAATGCTTATTCGATTTAAAGATAAATTTCCAAATTTGGGTCAAAATGTCTTTGTTGCAGAGGGTGCTAAGATTATAGGAGAAGTAGAGATAGGTGATGAAAGCAGTGTGTGGTTTAATTGTGTTCTAAGAGGCGATGTTAATTTTATTAAAATCGGTAAAAGAACAAATATACAAGATTTAACCACTATCCATGTGTGGCATAGAGAATTTAATAAAGATGGAAGTTTAAAAGATGCAGGCTTTCCTACTTGCATAGGAGATGATGTTACTATAGGGCATAATTGCGTGATCCATGCTTGCAAGATCGGCTCTCGTGTGCTTGTGGGGATGAATGCAGTGATTATGGATGATGCAGCTATAGGAGATGATAGTATAGTGGGTGCAGGTAGTGTGGTAACCAAAGGCAAGAAATTTCCACCCAAATCACTCATACTTGGAAACCCTGCAAAACTTATACGCGAACTAAGCGATGAAGAAGTGGCATTTTTAAAACAATCTGCTTTAAATTATGTTGAATTTAAAAATGATTTTTTGGATTGATTTAAAATTTTAACAACGCTGTTTTTATGAAAAAGCTCAAATTTATCCATTTTAAATAGACAAATGGAGCATTTGAGCTATATCGACAAAATTTCATAGAGTTGTGTTTGTAAAATTTTGTCTTAGCTTTGTTAAATCTTTTGAAAGTTTGATTTTATATTTTTCTTTGTTGTTAAAATTAAGAAATTTCTCATCCAGCTTTGAAATTTGACTTTTTGCATATAGGGCAATTTCTTCTACATTTTTTTGTTTATTAAGAATTTTACCCTCTTTAAAAACACATTTTAAAAGTTCTTTTCTTTCTAAATTTTCATCAAGTTTAGGTAATTTTTCATTATAAATATAAAGCTCATCAAAAAGCATTTTTTGAGTGTTTTTGTCATAAATTCTAAAAAGTTTTTTAAAATGCGGTAGGGTTATTTTTTGTTTGTCTTCGCTGATTTTAATTTTAGGCGTGATGAGTTTATCTTCTTCTATGGCAACGAGTTTATAAACACAGCCAAAAATAGGATCACTTGAAGCAGTGATGAGTTTTTCGCCTACCCCAAAAGCATCAATAGGTGCATCATTTTTAAGCAGTTTGTTTATGCTTTTTTCATCTAAAGAATTTGAAACGATGATTTTGCATTCTTTTAAATCATTTTTATCCAAGATAGTACGAATTTCTTTGCTAAGTATTTCTAAATTTCCAGAATCAATACGCACACCGCATTGTTTGATTTTAAATTTTTTAAATGCTTTGACTGCGTTTTCTAGCCCTTGTTTGTAATTATAAGTATCGATGAGTAAGGTAGGATTTTGAGGATAAAGTTCTAAATAATGACAAAAAGCACTCAATTCATCATCAAACATTTGTACCCAAGAATGCGCCATAGTTCCACTTGTCATAATGCTATAATTTTTCCCTGCAAGTGTACAAGAGCTAGCTTTGCAACCTCCTATTATGGCCGCTCTTGCCCCTTTGAGTGCCGCCTCGCTTCCATGAGCTCTTCGCGTGCCAAATTCAAGCACGCTAAGATTTTTAGCTGCTCTTACGATACGATTGGCTTTTGTGGCAATTAGGCTTTGATGATTGATACTTAAAAGTAAGAAGCTTTCAAGAATTTGTGCTTCAATAGCATTGGCTTTGATGATCATCAAGGGTTCGTTAGGAAAGATGATTTCGCCTTCTTGCATGGCATAAATTTCGCCCTTAAATTTAAAATTTTTCAAATATCTTAAAAATTCTTCTTTAAATATCCCTTGAGAGTGCAAATAGGCTATATCATCTTCATCAAAATGCAAACAAGATACAAAGTCTAAAATATCCTCAAGTCCTGCAAATATAGCAAAAGAGCCGTGATCGGGAATTTTTCTAAAAAATATATCAAAATAAGCTGTTTTGTTTTCAAAACCATTTAGAAAATAACCTTGCATCATGGTTAATTCATAAAAATCACAAAGCAAGGTGTTATTTGGTTTTGTATAAGAATCTTTTTTCATAAAAGTTAATTTCCAAGAAATTTAAAAATCATCAAAGCTTATACTACCTTTAGAATAGTTTGTGACCTTACTTTCAAAGAAATTGCTTTTTTGATCATTAAATTTAGAAAAATCATCTACCCATTTGATAGGGTGTTTTGCATTGTAAATTTTATCAAGATTGATAGCAACAAGTCTTTGATCTACAAGATAGTGGATGTATTCTTCTATAATATCGTCTGTAAAACCCATGATTTGATTTTGAGTGATGTATTTGCCCCATTTGATTTCTAAATCGCCCGCTTTTTTAAACATATCATAAATTTTGTTGATATTGTTTTCATTAAACAAATCAGGTCTTTCTTTACGAACTGAATTGATCATATTTTGAAAGAGTAAAAGATGAGTGATTTCATCTCTTTGAATGAAACGAATCATTTGAGCAGAACCAAGCATTTTACCTGCTCTTGCAAGCGCGTAAATCGCAGTAAATCCACTATAAAAATATACTCCTTCTAAAATTTGATTTGCTACCATGGCCAAAAGAAGTTTATTATCATCTACATCGCCCGCTAATTCTTCATAGATACTTGAAATAAAATCATTTTTTTCGCGCAAGGTTTCATCGTGCTTTTCCATTTCATAGATTAAATCCGTATTATCGCAAATGGCTTCAACCATTACTGCATAAGATTTTGAATGGTTAGCTTCTTCATAAGCTTGGCGTGCTAAAACCGCATTGATTTCAGGAGCAGTGATGTAAGGATTGATATTATCAGCTAGATTGTTGGTTTGAAAGCTATCCATAGAAATGAGCTGAGACCAAACAAGATCATACATTCTTTTTTCACCTGCAGTTAAATTACAGCGATAATCTAATGCATCTTTAGTCGTATCTACTTCTTTTGGAAACCAAGTGTTTGCTTCCATTAAATCCCATAATTTTAAAGCCCAAGTGTATTTTGCTTTTGTAAAATTTAAGATTCCATGAGGATTTCCGCTAAAAACTTTACGATCTGTTAATGTTTCATTTGAGCCTGGATTATAAATTCTTTTTCTTTGCATTTTTTACCTTTCTTTCATATCTTTGTGACTATGCAAGTTTGGGTTAGAATATCGTGTAAATTTAGTTTATCTTTTCTTAAAAAGCTTATAAATAAACCAAAAATCAACCCAAAACTTATAATAAATATAATATATCTTAATAAAATTCTAAAAAAAGTTATTTTCTTACCCGTTTTTAGATCGATTAGATAAAGATCATAAGCCTTAAGCCCTGGACTTTGAGCTTTTGAGGCTAAAAATAAAGCTTGAATAAAACCAAATAAGAAAGTACATAGGGCTGTGATATAGGAGTTGTTTAAAAAAGCCTCCTTAGAGCCCAATAAAAAATAAAATAAATATAAGATAGGGACATAAATTAAAAATATATCTATAAGCAAAGCTCTAAATCTTAACCATCTAGAGGCTATTTTTGCCTTAGTTTTCATTTAATTTCCGCGACTTCCTGGCTTAATAGCTTTACTTCCTTCTTTGCAAAACGGACAATCATTTTCATCATAAATTTGAAAATCAAAATTTCCTAAAGTAAAAAGAGGTAAATTATCAGGCAGTTTTGCACTCGGTTTTCTAGGATTTTTTAAATTTTCAACCGCGCAAAAACCGCGATTTGCCAATGCTGCAAAACCTAAAACTTTTCCTCCTAAGCTTTCTATGATTTTAGCACTTTCTAAAGCACTTCCGCCCGTTGTGATGATATCCTCGCAAATGATAAATCTTTCGCCTTCTTTTACCTCAAAACCGCGTCTTAGAGTCATTTCTCCATTAACTCTTTCGGTAAAAATAAAGCGTTTATCACAAGCTCTAGCAAGTTCATATCCTGCTAAAATTCCTCCCAAAGCAGGAGAACAAATGCTGTCAAATTCTATATTAAATTCGGCTATAATTTTAGCAAGCTCATCACAAAGTCTTGCTGCTAATTTTGGATTTTCTAAGACTTTAGCACTTTGAAGATAAAACTCAGAGTGCTTACCCGAACTGAGTAAAAAATGTCCTTGTAAATAAGCCCCACAATCTTTATAAATTTGCTCTAAATCCATTTTTAAACCTTTAAAAGTTCGCTTTCTTTGTTTTTTACACTTTCATCGATTTTTGCAGTATAAGTATCTGTTAGTTTTTGCACTTCATCATAGGCTTTTTTAGCTTCGTCTTCTGAAATGGCTTTATCTTTTTCAAGTTTTTTTACGGCATCGTTTGCATCTTTGCGAATATTTCTTACCGAAACTTTTGCTTTTTCACCCATAGCTTTTGCTTGTTTTACATTTTCTTCTCTTTGCTCTCTTGTCATTGGAGGGAAGAATAATTTTACACTTTCGCCATCATTGTTTGGATTTACCCCTATATTTGCTGCTGCAATAGCGCTTTCTATAGTTTTTAACATAGGTTTTTCCCAAGGAGTAATGCTTATTGTTGAAGCATCACTTGCTAAAACGGTTGCAACTTGATTTAAAGGAGTTAAAGAGCCATAGTAATCTACTTGAATATGATCTAAGATATGTGTATTGACTTTACCTGTGCGTAGGGTAGTAAAATCTTTTTTTAAAGCTTCTAAGCTTTTTTCACTTTGAGTTTTTTGTTTGTTTAAAATTTCATTAATCATATTTTTTCCTTATAAATTACTTACTTGTATTTGATTCGTTAGGTATTTGTGGAGCACTTGGAATAGCTGGCACGTTTATAGCATTTGGAGCAGTAGGAATGCTTGTATTTGTTTCAATTTTGATTTTTTCAGCTAAAGAATCTTTACTTGTACTATTGTATAAATATCCTAAACCTATAGTGTTTGCAATAAGTAAAATTCCCATGATGAAAGTAAATTTCGCTAAAAATCCTGCGGGTCCTTTTGCTCCAAATAAACTTTCATTGCTTCCGCTATAAGCTCCAAGTCCTATGCTTGAGCTCTTTTGAAGTAAAACAGCTATACAAATAATAACGACGATGACAAACTGCAAAATAGTTAAAAGAGTAATCATAAATTTTCCTAAATTTTAAAAATTTTTTGAGTTAGATATTGTAACTAAATAAAACTTGAAAAGATTTGAAATTTTAAGAATTTTGCGGGGACTTTCCCGCAAAAAATTATCTACTATTGAAACTTCTTAGGATATTAAGTAAAGATACAAAAAGGTTTACAAAATCAAGATAAAGCGCTACAGCACCTTCAATTGGAGTTTCATAGTTTCCGCGAATAATATTTTGTGTATCATAAAGAATATAAAATGAAAATAAAATCGCTGCTACGGCTGAAATAGCTAAATTTAATAAACTGCTTTGGAAGAAGATATTAAGCAAAGAAGCCGCTACAACCACGATTAAAACTATAAATAAAGCTTTACCCATTAGTGTGAAATCTTTTTTGGTATTCATAGCAAAAATACTAAGCGCTGCAAAAGCTACTGTTGTTAGAGCAAAAGCTTGAGCGATGATTACTCCACCTGCTGGTAGGGCAAGAACAGAAATGAGTAATGGCGTTAGGGTTAAGCCTGAACAAAAAGTAAAACCAAAAAGTAAAATTAAATTCAATGGAGCTTCGCGTTTTTTAAATTGCAAGGCAATCAAAAGTCCTATTTCAACAGCAAAAAGTATCCAAAAGGTTACTTGTGATTGTATAAAAAATGCCGCTAAAGCATAAATTCCTACATATGCACCAACAGTTGCTGCTAAAAGAGAAGCCGCAAAAAGTTGATAAGTTTGTTTAATAAAAATACCAAGTTCACTTGAACGAGTGTTTTCAAATTCTCTTGATCGTGAATAGTCTCTATCATAAAGACTCATATTCATCCTCCTTAAAAGATTTCGATTTTAACTTAAATCTTGAGCGAACTCTAGCATAAAAAATTTAATAAAGAGTTAATTTGCGAATGTTTGCTTGTAGGTGAAATTCTTTGCTGAAAATTTGTTATAATTTTAAGATTTTTCAATTAGGTTGATATATGGATAATCTTATTAGCGGTGCGATCAAATTTATGCAAGAGGATTTTAAAGAGCATGAAGAACTTTTTGAAAGTCTTAAAAATAAGCAAAATCCTCATACTCTTTTCATAGGTTGTTCTGATTCTAGAGTGATCCCCAATTTAATCACCAATACAGGCCCAGGTGAGCTTTTTGTGATACGAAATATTGCAAATATTGTCCCACCTTATCGCGTGGGTCAGGATTATTTAGCAACTACTTCAGCAATAGAATATGCTTTAAATTCTTTACGCATTAAGAATATCGTTGTATGTGGACATAGTAATTGTGGTGGTTGTAATGCATTATACTATTCTGATGAAGAATTGGATAAAATTCCTAATGTAAAAAAATGGCTCACTATGCTTGATCCTATAAAAAGGGATGTTACGATCTTTGCAAGAGATGATATAGCTATGCGTTCTTGGCTTACTGAAAAACTTAACTTAGTGAATTCTTTGCAAAATATTTTTACCTATCCTGGAGTGCAAGAAGCTTTAGATGAGGGAAGATTAGAAGTGCATGCTTGGTATTATATCATCGAAACGGGTGAAATATATGAGTATGATTTTAAGACTAAAATTTTTAAATTAATTCAAAATAGGAAAATGCAATGAAAAAAATAATCATTTTGTTTCTTTTAGGTATTTCATGTCTTTGGGGGGATGAATTTCGTCTTATAGATACCAATGCAAGTGCGCAAGATAAGAGTGTTTATAGTTTGGTGCAAAAATATATCGATTTAAATCGCCAAATTAAAGAATTTAAAAAAAATAATGATGAAAATTCAAGTTCCTATGATGGAATTTTAAGCGAATTTGAAAAAGATAAAAAGTCTATTCTTTCTAAAATACCCGATATGATAGTAAAGCAACAAATCAATGAAAAAGCAGTAGAAAGCTTTTTAAAAACAAGGCAAAATTTGTTAGATTTACAAAAGAAGAGCATAAACAAACCTTATGTTTATGTAGATACAACCTTAAATATTATGTATTTAGATGTTGTTAAAAGTTTTTATTCGTCTTTATTTGAGCTTGAAAGACTTTTTAAAAATGCAGCAAATAGTGAAAGTATAATCTCTACGGTCGATAAGGCAATGGAAAATTTGCAAAATTCAACCAATATAGATCTTAGTATTTATAAAGCTAAAATCAATAATCCATCTGAATTAGAGAAAATTTCCAATAAAGAAGAAATGATTTTTAATGCTGTGGATGCTTATGTAGAAATTTTAAAATATTTGCGTGCGAATGCAGATTTGTTAGAAAGTAATTATATTTTTTCTTTGCTTGAACTTCAAGTATGGATAGATCGTATCAATGAAATGGCCAATATTGATTTTATAAATACGGGTAAGATAGTTATTTCGATTTTAGTTTTAGTTTTTTTTATGTCTTTAAGACGCTTTTTTTCAAATATAGTTTATTTTATCCTCGTTCGTTTAGTTTATCACAATAAAAGCGATGCAGATGATATTAAGGTTATTTTTATAGACAATATTAAAAAACCTGTGGGTTTTTTGCTTATTTGTTATGCCATTTCACTTTGTCTTACAATAGCAACTTATCCTGCTCCTTTAAGTATTAATTTAAGTAATCTTTTCCACATAGTTTATGCTGTTTTAATCGCTTGGTTGATTTTAAGGATACTTGATGGATATGGCGTGGTTTTGGTTTCAAAACTTGCACAAAAGAGTGGCAAAAAAGAAGTGGTAAATTTAGTCATTAAAATTTTATATTTTGTTATTTTTGTGATCGCACTTCTTTATATTTTAGCACAACTTGGTTTTAATATCTCGGCTATTATTGCATCTTTGGGAATTGGTGGTTTAGCTGTTGCTTTAGCGGCGAAAGATATCATTGCAAATTTCTTTGCTTCTATACTCTTACTTTTTGATAATAGCTTTAATCAAGGAGATTGGGTAGAGGTTTCAGGCATAGAAGGAACCGTGGTTGAAACAGGACTTAGAAAAACTACTATTAGAACTTTTGATAATTGTCTTGTATTTTTACCAAATTCAACTATTATGGGAGCTAATATCAAAAATTGGAGCAAAAGACGCATGGGGCGTCATGTTAAAATGTATTTGGGTGTTGGTTATGATGCTACTCCTGAAAAATTAGAAAATTGTGTGAAAGATTTAAAAGAGCTTTTATATACAAGTCCTTTAGTAGCACATGAAGATGATGGAGCATTAAAGTATGGCGATCATACAACAAAATATCGTCAAAATTTAGTTTCTATCAATGATCTTGAGGGTTATAAAAATGCTTGTTATGTGGCTTTAAGTGAATTTGCAGATAGTAGTATTAATATAGAGCTTTATTTTTATATCAAAGAAATAGGTGGAAAAGATTTTAGAGAAGCTAGACAAAGTTTAATGCTTGAGTTTATGCGTATAATTGAAAAAAATGGTTTAACCTTTGCTTTCCCAAGTCGTAGTATTTATATAGAAAATTTACCACCCCTTGATTTGCAAGCAAAAGCTATAAAATAGCAAGATTTTATCCTTGCTATTTTTTAAACCGGCATAACGCGTATATTTGGACTTAATTCTTCTTGTAAAATTGTTTCAATAGCATAAAGTGTTGCACCACTTCCACTAGAACAACCACTACAAGCACCAAGATAACGAATATAAACATCAATTGCTGCACCTTCAGCCTTTTGTATATCAATCACTTCCAAATCTCCACCATCATTATGAAGCATAGGGCGAATTTCAGCATCTAAAACACTTTCAACTGCTTTTAATTGTCCCACTACGGTCATTTCATCAAAAGCTACATCACTTTTCATTGTATTTTTGAGTTTTTCTCTATCTATTTCAGCTCTAGTTTCAGCTAAAATATCTACAAGGTAATAATCTCTTTTTTCATGTCCGCCTGGTTTGATACAGGATTTACAAAAAGCACCCGCTTTAGTATATTGTGTGATTTCTTCTACAGTGTGTAAATCATTAAGTTTAATCACTTCTTTAATAGTTCCAAGACTTACCCTAGCGCACTCGCAAACTATAATTTGATCTTCAAAATCTTCAGGACTTATACCTTTATAATGCGCTGCTGCTTGTTTGATTACATCATAAGCCATAACCGAACAGTGCATTTTTTGAGGTGGAACAGCTGGAGTTTCTGGATTATCACGCATAGCAAATTCCACATCTAAATTTGTGATTTTTACTGCTTCATCTACAGTTTTTCCTATACAAAGATCCACCATAGTATCACTACTTGCTATAGCTGTACCACAACCAAAACTTTTAAATTTTGCATCGATAATTTTATCAGTTTTTTCATCTACAAGCCAAAAAAGTCTTACCGCATCGCCGCAACTTTCTGCACCAAAATCAGCTACGATCAATTTTGCATTGCGTGCTTTAGCATCTTCTTCACTAAATTCTCCCATATGTTGAGGATTATTCATTCTATCTTGAACTTTTTGTGAATACTCATCCCAGATAGATCCACCAATTAAACTATTTTTTCCCATTTTTCATCCTTATTTGTAATTATTTGGATTATAAGCATAAGTACAAGAAATTGCTCTTAATCTCTGTGTTGCATTTTTAATTTGTTTTGCTGCATAATCAATTTCTTCTTCAGTGTTAAAGCGTGATAAAGAAAGTCTTAAAGCTGTATGTGCTAAGTCATTTTCAGCTCCGATTGCTTCCATGATAGGATTGCTTTCTAAAGCTTCACTTGCACAGGCTGAGCCCGTACTTGCAGCTATACCATTTTTATTTAAATCCCAAAGCATTGCTTCGCCTTCAACTCCTTTAATACTTGCTAAGATTGTATTAGGCACACGGTGTTCTCTTTTTCCAACCACTGTTGTATCAGGCAAGGCTAAAATTTGATCTTCTAGTTTATCTCTTAAACGGCGTATATGAGAATCTTCAAAATCAAGCATAGTATTTGCAATACGCAAAGCCTCGCCCATAGCCACTATATAAGGCACATTTAAAGTCCCGCTTCTACGACCACCCATGTGTTCTCCACCGTGTAAAAGTGGAGTAAGCTTAAGACCTTTTTTGATAAAAAGTCCGCCTACACCTTTTGGTCCATGGAATTTATGAGCTGAAAATGAAGCAAAATCAACTCCTACTTGGTTTAAATTTACTTTGATTTTTCCTACTGCTTGGGTAGCATCTGTATGAAAAAGCGCTCCAAATTCATGAGTAATTTCTGCCATTTTTTGAATATCAAAAATCATTCCTGTTTCATTATTAGCCCACATAACACTTACAAGTGCTGTTTTATCGCTAATCACTTTACGCAAATCTTCTACAGTAGAAACTCCTTCTTCGTTTACAGGAAGTTCTATGACTTTTACTCCAAGACTTTTTAAAAAATAAGCAGCAGCAGCAACAGCAGGGTGTTCTACGCTAGAGATAATCACTTCATTGCGTTCTTTATCTAAAATATGATCAAAATATATACCCTTAAGCACCCAGTTGATACTTTCAGTAGCACAGGATGTTATAACTATATCATCTAAATCATTTGCGCCAAGTCCCGCATAAAGTTTATCCATAGCTTCTCTTAGGGCAGGATGAGTTGCGCTGCCCCATTGGTGAAGACTGTTTGGATTTCCATACATGTCTTTTAAAAATGGCAACATTAATTCGTATGCGCTTGGATCAAGCATCGTTGTTGCATTATTATCTAAATATACTTTCACTTTAATTTCCTTAAATTTTAATTCGGATATTTTTTATCTTTTTATGAAAATGGATAATAACAGAAAAATATAAATTCTAGTTTAAAAATTATAGCAAAAATATGAATATTAAAGTAAAAAAATACAAAGAATTATGGATTAAAATTTGTATTTTTAAATATTTATAAAATTACTTTAAAGTAATACTGATAAATAAGAATTTAATATCTTATTTAAATTGGCTTGTTTTTGACGACGATCTAAGAAATTTTCTATGGAGCTAGAACGCATATTATTAGCATTATCTAGCTTTTCTAAATCTTTATTTTGGCTTTGATATTCTTCTTTAAGAGAGTTAAATTCGCTATGATTTTCATCAATATAAATTTGGAAGATAGAGCTTGAATTTGCAAATTCTCTTAAATCCATATCTTTTTGATAATTGACATATTGTTGAAAAAAACTGAAAGCTTATCTTGAGAAGCGGTTTTTTTATCTACTCCATTCACATAAAGATATAAATCAAAGCTCATTTTTTGTTCGTTTTGTTGTTTGATATAGTCTTTTATATCCATTTCCCCTCTAAGGATTTTTTGAAAATTAGTATGAGCATTGAGATCCAAACTCGCAGGTTTCATAAAAAAATTAAGCTCGTTATCATTTTGTGTTTTGATATCATGATAAATAAAATTCATCAAAAGCCCTGATTTTGAAACTTCAGCATTTTTGGTTAGGTAAGGTTTTAAAATTTCATTAGATGAGGTATTGTTTAAAGCTCTATCGAAGTGAAAATTAGTAATTTTGTTATCTAGCATTAAAGTATTTAGGCTTAGAGTTTTGTTTAGCGCGGAGTTTAATTCTTCTTGATTGTTGTAAATTCTTGAAATTTTGCCTAAAAATTCCCCATTTTCAGTAGAAAATCCGGTGGCAAATTTTGAAATCATATCGCGACTTAAATTAGCATTATCATTTTCGCTAAATTCTAAATTGACAGACTTTAGCGAGCTATAATAGCTGTTTAAAAGATAGGGTAGGTCTATTTTGTTATAATTTAAAGTTGCATCTTGTCTTGTTAATTCTTTGGCTATATTTCTAACACTTTTGATGTTGATATTATAAGATTCAGGTATATTAGCGATTTTATTTAAATCTTTTTCAAAAAAACCTTTCTCGTCTATCCTAAAGCTAAATTCACTTGCATAAGAAGTGGTGTTAAAAATATAATTTAAATTTTCTAAATTGTTTTCATTTTCTTCTAAATTTGAACCTTTTTTATCTTTGATTAAATTCAAAGCTTGGCTATTTTGTAAAGGATTGGATAGGGCCAAATTTTGATAAGGGTTTGCCGAATTTATAGTCATTTTAAATCTTTCAAAAATATTGCTAGTTTTTTATAAGCAAAAGGTGTGCCAAGTTTTTTAAATACAAAATTCAGTCAAAAATTAGCAAAAATTTGCTAGCATTTAGCTTTTCTTTTTGAAAAAATTTAAAAATTTATCCGAAAGGAAAGCGTATGCCAAAGATGAAAAGCGTAAAAAGCGCAGTTAAACGCTTTAAAGTAGGTAAAAATAAAATCAAAAGAGGCTCTGCTTTTAGAAGCCATATTTTGACTAAAAAACCTGCAAAAAGAATGCGTGATCTTCGCACAGCTAAATATGTGCACAGCACTAATGTAAAAGCTGTAGAAAAAATGCTAGGAATTTAAGTTTTTGACATAAGTCATTCAAACTCTCCTTAAGTTGCTAAAAATTTAAGGGCAAGCTCCAAAATGGACGCCACTTTATGAAAGGAAATAAAAATGGCAAGAGTAAAAACAGGTGTTGTAAGACGCCGCAGACATAAAAAAGTTCTAAAATTAGCACGCGGTTTTTATAGCGGACGCCGCAAACATTTTAGAAAAGCAAAAGAACAATTAGAAAGAAGTCTTGTTTATGCGTATCGTGATAGACGCCGCAAGAAAAGAGATTTTCGCCGTCTTTGGATTGTGCGTATCAATGCTGCTTGCAGATTAAACGATTTAAGTTATTCTAAATTTATCAATGGACTTAAAAAAGCAGGCATTGAGCTTGATAGAAAAATTCTAGCTGATTTAGCAATGAATGATGCTGCTGCTTTTGCAAAAATCGCAGAAGCTGCAAAAAAAGCGCTTTAATTTAATGAGTTAAGATTTAAATCTTAACTCATGATTGTCAATATAAACTGCATTTAAATTTTAAAATACAACTCATTAAAAACTAATTTTATTTAGGATTTATTAATAAAATCATAAAAATTATATGATAATAAAATTAAAATATCACTTATAAGCCATAGAGTTTTGTAACACAATAAGGCCATTTTAGAAACTTTCTTGCATATATATTAAAAATCATCGTATAAGTAAATTAAAATTTAGTTATAATAATAGATTAATAAAAATTATAGCCCAAGGAAAATATATGGCAACTGATATGAATGAAATTTTACTTCGAAGTGTTGAAGTTTTACCTCCTTTGCCTGATACTATAAATAAACTAAGAAAATATATCAACGAATCGGGTTCTAATGTAAAAATTGATGAAATTGCTAATATTATTTCAAGTGATCCTTTAATGACTGCTAAGCTTTTACGCTTGGCTAATTCTCCCTTTTATGGTTTTTCAAGAGAAATCACCTCTTTGGCTCAAGTTGTCTCTCTTTTGGGTATAGGTAATATCGTTAATACTATCATGGCAGATTCAATTAGAGATAGTTTTAAAATCGATGTATCACCTTATGGATTAAGCACGACAGAATTTGTAAATAAATGCAGCGAGGAAACTTCTTTTATCATGGATTGGTTGGGCAATGAGGATAAAAAGCTATCGCATTTACTAGTGCCTTGTTCTATGCTTTTAAGACTTGGTATTGTAGTTTTTTCTAATTTTCTTATTCAAAATAAAAAAGATGCCGAGTTCTTAGCTAGATTGGAAAAAAATAATTTTAGTGATTTATCTATGGTAGAGAATGAATTTTTAGGTGTTGATCATATTTCATTCTTAGGATTTTTGCTTTATCGTTGGAAATTTGATGATATGCTAGTTGAAACTATTTGTTTTGCTCGCTCTCCGCACGCAGCTAGAAATGAGGTTAAAAAATCAGCTTACGCTCTTTCAGTTGTTGATCATCTTTTTACACCTCATAATAATTTTTCTTCTTTTAATATCAAGGCTTCTATCGCTTTGATTAATGAGGCTCGAAGTCAAGGGATTGATTTTAATCTTGATAATTTTATTTCAAAACTTCCAAAAGAAGCTAAAGAAAACCTAATAAAAGAAGGTTAAATTGTTTATTTTATTAAATTAATGAAAAGTATCATTTTACCTCCTAATGAATTTTTAGATCATTATGTTTTAAACGCGGAATTTCATCGTTTAGCTGGAATTTCAAAAAATGCTTATAAATTTTGGAAAAAAGTAGAAATTGGTAGATATCAAGGGACTCGTATTATTTTTTTACACAAGAATTCCATTTTAGAAAAACATCGAGAAGTTTTAAAACAATGTAGCGATTTAAGTGGTTTTGTGCTAGCAAGTGCTTTTTGTTCTTTTACGGGATTAGCTCCATCGCATCTTGTAAAAAAAAATAATTCTTCAATCTATAAACTTTTAGATTTAAAAGAAATTCATGGTATTAAATTTGTAAATTTAAAAAAATTTTATGATTTTTTAGGGCTAAATTATTATCAGCATATTTACATAGAAAAATGCCATTTTTTTAGCCCCACGCCTTTTGAAAAGCGTATAAAAATCACTGAGAGTATGTGCGTTGGGTATTATTAAGATATCTAAAAATAAAAGCTGATAATAAAGCCAATAAAACGATTAAAAACATATAATAGCCCAAAGAAAAACGCCACGCATTATCTAAATTTGCAAATGCAAATTTATGTAATAAAAGTGTAAGTTGAGGGGTTATACCTCCTGCAATGGCATAGGCGATATTATAAGAAAAAGAAAGTCCTGAAAATTTAATCTTTGCTTCAAAAGCTTCATTCATTATTAAAGGACAAAAATTCATCACTCCACCAAAAAGACAAGCTAGCAAGTAAAAAATACTGACTAGAGTTATATCGGCATTTGTATTGTAAAGAAAGTGAAAATAAAACGCACAAGCTAAGCCAAAAAACAAGGAAAAAATAATACTAGATTTAAAAATACCTATTTTATCAGCTAAAATTCCACTTATAATACAACCCAAAGAAATAAAGAAAATTCCACCCATTTGTAAATAAGTTTGGAAATTGGTATCAAATTGTAAAATTTCTGCCATATATTTTGGGATAAATAAAATCATTACAATAATACAACCTGTTAAAACCCAAGTGATTAGCATAGAGATAAGAACACCTGCTTTTGCTCTTTTAAATACTTCTTTAAGTGGAAATTTTTCTAAAACATTTTCTTTTCTCATTTGCTCAAAAACAGGAGTTTCACTTAAAAATTTTCTAAGATATATTGAAATAAGTCCAAAAATTCCACCTAAAAAGAAAGGAACTCTCCAAGCCCATTCGTATAATTCTTCTTGAGTGTAAATTTTGTGCATCAATAAAAATACTATACTTCCAAGTAAAATTCCACCCACCACAGAAGCTGTTAAAAAGCCTATATAAGTTCTTCTTTGTCCTTGCGGTGAATGCTCATATACAAAAATCCAAGCACCGGGTAATTCTCCTCCTATGGAAATACCTTGAGCTATTCTTATAAGCATTAAAAATACTACACAAAGATAACCAATACTTTCATAAGAAGGGATAAAGGCCAGTGCAAAAGTTGGTATTACCATAAGCAAAATACTTAGCATAAACATTTTTTTGCGCCCAAATTTATCGCCAAAATGTGCCATCACTATACCGCCTAGCGGTCTTACTACATAAGCTGCTGCAAATATGCCATAGGTATTAAAAAGTTGCCAAAAAGGGCTTAAATTTTCAGGGAAGAAGTTTTTTGAAATATAACTTGAAAAGAATGCAAAGATAATAAAATCATAAAATTCCAAGGTTCCACCTAAAGATGAAAGTCCTAGCGTTTTTATATCTTTTTTACTAAGAATTTTTCTCATTTTTAATCCATTTCATAAAAATCATCATCATTTACTTCATCATCAAAGTCATAATCATCATCATCATAATTATAGGATTTGTGATGATTGTGAGCATACTCATCCTCTTCACCTTCATAATCATCAAATTCTAAATCTTCATTATCATAAGCCATTATTTACTCCTTGATAAACAAAATAAAATCTAATTTTAGCTTAAATTTGATTGCTTTTGCTATAATTTTTTATATTTTTTAAAAAAGGTTGATTATGGAATTGACTCATTTAGATGAAAACAACCGCCCTAAAATGGTAGATGTAAGCCAAAAAGATATAAGTAAAAGAGTGGCTACAGCAAGCGGTATGATCAGTATGAGCGAAGAAGCTTTTAAGGCTATAAAAAACAATACTGCTAAAAAAGGCCCCGTACTTCAAACTGCTGTTATAGCAGCTATCATGGGTGCTAAAAAAACAAGTGAAATTATCCCTATGTGTCATCCTTTGATGATTTCTAAGGTTGAGACAGATATAGTTGAATTTCCTAAAGATTATACTTTTAAACTTATAGTAACGGTAAAATGTGAGGGTAAAACAGGGGTAGAAATGGAAGCTTTAAGCGGCGTTAGCATAGGACTTTTAACTATCTATGATATGATTAAAGCCATCGATAAAACAATGAAAATAAGTGAAATTGTACTTGAAAGCAAAGAAGGGGGTAAAAGTGGTAAATTTGTGCGATCTTAAACAAGAGCCTATTGTTAATTATCCTACTTTTTGGGATTATAAGGTGATTTTTGAAGCGCATGTTCATGCAGGAGCTTTGTTTGAAGAGCTTTTGGGACAAAGAGATTTTAAATACAAACATTCTAATGCAAGTTCTAGTGGAAAATATCAAAGTTTTTTACTCAGTGTTTATGTAGATAGCAAAAAGGATCGTTTGGATATTTTTGAAAAATTAAAAGCTAAAGCCAAATTTGTGCTTTAAGAAAGAGGGATTAAATGAAAAATACTTTGATTATATTTGAGAATTCTTTATCCAATCTCAAAAAAGATGAAGTGAAAGACTTGCTTGAGGATTTAAGTTTTAATCTTGCGTATAAGCAAATTTCACAAGATCCACACAGCACTAAAAAGATTTTAAATTCACTTTTGGTTGAGTTTTTAACCATTTTGAAAAAACTTGATTTATTTGATGATGAAAATGTTGCAAAAGTTATCAAAGCTTTGGTAAAAGCTAGTGTAGGAGATGCTCAAAATGTCCTTTATGAATACATCAGCGAGGCAGAATTATTAAACAAACAAATCGAAAATCAAAAGAATTTAATTAAAAATCAAATCAGTGATAATTTCCTTGAATTTGAAAATATCTTACAAGAATGTTCTTTTTGCGATGAATTTAGCAGCGGATTAAATGATGCGATTTTATTTGATATAGAAATGCTTGGAATTTTAAAAGAAACTGCTGAAAGTGCTTTTTTAACTACTCTTGAAAAAGCTGAAGATATAGAACTTACTAGCAGTGAAATTGCCAAAAGTCTTGTTTACAATGCTATTTGCGAGGCACATTTTGAAAAAGAGCGTATTTTAAAAATTTCAAGTATTATTTTAAATACAGCTTTTGAGATAGCAAATGAATCTATAGCTTATGCTAAAGATCTTTGTCTTGGTGCGATTAAAGGGACTAGAGATGGAATTTCTTTAGCTATGGAAAAATTTAAAACTACACTTGCTTACGCAAAATTCGAAGAAGATGTGAGTTTAAAAAGTAAAGAGTTAATAGGCATAGAAGATGATTTTATCGCACTTTTAAAAAGAGAAATTAAAGAACAAAAAAATCCATCAAAGGATATAGTTGAAAATTTATTAGAGCATGAGCTTGATAATCTTTTTGCTAAATTCAAACGCCTTGCTGTTGAGAGTAGGGAGCAATTGCTTTTGGTTTTAAATGATATCAAGAAAAACCCAAAAATCAATGATTTTAATAGACTAACTCAAAGAAAACTGCATCGCTTTAAGCAAGAAATTCTTGAGCTTGAGAAAGTAGCAGGGGAAAAATACAAAGAATTAAATTCAAAAAAAGCTAAAAAGTTAGGCGTAAGACTTTGGGAAAGGGCAAAAAAACTCATTAAAAAATAATATCCCATTTTGGGATATTAAATATCTATTTCTATGCCTACAGGTGCGTGATCTGAACCAAAAATATCATCTCTTATGAAAGCATTTTTCAGCTTGTCTTTTAAACCTGTTGAAATGAAAAAATAATCGATTCTCCAGCCCACATTTCTTTCTCTTGCCTTCATTCTATAACTCCACCACGAGTATTTTTCTTTGATATCGCCATTGATCTCTCTAAAAGTATCAATAAAACCAAGTTTTAGCAAATCATCAATCCAAGCTCTTTCTATCGGTAAAAATCCCGAGGTATTGGCATTTGCCTTTGGATGGGTAAGATCGATTTCTTTGTGTGCGGTATTGACATCACCACAAATGATAATTTCAAAGCCATCCTTTAAAAGTTTTTCTAAATACACCAAAAATTTCGCATAAAATTTCATCTTAAAGCTTAAACGCTCTTCATCTTTTTGTCCATTTGGAAAATAGATATTAAAAAGTGCTATGTTTTTAAAACGATGTTCTAAAACTCTGCCTTCTTCATCATCAAAAAATTCACATTTTTTAACTTCACTATCAAAATTGCAAAGGCTCATAACACCCGAGTATCCAGCCCTTTTGGCAGAATTAGAATACATATGCTTAAAAGGGTATTCATAAATTTTTTTAGGAAATTTATCTTCATGTGCTTTAATTTCTTGAAAACCTATAAAATCAATATTTTCTTTTATTATCCAATCAAGCGCATTTTTATCACAAATAGCTCTTAAGCCATTGACATTCCATGAAAGTAGTTTCATCAGTTAATCCTTAAATTTTTGAAATAAAAATAATATCATAATTAATAAAAAATATTACTAATGGTTAGTTTTTTCTTTCTAAACTTTGCTTTTTAGTTATTTTTAAGGGGAGAATATGTTTAAATTTAAACTTTCTTGGTTTGGATTTGTACTTTTTAATTCCATACTCATTACACTTTTAAATTTTAATTTACATTCATTTGTTTGTGAAAAATTATCCCAAAATTTACTGCTTACTTTAGTTTTTATCGTAGCTTATTTTGGTTTGGTTCATATGATTTTTTCACTTATTTTTGTAAAATATTTAACTAAAATATTGTCTATATTTTTTATTTTATCATCCTGTACCAGTCTTTATTTTATCACTTTTTATGGAGTTTTAATTGATTCAGATATGATACAAAATGTTATGCAAACTGACATAAAAGAAGTGAAAGATTTGCTAAGTTGGCGTTTGGTTTTATTGGCTATTGTCGTCTTGCTTTTTTGTGTTTTTATTTTAAGAATTCGTATTGAAAATAATACAGAGCAAGGTTTCTTTAAAAAGATACGGGTTAGAGTTTTAAGTGCTTTGTTGGGTTGTTCTATCTTTTTAATCGCCTTTGTGCCTTTAAGTAAAACCTTTATACCTTTTTTTAGAACTTACAATGAAATAAGAATGTATAATGTTCCTTTTTATCCAATTTATGCCGTATATCGCTATTGTGTTCGTTTTGTAAAAGTTAAGCCAGAATTTAAAACTATAGCTAATGATGCTTATAGAGAAAACAATCACACTAAAAAACTTTTAGTTTTGGTAGTGGGTGAAACCGCTAGAGCGGCAAATTACTCTTTGGGTGGATATGCTAAAAATGATACCAATTTTTATACCAAAAAAGATAATGTAGTATTTTTTGATAATTTTTCTTCATGCGGCACTGCTACAGCGGTGAGTCTGCCTTGTATGTTTTCTCTTTCAAAGCGTCAAAACTATTCAAGTAGTGAATATCAAGAAAATGTTATGGATATCTTGCAAAAAACAGGCGTAAAAGCTTCTTGGATAGACAATAACTCAGGCGGATGCAAGGGAGTTTGCGATAGATTATCTGACAAGCAGCAACTTTCTAGCGATTGGGATGAGAATTTATTGCCATTTTTAAAAGAAAGACTAGGAAATTTAGATACTCAAAATATCATAGTTCTTCATTTACAAGGCTCTCATGGACCAGCTTATTATAAGCGTTATCCAAGCGAATTTAAAAAATTTATCCCAACTTGTGATACTAATGAACTTTCAAAATGTGATAGTGAAGCTTTAATCAATACTTATGATAATACTTTGCTTTATACGGATTATCTTTTAAGTGAGATTATCAAACTTTTAAAAGAAAAAAAAGATTATGAGAGTTCTTTAATATACCTTTCAGATCATGGAGAAAGTTTGGGTGAAAATGGAATTTATTTACACGGAATGCCTTATGCTATAGCGCCAAGCTATCAAACTCATATCCCTGTCATTTTTTGGAGCAATGATAAAAAACTCATGATGACAGCTCAAAATCATAAAGGCTTAAAACTTTCTCAAGATAATCTTTTCAGCACACTTTTGGGTTATTTTGATGTTAAAACCATGGTTTATGAGTCAGATTATGATTTATTAAATCAAACCTTAAAGGCCAATTAATGAAACCAAAATATCATCTTTTAAACAATGCACGATATGCTCTAGAAGGAATTCTAGCCCTGCTTAAAAATGAAATGGCTTTTCGGCTAGAGCTTTGTGTGATTATCCCCGCTATCGTTTTTAGCTTTTTTTTAGATGTAAGCTTTTTGGAGCATTTGTTTTTAATCACTGTTTTAATTCTCATCTTAATCACTGAAGCTTTAAATTCAGCTATTGAAGCTTGTGTGGATTTGATTACAAATGAATGGCATGAAAAAGCTAAAGTTGCTAAAGATTGTGCAAGTGCGGCAGTATTTTTTAGTGTGTGTTTAGCACTTTTTATTTGGGGATTTATCTTAGGAAAATTATGGCTGTAAAAATTGAAAATTTAATGAGAGAAATTTTAGGTAAAAAACGCTTTGAGCTGCTTCAATTTTTATGTGAAAATGCGGATGAAAATGGTTTTGTGATGATAAAAATAAGCGAGCTTGAAGCAAGATTAAACCAAAGCAAACCTACCATCATCGCCACTTTTAAATTTTTAGAAGAAAAAAAGCTTTTTAAAAAGTTGAAAAATGGATTTTATCAACTTTGCATCCCTTGTGATTAGAAAATAAATTTTTATTTTAAGTATTCTTTATCTTAGAACCACTTTTTATTATTATTTTTAGCTTTATAGGATAAAATTTGCTGATTGATTTAGGAGAAAAAATGACACTTAAAAACCCACTAGATATGCATTTGCATTTAAGAGATAAAAACATGCTAAGCTTGGTTGCACCTTTTAGTGCTAAAGATTTTCGTGCGGGTGTGATTATGCCAAATTTAGTTCCACCGCTTTGTGATTTAGAGAGTTTAAAATCTTATAAAACGCGTATAATAAATGCTTGTGAAAATGAGAATTTCACTCCTTTAATGACTCTTTTTTTTAAAAATTATGATGAAAAATTTCTTAAAAGTGCTAAGGATGAAATTTTTGGTATCAAGCTTTATCCTGCGGGCATCACCACAAATTCAAAAGGTGGGGTTTCAAGTTTTGATATAGAGAATTTAAAACCCACTTTAGAAGCGATGAGTGATTTGCAAATTCCACTTTTGGTACATGGAGAAACCAATGATTTTGTGATGGATAGGGAAAGCAATTTTGCTAAAATCTATGAAAATTTAGCTAAAAATTTTCCGCGTCTTAAGATTGTTATGGAGCATATTACGACTCAAACCTTATGTGAACTTTTGAAAGATTATGAAAATTTATATGCAACCATTACTTTACATCATTTAATCATCACTTTAGATGATGTTATCGGTGGAAAAATGCAGCCCCATCTTTTTTGCAAGCCTATAGCAAAGCATTATAAAGATAAAGAAGCGCTTTGTGAGCTTGCTTTTGGTGGATATGAAAAAGTGATGTTTGGAAGCGATAGTGCACCACATCCTAAGCATGAAAAAGAATGTTGCGGTTGTGCAGCGGGTGTATTTAGTGCGAGTGTAGCACTTTGTGTTTTGGCTGATCTTTTTAGTAAAAATTCAAATGAAGTTAATTTGCAAAAGTTTATTTCGGATAATGCTTGTAAAGTGCATAATTTAACCTTTGAAAAAGAAAAAATCATTGTTTTAGAAAATCAAGAATGGCAAGTTCCAAACGAATATAAAAACGAGAATGAAAAAGTAGTTCCTTTTATGGCGGGGGAAAGTTTAAAATTTAGAGTAAAATAAAAACTAGTTTTAAAACTAGTTTTTATCTAAGTTGCTATTTTTATAATACAGCTAAGATTTTATTAAGATTGTCTTTTTTGATGCCTTTCCATACTAAAAACCAATCCACAATGCACCATATCCATAAAACGAATAAAATTAAACCACCGATATAAATCCAAATGGTAACAACACCTGCTAACCAAGTTATAAGTTTAGCAATACCCAAACCTATATCACCCTTATAAAAACGATCAATTCCAAAGGCACCTAAAAACAGACCTAAGATCAAACCTATAATATGACTTTTAAAAGGTAAGATAGCAAGAGAGTTGATTTTATCTTCACTTGCATTTTTAAGCTTATCTTGCACAAGGGGCAAGCTATTGGATGGAATTTTGTCTGAAATCATCATCAATACAGTATTTATATCCATAAAATCTCCTATAATAATATTAGAACAAAATAATAACTAAAATAATCTAAAATTAATTTTAAGTTTAATTTTATAAAATGAGCATTTTGATAAAAATATTTCAGTATTACAAGATTATATATCTACCTTAAGATAGAATTTTATCTCAAGGATTAAAAAACCAAAAGTTTGATTTTTGATTGTATGGTTTCTTTGATATCGCCTTTCACAAAAGTTTCTAAATCTTGCTTAGAAGCTTTAACTCCATTCATATTTAAATGCCACAAGGTATTTTCTATGGCTTCATCTTTTTTTCTTTCTACTATGCGTGTTTCATCAAAGATAAATTTATGAAATTTCACATTATTTTCTAACAAATAACTTTCCAAATCTTGTTTATAAATACCCTTAAATTCTGTATTAAAATGTTTAAATATAGGATCTAAAAAATCACTCTTTCTATAATCGGCCCAGCCAAGATAAATTCGAATTTTAGCCAATCGCATAAAGTTTAAATAGTCTTTTTTGTCTTGCAAAGCAGGGGACATACTTAAAAATGCTATGTCAAATTGAGCGTTTTGATTTTTATTTATCCATTCTGTAAAAGTGCAATTTTCGTATTTGATATTTGTTAGTTGGAGCTTGTTAGCATCTTCTTTTAAAATTTCTAACATAGCTTTTGCATTATCAAGAGCAGTGGTTTCTTTTGCATTTTGTGCTAAGTACAAAGTCCATACTCCTGTGCCACAACCTATATCTATAATCTTTTTATCTTTAAAGCTTATATTTAGTTTTTCTAATTCTTTAAAACTTTGCTCTTGTATGGAATTGAGTTTTTGATTGTATCTTGCGTAGCTCTTAGCTTTTTTATCCCAAAGATTCATTGATAGTCCTTATTTTTAAATCAATAAAATCATAGCATAAAAAAATACTAAATTATTAAATTATCTATTTGTAAATTCTACTAACACCTAGTTCAAACTAGGTGTTAGTGAACAATCAATCAAAACCTTTTCTTTTTCACATCTTCAAGTATGTTATTAGCTATATCACTTACTGTACTAGAAATAATAGCAGACTCATTAGCAATCTCTACATTATCCTTAGTGGTTTGATCAATTTGAGCTACACTCTCATTGATTTGAGTAATACCTGCAGTTTGCTCTTTAATAGATTCTGCCATATCATTGATAGATTGAACCAATAAATTAGTATTAGCTTCTATTTCAGATAAAGACTTTTGAGTTCTCTCAGCTAACTTTCTAACTTCATCAGCAACAACGGCAAAGCCTCTACCATGTTCTCCTGCTCTTGCAGCTTCAATAGCAGCATTTAATGCTAGAAGATTGATTTGATCTGCAATATCTCCAATAATACCTGTAACATTTTTAATCTCTTCAGATTGAGTGATAACATCACTAGTTTTAACTGAAACATTTTGCATAGAAGAAGTAATCTCTTCTAAAGCAGCTGCGGTTTCTTCTAAAGAAGCTGCTTGAGAATTAGAAGATGAAGTAAGGTTTTGAACTGCACTTTGAAGTTTAGAACTTTCACTAGCTAAGTGATTAGCAAAGTCAGAACTTTGTTTTAACATCTTAACAATTTCATCCCCTAAAGCATTAGTAGTAACTTCAACACTACCATTAGCATTATCAAGTTTATTTCTAAAGTCTAAAGACTTATATTCTTCAAAGATCTTATGAATAGCATTCATATCTGATCCTACTCTAGTTTGTAAAACATCTAAAAGTCTATTTAGAACATTTTTAAGTTCTATTAATTGTGGATTTCTAGGATTAGCTGTAATTCTTGCAGTAAGATTACCACTTTCTACTACTCCTACAGTTTCAACACTTTCTTTTACTGCTTTAGCATCTTGTTCTAAACCTTGTTTAGTAGCAAGGATGTTTTCGTTGATAGTTTTACCCATTTTGCCCAATTCATCATTAGCTTTAATTTCAATTGTCTGAACTTCTATTTTTTCATGATTTAAAAAGCGAAAGAAATTTTCCAAAGACTTAAGTATAAGAGGAATTCTAGAGCCTATGATTTTTCTTATAAAAAAGTACACAACAGCCAAAATAGCAATTAGTGCTATTATGGCAACACTAATAATAATATATTGTAGTTTATATAAAGGGGCTAAAACTGATTTTTTAGGAGCTGTTACAATTACACTCCAATGACTAGAATTACCTAAAGTGCTAAATGAAGAGATACTAGCATAACTAAGATCTCCTGTTGAGGCAATATAATTATCTAAGATTTCATCTTTATGGTTTTTAACTGCCTCAACAATTAATTGAGCAGATTGATCTTTGTTAATATCAAATAAAGTTTTTAAAATTGCATTTTTATTTTTATGAATAGCAATAATACCCTGATCGTTCATTAAGAATCTTAGATCCCCTTCAAAAAAGTCGAATTTTGGATCCAATATAGTCTCGGAAATTTCTAGTAAATCTATAGTATATCCTATAACTCCAATAAATTTGCCCTTATTGTTAAAAATAGGCATACCGAAATTTATACCTAAAAATTCATTATTATCATAATTAAGTTTTCTAGGAGAATCTACAAAAACAGAGTCTTTATCTCCATATTTTGCATTTTGTTCGATATTTTGTATTAGATTTAATTGAGAGAAATTGTTTGGAGTTGAAATAGTAGTTATTCCACCAGATTTTTCTACTATTTGATCAAAAAATATCATAGAAAAAGTTTTTCCATCTGGGCTAATATATTTTTTATCTACATTCTGCATATCACTTAATACAGTAGTATCTTTTAAATAGAGAAATGTATATGCTGCATAGTGACTACTATCAAAAGTATTTTTTATAAGACTTTCAATTAAATCGATATCTATATGATCATTATTTTGAAACATTTCATTTAACGATGTAGCAACTCCTTTGGTTAGTGTGACTTCTTCATTTAACATACCTTGTATATAATTCACATATCTTTTTGAAGATAATAAAATAGTATTTCTGGCTTCTTTTTCTGAATATGAAGCAACTTGAAAAGAAACAATAGCAATCATAAGAGCTGTAGCTAAAATAACACTAATAGCAACTGATAATAAGAGTTTTGAACTAACGCTCGATAGTCTAAACATGAAAAACCTCACATAAATTTTTTACTAAAAATAAAGCTCGTTAGCATATCAAAAAAAATAAAATTAATATAAAATTATTTTTTATAGATGTTTTAAAACTATTTAACAATATCAAATACATTTTAAGGTGTGATAAAATTCAGGATTATTAAAAGTTGGAGGAAAAGGAACGCTAGCTCTAAATTCTTTATAGGTATTACCCGGGAGTGTGTCTATGATTTCTATAGTATAAGAAACACTTGTATTTTGCATTTTAGCGTTACGGATATTTTTATCATTGAAAATTTCACCTCCAACTCGCTTTTTATTTAGTATACTTAGCATTAAATAGCATTTACGAATATTAAATTTGGTAAGATTTTGCACTCTTCCTGTAATAATAATACTTTCATGTCTTAAATCTCTAGAAAAGGTAAGTTTGCTAAGACTAGCTTGGGTTGTGAATTGATTGATAGTGAGAAATACAGAATAAATTAAAAGTGCGGTGAAAATGGTCGCGATAGTATAGGAAATAAGAGCAAATTCTTTTTGCTTCACTTTTAAAAAAATTAAAATACAAACTAAAATAAAGCAAAGAAGCAAGATAACAAAAGCCAAAATATGAAAAATTGTAAATTGCATTAAAAACACTCCGAATTGAGGCGTATGGTGTAATTATTGTCATAGTTGAAATTATCAAAAGAAATTCTTTGAAATTGAGTTGTATTTTTTTTCAGATTAAAAATTTCCCTGCTTTTTTGCCTAAAGGGAATGAGTTGATTTTTATATTCATTGATGAGATTATCTTCGGGTAATTTATCCTTGAAAATTCTAGCAATCACTTTACATTGTTTAAAGTCGTTTTTAGAAGTATTTGTGATATTAAAATCAATAATTAAAGCTTCAGAGCTTTGGATGAATTTTTGTTCTACAATGGTTGTTTTTCTACTCCTTACTTCGCTATCTATGAATTTATATCCATATGTATAAATCAAAAAACAAATAATTATATTAAGTGCGATGATCAAAAGAGCCGCCACAGGTTTGTGGCGTAAAAAGATACACAAGAGTAGAACGCAAGTAAAGAGGAAAAAGACAAATAAAATCAGCATATAATCCACTAAATATAAGTGAGTAGTGTAAAAATGCACAATTTCTTTTAGTCTTTCCACTTTATATATCCTAGTTCATGTTAGTAGAACTTTGTTTTTTAGCATCCTTAGTATCCACCCAAATATTTGGTACTGCTCCACCAGGAGTTAAGAAAATTTTAGCATCTTGATTGACTTTCAAGGCTTCATTAAATTCTTTTTGGGTTTCAATTTGTTTTAAGTTAAGCAAAGGAGTATTTAAACTATTCGCAATTTCTTTATTAGAATAAGCTTGCGCATCTGCTTCTATTTTTACAGCCATTGCTTTACCTTTAGCACTGATGATGGTTGCATTTGCTTCCCCTTCAGCCAAAGCAGCTTTTTTTAAAGCTTCTTGATTTGCTCTTTCTACCTCATATTTAGTTCTTTCTGCTTCTTGTTTTGCAATTTGCACGCGTTCAATTTGCTCTTTTACTTTCAAAGGCAATATAATTTCTCTAAGTTGAACCGCACGAAGTTCCACTGGCTCATTAGGTTGTGCTTCTATGGTTTTTCTTATCCCTTCTTCGATTTGGGTTGCGATTGCATTACGATTTGTTGGCAACTCTTCAGCAGTATATTTTCCTACAACACTTCGAACCACATCACGCACCACAGGATCTATGATTTTATTTTCCCAATTTAAACTCCAAGTTGCTATAGTTTGAGGAACTTGTAAAGGATTTAAGCGGTATTGAACTGTTACATCAATAGAAACAGGCAAGCCGCGTGAATCAAGCACGGAAATGCTGTTTTTATTAATCACACCTGAACCTGAAGTTAAATTCTCATTACTTCCTTCTATAGAAGCATAATTGATTTGTCTTACTCTCGTATCAATTGTAGTTATTTTTTGTATAAAAGGTATAAAAAAATGGAGTCCTGGCTCTAAAGGATTTGGGTCGTATCTACCTGTAGTGGATTTAATCCCCATTTCTCCAGAATTTATCACCATAAAAGGTTTTGCGATAATTAAAAACAAAACAATAATAATTACACCATAAACAAAAGGAGAAAATTTTCCAAAACCCTTGAAATTAAATTCAGGAGCTTTGAAATTGAAATTTTGTCGGTTGTTATTGTTATTAGAATTTCCATTTTTTTTATTGAAATAATCATTCAAATCAGCTGGCATTTATTTCCTTTATCTTTAAATATAAGTTAGCATAGATGCGTATTTTTCATTGCGTCCATAAACTACATCAAAATAAGCATCTTGAAGTTTTTTAGTAATAGAACCTCTTATACCACTGCCTATAATTCTTGCATCAACATTATTAATAGGAGTGATTTCTGCAGCAGTTCCAGTAAAAAATGCTTCATCAGCAGTATAAACCTCATCCCTTGAAATTCTTTGACGAAGTACAGTTAAACCAAGATCGTGAGCGATTTTAAGAACTGTGTCTTGAGTGATACTTTTTAAAGAAAAATCATTAGGTGGAGTGATTAAAACTCCATCTTTTACGATAAAGAAGCACTCTCCCGTACCTTCTGCTATAAAACCCTCTTCATCAAGCATCAAAGCTTCTTCATATCCTGCTTCAATAGCTTCAAATTTTGCAATTTGAGAGTTAAGATAGTTTGCGCTCGCTTTTGCTTTACCCATACAAGATTTTACACTATTTCTTACAAAAGATGAAATTTTTACTTTAATACCTTTTTCTAAACCTTCTTCACCCAAATAAGCACCCCATTCCCAAGCAGCGATGCCAACGCGTACAGGGGCTTTTACATGATAAAGTCCCATTACTCCATCTCCTAAGAAGATTACAGGGCGAATATAGACATTGTTTTTAAAATCATTTACTTTTAAAAGTTCAATTTGTGCCTTTTCAAGCTCTTTTTGAGAAAAAGGGCAGTTTAAAAGAGTAATTTTAGCAGATTCTAAAAGTCTTTTAGTGTGATCTTCAAGTCTGAAAATCGCTAAGCCTTTATCTGTTTTATAAGCTCTTGTTCCTTCAAAAACAGCATTACCATAATGTAAAGAATGGGTTAAAAAGTGCAAGGTTGCATCTTTAAAATCAACTAATTTTCCATCCATCCAAATTTTATCTGCTGAGATCATTTTTAGCCTTAATAGTCATATTTTTGTTAAAAAACTTTTAATTTTAGCAAAAGTAAATTAATGATAGCTTGATATATAAAGTATAAATTTAAACATTTATGAAGGATTTTAATAAAAAATAAAATCAAACTTTTAGAATTTATCGAGTCGATTTTATTAAGGATATGGCCTTTTTCTGATGATTAAAATAAGAATGAGAAATTTAATACCACGATTTTTAAGTCAAGATTGTGAAAAACTGAATTAAATTTTTTATAGAATTTAGTGTAAATTTAAAAATTTATTTATTAAAGTTTGAAATAATTATAAAAATCAAAGGAGAAAAAATGCCAATTGTAAATATTAAACTAGCAAAGCCAGCTTTAAGTAAGGAGCAAAAAGCTGAATTGATAGCCGATATAACTGAGCTTTTAAGCACAAAATACAACAAAAGCAAAGAAAGGGTAGTGGTGATGTTAGAAGATATCGAAAGTTATGACATAGGTTTTGGTGGTGAAAGCGTAGAGGCCATTAAGGCAAAGGCAAATAAATGAGTGTTTTAAAAGTAGGGGATGAGGCGCCACAATTTGAACTTTTAAATCAAGATGGGGTGAAAATCGCTCTTAAAGATTTTATTGGTAAAAAAGTGATTTTATATTTTTATCCTAAGGACAATACTCCAGGTTGCACCACAGAAGCTTGCGATTTTAGTGCAAATTATGATAAGTTTTGTGATAAAAATGCAGTGATTATCGGTGTAAGTCCTGATGGTGTGACAAGTCATGATAAATTTATTGCTAAATTTAATTTAAAGCACATATTATTAAGTGATAGCGAAAAAGAAGTGGCAAAAGCTTATGGAGCTTGGGGACTTAAGAAAAATTATGGTAAAGAATATGAAGGCATTATAAGATCGACTTTTGTTATCGATGAAGCGGGAAAAATTGCCCAAATTTATAGCAATGTCCGCGTAAAAGATCATGCACTAAAAGTGCTTGAAAGTCTTTAATGTTGGTGCATATTTGTTGTAGTGTAGACAGTCATTATTTTATAGAAGAGCTTAGAAAAGAATATCCTAAAGAAAAAATTATAGGATATTTCTATGATCCTAATATCCATCCTTTAAGCGAATATGAATTAAGATTTTTAGATGTAAAAAGATCTTGTGATAAGCTCGGTATCAAGCTTTATAAGGGCGAGTATGAGTATGAAAAATGGCTAAAAGCTGTAAAAGGCTATGAAGATGAGCCAGAAAAAGGTGCAAGATGTGAAATTTGTTTTGATCTAAGAATGGGTTCAAGTGTAGAATTTGCAGCCAAAATAGGAGAAAAAAAGCTTACAACAACACTTTTAACAAGCCCTAAGAAGGATTTAGAGCAGTTAAAAAATGCTTTGCAAAAAGAGTGTGAGCCTTATGGGGTGGAATTTTTAGCTCCTGATTTTCGTAAAAATGGAGGCACTCAAAGGCAATTTGCTTTAGCAAAAAAAGAAATGCTTTATCATCAAAATTATTGTGGTTGTATTTATGGGCTTAAAAAGCAAAAGCAAGATAAAAACTTTATTGATGAATTAATGTCACCTATTAATGCTCAAATTTTACCCGCAAGCATAGAAGCTAGAATAGCTCTTTATAAAAAAGTTAATTTATTAGAAAAAAAGGGTATAAAATTTGAAATCATAAGACAAAAATTCTTAAACTACCGACTTTTAAGTGCTTTAATAAAGCTTGATAAAAAAGCCGTTAAGAGTCATATTTTATTTTATTCTCATTTTAAAAATCATTATACAAGATTTAGTTTAGATGAGAAAAATTTAAATGAAAATTTAAAGAATGGAATCTATAAAAGCACGAAAGATGAAATCAGCTTTATAGAATTTTGGCGCTTTAATTCTGATTTTAAAAACAAATGGAAAAGTTTTGAAGATTTTTTAAAACATCCTTTAAAAATAGAAGAAGAAATTAAATGGCGAAATAAACATTTTGGAGCTTATGATCTTAGCCCTGTTATAGTGCTTGAAAAAATTTTACCTACAAGATATGAGATTGTAGCCAAGAGTGAAATTTACTATGATGTTAAGGAAGTTATAAAAAGAACATAGATTTAAAATATTTTAAAATCACTTAAAATTTTGACTAAAATTGATTGGATTAACATAATTTTTAATGATTTTTTTATATAATTATGTTTTTTAATTGTTTTTAAGGCCGATTTAATGATAGATGTAATGAAAATTCAAGAAATTTTACCTCACCGTTATCCTTTTTTGCTTGTTGATAAAATCACAGAGTTAAAAGTTGGAGAAGTTGTTCGAGGATATAAAAATATCAGCATAAGCGATCATGTTTTTATGGGACATTTCCCAGGTCATCCTATTTATCCTGGAGTTTTGATTTTAGAAGGTATGGCGCAAACGGGTGGGGTTTTGGCTTTTGAAAGCATGGATGCTAAGGTAGATCCAAAAAGTAAGGTTGTATATTTTACAGGTATTGATGGAGCTAAATTTAGAAATCCTGTTCGCCCTGGAGATAGACTTGATTATGAAATGCAAGTAGTTAAAAATCGTGGCAATATGTGGATTTTTAAGGGTCAAGCTTTTGTAGATGGAAATTTGGTTGCAGAAGCAGAACTTAAAGCTATGATAGTAGACAAATAAGAGAGAATCAGTGAAAAAAATTCATCCTAGTGCTGTAATAGAAGATGGAGCTATTTTAGGTGATGATGTTGTTATTGAGGCTTATGCATATGTAAGCAAAGAAGCTAAGATAGGCAATGGGGTTGTTATCAAGCAAGGGGCGAGAATACTTTCAGATACTACCATAGGTGATCATTCTCGTGTATTTTCATATGCTATAGTAGGTGATATTCCTCAAGATATATCTTATAAGGACGAGCAAAAAAGCGGAGTAATTATAGGGCAAAATTCTACTATTAGAGAATTTGCTACGATAAATTCGGGTACAGCTAAAGGCGATGGTTTTACTCGTATAGGAGACAATGCTTTTATAATGGCGTATTGTCATATCGCACATGATTGCCTTTTAGGGGATAATATTATTTTAGCCAACAACGCAACCTTAGCAGGGCATGTAGAACTAGGAGATTTTACCGTTGTGGGTGGTCTTACTCCTATTCATCAATTTGTTAAAGTGGGTGAGGGCTGTATGATAGCAGGTGCGAGTGCGCTTTCGCAAGATATAGTACCTTTTTGTTTAGCTGAAGGAAATCGTGCAAGTATTAGAAGTTTGAATTTAGTAGGAATTCGTCGTCGTTTTGATAAGGATGAAGTAGATAGGCTTAGTAAAGCTTTTAAATTCTTGTTTAGACAGGGGGATTTAAAAGAAAATGCTCAAAAATTATTAGAAAATAATGAAAGTGAAAATGTTAATAAAATGTGTAAATTTATATTAGAAACAAAACGCGGAATCCCTGTATATAGAGGTAAAAATAATGCCTAGAAAATGCAGTTTTTGTAATGAAGTGGAAAATCCACAAAGAAGAATTTTAGCCAATGAAAACGATGATGCATTTATTTGTGAGTATTGTGTTGAGGGGGCTTATAGTATTATCTATGGGGAAGAAAAAGAATTTAAAGAGCCAAAACATGAACATGGCGTTGATTTTAAAGATATTACCCCAAAAGAATTAAAAGCTTATTTGGATCGCTATGTCATAGGGCAAGATAGGGCTAAAAAAGTTTTTAGTGTAGGGGTTTATAATCACTATAAAAGACTTTTCAAATCTGAACTTCAAGATGATGATGTGGAGCTTTTTAAATCCAATATCCTTCTTATAGGTCCTACAGGTAGCGGAAAAACCTTACTTGCTCAAACTTTAGCTAAATTTTTGGATGTACCTATAGCCATTTGCGATGCGACTTCTTTAACCGAAGCAGGTTATGTGGGCGAGGATGTAGAAAATATTTTAACCCGTCTTTTGCAAGCTGCTGATGGAGATGTAGAAAGAGCTCAAAAGGGCATAGTATTTATCGATGAGATTGATAAAATAGCTAGAATGAGTGAAAATCGCTCTATCACTCGTGATGTGAGTGGAGAAGGCGTGCAGCAAGCTTTGCTTAAGATTATAGAAGGAAGCTTGGTTAATATTCCGCCTAAAGGAGGAAGAAAACATCCTAATCAAGATTTTATTCAAATTGATACTTCAAATATTTTATTTGTTTGTGGTGGTGCATTTGATGGCTTAGAAACTATACTTAAGAGAAAATTAGGCGATAAGGTCGTAGGCTTTTTCGATAATGAAAAAGAAAATAGCAAAGCTTTGCTTGAAAAGATAGAGCCTGATGATTTAGTGCATTTTGGCCTTATACCTGAACTTATAGGGCGCTTACATGTTATAACTTCTTTAAACGAGCTTAATGAAGATGATATGGTAAGAATTTTGACCGAGCCAAAAAATGCTATCGTAAAGCAATATCAAAAACTTTTTGCTATTGATGGCGTGAACTTAAAATTTGAAGATGATGCTTTAAGAGAAATTGCAAAATTAGCCTTAGAACGAAAAACGGGCGCTAGAGGACTTAGAAGTATTATAGAAGAAATAATGGTGGATTTGATGTTTGAGTTACCAGAATATAAAAATTATGATATCGTTATCACCAAAGAAGTGGTAAGAGATGGTGCAAAAGCGTTATTAATCAAAAAGAAAATAAGCTAAAAAAGGGATAAAAATGATTTTAGATCAACTTATAGGATTTTTTTCAAGCGATATGGGTATAGACTTAGGAACTGCTAATACTCTTGTTTTGGTAAAAGATAAGGGCATAGTTATCAATGAGCCTTCTGTTGTGGCAGTTGAAAGAGAAAGGTATGGTTCTAGGGCTAAAATTTTAGCCGTAGGTAAAGAAGCTAAAGATATGGTGGGAAAAACTCCAGGTAACATCGAAGCTATTCGCCCGATGAAAGATGGAGTTATTGCTGATTTTGATATGACAGAAAAAATGATTCGTTACTTTATAGAAAAAACTCACCGCAGGAAAAGTTTTTTAAGACCTAGAATCATCATTTCAGTCCCTTATGGCTTAACTCAAGTTGAAAGAAAGGCTGTTAGAGAAAGTGCCTTAAGTGCAGGTGCAAGAGAAGTATTTTTGATAGAAGAACCTATGGCAGCAGCTATTGGGGCAAATTTACCTATACAAGAACCTAAAGGAAATTTAGTTGTAGATATAGGGGGTGGAACAACTGAAATTGGTGTGATTTCACTAGGTGGGCTTGTTATTTCAAAGTCTATTCGTACTGCAGGTGATAAGCTTGATACAAGTATAGTAAATTATGTCAAAGAAAAATACAATCTTATCATTGGCGAAAGAACGGGCGAGGAGATTAAGATCGCTATTGGTTCAGCTATCCAGCTTCCAAAAGAACTTTCTATGGTTGTAAAGGGGCGCGATCAAGTGAGTGGACTTTTAAGTCGTATCGAGCTTACAAGTGAAGATGTTAGAGAGGCGATGAGGGAATATTTAAAAGAAATAGCAGATGCTTTAAAAATGGTACTTGAAATGATGCCACCTGATCTTGCAAGTGATATAGTAGAAAATGGTGTTGTCTTAACAGGTGGTGGAGCATTGATTCGTGGACTTGATAAATATTTAAGTGAAATTGTTCGCTTGCCAGTATATATTGCTGATGAACCACTTTTAGCCGTGGCTAAGGGAACGGGTAAAGCTTTGGAGGAAATTTCACTATTGCAACAATTGACGAATGAAGAATAAGCTTATCTTTGTCCTTGTTTTATTTTTTTTAGTTTTTATATCTTTTTACTATGGGGGCTTGGTAAAAAAAAATGTTCTTTTGGTAAATGATACGGTTTTAGAAAAATTTTATGGAATTAAGGATGCTATCACCGAATTTTTTTCCAAGCATTTTGATCAAGTAGATCAAATTGAACAATTAAAAGCAAGAAATCAAGAGCTAGAATATGCAGCTGTATTAACTACAAGCTTTGCAAACCAATTAAATCGTATTTTAGAGGATAAAAATTCAACAAGATACTTACCTCAAGTTTCTTTAGTAAGAGTTATTTCTTATGTAAAATTAAATGATTATAAAAGATTGTGGCTTGATTTTGCCAAAGTATCTCCTAATAAAAATAAAGGTTTGATTCATCAAGGATACACTATAGGCATTGCGATCAATAAAGATGGCAGAGCTATGGCACTTTTACAGGGTGATGAACAATGTGTTTTTTCTGTATATATAGGTAAAAATAAAATTCCTGGCCTTATCCAAGGCGAAGATGATAAACTTAAGGTTAAATTTATACCCAAATGGGCAAAAATTAATATAGGAGATGAGATTTTAACAAGTGGCCTTGACAATATCTTTTTTTCAGATGTTCCAGTGGGTATTGTAAGTGCAATCAAAGATGAGGATATGTATCAAAGTGTTGAAGTAAAACCTTATGCTAACATCAATATCCCTGCCTATCTTTATATAATCGATAGTTTATAAATCAACACTTAGACTCTTTTTAAATAAATTTCCATATGGGCTTTTTTTATCTAGGATATCACAGCTTTCTTTAATGTCTAAATTGTCTTTTAAACATTGTAATAAAATTTCCATGATAAAACATGCATCTTGAGTTAAAATATGCGCAGGACATTTTTTTGCATGGGTATAATGCTCGTGAATTTTATGAACTAGGGTTGAGTTTTTAATCTCGACTAATAGCATTTCCAAAGGGGCTTTAAAAAACATTGTATTTTCTTTAGCATTGATAGAAAGATAAAACACATCAAGCCCATAAATTTTTTTATCATAAGAATCAAAGAAATATAAAGATTTGTTAAGATTATCTTTAAAGGTATTAATCATGAGTTCTAAAATTTGAATTTTTTGTTCTTTTGTATAAAAATTTCCTATAGGCGAAAAACAAAATTCAAGTAAAGACTTGATAGAATACCACTCGCTTGCATTAAAAGAATATGCTCTCATTTTTTCACCCCTTTTTATGCGATATATTCTAGCCTCTTCGCTGTCGTTATTTTGATATACTAAAGGCACGATAAAATCCCTATAAGCGGGATTTGGAAAAGCAGGGTGTAATATAAGTGAACCTTCATTTTCATTTTCAAAAATATATTTTAATCCTCCGATGTATCCTTCGTCAATGATGCGAATTTCATTATTTTCTATTTGATTTAAGAGTGTATAAAATTCGTTTTCATTGCTTTCCCATATTTTAAAAGGATAGCGAAAAAATTCACAAATTTTTTCTTTACTTTTGGTATCGAGTTCTTTTACTGTGTCATTTTCTATAAATTTAGCAAGCGTTCTACGATCTTTGCCCAAAATTGTTGCAAATTTGCTCAAACTTAAGCCTGATTTTTCCAAAATTACTTGTGTTCTATCTTTAGAATTTAACATTGTCTCACTCTTAAAAATTATTTTTGTTACTTTTTGATACAAATATATTTTTTTCATTATTTTTTATATTTTCTAATTATTAAAAATATAGGTAAATATATATACAAAAATTAAAATTTTGTTCAAAAAATATACAAAATTTATTTTTTTAGCTACAAAATCACACAATTAAACCAAAAAATTGGCATTTTATTTTTCAAACAAAAACTCTATAATGCAAATTCAACTTATCAAGAAAGGATGGATTATGGGTATTGTTTATGAGCAGACTTATCGAGAATCTCTTCAAAATCCTGAAGCATTTTGGGCTGAAGCAGCTAAAAAAGTGCATTGGTATAATGAATGGGATAGGGTGCTTGATGATAGCGATGGGCATTACAGATGGTTTGTTGGCGGGTGTATGAATACTTGTTATAATGCGCTTGATTTACATGTACACAATGGCAGGGGCGATCAATTAGCACTGATTTATGATTCTCCTGTTACGGATACAAAGAAAAAATATACTTATAAGCAACTTCGTGATCGTGTTGCAAAAGTAGCCGGAATTTTAGCAAACAAGGGCGTGGTTAAAGGGGATCGCGTTGTTATTTATATGCCAATGATACCTGAAGCACTTATAGCTATGCTTGCTTGTGCTAGGCTTGGGGCTATTCATAGTGTTGTATTTGGAGGCTTTGCAGCACATGAACTTGCTACGAGGATAGAAGATGCTAAACCTAGAATGATTATCAGTGCAAGTTGCGGGATAGAAGTAAGTAGCATTATCGAGTATAAACCTATTTTAGATGAGGCTATTAAAAAATGTACTCATAAGCCTACGACTTGTTTGATTTGGCAACGCCCACAATATAGAGCAAATATGCTTCCTTGGAGGGATATTGATTGGGAGCTTGAAGAGGAAAAAACTCGGGGTGTAGATCCTGTACCTGTTTTAGCTACCGATCCGCTTTATATACTTTATACTTCAGGCACCACAGGTTCTCCAAAAGGAGTAATCCGCTCTAATGGAGGTCATTCTGTGGCTATGAAATGGTCGATGGATAATATTTATAATGCTAAAGCAGGAGATGTCTTTTTTACCGCTTCTGATGTAGGTTGGGTTGTGGGACATTCTTATATAGTTTATGCACCTTTGATGAATGGATGTACAACTATAGTTTATGAGGGAAAACCTGTAAGAACGCCTAATCCTTCAGCATTTTGGAGAATTATTGAAGAATATAAAGTGAATGTGCTTTTTTCAGCCCCAACTGCTTTTAGGGCGATTAAAAAAGAAGATCCTAAAGGAGAATGGATTAAAAAATTTAATCTTGATAGCTTAAGATCTATTTTTGTGGCAGGTGAAAGATGCGATAGCGATACGCTTAAATGGATAGAAAAGCTTACAAAAAAACCTGTGATTGATAATTGGTGGCAAACTGAAACAGGTTGGGCGATCGCGGCTAATCCTTTGGGCTTGGAAGCACAAGTTGTTAAAGCAGGAAGTCCTACAAAACCTATGCCAGGATTTAATCTTAAGGTTTTAGATGAAAAAGGTCAAGAGCTTGGAGCAGGAAAAAAAGGAATTTTGTGCCTAAAACTTCCTTTACCTCCAGCTTGTTTAATGGGAATTTGGGAGAATGATGAAAGATATCGTAGGGGATATTTAGATCAATTTCCAGGCTATTATCTAACAGGAGACACAGGCTATATCGACAAAGATGGCTATGTGTATGTTTTAGGAAGAATGGATGGAATCATCAATGTTGCAGGCCATAGACTTTCAACTGGAGAAATGGAAGAGATTATAGCAAAACATCCTGATGTTGCAGAATGTGCGGTTATAGGTGTAAATGATGAGCTTAAAGGTGAAATACCTATGGGCTTTATCGTTTTAAAAGAGGGTATAGAGCGAGATCATAGGGGTATAGTTGAAGGAGTTGTAGCTTTGGTGCGTCAAGAAATTGGAGCCGTAGCTTCGTTTAAAATTGCCACAGTTGTTAGTGCTTTACCTAAGACAAGAAGTGGAAAAATTTTGCGTAAAAATTTAAGAGAAATAGCTGATGGTTCAACCTTAAATGTTCCAGCTACTATAGAGGATAGTAATGTTTTAAAAGCTTGCGAAAAAGCTATTAATGCTTTAGGATACCCAAAAAATAAAGGAGAAAAATAATGAGTGCAGGAAAAAAATTTAAAGAATTAGTAAAGACAAGCAAACCTTTGACCATAGTAGGAGCTGTCAATGCTTATAGTGCTTTACAAGCTACTAAAATAGGACACAAAGCTTTATATCTTTCGGGAAGTGGCGTGGCAAGCGCGAGTTATGGCTTGCCTGATTTGGGGATTATCGCACTTGAAGAAGTATGCATTGATGTAAGACGCATTTGCTCTAGAGTGGATACGCCTTTATTAGTTGATGCAGATACAGGTTTTGGAGGTGCTTTTAATATTGCAAGAACGATAAAAGAATTAATTCGTGCGGGTGCAGCGGCAACTCATATTGAAGATCAAGTGGCTCAAAAAAGGTGCGGACATCGTCCTAATAAAGAATTAGTAAGCACTGAAGAGATGTGTGATCGTATTAAAGCAGCAGTAGATGCAAAAATCGATCCTGATTTTGTGATTATGGCAAGAACGGATGCGCATGCAATTGAAGGTCAGCAAAAAGCTATCGAACGGGCTTTAGCATATGTTGAGGCTGGAGCTGAAATGGTTTTTGCTGAAGCTATTACAAGTTTGGAAGAATATGAAGAATTTGTTAAAAATGTAAAAGTTCCAATTCTTGCAAATATCACAGAATTTGGAAAGACTCCTTATTTTACCAAAGAAGAATTAAATAGAGCAGGAGTGTCTATGGTGCTGTATCCTTTAAGTGCAAATCGTGCGATGAATAAAGCTGCAGTACAAGTTTATGAAAGTATATTGAAAAACGGACATCAAAAAGATGTTCTTGAGATTATGCAAACTAGAGAAGAACTTTATGAAATGCTAGATTATTATTCTTATGAGCAAAAATTGGATGAATTATTTAAAAGGGGTGCAAAATGAGTATAAGTGAAGCAACTAAAAAAACGGGTGGATTGGCAGGAGTTATCGCAGGACAAAGTGCAATTTGTACTTGCGGGCTTGGAAATGGACTAAATTATTATGGTTATAGTATAGAAGAGTTAGCGCAAAATGCAGAATTTGAAGAAATAGCTTATTTACTTCAGTTTGGAGAATTACCCAACGCAAAAGAATTGGAAAATTATAAAGAAAAAATCATTGCTCAAAGAGCTTTGAGTGAAAATTTAAAAAACGTTTTAAAAGCTATACCTAAAGAAGTTCATCCTATGAATTTGATGCAAACAGCTGTTGCAGCATTGGGAGCTTTAGAGGGTGAAAATGAGGATTTTAGCGATCAAGATGAAAAAATCATCAGACTTTTGGGAATTTTACCGAGCATGCTTTGTTATTGGCATCATTATGTGAATTTTGGTAAAGAAATTGATTTTGATTCCAATCAAACAAGTATAGCGGGATATTTTTTGGAAAAATTAAAACTTGAAGCTCCAAAAGAAGATTTTATCAAGGCTATGCAATGCTCATTAATCCTTTATGCAGAGCATGAATTTAATGCTTCAACTTTTACAGCTAGAATTTGTGCTTCTACAAAAAGTGATATTTTTAGTGCGGTTGCTGCGGCTATTGGAGCTTTAAGAGGGCCTTTGCATGGAGGAGCAAATGAAGCAGCGATGCACTTAATAGAAAGTTTTAAAAGTGTTGAGGATGCCATTGAGGGTGTGAATAAAAAATTAGAAAATAAAGAGCTTTTAATGGGTTTTGGTCACCGTGTTTATGGACTTGGAGGTGATCCTAGAAATGCACTTATTAAGGTTTGGAGTAAGCATTTAGGGGGCGATGATTTGCTTTTTAAAATCAGTGAAGCCATAGAAGCTTTGATGAAAGAAAAACGCCCAAGTTTGCCACCTAATGCAGATTTTTATAGTGCATCAGCTTATCATTTTATGGGAATTCCAACTGAGTATTTTACGCCGATTTTTATTATGAGTCGCGTAAGTGGTTGGTGTGCGCACATTAAAGAGCAAAGAGCAAACAATAAGCTTATACGCCCAAGTAGCGAATATATAGGCGTTGAACCAAGAAAATTTGTAAAAATTCAAGATAGATAAGGAGAAAAAATGAGTGATATGGGAATTTTAGAGGCAAAACGCCCTGAATTTGATGAACTTTTAACAAAAATTGCAAAATATGCTGATGAATTTGAAATTACAAGTGATTTGGCTTTAGAAACGGCTAGATATTGTTTGATGGATACTATAGGTTGTGGACTTTTAGCGCTTAAATATCCTGCTTGCACCAAGCTTTTAGGGCCAAGTGTTGAAGGGGCTGAATTTAGACCTTTAGGCGCAAAAGTGTTTGGAACTTCTTATCAATTAGAGCCAATCCGTGGAGCTTTTAATGTGGGTGCTATGGTAAGATGGCTTGATTTTAATGATACATGGCTTGCGGCTGAATGGGGGCATCCAAGTGATAATTTAGGTGCGATTTGGGCGGTAGCTGATTATGTAAGTCGTAAAAATATCAGCGAAGGAAAAGAGCCTTTAAAAGTAAAATGTGTCCTAAAAGCCATGATAAAAGCTCATGAAATTCAAGGAGTTTTGGCGCTTGAAAATTGTTTTAATAAAGTAGGAATGGATCATGTTTTACTTGTAAGAATAGCAAGCACTGCAGTAGCTGCAAAGCTTTTGGGTTGTGATTTTGAAGAAATTCGCAATGCTATTTCTCATGCCTTTATCGATGGTGGAGCTTTAAGAACTTATCGCCATGCGCCAAATACAGGCAGTAGAAAAAGCTGGGCAGCAGGTGATGCTTCAAGTCGCGGTGTGGATCTTGCTTTAAAAGCTAAAACAGGAGAGATGGGTTATCCTTCGGCTTTAAGCGCTAAATTTTGGGGTTATGAAGATGTGAAAATGAAAGGACAAAAACTTACCATTCCTCAAGAATTTGGTTCTTATGTAATGGAAAATGTTTTATTTAAAATTTCTTTTCCAGCTGAATTTCACGCACAAACTGCAGTAGAAGCAGCTTTAGCTTTACATGATGAGGTAAAAGATCGTTTGGATCAAATAGAAAAAATCATCATCACAACTCAAGAATCAGGACATCGCATCATTAACAAAGTAGGCGAGCTTGCAAACCCTGCCGATAGGGATCATTGTATCCAATATATGGTTGCTGTGCCACTTATATTTGGGCGTTTGAATGCAGATGATTATGAAGATAGTGTTGCAAGTGATGAAAGAATCGATGCTTTAAGGGCTAAAATGCAAGTAGAAGTGGATGATCGCTATACAAAAGAGTATTTAGAAAGCGATAAAAGAAGCATAGCTAATGCCGTGCAAGTTTTCTTTAAAGATGGCACAAGTACAAAAAAAGTCGAAGTTGAGTATCCTATAGGACACAAAAGACGCAGAAGCGAAGGAATTCCTCTTTTAATCGCAAAATTTAAAGCCAATCTTGCTACGCGTTTAAGTCCAAAACAATGCGAAAAAATAATGAAAATTTGCGAAGATCAAAAGAGCTTAGAGCAAATGAATTTTAATGAATTCAGCGATCTTTTTTGGCTGGGTTAAAAACATAAAACAAGACTATTTTGGTCTTGTTTTATGTTTAGATAGAGTAAAATAATAAATTAAAACTCATAACTGCTTAATATTTTTATAGTAAAAAACTAAAGCAAAATACTTGATAATTGAGATTAAAAAGTTTTTTTATGAAAGCCAAAGGAGAATAAAATATGCTAAAATCCTAAATTTCAAGCTTTCTTTTTTGCTTTTTTAGCCGCTATATTTAACGCTTTTGTTGGAATTTTTAGTGTTTTTCTTTTTAAAAAAGGTTTTATGAGTTCAGAAGTAGCTTTTTATAAATGCTTTGTGGCTAGTGTGATTTTGTTTGTGATGTTAATTTATATGAGAAAATTGACCACTTTGTTGGCTTTTATCAAGCAGAAAATTTTCACACTTTTGCTTCTTGCTTTTTTTGGATTTTTTATGCTTTATCATTTTGAGAGTGCTGCTTACACAAGTATGGGTGTGGCTAATGTAGTTTTTGTGCTTTTGGGACTTTGGATGATTTTTTTGGCTGAAGGTGGGACTTTGGAAAATTTTACTCATTTAAAAGGCCTTGTAAATGCTATTTTAGCAGGGATTGGCTATGCTTTATTTTTATTTTTTACTAGAAAATTAAAACTGGGTTTTGGGTTAATTCCTCTTTGTGCTTTGCTTTTTATAGGAAGCTTGTATTTGAGTATTCCTTTATTTGGAGCAAATTTAAATCTTAATTTTTCTTTAGAAAGTCTATTTTGCTTTTAGCTTTGGCGTTTTTGCCTACTATAGGTGGATTTTACTGCACTACTAGAGCCTTAATTCTTGCAAAGTCAAATTCAGTCCAGCTTATAGAACTTAGTGAACCTTTGTTTGCTATGTTTTTTGGGTCTTTGTTTTTGGCTCAAAGTATTTCGTTTTTGCAAATTTTAGGTGGAGTTTTTATACTTTTTGCTATTTTCGTCCATGAATTTAAATTAAAATTGTAAAAAGCAGTTTTTCAGAAATTTTTTTCAATTGGATTTTTAAAATTTCTTTAGAAAGAGCAGATGCTTTATGGCAAGCAAAAGATTGTTTATTGCTTGAGTTTTGACATTGATTTTGACTATTTTTTTGTGTGATTTTAATAAGATTTAATTGCATAGCTTGATCTTTGGAATTTTTATCAACTGCCATATTGCAATCAGTATAATATCCGGCCTGACAAGATTTATAAAAAAGTTTTTGGGCTAAAATATCATTTTGATTAAATAATTCAACCCAGCCTTGCGCAAAGCACAACTTTGTATCTTTTTCACAAGCTTTAGAGCTTAATTCTTTAGCTTTGATTAAGTCTTTTTCCTACCCCTTGTCCGCATGCATACATATAAGAAAGTCCTGCACAAATAGCATCATGCCTTGCTCGCAGCTTTTTTTTGGCTAGTATAATTGCTGATTTTATATCTTGTTTACTAAGCGTAGTGATATGTTCTAATAAAGCAAAACTTGAGTTTTGATCTAAAAAATATTTTAAATTGCTTTGATAAGTTTCTTCATCTAACTTTTTCAGTAATTTAAATTTTATATTGTTGATTCTCACGCAAGAGTCCAATCTCCCAAGTTTACAAGCTTTTTGGAAAAGCAATAAAGCTTTGTTTAAATCCAAAGGAAGTCTCGTGTTTGCTGCAAATTCTCTTCCTAATAAGCACATGCGGTGGCATTATTTTCTAAGCATTGTTTTTGAAAAAGACTTAAATTACCCTCGAAAAAATATTCCCCCTTTGGAGTAAGAGCAAATTTTTCCTTTAAGGGCTGATTTAAAATTTCTTTTAAACTCTCGTCCAAGAATTGATTAATGCCTAAATTTTCTTTTATATTTTGGGGTAAATTATTTGCTAAAACGGAAAATTGACAAAAAAATATTAAAAAAACTAAAATTTTAATTTTTTTCATGAGTATTTCTTTCTTGCCTATTTTTTTAAAATTATAACAGAATTTCAAAGTTTGTAAAACTAAAATTTGTTATAATCAGCCCAAATTTATGCTCTTAGGAAAATTCATGCCAAAACGAACAGATATTAAAAATATTTTACTTATAGGAAGTGGTCCTATCGTTATAGGTCAAGCTTGTGAATTTGATTATTCAGGAACTCAAGCAGCAAAAACTTTAAAAGAACAAGGGTATCGCGTAGTTTTAATCAATTCTAACCCAGCGACTATTATGACTGATCCTGAATTTGCTGATGCTACTTATATAGAGCCTGTAACCAAGGAAAGTATTTTAAGTATTATTAAAAAAGAGAAAATCGATGCCATTTTGCCAACCATGGGTGGACAAGTGGCTCTAAATGTAGCTATGGAAGTTTATGAAAGCGGACTTTTAGGTGATGTGAAGTTTTTGGGTGCAAACCCTGAAGCGATTAAAAAAGGCGAAGATCGTCAAGTTTTTAAAGAATGTATGAAAAAAATCGGCATGGATTTGTCAAAATCTATGTACGCGTATAATTATGATGAAGCTTTAAAAGCTGTAGATGAAATCGGCTTTCCTTTAATGATCCGTGCTTCTTATACCTTAGGTGGTACGGGAAGCGGTGTGGTTTATAATATGGATGAATTTAAAGAACTCGCTAATACTGCCTTAGCACTTTCGCCAATCCATGAAATTCTTATCGAAGAAAGTTTGCTTGGATGGAAAGAGTATGAAATGGAGGTTATCCGCGATAAAAATGATAATTGCATTATCGTGTGTAGTATAGAAAATCTTGATCCTATGGGAGTGCATACAGGAGATAGTATCACGGTTGCACCTGCTCTTACTTTAACTGATAAAGAATACCAAGTTATGCGTAATGCCTCTTTTGCCATTTTGCGTGAAATAGGCGTCGATACGGGCGGATCAAATGTGCAATTTGCTGTCAATCCAACAAATGGTAGAATGATAGTTATTGAAATGAATCCAAGGGTTTCAAGATCAAGCGCCCTAGCTTCTAAAGCAACGGGTTATCCTATAGCAAAGGTTGCAACACTTTTGGCGATTGGATTTAGCTTAGATGAGATAAAAAATGATATTACCGGTACTCCTGCTAGTTTTGAACCTGTGATTGATTATATTGTTACAAAAATTCCTCGTTTTACTTTTGAGAAATTCCCAGGAGCCAATACAACTTTAGGCACAGCGATGAAAAGCGTGGGTGAGGTAATGGCGATTGGCCGAACTTTTAAAGAAAGTATACAAAAAGCACTTTGTTCTTTGGAAAGAAATTTAAGTGGTTTTGATAGAGTGAAATTTGAAGATAAAAACGATCTTATCTTTAAAATTCGCAACGCTAACGAAAAGCGTTTGCTTTATGTAGCGCAAGCTTTTAGAGAGGGTTTTGATGTAAAAGAGCTTTATGAGCTTTGTAAAATTGATCCTTGGTTTTTATCCCAAATTAAAGAAATCGTAGATTTTGAAGAGCAAATTGATATGGATATCTTGCATAACAAAACCCTTTTAAGAAAAGCAAAAACTATGGGTTTTTCAGACAAGATGATCGCCTTACTTGTGAATCTAAAAGATAATTTAGAATTAAGTCAAAATGATATCTATTATGCAAGAATGAAGCAAAAAATCATAGCAGAATTTGGCGAAGTAGATACTTGTGCAGGGGAATTTGAAGCTTTAACTCCTTATCTTTATTCTAGTATCAATGTAAGTGAACTTACTCAAAGCAAAAATGAAGCAAGAGATAAAAAAGAAAAAAAAGTGATGATTATAGGCGGGGGGCCAAATCGTATAGGACAAGGGATAGAATTTGACTATGCTTGTGTGCATGCTTCTTTTGCATTAAAGGATTTAGGCGTAAAAACTATTATGTATAATTGCAATCCAGAAACCGTTTCTACAGATTATGATACGAGTGATATTTTGTATTTTGAACCTATTGATTTTGAGCATTTGCGTGGTGTAATTGAACGCGAAAAGCCAGATGGAGTTATAGTGCATTTTGGTGGTCAAACTCCGCTTAAATTTGCTAAACGCTTGAGTGCTTTTGGGGCTAAAATCATAGGCACAAGCGCAAGAGTGATCGATATGGCAGAAGATAGAAAGAAATTTGCTGAATTTATTACAAAACTTGGTATCAATCAACCTAAAAATTCTACCGCTACAAGCGTAGAAGAAGCGGTTTTAAAAGCGAGCGAGATAGGTTATCCTGTACTTGTAAGACCAAGTTATGTTTTAGGCGGAAGAGCTATGCGTGTGGTTACTGATGAGAGTGAACTTAGACTTTATATGCAAGAAGCTGTGGATGTAAGCGATAAAAGTCCTGTTTTGATCGATCAGTATTTAGATAATGCGACTGAAATCGATGTTGATGCTATCAGTGATGGTAAAGATGTTTATGTAGCAGGAATTATGGAGCATATTGAAGAAGCAGGAATTCATTCAGGTGATAGCGCATGTTCTTTGCCACCTTGCAATATTGATGAAAAAATGCAAGAACAAATCGTACAAAAAACCGCAGATATTGCTTTAAATTTAGGCGTTGTAGGACTTTTAAATATACAATTTGCAATTTACAATAACGAACTTTATATGATAGAAGTAAATCCTAGAGCAAGTCGTACCGTACCTTTTGTAAGCAAAGCTACAGGTATACCTTTGGCAAAAGTTGCAACACGCGTAATGTGGCAGGGGAATTTAAAAGAAGCTTTAAAATTTTATGATGCTTTTGGTGTGGTGAATTTTGATAATGCGATTTTGCGTCCTAAGCCTTCAAAATATATCAGCGTAAAAGAAGCGGTATTTCCTTTTGCTAAGCTTAGTGGAAGTGATTTAGAGCTAGGACCTGAGATGAGATCAACAGGTGAGGTTATGGGCATAAGTAAGGATTTTGCCAATTCTTACGCGAAAAGTCAAATTTCATCTTTTAATCATTTGCCAGAAAGTGGAGTGGTTTTCATTTCTTTAAAAGAAAAAGATAAAAAGTATGCTAAAAAACTTGCGAGTGAATACTCTAAATTAGGTTTTAAACTAATGGCTACAAGTGGAACTTGTAAAGAAATTGTAGAAACTGGTTTTGAGTGTGAGCTTGTACATAAAATTTCAGAAGGGCGTCCAAATGTGGAAGACAAGCTGAAAAATGGAGAAATTCAGCTAGTGATAAATACAAGTGATAGTCATACTTTTGCAGGGGATACGAAAAAAATTCGTGAAAATATTATCCGTTTTAAAATCCCTTATTTTACAAATTTGCGTTCAGCTCTTGCGGGTGCAAAATCGATTAAAGCGATACAAAATCAAAGTTATTTAGAAGTTAAAAGCCTGCAGGAGTATTTAAAAGCTTGATTTATCTAGCGCAAACAGATACTACAGCAGGATTTTTAAGTAAAAATTTAGAAGAAATCAATGCTTTAAAAGGCAGGGCTAAAGATCAGCCCTGCTTGATCACTTCTGCAAAATTTGACGAGTTAAAAAAAATCGTAAGAGTTCCAAATCAATTTAAAAACTGGGTGCGTCGTGCCAAAAAAACAACTTTTATTTATCCAAACAATCAAGCAGTAAGAATTGTCAAAGATTGCAAACACGCACAATTCTTAGAAAAAATGGGTTGTTTTTATTCAAGTTCTGCAAACAAGCACGGACAAAAATTTGATGAGCTTTGGGCTAGAAGTGTCGCAGATGTTGTGGTTGATGAGATATTTGTTGAAAATACCCCATCAAAAATAATAAAACTTCATCGTAAGAAGCTTAAAAAAATTCGTTAGTTTAGTGCTTGTAAAATTTCTTCAAAAGCTATGCAAAATTGCTCTAAACCATCTTTTAGTAATTCATCACAAGCTTTTTCTCTTTCATTTTGTGAAATAATAGCATTAAGTTGTGTGTAAATTTCAAAATTCATTAAAGGTTTTTTAAATTCAATTTCGGTTTTAAATGCATTGATAGCATCTAGTGGGGCAGTATTTATGCTATTTTCAAAAAGAAGTTCTTTGATATAATAATCTTTTGGTAAATCATCGCCTTTTACACCCGTGCTTGCAAATAAAGCTCGGATATTAGGTTCGTTTTTGGAGATGATATTATTATAGGCTAAATTTGCATTTAAAATTCCTATACGATTTTGTTCTTTTGCTTTAGAATTTAAAAGTCTATCAAAACGACTTACAAAGATGCTTATAACAGCTTGCGGAGTTCTTAAGTGAGTATTTTTTCCTTGCAAGGCTATATTGTTTTTTCTAAATTCAATCAAACCTGCATTTAAAGCTTCAAAGCATTTTTGGCTTTGCTCTAAAGAAAAAATTAAAGTAGCATTTACGCTGATGCCATTTTTCATCAATTCATACATTACTTCATAAGAAGCATTGGTTGCTGGAACTTTAATCATCACATTGTCTTTACCAATGGCACTATAAAGTTTTTTTGCTTCGCCCAAACTTAAGCTTGTATTATCATAAAATCTCGGATCGATTTCAAGACTTATAAAACCATCATTTCCCGTGTGATATAAAGGAGCAAGCTTGTCTGCTGCTTTTTGTATGTCAGCAATAGCAAGTTCTTCATAAATTTCTTTTGCCTTTTTTCCTTTTAATTTGGCTATTTTTTCTTTGTAGATAGGCGAATTTAAAATAGCATTTTTAAAAATAGCGGGATTTGAAGTTGCTCCATTGACACCGCGAGATAGTAAATTTAAAAAATCATCATCTAAAAAACTATTTTCTATAAAATCACACCAAAGAGAAAATTTTTTCATCTTATATTACCTTTATTATTTCTTTCAAGTCTTTATTGTCTACGCAAATATCTGCTTTTGATCGCAAAATTTCTTTAGCACAAAATGCGACTTTTAAACCGCTTTCATTAAACATAGCGATATCGTTTGCTCCATCGCCCACACACATGACTTCATGAGTTTGCAAATTTAAAAAGTTCTTGAGGCGTTGCAGCATTAAACCCTTTGAATTTGAAAACATCATTTCTCCGCCCACTAGTCCTGATAAAGTATTATTTTTATGATGTAGATAATTTGCAAAGCCTAAATTTACTTTTAGTTTTTTCATAGCAGGATCAATACCTTCATGAAAACCCCCACTAAAAATAACAACAAAAATATTTTTAGAATTTAAAAATTCAATAAGCTCATAAGCTCCATTCATCAATGGAAGATCTTGTCCTATTTTAAGAACAAGATCATAAGGCATTCCCTTTAGAAAACTGACACGCTCTTGCAGACTTTCAAAAAAATCAAGTTCACCCGCCATAGCGCGATGAGTGATATCCACCACTTCTTTTTCTTTGTCGTAAGCCTTAGCTAATATATCAATAGTTTCTCCATCCATCAAAGTGGAATCAAAATCAAAAACACAAAGTTTTATCATTAAAATTCACGCTTAAGTAAGGCTTCAACTTTAAGTATGGTAAGGATATTTTCATCTCTTTTGCCTATACCATAGATCATACCCTTATCTTTTACCAAAGTTTCAGGTGGCGGATCGATACGGTTTCTATGAATTTTGATAGCCTCGGTTAGTCTATCTATTACAAAGCCCGCATTTCCTCCAACACCACTTCCATTGGATTCGCCTCTTAAAACAATATAACGAGTTTGAGGAGTCATTTTAGAACTTCCTAGATTAAAACGCTGTGCCAAATCAATTAATGGCATAACATTTCCACGCATATTAAATACACCCAAAACATAATCAGGAACGCTTGGAACCCTTGTATATTCTATAGGTTTGATGATTTCTTGTATGTTAAGAATTGGAATAGCATATTCCTCATCTCCTACGACAAAACCTACAAGTTGTATGATATCATCTTCTTTTTGATCACCAACAGGACCAGCTATCTGAGTTTGCTGTTTTTGCAATATTTGCTCTAATTTTTCATTACTCATATTCTTATCCTAGTTTCAAATTTTTTCTAACCACATTTTCCAAATATTCTGGAGAATAAGGTTTGGTAATGTATTCCGTCATACCTACTTCAACACCTCTTAAACGGTCAGTTTTACTTGTTCTTGAAGTAACTGCAATGAGCGGTAAATTGCGATATTTAGAATATTTTCTAATTTCACCCGCTAAGGTATAACCATCCATTCTTGGCATCTCGATATCAATTAATATCGCATCAATATCATGATCGCCCGATTTTATAATATTTAATGCTTCAACGCCATTGGTAGCTTCAATAAGACTAACTCCTAGCGGTTCTAAAGCTTTTTGCATTAAAGTTCTATCCATTTTAGAATCATCAACGATTAAGACCTTGTAATCACTTGGTTTTTCTTTTGGTTTTTTAGCACTTGATTCAATCTGAGCTTTGATGTCAACTTTTATTTCTTTTGCCATATCCATCATAGCGCCTACATCTATGATAAGTGTTACTCTACCGTCACCACGGATAGTAGCACCTGCTATACCTTGGATGTTTTGTAAATAATCGCCCATAGATTTAATAACTATTTCTTCTTGTCCTACAAGAGTATCTACTATAATACCAAGCTTGCTTTCTGCTACCCCTATAACAACGACATAAGTTTGATCACCGCTTTCAAGCACTTGTTTAACTCCAAAGACATCAGAAAGTCTTACAAGAGAAAGTACTTCATCTCTAAGGCGCAATACATTTTTGCCTTCAATAGTGTAAATATCATCAATTGGCACTCTAACTGTTTCAAGAACGCTTGCAAGTGGAATTGCATAGAATTCCTCTTGAGTTCCTACAAGTAAAGATTGAATGATTGCCAAGGTAAGAGGAATTTTAAGTTTAAACGAACTTCCTTTACCTAACTCACTATCAATTTCAATTACCCCATTAAGTTTTTCGATGTTGGTTTTAACAACATCCATTCCTACGCCACGACCTGAAACATTTGTTACTTTAGCCGCAGTTGAAAAACCAGGCTTGAAAATCAAAGCAAAAGCTTCTTTGTCTGTCATTTGATCTGCTTCTCTTTCGGTAATCAAATTCTTTTCTATAGCTTTAGCTTTTAGGCTATTTGCATCAAGTCCCTTACCATCATCGGTAATTTCTACAACTATATGGTTTCCTTCATTGTAAGCTTTAAGTTGGACTATACCTTTTTCAGGTTTTCCATTCGCTGCACGAGTTGCTGGATCCTCAACACCATGATCACATGAATTTCTAATCATATGCATGATAGGATCGCCAATTTCCTCTACGATAGATTTATCAAGTTCAGTTTCTTCACCTGTAATTTCAAGTTCTATTTGCTTTCCTAATTCACGACTTAAATCACGAACAACTCTTGGGAATTTATTGAAAACTTTTGCTATAGGTTGCATTCTTGTTTTCATCACAGCAAGCTGAACATCAGTTGTAATAATACTTAATTGACTTACAACCTGATTAAGTTCTTCAAGGAATTTTTCTCCTTCATAACGCTCTTCAACATCATCGTAAATTTTAAGCAAACGGTTTTTGCCTAAAACAAGCTCCCCAATTAGATTCATTAAGTGATCTAATCTTTTTACTTCAACGCGTATGGTTTGATCCATACCGCCTCCACCGCCTCCACTAGCAGGAACTTTTTTCTCCATATTTTCAGCTTTTGGTGTGCTTGCTGCTGGTTTAGAAGTTGTAGAAGCTGCAGTATTTTGCTTTTTCTGAGCACGACGTGCTTGATCTTCTGCTTTCCTAGCCTTTAGTAATCTTTCTATTTCGGCTTCAACTTCAGAATCGCTTAATTGATTAACATCTACTTCAGGTTCTGGTGTAGGAGCTGGTTCTTCCTTTTGAGGAGCTTCTACAGGAGTTTCATTTTCAACGCCATTTGGAGATTCTCCTTCTGATATAGCTGTTAATCTTGCACAAATTGGTTCTATATCCATTCCTATAGCTGTATCATTGCCGTTATCGCGTATAGAGTTAAGTAAGGTTTTCATTCTATCGATGGATTCTAAAACAACATCCATAATATCTGGAGTGATTTTTAATTCTCCATGTCTTGCTTTGTTTAAAACATCTTCCATATGATGTGTTAATTTTGTTAAAACATCAAAATTTAAAAAGCTTGAAGAGCCTTTTACAGTGTGTGCTACACGGAAAATTCTGTTTAATAATTCTAAGTCTTCTGGATTTGTTTCAAGCTCCACTAAATCATGGTCGATTTGCTCAACTAGCTCAAAAGCTTCAACCAAAAAGTCTTCAAGTATTTCTTGCATATCTTCCATATTTTACCCCTGTTCTTGAGATTGGTGTTTTTTGATGACTTTAGCAATTTCATTGAAGAAATCACTTGCATTAAATTTAACCAAATAGCTTTCGCCACCGGCTTCATGAACACCTTTTTCATTCATAAATTCGTTAGATAAAGATGAGTTAAAGACTATAGGAATATCTTTAAATCTTGCATCTTCTTTGATGCGTGCAGCAAAATGAAATCCATCCATTTGAGGCATTTCAACATCACTTACGATAATTTTTAATACAGAGCTTAAGTTTTCTCCATAAACTTGACTGAGTTCTTCAAGTTTATTTAAGCCTTCAACTCCGTCTTTAGCTTCAATTACTTGGAAGCCCATTTGTTGCATCATTTCTTTAACGCGTTTTCTAGCTGTCATACTATCATCTAAAATAAGTGCTGATCCGCTGAATTTTTCAATTTTACTAAAATCTATATCGGTTTTAGGAGAGTAAATTCCTAAATCTTCAACAACACTTTCCAAATCAAGTATCAAAAGAACTTCATCATTTTCTATACGAGTGACACCTGTAATTTTTCCTTTATCTAAGGCACCTGAACCTGTAGAGAAAGTAGCTGGTTCTATATCTTTCCAATTGATACGGCGAATTCTTTTAGCTTCATGTACTATAAAGCCTATAAGAATATTACTAAATTCAGTGATAATAACTCTAGGTTTTAGCATAGTGCTTTCTGGCTCTGTGATTTGCATCCATTTAGCAAGATTTACTACCGGTATAACTACGCCTCGAAGATCGAAAATTCCTTCGATATAATCAGGCACACCAGGAAGTTCTGTGAGGCTTGGAATTTTGATAATTTCTCTAACCTTAGAGACATTTACCCCATAAATTCCCTCATAGACTTTATCGTGTCCTTGCTTAAAGATACGGAAATCGACAAGCTCCATTTCATTTGAACCCGTTTTCACGATATTTTCATCAAACATTTTGACCCCTCAATTTCTGTTCTCGAAATTTGATTTCTTGACAGCATTCTACTACAAAAAAACTTCTCTCATATGCAAAACTAGCTAAGTTGAAATATTTAACATCTTTTTCATCTAATATTAAATTTTGATGATAATGCCCTTCACATACCCAAAAGCCTAAATTTTCATATTTTTTATATCTTTCTTTGGCTAAATTTTTAAAATTTTCAATTTTATAAAAAAGATTTTTTTTATTTTGATTTTTAAGAATTTTATTTGAGATAGAATTGAAACTTATTTGATTTAAAAAATTTAAAAATACTAGCAAGTAATGATTTCTCAAGCTTTTAAGAGCAAATTGTAAAGGTGGAGATAAAAAAATATCCCCATGAGCTAGAGTGATAAAAGAATTTTTAAAATCGGTATTTTTACCTTTACTTGTATGTAAATTAAGTTTTAAGGGTTGTTCTTGTAGATTAAAAATTTTAACCCTTTGAAAAAAACGAGCGAGATTAAAATCATGATTTCCTTCAAGATAAATAATTTCCATTTTTAAAGCGAGTTCTTCAAGAAGTTTAATATAGGGTTTCGCAAATTCATGCGTAGCAGAGATTTCACCTATAAGTAAGTCAAAAATATCTCCCATTAAAATGAGTTGAGGTGTGGTAATTTCACTCCTTTTTAAAGCTTGTAAAAATTCCCAAAAGCCTCTTCTTTTATCATTTTCATGAGCATCTGCGATTAAAATCGCTCCATTTTGTAGTAAAATTTTCTATCCTTAAAATTTTAAAGGTTCATAGTTGATAGAGATAATTTCAAATTCGCTTTCTCCTTTTGGCAAACGCACTTTAAATTCATCTCCTTCTTTTTTACCAAGCATAGCCTTTGCAATAGGTGAAGCAATAGAAATATAACCCTTATCTAAATCCCCTTCACAAGTACCTACTAGGGTATATTTGTTTTCTTTTTCGGTGTCTAAGTCCATAATCACCACAGAAGATCCAAATTTAACGCTATCGTGCTCATAGCTCGAAGGATCGATTATCTGTGCTCTTGCGATTAAATCGCTAAGTTCTGCGATACGACTTTCTATCAAGGTTTGTTTTTCTCTTGCAGCGTGGTATTCTGCATTTTCTTTTAAGTCACCATGACTTCTTGCGGTATCAATTTCTATCACAACAGCAGGGCGTTGGTTGTCTTTTAAATCTTTTAATTCAGCGCTTAATTTATCATAGCCAAATTGGCTCATCGGTTCTTTTTGCATTTATATATCCTTAATTGTTATTGATTTAATATTTTAGCGAGATTTTTCGCACTTCCAAATTTTAAATATTCTTTTAGAAAGTGCACTTTATCAAAAAATGCCTTATAATCATATTTATTATAAGCTTCATAAAGGTTTAAAACATTGACTTGTTCTTGTAAAAATTCAGGGTTTAAAGCTTCTTTTCCAGCAAAATCACAAAAAATATTTGCAAGCCCAATGTGTTTTAATTTTACAAAAAGTCTTGCGATAAATATATCAATAGTCTTTGCTTTATAAGCAAGCACAAAAGGAGTTCCTACCAAAGCTGCTTCTAGGGTAGCAGTTCCACTACAAATAAAAGCAAAATCAGCTTTTTTAAGCACTTGGGGTGTATTGCTTTGTATTTTAAAATCCTTTACATCGCCATAAATTTCTAATCTTTCGAGATTAAAAGGTGGCACACAAAGGATTTTTTCTCCTTCAAATTTGCGTGATAATTCTCTAAAAACAGGCATTAAACGCTTGATTTCACTGCGTCTTGAGCCTGGTAAAAACGCTATAGTCTTTTCACTTTCGTTTTTGCTAAGTAAAATTTTAATATCGTTTTCGTTTTTAAAATCTTTGATTTCATCCAAAAGAGGATGTCCTACATATATGCTTTTACTAAAAAATTGCTCATCAAAAGGCAAGATAGAGGCTAAAACATCAAAATGGCTCTCTATAACAGGAATACGCCCTTTTTTCCAAGCCCAAACTTGAGGCAAGATATAATAAATTCTTTTTGTTTTTGAATTTGCCTTTTTTAAAGCCTTGGCAAAAGGGATATTAAAAGCGGGAGAATCGATACATAAAACCGCGTCCATTGTTTGGCTTAAAGTTAGATTTACTAATTCTTTGATCGCTTTTTTTGCTTTGAAAATCAAAGGCAAAATTTCTACAAAACCCATAGCACTAAATTCATGCGAGCTATAAAGTGGCTTAGAATTTAAGGCAAATTCTTTGCATAAATTTTCATCATAAATTCCATAAATTTTGAATTCGCCAAATTCTTCTTTATAGGCTTTTAAAACTTCTTTTAAATGTAGGTTTGCCGAAGGCTCTAAGGCGCATACTAAAAGATTTTTCATTTGAAAATATCCTCTATGTTTGATTTAACAAAATCTTTTAGCTCATCTGAAACATAATTTTTATTTTTATTGTAAAAAAATAAATTTACTTTTATATTCTTATCTTCATAAGTTAAATTTCTATTCTCAAATATCATTTTAAAGCCTTTTAGTTTAAATCTAGGATTATCTTCTATTTTTAAACCTTTTGGATCTATAAAATATATATCAAATTCTCCGCTTTGTTTATTCTTTAGCCAAAATATAAAATCAGGGTAAAATTTTCTTTCTTTTTGCTGTTCTTCATCAAAATAAGGAATATAAATTTCATCTTGATTTTCTACCAATTTAGAAAAATACCATTCGTATTGTTCAAAAAAAGACAAATTTAAATTCTTTTCTAGATCTTCTAAAAATTCTTTTTCACTTTCATTGGAAATAGCAAAGTTAATTTTGCTTTCTTTATCGTTTTTATTGTAAATGATTAAAGGGTTGTAGTAATGCTTGCTAAGCTTTGCACTAATTATATAGTTTTTTATTTCTTTACTTTTTTGATTTTCTTTTATGCCTTGCATTAGCTCATCTAAATTGATTTTTTTATTTTCAAAGTCTGCTTTTAATTCATCTTCACTTTTTGCATTTAAAACATCTTTTATAGTTTTGTTAATTTTTTGAACTGTTTCAAAATCTAACTTTGCTTGTATATTTTTATGGTGTGTTATTTCTTTCTCTAGCTTTACAAATTTATCCAAAACTTTAGTATTAGAATTTAACACGCTATTGATTGTTTTTAATATTGTTTTTTCATTAAATTCTACCTTATTTCCTGATAATTGTATTCTACTTTCTTTTCCTTTTATAAATTTGTTGAATTCTTGCAATGTAGAATATTTAAAATTTTTATACAAACACTGCTCTAAAATTAAAACATCCTCATCATAAGATTTTATCAATTCTTCTAAAGATTTTGCGTCATCTTTTGAAATTTTATAAATACTTTTTAGTTTTGTCTCATTTTTATACTTTGGTATAGGCAAATTAAACGACAATTTTGTTTCTTTAAATCCTTTTAAATGTTTGCTTTCTACAAATTCGTATTCTATACCTTCTATGATGGCTTGAATGGCTTCATTGTCACTTGCCATTACAAAAAGAGTTTCTAAGCCACATGCTAAATTTATACATCGCTCATCGATTTTAAATGTTTCTTTTAAAGCATTTAATCTCTTTCTTATATTTAAGAAAGGTTCTATTCTAACACCTCTCCCTATGGTTTGTAAAACATATTTTTTAGCATTAACACTGCCTATATTGATAAAAGAAATTAAATTTACACGATTGCTATCCCAACCTTCTGAAAAAACTTTGCTTCCTAACATTATATTGATAGAGGATTCTAGGCTATTGATGTTTTCAAAATGACTTTGCGATATATCGCTTATACTTTCTACTCCAAGTTCAAGCAAAAAGTTTTTTTCCCATTCTTTTGCGTTTGAAATATTTAAAAGCATAAAGGGTTTGTTTGAATTTTTGCTCTTAAAAGCTAATTCTTTGTCATTTCCTTTAATGCTATAGCACTCTAAATTTGCATTTGCACTCGCATAAAAAATATTTTCTCTAAGTTCATCGTTATTTGCATTTTTTATATATTTTAAAAAATCATCACTTAGTGTATTTATACCAAAATGTAAATTTTGATTTTGAAGTTTTTCATAAAGTTCTAAGGCTATGTTGCCTATATCTGCTTTATTTTTTAATACATTATGCACTGCTTTAAAATATGCTTTTATACCCGCATCTTGAGTATTTACTTTATCAGAAACTGCTATGATTAAAGGATTATGATATGTAAAATCTTGTCTTTTTAAAAACAATTCTTCTTTTGATTTTACAATAGCATTAAAGATTATAAAACTTTCTAAAATCGTTTTAATTTTTGCCTCTTCGTTATTTTCACTTTTAAAATCTAAATTCTCATTTAAAACCGCTATATTTTTACCATATCCTTCTTGATTGAATTTTTGAAGATTATAATTATAAGCACAAGTTATAAAGTCTATTTCATCTTCAAAAGTAGCAGAAAAATTAAAAACAAAGCCTTTTGGAAATTCATCTTCTTTGATAAAACCTCTAGCAAGCTCATGATAATAGTTTTTTCTTAGTGATGTTTTACTATCGCCTCTATGAGCTTCATCTAACAATATATACCAACCATCTTTATTAAGATAATTTTTATAGTTTAATCTTTTTGCTTTTTTATCTTTGCCTACATTTTCTTCACTCTCAAGTAAATCACTTCTTGCAAAATACACCACCGCTTCATTTAACAAACTAGCTTCTTTTTCTATGCTTTCAAAATCTTTTAAATCTTTTATTTTGATAAAATTGCTGTGATGATTGTTGTATTTAGCTATATTTGCTTTGAATTGATTTAAAATCTTATCATTTGGTGCTAAAAGCATAATGGGTTTTTTAGGTAATTGATTATTTTTAATAAATTCATGTATCAAAGCTATAAGTTTAATCATAACTATAGTTTTACCACTTCCTGTAGCCATCCAAAATGAAGCTCTTGCGATATGTTCTTTTTGTAGTTTTAAATCCTTGCCTTCATCTTGATAAAAATCTAAAAGTTTTCTGCGTTCTTGATTGTAATTATGCGAATTTAACTCATCTTCCATATAAAAAGAGAGTATAGCTAAAGCATTTTTAACACCTTCTTGCTGATAAAATTGCAAATTTATAGCTTGAGAAAAATTACTAAAATCATAACTTTCATTAAGCTTTTGCACTAGTGATTTATCATGGATAAATTGATTTAACAATAAATGTTTTTTTGTATTTTGTTTTGCTTTAGCCATTATTTTTCCTTTAAAGCTTTAATTGTTCTTTATCATTTTCAATATGTAAGAATTTTTACATACTGAAATTTCTTGTAATTACTTATCTTGCAAGTGGTGTAAAGAATGATGTTATTTCAATTGCTATTTACTCTCTAATTTTTAAATCTTCTTGTTTTAAAATATTAAAAATATTATCAATAATTTTTTGATTATAGTTTTTTATTATTATTTGAATTTTCTCCAAGATCTTATCTTTATCGCAAAAACTTTCTTTACTTTTTATCCAATCTTCAGTATTTATTTTTTCCCAATCATACCAGTTGTTTTTATAATATTCAATTATATTGCTATAAAAAACAATATCAAGATTATTATGAAAATTAATAATATTTATCAAATATCTATTAATATTATCAATATCTTCTTTAGGATTAAGAGATATAACAATACCTATTGGCAAAATATCATCTACTAAACAAATAGAATTAACTATATTTCTGTATTTTTGAACTTCTTTTTCTTCATAATTCTTACCCAAAAACTGATCATAAGAAAAACGCCCTGTAATATCATATGGATTTTTCTTTTTTGGAATCCACTCTGTAGTAGTATAAGCCTCTTGTTTATATTCAAGATTAATAAAAAAATGTTTTTTATTTTTTTCTATTTCATTATACAACTTATTGATATTATCAATATTATAATCATTGTGTTTTTCGATTTTTATATCATAAATTAACTTTATATCATCATTAAACATATTATTGATATTATTTTCATCAAAAATGTATTCAATAGTTTTTTGCGCTACATCTTTAACTATATATTTTTTAGATAAAGTTTTCAACTTTTCTACTATATCGATTTTATCATTTTCTATTTCTTGGATAATGTCTTCACCATTATTTGCCATGAGATCATTGTTTTTAAAAAATTTTTGTATGGATGTAAGATCACTGAGAAAAATTTCAGTTGCATTGGATTGATGTACAAAAAATGGTGTTTGAAGTTCATTTTTACCATTAAAATAATCGGCAATATAGGATTGAACATCTGCGTATCGAATAGAATCTGTTTTATGTGTTACGATTGATTCTATAATAGTATTTGTAAAATAACTACCCTTATCATCGCCCATCGAAGATTGATTATTCATAGAAGAAAAGAAAAAATAACATTTTTTAAAAGAATGTTGAGTTAAACTTTTTTTGACAGACATTTGGTCAGGTTCTTTGATATATTGTTGCCCTGATTGACAAGCATCAATTATTTTAATTACCATTTCCGTATCTAAACTTTTAAGCATATCATCCAGTTCATTATTAGATAAACTCGTTGTTTCAAATTGCTTATCAGTAAAATTAATTGGTAAATAATAAAATTGCTCTTTAAATACTCCGTGTCCAGTGTAATAAAATAGCAACTCATTAATTTTGGATTTTTCAAGTTCTCTAATAATTTTTGATAGTCCACTTTTTAATTGTTCACTTTGGTAATTTTCAAAAGTATGAATTTCAAATTTTTTACTCAAGCTTAATATTTTTTGCATAGAACTAATATCTTTTCTACAAAAATGTAATTTATTTAAATTTTGATATTCAGAATTTCCCACTAGAATTGCTATATTTTTCACTTTATTTTTCCCACCAAATTAGATTTTTTAGTTTTGGATATTTAATTAAGTCTATATTTTCTAAATTTACAATCTCATCGTTTTCAAATTTGCAAGATTTTATACCGTTGTTGTCTATAAAAATATTTTTGATTTTAAGTCCTAAAAGATTGGACATCGTTAAAAATATATCAAATTCTTTACCATAAGCTTTCATATCAAGGTATATATTTTCATCTTTTTTGAGTGCTTTTATAAGTTTGCGTGATTTTCTATAATCTATGAGTGAATTTTCATCAAGCTTATACTCACAATTTTCTAAACTTTCTTCATAGCTTTCAAGTTCATAATATCTAAAAGCACCACCACCTTTAAAATTTATCATTTTAGAAAGAGATGATCTTCTTTTTTTATCTATAGCACAAAATTCGATATCTCCAGCTATAACATTCTTCATTCTTCCAAGCAAACCCAACCTATATTCATATTTCTTGGTATCTTTGTTAATTGTTAAATATTTTTCATAAAAATGCTCACCCATTTCTATACCAATGTATTTTCTATTTAATTTATGAGATACAGCCAAAGTAGTTCCACTGCCTACAAAAAAATCCATTACAACACTATTTTCTTCAGAGCTAGACTGTATTATTCTTCTTAGCATATTTTCCGGTTTTTGTGAACTATAAAAAGATATATTTTCACTAACTCTCATTTCAGATTGAGTAAAAGAATACAAATCATTCCAAATATCACCCAATGGATATATTTTTTCATCTTTAATGTCAATCTTTTCATGATATAATTTACCATTTTTCCATTTTTGAACATAATATTCGTAATCTGTTATTTTTTTAGGTGTTTCAATTGTAGAAATTCCTATTAAATCAAGCTGCCCTAAATTTAATAAAGAAGAATTTCTATTTGGCTTCCACAGTTTATTGAAAATGCTATTTGTTTTTTTTAAAAAAAGAATAGTCGAGCTTTTTAAGACAAAATTATTACCAAAGCTTTTATATCCAAATAAATCAGCTTCTTCATCTTTGGTAGCATTTGTATCAAATGTAATTTTTTTACACTCCATTTCTCCAAAAAATTCGTTCAATAAAATTCTCCCAAAATAATCAGCATTTTCATCCAAATGCAAATAAAAACTTCCTTTATCGCTTAAAAATTCCTTTGCTAACTCTAAGCGATTGTGCATTAAAGAAAGCCAAGTGCTATCTTGAAATTTATCTTTGTAGTCAAAGTCACTTCCTGTGTTAAATGGTGGATCTATGTAGATTAGATCTATTTTGCCTTGATATTTTGGCATTAGAGAATTTAGCGCTTGAAAATTATCTGCTTTTACAAGTTCTCCGTTTAAAATTTCATCTAAATTCTCAAATGAACTTAAAAGTTTATAGTAGTTTTCTTCGCTTAAATACTTTGTATCAAATGGCAAAAATTTGTATTTTTCATCGTTTATAGCATTTGCATCAAATTCATCATTTATGAAATTTAATTCTTTCCATTCTGCGATTTGCTCATTAAAATTTACATCTTTGTAGATGGATTTTAAAATTTCATCGGCATTGTTTGAGTGTGATTTAATAGTATCTAAGCTAAATACATAGTGAACATTTTTAGCAAATTTTGGCTTTAGCCATATAGCTTTTAACTCATTTTCGAAGTCAGCTATCAAGTCAATAATATCAAAAGCGATTTGTTTTAAAGTTTTGATCTCATCTATCTTTTCTTGAGTCCATTCGGTAACACCATCATTTACATAAGAAAACAACCACAAATTAAATTGTTCTTTTAAAAAATCTTTCGCATTTTTATGTATGAAAAAATCTACTTCATTTTGTTTTTTATAAGTTTTAAAAAGCTTTTTTAGCTCTTCTTCTTTTATGTTTATTTGTGCATTTTTTAAAGTCTTTAAAAAAACATCGCTAAATTCACTTGAGTTTTGTTTAAAAACATTTGTGCCATCATGATTTTTAAAATTTATCACTTTTATGTTTATATTATCATCTTGTATATTTTGTAAATAAAAATTGATTTTACTTTTATTATTATCAGCATTTTGCTCATACTCATCGGTAAGAAAATTTAAAGTGTATTTTTTATCTTCACTTTGCAAGCTTAAAGGGTTATAAATAGTATCTGATTTTACATAGTATAAATTTTGTGTTTTATAAAAAAGATTTGTGTCTTTTGAGTTTGAATATACCCTTGCATAAATATTTTTATACATAGGTGTATCATAAAAAAATGGCGTTCCTGTTTCATTTAAATAAGTGCTAAAAAAATTATAAAGTTTATTATAAGTATCTGTATAAAGCTTTCGTGTGTTTAGATAGTCTTTGATTTTTTGAAAATATTTTTCTTTTATAGCAAGTAAATTTGTAAAACCATTTTTTGCTTGATTTTGCGAGTTTTTGATTTTCGCACCTAAATAACAATCCTCCAACTTTAAATAAAATGCTTTTTTATAATCCATGCTTTACCTTATAAATTTATACATTGAAATAATAGCTCTTTTTACTTTAAAAATCAAAGATAAAATTTCTATATAGTTGGTAATTTTTATTTTTTAAATTAAATATTTTTGATAAAAATTATCATTAGATAAAATTTATTTAATTATTTTTTGCTATAATGTTTTTATGGAATTTACATTAGATCAAATTTTAGTAGCGATGGCTTTGACCATCCTTGCCGGACTTTCAACCGCTATTGGTTCTGTGATAGCATTTTTTAGTAGAAATGACAATCTTAGAATTCTTTCTTTTGGCCTTGGTTTTTCTGCCGGAGTGATGATATATATCTCTTTTATGGAAATTTTGCCTTCTGCTTTTGTGGATTTTAAAAAATATTATCATTCAGGTTATGGAGAGCTTTTAGCGCTTTTATGTTTTTTTGGTGGAATTTTTTTATCAGCCATTATTGATAAATTCATCCCTGAAGATGTCAATCCTCACGATCCTAAAGAAGATCTAAGCGAGCTTAAGATTTGCCCTTTGCCTCAAAAAAATGAAAAAGCACCCGCTTTTCATGCAGGTGAGCCTTTAAAAAAAATCAATGTAAAGGCATTGAAAAGAACGGGTATATTTACTGCGCTTGCCATAGCGATACATAATTTTCCTGAGGGTTTTGCGACTTTTATCTCAAGCCTTGATAATCTTAGTTTTGGTGTGGCTATCGCCGTAGCTGTGGCTATACACAATATCCCTGAAGGAATGGCAGTTTCTTTACCGATTTATCATGCTACAAAAGATAAGAAAAAAGCCTTTATTTACTCTGCACTTTCGGGTATAGCCGAGCCTGTAGGAGCTATCGTGGGAGCGTTTTTGATCTTGCCTATCATGAATGAGCTTACTTTAGCTATCACCTTTGCTGTAGTGGCTGGGATCATGGTGTTTATCTCTTTTGATGAGTTATTGCCTGCAGCAAAAACTTATGATAAAGCCCACGATAGTCTTTATGGGCTTGTTTTAGGAATGGCTGTAATGGCAGTGAGTTTGATTTTATTAAATCCTTGAGTTAAATCAAGTTATAAACCAAGCCATGAAAGCTTGGTTTTGTTAGAAAAGTGTTAGTAAATTGCGCTTGCTTCGATTATAGCAGGGGAGAAAAAGAAAAGTTTGCTTAATACAGTTACGATAGAACGATCCAAAAGGTATTCTCCTAAACCAAAGCGATTTTCTATGGCGATACTAGAGTCAGGAAAAGTGCTCATGCATTGATTGCCACCATTGGTTAAAGATCTAATTTGTATAGAACCATTTGTCATTGGTATGATAGAAAAAATAGTCTGCATTGTTCCATCTTGCAAATCTTGTTTGCAAGATTTGGTGCCAAAACTTTTTTCACTTAAAACAGCTAGGCATATATCATCGCCCCTAGGGCTTATAAACTGAACATAGCCAAAAGGCAAATCTTTTGCGTGCATATCCCTAGCTTTTAGCTCATCATTTGCTACAATCTCTTTTAAAAACCAATTTTGATCTTCTAACCTTTTTGAAGTTTTTCTAAAAGGACTTAAAGAAATTCCTGTTTCTAAAGATCTTATAGCAAACATAGGAGTAAAGTCTGCTAATTCATCCAAGCTAGGCTCTGCTTTCAAAAAGCTCAAAAGGGCAAAAAATAAAATAAAAATTTTTTCATATTAAGCTCCTAAGGTCTTCTAAAATTTACAGGAAAATGATCTGAAGCCAAAAAGGTTCTTAATCCTGCTAAAGCTAAAATCGCAACTATCGGTGGTGGGTTGTATAAAGCTGCAGTGTTGGAATTTCCAGTGATAGCATAATCAATCGTTCTTCCACTTGTTTGCGTAGAAGAAGGCGGAACAACTACGCGAGTGCGCGCTCTTAAGTCAGGATCTAGCAAGGTTACTAAGGCGCCTGATTCTCTATTAAAATCGCCTAAAATCATCCAATTAATATCAGGTCTATTTCTAAAAAACATATCCACAGCAGCGACAATGGCTCCTGCGTCATTTCCCCCACTTGCTAGAGTGTGTATATTGAAAAAAGCATCATTGCCTATGCGTATGCCTATAATAGGTCTTGAAGCAACTGTTGGAGGGGGTAAAACAAAAACTTCATCCGCTTGCACTCTGCTAACGATAGCTAAATTCACACGATTTGCTCCTACATCCACTCTAGAATAATATATATAAACAGAGCTAGGTCTTGATACAGAGCCTAAATTCCATATGTATTCATGTATAGGAATACCCACGCCCACGGGTTGTACCTGTCTAGGAGTCATCATGGCTGTACTAGGTAAAACCCCCGCTTCTTGAACAGCTAAAACATCCATAGGATTTGCACCGGTTATGAGTTGTCTTATACTAACATTCCATTTGCTTTCAGTTGCAGCTGATGAGCCTTGCAAATTCCAAGTTCCGGTGTTGTAATTTTCTAAAGCGGCAAATAATACATTAAAACTTAAAATCAAAAATACTATTTTTTTCATTATCTTCCTTTCATAGCGAAAAAATTAAATAGGAGCGCCTATATACCACTGTCTATCCAAATTCTTTTCTTTTTCTTTCAAACAATCGGTTAAATAAATATTATAAAAGCTCAAATTAAATTCTTCCATTACATTTGAAACAGGTGTTTGTATACATTGTTGGGTGGCAAAATTTTGAATTTGATAAGCTCCATTAGTCATCGGATAAAGTCTCCAAAACTGCGCAAAATTTGTTTGATCACAAGGATAATGAACGATGCCATTTCTATAGGCGTTTAAGCAAGTAAATGTTTTTGCATTTTTAATCATTACTGTATTGTTTGGAAATTCAATAAGCTGCCAAGCTCTTGCATCTCCAAAAGGTCTACTAGCAAATAAACTATATCCCCATATCCAATTGCCAGGATTTAAAGCCCAGATTGTTAAAGATGCTCCATTAGGATTCATAATAGTGACAAAATCACTTACCATACCTGTGTTTTCGTATAAAGCATTTGAAGCAAATTCGTTTGGAGATTTTAGCCTTGGCAATGGACCTTTGACGGCATTATCTCCTTTAAAGGTATTAGGAGTGATTACAGGTGGGACAAGTGGTATGGCGGGAAATTTTTTACCTTCTACCAAGCTTGGTGTTTTTTGTTTGACAGGGGGTGTAGGTTTTGAACCAAGTTTTAAAGGATCGTTATCGTTAAATTTACCATAAGATCTTCCTAAATGATTGATTTGTTGTTCTTTTGAAGAACAAGCTGAAAAAAATGATTGTTACAATCAAAAACATTAGGCTTAATTTTATTTTTTGCATATATCCTCTTTTTTCTTAGCACCAAAATGACACAAGATAGAGCAAAGTATACAAAGTATACAAGCGCTTAGAAGCATTATAAGTCCAGCATTCCAACTACCATAGTAATCCACAGCCCAGCCTATAGCTTTTGTTCCAAGTGAAGTGCCGACTACATAACTCATAAAACCACGAAGTCCTACACAAGATCCTACTGCAAAAGCAGGAACGACTTCCATAGTTTGTACACTTGCTAAAAATTGTGGTATATAGACCAAACACCCCGCCATAGCTGCAAAGAAAGTAACCATATAAAGATTATTTGAAGTAAAATATCCAATAATCATAAAGAAAATAATCACCATAGCACCTATAGCAGGAGGCATTCTATAGCCTTTAAAAATTTTATCTGAAATATATCCTGCAAGTAAAGTAGAAGGTATAGCAGCCTATTCAAAAAGCCAAAAGGCAATACCCATTTGTTCTTTATTAAAGCCTTTTGTTTCTAGCAAGTAAATAGGAAGCCAAGAAATAAGCCTAAAACGCACCATATAAACAAAAGTATCCATCCAAGCCACATACTAAGCATTTTTGTTTTTAAGTACATAATGATAAAAAATTTCAAAACTGCTTAAATTTGGAGTTTCTATAGCTTTGATTTCTTCTGTTTTAATCCCTCGCATTTCATTGATTTCAGTAATATCAACCAAACCTTCATTTTTAGGACTTCCTTTGACTGCATAAAACACATAAAGGCTAATAAGCACAGCACAAAAAGCAGGAACATAAAAATGATTGATATGCTAATGTGTTTCATAAAATCTGCCAAGCTTACGCCTAAAAATGCTGCTAAAGCAAATCCAGAAAGCGACACTATAGGAGCGATTATACCTCCTCCTAAATTGTGCGAGATATTCCAAATAGCTGTATAAATTCCCCGCTCTTTTTAGGATACCAGTTTGCAAGAGTGATAAAAGAAGGACCTACCCCCATACCTTGAAAAACCCCAAGCGCGATAACAAAACCTACATAAGCGTAAAAAGAATTTGAAAAACCAAGTAAAACATTTACAAGAGCACATAAAATAAGACCTAAAGCCATGTATTTTTAGGATCAGCTTTATCGCTTATAACGCTCATTTCACCTTTGCTAATCCCGTAAGTTATAAGCATTGAGCCTGTGATTGTTCCGATGTCTGATTTACTGAGATTAAGTTGATTTTGTATAAATGGAGTTGAAAGAGTGATATTATTTCACACAAGATAATATCCCATATATCCTATAAAAACCCCACTTAAACTCCAAGTTCTCATTTTGTAATATCTAGGTAAAATTTCCTCTTTAGGAAATTTAATAGCTTTTGCCTTAGGTTTGAAAAAATCAAACATGCATGCTCCGCCTCCCTTTTTTGTAATTTATTATGTAAATATATTAATAAATATTAAATAAAAATATAATTAAAAATAGTATTAAAATTAATATTTTAAAATCAAAATTTATATTACAAAAATATGCTACAATCCAAATTTTATCTTTTGCAAGGAAGAGCAATGAAAGAAATTCTTATTACCAATGATGATGGTTTTGAAAGTGAGGGACTTAAAAAACTCATTAAAATGTTAAAAAAAGAATTTAAAGCAAAAATTACCATAGTTGCGCCTGCTACTGAAAAATCAGCTTGTTCACATTCTATAACCCTTACAAAACCCTTGCGTTTTATCAAAGTAGGAAAAAGATTTTACAAGCTTGATGATGGAACCCCTGCAGATTGTGTTTATCTTGCTCTTCATGCGCTTTATAAAACGCGTTTGCCTGATCTTGTGATAAGTGGGATTAATAAAGGTGCAAATGTGGGTGAAGATATCACATATTCAGGTACTTGTGCGGGTGCTATGGAAGCAGTTTTACAAGGAATTCCAGCCATAGCTCTTTCGCAATTTTACAAAAAAAGTGAAAAAGAGCTTGATTTTAAAAATGCTTTAAAAATTACTAAAAAAATCGTTCAAAATATTTTTGATAAAGGCTTTCCTTTAGGAAAAAAAGAATTTTTAAACATTAATTTTCCAGCAAAATCCAATATAAAAGGCATTAAAATTTGTAAAGCAGGTAAGCGAGTGTATAATTTTGAAGCGCATTCAAATATCAATCCACGCGGAGTGGAGTATTATTGGCTAGCAGCAGCAAATTTGGATTTTGAAGATGAGAAAGATAGCGATATAGCTTTATTGAAAAAGGGTTATGTGACTATAACTCCTATAATGCTTGATTTAAGTGCTTATGACAAAATGAAAAAAGTTAAAAAATGGTTAAAGGCAAATAATGAATGATAGATTTACGCGTATAAAATGGCTAGTAAGCGAGGAAAACTTCAATAAAATTTCACAAACCAAGGTGCTCGTATGCGGACTTGGTGGAGTAGGTGGGATGTGTGTAGACGCACTTTATCGTAGCGGTTTTCAAAAACTTACTTTAATCGATGCGGATAAATTTGAAATCACCAATCAAAACCGCCAAATTCATAGTGAAAATTTGGGCGAAGAAAAAGCTAAGGTTTTTGCTAGAATTTACAATGCTAAGGGTATAGTAAGTAAAATAGATAATGAATTTTTAGCGAATTTTGATTTAAGTGAATTTGATTTAATCATCGATGCAATTGATGATATTCCTGCAAAAGTAGCGCTTGCAAATTTGATCGATTTTAAGCGTCAAATTTTTATCTCTTCTACGGGTGGGGCTAGAAAGCTTGATCCTACGCGTATAAAAACTACAAGTATATTTAAAACCCACGGAGATGCTTTAGCGAAAAAATTCCGTTATGAACTTAGAAAATCAGGCTTTAAAGGAAATTTTGATGTGGTATTTTCAGATGAGGAAGCGCATTGTAAAGATCTTGGATCTTTTATGGGTGTGACTGCATCTTTTGGTTTAGCCCTAGCCAGCTTGGCATTAAGAAAAGTTCTTGCTAAGAAAAACTGATATTAAAGATTTAAATGCTTGTTTGTCGCTTTTTGAGCAAAGCGTAAAAACACTTTGTGCTAAGGATTATACAAAAGATCAAATTTGTGCTTGGATTAAAATTGATAGACAACAATGGGAAGAAAAATTTAAATATGATGAGATCTTTGTCTATGAAAAAAGAGGAAAAATCGCAAGTTTTATAAGTGTTAAACAAGAGCAGAAATTGCTTGATTTGCTTTTTACTCATCCTGATTTTGTTAGACAAGGTTTAGCACAAAATTTACTTGATTTTATTTTAAAAACTTATTTTCATAATGAAATTTACACTTTCGCATCCTTAAGTGCTAAAGATTTTTTCTTAAAAAATGGTTTTGAACTTATAAGGGAAAACAAGGTTATCAAAGAGGGACAAAATTTAAAAAAATTTTTAATGAAAAAAGATGTGGTTTATAAAAACTAGAAGTTAAGATAAGCAAAAATAATGGATTAAAAGATATAAAAATCATTTTTTACTTATCTTAGATAAATGAATTTATCTAAGATAGAAAAAATTACAAAAATAGCTAGATGTTAGAAAATAGCTCCGTGTTTTTCATAATTTGTTATTTTTGTAGCAGTGTTATTTTCATCCACAAAAACAACTTTTGGTTTAAATGTTTTTACTTCTTCTTCATTAAAATCAGCATAAGACATGATGATCACCTTATCTCCCACTTCTGCAAGACGAGCCGCAGCACCATTTAAGCATACAACTCCTTCTTCTTGCGTGGCTATGGTATAGGTTTCAAATCTAGCGCCATTATTGACATTGACTACTTGGACTTTTTCGTATTCTAAAATTCCACTCGCTTGCAATAATTTTTCATCTATACTTATACTTCCTACATAATCAAGCCTAGCTTCTGTTACGCTTGCGCGATGTATTTTTGATTTGAGTAAAGTGATATTCATTTTAATCCTTGTACTAAAAAATTATCAATGAGTCTTGTTTTTCCAACAAAAGCAGCCACCGCTCCTAAAACATTATCAGTGATATTTTCGATATTTTCCATGGTGTTAAAATCGACTAATTCTATATAATCGATTTTGATTAGTTTTTCTTTTTCTAAAATATCTTTCATAGCTTGGATGATCTTAGAAGTATTTTTTTCTCCCTCTCGGACTAATTTTTCAGCCAAAAAAATGCTTTGAGATATAGCTAGTGACGCTTTTCTTTCTTCTTTGCTAAGATATACATTTCTAGAGCTTTTAGCTAAGCCATCTTCTTCTCTAATGATAGGACAAATTTGAATTTTTAAATCAAAATTTAAATCATCAACCATATGCCTAACGACTACGCATTGCTGCGCGTCTTTTTGCCCCATATAGACTATATCAGGGTTTAGGATATTAAAAAATTTAGTTAAAACCGTGCAAACGCCTCTAAAATGCCCCGGTCTTTTAGCTCCACAAAGTTTATCAGTGATCGTATTCATATCTACATAGGTGCTAAAATTCTTAAGATACATTTGAGTTGCATCGGGGATAAAAACCATATCAACGCCATTATCTTGACACATTTTAATGTCGCGTTCTAAATCTCTTGGATAACTAGAAAAATCTTCATTAGGCCCAAATTGCATAGGATTTACAAAGATACTTACTATAACCTTATCTTGTGTTTTGGCATGTTTGACTAAACTTAAATGTCCATCGTGTAAAAAACCCATGGTTGGAACATAGCCTATACTAAGTTGATGTGATTTCCAATCTTTTACAATTTGTTTTGCTTCTTTGACAGAAGTAATGACTTGCATATTTGTATCCTTAGTATAATTTATCTAATAATTCATCATCTAAATAATCAAAGCTGTGCTCTTGGGAAGGAAAAATACCGCTTTTAACTTCATCTCTATATTTTTCAACTCCTACTTGAGGATCAATTTTATCAAAATGCTTTACAAATTTTGCTTTAAAATCTTTATTTAAACCCAAAAGATCGTGATAAACTAAAACTTGTCCATCGCAGTATTTGCCTGAACCTATGCCGATTGTTGGAATTTCTAAAATAGAGCTTATTTTTTGTGCTAGTTTTACAGGCACACATTCTAAAACCAACATACAAGCACCCGCATCTTGCACAGCTTTTGCATCATCTATAATTTTTTGGGCCGATTGTAAATCTTTACCTTGAACCCTATAGCCACCTAGCATATTTACAGCTTGTGGGGTTAGTCCTAGGTGAGCAACGACGGGTATTCCTGATTGGGAAATCAATTTAATCTTACTTGCGATTTCTATACCCCCTTCCACTTTTACCCCATTTGTGTGGCTTTCTTTGATAAATCTTGAGGCATTTAAGATAGCGTCACGATCTGAACTTTGATAAGACATAAAAGGCATATCAGCAAGTACGAAAGACTTTTTAGCTCCGCGAGAAACAGCTTTGGTAAAAATCAACATTTCATCCATAGTAACACTTAAAGTATCTTGCATACCAAGTACCGTCATGGCTAATGAATCTCCAACCAATATAATATCTATATCGCTATTGTCTAAAATTCTTGCACTATGATAATCATACGCACTTACCATGGTTATTTTTTCATTTTTGGCCTTTTTTTCCAAAAAACTAATCATACTTTTTCTCATTTTGCATACCTCAATTTTTAGCTATAAAATAATAAGCAAAAAACTAGCATATAATTTTTCATAAATAGTAAATGAATGATAAAGTAAGTTATATTTAATCGATGGATTGCTTTAATGGTTACAATTTTAGAAAATTTCAGTTCATGTTAAAGGATATTTAAATAAAATAAAGCTTTAAAAAGTATTTTGTTTAAAATTATTTAAATAGAAAGATATTTTATGAAAAAAATAACTTTATTTTTACTTTTCTTAAATTTAGTGTTTGGGCAAGATAAGATATTAAATAATTGGTTTAAAGAGTATAATACAAGCGGCACTTTTGTTTTTTATGATGGAAAAACTTGGGCGAGTAACGACTTTTCAAGGGCTATGGAGACTTTCTCTCCCGCTTCCACTTTTAAAATTTTTAATGCTCTAATTGCACTTGATAGTGGTGTGATAAAAACTAAAAAAGAAATTTTTTATCACTATAGAGGTGAAAAAGTATTTTTATCTTCTTGGGCGCAAGATATGAATTTAAGTTCAGCTATAAAATATTCTAATGTTCTTGCTTTTAAAGAAGTGGCAAGAAGAATTGGTATCAAAACTATGCAAGAATATTTAAACAAGCTTCATTATGGTAATGCTAAAATTTCCAAGATCGATACTTTTTGGCTTGACAACTCACTAAAAATAAGCGCTAAAGAACAAGCAATTTTGCTTTTTAGACTTTCACAAAATAGCTTACCTTTTTCTCAAGAAGCAATGAATAGTGTTAAGGAAATGATTTATTTAAAAAATATGGAAAATTTAGAGCTTTTTGGAAAAACAGGTTTTAATGATGAGCAAAAAATTGCTTGGATTGTAGGTTTTGTGTATTTAAAAGATGAAAATAAATATAAGGCTTTCGCGCTAAATTTAGATATTGATAAATTTGAAGATTTATATAAAAGAGAAAAAATTTTAGAAAAATATTTAGATGAACTTGTAAAAAAAGTTAAAAATGATGGCTAGTGAGTATTTCGTAAAATGCAAAAATACTTAATTGTATGATTTGCGTACACTTAAAGTACTCATTAAAAAATTAAATTTTTGCTCTTATTTATCAAGTTTTCCTACGATGATAGGGTTAAAGGCTTTTATGGATAGCAAAAGCGTATCGCCGATTTTTACATCTTGATAAGCTTTTAGAAATTCCTCTTCACTAAGAGTGATTTTAATAATATCTTGATTTAAAAGCAAGGTTAAAACCACTAAAATATCACTTTTTTTAATTTCTAGCAAAGTTGCACTTAAGCGTAATTTTGCGCTGATATTTGAATGAGTAAAAAATTCATTTTTAGGAAAATCTTTAATAATTTTTCCGTTTTTAAGCTCTAAAATTCTATGGCTCAATTTGTAAATTTCAGCCAAATCGTGACTTACTAATAAAGTCGTGATTTTAAAATGTTGTAAAATTTTCACAAGCTCATCTTGTAAAAAAGATCGCATTTTAAAGTCCAATGCACTCAAAGGCTCATCTAAAAGTAAAATTTGTGGCTCTCTTGCTAAAGCCCTTGCTAAAGCCACTCTTTGTGCTTGTCCGCCACTTAAATTTTTGGGATAAATTTTGGCTAAATTTTCCAAATTCATTAAGCTTAAAAGCTCTTCTGCTTTTTGTTTTGAAGTCGCAGCATAAGAAATGTTTTCTTTTACGCTCATATTTGGAAAAAGAGCGTAATCTTGAAAAACAAAGCCGATTTTTCTTTTTTGTATGGCTAAATTGACATTTTTTTGGGTATCAAACCAAAGCTCATCTCCTACTTCTATGCGTCCAAATTCAGGTTTTATAAGTCCTGCAATGATTTTAAGTAGAGTTGTTTTTCCCGCACCGCTTTCCCCAAAAATAGCAGTGATTTCATTTGCTTTTAAGCAAGTGTTTAATTCTAGTTGCTTCTTGCCTTTTGCTGTGTTGATGGGAAGTTTTATATCGATTTTTATCATAAAAGTGGCCTATAGAGCGATTTTTTTATTTACAAAATAAAGACTTAAGAGTATGGTAAAAGAAATCGCAAATAAAGTAAAAGCGTATTGATGTGCTAAAGTATAGTTTAAAACTTCAAGCTCATCATAAATAGCAATACTTGCGACCAAAGTTTCACCTTTTTTATGTCCACCTATCATCATCACCACTCCAAATTCACCGATAGTGTGTGCAAAACTCATCGCACAAGCGCTAAAAATCCCTACTTTAGAATTGGGCAAAATTACTCTAAAAAGTGTGTAAATTTTACCCTTTCCTAGAGTATAAGAAGCATCAAGTAGGTTTTGATTGATCGATGAAAAAGCGCTTTGTAAAGGATTTACCATAAAGGGTAGGGAAAAAATCAAAGAAGCAAATACCAAACCTTCAAAGCTAAAAACCAAAGAAAGGTTAAAATATTCTTTTAAAAATTGTCCTAAAAAGCTGTTTTGTGAAAAGCTTATGAGCAAATAAAAACCCAAAACACTTGGAGGCAAAACCAAGGGCAAAGCTACAAAGGTTTGCACCAAGCTTTTAAAAGGAAATTTCACAAAGCTTAAAAGATAGGCTAAAAATACTCCGATGAAAAAGAGCATAAAGGTGGTGATAAATGCAAGTTTAAAGGTAAGATAAAGGGTTTGTAAAAAATCATTATCCATAAACAGCCTTTAAAATGATATCATTTTCCTTGACAAAGCAGAGCCATTCTTGTCCTTCTTCAAGTTTGAGCTCTAAGGCTTTTTCTTTGGTGATAATGCTAGAAATTTCATCACCCTCAAAATCAAAAAAGATATGATATAGAATTTTGCCTTTTTTGATACTTTTAATCCTTGCTAGAAATGAATTTTCCACACTTAAAATAGAATGGGGTAAAGTAAAGCCAAGTTCGTGTTCTTTGAAAAGTACTTGAATTTTTGTACCTATTTTAAGATCTTGCAAAGAATGAAGATCAAGCATTAAAACTTTAAAAATTTGCTCTTTAATACTGATCTTAACGATGACAATCTCACCCTCATTTAAAAGCTCTATAATCTTACCATTTAAGATATTCAAGGTGTGTCAAATCCGTATTTTTTAAAGATTTCTTTTGCTTTTTGCGAACTGATAAAATCGCTAAATTCAAAGGCTAATTTTTTATCTTTAGCGTATTTTGTGATGACATAGCTTTGTTTTAAAGGAGTGAAGTATTTTTGATCAATTAAAATAGCTTTGCCTTTAGGATGATTGATAGAAGATACTAGAGAATAAGCCACAATACCCAAATCCGCATTATTGCTATCGACATGTAAAACAGGCACGGAGATATTTTCACCTAAAACAATTTTATCTTCAAAGAGTTTGTCTAAATTTAAATTTTCAAGCACTTCTTTAGCAGCTACTCCATAAGGAGCAACCTTTGGATTTGCAAGGCTTAGGTGATGAATTTTATTTGCTTTATCTTTTAGCTTTTCTATCCCACCTTCAAGTAAGCTTTCATCTAAGCTATATAGGGCTAAGATACCTAAAACATAAACTTTTGGTTTATCTAAAGCGTTTTGATCCTCATAAATTGCTTGCGCGTATTTTGTATCGGCTGAAAAAAATAGATCAAATTCCCGCCCTTGTTTCAAAAGTTGATAATACTTTCCTGAAGCGCCAAAAACAAGATCTATATTGTCATTAGGGTGTGATTTTAAAAATTCATTTTTGACCTCTTCCATAGCTTTTGAAGCCGAAGAAGCTACGAAAACACTTAAATTTTGTGCATTTAAATTTAAAGATAAAAACAACACTATAAAACATAACACGAGCTTTTTCATTGCACTTTCCTTTGTCGATAATCTTGATTTTTTGTATTATAACATAAGAAATTTTATTTTGTATCTTTTTTGCATAAAATAAAAATAGGATGATAAGTGAGTTTATTTTGAAATTTTTCTTCAAATTCTTTTAAGAATTGCTTGTTTAAGCGATAAAATCCCAAAGAATTTACTCCGCTTAATTTTAAATGTCTAAAAACTTCTAAAGCGTTTTGAAATTCCAAATTTACAATTTCTTCTGTGATTTTAATATCGGAAAAATAGGGTTTGAAAATTTGTTCAAGTTCTTTTGTGCTAAAATATTTTAAACCCAAGCTTGTGCTTTGTTTGATCTCTTTTAAATTCATTTCTCCAAAAGTAGAAAGAAGTAAAATTCCTTTTTTATTTAGCATATTTGCTAGCGTGGGCAAAACCTGCTTTAAATCAAGCCATTGCAAACTTGCATTAGAAGTGATAAGATCAAATTTTTGCTTGCTTAAATTCTGTGTAGCTAGGGTATTCATATCAAAAATTTCTACATTAAGATTATCAGGATAATCCAAAATATCATTTTTTAAATATTCATCAAAAGTGATAATTTTTGAAAGTTTGTCGCTAAATTCGCCCCTGCCACAACCAAATTCAAACACTTTTTTAAAATGCGAAATTTCTAAATTTTTTAAAATTTCACAAAGTTTTAAGCCCATTAAATCTTGCACTTTTGCGTGTTTTTGATAATCTTTTGCTTTTAAAAAATTCAAATTTCATCCCAAGTTTTAAAATGAAAAAAAGCAAAATGCGGCTCATCTAAAAAAATAAGCTTTGAAAAAGTATTTTTTAAAGCATTTTGAGGAAAAATTTCATCATGATTGCTTGAGTAAATTTTATCCCAAATAAAGCTTTCATTACGCTCTTTTAAGGCAAATTCGAAAAGTTTTTCAAGCTCGGTTTTTAAATCTTTTTCATCTTTAAAGATAAAATCTTTTGCTTCATTTTCGCGCTCTTTAAATAAAGATTTTTTAAAAGCTGTAAGATCAAATTTTTTAATTTGCTTAGCAAAAATTGCAGGATGAATTCCTTTTAATTTATCTATACCAAAAGGAGTACCATTGATAGCTATTTTTTGCGAAAACTCTATATTTTTTAAAACTCTACTTGCCACGCAAACTCCCATAGAAAAAGCTATGAGAGTGATTTTAGAAAAAGAGTTTAAATCAAATTTAAAGTCTAAATTTTCATAATCATAAACCAAAACTACATTTTTATCGCTTTTTAAATGTGCAAAATGACTAGGATGTGAAGCAAAACCACCAAATACCAAGATAAGTTCTTGTGAGTTTTCATTTTGAATTAAATTGCTTATTTTCATAAAAGTTCTACCACTTTCTTTAAGTCTTCTTTGCTAAGTCCTGCATGCAAAGAAAAACGAATTCTAGCTGTATTTTTAGGCACAGTAGGTTCTTTTATAGCGGGTGCAAAAATGCCATTTACTTCAAGTTTTTTTGCTAATTCTATAGCCTTTTGATTTTCTCCTAAAACCAAGGAGATGATGTAAGCATCGCCTAAAATTTGATGACTTTTTTCTATGAGTTGATTTTTAAAAAAATTGCCTATGATTTGTAGTTTTTCTCTTTTTTCTTTTAGTTCGCTCATTTTTTCAAAAATAAATTTTGTCCAAGCTATATTGATAGGAGGCAATGCTGTAGAATAAATAAAAGCTCTAGCCTTGTTGATAAAAAAGCTTTTATAAAGATTATTACAAATCATACAAGCACCCATAGAAGCAAGAGCCTTGCCAAAGGTAAAAACTATAAAATCAACCTTTTCTTCCAAATTTAAAGCTTTAACAAGTCCCAAGCCCTCCTCATCAAAGCAACCCACGCTGTGTGCTTCATCGATATAAAGTTTGATTTTAGGGTATTTTTCTTTAAAGGCGATGAGTGTATTAAAATCAGAAAAATCACCATCCATGCTAAATAACGCTTCGCTTAAAATGATGATATTTTCATAATGATCATAATGTTTTTGAATTAAATTTTCTAAATGATTCATATCGTTATGATAAAAGCGAAAAAATTTTGCTCCGCCAAGTTTTAGTCCATCAATCATACTTGCATGGATGAATTTATCTGCTAAAAAAAGTGTGTTTGGAATGCTTGCAAGTGCAGCTATACAAGAGATATTAAGATGATAACCGCTGTTAAAATGTAAGATTTCTTTTTCTTTAAATTTGGATTTTAAAAAGCTTTCTAATTCTTCATAAATTGTAAAATTTCCACTCAAGCTCCTTGAACTTGAGCTTGAAAAAAATAAGTCTTGTTCTTTGATATTGTCTAAAAATTCATCTTTTAAAGATTTGCAAGAGCTTAAATTTAAATAATCATTCCCCGCTAAATTTAAAAGCTTTTTGCCCTCTTTAAAAACAAAATTTCCTTCATGTTTGAGGCTTGTAAGTTTTCTAAGGTTGTTTTGTTCTTTTAATTTATCTAAAATTTGTTTGATTTGCATGTTTTAACTCGAATTTATCTTTTAAGTCTTGCGTAGTTTTTACAACCTGTATCATATTTTAGATCGCAAGCCTTACCATAAAATTTTAGAGCTTTAGAAATATCTTTTCTAACACCATAGCCATTTTCATACATACCGCCAAGGTTAACGCAGCTATTTGCGTAGTCCATATCGCATGCTATTTTTAAAAATTTTACCGCTTTAAAATCATTTTTTTCTACATATGTACCATTTGCATACATGGCACCGACAACACCGCAACTGCTTCCTTCGTTTAAATTACATGCTTTTTCATAAAGTTCTATCGCTTTAAATTTATCATCTTTAGTTCTCATGCCTAGCATATACATAAATCCTAAGTTGCTACAACCTTGCTTATAATTCAAATCGCAAGCTTTTTGATATGATTCCATTGCTTTAAAATTGTTTTTTTTGACTAGTGTATACATAGTACCAAGTTCATTGCAGCCATTTCCATTATTTAAATCACAAGCTTGTTGAAAATATTTTATAGCGTTTGTATAATCCTTATTTTTATAAGCATTTTCACCTTTTTCTATTAAATCTTCTTGAGAACATGCGAAATTTAAAAATATAAATCCCAAGATAATTAATACTTTTTTCATAGCTTACCCTATTAAGAAATTTCTGACTCAAAATAATAATTATATAAATATTTCCTAAATAATTCTTTTTAGTTATAAATGTATGATTTTAACTAAAAATTGTAGTATTATTGTATTAAAAAAATAAAGAAATGAAAATGAATTTAAAAGAACTAGACTTAAAACATATTTGGCACCCTTGTACGCAAATGAAAGATCATGAAAATTTGCCACTCATTCCTATAAAAAGAGCTAAAGGAGTGTGGCTTTATGATTTTGATGATAAGGCTTATATGGACTGTGTGAGCTCGTGGTGGGTAAATCTTTTTGGGCATTGTAATGAAAAAATCGCAAATGCCATTAAAAAACAAGTTGATGAGCTAGAGCATGTGATCTTAGCAGGCTTTACACATGAGCCCATCATCAAGCTTTCTGCAAGACTTTGCGAAAAAGTAGGCAGGAATTTTAACAAATGTTTTTATGCAGATAATGGCTCAAGCGCTATTGAAGTCGCACTTAAGATGAGTTTTCATTATCATTTAAATAAGGGGATGAAAAAAAGTAAATTTTTATCTTTAAGCAATTCTTATCATGGTGAAACCTTAGGGGCTTTAAGTGTGGGCGATGTTGCGCTTTATAAAGATACTTATAAGCCTTTACTTTTAGAGTGTTTAAGCACGCCTGTGCCACAAGGCAAAGACTACACTAAAGAGCTTGAAATTTTAAAAGATATTTTAGAAAAAAATGCAAGTGAAATTTGTGCTTTTATACTTGAACCCTTGGTGCAATGTGCAGGAAATATGCATATGTATCAAGCAGGGTTTATTGATGAGGCCATAAAGCTTTGCCATAAATTTGGAGTGCAAGTGATTTTTGATGAAATTGCAGTGGGCTTTGGACGCACAGGAACTTTGTTTGCCTTACATCAATGCAAACAAAGCCCCGATTTTATCTGCCTTTCAAAAGGGATAACGGGTGGATTTATGCCACTTTCTGTAGTGCTTACAAGAGATGAAATTTATAATGCTTTTTATGATACTTATGAAAGCCAAAAGGCTTTTTTACATTCTCATAGCTATACGGGAAATACCTTAGCTTGCGCGGCAGCAAATGCGGTTTTAGATATCTTTGAGGATGAAAATATTTTAGTAAAAAATCAAATTTTAAGCGAGTTTATCAAAAAAGAATTTTCAAGACTTGAAAAATTTGACTTTTTGGGTAATTTTAGAACTTGCGGGATGATCAGTGCTTTTGATATTTTAAGCACCAAGTATAAACGCGTAGGACTTTTTGTATTTCAAAAAGCCTTAGAAAAAGGTTTGCTTTTAAGACCTTTAGCAAATACGATTTATTTTATGCCTCCTTACATCATCACAAAAGAACAAATCGTTTATGTACTAGAGAGTTTAGAGCAGATTTTTAAGGAATTTTAAGTTGTAAAATTTCTTGCATTTGCTCTTTAAAATCTTTATTTAAAATGCTATTTTCATCAAAAAAATCAAGATTGATTATAGGAATTTTTGCATAATTTTTTATAAAATCATCTTGTAAGATATCTTTTTTACCCATCATTACAAGGGCCAAAAGATTGATATTTCTTTGCTTTAAAGCTTCAATGCTAAGCAAGATATGATTAATACTTCCAAGATAGTATTTTGCTACCAAAATCGTAGGGTGTTTGAAAATATTCACAAAATCAATCATAGTGTAATTTTCATCCATAGGAGAAAAAAGCCCACCCGCAAGCTCAATAAGTAGGTTTTTGCTTTTTGGTAAAATGATATCTAAGGATTTATAATCAAGCTTTTCTTTGATTTTTCCAAGATGAGGAGAAGCTGGAGTTTGCAAAAAAATACCTTCTTTAAAAATCTTTGTTTTTGGGCTAAATTTTGCAATAAACTCACTATCTGTTGGAGTTCCTGCTTGAATGAGTTTAAAATAATCATAGCTAAAATTCGCACAAAAAGCTGCGCTAAAATGTGTTTTTCCTACATCAGTATGTATTCCACTTACATAAATTTGCACAAAAAATCCTCAAGAAAGAAATTTTAAACCCGCTGTACAAGTAATAATCACAGCGATTAAAAAAAGTTTCAAAAAACATTTACTTTCTTTATAAAAAAGCACTCCTATCATTACCCCACCAGCGGTTCCAGCTCCTGTCCATATAGCATAAGCAACGCTCATAGCGATATTTTGCATACTTAAGCTTAAAAAAGTAAAAGAAAATCCAAAACACACTATCAAAACTAAAAGGTAAAGTTTGTTTTTAGTGCTTACAAGTTCTTTCATGATCACCACGCCAAAAATTTCACAGGCGGTAGCTAAAAACAAATAAAACCATTCCATAGATTAAGTTTCCTTGCTTACCCATTTAAGGGCTATAATACTTAAAAGTAAAATTGCTATAAGCACAAGTTTAATTATAGAAACAGCTTCGTTAAAAATAAACATTTCATTTAAAACCACCCCAATAGTGCCGATGCCTACAAAAACACTATAAGTAATACTTACTTCAAGTCTTTCACAAGCTTTTAAAAAGCAAGTAAAAGAAATACAAATCCCAATGGCTGTTAAAATATAGTGCCAAATTTCTGTAGAATATTTAAGTCCACTTACCCAAAAGCATTCTATAAGCCCACCAAAAATAACCATAAACCACGCGATATTGGTATTCATTATGCGCTCCTTAATATTTTTTGCGCGGCAATTATAACCAAAACAAAGTAAATAAAAAACTACCATAAATTTACTTTTACCTAAGCCAAGATTAGATACAATTATAAGCTTATTTTTTAAGAAAGGAAAAAGATGTTAGAAGGTATCGTTAGAGAGAGTATCGGTAGAAAAGCGGCTAAAGCTTTAAAAAGAGATGGTTATCTAATCGCAAACATCTATGGAAAAGGATTAGAAAACATCAATGCTGCTTTCAAAGTAAATGATTTTATCAAAGAAGTTCGCAAAAAAACAACTTTAGCTTTTGATGTAAAAGTAGGTTCGCAAACTTTAAATGTTGTTGTAGTGGATTATCAAAAAGATCCTGTGACTGCAGAACTTAAACATGTGGATTTAAAAGTTGCACAAAAAGGTGTGATTTCTAAATACATGGTTCCAGTTAAAATCACAGGAACAGCTATAGGTCTTAAAAATAAAGGTGTTTTAATCCAATCAAAAAGAAGATTAAAAGTAAAATGTGCAGCTGAAAATTTACCAAATTTCTTCGAACTTGATGTAAGTAAGCTTGATGTGGGTGATGCTTTACTTGTTCGTGATATTGTAGTTCCTGCGGGAGTAACTATGATAGATGCTGATAGAGTAGCGGTAGTGGGCGTAGAAAAAGCTAGATGATCTTAGTCGTAGGGCTTGGCAATATAGGCAAAGAGTATGAAGATACTCGCCATAATGTCGGCTTTATGCTTATTGACTTGCTTTTAAAAGAAGGCAATTTCACAAATCTCACAAACTCAAAATTCAAAGGAGAGCTTTTCAAAATGGGCTCTTCTTTACTTCTTAAACCTCATACTTATATGAATAATTCTGGATTAAGCGTAAAAGCGGTAAATGATTTTTACAAATGTGAAAGAATCATAGTCGTTCATGATGATATCGATATCAATTTAGGCGCTTTGCGTTTTAAAAGAGGCGGTTCTAGCGGAGGACATAATGGACTTAAAAGCATAGATAATCTATGCGGAAGTGATTATGAAAGAGTGCGTATAGGAGTGGGCAAGGGTGAGAATGTTATTTCTCATGTTTTAGGTAAATTTAGAGCCGAAGAAGAGTTAATTTTAAGTAAGGTTTTAGAGCATTCTAAAAAAGCTTTACTTGAGCTTATCCGCAATGATGATTTATCAGCCATATCTTCAAAGTATAGCTTAAAGGCTTAAGATGTGGATATTTTTTCGTTTTATTTCAGGAATTTATCTTAAGAATTTTTTTATTATCTTTCTGTCTTTACTGGGTTTTTATTGTGGTATTGATTTGCTTTTAAATTTCAATGATTTACCCGATGCAGCAAATCTTAGCTTGCTTTATGTGATTTTTTTGGCTTTTTCTGCTGTTACTTATGTCTTGCCTGTTTCTTTAATCTTTGCTTTGGTGCTTTCTTTGGTTTCTATGATAAGGGCTAATGAATTTGTAAGCCTTTATGCTTTAGGGCTTAGTAAAAATTTGGTCATAATATTTCCTTTTTTGTGGGCTTTATTTTTTTGTTTTGTGTATGTGGGGTTAAATTTTACTCCTTTTGCTTATGCAAATGATTATAAAAGAAATATTCTAAAAAATGGCACTATGCTAAAACAAAGCGGTGAAGTTTTTTTAAAATTTAATAACGAATTTATTTATATTTCTAAGGTTAATAATGGACAAAGTACCGCACAAAATATTAAAATTTTTAATATTAAGGATTTAAATTTAAGTTCTTTTATCGAAGCTAAGAGCGGTATTTTTGAAAAGAAAAATTGGATTTTAAAAGAAGGAAATTTAACCTTACTTCCTAAAGAATATGAGCTTGGCAATAAGGGGTTAAATATCAGCGAATTTAAAGAGCTTAATACTCTTGAAGGTTTTAAGCCTAAGATCATCGAAGGGGTAGCTAGTGATAGTGATTATTCTATCTTAGATATACTTGAAAGTTTGGAGCTTTTTAAAACACAAAATATCAGCATAGAATCGCTTAAAATTAGTCTTTATAAGCTTGTATTTATGCCGTTTTTTGCACCCTTTTTAATGCTTATTATGTATTATTTTTTCCCAGTTATTGCAAGATTTTTTAATTTAGCTTTTGTAGCTTTTGTAGCTTTTGTAGTCACTTTGCTTACTTGGAGTATGTTATTTTTACTATCAAGATTGAGCGAAAATGGTGTGATTTTAAGTGAATTAGGCATTGTTATGCCTATTGTTTTGTTAATTTTTTTAGGTGGTTTTATGTTTTACAAGCACCGATAAATTAAGCTTTAATATAGTAAAATTAAAAATAAAGGTGAAAAATGGATTATAAAAAACTCAAAGATGAATTTCAAACCCCTTTTTATATTTATGATTTTGATTTTATTAAAGAGCGTTTTTTAAAGCTTAAAAATGCTTTTAAAGCTAGAAAATCTCAAATTTTTTATGCGGTAAAAGCAAACTCAAATTTAAGTCTTTTACAAATGCTTGTAAAGCTTGACAGCGGGTTTGATTGTGTAAGCATAGGAGAGGTTAAACGCGCTTTAAAAGCAGGTGCAAAATCTTATAAGATAATTTTTAGTGGCGTAGGAAAAACTCAAGAAGAATTAAGACTTGCTTTAGAATACGATATTTTATATATCAATCTTGAAAGCGAAGCTGAAATGATGCTTTTAGAAAGTGTAGCTAAAGAGTTAAATTTAAAGGCAAGGATAAGTATCCGTGTCAATCCAAATGTAAATGCTAAAACTCATCCTTATATTTCTACAGGTTTAAATGAAAATAAATTCGGCGTAGAAATTGACCTTGCAAGAAAAATGTATCTTTATGCTAAAAATTCACCCCATTTAGAGCCTATTGGAGTGCATTTTCATATAGGTTCTCAATTATTAGATATCTCGCCTATCCATGAAGCGGCTGCGATTGTTGCAAAATTAGTAAGAGAGCTTAAGGCCTTGCAAATAGAGCTTAAATTCTTTGATATAGGCGGTGGACTTGGAGTAAGGTATGAAAAAGAAGATGTAGAGCCTGATCTTTATGATTATGCACAAGGAATACTTGCTCAACTACACGGACTGGATGTAACTATAGGAATGGAGCCAGGAAGATTTTTGGTTGCCAATAGTGGAGAATTTGTATGCTCTGTGCTTTATGAAAAACACAATAAAACAAAGCGTTTTGTTATAGTAGATGGGGCTATGAATGATTTAATTCGCCCAAGTTTGTATGAAGCTTATCATGAAATTTTACTGCCTTATAATCAAGGAGAAGAAAGTCCTTGCGATGTTGTGGGTGGAATTTGTGAAAGTGGAGATTTTTTTGCCAAGGCAAGGTCTTTGCCTAGCACTCAAAGTGGTGATATAATGGTTATTAAAAATACTGGAGCTTATGGTTTTAGCATGAGTAGTAATTACAATACTCGTAATAAAGTTTGCGAATTAGCCCTTGAAGAAGGACAGGTAAGATTGATCCGTCAAAGAGAAAATTTTGAAGATCAAATCGCTTTAGAAGAGAAATTTTTAAAGGCTTAAAATGTTTTTTTTAGATGTTCAAGGGACTTTAATTTCTGATCATGATAAATCTTTAATCCATGGTGCTAAAGAACTGATCGATTTTTTAAATGCAAAAAATCTTCCTTATCTTATCATCACTAACAATACAAAAAAACTTGATTTTTTAGAAAAATTACAGCAAAAAGGATTGGCTATAAAAGAAAATGCTTATATTGATCCTTTCAGCGTTTTAAAACACCTTTTAAGACCTTGTAAAGTTGCGGCTTTTGGTGCAGATGAGTTTGTAAAAAGTCTTGAAAATCTTGGTTTTGAGCTCGATTTTGTAAATCCTAGTGCTGTGCTTGTGGCTAGTTATGATGATTTTAAATTTAAAGATTTTGCCACTATGATAGAATTGGCTAGAAGAGAAGTTAGATTTATAGCTATGCACGAAACTAGTATTTATAAAAAAGATGGTAGGCCTTATCCTGGTGTAGGTAGCATTATGGCTATGCTTAAAAATGCTATTGATTTTGAATATGAGGTTGTGGGTAAGCCTAGCATTGCTTTTTATAAAGAAGCTTTAAATTTAATAAGAAGACAAAATTCAAAAATCGATTTTGAAGATATTAAAATCATTAGTGATGATTTTAGGGGTGACTTGCTTAAGGCAAAAGAACTTGGCATGAAAACCTTGCTGGTTTTAAGCGGAAAGATAAGCGACACAAAAGGGCTTGATACGGATTTGCTTGATGGAGTTTATCCTAGTGTTTTAGAAATTTTAAAGGATTTGAAATGCCAAATTTAAACTTAGAAGATTTTAGAAATAAAATCGATATGGTAGATGATAAAATTTTAGAACTTTTAAATGAAAGAATGAGCTATGTTAAAAGCATAGGAGAGATCAAGCAAACAAGTGGTGGAGCGATTTATCGTCCTGAACGTGAAAGAGCGATTATCAATCGCTTAAAAAATGCAAATTTAGGACTTTTGGATCAAAATGCCATAGAGGCAATTTATCAAGAAATTTTTGCTGTTTCAAGGAATTTAGAAATGCCTCAAATTGTTGCTTATTTGGGGCCTGAAGGTACTTATACTCATCAAGCAGCAAGAAGTCGTTTTGGTGCTATGAGTCGCTATATCGCACTTGCAACCATAGAGGATGTTTTTAAAGAGCTTAGCAATAAAGAAGCAAAATACGGCGTTGTTCCTATAGAAAATAATACAGAAGGCGCTGTAGGTGTAACTTTAGATTGCTTAGGTAAGTATAATGAGCTTAAAATTTTTGGTGAAATTTATATGGATATTCATCATTCTTTTGTAGGAATTAATGAAAATTTAAAAGAGATAAAACGCATTTATTCCCACCCACAAGGTTATAATCAATGTCGCAAATTTTTAGAAAGCCACGAATTAAGCAATATAGAATTTGTGCCTTCAAAATCTACAGCAAATGCTGCTTATTTAGCCTCTCAAGATAAGTACTCGGCTGCAATTTGTTCTAAAATAGCTGCAAAGCTTTACAATGTGCCTGTACTTTTTGATAAGATAGAAGATAATGCGGCAAATCGTACAAGATTTTTGATTTTAAGTGATATTAAAAATCCAAAAATGCCAAATTGCAAAACTTCTATTTTAGCTCACACTGCACATAAGCCTGGCGGTCTTAGTTCTTTACTGGAGCAATTTAAAAAAGAAAATATCAATCTTACCAAACTCGAATCTCGTCCCGTAAAATCAAAAGAATTTTTACATAGTTTTTATATAGATTTTGAAGGGCATATTGATGATGAAAATGTTCAACGCGCTTTGAAAAACGCAGATGAGGTAGTTTGGCTTGGATCTTATTTATCAGGAGAAAAGAATGAAATTCAATGACTTTTTAAATCATTTAAGCAATTATGAGCCGGGCAAGGATATTGAAGTTATCGCTAGAGAATATGGCGTAAAAGAAGTGATAAAATTAGCAAGCAATGAAAACCCTTTTGGTGCTCCACCTAAAGCGGTTAAAGTTTTGCAAGAAAATGCTTTTAAAGCAAATCTTTATCCAGATGATAGTATGGTAGAGCTAAAAGGTGAGTTAGCACAAAAATACAATGTAAAAAATGAAAATATCATCATTGGTGCGGGCAGCGATCAGGTTATTGAATTTGCTATACATTCTAAACTTAACCCTCAAAATGCTTTTTTGCAAGCAGGGGTAAGCTTTGCTATGTATGAAATTTATGCTAAGCAATGCGGTGCAAAATGCTATAAAACTCAAAGTATCACTCATGATTTATCTGAATTTAAAACACTTTATGAAGCACATAAGGATGAGATTGAGATCATATTCTTATGTTTGCCTAACAATCCTTTGGGCGAGTGCTTAGATACAAACGAGGTGTTTGAGTTTATACGCGGTATTGATGAGAATTGTTTAGTGATAATTGATGCAGCTTATAATGAATTTGCAAGTTTTAAGGATCAAAATAAGTATCTAAAGCCTTGTGATCTTGTGCAAGAATTTAAAAATGTGCTTTATTTAGGAACTTTTTCTAAACTTTATGGATTGGGTGGGTTGCGTATAGGTTATGGTATAGCAAATGCAGAAATTATCAGTGCATTTTATAAACTTCGTGCCCCTTTTAATGTAAGCAATTTAGCATTAAAAGCAGCGGTTGCGGCTTTACATGATGAAGAATTTGCTAAAAAAACTTTGGAAAATAATTTTTCTCAAATGGAGCTTTATAAGGAATTTGCCAAAAAGCATCATATTAAATTTATCGAAAGCTATACAAATTTTATCACTTATTTTTTTGAGGAAAAAAATAGCACAGATTTGTCTGAAAAATTGCTTAAAAAGGGTATAATAGTAAGAAATTTAAAAAGTTATGGTTTAAATGCTATGAGAATTACCATAGGAACGCCTTATGAAAATGAAAGATTTTTTACAGAATTTGAAGGAATTTTAAAATAGTCTTGATTTTTCAAATCAAGGATAATTTTTATGGTATTTAGAATAAAATGGGTAAGATTCACTAAACTAAGGGATGAGAATTAATGGATTTTAAAAATATGCTTCACCAAATTGGACAGCTTTATCAAAATTTGACTCGAAAGCAACGTATAGTTATCGCAGCTTCTATCGTTGTGGTTGTTGGATTTTTGGTATTTTTGGCACTATTTCGTGGAAGTGGCAGTGGTGCTAATAATGGCTATGCTGTTTTAGTTGATAATGTTGATCCAAGTTCTTCTGCAGCTATTGTAGCTAAACTTGAACAAAATAATGTACCTTATATACTAGAAAGCGAAAGTAAAATTTTAGTTCCACAAGATCAGGTATATCGTCAAAGAATGTTTATCGCTAGCGAAGGATTGATAAAAGATAGTCGCGTGGGTTTTGAAGCTTTTGATACGCAAAGTTTTGGAGCTACAAATGAAGAACAAAGAGTAAAGTATCAAAGAGCTATAGAAGGAGAGCTTGCAAGAACGATTGAAACCCTAGAGCCTATACGCAGTGCGGTAGTGCATATAGCCTTTCCAAAAGACAGTGTTTTTACCGAAAGACAAATTCCTCCTACAGCTTCAGTCGTTGTAAATGTGCGCGAGGGATTAAAACTTACTAGAAAACAAATCGATGGGATTAAAAATATAGTTTCAGCTGCTATTCCGAAATTAACCAAAGAAAATGTAAGAATTAGTGATCAAAGTGGTGTGCCTTTAGATGAGCAAGAAGCTTATGAAGATGATTTGGTTCGTGCTCAAATTAAATATAAAAGCGATCAAGAAAGAGCTTTAGAAGATAAAATCATAGAAACCCTAGCTCCTTATGCAGGAGGCACAGATAAAGTAAGGGTAAGTGTCAATATAGATTTTGACTTTTCTAAGCAAGAATCCCAAAGTGAAATTTATGATCCAAACCCTATAGTTCGAAGTGAGCAAACTCTTAATGAAGAAAGAACAGGCAGAAAAGAGCCTGAAATTCAAGGTGTGCCAGGTGCGGTTTCAAATATAGGTCCAGTAGAAGGACTTGATAATAAAGGACAAATTGATACCTATAAGAAAAATCAAGTTACTACAAACAATGAGCTTTCAAAAACTATCACAAATACCAAAAAACAATTTGCAACCGTTGTGCGTACTTCAGCAGCAGTAACAATAGATGGAAAATATCAAGATGTTGTGGATGAAAATGGGGATGTGAAAAGTGAATATGTTCCTTTAAGTAAAGAAGAGCTTGCAAGTGTAGAAAGCATAGTTAAAAATACTATTAATTATAGTGCTAATAGAGGGGATAGTGTAGTCGTGCAGAATTTACCTTTCCATCGTGAGTCTATTAGAGTAGAAAGCAAGGTTAAAACTTTCTATGGCCGTTTTATCGAGCCATTTATCCCACCGGTTAAATATATTATTGCGGCTATTTTGCTTTTTATTTTTTACAAAAAAGTTATTGCTCCATTTACGCAAAAAATGCTTGAAGATGTTGCAGCACAAGAGGAAGTGCAGCAAGGTCCAAATGCTGTTTTAGATGATGCTGAGGATGCGTTAGAGAAATTTAATGCAGCTAGGAAAAAGGTTGAAGAGCAGCTTGGTTTTGGGGAGAATTTCAATGAGGATTCTATCCAATATGAAGTTTTACTTGAAAAACTAAGAGGCTTAGTAAGTGATAAAAGCGAAGAAATTGCAGCACTTTTGCAAAACTTAATCCAAAATGATACCGAATTCGGCGAAAAGGATATGTGATGATAAAACTTAGCGAAGAACAAAAAATGCTTTATGATGATTTATCGATGCCTGAAAAGGTAGCGATATTTCTCATACAACTTGGCGAGGATGCAACGACTTCAGTTTTTTCACATATGGAAATTGATGTTATTACCGAAATTTCACGCTATATTGCTACGGCAAAAAATGTTGACCGCGCTGTAGCTACTGCGGTTTTGGAAGAATTTTATACCCTGCTTCAATCTAATCAATACATTAAAAGCGGTGGTTTGGAATACGCTAAAGAAATACTTTTCCGTACTTTTGGTCCAGAAATTGCCAATAAAATTCTTGAAAAACTTACCAAAAGTATGGAGAATAACCAAAACTTTGCTTATTTGGCTCAGATTAAACCTCAACAACTTGCTGACTTCATCACTAAGGAACACCCGCAAACCATTGCACTTATTTTAGCTCATATGGATTCAATTCATGCAGCTGAAACCTTAGAGTATTTTAGTGATGAGTTAAGAGCTGAGGTTGTTATAAGAATGGCAAATCTAGGTGATATTTCTCCAAGTATCATTAAAAGAGTGTCTGCAGTACTTGAAAGCAAACTCGAAAGTCTTACTTCTTATAAGGTTGAAGTGGGAGGCCCAAGAGCAGTTGCAGAAGTACTTAATCGCTTAGGACAAAAAGCAAGCAAATCTACCATTACTTACATCGAACAAAGCGATGAACGTTTGGCTGAAACGATTAAAGAATTGATGTTTACTTTTGATGATATACAAAAACTTAGCACTCAAGCTATAAGAGAAATTTTAAAAGTTGCAGATAAGCGCGATTTAATGATAGGTTTAAAGGGTGCAAGCGAAGAATTAAAGCAAAAATTCTTAGCCAATATGTCTACGCGTGCAAGTGAAGCCTTCCTTGAAGAAATGGGCTTTTTAGGTGCGGTGCGTGTTAAAGATGTTGAAGATGCCCAAAGAAAAGTGGTTGAAGTGGTGCAAAAACTTGCAGAGCAAGGACTTGTACAAACAGGCGATGCTGATGAAATGATAGAGTAGGTGAGTGATGGTTAATCGTAGTAATGTTATTTCAGGAGGAACTTCTGATCAACATGTTGTTGAAGGATATCGTTTTAAGGTAATTTCAGAATTTGATAACCATGCAGAAGAGAAGCAGCATTCACAGATTTCAAATGAAGAAAATATAACTACATCTTCAAAAGATGAAAGTCCTGTCGAAGAAAGTCAAACCCCCGCACCCTCTCAAGTAGTACAAGAGGTGCAAACTCCTGCATTTCAACCTAGTTTTGTTGAGGATTTGCTTAAAAAAACAGATGAAATGTCAAGCAATATCATTAAGCTTCAAATGCAAATTGAAAGTCAAGAAAATGAGTTTAATAACCGCTTAAATTCAGAGCTTGAAAGCGCTAAGGAAAAATTTTCTAAAGAGGGTTATGAACAGGCTAGAGCTGAATTTGAAAAAGAATTAAATGACTTGCGCGATAAGTATTTAAAAAGTGTTTCAAAGTTAGAAGAAGCTTGTGTAAATCTTAATGCTTTTATTGAAAAAAATGAAAAAGAACTTGCTGATACAGCTATAGATATTGCCAAAGAGGTTATTTTAAAAGAGCTTGAAAATAACTCAAGCAAAATTGCTTATGCTTTAGCTAAAGATCTCATCAATGAGCTTAAAGGAGCAGGTTCTATTGAAATAAAAGTAAATTCTATAGATTATAATTATCTAAAAGAGCATTTTAGTGAGAATTCTCATATTAAAATCACTCTTGATGATGCTATTAGCAAGGGTAGTGTTATCATTTTAAGCGATAGTGGCAATATAGAATCCAATTTGAATGCGCGTCTTATTAAAATCAAAAAAATGGTTAATAATGAATGAAATAATTAAAAAAGATTATCAATTTGCTTATACTAAAGAAGAGTTAGAAAAGCTAAATTTAACCCAGCTTGAAGATTTAGCGGCTCGCATTAGAGAAAAAATTATTGATGTAGTAAGTAAAAATGGAGGGCATTTAAGCTCCAATTTGGGAGCAGTTGAGCTTACTATAGCTATGCACACGGTATTTGATAATGGGATAGATCCTCTTATATTTGATGTATCCCATCAATCTTACACACATAAGCTTTTAAGTGGAAAAGAAAATGTTTTTGAGTCTTTGCGTCAATTTGGTGGGCTTAGTGGGTATACCAAGCCTAATGATGGGGATTATTTTGTAGCAGGACACTCAAGTACTTCTATTTCTTTAGCTGTAGGAGCCTGTAAGGCCATAGCACTAAAAGGCGAAAAACGCACTCCTGTAGCTTTGATAGGCGATGGAGCTCTAAGTGCAGGTATGGCTTATGAGGCCTTGAATGAATTAGGAGATTCTAAATTTCCTTGTGTAGTTATCTTAAATGATAATGAAATGAGTATTTCAAAACCCATAGGTGCAATTTCAAAATACCTCTCTCAAGCCATGGCAACGCAGTTTTATCAAAATTTCAAAAAACGCGTGGCTAAAATGTTAGATGCATTACCTGATTCTGCTACTTATATGGCTAAGCGTTTTGAAGAAAGCTTTAAATTAATAACCCCAGGACTCTTATTTGAAGAATTGGGTCTTGAATATATAGGACCTATTGATGGACATAATTTAAGTGAGGTTATTTCTGCATTAAAACAAGCAAAGGCTATGCAAAAACCTTGTATTGTTCATGCGCAAACTTTAAAAGGAAAAGGTTATAGTTTAGCCGAAGGAAAAAATGCTAAATGGCATGGGGTCAGTGCTTTTGATGTAGATAGTGGAGAGAGTGTTAAAAAAAGTGATACTAAAAAATCTGCTACTGAAATTTTTTCTAAGAATTTGCTTGATTTAGTCTCAAAATATGAAAATATTGTTGGAGTTACGGCGGCTATGCCAAGTGGAACAAGTCTTGATAAGCTTATAGAAAAATATCCAAATCGTTTTTGGGATGTGGGTATTGCTGAGCAGCACGCTGTTACTTCTATGGCGGCTATGGCTAAAGAAGGATTTAAACCTTTTATTGCTATATACAGCACTTTTTTACAACGCGCTTACGATCAAGTTATCCATGATTGTGCGATTATGAATTTAAATGTGGTTTTTGCTATGGATAGGGCAGGTATAGTAGGAGAAGATGGAGAAACCCACCAAGGAGCTTTTGATGTAAGTTTTTTAGCTCCCTTGCCTAATTTAACCCTTATAGCTCCAAGAGATGAGCTTATGATGAAAAATATTATGGAGTATGCTTATACCCATGAGGGATGTTTGGCTTTTCGTTATCCTAGAGGATCTTTTATTTTAGATGAGGAATTTAACCCTACCAAGATAGAACTTGGAAAGGCGCAATGGCTTGTAAAAAATCAAAGCAATATCGCTTTTTTAGGTTATGGACAAGGGGTGGGTAAGGCTTGGAAGGTTTTAAGAAAATTGCAAGATGAGGGGCAAAATGCTAATTTGATTGATTTGATTTTTGCTAAACCCTTAGATAAACTACTTTTAAAAGAGTTAGCAAAACAGAGTCAAATTTGGTTTGTTTTTAGCGAAAATGCAAGGATAGGTGGTGTGGCGAGTTTGCTAGAGAGCTTTGTACAGGAGAATGATTTAAAAATTAAAATTGTTTCTTTTGAATATGAAGATAGTTTTATTGAGCACGGCAAAACCAATGAAGTGGAAAAAGCTTTAAAACTTGACATTGATGGTTTGGTGCAAAGGGTAAAAATAAATTGGGTCGATAACATCCTTTAAATTTGAACCAAAACAACAAAAAAATGTTTAAAATTTCATAGCTTCTTATTATCTAATAAAAAATATCATTTGATATAAACTTTTTTTAATAAAAAATTTATTATTATTCCTAGTTAAAAAGAACTAGGATAAAAGAATGGAATTGTTACAAATACTTAAAAAACATGAATTGAAGGCAACCCCACAAAGATTGTGTGTTTTAAAAATTTTAAAAAGACATGAACATCCAAATATCGAAGAGCTTTATGAGGAAATCAAAAAAGAATACCCTTCCATTTCTCTTGCTACAGTTTATAAAAATCTTAACACTTTACAAGAACAAGGCTTAGTTGTAGAAATCAATGTAGCAAATCAAAAAACTTGTTATGATATCTATGAAGAAAGACATATACATATAATTTGCAACAAATGTGGCAATATCGAAGATATGAGTTTTCAAGATGCTGAACTTGATGAATATCAAGAAAAATTAGAGAAAAAAATGGGAAATATCATCGACCATTTAGCAGTTTGTGCTCATGTTAGCACTTGTAAAAAGTGCCATTAAGCAAAATAAAGTTAAAATAACCCAAAGAATTTAAGGGTTATTTTAATGGTTCATGAAATTCAGAAGACTTTTTTACTTCCTGATGCTACTCTTTTAGAAAAATTACAAAAAGATGGAATTGTTTTTGAAATTTATGAAATTGAAACATTCTATACTAAGATAACATATTTTTATGATGTAAAATTTCAAAATTTAAATGGAAATTTTTATAAAATAACCCGATTAAATAACCCGATTTTAGAGCAAAATCAAGAAGAAAAGATTTCTAAAAAGGATTATGAAAAAGCTCGTAAAAAACTCATAGAAAAAAGCATCAAGAAAAAACGCTATGAATTTAAACTTTGTTCTTTTAAAAGCCTTATTGATGTATATGAGGATTTTAATTTGTATGTTTTAAAGGTTTTTTTTCCGACTTTAGAGATGGCAAATCTTTTCACACCACCTAAAGAATTTAGAATTCAAAGAGAGCTTTGCGGGGTTTTGGATTCTAAAAATATAATACTTTATGGTTTTAATAATTTAGAAATAGATATAGAAAAATGTTTTAAAATTATAGAAAAAAATCAAAATTTTACTCTAGATTTTCCAAGTTCTATTTTAGCTTTTGATGGATATAGAATTTTTTTATTTTATCTATTTAGAAAATTAAAATTGTATTGGAATTTAGCTTTAGAAAACCGGCAAAGAGAGGTTTTTTGTGAGTTTTTTTCTTATGCGAGAAAGATTTACATTATCTTAATGAGTACAGAAGAAATTTTTGATGAGGAGTTAAATAAAAATTTAGCTCTTAGATTTGAAGATTTGGTAAAGCAATCTTATTGTATTTTGGCAAATAATGAGCTAGATGAAAATTTACTTTTATTTTTAGGTAGTGAAGATTTACAAAATTTATTGAGTGATTTTGATTTTTTTATCAAAGAAGATTCATTCTATAAGAGCGAGCAAGAAAAATATTTTTTTAAGCAAATGATTGCCATGCAGTTAAGAAAAAGACTTGTATTGTTTAAGAAAAATTTATTGAAAAATTTTGAAATCGAAACTTTTGAAGAAAATTTTTTAGGACTCTCAGTTTTTTTAGAATATTTTCATAATTTATATAATTTGAAAATTTTGAGCAAACTATATAATAAATATTTTATTTGCGATCTTGAAAAAAAGACGCTTTTAAAATTAACCAAGAAAAAAGAAAAACTTGGAAAATTAATCCATAAAGCAAGTAAGAAATTGAAAATTTATAAAGGATATTAATGCAAAAGCAAGATAAAATCATAAAAATGTTTAATGAAATAGCTCCGACCTATGATAAGGCTAATAGAATTTTGAGTTTTGGTGTTGATGTAAGTTGGCGTAAATTTGCTTGTAAAAGAGTTTTAAAGCTTTACCAAAAGGATAATTTAAACATAGTTGACGTGGCTTGTGGCACAGGAGATATGATAGAAATTTGGCAAGAAAGTGCGAAAAAATTAAATAAAAATATAGCCCACATCAAAGGTATTGATCCAAGTGAGGGTATGTTAAATATAGCAAAACAAAAATTCCCAAATATCGAATTTATAGAAGCTGGAGCGCAAGAATTGCCTTTGCAAAGTGAAAGTGTTGATATCGTAAGTATAAGCTATGGGATACGCAATGTAGTGGAGAGAAAAAAAGCCTTGAGAGAATTTTCAAGAGTGCTTAAACAAGATGGAATTTTTGTAGTTTTAGAATTTACTAAAAGAGAAAAAGGAGGTTTTGTAGCCTCTTGTAGGGATTTTTATCTTAAAAATATTTTACCAAGCTTGGGAGGAATGATAAGCAAAAATAAAAGTGCATACGAATACTTGCCTAATTCTATAGAAGGTTTTTTAAGTAAAGAGGAATTTATCGCCGAACTTAAACAGGTAGGTTTTGAAATGCTTGAATTTAAAAGTTTTAGTTTCGGCGTAAGTTCTATGTTTATAGCTAAGAAAGTCTAAAATTTAGACTTTCTTAGCTTTTTTATTAAAAGGGGTATTAGTATAATTAGCACAGCTCCTATCAGTAAACTTTGAGCTATGATCCCACTCCAAAGTATTGAAAAATCTCCATTGCTGATAGATAAAGCTCTTCTTAGATTGGTTTCTAATTGTTCTCCTAATACAAAACCGAGTATAAGTGGAGCCATTGGAAATTCAAGTTTTCTTAAAAAATAGCCTAAAATACCAATAATTAAGATTAAAATGATATCAAAATCAGTACTATTGATAGAATAAACACCTATAATTGAAACAATTGCTATAATTGGAGCCAAGCTCCACATAGGTATGCTTAAAATTTTTACGAAAATTCCTACCAAGGGCAAATTCATTAAAAGTAAAATTACATTTGCAAATAACAAGGAAGCTATAAGTCCCCACACTATATTTACTTGATCAGTAAACATTGTAGGACCTGGAGTAATATTATAAAGTGTTAATGCGCCCATCATAACCGCAGTTGTTCCTGAACCTGGAAGACCAAGTGTTAACATTGGGATAAAAGAACCACAGGCTGAAGCATTATTAGCTGCTTCAGGGGCTGCCACACCTTTTAAATCTCCTTGGCCGAATTTACCCTTTTCACCGGCTATTTTTTTCTCACTCATATAAGTAATGGCACTAGCTATAGTTGATCCAGCACCCGGTAAAACTCCTACAAAAAATCCTATAATAGAGGATCTTATAATGGTCCAAAAGCAAAAGAAGAATTCTTTGATATTTACCAAAATCTTACCTGTTTTATTGATGATGTTTTGACTTGTTTGAGTATGCTCTAACATTAGAAAAATTTCACTAACAGAAAAAAGTCCCATTACTAAAACAACAAAAGAAATTCCATCATATAAATGTGGACTATCAAAAGTAAAGCGATAAACACCTGTATTTCCATCTATACCTATAGTGGTTAAAAAAAGTCCTATCAAAGCTGATAGAAAAGATCTTATAGGTTTTTGGGCTAACATACTTCCTAAAGTTGCTAAACCAAAGACAATAAGAGCAAAATATTCAGCAGGACCAAATTTTAACGACCATTGTGCAATAAGTGGAGCAAAAAGTATAATACCGCAAATTGCTATAAATGAACCAATAAAAGAACTAAGAGCTGAGATGCTAAGAGCTTTTCCTGCTTGACCTTTTTTAGCCAAAGGATGTCCATCTAAGGTTGTCATAATAGCTGCTGCATCTCCGGGTATTCCAAGTAGTATGGAAGAAATTCTACCTCCATATTCACAACCCATATAAACCGTTGCAAGTAAAATAATTGCGGATTCTGCAGGTAAATTCATTGCAAAAGCTAGAGGAAGTAAAATGGCTACTCCATTAATGGGTCCAAGTCCTGGAAGCATACCTACAATAGTACCTATAAAACAACCGATTAAGGCTATAAGAATATTATAAGGATCTAAGGCTATGCTAAATCCTTGCATTAAATACATCCAAGTATCCATAAATTTCCTTTAATTAAAAATTATCAAATATAAAACCAAACGGCAAAGTAATTTGCAATAAAGTATTAAAGAGATAGTATAAAATAATACTACTTGAGATAGAAAAAACAATAGCTTTAATTAAAGTTGCCCCAAAAAGTAAAGTTATTGTAAAAATTAAAAAGATTGTGCAAATTATAAAGCCTAAAAACTCAAAAAAAAGCGCATAAATTAAAAAAGCTAAAGTTAAAACGATGAGCTTTTTCCAAAGAATAAAATCACCCCATTTAACCTTAGTATCTTCAGAGAAAAAAACAAGAAATATAGAACAAAGGGCGATTAAAATTAAAGTACCTACTGGAAAAGGACGCGGTCCTAAGGGCTCATAATTAAAATCTGAATGTATATTCCACCCTATGTAAATTCCAATTAAACTTATAACCAATAAAATTCCAGCGACAATTCTTATACTTGACATGATTTTACTTTATAAGATCGAATTCTTTGGCTAAAATTCTGTATTGATCAGTTTGTTTTTTGACAAAATCTTCTAACTCTTTACCTTTTTTATCGAATTCAAATAGAGATCTTTGTTTTAATTGATCTTTATATTCTCGGGTTTGTTGAAATTTATCAAATGCATCAAGCCACCAATTATAAGCTTCGTCTGAAACTTTTGCCCCCATATAGTAAGCTCTAATTACTGGCCATTCTACCTCATAACCCAATTCTTTAGCGGTTGGAATATTTGCTAAAGTGCCCGGAAGTCTCTTTGGGGAAAAGATAGCCAATACTCTAATAGTTCCTGTTTCGATTTGAGGTACAAGTTCAGCTATGCCTGCGCTAATCACATCAATATGATTTCCTAAAAGAGAAGTTAAAGCATCTCCTCCTCCTTCAAAAGCCACATAGCGTATCTTTTTTACATCGATATTAATAGTTTTTGCAAGTAATGCTGTTTGCATCCAGTCTTGTCCTCCTATTGAACCTCCCGCACCTATACTAATAGAATTTGGGTCTTTATGCAAGGCATTTATTAGATCTTCTAAATTTTTATAAGGAGAGTCTGATTTGACGGCTATCATTCCGTAATCTACACCCGCTGAAGTAAGCCATTTGACATTATTTTCATTATATTTTCCATGTTTTCCTGTGGCTATATTCAGTAATGTCCCACTTGAAAAAGCTACAACAACATTACCATCTTTAGATCTATTATTAACCATAGTGTTATAAGCTACAACACCTACTCCTCCGGGCATATAGGTAACTCTCATAGGAGTTGAAATAATGTTAGCTTTAAGCATACCTACTTGAATTAGCTTACATGTTAGATCAAAACCGCCTCCAGGTTGAGCTGGGGCAATACACTCGGGACGGTTAGGTTCTTTAGCAAAAGTTAACGAAAAACCAAAAATCAAAACAGAACAAAAAATTTTTAATTTCATGATAAAATCCTTTAATTTTTAAGTTTGAAATATATAAGTATTATATATAATCTTTTTTATAAAATTTACTATTTTTATAAGATAAAGATTAAAATTCTTAAAAAAATGTAACTTTATTATACAAAATATAGTTAAATTGATACTTTTTGTAATACTTTATATATGGAAAATCATGAAAGTAAGCGAATTAAATTTAAAAGCCAAGGCTTTATTGGAAACACATCTTAATGATATTGTTTTAAGCGGAGAGCTTTCAAAAATCACCATGCACGGATCAGGACATTGGTATTTTGATCTAAAAGATGAAAAATCAAGTATAGCTTGTGCTATGTTTAAGGGTGCAAATTTAAAAGTTGATTTTCAGCCTAAGGTGGGTGATTTTTTAGAGCTTGTTGGAAGTGTGAGTTTGTATGCTGAAAGTGGGCGTTATCAATTTATTGCAAGTAGTATGAAAAAAGCGGGAATGGGAGATTTAGAGGCTCAATTTCTAGCATTAAAAGAGCGCTTGCAAAAAGAAGGATTGTTTAATAGTGAGTATAAAAAAACCTTGCCTCAATTCCCTAAAAAAATCGGAATCATCACTTCAAAGACTTCAGCGGCCTTGCAAGATATGTTAAAACTTATCAATCAAAAAGAATATTTTCTAGCTAAAATTTATGTTTTTAACGCACTTACGCAAGGAAGTGGCGCAGCTTATTCTTTGATTCAAGCTTTAAAAAAAGCTGATGAGATAGGATTAGATGTTATCATTATCGCTAGAGGGGGTGGTAGCAGAGAGGATCTTTTTTGTTTTAATGATGAGGGCTTAGCAAGGGAAATTTTTAAAGCTAAAACACCTATTATTTCGGCAATTGGTCATGAGATTGATTATGTGATCAGTGATTTTGTAGCTGATTTTAGAGCACCCACTCCATCAGCTGCTATCGATACTTTGCTTTATTCTAGACTTGATTTAGAACAAGGACTTGACCTTTTGGAAGAAAAATTGACAAAGCTTTGGGAAAGTAAATTAGAATATTGTGAAAATTTACTCAGCAATCTACACAAATTTTTTAAAGCAAAATCTTTAGAAACTATGATAGAGGCAAAAGAAAAACAGCTTGCATTTTTGCTTAAGCAAGCAAAAATCATAATAGAAAGCAAAATTCAAAAAGCTGAATTAGAACTGCAAAAACTCCAAAATGCTTTTTTTCAGCATGAAAATTTTTTTAAAAAAAGCAAAAACCTAATTTCCATTAAAAAAAATGGTAAAATAGCAAATTTAGAAGAGCTAAAAAGTGAAGATATCATCACTTTGAGTTCTCAAACTTTACAAAAAGAAGCAAAAATTCTATAAGGAAAAATAATGAGAAAAATTAATTTTAGCGCAGGTCCATCTACTTTACCTTTGGAGCTTTTAGAATATGCCAAAAATGAGCTTTGTGATTATCAGGGCAAGGGCTATTCTATCATGGAAATTTCTCACCGTTCAAAAGTATTTGAAGAAGTGCATTTTGGAGCAATGCAAAAAGCAAAAGAACTTTATGGTTTAAATGATGACTATGAGGTTTTATTTTTGCAAGGTGGTGCGAGTTTGCAATTTGCTATGATACCTATGAATTTATCTTTAGGCGGGGTTTGTGAGTATGCAAATACAGGAGTTTGGACTCAAAAAGCTATAAAAGAAGCTCAAATTTTAGGGGTAAATGTCAAGGTTGTTGCTAGTAGTGAAGAAAGTAAGTTTGATCACATACCTCAAGTTGAGTTTAGTGATAATGCCGATTATGCCTATATTTGCTCAAATAATACTATTTATGGCACACAATTTAAAAACTATCCTAAAACCAAAGCCCCTTTAATCGTCGATGCTTCGAGTGATTTTTTCTCAAGAAAAGTTGATTTTTCAAATATTGCGCTTTTTTATGGCGGAGTACAAAAAAATGCAGGAATTTCGGGCATCGGCTGTCTTTTTATACGCAAAGATATGCTAGAAAGATCTCAAAATAAAAACTTGCCAAGTATGTTAAAATACTCCATACATGCACAAAATCAATCTTTGTTTAATACTCCTCCGACTTTTGCAATTTATATGTTTAATCTTGAAATGAAATGGCTTTTAAATCAAGGTGGACTAGATGCTATCGATGCTAAAAATTCTCAAAAAGCTGCGATGCTTTATGAGTGTATTGATTCAAGTGAAGGATTTTACAAGGGACATGCTGATAAAAAAGATAGATCCTTGATGAATGTAAGCTTTAATATCGCTAAAAATTCAGAACTTGAACCAATATTTGTAAAAGAAGCTGAAGAAGTGGGTATGCTAGGACTTAAAGGTCATAGAATTTTAGGAGGAATTCGCGCAAGTATTTATAATGCTGTTACTTTAGATCAGGTTAAAACCCTGTGTGAATTTATGAAAGAATTTGCTAAAAAATATAACTAAACTAATCCTTCTGCCACTTTGCATAAAATTCACTCAAAGGTGGCAGAAAATTTACTCAAGTTTTAAATAAAAAATCCCAAAAAAGTAAAAATAGAAATATGTAAATTTTCAAAATAAATTTAATCCAATAAAATATCTAGTATTAAGATATAGAAAGTTTAATTAGATTTGGTTCAAATCTTTTTTAAGGTAAATTTTACACAGTGTTAAAATGTAAATTTAAGGTTTTAGGAGAAATTCTCACCACCAAATTTAAGTAAGGCAGAACCCCAAGTAAAACCACCGCCAAAAGCATCAAGCAGGATCAAATTCCCTTTTTTAAGACGACCCTCTTCATAGGCATCATTCATCGCCATAGGGATAGAAGCAGCTGAGGTATTGCCATATTTGTGCACAGTTACAACGCATTTTTCATCGCTTAAATTCAGTCTTTCTTGCACAGCTTTAATGATGCGTAAATTTGCTTGGTGTGGGATAAAAAGATCAATTTGTTCAGGCAAAATTTGATTTTTAGATAAAATTTCAACGACATCATTGCTTAAAGTTTGCACCGCTATTTTAAAGACTTCATTACCTTTCATTTTCATTGCTAGGCTTGAAGCTTCTTTTGATTCTTGAGAGCGTTCTGTCATTAGTAAATCACCATAATTTCCATTGCTTGCTGTATGTACATCGATTATAGGATTGTTCTCATCAAGACTTACTACTCCAGCACCTGCACCATCGCCAAAAAGTATACAAATACTCCTATCGGTATAATCCATGATAGAGCTTGCCTTTTCGGCTCCTATGATTAAAACATTTTTTTTCAAACCACTTTCTACAAGAGCCTTAGCTTGCTCTAAAAGATAGATAAAACCTGAGCAGGCTGCTGAAATATCAAAGGCACTGATTCCATTAAGTCCTAAATTTGCTGCGATTTTACAAGCAGTTGAAGGCATGGTAAAATAATCAGGGCTTAAGGTAGCTACTAGTATCGCATCAATATCTTGTGGTTTTAAATTCGCTCTTTCTATAGCTTTTATAGCTGCTTTGGTGCCTAAATCACTTGTGCTTTCATCTTTGCTTGCAATGCGTCTTTCTTTTATACCTGTGCGTCTTGTGATCCACTCATCTGTTGTATCAATAATCTTTTCAAGATCGTGATTACTTAAAATTTGTTCAGGTATATAAGAAGCTATACTTTTTAAACTCGCTTTAGGCATTGTATTTCTCAAGCTCCTTTTCTATTATTTGATTGATATTTGATTCACTAAAGTTAATAGCCTGAAAAATAGCATTTTTGATTGCTCTAGCATCGCTTTTTCCATGACTTATAATAACGCAGCCGTTGACACCAAGCAGTGGGGCGCCGCCATATTCTTGCCAATCAATATGTTTTTTAAGTCTTTTAAATGAAGGTTTCATTAGTAATGCGCCTATTTTTGATATCAAAGATTGCTTGATTTCATTTTTTAAAATGTGGATAATTGCTGTAGCTACGCCTTCACAGGCTTTTAGGATTACGTTGCCATCAAATCCATCACAAACTAAGACATCAACTTCACCATTAAAAATATCTCTACCTTCAGCATTTCCAACAAAACTAGGAATTTGTTTCATAAGCTGATGAGCCTCTTTAGTAAGTTCATTGCCTTTACACTCTTCTTCGCCATTAGACAATAAAGCCAGGCGAGGTTTTGAAATTTTCATAATTTCTTTTGCATAAGCATCGCCCATTATAGCAAATTGAAATAAATTTTCGGCTTTACAGTCGGTATTTGCACCCACATCTAAAAACAAAGTTTTACTTGTAGTATTTGGCATTAAGGTTGCAATTGCGGGCCGTAATACTCCTTTGAGTCTGCCCAATCTTAAAGTTGCTAAAGACATACTTGCACCACTATGTCCTGCTGAAACAGCGGCTTTTGCTTTTCCATTTTTGACAAGTTCGATGGTTTTATAAATCGTAGTTTCTTTTCTTTTTAGGGCATCTGTTGCATTTTCATTCATAGAGAAAACTTCATTGGCATTCTCATATTGAATGTATTGTTCTAAATTTTTAGGTATTAGAGGTCTTAAAATATTGGGATTTCCCACTAAGATAGCATTAAAAGGCCTTTCTTTTAAAGCCTCGATAACGCCTTCTATAATGGGCTTTTCTCCAAAATCTCCGCCCATTGCATCTATAGCAATGTCAATCATTGATTTTAGTATTCCTTAGTATTTGGATTTGCACGATGAGGCATTTTGTAGCTTCCATCTTTGTCTTTTATAGGCATAGGAAGACTTACTTTATAGTGAGTTCTGCGTTTTGCTGCACGAGTTTTACTCACTCTTCTCTTAGGTACTGCCATTTTATCTCCTTTTTTAAAATTTGTTAGCTTTTATTTTTGCAATTATTACAATAAAAATAATCACTCAAATAAGCTTCAAGCTCACTAACTGCAACTTCTATTAAATCAATATGACCATCAAAAAATTCAATGGTATTGCTTAATTCATTCGTATTATCTTTAAAAATACCATCACTTGCAAAAAGATCCAAATTTTCTTTTATTTCAAGCTCAAGTTCTTCACCACAGCTATCACAAGGTCTATAAACAAAACCTTGCATTGTGGCATTTATTTTAACAAGTTTAGGATTTACTTTTACTAAATTTCCTTCAAAAACAACATTTTCAAGATTGAGTTTAAAAGGATAGTTAGTATTGTTAATCCTAGAAAAGGCTATTTTCATTAGCAAATTTCGTTAGATTTAAAGAAAAATTCAATTTCAATTTTTGCATTTTCTAAGCTATCGCTTCCATGAACAGCGTTTGCGTCAATGCTTTCAGCAAAATCTGCTCTAATGGTGCCAGGTTGTGCTTCTTTTGGGTTTGTTGCTCCCATTAAATCTCTATTTTTAAGAACAGCACCTTCGCCTTCTAAAACAGAAACCACAACAGGGCCGCTGATCATAAATTCAACCAAATCTTTAAAAAAAGGTCTTTCTTTGTGAACAGCATAAAAAGCTTCAGCTTGTTCTTTGCTAAGTTGAACTTTTTTCATAGCAGCAATTCTTAATCCATTACTTTCGAAACGATCTAAAATTTTACCTATAACACCTTTTTTTACGGCATCAGGTTTGATAATCGATAGGGTTTTTTCCATTTTGATTATACTCCTTGGTTTTTATAAAGCTTAAAATTATACTTGAATTTGTTTAAAAAAAGTTAAAAAGAGGCTAGCTTTTTAACTAGCCTTTGTAGAATTATGCAAAAACTGGGGTAGTTCCATCTCTCATATCGCTACCGATATTATCACGACTTGGTTGCCCTGAAGCAATTTCACTCCATACTATACAGCCATCAGTTGGGCATGCGCTTGCACAAGCTGGTTGATCATTGTGTCCTACACATTCAACACATTTATCCGCATAGACATAATATCTATCTTCGCCCTCTGGATTGTTTGCATCGTCAACGATTGCGCTAACTGGACACTCATCAATACAAGAACCACAAGCAATACAACTATCTGTAATTTTTACAGCCATTTTGTCTCCTTTTTGATTAATATGAAATTTACTTTTTTCAACTAAGCATTTTATCAAAGTATTCTTAAAAAACTATAATTTTGATAATCAAAAAATATATATATTTGATAATTTTTAGATTTTGATTATCATTTATAATATAATATAAAATACTATAAAAAATATTTTCAAAAATTTATTATCATTTAAAAATCTTTAAAGGATTTAAACGATATAATTTCGCTATCAATAAAATTTATTAATTAGGAGAAAAACATGATAGTTACAAAAAAAGCTTTAGACTTTACTGCTCCAGCAGTATTAGGAAATAACGAAATCGTTGAAGATTTTAATCTTTATAAAAATATAGGCCCAAAAGGTGCGGTAGTATTTTTCTATCCAAAAGATTTTACTTTTGTTTGTCCTTCAGAAATAATTGCTTTTGATAAAAGATATCAAGAATTTAAAAATCGTGGTATTGAAGTAATCGGAATTTCAGGCGACAATGAATTTTCACATTTTGCATGGAAAAACACTCCAGTAAATCAAGGGGGTATTGGTCAAGTTAAATTCCCACTTGTTGCAGATTTAACTAAACAAATTGCTAGAAATTTTGATGTACTTTATGCAGAAGCAGTTGCTCTTCGTGGTTCTTTCTTGCTTGATGCAGATGGAACAGTTCGCCACGCTGTAGTTAATGACTTACCACTTGGAAGAAATATTGATGAAATGATCAGAATGGTAGATACTATGCTTTTCACTAATGAACACGGTGAAGTTTGCCCTGCAGGCTGGAACAAAGGTGATGCTGGTATGAAAGCTAACCCTAAAGGTGTTGCTGAGTATCTTGATAAAAACGAAGATAAACTATAATAACAAGCCCTTAAAAAAGGGCTTTTCTTCTTGATAAAATTTCTTCTCTTAACTTTAATTAAAATTCATCATTTTTTTATATAATTTTATCTAATTTTATAAACTTAAATTTAGGCTAATTATGGCAGGCGAAGATCAAGAAAAAACTGAAGAACCCACGTCCAAGAAAATAGAAGACGCAAGAAAAGAAGGCAATGTCCCCAAATCCCAAGACGCAGCAGCTATTGTTACTTTAATAGTTGGTTTTGTGATTACACTTTTTATGATGGGTTTTATCGGTGAAAGAATTACTAATCTATATAGATATTATCAAAGTTTTATAGGTGTTGAATTTGATTTGCGTATTATCCAAGCCATTATGATTAAAAGCATTTTTGAAGTTTTGATTTTGCTAGCACCTATAGTTTTGAGTATTATGATCGCAGGTATTTTAGGTAATGTTATGCAGTTTGGTTTTATTTTTACGACCAAACCTATAATGCCTAATTTAGGAAAAATCAATCCATTAAAAGGCTTAAAAAATTTATTTTCTTTAAAAAAGCTTGTCGAGAGTGTTAAGATCGTGCTTAAGGTAGGCGTAGTATTTACTGTAGCTTTTATAGTGCTTTTAAAATTTATGCAAGAATTACCTTTGGTTGAGCGTTATAATATCATTGGACAACTCATTTGGCTTAGGGATAGGGCTATTATTTTGGCAGCTATTGTAATCATAGCATTTTTAGTGATTGCTGTTTTGGATATTTTTTTGGTGCGTTTTCAGTATTTTAAAGGCTTGCGAATGAGCAAGCAAGAAATTAAAGATGAATACAAGCAAATGGAGGGAGATCCTCAGGTAAAAGGGAGGATTCGTCGCTTACAAATGGAAGCAGCACGCCGCCGTATGGTTCAAGATGTTGCAGGGGCGGATGTGGTTATTACAAACCCGACGCATTATGCTGTAGCGATTCGTTATGATACAACAAAAGAACAAGCTCCTAGAGTTGTGGCTAAAGGAGTAGATTTTTTGGCACTTCGTATAAAACAGGTTGCTTATGATAATAATGTAGTTGTTTATGAAAATCCGCCTTTAGCGAGAGAGCTTTATAAGGCTTGTGATATTAATGATCTTATTCCTAGAGAAATGTTTAAAGCTGTAGCAGAGGTACTTGGATTTGTTTACAATACTAACAATAAAAGTCGTTTAGCAGGACAGGTCAAGAAAAATAATTAAGCAAATAAATTTTATTATTTGCTTTTTTCTATAAGATCAAGCACTGATTGTTTTGCGTCATTATCCTTAATATCTACTTTAAAATAAATTTGCACTCTATTGTTTTCTAAAGCTTGTGGATTTCCATTGATGGGACTATTTAATCCATAGCTTTTAAGGTTTATATTTTTGGTGCTAACTCCGCCTTCTATAAGATATTTTAAAACATTTTCTGCTCTTGTATAGCCTAGATCATAGCTTCTTAAGGCTGAGTCACTATTGTCAGTATAACCTCTGATTTCAATTTCTATTTGAGGAGGTAAGTATGAAATAAGCTGAGCAATGCGTTTAAGATAATCTTGAATATCTGCAGATACTATTTGTGCACTTCCTCTTTCAAATTCAACCTTGGAAGGTAGGTTAAGTATTTCTTGATTTTCGGATTGATCAAGAGCGGCTTGAAGTTTTTTAATAACTTCTTGTTGATTTACGGCCATTTGTTTAAGTTTGCTCAATTCATCTTCTTTTTCTTCTTGAGAACCCTTATATTTATAAGTATCTTGTGTTTCTTGTTGCACGGTTTGGGTTGCAGTATAATCAAAGATTTTTACAAATTCGGTTTTCAGTGCTTCTACTTTAGCTGGATTTGTTTTAGAAATTGCCCAAAGAGCAATAAAAAGCGCCAAAAGCAAACTTAGAAAGTCTGCATAAGGCACAGCCCATTTTTCACCTGCTGGACATTCTGGGCATTTATGTTTTTTAGCCATTTTTAACCTTTGTCAAATTGTGAAATTCTTGGATCATCGTGACTTAAGAAGTTAAAAAGTTTAGCTTCTAAATCTCTAGGATTAGCACCTTCTGCAATTCCTTTTATAGCTTCAGTAATGACAATTTGCTCTTTTACAAGATCCATACCATTAGCTTTCATCTTTCTTCCCCAAGGAGCAAAAAGTGCATATGCACCGAAAATACCTGTAACCGTAGCCGTAAAAGCACCTGAAATACCTGCTGCCATTGCTTGAGGATTATCTAGAAGTTTCAGTGCTAAAATCAACCCAAAAACCGCTCCAACAAGTCCCATAGTAGGACAAGTTTCACCAAAGATTATCCAGTATTCTGCACATTCTTTATAGTGTTCTTCAAGTTGTTCGGTTTGAATTTCCATACTTTCATGAATTTCTTCAAAACTTTTTCCATCTACTAGCATCATCATAGCATTTCTTAAAAATTCATTTTCAATTTCATTTGTTCTTGATTCTAAAGCCAAAAGACCATCTCGGCGTGCAATAATTGCGAATTCGATAAGCTGAGCTATTCTTTCAGGTAGATTTACACCTGAACCTTTAAAAACGATTTTAAGTTCTTTATAGGCTGCTTTTACAATTTTTTTATGAGTTGAAGTCATGGCACAAAAAGCTGCCGTTGGCATAACGATTAGAAAAGAAGAAAGGTGGATAACATGCAGAGGATTTCCTCCCTCGAGTATATCTCCTACTGAGATACTAGTTACTGCAAGAACCATTCCTAATATGGTTGAAAGATCCATTAAATCACTCCTTGATTATTTTAAATCGCCCCATTTTTTGGCGATACTTGAGCTTGTTTTTAATTTTACCTTTAATTTTACTATATTTTCCATAATATCACTAGTTTTTTTCACAAAATTTTCACATAATTCATCTTTAACTTCAAAGATAAGTTCATCGTGAATTTGCAAGATAAGCCTTTTATCTTGATTTAAAATTTTAGCAATTTCTAGCATGGCAAATTTTATAATATCTGCAGCTGATCCTTGTAAAATCGAATTTATACTCTCTCTTTCATACATAGCCACTTGCATGGGTTTAGCATTTTCAAAGTCAAAATAGCGTTTACGTCCGCTTAAGGTGCTAATAAAACCATTAGCCTTGGCTTCATTTTTTACTTTTTCGAAATAACTTTTAATGCTAGTAAAATTTTCAAAATATTTTTCTATATAGGTTTTAGCTAAGTTGGCTTCAATTTTTAGATTTTTGCTTAAGGTTTTATAACCCATACCATAAATCAAGCCAAAATTAATACTTTTTGCTATACTTCTTGTTTCATAATTACTCTCGCCAAATATCATTATAGCGGTTCTTGCATGTATATCCTCATCGTTTTTAAAAGCATTTAAAAGTTTTTCATCTTCGCTAAAGTGCGCTAGCATTCTAAGTTCGATTTGAGAATAATCAAGGCTGATAAAACTAAATCCCTCTTTGGCTATAAAGCAGGATTTATAATCTTTTGCATATTGTCCATGCGCGGGGATATTTTGTAAATTGGGATCTTTAGATGAAAGACGGCCTGTAGCAGTACCTGTTTGTAAAAAGCTCGAATAAATTCTTGAATTTTCATCTTTTAAAGCAAGTTTTAACAAGGGCTCGCAATAAGTCGAATAAAGCTTGGCCAGTTCTCTATAATCTAAAATTTTAGAAATAACAGGATGTTTATCGAGAAGTTCATTTAAGACTTTTTCATCGGTAGAATACCCTGTCTTACCTTTTTTTCCACTTGGAAGCTTGAGTTTTTCAAAAAGTATATCGCCTACTTGTTTTGGGGAATTAAGATTGAATCTATCTTCACATAAAGCATAGATTTCTTCGCTTAAAATTTTAATTTCAGATTCAAATTTTTTCATGAGAATTTCAAGAGCATGCGTATCGAGTTTTATGCCATTTTCTTCCATCATCATAATAATTTTAATAAAATCAAATTCATAATTTTTAGCAAGATCAAGCAAATGAGGTTCAAGATTTTTTAAAAAATAAAGATAAAATCTTAAAGTGATATAAGCATCTTCAGCTGCATACTTGCAAGCTTTTTCAAGCTCTACGCTTGCAAAATTTTCTCCTTTTTTTACAAGACTTTCAAAATGTAAGGTTTCATAATTAAAAAGTCTTAGAGCCAAATCATCCATATTGACTCTTAAGGAAGGGTTTTTAAGCCATGCTAAAATCATAGTATCAGCATATTTTTGCGGCAAAGAGAGTTTAAAATTATTTTCTATGATTTTAAAATCATATTTAAGATTATGCCCTATGATAAAATGTTTAAAAATAAGCTCTATAGCTTTTTTAGCGCTTTGTAATGATACTTGCTTACCCACACCTAAATAATTATGAGTAAGAGGTACATAAAAGGCTTCATTTTCACTCATACAAAAACTAAATCCTACAATTTTTGCTTCTTTGGTATCAATGCTTGTGGTTTCAGTATCAAAAGCTATGATACTTTCTTGTTCAAGAGAATTTAAAATTTCAAAGAGTTTGTCTTCATCTTGGATAAGAGTGGCTTTAAAGCCTAAATTTTTATCTTTATTATCGGGGTTTTGGCGAAGTTTTTTAAGTAAGACATTGAGTTCATAATGCTCTAAAATTTCAAGAATTTTTAAAAGAGGCTCATCTTGAGGAAAATCAGCTTTTTCTAACAAGTTGCTTACTTCTAAATCCTCATACAAAGAAGCAAGTTTTTTACTAAGAAAAGCATTTTCTTTACCTTCTAGAAGCAATTTACGACTTCTTTCATTGCGTACTAGAGTCAAATTTTCATAAATGCCTTCGATACTTCCAAACTCATCAAGCAATGTTTTAGCACCTTTTGCTCCTATGCCTTTAACTCCTGGGATATTATCCGAGCTATCTCCACATAAGGCTAAAAAATCTTTAATTTGATAAGGTTTGACACCGTATTTCTCAAAGCAAGCTTCTTCATCATAGTCATTTTTTGAAATAGGGCTATAAATACTTGTTTTACCATCTTTTATAAGCTGATAAAGATCTTTATCCTGTGTTATAATGCGTACAAAAATATCTTTATCTTTACAAGTTTTAACCACTGAAGCGATGATATCATCTGCCTCATAACCCTCGTAAGAGGCACTCATAAAGCCCATTTTTTCTATCATTTCTATACAAATTGGAATTTGTTCCAAAAGTTCGGGTGGGGGCGGGGTGCGATTTTTTTTATAATTTGGATCAATATCGCTACGAAATGTCTTGCCCTTAGAATCTAGTGCAAAAATAATATAATCGCTTTTATATTCGTTTTTAAGACTATAGATAAAATTAGCAAAACCGCTAATCATTCCACTAGCTTGTCCTTGAGAATTTTTAAATCCTTTGAGTGCATAATAAAGACGAAAAAAGAAGCCAAAAGTATCGATAATAGTTAAAGTTTTCATGGTTGTCTTTCTTAGTGGGTTTTAAATTATTATCCCAAAATTCACTTTAAAGATTGATGATTTTTATAAAGAATTAGCGATAAAAATTATAAAAATATAGCGGCTTAATTTGCCAAGACTTATGAAAAAACAAGCTTTGATGAAAGGGTATTTTGCAAAACCAAGGCCTAAAGCAAAGATATCTCCTATTAAGGGTAAAAAGGTTAAAAAAGCATAAAGACTTCCAAATTTAGTAAAATTTGCATTGAATTTATCAAGCTTTTTTAAAGATTTGGAAAAATATTTTTCTAAAATTTTTTCTTTGCCAAGATAGGCTAGAGCATAGGTGCTTAAGCTTCCTAGGGTATTGCCTAAAGTAGCTATAAATAAAACCAAATGAGCATTAAAATCAAGTTTTATAAAAGCTACAACAAAGGCTTCACTTGCAAGAGGCAAAAGCGTGCTTGAAAGAAAACATACGATAAAAAGCCCTAAGTAGCTAATATCATTATATAAAAAATCAAACATTAAAGCTCTTTTTACGCATTAAAATCAATAAAATAAAAAGATAAATAGGCAAAACAAAAGGCGTGGTAAAATCCATAAATTTAAATTTTGTTAAAATTGTACACAAGCAAGCACATACAAAAAAGATTTTAAAAAGGTGACTTTGAAAAAATTTATCTAAAAACAAAAGATAAATTAAACAAACACCAACATCAAGAAATGCCTTGTAATACCAAAAAATACTTTCTTTTTGCTCTATACCTTCAAGTAAATTAGCAATAGCACTTATTACCATAAGCACAAAACAAAAAAAGGAATAAGGTATAAATTTTTCTTTTCTGGAAATATAAAAGAAAAATAAATGCACAAAGAAAAATGATATTATTAATAAAAAAGCTAAAATAGAATGTAAAAAGCGTAAATTTTGCGTTAAATGATAAAGTTTTTGATCGGCTAAATTTAGCATTGCAAAGCTTTGTGGCAGTGTTTCATAAGCACTATAATCAATAATTAAATAATGATTAAAAATAAAAACCAAAGTACTCTGGCTTAGACTTATAAAAATGGTAAATAAAATACTAAATTTAAATATTTTCTTTTTCATTGGATATAAGCTTTAAGTTTGGGATAATTTGATATTTTGGTTTTTACTAAGCGCGAAAGCAAATAGTGCGTAATAAATGGTAAATAATAAGCCTGCAAAGAAAAAAATCATAAAATAAGCGATAATTAAAGCAAGAGAATGCTCGCTATAAATTAGAACAAACATAAGTATATAGATAATTATCAAAATCGCACTTTTGAAAATAAAACAAAGTTTAAAATAAATCTTATTTTCACATAAAGTTTTTAAAGTCTTAAAAAATATAAAAGTACAAAAAATGGCTATTGCAAGACATAAAAAAGAAAAGCCATATAGAAAAATACGTAATATCTTATCAACAACAGGACTAGCAATAAGATAATTCAAGCTTAATAAAGCGATAAATTGAGTAAATGCAGCTATAAAAAAACTGATCAATAAAACCTTACTTTGACTTACAAAATAAAGTTTTAAAATCATAATCAAATAAGAAATTAAAAAAATTGCATTAAAAACCATAGCTAAAATATTAGTGTTAGAATTAAATTTCAACAATTTTAAATCATAGGCAAAATCAAGAATAATGGGTAAAAACTGAAAACAAACACAAAGTAAAAAACTTATAAAAACTACCCACGCAAGCTTTTTGATACTTTTAAAATCATTTTGTCTTTGAATTTCAAACATTTGATGAAAGTTTAAATTTGACATTTTTTCCTTTAAAATTGAACTCAATACAGCTTTTTTAAAGTTTCATACCTATCAAAAGCATAAGCAAAAGTTAAAAAATGTAAAGCAAGAAAGAAAAATAAAAAGCTTAATTTCTCAAAAAATAAAAATGCTAAAAGCATACATAAAAACACAAAATAAAAGGACATTTTCACTTCTTTAAAAAGCGAAGCAAGAGTGAGTGAAAATAAAAAATAAAAAACGAAAAATAAAGCTAAAAGCCCTAAAAATAAAATTTTATTTTCCAAAAGAAAAAAAGATGAGCCAAGGCTTATAATGGCAAGCAAAAAATAAATTAAAATTTTCTTAGAAGAAAATAAAAAATAAATTCTTGCCACCATAAAAATAAAAGCAAGAACTATATAAATCCAAGAAAAAAAGCATAAAAATCTACCGCTGATACAAAGAAATTCACAATGTAAACTTCCCACATTTTCATAAGAAAAAAAGTAAAAAAAATTATATAAAGCACAAAAAAATATATAAATACTTAATCTTTTAATCTTAAAAAATGATATTTTTTGTTCCTGTGTCATTTTAACTCTTTGCGTTTTTAAGCTCTAAATCCAAATAATATCCTGTATAAGATTTTGTTTTCTTATGATCTTTTGCAACTTTTTCCACGCTTCCTGTACTAATGATTTTTCCACCCTTTACTCCGCCTTCTGGACCCATATCGATAATATAATCAGCATTTTTAATCACATCTAAATTATGCTCTATCACAAAAACAGAATTTTTAAGATCGACTAAGTGTTGTAAAACTAAAATGAGTTTATTGACATCTTCAAAATGTAGCCCTGTGGTCGGCTCATCAAGTATGTAAAGCGTTTTTCCTGTGTCACTGCGGCTTAATTCTTTTGCAAGTTTTATCCTTTGCGCTTCACCCCCACTTAAAGTCGTTGCATTTTGTCCTAGGGTAAGATAATCAAGTCCGACTTTTACTAAGGTATCAAGTTTTTGTTTGATTTTTGGCACAGCTGCAAAAAATTCACTTGCTTCTAAAACGCTCATATTTAAAATTTCACTGATATTTTTACCTTTGTATTTAATCTCTAGTGTGGCATCATTATAGCGTTTGCCATGGCAAGTATCGCAAACCACCATTACATCGGGCAAGAAGTGCATTTCTATTTTAATCTCTCCATCGCCACTGCATTTCTCACATCTTCCACCCTTAACATTAAAAGAAAAACGCCCCGCTTTATAGCCTCGCATTTTAGCTTCTTTGGTAGCAGCAAAAAGATTGCGAATTTCATCCATGGCACCTGTATAAGTAGCAGGATTTGATCGCGGGGTTCGTCCTATAGGACTTTGATCAAGATAAATAACCTTATCTAGTTTTTCAAGCCCTTCAATCTGCACCCCACCTAATTTCTTTACTTTTTTGGCGCGGTTTAATTCTTCTTGTGCAAAAGGCAGTAAGGTTTGAAGTATGAGAGAGCTTTTTCCAGATCCTGAAACACCTGTGATCGCGACTAAATTTTGCAAAGGAAAAGAAACGCTTAGATCTTTGATATTATTGATATTTACATTTTTAAGTTCTAGCCATTCTTTTTGTTCTCTGTTTTGAAGCTGTGAAATTTGCTTCTTGCCGTTCATATAAAGTGCGGTTTCACTTTTGCTTTTTAAAAGTTCTTTATAAGTTCCAGCAAATACCACTTCGCCTCCAAATTTTCCTGCTTTTGGGCCAATATCTACGATAAAATCAGCTTCTTCTATAGTCATTTTATCGTGCTCTACGACAATTAGAGTATTGCCTTTTTGTTGTAAATTTCTTAAGGTTTTAATGAGTTTTGCTGTATCTCTTTCATGAAGTCCGATACTAGGTTCATCTAAAACATACATCACCCCACTTAAACCACTGCCAATTTGTGAAGCGATGCGAATTCTTTGTGCCTCACCTCCGCTAATCGTCCTTGCATCGCGTCCTAAAGATAAATAGCCTAGTCCTACATCATATAAAAAGAAAAGTCTTTCGTTGATTTCTTTTAATATGGGTTCAGAGATAAGTCTTTCTTGCTCGCTTAAATAAGAGAAATTTTTCTTATTTGCAAAAAAGCTAGTGCTATCTTCTATACTCATATCTAAAATTTCGCCTAGTCCTTTAGAGGCTATTTTTACGGCTAAACTTTCAGGTTTTAAACGATGACCTGCACAATCTTTGCAAATTTTTTCACTCATGTATTCTGCTAAGTCTTTTTCATCTTTTAGCATTTCATAAGCCATTTTTACCACACCTTCAAAGGTGCGTTTGAGGCGATTTCTTTTCCAAAAAAAGTCAATGGTTTTTGCATTTCCGTATAGCACAAGGCGTTTTTGTTCTTCGCTAAGTTCAGCAAAAGGGAGTTTAATAGGAATTTCATTTTGCTCGCAAAAAGCAATTAAAAATTTATAATAATAGCTTTTGTTAAATCCATACATTATTTTTACCGCGCCATTTTCAAGACTTAGGCTTTCATCGATGATTTTTTTCATATCTAGGGTATAGCGAATTCCAAGTCCATCACAGGCTTCACAAGCCCCTTTTGGAGAGTTAAAAGAAAAACTTAAAGGCTCAAGAGGAACAAAGGAAATTTTACAAGCAAAGCAAGCGGAGTGTTCGCTAAAGTGATAGTGCTTATTAAGTCCTACTTCATCGGGATTTAAGACTTCTATCTCGATTTCTCCAAAGCTTTCTTCCAAACCTTTTTCTATATCGCTTGCAAGGCGAGAAAGTAGATCTTCTTGTATTTCGAGTCTATCAATGACGAGTTTTATCGTATGTTTTTTAGTTTTTGAAAGTTCTATATCTTCATCAAGTCTTACTAAAACCCCATCAATTTGCGCTCTTACATAGCCTTTATTGCGCAAATTTTCAAGTAAATCCGCATAAGTTCCTTTTTTTTCACGCACCAAAGGAGCGTAGATGATGATTTTAGCTCCTTTTGGAAATTTTAAAATTTCTCCTACTATATCACTTGCACTCATAGATGAGATTTTTTGTCCGCATTGATGGCAATGCTGAATGCCCACTCTTGCATATAAAAGTCTTAAATAATCATAAATTTCAGTGATGGTTCCGACTGTAGAACGCGGATTTTTAGAAGTGGTTTTTTGATCAATCGCAATAGCAGGGGTTAAACCTTCGATTTTATCCACATCGGGTTTGCCTACCTTGTCTAAAAATTGTCTTGCATAAGCACTCAAACTTTCTATATAACGGCGTTGACCTTCGGCATAGAGTGTGCCAAAAGCAAGGGTTGATTTTCCACTACCGCTTAATCCTGTAAAAACAATGAGTTTATTTTTTGGAATTTCAAGATGAATATTTTTAAGATTATTTTCCTTTGCGCCAATGATTTTTATCGTATCATTCATAAGTTTTTCCTAAGCATTAAATAAATTTAACATTTTAACATAAAAATATAAAAATTATGTTTTTAAATTTTTTAGCATTTTAATGGATTAAAATGCTAAAATTCCAAGTTTTCTAAGCAGAGAAAGAGTGGTTGCAAGTATGGATAAAGCATATACGCAAAGTAAAATTTTTCTATGAGCTGAAATATGCATTTTTTCTATGATTTTTATACCTATAAAAACACCTATCATAGAAGCAAAACCTACTAAAACACCTTTGTGGATAACTTCAGCGTCAATTACACCTGAATTTGCAAAAGAGATGATACCAGAGATTGAAGCAAAAATAACAAAAAATAAAGAAAGCGAAACCACTTTTTTGCTATCATAGCCTAAGAAATAAGCTAAAATTGGAGCGATTAAAAGCCCTCCGCCTATACCTAAAGAAATAGCAAAAATTCCCGTAAAAGCTCCCGCTATAAATAAAATTCCATTTTTAACCCATACGCTTTTATGGCTTTTTACAACACTTTCTTTGATGCCAAAGGCATATTTGATAAAAAATACACAACTTACTCCTAAAAATATAGCAGTAAGAGCTACATCGCTTAAGGCTTGTAATAAAATTCCACTAAAACTTGCCCCCAAAAGACCGCCCAGTCCTATAACAATACCATCTTTGAGATTTAAATTCTTTTTTTTATAATTAATATAAGAACCAAAAATGGCCGCAAAGATCATCTGTAATACAGAAATTCCAATAGCATGATGAGCACTTGCTCCTAAAGCAAACATTGAGGGCACGATAATCATTCCCCCACCTATGCCAAAAAGTCCTGAAGTAATACCTGAAAATATACCTATAAAGATATAAGGCAAATCTGTAAAATTCATACTTTTTCCTAAATTTATATCGTTTGTTGATTAAATAAGGAGTAATTTTATCTTATCAAGCTTATCTTAGTTTTAAAATTTTTTATAATGTTTTACAAGGCTTATTTTGACAAAATATTTTCCACAGAGTTACATGGATTTATTTTTTTGAAAATGAAATAAATATTAAAGGATAATTTTATGTTTTTTTCTCTAAAATTAATAAAAGTCATCATAGTTTAAAATGAGGCTTAATTTTTTGAAAGGTAGAAGATGAATAAAAACGATTTTTTAAATAATTCTTTAATTTTAGTATCAACACACACTCTTCGTTTTTGGCGCTTCTAAGCTTCTTTTTTAACTTCTCAATATTTTTTTATTTTATTTTTTATAAAGGTTGTATTATGCTTGAAATGAAAGCAAATTTATATTATAGGCAAATTTTAAAAGAATTTCCTTCTTCTTACTTTGCTGAAGATTCTACTAGGGTTATTATAGGTATTGATTGCGATTTTTATGATGCTAAGGATATCACTCTTAGCGAATTAAAGGCGAAATTTTATGAAAATGCTTCAAGGGAGCAAATTTGCAAATATTCTGGATTTTTTGGTGTTTTTAGTGCAAATTTTATTTCTTTGTTTGAGAATTTACCCTCAAATGAAAATAAAAATTATGATTTTCCAAATTTTTTATTTGCCAATGCTAAAGCTTATTTGGTTTATGAAAAAACTAGCAAAATGTTTTTTAAATACGGAGAAAATAAGTATTTTGATTTTTTAAAAGAAGATTTTGTTTTCGATAAAAAAGTTTGCGAATATAAAATCTTGCAGGATTTTCAAGAAGAAAAAAGAGATTTTATCCAAAGTGTGGAAAAAGCCAAGGAATATCTTTTAAGCGGAGATATTTTTCAAGTGGTTTTAAGCAAGCAGCTTTGCATAGAGCATAATTTTGATAGTTTTGAATTTTATGAAACTTTAAGTGAGTTAAATCCTAGTGCTTATATGTTTTATTTTCCGACTCAATATGGGGTTGTGTTAGGTTCTTCTCCAGAGTTTTTACTGAAAATAAAAAACAAAGAAATTTTTTTAGCTCCTATAGCAGGTACTCGAAATTTGGATGAAAATTCAGATATTTTAAAATTAGAAAAAGATCTTTTAAGCGATGAAAAAGAATTGAGTGAGCATAAAATGCTTGTTGATTTAGCTAGAAATGATGCATCTAAATTCGGTACAAATACGCGAGTTGAAAATCTTTTTAGTATAACAAGAAATAAATTTGTCATGCATATAGTCAGTGAAGTTTATGCGACGATGGATAAGCAAGCCAATATTTTTGATATTATAGGAGCGGTTTTTCCAGCAGGAACTTTAAGTGGTGCCCCAAAGATTAGAGCTTTAGAAATTATCAATGAGCTTGAAAATTTAGACAGAGGAGTTTATGGAGGCGCTGTTGGGTTTTTAAATTTTAATGAAGATGTGGTTTTAGCTATTATCATAAGATCGGCTTTTTTTAAAGAAAATAAAGCTTTTATAGCAAGTGGAGCGGGTATAGTTTTACAAAGTGATCCACAAAAAGAATATGAAGAAATTTGCGCTAAGCGTAAAGCTTTATTAGTAAGTTTTGAAAAAATGGCTAAAAGGAGTTAAGATGATACTTTTAATTGATAATTATGATTCTTTTGTTTTCAATATCAAATCCATGCTCGAAAATGTATACAAGGGTGAAATTTTAGTTGTTCGAAACGATAAAATCACTCTTGATGAAATCAAAGCTTTAAATCCAAACTATATCATTTTAAGTCCTGGTCCAAAACACCCAAAAGATAGTGGAGTGTGTCTTGAAATTTTTAAATCACGACTCAACATCCCTACGCTTGGAATTTGCTTAGGACATCAAGCTTTGGGTTTTAGTTTTAAGGCCGAAATTGCTAAATTGCAAAACCCTATGCATGCAAAAAATTCCTTAATTAAAATTTATAATAAAGATACAATTTTTAAAGATTTTGAAGATGAGGTAAGTGTGATGCGTTATCACTCTTTAGAAGTTAAAAATTTGCCCGATGATTTTGAAATTTTGGCTTTGAGTGATGATAATGTTATCATGGCTATAAAACATAAAACTTTACCTTATTTTGGCGTGCAGTTTCATCCTGAAAGTTATTTTAGCGAATACGGAATCAAAATTTTTGCTAATTTTTTAAATCAAGAAAAAGCAGTTCAGGATAAAAAACATACTCTTGGATTTTATTTGCAAAAAATGAGTGAAAATCATTATTTAGAAAGTGAAGATTTTTCAGAAATTTGCAAGATTATTATGAGCAGGGATTATGAGCCTTTACAAGCGGCTGCTTTACTTGTTTTAATCAGTGAAAAATCCCTCAATCAAAAATCATTAAGCAGTCTTGTGCGTGAAATTTTGCGTTATTCTAAAACCTTTAGTGATGAAAGCGATATGATAGATATATGTGGTACTGGAGGAGATAATTTTAAAAGTATCAATGTTTCAACAGCAAGTGCTTTTATTTTAGCAGCTTTGGGGGTAAAAGTAGCAAAACATGGAAACAGAGCGATTTCTAGTTCAAGTGGAAGCACCGATGTTTTAGATGCTTTAGATGTAAAAATTCCTGATAATTTAGAATGTGCTTTAAATGATTTGCAAAATAAAAATTTAGCCTTTTTTCATGCCCCGTATTTTCATCCTTTAGTAGGTGAGCTAAGAGAGCTTAGGGCAAAGCTTGGCATAAGAACTGTATTTAATGTTTTAGGACCTTTACTTCATCCTAATTTAAAGCTTAAATATCAAATGATGGGAAATTATCATGCACCTGTGCATAAGCTTTTGGCTGAAGTTTTAAGATCACTAGGACGAAAAAGAGCTTTGGTGGTGCGTGGCAATGATGGCATGGATGAGATCAGTATTTGCGATGAAACAAAGATTTTTGAAGTAAGAGAGGGTGAAATTTATGAATACGGCGTTACACCCGAACAATTTGGTTTTAAGCGAGCTTTTCATAGTGAGATTATGGGTGGCAATGCTTATGAAAATGCTAAGGATTTAAAAGATATCTTAAGTGGAAAAATACAAGGGGCTAAATTTGATATCGTGGTTTTAAATTCTATGTTCGCACTTTATACAGCCAACAAAGTTTCAACACCTTTAAAAGCAAAAGATATTATTTTAGAGGCTATATATTCTGGCAAGGTGATGGAGTATTTTAGGAGTCTAAATGACAAAGCTTAAAATTTGTGGCATTAAGGATGAAAATAATGCCAAGGAAATCGCTGAATTAAATGTCGATTTCATGGGGCTTATTTTTGCAAAAAGCCCTAGACAGCTTAGTTTAGAACAAGCAATGAATTTAAGCGATATCATCCATGCGGGATTTAAAAAGAGTGTAGGAGTTTTTGTCGATGAAAATTTGGAATTTATTTTAAAAGCAATCAAACAAGCAAAGCTTGATGGAGTGCAAATTCATAGAAAAATCAGTGAATTTGAGTTTAAAACCTTAAAAGAAAGTGGAGTTTTTGTTTGGCAGGTTTTAAGTGTAGGGGATCGTTTGGAATTGGAAGAAAATATTTATGCGGATTTAATTTTATTTGATACTAAGGGAAAATTTCATGGAGGCAATGGGGAAAGTTTTAACTGGGATCTTTTGAAAGACTTTAAAAAAGATTTTGCCTTAGCAGGAGGCATAGGAACTCATAATATCAATGAAGCTTTAAGTTTAAAACCAAAAATCATAGACTTAAATTCAAAGATAGAAAAGGAAAATCATTTAAAAGATGTGGAAAAAATCAAGTATATTTTAAAGGAGATGAGAAAATGAAAAAGGCGTATTATGGTGAATTTGGTGGGCAGTTTTTGCCTGAGAGTGCGATGTTTGCTTTAAATGAGCTTGAAGATGCTTTTTTAAAATTTGCACAAGATAAAGCCTTTAAAAAAGAGCTTCAAGGCCTTTTAGCTACTTATGTAGGACGCCCCACTCCGCTTTATTTTGCTCGAAATTTAAGTAAAAAATACGGACATGAAATTTATCTTAAGCGTGAAGATTTAAACCATACAGGAGCACATAAAATCAACAATGCTATAGCTCAAGCACTTTTAGCAAAAAAAATGGGTAAGAAAAAAATCATTGCCGAAACAGGGGCAGGGCAGCATGGATTAGCAACTGCTACTGCTGCAGCACTTTTAGGACTTGAGTGTGAAATTTACATGGGAGCGACTGATGTGCAACGACAAGCTTTAAATGTTTATAAAATGGAGCTTTTAGGAGCTAAGGTTAATGCTATACAAAGTGGACTTAAAACCTTAAAAGAAGCTACAACTGCTGCTATCCAAGCTTGGGTGGGGGATATTAAAAATCTTTTTTATGTAGTTGGAAGTGCTGTAGGGCCTTATCCTTATCCTAAAATGGTTACACATTTTCAAAGTGTTATAGGAAAAGAATGCAAAAGTCAACTTAAAAAATTAGGTAAAAAAGTAGATTATATCATCGCTGCAGTAGGAGGTGGAAGTAATGCGGGTGGAATTTTTTACGAATTTATCAAAGATGAGAGTGTAAATCTTATTGGAATTGAAGCAGGGGGATTGGGTGTTGACACCCTTTATCATGCAGCAACTTTAACCAAGGGAAAAACAGGTATTATCCATGGTATGAAAACGAAGGTTTTGCAAGATGAATTAGGAAACATCTTACCTGTGCATAGTGTTTCTGCAGGACTTGATTATCCAGGAATTGGTCCTTTGCATGCTTTTTTATCTCAAAGCGGTAGGGCAAAATATTATGCCATTACCGATGAAGAATGCATGATGGCTTTAAAAATGCTTTGTAAGGAAGAGGGGATTATCCCTGCTATTGAGAGTTCTCATGCTTTGGCATTTTTGGAAAAACTTTGTCCTAAGTTAAACAAAAAGAGCGTGATAGTGGTTAATTTATCAGGTAGAGGCGATAAAGATATGCAAACGATTAGAGAATATAAAAAAGGAACAATTTATGGTTGATTTTACAAAATTTTACAAGGATAAGGCAAATGTAGCTTATATGGTTTTAGGCTATCCAAATTTAAAAATTAGTGAAGAGTTTTTAAAGCGTTTGGATGAAAGTTCGATCGATGTTTTGGAATTAGGAATCGCATATAGTGATCCTATTGCTGATGGTGAGATCATCGCCAATGCTGCAAAAATTGCCTTAGAACAAGGCGCAGACATTCATAAAATATTTGAGCTTTTAGCCAAAATAAAAACAAAAAAAGCCCTTGTTTTTATGGTGTATTATAATTTAATTTTTTCCTACGGCTTAGAAAATTTTGTTAAAAAAGCCAAGGCTTTGGGAATTTCTGCTTTGATAGTTCCTGAGCTAAGTTATGAAGAAAGTAAGCCTTTGTATAAAGAATGTCAAAAGTATGACATAGCTTTGATTACTCTTGTAAGCATTACAACTCCTAAAGAGCGTGTTAAAGAACTTGTAAAAAATGCTAAGGGTTTTATTTATTTACTTGCTAGTGTAGGCATAACAGGAGGACAAAGTGCGGATAATAAACTTTTGCAAGAAAAAATACAAGAAATCCGATCTTTCACACAACTGCCTATTTATGTTGGTTTTGGGGTAAAAAATAACACAGATGTAAGAAATATGCGTAAACTAGCCGATGGAGTGATAGTAGGAACGAATATAGTAAAGCTTTTTGCAAGCAATGATGTAAATCAAATTTTAAAAGGTGTAGAAGAAATTTTTGAAAAATAATTTTTTAAAACATATTTTTATTTTATATTTACTATAATTTTTAATTAAGTTTTTTATAAAGGTGATATTATGTTGAAAGTTCTTGAATATTCAATAACACATTTTTTTGAACATATCCTAAGACTTCATATCGAAAAGGCTGAAGATATAGTAGGTGAACTTTATGGAGCCAGTATTCCTGTAATGGAAAAAAGTGGTAGAGAATATCATTTTTATTTATTTTTTCCAAAAGAATTTCTACAAACAATTGCTAATGTTTTAGTTCGTGATGAAAAATTTAAAGAAGATGATTGGTGTGATTTAAGTAAAGAATGCGCCAATCAAATCATAGGTTATGCAAAAAATTTACTCAATGATGCTAAGGGAGATGATGAGTATAAACTTGGCATACCAGAGTATTTAGGTAGGGTTGATTTTTCATCTATTATATTAGATGAATCTTTAACTTATAGCTTTGAAAATCATTATTTTAGAATAGGATATTGTAAATAATGGGCAGTGACATTGATTTTGGAGATCGTCACGGACTTTTGCAGTCTTATGAAGATATCTTAGATATCACAGTAGATTTTGTTAGTGAGCTTGGCACTACCAATATGAGTGTAGCCGAACTTTTAAAACTTGAAGTAGGTTCGGTTATCGATCTTGAAAAACCTGCTGGGGAAAGTGTTGAATTGTATATCAATAAGCGCATCTTTGGTAAGGGCGAAGTTATGGTTTATGAGAAAAATTTAGCAATTAGAATTAATGAAATTCTAGATTCTAAAACCGTACTTCAATATTTCAAAAAAGAAATTTAATGAAAGTTTTATTATTAAGCATACTCGCACTGCCCCTTTTTGCTGTAGAATTAATCAGTTATAATATTTACGATAGAAATGATAGAGTAGATTTAATGCTATCTTTTGATAGTGCTTATGGGGGTAAAATTTCTCAGAAAAAAGAAAAAAATCTTACTCTTTTAACCTTGAGTGATTTAAAATACAGCAAAGAAGAACTCAAAAGTTTAAATTCAGGACTTGTGGATAAGATCAGTATCAGTTCTAAAGATAATAATACATATATCATGCTACAGAACAAAGAGCCAATCTCCTTAGAATTAAGCTCTATTAATGATAAATTTGGAGTTAGGATAAGAGCGGTTCAGCAAGGTAAAGAAAGCATAAATCCTGAACAAAGCAATTTAAGTACAAATGAAGAGCCGATTTTAAATTCTAAAAAGACAAGCTTAGAAGGCTATGATTATACAAATTACATTTTAGTAATGCTGGTTTTATTTGTCTTGCTTATAGTGCTTTGGTGGCTTAAGAGAACTTTAGCTTTTAAAAATACGGGTGTTACTAGAGATTTTCGTATGGTATTTCAAAGATTTTTAGATAAAAATAATCAATTGATAGTTTTTGAATACGCAAGCAAGCGTTATACTATGATAGTGGGCAATTCTAATATTGTATTAGAAGAGATTGAAATTCCAGATTATGAGCCAAAGGTTACAGAAAAATCTGAAAAAAATTTTGATTCTTTCTTTGAAGAGAATAAAAAGCGTATCCAAAGTCTTATAGAGCAACGCCAAAAGAATAAAAAATCTTAAGGCTTTTGATTGATAGCTAAGGCTATCGTGGCTGGTTTGGTGATTTTTTTCAGTTCATCTTTAGGTAGATCAAGAATTTTTGACTCACTATAAATATAAAGTGTATTGTTGACAAAAGCAATTTCGATTTTATTTTCATTTGTGCTTAGTATTTTAGCTAAGCTAAGAATAAAATTCAACCAAGAAATGATATGCGTGTTTGGCAAAAGCTGTCTATAGGGCTCAAGATTATAAGGATTTACCTTCTTGCCATTTAATTTAATAAGAGTTGCAATCAACACTTTTTCTTGGTGTGAAAAGCCATAATTTAATCCATTTAAAATAAAATATGCAGAGTGTTCATTAGCAAAGTAAAAATTCAAATATTCACCCAAATGACAAAGTTTTGCGGCATTTAATAGGCTTTGTTGATATTTTTCATGGATTTTATGAAGACCCTGTAAGACTTTAAAAATTTGTATAGAAAAATAAGGTGTTTTGTTGTTTATATTTCCTTGAAGAAATCTATCTTGTAGAGATTTTAAACTAGGGTTAAAATTTACAGGAAAAGTGTGTTTAGGGCGTAGCAAATCTTGCAAGTACACACCCTCGCGAATGCCTACCCCGCTAGTAATGATTTGTTTGGCTTTGAGTTTTTCTGCTATTTTTAGAAAGATAAAAATACCCTCTTTAATAGTATCAAAACGATCTTTTTTGATACCAAAATTAATCAATGCATCTGCTTTAGAGTTAAAAATCTTCAAGATATGCTCTTTTTCATCTTCGAGCATATATCTAAAATCATGTATATTTTTTAAGGGATAAGAGTTTTTTTGCATAATGGAATTTGAAATGGCTCTTAAACTTCCACCTATTGCAATGAGATTTTGATTGCAAAATTCAGAAGGGATTTGTTCTAAAATGGGTTTGATAAAATCATCTAAAGCATCTGCTTTACCTTTATCATAGAACAATTCTTTTAATCTAACCGTTCCTAAGTCTAATGAAATACAAGAGATGATTTTATTGTTTTTTATAAGACAAAGTTCGCTTGAACCTCCACCTATGTCAAGTGTGGTGCCATCTTTAAAAGGACTTAATAAATTTAAGGTTGCAAGACCGCCAAGATAACTTTCGTTTTTTCCATCAATACATCGAATATTTAAGTTTAGCTTATCTTTAATTCTTTTAATAAAATCTTTAGAATTTGGAGCATCTCTTAAAGCTGAAGTACCTATAATGAATATTTTTTTACATTTGTGTTTGAGCGCACATTGTTTAAAAAAAGCTAGAGCATTTTCAGCCCTTTGCATAGAGTCTTCTTGAAGAATTTTGCCATTGTTATAAGCATTTTCTCCAAGTCTAACTTTGCGTTTGTATTCACAAGTAGTATAAAAACTATATCTCGAAGTTTTTTCAAAAACCACCATTCTAATGGAATTTGATCCTAAGTCTACAACAGCGGTTTTTTTTGCCATTAAAATTCTCTATTACGATTTTTTAATTTTAACTCTTCTATGCTTTCAACATTATCAGGATCAGGTATGATACATTCATAAGGACATGCCACTATACAAGCAGGTTCTGAAAAATCATTAACACACTCTGAACAAAGATCAGCATCAATCACATAGATAGGACTATGTTCATAAATAGCCTCATCCGGACACTCTTCTCTACAAGCATCACAACATACGCAATCTTTAGTAATCAAAAGAGCCATTATCACCTTTCAAAATTTTAAAAATAATTTTTAGTTTATACAATAACAAAACTTAAATAAAATATAAAAAATAAATATAAAGATAAAAATTTTGCACCAAAGGGTGCAAAATGCTTAGGATTTTTTAGGAAAACAGAAGCGATATCCTCTGCGTCTAACAGTTTCTATAGTAGAGATATTTAAAGGTTTGTCCATTTTTTGGCGTATTTGATTGATCGCTACTTCAATTACATTAGGCGTAACAAGTTCAGGTTCTTCCCAAATAGCATCTAAAAGTTGTTCTTTAGATACAATTTGATCTGAATGTCTTGCTAAATGAGTTAAAACTTCAAAAGGCTTTCCTTTAAGTTCTATATCTTGGCCTTTATAGGTTATTTTCTCTTCATCAGGGTCAATAACTAAATCTTCTATTTTGATTACATTTGTACCACCAAGTCTAAGTCTTGCTTCTATTCTGGCCAATAAAATATCAAAATCTAAAGGTTTTTTTACAAAATCATCTGCTCCAGCTTTGAGTGCTTTAATTTCTGTATCTTTATCTGCTTTTGCAGACATGATCATCACAGAAGTTCTTGGAGACTTATGCTTAATTGTATTGACAAGTTCTGCACCATCGCCATCAGGCAAATTCCAGCTTGCAAGTACTAAGTCGTAGTGTCTTATACCGATAAAATATTCACCGTCTTTGAAATTTTCTGAAGAGTCAGTTTGATAACCAAATTCATTAAGATTATCTATAATAGTTTTATTAAGGCTAATCTCATCCTCTATAACTAAAATCCTCATCATTATATCCTTCATTAAGAAATTTTTAAAAAAGTATAACATAGTTTAAGTAAATGTTTAGATATCTTTAAACAAAATTTAATAAAATTTTTTTAATTTTACACCAACTCTTGCATTTTTGATTATTTCAGGTTTATAAGTTTTGATTTTAATATAGTAAATTTGCGGAAATTTTCTATGTAATTTCGCACAAACAAATTCTAAAGATTCTTCTAGGGTAAGAAATTGTTCTTTTTTATAGTATTTTTTGATTTTTTTTGATACCTTGGCATAATCTAAAAAATCATTTGCTTTAGCTGTAAGATAAATACAAACCTTTTGTTTTTTCTTGCGTTCAAATTTTAATATTCCTATAATGCATTTAAACTGCATTTTGATATTTATATGACTTTGCATTCTTCTTTAAAAACCAATCTTTTGATATTGGGTAAGTGTTTATAAATGATTATAAAAGCTATAATAAATACAGGTGCATGCGTTTTTATAGTTTGCATATCATAATTAAAGATAAAAGAACTTCCTATAAAAACTAATAAAGCCAATAAAGACGCTAAGGATGAAATTTTAAAAATTTTACCCACGATAAACCAAACTATAAATGCTGTTATGAGTTCCAAAGGTAAAAGTACTATCATAGCACCCGCTCCAGTTGCAACCCCTTTGCCGCCTTCAAATAAAAGATAGATGGAAAAGCAATGTCCAAATACCGTTAAAACTGCGACAGTCCAAAGTAAATTTAAATCATAATTTAAAAATTTAAGTACGAGTAAGGGTATAGTTGCTTTTGCAAAGTCTAAAACAATAGTAGCGATTGCAAGTTTTTTAGCTAAAGCTGGATCTTTTTCTTTAACAACCCTTAATACATTGGTTGCGCCTATACTTTTTGAGCCTTGATTTTGTATATTGATTTGAGCAAATTGCTTGGCTAAAATTAAACCAAAAGGAATAGAGCCTAAAAGATAAGCAATTGCATAAATGATTAAATTTTCCATTATTAACCTTAAGAAATAATTGAAGCATTATATGCAAAAAAAATAAATAAATCAAAAAAATAGGATATATTTTGTATTAATTAATTATTAATATTATTTAATAATTTTTATAAATATTTAAGTAATAAAGCTATATTATTTTAGTTTAAGTTTATATCTAAAAGTAAAGGAGTTTGTAAATGAAAGTCAAATCGTTATTGATTGCATCATTAGTTGCTTTTTCAAGTTTAAATGCTCAAAGTCTTATAGAAGAGGCTAAAAATTCAGGTTTAGTTGCCTTACCAAAAGATCAAAAAGGCGTGGATGAGATTTTGAAAGCAAATGGAGTAAAGGCTACTGAATTTACTCTTGATAAAGTTGAGCTTGGTAAAAAACTTTATTTTGAGCCTCGCCTTTCAAAAAGTGGAATTATTTCATGTAATACCTGTCACAATCTAGGACTTGGTGGAGCTGATGGTATTAGTGCGGCAGTGGGACATAAATGGACTGCAAACCCTCATCATTTAAATTCCCCAACTGTATATAATGCTGTTTTAAACACGACTCAATTTTGGGATGGGCGTGCAGGAACTTTAGCGGATCAGGCCAAAGGACCTATTGAATCTGAAGCTGAAATGGCAACTCCAGCAAAATTAGCTGTAGAAAAAATCGCTTCTTTACCTGAATATGTTAAAGAATTTAAGAAAATTTATGGCAAAAGCGGTGTGAATTTTGACAATATTGCTGATGCGATAGCAAATTTTGAAAGAACTTTAATCACTCCATCTCGCTTTGATAATTTCTTAAATGGAGATGAAAAAGCTTTAACTAAAGAGGAGCAAAAAGGTTTAAAACTTTTCATTGACAAAGGTTGTGTAGCTTGTCATAATGGTGTGAATTTAGGTGGAAATATGCAAGCATTTGAGGTTGCAGGTAAGTATAAATTTGCAAATTTGGGTGATTTTAAAGGAGATGAAAATGGCATGGTTAAAACTCCAACTTTAAGAAATGTAGTTGAGACAGCTCCATATTTCCACAATGGTGCGATATGGAAATTAACCGATGCAATTAAAGAAATGGGTAGTGTGCAACTTGGCATTCAAATTTCTGATAAAGAGGCAAAAAGTATAGAAACTTTCTTAAAATCTTTAACTGGAACTAAACCAGCAGTGGTTTATCCTCAACTCCCTGTTTCTACAGAAAAAACTCCAAAGCCTGAACTATAAGGCTTATCAAACCCTAAATCTTTTTAGGGTTTGTTTAAATTTCTTTATCCTAGCTTTGCTATAATTTCTAGAATTTCATTGAGAAAGGTTTAATGATGAAACTTTTTGGGACAGATGGCGTTCGTGGAAAAGCGGGCGAATTTTTAGATAGTTTTTTAGCTATGCGTCTTGCTATGGCCGCTGGAATTTATTTTAAAGATAAGAGTGTTACAAATAATATTTTAGTAGGTAAAGATACAAGAAGAAGTGGTTATATGATAGAAAATGCTATTGTTTCAGGTCTTACTTCTATAGGATATAATGTGATACAAATAGGCCCTATGCCAACACCTGCAATTGCATTTTTAACTGAAGATATGCGTTGTGATGCGGGTATTATGATTTCAGCTTCACACAATCCTTATTATGATAACGGGATTAAATTTTTTGATGCACATGGGAATAAGCTTAGCGAAGATATAGAAAAAAAGATTGAAGAAATTTATTATGATGATAAGCTTATCCAAAGCTCTAAAGTTGATATGGAGAAAATTGGCCAGGCTAAAAGAATTGATGATGTTATAGGAAGATATATTGTTTCTATTAAGAATTCCTTCCCTAAGGATTTAACTCTAAAATCATTGCGTGTAGTTTTAGATGTAGCTCATGGAGCGGCTTATAAGGTAGCTCCGACTGTTTTTAAAGAACTGGGAGCTGAAGTTATAGTGATGAGTGATAAACCTAATGGGCTTAATATCAATGAAAATTGTGGAGCCTTGTATCCTTCAAATTTAGCCGCTGAAGTAAAGCGTTTGCGTGCAGATGTTGGTTTTGCTTTTGATGGAGATGCGGATCGTTTGGTAGTGGTAGATGAAAAGGGTGAAGTAGCAAATGGAGATAGCCTGCTTGGAGTTTTAGCTCTTTTCTTAAAAGAACAGGGCAAATTAAAATCCAGTGTGGTAGCTACTATCATGAGCAATGGGGCTTTGAAAGAATTTTTAAATGGACATGGTATAGAGCTCGATACTTGTAATGTAGGCGATAAATATGTACTTGAGAAATTAAAAGTTAGGGGTGGAAACTTTGGCGGAGAGCAAAGTGGGCATATTATTTTTAGCGATTATGCAAAAACAGGCGATGGTCTTATAGCAGCTTTGCAATTTAGTGCTTTGATGCTTTGCAAGAAAAAGTCCGCAAGTACTATTTTAGGACAAATCAAACCTTATCCTCAACTTTTAACCAATCTTAAAATTTCAGAAAAAAAAGATTTGGATAAAATTAAAGGTTTGAAGGAATTAAAACAAGATTTGGAAAATAAAAATATTAATGTGTTATTTCGCTATTCTGGAACAGAAAATTTGATCAGACTTTTACTAGAAGCTAAAGATGCTAAAATTTTAGAAAAAGAAATGAAAAATGTAGTTGAATTTTTCAAGAAAGCATTAAATGGTTAAAAGATATAAAACTATCTTGATCTTCATTTTAGTTTTTATTGCAGTTTTTGCTTTTGATCAGTGGGTAAAATCTTTAACTTTATCGGGTTTGCGTTGGCAAAGTGAGTATTTGGATTTAACTTATGCTCTAAACACAGGAGTTGCTTTTTCTATGTTTAGTTTTTTAGAGCATTATTTAAAATATTTACATTTAGCCTTGATATTGGCGCTTGTTATATACCTTTTGTGGCAAAAACAATTCTTAAGAGAACATTTAGTGGCTTTTGGTATGATGCTAGGGGCGGGGTGTTCGAATTTGCTTGACCGTTTTATACACGGGGGAGTAGTGGATATGTTTTTTTGGCATAAATGGTTTCATTTTGCTATTTTTAATGTAGCAGATGTGATGATAAACATAAGCGTTGCCTTAATCTTAATAAAAGAAATTTTTATAAAAAAGGAAAAAAATGACAGAATGGATTAATGAGTATTATTCTTGGATTAAATGGGTGCATTATTTAGCATTTGTTTCTTGGATGGCAGGACTTTTTTATTTGCCTCGTTTGTTTGTATATCATGCAGAAAATAAAAACAATAAAGGTTTTGTTGATGTTGTAAAGATACAAGAAAGAAGACTTTATTTTGGTATACAAAATCCAGCGATGATAGCAACGGTTATTAGTGGGAGTTTAATGTTACATGCTCATAAAGAAGTTTTGATGGTGGGTTCTGGCTTTATGCATGCAAAACTTACCTGTGCTACGCTTTTAATCATTTTTCATATACATAATTATTTTTGCTTAAAAGCTTTGGCGAATGATACTTCTACAAAAAGCGGAAGATATTTTAGAATTTATAATGAATTTCCTACTTTAATGTTTATTATCATTGCTTTAATGATGGTGATTCGTCCGTTTTAATTTTCATTTCTATTTAATTTCAAAAAAAAGAAATTAAATAGAACTTATATTTTCTTTCATTATATTGATAAAATCTTTATTTTTTAAGCGCTTACTATCTCTAAATACCGCGCGCACAAGATCCATTCCTGTGTAAAAATCCTTCATTAAGACCACAAAGAGATACTGTCCAAATTCACTTGTGATTAAGGCGCCATTTTCTTTTTTGATAGCATTGCTTATTTTAAGTCCTAAAAGTTCTTTGAAGAGTTCTTTTTCAAGATCACAATTAAGGGTTTGATTGAATTTATCAATTTGTATTTTCCCTGCAAACATTTCAGTTAAAAATATGTATTTGATAATCTCTTTTCGTGTAAAACTCGCTTTTGCTATATTGGCATTTTGTTTTTCTTGTATCATCTTTGCATAATCATTTAAATCAAAAGCATTGATAAGCAACTCCCCATCTAAAAAGCTAAAAGCTCCACTTCCAACGCCTAAATATTCATGGTGAGAGCTTACATATTCATCATTGAGTTGATTTTTTTCTAAAGAAAAACTCCAGCCATTATTTTGCTGATAATCCTTGAAAAAATTTCGTATCATTTGATAGTATTTAAATTCATTATCTTTAGTTTCAACACCAAGACTTTTGGCTATATTGTCTTTGGTTAGATTGGATTTCATTAAAGGATAGGTTGTGATTTGTTGAGGAGCTAAATTTTTAGCGATTTTTAAATCATTTAAAAGCTGTTCTTCTGTTTGTGAGGGGAAATTAAAAATTAAATCAAGGCTAAAAATTGGCAAAATTCCCAAAGCTTTTGAAATTTTTTCTTGTAATTGTTTAGAAGAACCAAATTTATTATATCTTGCTATTTTTTTTAAAATTTCATCATCAAAACTTTGAATTCCACAGCTTAAACGATCGATTATACCTTTAAACATAGAGAGTTTTTCAGGAATTATATGATTAGGATCGCTTTCGCAAGAAATTTCTTTGATATTGAAAAGTTTTTTACAAAGTTCTAGAGTTTTTAGTAATTCATTTTCATTAATCAATGTTGTTCCGCCCCCTACATACATTGAGCTAAAATCAAAACCTTTATCTTTTATAAGCATAAGCTCTTTTCTTAAATTTTCAAAATAAATTTTAGCCAATTCCTCATCATAATAGTATTTATGAAAACTACAATAAGGACAAAAGGTATGACAAAAGGGTATGTGAGCATAAAGCATATAAGTTTTATCTTTTTTGGCTTGTTTTTCTTGAGGATTTTTCAAAAGTTCGACATTGAAACTTTTATGTAGAGATTTTTCCATCATAGCATGAGAATATTTTAAAGCCAAATTTTGAAATAAATTCATTAACCCACCTTAAAGTAGAAAATATAATATAACTTTATCAATTTTTTATTAAATCAAGTGTAAATTTTTTTATTTTTAGCAAAAAAATGCTATAACTTTCAAAATAATTAGAAAGGATGACTTATGGATAAAACAAAAGTAGTAGAAAATTTAAACGCATTGTTTAAACAAAGGGCGGAATTTTATTCTTATTTTGATAAGAATATTTCAAAAGTTGGCAATACTGAAGTATTTGACTTTAGCAATGCTAAGGACTTAAATGCAGAGGAAGTTTATAAGCAATTTTATCATTTAGATTATGCGATGAGAAAATTATTACCAGCTATTTATAAAGCATATGAGGTTAGTGATTCTGATTTAAATAGAGATTTTTAAAAATAAGCTCTAATTTAGAGAGTAAGTTTTACTCTCTAAAGGACATATCTAAAGTTTTTGATTCTTCTTCTATATTTTTGCTGATATTTTCACCTTGTTCAAATCCGCCACCAAAAGCTTTGATAACATTGACTATAGAATTAGCATAAGAATATTTGGTATTATTAAAAGCAACTGTAGCATTTAACCAGTCTTGACGCGCTTGTAGATAGTCTTGCAAAGACATTTCGCCCACATCATAACGCTCTTTGCTTATTTCATAAATTCTTTTGTAGGATAATTCGCTTGCTTGTGCGTTATTGTATTGCAAGCGAATAGTCTTTCTTGCAATTAAAGCATAGCGAATTTCTCCAAAAGCTGCAACTAAGGTATTTTGATAATTTACAAAAGCTTCATCTTTGTTGAGTTTTGCTAAATTCACATTTTGATAAATTTCTCCCCAGTGGAAAATTGGCATTACGAAATTCCCACCTATACTCCAAGTCCTAGAGCCCGCTTCCACAAGTGTATTTAAATCCCCGCTTTCAAATCCTAATAAGCCTGTTAAAGAAAGATTAGGCAAGAAAGCTGTGCGAGCTACTCCTACTAGATAATTTTGTTGAGTAAGTTTTTCTAAAGAAGATCCAATATCAGGACGCTGCAAGAGTATAGTGCTTGAAATTCCGCTCGGTATATCAAAATCTTTGAGTTTAAAAACCTGATAAGCTTGATCTTGATAAAGAATATCGTTTAAATCATTTGAAGTTAGAATTTTTAAAGCTTTAAGATAGTTTTCTTTATTTAATTTTGCTTCATTGTATTGTAAAGCAGTACTTTCTAAATTTGCTCTTGATTGCGCGATTTCGTATTCTCCTACTGCTCCTACTTGAAATTTTTCATAATTAATTTGATAAATTTCTTGTGCAGATTCATAAGCATCTTTTAAAGCTTTTTCATTTTCATTTGCATTTACAAAATTAAAATAAGTCTGAACCACGCTTGAAACTATAGAAAGTCTCGCAGCTTCATAATCATACTGACTGGCTTTAAAGCCTGATCTTGAAGCGCGATAAGTATCGCGGTATCTTCCCCAAAGATCAATTTCATAGCTTAAATCCAGTCCCATTTTAAAATCATTGCCATAGCTTACTCCCCCAGTGCGGTTGTTTGGAGCATTTGTAGGTGTTTTTGCACGATTTGCACTAGCGCTACCATCTAATTTTGGTAATAAATCACTAAAATCTATGCCTAATTGGGCAGCAGCTTGTTCCATATGAATAAAAGCAAGTTTTAAATCATTATTGTTCTGAAGAGCTAAATCAACTACGTGATTTAATTTCTCATCATCAAATTCTTTCCACCATTCTTTAGAAAGAGTATGATTGTTTTCTTTTTCCCAAGATAGGGCGCCCAGTTTATTATCAAGACTATAATTTGCTTCTGGGATATTTAAATTTGGACTTAAAGAACAAGCTGAAATAAAAAGGCTTAAGCTTGCTATAACACTTATTGAAATTATTTTATTCATGAACTTTACCCCTTTTCTTATCTAGCCATTCGTTGAAATTTTCTAAAAGATAGAAAAATAAAGGTACAAAGAATATAGCTAAAGTAGAAGCAGCTATCATTCCACCAATAAGCCCTGTCCCTAAAGAATGTCTTGAAGCACTTCCTGCTCCAGTTGCAAAAATCATTGGTAAAACCCCAAAAGTAAAAGCTAAAGAAGTCATAACTATCGGCCTAAAGCGAAGTTTTGCAGCTTCGATAGCTGCATCAAATATTTTCTTACCTTTCTTAAAGCGTTCTTCCATAGCAAATTCAACGATCAAAATAGCATTCTTAGCTGAAAGTCCAATTAAAAGTAAGAGTCCGGTTTGAAAATATATATCATTAGTAAATCCTCTTAAGTATACAAGTAAAAACGAACCAAAAACGGCAAAAGGTACAGCTGTAACAACAGCTAAAGGTATAAGCCATCTTTCATATTGTGCTGCTAGGATTAAGAATACAAACACCATACCCAAAGCAAAGGCATAGCTCCCTGTTCCCTTGCTTGAAACTTCTTGATAGGCTGAACCACTCCAAGCTATAGAGTAATCATCACTTAAAGTTTCTTGTGCTACTTGGGAAATCGCTTCTATGGCTTGTCCTGAAGTGTATCCTGGAGCAGGTTGTCCTTGTATTTGTGCTGCTGGGAAAATATTAAAACGTTTTACATCATCTGGCCCTGAACTTCTTTGTAGAGTTAAGAAAGAGTCAAGTGGTATCATTTTTCCATCATTTGAGCGCACAAAAATATTTTTCAATGCATTTTGGGTATTTATAAAATCTCCTTTTGCGCGAATATTGACTTGAAAATTTTTACCAAGCATAGTAAAATCATTAACATAATATGTTCCAATGGTTGCATTCATTGTACTGAAAACATCTTGCATATTTAAATTAAAATGCTTTAGTTTATCTCTATCAATGATGAGTTTATATTGAGGAAAGCTCGTATCAAGAGTAGTTCGAACCCCATATAATTCCTCTCTTTGATTGGCTGCTGCTACAAGTTTATTTACATCTTCTTGAATTTGATCGTAGCTTTTTCCGCTTTTATTTTGCACATACATTTCAAAACCACCCGTGATACTTAGCCCAGGTATAGGAGGCAATCCTCTAAATACACTTGCAGCATTGCGATCAGGGGCAAATTTTTTATTAAGCTCCATGATGATTTCATCAGCGCTTACATTTCTATCTTTCCAATCTTCAAGCCCTATAAACATTGCAGCGGCATTTTCTTTAAGTGAGCTTGTAAATAAATCAAAACCTATCATAGCCATAGCATCTTTTACGCCATTGGTTTTTAGAATTTCTTGACTCATAGAGTCAACTTCCGAGATCGTTCTATGTAGAGCTGAAGCCGAAGGAAGGTTTACAATACCTATCATTAAACCTTGATCTTCTTCAGGAACCAAAGAGCCAGGAACTTGTTTATAAAGATAAAAAATTGCTCCGAGCATGATACAGAAAATCAAAACAAAACGAATGGTTCTTTTAAGCATATAAGCAACGCCTGCACTAAATATAGAAGTGCTCCAGTCAAAGAAATCATTAAATTTTTGAACGATATAAAAAGGCTTGCTTTCATTGCGTCTTAAAAAGAGTGCACATAAAGAAGGTGTTAAAGTAAGAGCTACAAAACCTGATATGGTTACAGATATAGCCAAAGTGAGCGCAAATTGTTTTTGAATTTCTCCCACAAAGCCTGAAATAAAAGACACAGGTATAAAAACAGCACAAAGCACAAGAACAATTGAAATTACAGGTGAACTTACTTCTTGCATTGCTTGGATGGCAGCATCTTTAACGCTGATCTTTTCATCTTCGTGTAAAATCCTATCTATATTTTCAACCACAATAATAGCATCATCTACGACTATACCTATGGCTAGTATTAGGGCAAATAATGTCAAAAGATTTATACTAAATCCTAACAAATAAAGTCCTGCAAAAGTTCCTAGCAATGAAACAGGAACAGCGATCATAGGTATGAGTGTCGAGCGGAAGTTCTTTAAGAACATATACATAACAATAATAACCAAAATCAACGCTTCAACAAAGGTTTTTATAACTTCTTTAATAGACTCGATAACAAATTTAGTCGTATCATAAGGAATCTTATATTCTAAACCCTCAGGAAAGCTCTTTGATAGTTCTTGCATTTTAGCTTCTACAAGTTTTGCTGTATTGAGTGCATTTGCTCCTGATTGAAGATTGATCATAATTGGAACTGCATCATTTCCATTTAATCGCCCTTGAGATTTATATTGTTGAGAGCCTATCTCAACATCTGCTACATCTTTTAATCTTAAAAAAGAACCGTCTTCATTGGTTCTTAAGATAATATTTTCAAATTCACTCGGGCTTTGCAATCTTCCTTGCATGGTGATAGAATAAACATAGGGTGATTTTTGAGTTACAGGTTCTTCACCGATTTTACCTGTGGCGTATTGAGCATTTTGATCATTGACGGCTGCGATAACATCGGTAGCTGTTGCACCAAATTTGTTTAATAAGTCAGGTTTTAGCCAAATTCTTAAAGAATAATTACGATTTCCTATAGCATTAGCGTCTCCAACACCTGGAACTCTTTTTAATTCATCTAAAATATTTAAGGTGATATAATTATATACATCTACTGCACTCATTGAACCATTGCTTGAATACATAGAAATAGCAGCAAGTGTTGTAGAAGAAGTTTTTCTAACTGTAACTCCTAGTTTTTTTACTTCATCAGGCATTTTTGCGGTTGCGGCTGAAATTCTATTATTAACATCTATAGTTGCTTGATCAGGATCTGTGCCGATATTAAAATACACGGTTAAATTCATGGTTCCTGAGGAACTTGAGGTTGAATCCATATATATCATATTATCAGCACCATTGATGGCATCTTCAATAGGGTTTGCAACTGTTGTGGCAATGGTTTGAGCATCTGCACCCGTGTAGGTTGCACTTACTTTAACCGTAGGAGGGGTTAAAGATGGATACTGCTCTATAGGTAAATTTACAAGTCCGATAGCTCCAGCCAAAGAGATGATAATGGCTACAACGGAAGCAAAAACAGGTCTTTCGATAAAAAATTTAGAAAACATTATTGTGCTCCAACTTCTTTAACTTCGCTACCTAGTCTAATTTTTTTAAAGTTATCCAAAATGATTTTATCTCCATTTTGTAGTCCTTTATCAATAATAGCATATTCATTATCTTGATAGCTTATATGCACAGGAGCTTTAGCAACCTTGCCTTCTTTTAAGAGAAAAACATAAACCTCATTTTGGTCTTGCTTGATTGCAATTTGAGGAATTTTAAATCCATTCTTTTGAATAAAACCATTTGAAGTAATCGTTGCAAAAGCACCTGGTAAAAGAGTAGAGTCATTATTGTCAAAAATTGCTTTAGCTTTTACTGTCCCGCTATTTGCATCAATGACTGAATCTATAAAATAAAGCTTGCCTTTAACTACTTCTCCATTAAGATTTAAATCTGCATAGATATTGCTTAAATCCCATTTTCCATCTTGAGTATTGCGAACGATATTGAGTTTATCCGTATCTGAAATGTAAAAATCAGCATAGATTGGATTGAGGTTTGTAATTCTTACGAGTTCAGTTGAAGAGGAGCTAACATAATCTCCTATATTAATCAAAGCATCTCCTACAATACCATCAAAAGGAGCTTTAATTTCAGTATAAGCTAAATCAATGCGTGCATTTTCTAAGTCTGCTCTAGCACTGGTGAGATTTGCTTTTGTGTTGTTAAAATTTGCTAAGGCGCTATCATATTCTTTTTGAGAGATTGCTCCTTTATTATAAAGAGTTTTTGAACGGTTATAATCTTTGCTGGCATTGTCAAAATTTGCTCTAGCCATTAAAGCTTTTCCATAAGCTGAATTTACACTTGCTTTAAATTTATCTTGTTCGATAATGAAAAGTGTTTGTCCTTTTTTAATTAAATCGCCCGCTTTGAAAAGTTTCTCCACGATAACACCGCTTACTTGAGGTTTGATGATAACATCATAATCACTAACAAGTTTTGCAGGATAAGTAAAGTTAAGCGGTAAATTTTCGGCTTTAGCGTTCATTGTACTAACGGATTGAGGGGGTGTTTGTTTTTGAGGTGCTTCTTCTTTGCTACAAGCAGAAAATAAAAATAAAGCACTTAAGAGTAAAAGGGTATTTTTTTGAAACAAATTCATGATTTTTGCCTTAAAATTTTTAATTTAAATATATTGTAATATTTATTACACAATTTTTAAGACATATTATAGCTCAAATTTGGTTAATAATTTTTATATTTACTTAATTAAATTGAGGTTTTATTTTCAATTCCTTTTAAAAATATATTGACAATAAATTCCACATGTTCTTTTTGTTCTTGTTTGTTCATTAAAGGAGTATCGGCTAAAACATTTAAACTATGATAAGGTTCTCTTAACATGGCGCAAAAAAGCATGGCAAGTTTTTGGGCATTATTTGAAATATAGCTACTATCTTGCTTTTTAAAAAGTTCTATAAGTATGTTATAGGAGAAAATTTTCTGATTGTTTTCAATCCAATTTTCAACATGCTTATGTTTATCATAAACTTGAGAGAAAATAATTTTGCCAAAGGCGACGGTTTGGACTTGATTGAAAATATCAACAAAAGTAAGTCCAAAAGAGGTTAAAAATTCTTTTAAATTTTTATCTTTAATAGTTTGAGTTTGAGAGGCTATTAGGTCAAAATGTTTTTTGCAAACATCATCTAAAATTTCAAAAAATAAACCTTCTTTACTATTAAAACTATCATAAATATTAGAATACGAACCGCCCGATAGTTTGATAATATCGCTTAAACTGGTTTCTTGAAAGCCCTTGGTTAAAAATAGATCAAAAGCAACATTTTTAATCTTTTCTCTTCTTGCTAAAACTTTTTTAGAAGGTGTTTTATTTGGATTCATTATACCCCTTTAAAATTGTGCTTTTAGGATAAACAAAAATACTTTCTCTAAAAATGACAATCTCATCATTATCTTTGGCATAGGCCTTGATGTGAAGTGGAAAAATCACATCTTTTTGATCATTATCTGCTAGCTTTTTAGTAGCTTTTATTACAACAATTTTCTTAGCTTGCTCTCCTGCTTTTAATGTAAAAGCTTTACTTGGACGAATGATTTCTATGCCATTATCAATGCCTTCTAGGCTAGCTTCAAAATAATATTCATGAGCTTTAGAATCAGTATTTTGAAACAAAAAAGTATAAGCATTTGAAATTTCTAAACCATTATTAGTATGCGAAATTTGATAAAGTTCACTGCTACGATTGATATTTAAAAGCATATCTTCTTTTTTACTACCCATAATCATTAAAGCAATTAAAGCAATCACAAGAACAATAAAATAAGCAATGGTTCTAAAGCGGAGATAATTTACTTTTTTACGTGTTTCTATGGCCTTTACACTGGTCCAATTAATCAAACTTGGTCTATTAAATTTGCTTTGCACTTTAGAACAGGCATCAGCACATTCTAAACAATTGATACATTCAAGTTGCATACCCTTGCGTATATCTATATGAGTAGGACAAATGCTTACACAGGCTTCACAACCTATACATTCACCCTCAGGCGGTTTTTTGTAAAGTTTGGTATGTCCATCATAAATCACTCCCCCGCGTTTTTCATCATAAATAACTTGCATGGTATCGCGGTCAAACATTACAGATTGAACTCTTGCGTAAGGACATACATAAATACAAAATTTTTCTGCTAAATAGGTAATATCTAAAGTTAAAAACAAACTTGCGCAAAATAAAACACCCAATAAAAGTAAGTGTTCTCCTGGATTTTGTATATAAGCAAAAAAATCTTCAGGCGGAACAAAATACCAAAGCAAATTACTTACAGCGACTAAAGATATGAAATAAAATAAAATCACCCCTATGATTTTTTTAAAATAATATCCTTCATATTCTTTTTGTTTATTGTTAATATTTTTACGAATTTTTAAAAGTTTAGTCTGGATAATATCTCTATAAATCACTCTAAAAATAGTTTGAGGACAGCTCCAAGCACACCAAACTCTTCCTCCTAAAGTGGTTATAAAAAATATAAATAAAAAAAGAAAAATAAGCAAAAAAGGCATAAGATATAATTCTTGAGTTGAAAATGAAATAAAAAATAGATTCAACTTAGAATGATCAAAGCTCAATAAAAAGAAATGGTTGCCATTAATTGTAATAAAAGGTAAACAAAATATTACAATTGTTGCAATTAGATATACAAAATAACGCTTTTTAGTATAGTTGGTGATGTGATTTTCCATGAAAAACCTCGTAAAAAATTAGTAATTACGATTATAGCCCAAAAAACTAAAACAATTTTTAAATGCTTTCTAAGTTTGGATTAATAAGAAATATTCTATAATCATAATTCACAACAAAAATTTACACAGAAAGGTGGTGAGGATAGTGCCAGGAATTAAGGTACATCCTAACGAGTCTTTTGACGAAGCGTATCGTAAGTTCAAAAAACAAGTAGATAGAAATCTAGTTGTTACTGAAGTAAGAGCGAGAAGATTTTTTGAGCCTATGACTGAAATTCGTAAAAAACAAAAAATTTCAGCTCGCAAAAAAATGCTTAAAAGACTTTATATGCTTAGACGCTACGAGTCAAGACTTTAACCCAAAGCCCGAAAGGGCTTTTTTCTTAATTTAAGATTTCTTTGCAAAATTACCTTTTTTAAAATCCTAGTTTTATTTTATATATATTAAGATTGCATTTTATTTCTTTAAAATATTTTCATTTTTGTAAGATTTAATTGATTATTTTTTGTTAGAATTTTATCAAAAAATAAATTCTAAATCTCATTTGAGGATCAAGACTATGAAAAAAATTAAAAAAATTATTCAAATCGGTATGATAAGCGGCCTTGCAGCTGTTGCAGGTGGAGCTTTGGTAGGATGTGGAAGTAGCAATGATAATAGTGATACTTTAAATCAAGTAGCAAACACTCAAGGAGCCTTTGTTATCATTGAAGAAATCGCCCCAGGTCAATATAAAATCAAAGATCAATTTCCAAGTGATGAAACTAGAGTTGTTTTAAAAGATATCAATGGCACGGAAAGAGTGCTAAGCAAAGAGGAAATGGATGCGCTCATCAAAGAAGAAGCAGCTAAGATTGATAATGGAACTTCAAATTTGACTAAAGAGGGCGGTCAAATCAGCAGTGGAGGATTAAGCTTAGGAGAGACCTTGCTTGCAAGTGCTGCGGGTGCAATTTTGGGTAGCTGGATAGGCTCTAAGCTCTTTAATAATCAAAATTTTGCCAATCAACAACGAGGCGCTTTTTCAAATCAAAGTGCTTATCAAAGAAGTGTTAATAGTTTTAACAAGGCAGGCACAGCAGGCTCTGCCTCAAGTGCTTCAAAATCAGGTTTTTTTGGTGGAGGCTCTAAAGCCACAAGTTCTAGTTCTTCTTTTGGCTCTTAAGGATAAATAATGCAATTACTACAAGTAGACAAACTTCAAAAAGATTATTTAGAAAATATAGGTTTTTCTTGGCATACAGATGAAGATGGAAGTGATTATATAAGTGATAAATTAGTATGTGTAAGTGAAAATGAAGCCAATGCTTATTATGAGGCAGTCAATGAGCTTTATGATATGTTTGTAGCTGCAGCACAAAATGTTATAGATAATAATCGTTTTGATGAGCTTGGAATCCCTTTTAATCTTGTTGATGCTATTAAAATGAGTTGGGAAAATGAGGTTCATTGGCATTTATATGGCCGTTTTGATTTAGCGGGTGGACTTGATGGCAAGCCTATAAAGCTTATAGAATTTAATGCAGATACCCCCACTGCTCTTTTTGAAAGTGCGATTTTACAATGGGCGATTTTAAAGCAAAATGGCATGGATGAAAGTAAGCAATTTAATAGCATGTATGAAAGCTTGATGGATAATTTTAAAAGATTGATTACCCTTGAAGAGGATACTCAAGGCTTTGAAGAGTATTATCAAGGATGGAAAATTCTTTTTTCAAGTGTGGCAGGAAGTAAAGAGGAAGAAATCACTACAAAATTACTTGCTCATATTGCAAATGAAGCAGGATTTGAAACAGATTTTTCTTTTGTAGATGAGGTAGAATTTAGCGAAGAGGGAATTTTTAAAGAGGGTGTAAATTATGAATATTGGTTTAAGCTCGTTCCTTGGGAAGATATAGCCATAGAAGAGGGCGAACTAGCCATGCTTTTAACGCAAATCATGAGAAATCAAAAAGCTATTATTTTAAATCCTGCTTATACGCTTTTATTTCAATCTAAGGGAATTTTAAAAATTTTATGGGAACTTTTCCCAAATCATCCATTACTTTTAGAAACACGAGATGTTCCTTTAGAGGGAAAAGATTATGTGAAAAAACCTGTTTTTGGTAGAGAAGGGGCAAATATTAGTATAATCAAAGAAGGTAAAATTTTACATGAGAATGTAGGTCCTTATGGGAATAATAAGGCTATTTATCAAGAATATGTAGAGTTTAATTCATGTGAAAACGAATACTATCAAGCAGGTGTTTTCTTTGCTTATGAAGGGTGTGGCTTAGGATTTAGAAAAGGAGGACTTGTGCTTGATAATTATTCTAAATTTGTAGGACATATTATAAAGGATTAGAAATGAAAATTGTTTGTTTAGATGCGGCAACTTTAGGGGATTATGATTTAAGTATTTTTAAGAATTTTGGAGAATTTCAAAGTTATGCTTTAACAGATAGAAAAGAAACCATAGAGCGTTTAAAAGATACGGATGTGGTTATGACAAATAAAGTTGTTATTGATAAAGAAGTTATGGATGCTTGCCCTAATTTAAAGCTTATTTTAGAAACAGCTACGGGTGTAAATAATATCGATGTTGAATATGCTAAAGAAAAGGGCATTATCGTTAAAAATGCTGCTGGATATTCTACTATGAGCGTAGTTCAGCATACTTTTGCATTTATTTTTGCTTTTTTAAATCATATTCCTTACTATGATAAATGGAGCAAAGAGGGCAAATGGTGCGATAGCCCTATCTTTACAGATTTTGGTAGAATTTTAAATTCAATGGAAGGAAAAAAGCACGGTATTATAGGACTGGGCAGTATAGGTAAAGAAGTGGCTAAAATTTCTAGTGCTTTTGGGGCTAAAATTTGTTATTATTCAACAAGCGGACTCAATCAAAATGCCGAATTTGAATGCTTAAATTTGGAAGAGCTTTTAAGAACTTGCGATATTGTTAGCATTCACGCTCCTTTAAATGAAAAAACGAAAAATTTGCTTACTTATGAGAAGTTAAAACTTTTAAAAGATAATGCGATTTTGGTCAATGTAGGCAGGGGCGGAATCATTAATGAGAATGATTTGGCAAAAATAATGGATGAAAAAAATATACGCGTAGGACTTGATGTTTTAGAGAGTGAACCTATGATAAAAAATCATCCTCTCTTAAATATCAAAAATAAAGAAAATCTCATCATTACTCCACATGTGGCTTGGGCAAGCAAAGAAGCGGTGGAAAAATTGATGTCTATGGTTTATGATAATTTAAAAGAATGGATAGAAAATGGCAAGTGAACATAGTTTTGATATTTCAGCGGCTTTGGATAAACAAGAGCTTAAAAATGCTTTTGAGCAAGCAAAAAAAGAGCTTGATTCTCGCTATGATTTAAAAGGTATTAAGTGTGAAATTGAATTTAGCGAGAAAGATGGTGTTTTTAAACTTCATTCTTCAAGTGAGGCAAAGCTTGATGTTCTAAAAGATATTGTGATTTCAAAACTTATCAAAAGAGGTATTAATTCAAGTGCTATTAAAGAGCTTTCGCGCGAAAGTGGAGCGATGTTTCGTTTAAATTTAAAAGCCAATGATAGCATTGATAGTGAAAATGCTAAGAAAATCAATAAGGCTATTAAAGATAGTAAGCTAAAAGTAAGCTCTTCTATACGAGGAGATGAAATTCGTGTAGTTGCAAAGCAAATTGATGATTTGCAAGCTGTGATGAAAATGGTTAAAGAGCTTAATTTAGAATTAAATCTTAGTTTTAAAAATTTAAAATAGGTTAAGAGTGTTGAGAAAAATTTTTATCTTTTTTTTAATTTTGTTTTTTAGTGCTTGTGCTTTAAAAAATCAAGATTATTCTAGCCAAAAAATGAAGGTTGTATTTAGCACACCAACTATTAAAATCAACGATTTTGGCTTTTTAAAAAAAGAAAATAAGGCTTTAAATTTAGAAGTTTATAAACTTGGACAAGCTTTTTTTAAACTTAAAATCAGAGAGGATATTTGTTTAAATTCGGTGTGCTATAGCAAAATGGTATTTAATCAAAAATTTTTTAAAAATGCCTATTATGAAGATATATTAAAAGATATTTTGGAAGCAAAGCCTTTGTGGAATGGTAAGAATATGCAAAAAACTCAATGCGGATTCAATCAGAATTTAAACAGCGCAAATTATGAAATTTTCTATGAAATTTGTGATAATAAAATCAGTTTTGTTGATAGAATTTCGCGTATAAAAATTGTTTTAATGAATTTTAAGGATAAAATTTGAAAATAGGGCTGTTGTTATGCTTTTTTGTGAGTTTGGTTTGTGCGCAAATTTATAAGGGTGAAATTTATTTTTATGACTTAAAAGATAAGCAGGTTTTTGCTATAGTTTATGATAATGCTCCTTTTGTACCCATTTTTGATAGGGATGTTAATCAAACTAGTTCTAGTTTTTTAATACTGAGCGATCTTGATACAAATATCGAGATAGCTTTGTTTCAAACAGCAAATTCATGGGAGGATGGAGAAAAAAAATATAAAATTTCTTCTTCTAAAGAACTGGTATTTGATAATAAAAAAATTCAAGGAAATAAACTAGGAACAACAACTCTTGAACTTATCAAAGAGCAAAACAATATAAGAATCAAACGCAGTCTTGATTTTTTAGCCCATCAAGATGAGATCAGACAATTTCGTCCTATGTATAACGACATTGTTAGTTTTGAACAAATTCGCCAAAAGCCTATCGTACTAAAAGATGGAAAGCTTAGTTTTGAAGAATGGTATTATTTTTATGAAGAGGATAATCGCGCAATTTTAGAGCTTAATAATTTTGTTTTCGATATGGATAAAAAAGTTTTTTTAAGTTTAAATGAGCTTTATGATGTGGATAATTTGAAATTTAAAGAACTCTTGCATCAAAAACTGAATCTTGTTTGCGATGAATGTTTTGATGATATGGAGCAAGTTTTTTTTAATAATAACTTTTTAATTACAAATTTGGGTTTAAGATTGTGCTATCTTCCTTATGAAAATCATTATTTGAATGAAAATATTTGTGTTGATTTTAACGAGAATGAGATAAAGGAATTTAGAAAATAAAATGGTCAGGCTAAAGGAATTTTTAAGTCTTAAAAATATAGAAGAAAGTCAAATTTATAAAGAATTAAAGTGTTCAAAGAATGAAGCTTTGATTTTGAGAGAACTTTGTAAAAATTATGTCATTTCCATATCTTCTATCAATGCTTTTACTTTATTGACAGGAATTTTTGGTAGTGAAAAATATTCGTATTTAGATACTTTAGAGGATTTAAAAAGGCTTATTGAAAGAGGTTTTGTAAATCAAAATTCTGGCTTTTTTAAAAATATAGAAAGCAATAAAAGCCAAAATTTAATTCTTAGTTTATTGCAAAGCGAGTTGAGTTTAAGTGAGTATTTTTTAGAATTTTTAGAAGCCAAGCCTCGTTTAAATTTGGATAAAAAAGAAGCTTATGGAGAGTATTTAGAATATTTAAAAGATGAATTTATGCGAGTTGAACTGTATGAGAGATTGAGTTTTATACGTTCAAGCACATATAGTGACGAACTTAAAGCACAAATCAAGCTTTATGAAAAACATATTAAAGAAAGACTTAAGAAAAGTAAATTTTATAATATTTTAGCAGATATTTTTAAAGAGTATAGTCTTGAGTATAAAGAGCAGATTATTTTTCTAGCTCTTCTTAAAGAAGAATATACACTAAGCAATGAAAACTCAGTATCTAGAGAGATGAATTCTTTACTTTCTTTAGTCAGTGAAAATGATTTAGAAAAGCATAAAAATAAAAGTTTATTGCAAGAAAATGCTCCTCTTCTTAATTTAATAGAATATGATGAATACTTAAATGCCTTTGGTGATATTTCTAAGAGTTTTTTTATTACAGATGAAATTTTACAAAGAATTATAAATTTCGAGCCAAAACAAAATAAAAAAATTAAAATCGAAAATGTTTTAAAAGAGCAAGATATTTTTGAGCTTATAGAGCCAAGTATAGATATAAATGATATTATCATGCCTCAAAATACTAAAGAGCTTTTGGAAAATATCTTAAAACAACAAGATAAAAAAGTACTTGAAAGGCTAAATTCTTGGGGGATAAAGAGCAATAAAAATATAGAAGCAAAGATTATTTTTTATGGACCTGCTGGAACGGGGAAAACGATGTCAGCCCTAGCTATGGCAAAATCGATGAAAAAAACAGTGCTTAGCTTTGATTGTTCTAAAATTTTAAGTAAATGGGTGGGTGAGAGCGAACAAAATGTAAGGAAAATTTTTGATACTTACAAAAACATAGTTCAAACTTGCAAACAAAGTCCTATATTGCTTTTAAATGAAGCTGATCAGTTTTTAAGCACAAGGGTTGAAAGCAGTAGCGGAAGTGATAAGATGCATAATCAAATGCAAAATATTTTTTTAGAGCAAATTGAGCGTTTTAATGGTGTTATCATTGCTACAACTAACTTTTTAGAAAGTTTAGACAGTGCTTTTTCGAGAAGATTTGATTATAAGATTGAATTTAAAAAGCCTGATTTTAAAGATAGGCTTAAAATGTGGGAGAAATTTTTACCTAGAAAAGCATCCTTTGAAAAAGCATTTGATGTTAATCTTTTAGCAAATTACGAATTAAGTGGAGCGCAAATTTTAATGGTTGTTAAAAATACTGCTTTGAAGGTAGCTGTGACTGAAGATGGAGTATTTAAAATGCAAGATTTTATAGAGAGTATACAAAAAGAATTAAATTCTAGTTTTGATAAAAGCAAAATTGTCGGTTTTTAAGCTTTTTTAAATTTGAAAAATTTTAAATAGCGTATCATAAAATAAACAAGGCTAAGCATCAAAGCACTCCATTCCCAAAACATAGGAACTTTAGGGCTTAAAAAATAATGATAACTTGCTAAAACCAAGCATACATAACCTAACTTTCTTATCTTTTCAATTCTTTTAAAAAATCTAAAAGAGCTTAAAAACATAAAAAAGATGATGATAAAAGCAAAAAAACCACTCGCTTCCAATAAACGATGAGAGATATCATCAAAAAGTCTTAAAAAATTTGCATTTCTATCAAAGATAAAATAATTTAAAAAATGTAAAAATGCCCAAAATGCAGCAAATATTCCTAGTAGCTTAGGATAGCTTTTGGTTTTTTTAAATTTGCATAAAGAAAACAAAAGGCTTAAATTTAAAAAAAATAAAGCAAAAACTCCTGTATAAATATAAGCCTCTTTGACAAAATCAAAGGCTTTTAATATATGATAAAAGCCATAAATCAAGCTTGCTAAAAAAGCAAAATAGGCAAGAAATTTAAAGTATTTAGTGCGCATTAATAATTTGCCTTTAAATCCATGCCCGCATAAAGACTTGCTACTTCTTTTTCATAGCCATTAAACATTAAAGTAGGTTTGGTAAAAAAGTCTCCTAAAGCCCTTTCGTTAGCTTGCGACCATCTAGGATGGGATACATTAGGGTTGACATTGGCATAAAAGCCATATTCATTTGGAGCATATTTTTCCCAAGTGCCAATAGGCTGCTCTTTTACAAATTCGATTTTAACTATGGATTTAATACTTTTAAATCCATATTTCCAAGGTACAACAAGGCGGATTGGTGCTCCATTTTGTGGTTTTAAAGCCTTTTTATACATACCCACTGCAAGTAGAGTGAGTGGATGCATAGCCTCATCCATACGTAAGCCTTCCACATAAGGATACTCAACAGTTGGAAACAAAGCATCTTGATCGGGGAATTGGTTTTTATCCAAAAGAGTGGTAAATTTAATGAATTTTGCCTCGCTAGTTGGTTTTGCCATATCGATTAAACGGCGTAGTTCAAAACCTACCCAAGGCACTACCATAGACCAAGTTTCAACACAGCGAAAACGATAAATTCTTTCTTCTAAAGGAAATTTTAAAATATCCTCCATGCTAAGAGTGAAAGGCTTTTCTATTTCCCCGCTTATATCGATTTTCCAATTTTGAGTATTAAAATTTTGCGCTAAAGATACTGCCTTTCTTTTATCCGTTGAAAATTCATAAAAATTGATATAGTTTGTTGCAAGTTCTTCATTGCTAATTTCAAGTTTATTTGCATTTGTATCATTTATAAAATTTAAAGCAGAAAGTTTGGAAACAATTAAAGAAGAGCCGATTAAAGCTCCTGCTCCAAGTTTAAAAAAATCTCTTCTTTGTTTATAAAGTTTCTCAGGCGTTACAATCATAATTTTTCCTTATTAAAAATTTTTATTATTAAACTATAACAATGTTAATATAGGATTAATTTTATATGATTTTTTCAAGCTCTATATTGTAAAATATTTCTTCACAAAATTCTTTATAATGATTGAGTAGTTTAACTCTTGAAACTTCTTGCATTAGAATTTTAAATTCTAAATTTTTTATTTTTTTAAGTTCATCTTTAAGCTCTTCATCCTTTGGAAATAATAGAAAATATTCTTTAAAGATGAGCTCATAAATTTCAAAAGCTCCATCGATAAGATAGTTAATTGCTTTATCAAGGTGTCGATTAGAATCCTTAAAATTTAAAGGATTTAAAACCATAAAACAAAGATGAATCATAGCAAGATGAAAATATTGAAGACATTTTTCAGGCAGTGTAAAGAAATCATTTTTTTGAAAATTTTGTAAATTGTTAAAGTCAGAATTGATAAAATGACAGCCAAAACAGTCATTGATATTTGAAATCAAATTTTTAATTTTTTGCTCTTCATCAAGTTTTTTTCTAAAGGCTACAAAATAAGCCAAGGCTTTATAAAATCTCTGAAAAAATTCAATATGTTTGTGTTCTCTTAAGCAAATAAGACTCAAATCTTTTGGAGAAGTGGAGTATTCTTGCATATAATTATGAACTTTAAGAGCAATTTTGTTTCTCACTCCGAGTAAAAAATTTAAGTCTTTTTGTTTTAAAATTTGATGATAAAAAAATATAAAATCTTTAATCAAGCTTTTATGATTTTTTTCAAATAATGAAATTTGAAAATCTACGCTAATAAATTGATTATAAAGATTAAAATAATCACATTCTAATTGCTGATAATTCAATATTTTATCCCGCACTTAGTATAAAATTCTTTCAAAGCTTGTTCTTTATCAGGCTGAGTTTTGATCCATTCTTCAAAATGATTGCACATATCCCATTCTTTTTGCTGCATTGCTTCATAATTTTGCTCTATATCATTTTCGCTTATATTTTTTCTGTGTATTTTGTCTAAAATTTTTTCACATACAGCTCTAGGATTTTCATTTTTATATATAGGTCTTCCCACAACGATATAATCACTTAAATTTTCTCTAGCCATTGTAAGATTAGCAACGCGTTTTTGATCATCACTTGCTTCCCCAAAAGGACGAATTCCAGGAGTGAGGGTTAAGAAATTTGAATTTGTATGTTCTTTAATTTTTTTACTTTCAAAAACCGAACATACCATACCATCAAGTCCATTTTGATAAGACATTTTTGAAAAATGAATCACAGCTTCATCGATGTTTTGCTTATAAATGCTGTAAAAATTTTCTTCATCAAAGCTAGTAAGTGCTGAAACTGCTAACACCAAGGGTCTTTTATTGAAGCGATTGAGTCTAGACATCACTTCTTGCATAGCGACTTTTCCAGCACTTGCATGGATATTAATCATATCAACGCCAAGTTTTGAAATTTCCTCGCAAGCATCTGCCATGGTATTAGGAATATCATGAATTTTAAGATCGAGAAAAATTTTATATTCATCGATTTTTTTAAGTTCTTCTATGAATTTAAAGCCATCTCTTAAATAGGCTCTTAAACCCACTTTTAGCCAAAGATCTAAACCTTTTAATTCTTTAGCAAGCCTTAAGCACTCTTCTTTGGTGGCAAGATCAAGAGCTACGCAGAGTTTCATTGTTTTGCCTTAACAAGAGTATCTAAAACCCCATTGATAAATTTTGGAGAATTATCATTAGCAAGTTCTTTAGCAAGTTCTATAGCTTCATTAATCACTATGGCATTAGGCGTGTCTGTAAAAAGCAATTCATAGGCACCAAGTCGCAGTATGGCTCTTTCGATATGTCCTAATTTTTCAATTTCATTTTCGTTAAGGTAGGGGTTTAAATTCTTATCTATATCATCAAGATTTTTTATAATTCCTTCGTATAAACTCAGTGTGAAATTTTTTTGCTCGTTGCGGATTTTTTTTTCATTGAGAAATTCATCAATAAAATTTTCATTTTTTTCATTCATTTCTAGGGCATAAAGCAAAGAAATCACACTTTGTCTTACTTGGTGACGCGTTGCCATTAAAATTCCTTGCTTAAATTTAGCATTTCAATAACAGTTGTCATTGCTTCAAAGCCTTTATTTCCTGCTTTGCTTCCTGCTCTTTCTATGGCTTGTTCTATAGTATCAGTTGTTAAAACTCCAAAGCTTACAGGGATATTGTGGTTTAAACTTACATTGGCAATGCCCTTAGTGGTTTCTGCCGAAACATAATCAAAATGCGGAGTTGAGCCACGAATGACCGCACCCACACAACAAATCGCATCAAATTTTTTACTTTCTATAGCTTTTTTTAAAGCAAAAGGAAGTTCAAAAGCGCCTGGAACAAGTATAAGGCTAAGATTTTCTTCTTTGCCACCATGTCTTAAAAAAGCATCTCTTGCACCTTCTACAAGGCGATCGGTGATGATGTGATTAAATCTTGCATTGATGATAGCAATTTTTGTATTTGAGTCTAAATTTAATTTTCCTTCAATGATAGTCATATTATTTTCCTTCAATGATATTTTGAATTTCTAAAAGTGTTTTTACACAAGCTTTAAGACGATTAAGATCAAGCATATTAGGCCCATCGCATAAAGCTTCGCAAGGATTAGTATGTGTTTCAAAGAAAAAGCCATCTACTCCTACAGCTGCTGCTGCTCTTGCTAAAGGCTCTACAAATTCGCTTTTTCCTCCACTACTTCCCCCTGCAGCTCCTGGCATTTGCACACTATGAGTAGCGTCAAATATAACAGGAGCAAATTCACGCATGATAACCAAAGATCTCATATCCACGACTAAATTTCCATAGCCAAAGCTAGCTCCTCTTTCAGCTACAAAAATACCATTTTTATCAGCTACTTCATAGCCTTCTTCTTCTATACCGCGTGTTTGAAGTACTTTTTTGACACTGTATTTAATATCGCTTGGGTTAAGAAATTGCCCTTTTTTAATATTTACTTTCGCCTTTGTTTTGGCTGCTGCGACTAGCAGATCAGTTTGTCTGCATAAAAAAGCAGGAATTTGTAAAACATCAACCACCTCGCTTACGGGTGCTGCTTGCGTGCTTTCGTGTATGTCAGTTAAGATTTTCATACCGAATTCATTTTTTACACTTTGTAAAACTTTCAATCCTTCTTCAAGACCAGGGCCTCTAAAAGAATTAATACTTGTACGATTTGCTTTGTCAAAGCTTGATTTAAAATAAAATTCTATATTTTCATTTTCATTAAATTCTTGTAAATTCTGTGCTACTTTAAAAACCAAATCCTTATTTTCAATGACGCAAGGACCGGCAATGAGTATCATTTTTTTCATTTTTTTCCTTTGTTTTTAACCAAAATTATTCCACCAAAAATAATGCCTATTATACCTAAAAAAACCATAGCACTTGGTAAATCATCACCCAAAATTATACCCACTACCATACTAAAGACTACATCAAGATAGCTTACACCTGCTACAACACCTGCTTGTTTCGCTATGCCATAAGCTTTGGTTACATGAATTTGATAAATAGTGCCCAAGGCTCCCATGACAGCAATGATAAGCCAAGCTGTAAGGCTAGGCATGACAAAAGGTGCTAAAATAAAATCCAAATGCAAAGAATCAAGATGTTTTGGCTCAAAAAATTCAGCACCTATCATAGAGATTAAAGGCATTAAAGCCCCCAAAAGGATAAAAGAAAATGCAATTTGTTCTGTAGTGTAAAATTTTCTAAGCTCTCTTACACTTGTAAGAGCCAAGGCTGCTAAAAATCCACTCATAACACCTATGATAGAATTTTTTAAATCAAAACCCGAATGAGTTGAACTATCCGCCCAAGGTTGCGCAATTAAAAGCACCCCGCTAAATGCGATTAAAATCCCCAGCCATCCCTTGGCTCCGATATTTTCTTTAAAAATAATAAAAGCTATTAAAGTGATGAAAATTGGAGCAGTTTTTTGAAAAGCAAAAGCACCCCCTAGGGTAATATTTGAAACATTGTAAAAAAACATATAAAGCGAAAGTGTTCCTGTTACCCCGCGAAAGACTAAAAGCCAAAAATGTCCTCCTTCTTTGTGAACTTTTGAGCGTTTTAGTAGATAAACTATAAACAATACGCCGATGATATTTCTAAAAAACATAATTTCAATCGAACTCATTTCTTTGCTAAGAATTTTCGCACAAGCTCCCATAAGTGCAAAATCTAAGCACGCTAAAATCATAAAATAAATTCCTAAATTATGTTTGATGACTTTTAGCATCTTTTTTCCTTGATTAAATTATGGTTAATTCTAGTCTTTTTTTGCTTAATATTAAGGCAAATTTTATATAATTTTTTAAAAAAATATACATTAAAAATTTTTATTAGGTAAACAAATGCAAAGCATCATACTTATAGGTAAGCCAAATGTTGGAAAATCAAGTTTATTTAACAGAATGGCAAGGCAAAGAATAGCTATTACAAGTGAAATTTCAGGTACTACAAGAGATACCAATAAAACAGAAGTTTTTATAAATTCTAAAAAAGCCCTATTGATTGATAGTGGTGGTCTTGATGAAAGCAATGAGCTTTTTAAAAATGTTAAAAAAAACACTCTAAAAATTGCAAAACAAAGTGATATTATCCTTTATTTGGTTGATGGAAAACTAAGTCCCGATGATGAAGATAGGCAATTTTTTCATTCTTTAAAAAAATTAGGAAAGCCTATTGCTCTAGTAATCAACAAAGTGGATAATAAAAAAGATGAAGAAAGATCGTGGGAATTTGCTAATTTTGGTGTAAAAGAGGTTTTTAATCTTTCTGTTACTCATAATATAGGGCTAGATGAGCTTTATAATTGGCTTGAGAACTTTTTAGATGAACAATTTTTAATCCCTGATGAGGAAGAAAATTTAGAAGATTTTTTAGAACATTATGAAGAGGGAAAAGAATTTCAGTTTAAAGAACTCGATCAAAATTATATCAGAGTGGGTATAGTAGGGCGTGTTAATGTCGGAAAGTCAAGCCTTTTAAATGCTTTGGTAAAACAAGAGCGCAGTGTGGTGAGTTCTATTGCGGGAACGACAATTGATCCTGTTAATGAAAGCATAGTTTATAAGGATAAAGTGATAGAATTTGTTGATACTGCAGGTATTAGAAAGCGAGGTAAAATTCAAGGGCTTGAGCGTTTTGCATTAAACCGCACAGAAAAGATTTTATCTAATTCTCAAATCGCACTTTTGGTTTTAGATGCCAATGAAGGTTTTAACGAGCTTGATGAAAGGATAGCTGGACTTGCAGCAAAGCATTATTTGGGCGTGATTATTGTATTAAATAAATGGGATAAAACTGAATTTGAATTTGATAAAGTGGTAAAGGAATTAAAACTTGATCGCTTTAAATTTTTAGCTTATGCGCCCGTTGTCAGTGTTTCTGCTTTGAGTGGAAAAAGAGTACATGTTTTATTAGAAAAAATTTTAGAAGTCTTTACTAATTTTACACAAAAAATTCCAACCTCAAAACTTAATGATTTAATCGCAAGTGCGACTAAGGCTCATCCTTTACCGCATGATTATGGAAAATTGGTAAAAATTTATTATGCAGTGCAGTATGATTTAGCACCTCCTAAAATCGCACTTATTATGAATAGACCTAAGGCTTTGCATTTTAGTTATAAGCGTTATTTACAAAATCAAATCAGAAAAGAATTTAACTTTGAAGGTGTTCCTTTAGTCATTGCTTCGCGCAAAAAAGGAAGCAAGGAAAATGATGAAAGTTAAAAATATTATTTTTATTGGTTTTATGGGTAGTGGAAAAAGTACTATAGCTAGAGCTTTGGCTAAGGATTTAGATCTTGTTTTTTTAGATAGTGATGGTTTGATTGAGATGAAATTTGATCAAAAAATCAGTGAAATTTTTAAAGAAAAGGGCGAGGCTTTTTTTAGACAAGAAGAGCAAAAAGTAGCAAATTTTCTTTGCTCTTGTAATGGAGCTTCTATAGCTAGTGGCGGAGGTTTTATACATGTTTTGGATTTTGATAAAATAGGTTTTTGTATTTATTTAAAAGCAAGTTTTGAATATCTAAAAAAGCGTTTAAGCGAGAATGAAATTGCTAAAAGACCTTTATTTTATGATGAAGTTCAAGCAAAAAGATTATATAATGAGCGTCTAAATAAATACGAGCAAAAAGCGAATTTGATTTTAGATGTTGAAAATAAAAGCATTGATGAGCTTGTGATAGAAATAAAAAAGGTGATAAAATGAGAGTATTAACAGGACTTCAGCCAAGTGGAGATTTGCACATAGGTAATTATTTTGGTGCTATAAGGCAAATGGTGGAGGCTCAAGAAAAAAGTGAAATGTTTATGTTTATAGCAAATTATCATGCTATGACTTCAAGTCAAGATGGAAAGAAATTAGAGCAAAATTCACTCAAAGCTGCTGCGGCTTTTTTAAGCCTTGGTATAGATCCTCAAAAAAGCGTTTTTTGGTTGCAAAGTGATGTTAAGGAAGTTATGGAGCTTTATTGGATTTTATCGCAATTTACTCCTATGGGTTTATTAGAGCGTGCGCATAGTTACAAGGATAAAGTTGCTAAGGGGCTTAGTGCTTCACACGGACTTTTTTCTTACCCTGTTTTAATGGCAGCAGATATTTTGCTTTTCGATACTCAACTTGTGCCAGTAGGTAAGGATCAAATTCAGCATGTTGAAATAGCTCGCGATATTGCCTTAAAAGTAAATAATGAATGGGGTGAAATTTTTACCTTGCCCGAAGCCAAGATAAATGAAGAAGTAGCTGTAGTTGTGGGTACCGATGGAGCAAAAATGAGTAAATCTTATCAAAATACTATAGATATTTTTAGCAGTGAAAAAACCTTAAAAAAACAAATTTCTTCCATAGTAACCGATAGTACCGCTTTAGAAGATCCAAAAGATTTTAAAAGCTGCAATGTTTTTAAAATCGCAAAGCTTTTTTTAGATGAATCAGGGCAAAAAGAATTGCAAATACGCTATGAAAAAGGTGGTGAGGGTTATGGACATTTTAAAATGTATTTAAACGAGCTTGTAAATGCTTATTTTAAAGAAGCAAGAGAAAAATACAATGAGCTTTTAGAAAAGCCTTCGCATTTAAAAGAAATTTTAGAATTGGGTGCAAGCAAGGCTAGGAAAATTGCTCAAGAAAAAATGCAAAAAATTTATGAAAAAATAGGACTTTAAGGAGTAAAAATGCTTGATTTGAAAAATTTACAAAATAATTTCGATGAGGTGGCTAAAAAGCTACAAAATAAAAAAGTAGATGAAAATATATTAAAAAATCTTGCCGAGCTTTTTACAAATTTGAAAAAAGAAAAAGCGAGTTTGGAAGAATTTCAAGCTTTTCAGAATAAATTCAGTAAAGAACTAGCCACTGTAGAAGATAAGGAAAGTTTGAAGGCAAAACTCAGTGAAAATAAAATTAAAATCAATGAGCAAAATGCAAAAGTAAATGCTTTGGAAAATGAGTTAGAAACCATTGCTCATGCTATTCCAAATATCCCTGATGAATGCGTTCCTGTGGGTGAAGATGAGGAAGAAAATGTTGAAATAAAAAAAGTTTTAACACCCCCTCAATTTGATTTTACTCCAAAAGAACACCATGATTTAGGAGAGAGTTTAAACTGGCTTGATTTTGTGCGAGGGGTAAAAATTTCACAAAGCCGTTTTTGTGTGCTTAAAAATGAAGGAGCTTTGCTAAGCCGTGCTTTGGTAAATTATATGATAGATTTTAACCGAAGTCGTGGGTTTGAATTTGTAAATGTGCCTTTTTTGGTAAATAGTCCTACGATGTTTGGCACAGGACAGCTTCCTAAATTTAAAGATGATATGTATAAGATAGAGGATGAGGATTTGTATTTAATCTCAACTTCTGAAATTCCTGTGACAAATCTTTATAGTGGAGAAATTTTAACGAGTGAAAGTTTGCCTATTAAAATGACTTGCTATAGTGCTTGTTTTAGAAAAGAAGCAGGAAGTGCAGGGCGTGACACAAGAGGCATTATCCGTCAGCATCAATTTGAAAAAGTAGAGCTTGTGAGCATTACCAAACCTGAACAAAGTGACAGTATTTTTAATGAAATGGTAGAATGTGCAAGTGATTTACTCAGCTCTTTAGGTTTAGCTCATAGACATTTGATGCTTTGTACCGGAGATCTAGGTTTTAGCGCGGCAAAGACTATAGATCTTGAGGTATGGATACCATCGCAAAATAAATATCGCGAAATCAGTTCTGTTTCTAATTGTCGTGATTTTCAAGCAAGGCGTGCAAAAATTCGCTATAAAAATGAAAAAGGGAAAAATGAATTAGTTCATACTTTAAATGGCTCTTCTTTAGCAGTAGGTAGAACTTTGGTTGCTATTATGGAAAATTATCAAGATAAAGAGGGTAGAATTCAAATTCCTGATGTATTGAAAAAATATTTTTAAAGAGTATAAATGGCAGATAAAGAAGATATAGTTCTTGAAAAACCCGAAGATACTTTAAATGAACCAAGACTTGATGAAAGTTTGGGTGAATTTAAAGGGCAGGAAGGTCAGGCTCCTGAGGATGAAGAATTTGCATCTTTACCAGAGGAATTGCCTAGGGAAAATAGTGATGGCGGTTTTAAATTTACAAGAGAAAGCGCACCGGAGGAATCATCGACTTTTGAAGAGGTGAAAGAAGATGAGCCTACTCCGTGGTATAAAGATCGTAAATTTATGTCTCTTGTGGGCTTGTCTTTGGGAATCATTTGTATTTTGGTATTTACTTTATTTTATTTAACTTTTAATGAAGGGAAGGTTAAGCCCGATATTATCGCATCAAAGCCTATTGAACAGCCTGTGGTTATGCCTGATGAATCCTATAATTATAATGATATGACAAGAGTTGATGGGATGATACAAAAGGCAAATGCGCTTTATTTAAAGGGTGAAGTGGAGCAAGCTTTGAAGGTTTATGAGCAAATTGCCGTTTATAATGAATCTTTGTCTAATTATAACCTAGGGGTTTCTCAAATGAATGAGGGTAAATTTGATGAAGCCTTTGATAGTTTTAAAAAGGCAATAGCTAATGGAGAAAATCAAAGTGTGGCAGCTATTAATGCTGCTGTTTGCGCTTTAAAGCTTAATGATAAGGAAAAATTTAAATATTATATAGATTTAGCGCAAGTTTATCTTCCTAAAGAAGGAAAATCTAAATTGTATGATTATTATTTGGCTTTAATTAATTATTATAAGGGTTATTATCCCGAAGCTTTGCAAATGCTTCAACGCGTAAATTCGGAACCTTACACAGATGTAGCTAAATATTTATCCGCTAAAATTTATGCAAAGATGGATTTTGATGCAAAATCTGTTCAACAATTAAATACTCAAGGAAGTTTTGAACCTAGCCTTTCTTTGGGACTTTTATATGCAAGAATGGGAGAATACGATAAGGCTAAAATAGCCTTAAATACTGCAATGAAGATCGAAAGAGATTTCAATCAAAGTCTTTCAGCTTTAACTTTAGTTGATATTAAAACAGGAGATTTTCAAGATATGTTATTGCGTTTGCAGGATACATATAGAAATGATGAAGATAAGTATAAAATTTTAGATAGATATAAGATCAAAGTTCGTTTAAATAAAGAACTCTTCAATATAGCCATAGCGCAGAGAAATTTTTCCAATGACATCCTAAAAAAACAAAAAGATCAGTTTGATTTACTTTTTTATTTTGCGCCTTATCAAGTTTTTGACTCAAAACAAGCATCACTTTATATAAAAAAAGCCAATATTACAAATTTTGTAGATGATAGTTCAGATGGTCAAAGCTATTTGGCTAGGAGTCAAGCCTTATCTTCAACTAATGTAAAAATTTCTAACATTATCAATGATGCATTAAATCAAAAATTAAGACTTGCAAATAAAGAATTCCAAGCTTTATTGGAAGATTATCCTGAACATAGTATTTTACAATACAATCTTGCTTTAACTTATGCACAAATGCAAAATTATGAACTTGCTTATAAGCATTTTTCTAGCTCTTATCATTTAAATCCTAAAAATTATTTAGCCGGTGCTTTTGCGATGTTTTGCGGAAAATTAAGTGATAATGATACAACCAAACTTTATCATGAAATTCTTGATAATATTGCAGCAGATTCAAATTTTAAAGCCAATATGCAAAAAAATATGCTATTTTTAGCTAATGGTGATTATATTTCTATGTTGCCTTATTTGGATGAGAATGGACAAAAAACACCCTTAAATCTTATTTTTGAAACTATTATTGCAAAAAATAATAATCTTAACAATCAAGTAGATGTAAGAATTGCCAAATTAAGATCAGAACTTCCGCAAGATATTGTGGCAAATATTTTGTATTTTAATTCTTTAAATTCGAATTTGAATATTAAAGAATATGCTCAAAATGCCCAAATTCATTTTAAGAATTTGCAAGTTGATTACCGCAGTGTTTTTGGAGGTTCAAATATTGCTAGGGAATTGTATGTTAATTTAATGCATATTGCAGGATTGTTAAATTTAGAAAGACAAAAATTTAAAACCTTGATTAATACCTCTAAGGTTAAAGATGAGGGTATGATACAAACTTTAGCTTATTTGGATATTTTTGCGCAGCAGTATGAGGAATCTTATGCTTTGTATAATACTCTAATCGATGAATATGGAGCAAAGGATTCTAGGACTTTGTTTTTAGCTTCTGTAGCTGCTGTGGGTGCGAATAATCCAAACTCAGCCATTGCTCTTTTGCAACTTTCAAAACTCACAGATAAGAATAATAAAGAAAGTAAGGTAGCTTTAGGTTTGCTTTATCAAGAAGTAGGTAATTACGAAGCGGCAATGACGCAGTATAGAACTTTGCCTAATGATTTTAAGAGTGAATTTTTTACTTTTGATATTAAAAATCAATAAGGTGCTTGGTATAGTCCAAACACCTTTGTCATGCTTTAAGGTCTAAAGTTTTTCCACCAAGTTCATCGATACGATCGCTAACTTTTTTTATTGTAGCTTCGATTGTATCTTGGCTGATTTGAGGAAGCTCTCCGCCCCAAATTTTTTCTGCTTGCTCAAACCCTTGTTTTATACCTTCTAGTCCCTTTTTAAGCTTTTCAACATCGTTTCCAGCACCTTTGATGACAAAATCAGCAATGCGATTTGCTGTATTGTCAATACCAAAAAATCCCTCTTCACTGATGAGCTGATTGAGTTCATCAGTATTCATTGTAAGTGGATTTTTTCCATTATAACCTAAAGATGCAAAGTCAATATCTGAAAGCATAGACTTTACAGAATTTAAATCATTGCCTCCCAAAAGATCATTAATTCCAGCTTGAGCATTGCTTGTGTTTAAAACAGTACTCATGGTTTGTTGCTGAAATTGCACAAGATAAATTTGACTAATACCCTTACCGCCAAGTGCATTGAGTTTGTCTAGGATATCTTGATTTGAATTGGCACTTTGAACATTTGTGTCTTTTGTATTCTCTGTAGCGTTACCATCTGCCTTCTTATTGCTAACTTGAGCTTGTGCCATACTAGCGACATTTGAAAAAGTATTGATTTGCATTTCTGCTCCTTTTTATAATGAGGCTAATTGTATATCGACTATTTTTAATTAAATTTTAGAAGTGGATTTAAATAGACTTAAAAATTTAAGTCTATTTAAGATAGTAAGCAATTTGCTCTTTTGCAAGTATGCGTATAAGATTGCTTGTGCCTTCTACTCCAGTTGGAAAGCCTGCAGTGAGCAAATAGCACTTCTCTTTATTCATAAAACCTTTTTCAACGCTAGATTTTACAGAATCTCTAAGTAAATCCGTTAAATCCTCGCTTTTATTAACCAAAATGGCAGGATTGACACCCCAAACTATACTTAAAGAATTCAATGTTTTTTCAGAATGAGCCACTGCTATAATCTCCATATCTGGACGATATCTTGAAATTTTAATAGCGGATTTTCCACTACTAGTCAAGGAAAAAATAGCATCAGCATTAAGATCTGTTGCAAGATGGGCTGAAGAGCGCATGATTTTATCTGTATTGTCAAGATTTTCAAATTCATTAAATTTGTTATAAGGATAGCGCTTTTCAGTTTCTATGATGGTTTGACACATGACATCAACTGCATTGGCTGGATCTATACCTACCGCACTTTCTTCGCTAAGCATTACAGCATCTGTCCCATCTAAAACAGCATTAGCAACATCTGAAATTTCGGCTCTTGTAGCAGTTTTGCTTTTTGCAAGAGAAAAAAGCATTTGTGTAGCTGTTATAACAGGTTTTGAAGCATTATTGGCTTTGTGAATAATTGCTTTTTGTATATTAGGTACTTTATAGTAAGGAACTTCTATACCAAGATCTCCACGCGCGACCATTATACCATCACTAGATGCTATAATTTCATCTATATTTTCAACTGCGTCAAATTTTTCTATTTTTGCAAATATAGAAATTTTAGCATTATTTTGAGCTAAAATTTCACGAACTTCATCAATATCATGAGCATTTTGAACAAAAGAAATAGCTAGGAAATCTACTTCATTTTCTATACCCCAAAGTAAGTCTTTTTTATCTTTTTGTGTGATAACATCAATATTGATTTTAGTATTTGGAAAATTAATACCCTTGTTTGAATTTAAAAAACCATCATTTTCTATGAGAGTTTCAATTTTTTCACTATCTTTAGCAGTCACTTTTGCCCTGATTGAACCATCATATAAATAGACATATTCGTCTAATTTTAGCATATTTAAAATTTCGCTTTGATTGATGCTAAGTTTATAATGATTTGGAGCAATTTGTTCGCCTATGATTTTTTCATAATAAAAATCAAGTCTATCACCTTTTTTAAGCTCAAAAGGAGTTTTCAGCTCTCCTGTGCGAATTTTTGGCCCGCTTATATCTTGTAAAATTCCTACGCGAGTGTTAAGTTCTCTTGAAACTTTGCGTATGGTTTCAAGATTGTTTTTGTGGTATTCATGTGTTCCATGAGAGAAATTTAAACGAAAAACATTTACGCCATTGATTATCATCTGGCGTAAAACATCTTCCTTTTCGCTTGCTGGCCCAACTGTAGCTACAATTTTAGTTTTTTTTAGCACGCTGTTCTCCTTTTTTTGTTTAATTATAATCAAACTTTGGAAACAAAAAGACTACAATAATTCTGAAGCAAATTTATCCTCATCAAATTTAGCTCCTAAATACTCGCACATAAGCTTAGCATCTCTTTCAGCATTGCCTAAACAGCTTGTTGCTCCAGGACTTGGAGTCATATTAAAAATAATTCCGGGAGTTTCGGTAATGCTTGCTTCACCTAGCATTAATTCTCCTCTAGTTTTATCAATGACTTGAGGACGCACTCCCCCAAAGCCTTTTGCATAATAAATATCACTTGTTTTTAAGCTAGGGACTATTTTTTTGGCATCTTTTACAAATAAACCTTTATCAATAAAAGGTAATTCAAAAAGATAGTTATAAAGTATATAATTTCTAATCGTTGGATCTTTAAACATACTAAAAGTAACCTTTAAGACGGTTTTGTCAAGTTTTAAGGCTTCAAAGAATTCAGGGACAGATTTTAAACCATGGTAGCGTTCAAGTTTTGGAATAACTAGGGCAGTAGGGCCAAAACGAGTATTCATATCTGCAAGCAAGTCAGGATCTCCATGAAGAGCTGCAAAAGGTAGTTTTGGATTTTGTACCATATAGACTTTACCATTGAGTAGTTTTTGTTTGGTTAAATAAAAGCTTCCCGCTACAGGCCAACAAGATTTATCCATACCCAAATTCATTTTATGTGCTAGATACAAAGAATGTGCACCAGCATTTACAACTACAGCCTTAGAACGGTATTCTTGATAAGTGTTTGTTTTCAAGATAAAAATATCATCTTTTTTCTCTATATGAACAATTTCTTGATTGAAAGCTACAAAGGTATTTTTGCCTTGTTTTTGTCCTTGTTCAACCAAACTTGCACTCATTTTTCCAAAATCTACTGTAGTAAAAACTTCTCCAGCTTCGACTCCCATAGCACAGATATTTTCAGGTCTATCATCTCTGCCATTTTCTCCAAGAGCTACTTTAGGCTCAATTTGTTTAATTTTATCTTTATTAAAAAATTTCATATAAGGATAAAGTTCGCCAAATTCTTCATGGCGTTTTTTCATGTATTCGCATTCTGAATCACCAACAGCCAAGGCCATTTTTTGATGAGAAAACATAAATTGATTTTGAGCATTTTGCAAAAGCCCGTATTTTACTATCATATCAGCAGTTCTTTTAACTTTTTTAGCTTTTTCTAGAGTATAGTTTGTTTCGATATCTCCACAATGAATAGTTTGAGAATTGCTTGTTCCTTTAGAATTTAATGTTGCAGGAGCATGATATTTTTCTATTAAAGCAATATTTTTAATATCAGTATATCTTGCAAGCTCGTAAAATAGAGCTGCTCCAGAAATTCCTGCTCCGATGACAATTACATCGAATTCTTGTTGAGTCATTTTTTTTCCTTTTTTTGCTTCTAGTAAAGTTAATTTTTCTAAATAAAAGTGTAATCCAATTTATTTTATAAAAAGTTAAATTTGATTGAAGAATATACAGAATGAGAATTTTTGTAACATTACAAATTAAAAAAGTAGATTCGGATTTTCTTGTATAATCTTCTTCATTCCTCTAAAGATGAGAAGTTTATCGTAAATAGCATAATCAAAATAATTTGCTAAAAACTGCCCATCTCCACCTGTAAAATAAAGTTTTTTATTTTGCGCAGCATCTTTTATAAGCAAATAAATACTTTTAAACACTCCATAACTTAGAGCATCGCTTGTTTTTTGCGGGAAGGCATCAAGACTGATTTGGGTATTAAACTCATGTTTTAATCTAGGAGAAATATGAGCATAAATTTTTCTATAATTAGCAATACCCGGTAAGATGAAACCTCCTAAATGTATGGAATTTGATACTATATCTACCGTAATTGCACTGCCAGCATCTACCACAACTCCATCTTCTATAGTGTAACAAGCTGCGATTCGATCTACACCCAAGCCTTGATAAATGGTATCAAATACAAAATAAGGCTCAAGATTTATAAAGTTTTTGCGTGCTTTTAAATGTTCTTTAATGTGCTCATTAACATTGATATAAAAAATTTTTTGTTCACTTTTAAATTCTAAAAATTGTTCTATATTAAGGGTAAAAAATTTATTATCATCTAAAAAACTAGCATTGGAATTGCCAATATCACAAAATAGCATGAATATGAAATCCTTTTTCTTCAAGGTAATGTTTTGCCTTTGAGCACAGAGGGCTTTTAGTAAAAAAATATTTGTATTTTAGATCAAAATCATTGGCTAAGTTGTTTATAAATATAGCATCTTTGTTGATAAATCTTGCTTTTCCTGTGTATATTAAAAGTAAATTTTCATCATTCAAAGCACAAAGATAAGTTTTCTTTTTTGTTAAATTTGTTAAATCAAAAGGTTTTAAATTCAGCTTTAAAACCTTCATTGCTTCATTTAAAATATTCATAATAAATCTAAAATTTTATCTCCATAATAAAACTTTCCATTGCCCATAAAAGATATTTTTTCAACTGCGTTTGGAAGTTCAAAGATTTGAATATTTTCAAGATTGAGATCACATTTGATTAAATAGCCTGTTTTCTCAAAAGCGTAAAGATGGTCATTGTGTATGCTAACTTTTGTAAAGATAGCAAAATCAAATTTTTTCTCTGTGATTTTTCTTAGATTATAGTCTGTTTTTATGATGTTGCCATTTTTTTCTAATATAAATAGCGCATTGCTATCTAGTGCAATATCTTTAATATCAGCATCCAAGTAAAGAGTTCTAGCAGGGCTTACTACTATAACTTTTTTAGCTGTTGCAGCTATCATTTTATCATCATTTATATCAAGGTGAATGACATTGTTAAAAAAACTTTCTGCTGAAATCACAACATCTTTGACAACTTCAAAAGTATTTTTTGATACGATTGTAATTTTCCCATCTAAAGTTGGATAAATAATGATATTGTCTAAAAAGATAGGATTTGCAACGCGACTATCTTGTGCGGGTGCAGGTGTTAGGTTTTGGCTGAATTTTATACCTAGAGAGCGATTGGCTAAAACAATGCTATTGTTTGCTAAAACAAGTGCTAAATCATCTCCATGTAAAGCTACTCCAAGAACTGCAGCATCAAATTTGTAAGAATAAACTTCATCATGAGAACTATTGTAAATTTTTAAATTTCCATTATCATCTGCTTCGATAAATTCACCCTCTTGATATGCTAAAAGTATATAGCCCTTATCTAGTTTAAAATCTTCAATTATTGCATCATTTTTTAAAATTACTTGATTGTTTTTGAGTTTTGCCGAAATTGTATTCCAATCCACAATACTAGATTTTAAGCTATCGTTAGAACTTAGCTTTCCATCGGTTTGTGAAGGTTCAAAGTATTGTCTTTTAGTTCCACAAGCGCAAAGAAAAATAAGACAAAATGAGATTAAAAAAAACTGTCTCATCGGGAAATGCCTTGATAGTGTTTTAGATTTTTAGCAATCTGGCTTAGGGCTGAGTCATCTTTAATTTGAGAAAGTAAAATATTAGCTTGTTCGATTTTTCCCTCTCCTAAAAGTCTATAAGCTTGTAAAATTTTATCGTAATTTTTTAAAAATATCGATTTTTCTCCTAGAGGAAGAGAAATAATATTTTTAAGCAAATGATTTGCATCAGAATTGCTACTTAAGCTTTGCAACTGACTTTTAATCTCGGTATTGTTGATATCTTTTGCTAATTCTTTCATTAGAAAAATTGCATAAAGATTAGCATTTTTATTTTTAAGTTGTTCAAGAAGTGCTTGATCGTTTGGGTTGTTTAATAAACTTGTGTAAATTTTATTGCTTTCTTCGATATTGTATTGTTCGATTTTACCACTGATAAAGCTTATAGTAAACCAAATAATCAAAATTGCTATAAGTGCAAATATATATAATTTATATTTTTTTATAAATCTCTCACCTTTGATAAAATTTTCAATGAATTGTTCTTCGGTATTGATTTCTGCTTTTACGGCTTTTAAATTATCTTTTAATCCCAAAATTTATCCTTGTAATTTTTAATTTTAAAAAACTGCAGTATTGTATCATATAAATTACAAAATATCCTAAACAATTTAAAGCTTTTTATGATATAATTTTAAAAATTGACTTTATTTTAGTAAGGTTTAAGATGCAAATAGATGAAAAATTGCTTAGCAAGCTTGAAAAACTAAGTGCTTTACAAATTGAAGAAGAAAAAAGAAGTGAAGTGATTTGCGAACTTAGTGAGATTGTGAATTTTGTTGAGAAGTTAAATGAATTAGATTTAAGTTCTTCAGAAGTTACAATCAGCACCATTAAAGGTGGAGCACCTTTTAGAAGTGATAGTGTTAATAGTAGCAATGTAGTAGAAACGGTTTTAAATCATGCCCCAAAAAGCAATGATCATTTTTTCATTGTTCCTAAAATCATTGAGTGATTAATCTAGTGTTTAGTTCTTGTTTATATAATTTATAATTTTAAGTGATTTTTAAATGCTTTGGTAAGGTGAATTAAAATATGGAATTTTACTGGTTTGATGCTTTTATTTTAGGTTTTACTCTACTTTTAGGTCTTAAGGGTATTGTAAGTGGTTTGATTAAAGAAGTATTTGGTTTGCTCGGGATTATCGGTGGTGTTTTTATTGCTTCAAAATACGCTTCGCAAGCTGCAGAATTTATTCAAAATACTTTCTATAAGATAGAAAATCAAAGTTTGGCTAATTTTGCAGGATTTTTAGCAATTTTAATTATTTTTTGGATAATTTGTCTCGTGCTTGGCAATTTTATTTCTAAATTGGTTAAATTAAGCGGTTTGGGATTTTTAGATCGTTTGGGAGGGTTTATTTTTGGAGGTGCAAAAGTATTTTTAATTTTTGCAATTTTAGTTTTTTGTGTGGCGCGTATTGATTTTTTAAATGATAAATTAAATCAATTTGCCCAAAATAGTTTTACTTTAACTCCTCTTAAAAATATAGGATCATTTATAATGAATCAGTCTCTAACAACAAGTAGTTTGGGTCAAATTGATCAAAATTTGCAAGATATTAGAGATGATTTAAGTACTACTCAAGGAGAATAAAATATGTTGATTGAGAATGTAGAATACGATGTATTACTAGAAAGATTTAAGAAAATTTTACGACAAGGTGGTCTTAAATATACCAAACAAAGAGAAATCTTACTCAAAACCTTATATCATAGTGATACACATTATACTCCTGAAAGTTTATATATGGAGATTAAACAAGCAGAACCGGATTTGAATGTAGGTATTGCTACGGTTTATAGGACTTTAAATTTGCTTGAAGAAGCAGAAATGGTTACTTCTATATCATTTGGTTCGGCTGGAAAAAAATACGAGCTTGCCAATAAACCACACCATGATCATATGATTTGTAAAAATTGTGGAAAAATTATAGAATTTGAAAATCCTATCATTGAAAGACAGCAAGCCTTGATTGCTAAAGAGCATGGATTTAAACTTACGGGACATTTAATGCAACTTTATGGTGTGTGTAATAATTGTAATCAAAAAGCTAAGGTAAAAATTTAATGTTTGACAATATTTTAGAACAACAAAGAATTCAAAAGGCTAATGAGCTTAAAAACGCAGGAGTAAATCCTTATCCACATTTTTTAGTTAAAGAACTTTCTCTAGCAGATTTTAAAAAGAAATTTAGCTATATTTTTGATACTGAAAATAAACGCGATGAAAGTATCTCTTCTGTCATTTCTGGACGCTTAAAGCTTCTTAGAATTGCTGGTAAATCTATATTTGCTAATATAGAAGATGAGAATGAGAATTTGCAAATTTATTTTAGTAAAGATTCTTTAGGTGAGGAAAAATTTAATTTATTCAAAAAAAATCTTGAAGTGGGTGATATCATCCTTGCAAAAGGCTTCCCTTTTGTTACTAAAACGGGAGAGTTTAGCTTGCACGCAAGTGAGATCACTTTAGCAACTAAATCAATAGTACCTTTGCCTGAAAAATACCATGGACTTACAGATATAGAACAAAGATATCGTAAGCGTTATGTAGATATGATTATGAATGCAGAGGTTAGAAAAGATTTTCTGACTCGTTCTAAAGTTGTAAGTTTGATTCGTCATTTTTTTGAAGAAAAAGGCTTTTTAGAGGTTGAAACTCCTATGATGCACCCCATTGCAGGTGGTGCAAATGCTAAACCTTTTGTAACTTTTCATAATTCTTTAGGGGTTGAGAGATTTTTAAGAATTGCACCTGAGCTTTATTTAAAAAGACTTGTAGTGGGTGGTTTTGAGGCAGTTTTTGAAATCAATCGTTGTTTTAGAAATGAAGGAATGGATCTTACTCATAACCCTGAATTTACTACAATTGAGTTTTATTGGGCTTATCATAATTATAAAGATTTAATGGATCTTACTGAAGAACTTTTTGCCTTACTTTTAGAAAAATTGCAATTAGGAAAAATCATAGAATTTGATGGACAAAAAATCGATTTTTCCAAACCTTTTGAGAGAATTACTTATAAAGATGCGCTTAAAAAGTATGGTGCTTTAAGCGATGAAATTATTGAAAATAAAGATAAGATTTTAGAGAAATTAAAAAAAGATGGCTTTGAAGCAAATGATAAGCTTGACTTAGGGCATTTGCAAGCCGAGCTTTTCGATAATTATGTAGAAAGTAAACTTATTGATCCTACTTTTATCACAGATTTTCCAATATCTATTAGCCCACTTTCTCGTCGTAGTGACAAAAATTCTGAGATAGCAGAGCGCTTTGAGCTTTTTGTGTGTGGTAGAGAATTAGCCAATGGTTTTAACGAATTAAATGATCCTTTAGATCAATATGAAAGATTTTTAAAACAAATTGAGGCTAAAAATGCAGGTGATGAAGAAGCGTGTGAAATGGATGAAGATTTTGTAAATGCTCTAGGATATGGTATGCCACCAACAGCAGGACAAGGTATAGGAATAGATAGATTGGTGATGCTTTTAACAAATAAAAAATCTATTCGAGATGTGATATTGTTTCCAGCTATGAGGCCATTGAAATCAGAATTAAAGGAGGATAAAGAATGAGTTTAGAGCAGTTTGATAAGGAAATTTTTGATTTAACTAACCAAGAGTTAGTGCGCCAGTGCGAAGGTCTTGAAATGATAGCAAGTGAGAATTTCACTTTGCCTGAAGTAATGGAAGTAATGGGAAGTGTTTTAACTAACAAATATGCAGAAGGTTATCCAGGTAAGAGATATTATGGAGGCTGTGAATTTGTAGATGAAATCGAAAATTTAGCTATAGAAAGATGTAAAAAACTTTTTAATTGTAGTTTTGCAAATGTGCAACCTAATTCAGGTTCTCAAGCTAATCAAGGCGTTTATGCTGCACTTTTAAATCCAGGTGATAAAATTTTAGGAATGGATTTAAGTCATGGTGGACATTTAACACATGGTGCAAAAGTAAACTCATCGGGAAAAATGTATGAGAGCTTTTTTTATGGTGTAGAGCTTGATGGAAGGATAAACTATGAAAAAGTTAGGGAAATTGCTCATATTGTAAAACCAAAGCTTATCGTGTGCGGTGCGAGTGCTTATGCTCGTATTATTGACTTTTCAAAATTTAGAGAGATTGCGGATGAAGTTGGAGCTTATCTTTTTGCAGACATTGCACACATTGCTGGACTTGTTGTAGCAGGTGAGCATCCAAGTCCATTTCCTCATGCTCATGTAGTAAGCTCTACAACCCACAAAACCTTACGTGGTCCAAGAGGCGGTATCATCATGACTAATGATGAAGAGCTTGCTAAAAAAATTAATTCAGCTATTTTTCCAGGTATCCAAGGTGGACCATTGATGCATGTTATTGCAGCTAAAGCCGTGGGATTTAAATTTAATCTTAGTGAAGAATGGAAAATTTATGCTAAGCAAGTAAGAAGCAATGCGCAAGCTTTAGCTAAAGTTTTAATGGATAGAAAGTATAAGCTTGTAAGTGATGGAACAGATAATCATCTTGTATTGATGAGCTTTTTAGAGCGTGAATTTAGCGGAAAAGATGCGGATTTGGCTTTGGGTAATGCAGGAATTACAGCAAATAAAAATACCGTGCCTGGCGAAACTAGAAGCCCATTTGTAACAAGTGGATTAAGATTAGGAACGCCTGCCCTTACGGCTAGAGGTTTTAAAGAAAATGAAATTCAAATAGTTGCTAACTATATAGCTGATATTTTAGATGATATTCAAAATACTCATTTGCAAAAAGAAATTAAGGAAAAACTCAAAACCCTTGCAAGTAATTTTATAATCTATGAAAAGGCAATGTTTTGATTTCACCTATGGATCTGTCGCTGATTAAAATAATTAGCGACCATTATTATATACGACGCGATAAGATTATGAAAAAAATAACACATCGAGGTCGTTTATTTTTTGATAAATTTGAAAGGATTGATGCTCCTTTAAATTTAAATATCATGAGAGAACATGCAGCGAAGAAAATCGTTGTTGCTCATGATTTGATCACCAAAGACAATAAAGTAGAAAATATTGTTTTTGATTATAATGGTTTTAATGCTGAAAGATTTTATCATCGTGCGCAGCTTATTTTGCGTGAAGAAGGTTTTATAAATTTTACAGCTTACAAAACAAAGACTCCAGGTCATTTACATCTTTATATTCACAAAGGTCACACTGCGTTAAACGAAGGTTATTCTTTAGCGTCTAAACTTTCAATGATGTTTGCAAGTAAAATGCCAGTTGAATGGAAGGTGTTTCCAAGTATGGATATTCCTAGAGAGTTTAATATATTAATACTACCCTATGAAGTCTATCAAAAAGAACGAGGCAGTTCTTGGTCTAAACATATGTAAGAAAGGAATATTATGGAAAATAATAAAAATGAATTTGATGATATTATTTTGGAAAAAAGTAATAAAAGTGAAAAAATGAAAAAAATTCTCTTACGCGTCATTGCTTTGATAATTTTATTTCTAGTGATTATGATAGTTATGAAACTCATTAATAGTGGTGAAGAAAATACTGAAAATCAAAGTATTTTACCAAGTGAACCCTTAAATATAACGCAAGATAATAATACTGATTCTTTTGAGAGTATGCCAATTACTGAAAATACTTCAGCTGAAGATCAATTTGAAGCTTTAAGAAGACAGATTCAAGGGGAGCAAAATGATAATTCTTTAGCACCAGCTCCTAATGCAAATGATAATATCAATTTAACTATGCCTGATCAAGAAGTGCCTGCTGAGCCAAATACGACAAATTCTGAAAAAGTGGCACCTTTAAATACTACACCTCCTAAGCAGGAAGTAAAACAAGAAAGTAAGCCAAAAGAAGAAGCAAAACAGACTGTCGTAAAAAAAGAACCTGCAAAACAAACACCTAAACAAGAGCCAAAAGCCAATGCTAATGATTTGTTTAAAAATGTAGATGCTAAACCTGTTCATCCAAATGGTCTAGCTTCTGGGATTTATGTTCAGATATTTTCAGTGAGCAATTTAGATCAAAAATCAAGAGAGCTAGCAGCTGTAAAACAAAAAGGCTATGAATATAAGCTTTATAAAACTACAGTAGGTGGAAAAGAAATCACTAAGGTTTTAATAGGACCTTTTGAGAAAGCAAATGTTGCAGCAGAATTAGCTAAAATTAGAAAAGAAGTAGCTAAAGACGCATTTTCTTTCACTTTAAAATGAAATTTTTAGCTGTGATCGGCGATCCCATTTCGCATTCTAAGTCGCCTAGAATTCATAACAATGCCATTCAAGTTCTCAAGCTTGATGGTATTTATACACGCTATCATCTACAAGATTATCATCAATTAAGACAGGATTTTTTTAAATTAAAACTTCAAGGAGCAAATATCACTTTGCCATTTAAAGAAGCAGCTTTGGAAATGGCTGATGTTAAAGATGAGCTTGCTAGTAATATTGGCTCTGCAAATACCTTATGTTTAAAAGATGGAAAAATTTATGCTTACAATACTGATGCCTTAGGTTTTTTAGAAGCTATTAAAGAATTTGAAAGTATTAATAAAGCTTTGATTTTAGGAGCTGGAGGGACTGCGCTTGCTCTAGCATTTGCTTTAAAGCAAAAAGGAGTAGAGGTTTGTGTGGCAAATCGTAGCGAAAAAAGATTTAAGGATTTTACTTTATATAAAACCAGTCTTTATAATGCCTTGGATGATTTTGATTTTGATTTGGTGGTTAATTCAACTTCGGCAGGCTTAAAAGATGATGATCTACCTTGCGATAAAATACTTTTAGATAAAATTTTAAGCAGAGCAAAATTTGCCTTTGATGTCATTTATGGCAAAGAAACCTCTTTTTTAAAATTATGCAAAGAGCATAACTTAAAAGTAAAAGATGGGTTTGATATGCTTTTATGGCAAGCTGTTTTTGCCTTTGAGCTTTTTTTTGATGTCAAAGATAAAAGAGAAAAGATTAAAAATGCCATGCAAGAAGCTCTGAAGTTAGAGTTTTGATTTTTTTGATTTCTCTTAGAAAATATCAAATATAATAAGAGAAATCAAAGTATTATTTACTATTTAGGCTAATCATTCAAAAATGATAACCCCATCTTGATTTTTGTTTGTGTTATTTTCATATTGTATATTTGAATTTGAAGATGTTTGCTCTTGAAAAGAAATATCTTGCGAGCTATTATCCAAATTTTGTTCTTGAGGTAAATTTTCTTCAAATATTGTGTTGGTATCAAAATGATTAAAGCCGCTAGAATCAGTATTGCTATTTGGTACAGTTTTTCCTATATCTGTGGCTTTTGGAAGATTATTATAGAGTGTATTTAAAGTATTTTTATAAAAATGTAAAAAACTTTTATCTATTTCAAAAGCTGGCTTTTCTAGACCTTTATTGAGTTGTGTGGGTACTGTTGAAATAGTAGTTTTAAACATATTTATTCCATCTTTGGTTTTAATAGGGTAATTTAAATCCACCAAGGAGTCAAGTTTGGTATGGCTTGTTAGATTGGTCGAATTTTGAGGGTTGTGCTGATCAATAAAATCAATTTTTCCTTGAAATTTAATTCCTAAATTAGATTTAACAGACTCTCCACTCATAAAATTATTCGATTTTTGTATATTTTTTTCTTCTATAAGAACATTTATCAAACTTTTAAGAGTGTAATCAGGATTTGAAGTTACTATTTTATAGCCCTTAAGCTGTGCTATGGTTTTAAATTGTTCTTCTAAATTTTCTTTTAAAAGAGCCACTTCCTTGTCAATGCGAATTTTAAGTACAGAGTTTTCAAAATAATCTGAATAATTATTATTTTGTTCTATATTTATAGGTTCTAGCATGATTGAAACCCCAGAATCTATAGGCTCTACTTTTGTAGGAGTTTGAGGTTTGAAATTAGGCATTGAAACATGCACAAAATTATTGCTAGCACCACTGCAAGCAGCTAAAAATAAAGCAATAATAAATAAGAAATATTTTTTCATTTTTTAACCTTTAAGATAAGAAATTATGTTTAATTATAGCAAGTTAAAGTTTTTTTGCTATATTTTTACAAAATAAATAATGGAAAAAGTATGGAATTTTGGCAAAATATTTATTCAAATTTTGATGTTGTGGCTTTTAGTGTTTTAGGGTTTAAAGTACATTGGTATGGAATTATGTATGTTTTAGCCTTACTTTTAGCCTTACTTTTAGCGAAATTTTTTGTAAGAAAATTTAAGCTAGATATCGATGAAAAACGCTTAGATAGTTATTTTATTTGGGTGGAAATTGGCGTGATTTTAGGAGCAAGACTTGGATATATTTTAATTTATGATGCACACACTATGTATTATATTACTCATCCTTGGCAAATTTTCAATCCTTATGCAAATGGTGAATTTGTAGGCATTCGTGGTATGAGTTATCATGGTGCGATTATAGGATTTTTGATAGCTACTTTTTTATTTTGTAAAAAATACAAAGAAAATCCTTGGAAATTTCTTGATTTGGTGGCTTTGAGTGTACCTTTAGCTTATGTTTTTGGTCGTATAGGAAATTTTTTAAACCAAGAGCTTTTTGGACGCATTACCGATGTATCTTGGGGTATTTATGTGGAGGGAGTTTTAAGACATCCATCACAACTTTATGAAGCCTTTTTAGAGGGAGTTGTGGTTTTTATTGTTATTTATCTGGTAAAAATGAAACAAAAATTTCAAGGTGAACTTATTCTTGTTTATGCTTGTGTTTATTCTTTGGCGCGTTTTGTATGTGAATTTTATCGTGAACCAGATTTTGGTTTAGGCTTTATTTTTTGGGGTATGAGCATGGGACAAATTTTGAGTTTGCTTATGTTTGTAGCAGCCTTGTTATTTTATATTTGCATAAAGTTTAAAAAAGTAAATATTTAATGTGTATTAAAGGCTATTGTACTATAATGAAGAGATTTTTTAAATTTCTTTCTATAAAGGAGTGAAGATGAGTGAGCTTATCGAAGGGTATTTGGGTAAGAGCATTGATGGCAAAAAAAGTAAAATGCCTGCAAAGTTAGATTTTATCCAAAGTGCTTCTGGGCTTTTTCTAGGTCTTTTCATGTGGGTACATATGGTTTTTGTATCTACTATCTTGGTGAGTAAGGATTTTTTTAATTCCGTTGTCCATTTTTTGGAATTAAAATTCATTTATAACGATCCAATGATGAGTTATATTACCTCGTTTTTAGCTGCCTGTGTTTTGGTGGTGTTTTTTGTGCATGCTTTATTGGCTATGAGAAAATTTCCTATTAATTTTCGCCAATACCAAATTCTTAGAACTCATGCTAAAAAAATGAATCATGGTGATACTTCATTATGGCTTGTTCAAGCATTTACAGGTTTTGTAATGTTTTTCTTAGGCTCTGCGCACTTGATTTTTGTTATCACAAATGGAGATAAAATTTCTGCTGATATGTCAGGTGATAGGGTGATCAATCATTTTATGTGGCTTTTTTATATCGCACTTTTAATCTGTGTGGAATTGCATGGTAGTATAGGGCTTTATAGACTTTGTGTAAAATGGGGCTGGTTTGAAGCAAAAGATGTTAAAGATATTCGCAAAAGTCGTAAAAAACTCAAGATGGCAAAATGGATAATCAGCATTTTCTTCTTGGTTTTAGGAGTTTTAAGTCTTGCAGCATTTGCGAAAATTGGATTTGAAAACTATCAAAGTCAAACAACTGCAATGGTAAAAACTTATAATGGAGCAAATTATGAATATTCAATATAGTGATGCTTTAGTAATAGGCGGAGGTTTGGCAGGCCTTAGAGCTGCAATAGAGGTGGCAAAAAGTGGTCAAAGTGTAACACTTTTAAGTATTTGTCCGGTAAAGCGTTCGCACTCTGCTGCGGTGCAAGGAGGTATGCAAGCTTCTTTAGGAAATGGTGCTAAAGGTGAAGGTGATAACGAAGATTTACACTTTGCAGATACAGTAAAAGGAAGCGACTGGGGTTGTGATCAAGAAGTAGCAAGAATGTTTGCACAAACTGCTCCAAAAGCCGTTCGCGAACTTGCTTCTTGGGGGGTTCCTTGGACTAGGGTAACTAAAGGACCAAGAACAGTTGTTATTAACGCACAAAAAACTGTAATCGAAGAAAGAGAAGAGGCTCATGGACTCATCAATGCTCGTGACTTTGGTGGAACTAAAAAATGGAGAACTTGTTATATAGCTGATGCTACAGGCCACTGTATGCTTTATGGCGTAGCTAATGAAGCTATCAAACATCAGGTAAAAATTATCGATAGAATGGAAGCGGTTAGAGTTATCCATGATGGCAAAAAATGCTTAGGTGTAATTGCAAGGGATTTAACTAATGGGCAACTGATTGCTTATATTGCAAGAGGAACAATGATAGCAACGGGTGGTTATGGTAGAATTTATAAGCAAACCACAAATGCGGTTATCTGTGAAGGAACAGGTGCAGCTATAGCTCTTGAAACAGGACTTTGTAGACTTTCAAATATGGAAGCTGTGCAATTTCACCCAACGCCTATTGTCCCAAGTGGAATTTTACTTACTGAAGGGTGTCGTGGAGATGGTGGAATTTTACGTGATGTGGATGGATATCGTTTCATGCCTGATTATGAACCAGAGAAAAAAGAACTTGCAAGCCGTGATGTGGTAAGTCGTAGAATGATGGAGCATATTAGAAAAGGTAAGGGTGTAAAAAGTCCTTATGGCGATCATTTGTGGCTTGATATTTCCATACTTGGCCGTGCACATGTAGAAAAAAATCTTCGTGATGTGCAAGATATTTGCAAAACTTTCAATGGTATTGATCCTGCTGATGAAGGTCCAAAAGGTTGGGCTCCAGTTTTACCTATGCAGCATTATTCTATGGGTGGCATTAGAACAAAACCTACAGGCGAGAGTCAATGGTTAGATGGTCTTTTTGCTTGTGGCGAGGCAGCGTGTTGGGATATGCACGGATTTAACCGCTTGGGAGGAAATAGCTGTGCTGAAACCGTTGTTGCAGGTATGATTATAGGGGATTATTTTGCAGATTATTGTAAAAATAATGGTGAAGTTATCGATACAAATATAGTAAAAGACTTTTTAACAAAAGAATACCAATATTTAAAATCTTTAGTAGATAAAGAAGGTAAATATTCTGTTTTTGAAATCAAAAATAGAATGAAAGAAATCATGTGGGATAAAGTAGCAATCTTTAGAACAGGTGAAGGCTTAAAAGAAGCTGTTGATGAGCTTGAAAAACTTTATAAAGAATCTCAAAATGTAAAAGTACATTGTAAAGAGCTTGATTGTGCAAACCCTGAGCTAGAAGAAGCTTATAGAGTTCCAAGAATGCTTAAAGTTGCACTTTGTGTAGCTTATGGAGCGTTATTAAGAACTGAAAGTCGTGGGGCGCACTATAGAGAGGATTATCCAAAAAGAGATGATTTGAACTGGATGAAGAGAACTTTAACTTACTGGGTAGAGGGCGAAAGCTTGCCTCGTGTTGAATACGATGAACTTGATATTATGAAAATGGAAATGCCACCTGCATTCCGTGGGTATGGTGCTAAAGGTAATATCATAGAAAATCCTTTAAGTGAAAAGCGTCAAGCTGAAGTTGATGCAATCCGCGAAAAAATGGAAGCTGAAGGTAAAAATCGTCACGAAATTCAGCACGCTTTAATGCCTTATGAATTACAACCAAAATATAAAGCGCTAAATCAAAGAATAGGAGTGGATTATGAGTAGAAAATTAACGATAAAGGCGTTTAAATATAATCCTTTAAGCAAAATTTCAAAACCTCATTTTGTAACTTACGAGCTTGAAGAAACTCCTTTTATGACAGTTTTTGTGTGCTTGACTTTAATCCGCGAAAAAATGGATGCGGATTTGAGTTTTGACTTTGTTTGTCGTGCAGGGATTTGTGGATCTTGTGCAATGATGATTAATGGTGTGCCAAAGCTTGCTTGTAAGACTTTAACAAAAGATTATTCTGATGGAGTTATCGAGCTTATGCCTATGCCTGCATTTAGACATATTAAGGATTTGAGTGTCAATACAGGCGAGTGGTTTGAGGATATGTGTAAGCGTGTTGAAAGTTGGGTACATAATGAAAAAGAAACCGATATTTCAAAAATTGAAGAACGCATAGAACCTGAAGTAGCAGAGGAAACTTTTGAGCTTGATCGTTGTATTGAGTGCGGAATTTGTGTGGCTTCGTGTGCAACTAAGCTTATGCGCCCGAATTTTATCGCAGCAACAGGGCTTTTAAGAACAGCTAGATATTTACAAGATCCGCACGATCATAGAACAGTTGAAGATTTCTATGAATTAGTGGGCGATGATGATGGTGTTTTTGGATGTATGTCTTTATTGGCTTGCGAAGATAATTGTCCTAAAAATTTACCTTTACAAAGCAAAATTGCTTATATGAGAAGACAACTTGTTGCTCAAAGAAATAAATAATATTTTCCCCTTAAAAAGGGGAAAATTATGAAAGAATTACTCCAAAAACTCTGGCAAAATGAACTCCAGCTTTTAGATTTTAATGCAAGCTTTAAAGATAAAAATATTCTTGATGTTTCCGAACTTGCTATCATATTGAGTGTTAATAAGGATAATTATGAAAGATATTTTCTCTTAAAAGAATTTAGCAATATTTGTAAAAAAATTGATTTAAGAGTAGATATTTTTAGCATTCAAAAAGCTCAAATTTGTGTTTTAAATATGTTTAGGGAGGGTTTTATACCTAAACAAGATTTATTAAAAGCCTTGCGAATTTTGCAAAAAATTTCAAACAATGCTGAAATTTTAGAATATATACAAAATATTCAAGTTCAAAGTATCGATAAAAAAGCTTTGTTTCAAAGTGGTTTTAATGAGCTTAATCATATCAATATGGAACTTAGTCAATTGAGTTTTGATGAAAATAGCAAAATAAGACTTCAAAAGACTTTAGAGAAATTTCAAAAATTAGAATTTAATATAGCTATAACAGGTGTTATGAATTCAGGAAAATCAAGCTTGCTTAATGCGCTTTTAAAAGAGGATTTTTTGGGGGTTTCTAATATCCCTGAAACTGCGAATTTGACTTTATTAAGCTATGGCAATACTCAAGAGGCCGTGATTTATTTTTGGGATACTCAAGAATGGGATAATATATTAAAAAGTTCCAAATTTAGCAAGGAGCTTAAAGAATTCATCGATGAGCTTGCTTTAAAAATCGATATTAAAGAATATGTTCAAAATAAGGCTTTAACACAAAAAATCAATCTAAAGGAGCTTAAAGAGTTTAGTTCTGCTAAAAACCAAATTTCTGCTCTTATTAAGAAGATAGAAATCAAAAGCAATTTGGAATTTTTAAAAAACAATATCTCTATAGTGGATACTCCAGGACTTGATGATATAGTCGTGCAAAGAGAAATTCTAACTAATGAGTATCTTAAAGAAAGCGATTTTTTAATCCATCTTATGAATGCTTCTCAAGCTTTAACACAAAAAGATGCTGAATTTTTAATCCATTGTTTATTGAATTCTCGGCTTAGCAAATTTTTAATTGTCCTTACCAAGGCGGATTTGTTAAGCCAAAAAGATTTAGATGAAGTGATAAATTACACCAAAGAAAGTCTTAAGGCTAGACTTGAAAATTTTGACACGCATTTGATAGAAAAGATAGATTTTTTATGTGTAAGCGCAAAAATGGCAAGTGATTTTTACAAGGGTTTATCTTCTGAAGAAAGCTTTAAGAAAAGTGGCATGAAAGAATTTGAGGAATATCTTTTTAATGAGCTTTATTCTGGAGAAAAAAGTAAAATTATTTTACAAGCCTATAAAAAAGAATTGCTTTTAGAGCTTAGAAATATTTTAAATGAATATGAAATGCAAAACAAGCTTATAAAAGAAGACGGGCAAGGCTTAAGCGAAGAAAATGATAAACTTTTATTGGAATTTAAGGCTAAAGAAGAAGCGCTTAAGGAGGCAAAAGAAGAGATTTCAAATTCGATTTTAAATCTTGAAAATTTTGAAAATGGGGTGGATAATCTTGTTTTATTATTGGCTAAAAAGCTCAAAGAGCGTTTGATTGATGAGATTAAATATCTAAAAGATAAAGCCCAAAAAATTAACATTAATCGTATTTTAAATATGATAGATATCACGGTTAAAGATGGTATTAATGATATTTTAAGAGAAGTTAAATTTGAAAATATTAAAAAAATAGAGGAATTAAAAACAAGTTTGGCTTTAAAATATGATTTCTTAAAAGATGATTTTGACAATGGATTTGAAGGCTTTAAAGATGAAATTTCTAAAAAGATAGAAAATATTTTTAGTGATGAAAAATTTGCATTGTTAAGACTGCAAATCGAGCAAATTATCTCTACCAAAGTCGATTTATTTGAGCTTGAAACAAAATTAACAGAAGTGATTTTTAGCACTTTTGAAAGTTTTAATATAGGTGCTATATTAAAGGATTTGGATATCAATGGCGCCTTTTTTGCTTTCTTGAATGAAAGAATGAAAAATTATGAAGTATTGCAAAAAGAAAAGTTAGCGAGTATTGAACATTTAATCAATAATCTTAAAAATCAAAATGCTGACATTTTATTTTCTTATGAGGGAAATTTGGAAAAAATTGCAAAATTACAACAGCTTGAAGTGGAGCTTATGAATGCAAATTAATATTTTAAATCATTTTATAAAGGCTTATGAAGATGCCTATAATATAGATTTTGATAAAAGTTTTGAAGGGCAAATTAAAATGTTGTGTAAAAAACTAAATGAGCCTTTCATGCACCCAAGCTATAATCTTATTCAAGAGCTTGAAGAATTGAGTTTTTCTTTAGATAAAAATATTAATATTGCTATCATAGGACAATTTTCAAGTGGAAAATCAACCCTTTTGAATTTAATCCTAAAAAAAGAATGCTTGCCTACTGGAGTAGTGCCTGTTACTTTTAAACCCACTTTTTTGCGTTATGCGGATGAGTATTTTTTAAGAGTTGAATTTCAAGATGGAAGTGATGAAATCACTCATATAGAGGAGTTGGCAAAATACACAGATCAAAGAAATAATGTAAAAGAAACAAAAAGTTTGCATATTTTTGCACCCATACCTTTGCTTAAAAAAATCACCCTAGTGGACACTCCAGGGCTTAATGCTAATGAAGATGATACTTTAACCACCCTAAAGGAGCTCCAAAATATCCACGCGGCAATTTGGTTAAGTTTGATCGATAATGCAGGAAAAAAGAGCGAAGAAGATGCTATAAAGGCAAATTTGGAGCTTTTGGGTGAAAATAGCATTTGTGTGTTAAATCAAAAAGATAAGCTTAGCGCTCAAGAATTAGAAAATGTGTTAAATTATGCCAAAACAGTTTTTTCTAAATATTTTAAAGAATTAATTGCCATTTCTTGCAAGGAAGCAAAAGATGAAACAAAATATGAAGAATCTAATTTTAATCTTTTGTTAGATTTTTTAGATAACTTAGATGAGAAAGCCTTAAAACAAAAATTTACAAAGAGAAAAATGCTTCATTTATGTCAAGTTTTAGAGGATGAAAATAGGCTTTTTGTGGATATTTTTGATAAGCTTGCAAATCAATTTCAAATTTATCAAGAGAAATTAAATTCTTCTTTTGATGATTTTATAAAAGAAGTTCAAATTTTAAATCATCAAATTTTAAATAAGCTTAAAAGCATTGGCGAAAGAATTGCGAGTGAAATTTTTAATTGCATTAAAGAAAAAGAGGCTCATTTTTATAAAGAAGCCAAGGGATTTTTGAAAAAAGATTTGTATGTAAAATACGATTATAAAGCTCCTTTTATTTCGAGCGATGATGCTTTTTTGGCAATGTTTTACAACAGCGATATAATGAATAAAGAATTTAAAAAAATCAAAAATGAAATTTACGAATCATTTGAAAAAATAAAACAAAAATTGAAAGATTTTATAGACAATTTAGAAAAAGACATTTTGCTTTTTAAAGCTGAATTTTCAAATATACAAAAAGATAATATCTTGCAAAGCGATAAAAATTTTAGCGAACTTAGGGCTTTTTGCAATGCAAGCGATGAGTACTTTTTAAAAGACTTTAAAGAGCTTTTATTTAAAAGTTTGCTAGAGTTGGATTTATTTTTTGAAAAGTTAAATCTCAAAGCTTTTGCAAATTATGCAAACGCTACAAAATTAAGCTTGGCATTTTTCAGTAGAAAAATCAATGAAAGTCGAGTTCTTTATGAGCTAGATAGTTCCGAATTTACGCTTTTTTATCCTAAAAAGAGTGAAATTTATGAAAGGGTTTTAACTGAGCTTAATGCTTATGAATTTGAAGCTTTGCTTATCAATAAACCGATTTTAGTAAAAATATCTAATCATTTTTTAGAACAAAATACAAATATAATTCAAGAAAAAAATAAAATTTTAGACTTAAAAAAAGTAGAATTACAAAAACGCAAAGAGCAAATTTTAGAAGTCAGAAGTGTATTGAAGGAAAATTTATGAGGATATTTTTCATTTTATCTTTATTTTTTCACACTCTTTTTGCTGTGAATGATTTAGATAATGCTTTAAGGCTTTATGAGGGAAATAAATTTGTAAAAGCATATGAAATTTTTGAAAGACTTTGCGAAAAAGACAATGCTAGAGCTTGCTTTTCTTTAGCCTATATGAATGAAAATGCTCAAGGAGTTGCAAGAGATTTTGATAAAGCGTGTAAATTTTATGATAAATCCTGCAAACTCGGTTTGACTAAGGCTTGTTCTAATATGGCCTTAACCTTACAAGATCTAGGTTATGTTAATGAATCCCTTTTGGCATTTAACAAGGCTTGTAATTTAGGTGAATCTTCAAGTTGTAATCATATGGGTTTGGTTTATGAAGATGAAAAAGATGGTCAAATGGCTACGCATTTTTATAAAAGATCTTGCGATTTAAAAGACGCTAGAGCTTGCTATAAATTAGGCTTTTTGTATGAAAGAGGAGAGCTTGTAAGGCAAAATCTTAAATCAGCTTTGGCTTTTTATTCTAAATCTTGTACTTTAGGTTTTGCAGAGGCTTGTTATTTGATCGGACGTTATTATGAGCTTGAGAAAAAAGATTTGAAAAAGGCTAAGAGATATTTAGGTATGGCTTGCGATAAAAAACACCAAGAAGCTTGTGCTGCTTATAGAAAGCTAAATTCTCAAGATATAGAAATTTATTAAAATGTCATCAAAAATATTTTAAGAAACTAAACTAAAATTGATTGGATTATTTTGTGAATTTTGTTGATAAATTTTGCCAATGAAATTTTTAAAGTCTTTGTTTGCTTGTGTTTCTTCGAAATTATCTTTAGAATCTTGATTATTTATATCAAGATTTTCTTGCTTTTCTTCGTTTTCTTCTTTTTTCTCTTGTGCTTCTTGCGCTTTAAGTTTTGTTGCTTCAGCTCTTGCTTCAAATTCCATTTTTAGAGCATTTGCAGCGACTTTATAATCTTGCGGACTAGGATCAGCAGGCGCCATGGCTGCTGCAACGACTTGACGCGCATTGGCGATAGTTTCTTCAGGTGTCCTTCCTTTTTGCATTCTTATAGGAACTTCACCTGCTGTGGCATACATTTGATTATCAGGTCCTCTTGTGTAGCTAAAGCTTGCAGCTCCAGCTAAACCACCTCCAGCGGCTTGATGTGCTGCTTCGTGAGCTTTTACATTTCTGTCTATACTTTGAAGCTCACGCACTTGTTGTGCTTGTTGTATGGTAAGCTCAACGCCATTTATCATTTGAGTTTGTTCATTGTTTTGTTTTGAGTCTTTATTTTGTGAGTTTGTATTTTCTGTATTTTCTTGTTCGGCATTATTTTTTTGTGTTTTATCATAATAAGAGGAATTGCTAGCATAGTTGTAATTTAAGCCAATTTGCATTTTTCCTCCTTTATTTTTTTTGTATATTTTAGACAATATTAACGCATTTTGACTTAAAATTTTGATAAATTTTGTAAAATAACAATCAATACAATTTTAAAGGAAGATTAATGATTTATGAGAATGACTTGATTTATATCGAAAAAGAGGAAGCTCAAGTGCCATGGATTAAAATTTTTACCAAGCAAGTTTATAAAGAATTTAGCGATTGCCCCTATGAACTTCAAAAAGAAATTTTTGACAAAATTTTGCGATGTGAAAAGGCTATGATAGAATTTTACAAACCTGAAAAAATCAATATTGCTTCTTTTGCAAACTATGTTCCAAGGGTACATTTTCATATAATGGCGAGATTTAAAGAGGATGCTTTTTTTCCAGAATGTATGTGGGGCAAGCAGCAAAGAGAATTAAAAGACTTAAATTTGCCTAGTTTTGATGAATTTGTGATTTTTCTTAAAAATAAAATGGACTAAAATTATCATTAATGGTTGATTGTTTTTTGTTTATTAGAATTCTTTTTACATAAAAATACAAAAAAAGGAAAAAAATGAAAAAGATTTTATTAAGCTCTCTTGTTGCAGCTTCTTTGTTGAGTGCAGGTTTATTTGCTAAAGAATATGCTTTAGATAAAACTCACACTGATGTAGGTTTTAAAATTAAACATTTGCAAATTAGCAATGTAAAAGGAAATTTTCAAGATTATGATGCGGTAATTGACTTTGATCCTGCAAGTTTTGAATTTAAAAAACTTGAAGCAACAATTAAAGTAGCATCTGTAAATACAGACAATCAAACAAGAGATAATCACTTACAACAAAATGATTTTTTCAAAGCAAAACAATTCCCTAATATGACTTTTGTAATGAAAAAATATGAAAAAATCGATAACGAAAAGGGTAAAATGACAGGAACTTTAACCATAACAGGCGTTTCTAAAGATGTGGTTTTAGATACTGAAATCGGCGGTACAGCTAAGGGTAAAGATGGAAAAGAAAAAGTAGGTTTTTCTTTAAATGGTAAAATCAAACGCTCTGATTTTAACTTTGCGCCAGGTACTTCAACTATTACTTTAAGTGATGATATTAATTTAAATATCGAAGTTGAAGCGAACGAAAAATAATTTTTTAGTCTAAGAGTCTTGCTCTTAGACTTTGTAAATTTTTATCCAAATTTTCTTCACTTTCTTGCCAAATCAATTTAAAATCCGGTTTAAAATTTTCATTTTCTAAATTAAATTCCGTGTTTTTCAAGGTGGATTCTAAAAAAGCAAGATGATTTAAAGCTTGATTTTTATCATTAAAAATTAAAATAAAATCATTTTCTACGATAAAAATTTTTGCTCTAAAGCGTTTTAAAATTTTTGCAATTTGTTTTAAAATGAGTTTGGTATAGCTTTCTTTGGTATCTTTTAGTTCATTAAAATGAAGCAAGGCAATGATATAGTTGTTTTTTCCTTTTGTAAAGCGTGTAAGGCTTTTTTCATTGGGTAGCTTTGTTAAGGTGTCAAAAAAAGCTAACCTATAAGCGTAATTTAAAAGATAAAAACAAAAAACCAAACTTGCAAATTCAAAATATCTTATTCCTGTTCCTTCTTGGAATAAAAACTGAAAATATGCAGCAAAAAATGCGATAAGAAGATAATATTCTTTAGTTTTAAAAGTTTTGATAAAAATGAGTATTAAGCCGACTAAAAAAAATAAAAATCCTAATTCACTCACAGGTTTAAAAAAATTTAATGTAATAAAATGGAATTCTAAACCAGCGCTATTGAAAGTAGTATTTCTAGGTAAAATGATGCTTAAAATACCTATAAAAATAAGGGTTGTAATTGAGGCGATATTTTTTTTATTTAAAATTAAAACATGATGTTTTCCAAGGCAAAATAGAGTAAAAATCATAGGTAAAAACAAAGCCACAAATAAATTAGCTTGAAAAAAACTTGTATAAAAATAAGGCAACTTAGCTCCTAGTAATACTAAAGTCAAAAAGAAAATTTTTGAATTTTTAAAGTAAAAGGATAGCACAAGAGCTGAAATTTCAAAAATAAAACTCAATGATATTAAAAAATCTAATAAAAACATTTCAAATCCTTGATTTTAATAAAAGTGATAATTGTATAGAAAAAAGCTTAAAAGCGGATTTTATTTAAATTTAGCAATTTCATCTTGTATGGTTTGTTCTATATGAAGCAATTCTTCATGAGTTTTTTTGCTATTTTCTAAAAGTTCATCAAATTTAAAGCCAAGCATAACAATACGATATAAATTGGGTTTGTATTTTCTCCAATTATATAAAGTGCTAACATCAATGTCTAGTTCATATGCCATATCACGCTTGCTCTTTTTTGTCATTTTTTACCTCAAAAATTTAGCCTTTAAAAAATTTTACATTAAAATTTCTTTATTAAAAACACTTGAAATATTCAATCTTTTATATAAAATATATTTAATATTTCAATATTAATTAAGTTATAGTATGGAATAATTCGAGATATTTTTTAATTTTCAAGGAGTAGTTATGGATTTCAATTCGGTTCTTTTCAGCATTGGCGATAAATTGCCAAAAGATGCAACATCTACCGTGATGCTAAAAGAGAAATTTGATCGCTTAAATGAGGATAAACAAAAAGAAGTAGTAGCACAGCTTCCAATGATAAAACTAAAAAGTCCCGCTTTAGTATTTTGGGTAGGGACTTTTTTATTTGGTGCTTTTGGAGTGGGTCGTTTTATGATAGGAGATTGGGTTTTAGGGCTTATACGCTTGGGAATTACAATTGTAGCTATGTTTTGTGGTATTTTAATGATTACATATAGTGCTTTAGGGATAATATATGGTTTGTTGTGGCTTGTTAATTGGATTTGGTGGATTGTAGATATGTTTTTAGTGGGTAAAAAATTAAGAAAACAAAATTTTGAAAAGATTGCAAATATTATACAATAATTTCGAGTTTTTATGAAAAACAATCAAAAATAAGTTTGCAAAATATTTTTATTAAGTTTTTAGTAAATTTTGTTTTTGTGGCAAGTGAGATTTAGAATTCTTAAGCAATAAAGAAAATTGCTTTTAAATATTTTGTCTGTTGCTCCAAATATTGCACAGGTTTTTTTAGAGATTACAAGTAAAATGGTGAACTTGGTACAGATGAATAGAAACTAAAATATTATTTAGGTGAACAAAAAAGGAGGAAATTAATGAAATGTTTTAATGCGAAATTTATGTTTGTTGGAATTTTGGCAGTATTTTTGAGTGCTTGTAGTAACGGTATTCCAAAATGTAGTGATCAAGATGTACAAAATGTTTTAACTGAGATTATTTTAGAACACAATTTTGGTAGATTTTCTGAGGTTGATCGTAAAAAGTTGAAATTTACTTATAGTGGTTTTATGAGCGATTTAACCGATAAGGAAAGTAAAACACAGTATTGTAAAGCTCAAGTAAAAGCAAATGGAAGTATTGATTCTCGCCCTTACAAATGGGATGCTTGGATCGAGTATTTTGCTAGATATACTGATGATGGTATGGTATATGTAGAAATTACTAGATAACTTTTTAAGGCAAAAATGCCTTAAAAAGTTAATTTTAAGGAGATTGGATATGGATTATAATGTTTTTCTTTTAAATATACAAGATAAAATAAATCAAGAAGATTTTTTCAATTTAAAGCTTAAGTTTGAACAATTACAAAATAAAAAAGAAGCTTTATCAAATTTGGTATTTTTAAGACTTCAAGATCCTATAAAACCTCTAATTATGAGTATGATATGTGGTTTTTTTAAGTTTAGGTTGGTTGGCAATCGATAGATTTATGATAAAAGACTATGCATTAGGAATATTGCGTATAATATTATCTTTATTTCCTTGTGTGTTATTTTTGATACTAGGAATTAGCTATGAAAATGATTCTAACTCGGATATTTCTGAAATTTTTTTCGGGTTGTTTGGAATTTTTCTATTATTGGGCATTATTTGGTGGGGAGTAGATTTATTTTTAGTCTATAAAAAAATTAAAAAACAAAATTATAATAAAATTATAGAATTTATTTTTAACTATCAAAAAATTTAATTTTAAAATTAAAAATTCAAGCCTTTTTCGCTACAATTTCTTAAAAATTTTTATAAGTAAAAAATTTAAGGAAAATCATGGTTGAAGTAAAAAATCTTACTATGCGTTTTGCAAATCAGCTTTTATTTGAAAATGTTAATTTAAAGCTTGTTCGAGGACAAAGATACGGACTAATAGGAGCTAATGGTGCAGGAAAATCGACTTTTTTAAAAATTCTTTCAGGAGAAATTGAGTCAAGTAGTGGTGAAATAGTATTTGATGAAGGCTTGAAAATTGCAGTTTTAGGACAGGATCAATTTGCTTTTGAAAACTACACCATCAAAGATGCAGTGATGTGTGCAAATAAGCGTTTATATGAGGCCTTAAAAGAAAAAGAAAAGCTTTATATGAGCGAGGAATTTACTGATGAGATCAATGAGCGTTTAGGTGAGCTTGAGATAATAACGGCTGAAGAGGATCCAAATTATGATTGTGAAACACGTTGTGAGAAAATTTTAAGCTCTTTAAAAATCAAAGATTTTGATGTTTTGATGAGCACCTTGCAAAGCGCAGACAAATTTAAAGTCTTGCTTGCGCAAGTATTGTTTTTAGGAGCAGATGTACTTTTTTTAGATGAGCCTACAAATAACCTTGATTTAGAGGCAATTTCTTGGCTTGAAAATGAACTTTTAAGACATGAGGGAACCTTGGTGGTGATTTCTCATGATAGGCATTTTTTAAATAAAATTTGTACAAGAATTTTAGATGTAGATTTTAAACAAATTCGTGATTTTGCGGGAAATTATGATGATTGGTATATGGCTTCAACACTTTTAGCTAAACAAGCTGAACTTAAGCGCGATAAAACTTTAAAAGAAAGAGAAGAATTAGAAAATTTTATCCGCCGTTTTAGTGCGAATGCTTCTAAGGCAAAACAAGCTACAAGTCGTGCAAAGGCTTTGGAGAAATTGGAGCTTGAAGAGATTAAAATTTCAAGTCGCAGGGATCCAAGTATAGTTTTTAGAACAAATCGTGAAATAGGAAATGAAGTTTTAGAGCTTAAGGGTATTAGTAAGGCTTATGATAAAGAATTGTTTTCAAATTTAGAATTAAAAATCGAAAAAAATGACAAAATTGCTTTAATTGGTGCAAATGGTGTAGGTAAGTCAACTTTGGCTAAAATCATTGCCAATGCTATTGCTCCTGATAGCGGTTCTATACACCTTGGAGCGACTATAGAACTTGGATATTTTCCTCAAGATACAAGTAATTTAATTTGTGAAAATTTGAAACTTTACGAATGGCTTATGAGTGAAAAATTCAAAGATTTGGATGAAATTCGAAAGTGTTTAGGTAGAATGCTTTTTAGTGGTAGTGATCAAGAGAAAATGGCAGCGAGCTTAAGCGGAGGGGAAAAACATCGTTTAATGCTTTCGCGTTTAATGCTAGAGCGCCCAAATTTTTTACTTTTGGATGAGCCTGATAACCATTTGGATCTTGAGAGTATCATAGCCCTTGGTGAAGCTTTGTATAATTTCAAGGGTGTTGCACTTTGTATAAGTCACGATAGGGAGCTGGTTTCTGCTTTTGCTAATCGTATTTGGCACTTAAAAGATGGAGAACTGACTGACTTTCGTGGAACTTACCAAGAATTTTTAGGAGAAAATGATGGCTAAATTTAGAATTCAGTATAGCGCAGGCTTTGGACATTTTACCCAAAATCATAAAGGCTTTGGACCTACTATTTATATAGAAGAAGTAGTGGAATTTGACAATGGTAAGGATTATTTTGATTATATAGATTTTTACAATACTTATTCAAAAAGCGATGATACTTATTTTCATATCAGTTTTTTAGAAGATAGACCTTTAAGCGACAAAGAAATCACCATACGCAATGAATATCGTAAAATACGCGATGAAAATTGCAAGAGAGCAAAAGAAGAATTTATAAGAGATAATGAACTTGATGTGGAGCATTTACCAACTCATGGTGATTAAGGAACACTTTTTGCTTGTATAGTTTTTGCATATTTTGAAAGGAGAAAGCTATGCAAGTAAGTTATAAAACTATTAGCTCATATGAATATGATGCGATTAGTGGTCAGTATAAGCAGGTGGATAAGCAAGTAGAAGATTATTCTTCGACTTCTGATTCTGATTTTATGGATATATTAAGTAAATTAGAGGAAAATTCGGGTATTTCTAGTACGGAAGAAAATTTACAAAACAATACCCAAAGTTCAAATTCTAATTCCTCTCAATACGCACAAATGTCAAGCATGTATGCTTATCGTTTTAGGCAAAACGAGGGCGAACTTTCTTTAAAAGCTCAAAGTGCGAGTGTGCATAATGATCTTTTAAATCAAAATGCAAATGGACAAAATAAAGACAGTAGTCTTTTAGGTGATTTACTTAACGCGATTTAAATTAAAGCCTCAAACGAGGCTTTAAGATAGATTATAATTTCTCTATTTCAAAAGGTGTAAATTGGGCGCAAAAGATTTCAAACTTTTGCTCTTCCTCTTCGTTTAAATTTAAGCTTAAAATCACTTTTTCATTTTTAAAGTCTCGCTCAAATTCCAAAGAGTGAGTTCTTAAAAAATGTTCGAAGCGATTGAGATTTTTAAAATCTATGGCAATTTTGATATTTTTTTTAAATTCAAAAGTTAGCAAGGAGGCATTGTTAATCGCTGCATTTGCCGCGTCACTATAAGCTCTTACAAGTCCTCCTGTCCCAAGTTTGGTGCCACCAAAATATCTTACAGTGATGACTGCAGTGTTGACAAGATCATACCCTCTTAAAACATTTAAAGAAGGTATGCCTGAAGTGCCCTTAGGCTCGCCATCATCACTTTTATCTTCTATGATTTGATTGTATTCATTTAAAGTTCGATAAGCATAAACAAAATGAACGGCTTTGGGGTGTTCTTTTTTTAAATTTACAAGCAAATTTTTAAAATCTTTAAAAGGGCAAAGATAGGATAAAAAAGTAGATTTTTTAATTTCAATTTGTGCTTGAAAAATTTGATCAATTGTTTGCATTTTCGCCTTTTTATTTGGTATTATGATTAAATAAGGTAAAATATAATGTATTAATAAAATTTTTAAAAATATACTATAATTTTACAAAAATTAAGGAAAGAAATGTCAAAAACAAGTCAAAAATTTATGAATTCATTCAAAAGTTATAAAAGAAATAAAATGGGGTGTTACAAGGTTGGCTTTTTATAAAAATATTTTTATTTTATACATTAGGCATGGGATTATTTTTTGAAATTTACATCAGTTGATATTTTAAGTTTAATTTTGTAAAATCAAATTTATGGAAAAAATCAAAAATTATAAGCTTATTATTCTTTTACTTGCTTTTGATTTACTTGCTTTGCTTTATGGAATTTCAACCCTTAGCATTAGTGTTGATGAGGCTAAAATTTATTTTGAAGAAAAAGGAAGTTTTCTTTTTTTTAATCATAGTTTGCTTTATTATCTCACACATTTTGGAACTTTTGTTTTTGGACAAAATGACTTTGGTTTAAGAATTCCTATTTTATTTTTTCATTTTTTAAGTTGTATTTTACTTTATATTTTGGCTTTAAAATATACAAAAACTCATTTTGATAGCTTCTTATCTCTTTTGCTTTTTGTATTGTTGCCAGGAACGGTTGCAAGTGCTTTGTTGGTAAATGAAGCCTCTATAGTGATTTTTTTAACGCTAGCTATAATTTGTGCGTATGAATATGAAAAAAAATGGATTTTTTATCCGCTTTTGATTTTAGCTTTATTTGTAGATAAGTCTTTTAATATTTTATTTTTAACCTTTTTCTTTTTTGGAATTTATAAAAGAAATTCTTTTTTATTGACTTTGGCCCTTGTACTTTTTGGTTTGAGCATAAGCTTTTATGGTTTTGATACAGGTGGGCGTCCAAGAGGATATTTTTTGGATACTTTGGGAATTTTCGCCGCTTGTTTTTCGCCGCTTGTTTTTATTTATTTTTTTTATGTAGTTTATCGTTTAACTTTTAAAGAGCAAAAAAGTTTACTATGGTTTTTAATGAGCGTAACCTTTATTTTTTGTTCCTTGCTTTCTTTGAGGCAAAAGCTTTATTTGGAGGATTTTTTGCCATTTTGTGTGATTTGCACTCCGCTACTTATTAAAACCTTGATGGCAAGTTATAGGGTGCGTTTACCGCAATTTAGATTAAGATATAAAATTTTTATAGAATGCTCTATTATTTTTTTACTATTTTGTTATTTTGTTATCATAGGAAATCAAATTTTATATTATTTTGTTTCTGATCCAAAATATAATTTTGCTAATAACTATCACCTTTCTAAAGAATTAAGCAAAGAGCTTAAAAAACAAGAAATTTTTAAATTAAGAGTTGGCACATCTTTGCAGCCAAGATTGAAATTCTATGGTATTGAAGATAGTAATACTTTTTATCTAAAAAGTATTAAAAATAAAGACCAGCTTGATAAAAATAAAAAAAATATTACAATAAAGCTAGGAAAATTTGAAAAAATTTATCAAATCCAAAGATACTAGTGATGCTTTTACGCTTTTTGAGCTAGTTTTAGTTGTTTTAATCTTAGGCCTTGTGATTTCCATAGCACAAATCAATCTAAAACAAGATAGACTCATGCAAGGTGCAAAGCAAATTCTTAATGACATACGCTATGTAAGAACTTTAGCAATGACTCAAGAGAGTTTTAGGGATTTGGAATTAGCAGTGGCAAAAAGAGAGTGGTATAAAAGTAGATGGCAATTATATTTTATCAATTCAGCAGCAACAAATTATGAGCAAACTTATACGATATTTTTAGATAAAAATGGTGATGGAAACGCTAATTTAGGAAAAACTGAAATCAATATTGATCGTGAAATTGCTGTAGATATTATAAACCCCAAAAAATTAATGAATTCAGGACAAAGTGGAGTTATTGATAAGAGCGATAGTAAGACTACTCAAAGATTTAATATTTTTAAAAAATTTGGTATAAAAAAAGTAGAATTTAAAGGTTCGTGTAGGGGTTCTACAAGGATAGTTTTTGATGAAAGAGGAAGATTATATTCTCCTTTGCGAACTTCTCAAGGTGTTTATGATAAAAATTTAGCTAAAACTAATCAAGACTGTGTCATACGCTTAAGCTCAATACAGGCAAATCAAATTTGCATTATAGTCAATCCGCTTAGTGGTTTTGCTTACATACCTAAATTTCAAGATTTTAACAAGCAAATGATAATGATAAATGGTGTACTTTCTCAATGTTTTAAAATTTAGAATGCTTTAATTTTTAATATAAATTTGCTATAATTTGAATGCAAATATTAAACAAAGGAGAAAATAATGAATCGATTAGGAATTTCAGCAAGATTGTATTTCAGTTTTGCTTTGATTATTTTTATTATGCTGTTTATAGCTGTTTTTTCAATAGCTAAAGTGAATTTTTTAGATAAAACTCTTACAATAGCAACAGGGGAAAACGCTTTGATTTCTCGTCAAGCGATTAATTTTAGGGGAAGTATCCATGATAGATCAATTTTAATTCGTGATGTCGTTTTAGCACAAGATCAGGAAGACTTAAGAAAAACTTTAGCTCAAATACAAAAATTGGAAAAAGATTATGAAGAAGCTGAGCTTATTTTAAATGATATTGTAGCTAAGGGTGGTGGTGATTCAAATGTACGCTCTATGATGGAGGATATTGCAAAAACTAAGAAAAATACCGTGCAAATTTATCAAAAGATTATTGACGCAGTGGTGAAAGAAAATGATATTCAATCAGCAACTAAAATGGTTTTAGATTCTGCTAGACCAGAATTTATTTTATGGTTGGCTCAAACAAATAAATTGATTGATTATCAAGAGTTAGCCAATCAAGAATTAACTCAAATAGCACTTTTAGAAAGTAAATCTTTTCAATTTATCATGATGAGTATCATTATAATTGCTTTAATTATTTCTATGGTTATTGCTTATTTGATAGTGAGATATATTAAAAAATCCGTAGGTGGTGAACCAAGAGATGTAAATAGAATTATCACCGAAGTTGCTAATGGAAATTTAACACAGCCAATTCATACAGAATATAAACAAAGTATACTTTATTCTATTTCTAGAATGCAAAATCAATTACGAAATATAGTCCAAAAAATGATTACTATTTCTAATGAGTTAAACCACAAAGCTGATTTGGTGGTAGGTCGTATAAGTGAAACTGAAAAGGCAGTGATTTTTCAAGGCGAAACTTCTAGAGAATCTGCTCTTAAAATTCGAGAAATCAATCAAAAAACACAAAATGTTTCCAAAATGGCTCTAGAAACAGAAGAAAATTCAAAAAATACCACTCAAGTTTGTCAGAATAATAAAAAATATGCCGAGGATACAGCTTCTCAAATGGAATATATCGCAAGCAATTCTTCTAGAGTTTCTCAGCAAATTGCCTTGCTTAGCGAACATGCTAAGAATATAGGAACAAGTACAGAACTTATTAGCGAGATTACAGATCAAACTAATTTACTTGCTCTAAACGCAGCCATAGAAGCTGCTAGAGCGGGAGATGTAGGTAGAGGTTTTGCCGTCGTTGCTGATGAAATTCGTAAATTGGCTGAAAAAACAGGCGGGGCAACAGATCAAATTGCTATAATTAACAAACAAATTCAAGAAGAAACGATAGCAACAGTAGGCGTTATAGAAGAGTCTATACCATTGATTTCTCAAGGTAAAAGTTTAAGTGAAGAGGTAAGAGATAGTGTGGATTTAATCTACAAACAAGCTAATGACAGTCTTTTTAAAGCACAAGAGGTAAATCAAGAGGTAGCCGCTCAAGTAAAATTAATGGAAGAAATTGAAGAAAAAATTATAACAGTGGCAGATATTTCTTCTAAAACTCAACAAGCGGTTAGTGAAAATAAAAATGCAATGACAGAACTAAAAAATATTTCGGATAATCTTCAAGCTGAAATAGCTATTTTCAAGCTCTAAGCACCTATAACCCCCAACCACCCAAAAATAAGGCTAAATTTCTAGCCTTATTTAATCCTCCTTTAAGCTTAATTGGTTATACTTTCATTTCCTTTTTCAGAAAAGGACTTAAGATCTTTAAATTATAGTCTAAAGTTAACTAAAGTTAAATTAAGATTTTATAAACCCTATGTTTCTAGTTTTAAATTAATCTTTAATCCTAGCTAAAGCAATCTAAGTTTATAAAACTTTATTATTACTAAACTTTATTTACATATAATAAATGATTTTTTGTTTTTGTTCTTTAAAATTAATATTGTTATTTCAAATCTTATTAGTCAATCTTTGAAATCTAAATAAGTGATCGATTGAGCCAGAAGGATTTAGGCATAAGTAATTATGTAAAATCTATTCAATCTAAATATTTAAAGATTAAAAGTTTTTCTTTTTAATCTTCATTACTTTTTCTTTGAAGAAAAAGATTAAACTATCTATAATTTTTATGGAGAGTTTGATCCTGGCTCAGAGTGAACGCTGGCGGCGTGCCTAATACATGCAAGTCGAACGATGAAGCTTCTAGCTTGCTAGAAGTGGATTAGTGGCGCACGGGTGAGTAAGGTATAGTTAATCTGCCCTACACAAGAGGACAACAGTTGGAAACGACTGCTAATACTCTATACTCCTGCTTAACACAAGTTGAGTAGGGAAAGTTTTTCGGTGTAGGATGAGACTATATAGTATCAGCTAGTTGGTAAGGTAATGGCTTACCAAGGCTATGACGCTTAACTGGTCTGAGAGGATGATCAGTCACACTGGAACTGAGACACGGTCCAGACTCCTACGGGAGGCAGCAGTAGGGAATATTGCGCAATGGGGGAAACCCTGACGCAGCAACGCCGCGTGGAGGATGACACTTTTCGGAGCGTAAACTCCTTTTCTTAGGGAAGAATTCTGACGGTACCTAAGGAATAAGCACCGGCTAACTCCGTGCCAGCAGCCGCGGTAATACGGAGGGTGCAAGCGTTACTCGGAATCACTGGGCGTAAAGGGCGCGTAGGCGGATTATCAAGTCTCTTGTGAAATCTAATGGCTTAACCATTAAACTGCTTGGGAAACTGATAGTCTAGAGTGAGGGAGAGGCAGATGGAATTGGTGGTGTAGGGGTAAAATCCGTAGATATCACCAAGAATACCCATTGCGAAGGCGATCTGCTGGAACTCAACTGACGCTAAGGCGCGAAAGCGTGGGGAGCAAACAGGATTAGATACCCTGGTAGTCCACGCCCTAAACGATGTACACTAGTTGTTGGGGTGCTAGTCATCTCAGTAATGCAGCTAACGCATTAAGTGTACCGCCTGGGGAGTACGGTCGCAAGATTAAAACTCAAAGGAATAGACGGGGACCCGCACAAGCGGTGGAGCATGTGGTTTAATTCGAAGATACGCGAAGAACCTTACCTGGGCTTGATATCCTAAGAACCTTTTAGAGATAAGAGGGTGCTAGCTTGCTAGAACTTAGAGACAGGTGCTGCACGGCTGTCGTCAGCTCGTGTCGTGAGATGTTGGGTTAAGTCCCGCAACGAGCGCAACCCACGTATTTAGTTGCTAACGGTTCGGCCGAGCACTCTAAATAGACTGCCTTCGTAAGGAGGAGGAAGGTGTGGACGACGTCAAGTCATCATGGCCCTTATGCCCAGGGCGACACACGTGCTACAATGGCATATACAATGAGACGCAATACCGCGAGGTGGAGCAAATCTATAAAATATGTCCCAGTTCGGATTGTTCTCTGCAACTCGAGAGCATGAAGCCGGAATCGCTAGTAATCGTAGATCAGCCATGCTACGGTGAATACGTTCCCGGGTCTTGTACTCACCGCCCGTCACACCATGGGAGTTGATTTCACTCGAAGCCGGAATACTAAACTAGTTACCGTCCACAGTGGAATCAGCGACTGGGGTGAAGTCGTAACAAGGTAACCGTAGGAGAACCTGCGGTTGGATCACCTCCTTTCTAGAGTACAAAGTAATAAGTCTCACAACTATTACTTCATTATAAACTCAATTGATTCTTGTTTAGATTTCAAAGATTGATGATAAAGCTAATTGTTTATGGGGAATTAGCTCAGCTGGGAGAGCGCCTGCTTTGCACGCAGGAGGTCAGCGGTTCGATCCCGCTATTCTCCACCATTTATTAAGGGCCTATAGCTCAGCTGGTTAGAGTGCACCCCTGATAAGGGTGAGGTCACAAGTTCAAGTCTTGTTAGGCCCACCATAGAAGTATCAATCTTAAAAAGATAAAAACAAGATTTGAAATCAAGCTTTAAAATCTAAAGCAAGTATATATTTATAAATATACTTTATATACCATATACTTCCTTTAGGTTTTAAACCTAAATGTTCTTTATAATTATCATTGTTAAGAGTCACAAGCAAGTTTTAATAAAAACAATTTTACAGGACTTGTTAAAGGATAAAACTCAATTATCTTTTCTTTGGTTTTATTTATATCTTTTAACTATCTTTATTTTTTATAATAAAGAGAATATTAGATCTAAAATTTTAAATTAAAGATAAGTTTCAAACTCACGACTTAGTTTAGATATTTTTAGTATTTATATTAAGTGTTTGAATGCTTTCCGTCTTAAGATAATGAAGTCTTATCGTAAAAACTTTAACAAGGAAGTGATGCGTTTTAGAATCAATAATAAAAGGTAGAAGTTAGATTATATCTAACTTTTATGCATATTCTTAGCAGAAGAAGCAAGAAAGACTATTAGTCTTTAACTTACTTTATCAGCCTAATATCTTTTAGGTTGGCGGGGTAGGTCTTTAGCTTGCTTCTTAGTCAAGGCTTTGCCTTGACGCTAAAGAAGGTAAAAAAGGTAAGCTACTAAGAGCGAATGGTGGATGCCTTGACTGGTAAAGGCGATGAAGGACGTACTAGACTGCGATAAGCTACGGGGAGCTGTCAAGAAGCTTTGATCCGTAGATTTCCGAATGGGGCAACCCAATGTATAGAGATATACATTACCTATATAGGAGCGAACGAGGGGAATTGAAACATCTTAGTACCCTCAGGAAAAGAAATCAATAGAGATTGCGTCAGTAGCGGCGAGCGAAAGCGCAAGAGGGCAAACCCAGTGCTTGCACTGGGGGTTGTAGGACTGCAATGTGCAAGAGGTGAGTTTAGCAGAACATTCTGGAAAGTATAGCCATAGAGGGTGATAGTCCCGTATGCGAAAAACAAACCTTAGCTAGCAGTATCCTGAGTAGGGCGGGACACGAGAAATCCTGTCTGAAGCTGGGTCGACCACGATCCAACCCTAAATACTAATACCAGATCGATAGTGCACAAGTACCGTGAGGGAAAGGTGAAAAGAACTGAGGTGATCAGAGTGAAATAGAACCTGAAACCATTTGCTTACAATCATTCAGAGCCCTATGTAGCAATACAGGGTGATGGACTGCCTTTTGCATAATGAGCCTGCGAGTTGTGGTGTCTGGCAAGGTTAAGCAAACGCGAAGCCGTAGCGAAAGCGAGTCTGAATAGGGCGCTTAGTCAGATGCTGCAGACCCGAAACGAAGTGATCTATCCATGAGCAAGTTGAAGCTAGTGTAAGAACTAGTGGAGGACTGAACCCATAGGCGTTGAAAAGCCCCGGGATGACTTGTGGATAGGGGTGAAAGGCCAATCAAACTTCGTGATAGCTGGTTCTCTCCGAAATATATTTAGGTATAGCGTTGTGTCGTAATATAAGGGGGTAGAGCACTGAATGGGCTAGGGCATACACCAATGTACCAAACCCTATCAAACTCCGAATACCTTATATGTAATCACAGCAGTCAGGCGGCGAGTGATAAAATCCGTCGTCAAGAGGGAAACAACCCAGACTACCAGCTAAGGTCCCTAAATCTTACTTAAGTGGAAAACGATGTGAAGTTACTTAAACAACCAGGAGGTTGGCTTAGAAGCAGCCATCCTTTAAAGAAAGCGTAATAGCTCACTGGTCTAGTGATTTTGCGCGGAAAATATAACGGGGCTAAAGTAAGTACCGAAGCTGTAGACTTGCGCACAACTTAGATTATTTAAGTTTAGAATATGAGAAACTAAGTTATATGTTTAGTTATATTTTTACTGATTTTTATAGAGTAAAGATAGAAATAAAACTTAGTAAAATCAGTAAAAATATTCTTAGACTAAAGTTAAGTAGTTTAAGTTGTGTGCAAGTGGTAGGAGAGCGTTCTATTTGCGTCGAAGGTATACCGGTAAGGAGTGCTGGAGCGAATAGAAGTGAGCATGCAGGCATGAGTAGCGATAATTAATGTGAGAATCATTAACGCCGTAAACCCAAGGTTTCCTACGCGATGCTCGTCATCGTAGGGTTAGTCGGGTCCTAAGTCGAGTCCGAAAGGGGTAGACGATGGCAAATTGGTTAATATTCCAATACCAACATTAGTGTGCGATGGAAGGACGCTTAGGGCTAAGGGGGCTAGCGGATGGAAGTGCTAGTCTAAGGTCGTAGGAGGTTATACAGGCAAATCCGTATAACAATACTCCGAGAACTGAAAGGCTTTTTGAAGTCTTCGGATGGATAGAAGAACCCCTGATGCCGTCGAGCCAAGAAAAGTTTCTAAGTTTAGCTAATGTTGCCCGTACCGTAAACCGACACAGGTGGGTGGGATGAGTATTCTAAGGCGCGTGGAAGAACTCTCTTTAAGGAACTCTGCAAAATAGCACCGTATCTTCGGTATAAGGTGTGGTTCGCTTCGTATTAGGATTTACTCCGAAAGCGAAGAAACTTACAACAAAGAGTCCCTCCCGACTGTTTACCAAAAACACAGCACTCTGCTAACTCGTAAGAGGATGTATAGGGTGTGACGCCTGCCCGGTGCTCGAAGGTTAATTGATGGGGTTAGCATTAGCGAAGCTCTTGATCGAAGCCCGAGTAAACGGCGGCCGTAACTATAACGGTCCTAAGGTAGCGAAATTCCTTGTCGGTTAAATACCGACCTGCATGAATGGCGTAACGAGATGGGAGCTGTCTCAAAGAGGGATCCAGTGAAATTGTAGTGGAGGTGAAAATTCCTCCTACCCGCGGCAAGACGGAAAGACCCCGTGGACCTTTACTACAGCTTGACACTGCTATTTGGATAAGAATGTGCAGGATAGGTGGGAGGCTTTGAGTATATGACGCCAGTTGTATATGAGCCATTGTTGAGATACCACTCTTTCTTATTTGGGTAGCTAACCAGCTTGAGTTATCCTCAAGTGGGACAATGTCTGGTGGGTAGTTTGACTGGGGCGGTCGCCTCCCAAATAATAACGGAGGCTTACAAAGGTTGGCTCAGAACGGTTGGAAATCGTTCGTAGAGTATAAAGGTATAAGCCAGCTTAACTGCAAGACATACAAGTCAAGCAGAGACGAAAGTCGGTCTTAGTGATCCGGTGGTTCTGTGTGGAAGGGCCATCGCTCAAAGGATAAAAGGTACCCCGGGGATAACAGGCTGATCTCCCCCAAGAGCTCACATCGACGGGGAGGTTTGGCACCTCGATGTCGGCTCATCGCATCCTGGGGCTGGAGCAGGTCCCAAGGGTATGGCTGTTCGCCATTTAAAGCGGTACGCGAGCTGGGTTCAGAACGTCGTGAGACAGTTCGGTCCCTATCTGCCGTGGGCGTAAGAAGATTGAAGAGATTTGACCCTAGTACGAGAGGACCGGGTTGAACAAACCACTGGTGTAGCTGTTGTTCTGCCAAGAGCATCGCAGCGTAGCTAAGTTTGGAAAGGATAAACGCTGAAAGCATCTAAGCGTGAAGCCAACTCTAAGATGAATCTTCTCTAAGCTCTCTAGAAGACTACTAGTTTGATAGGCTGGGTGTGTAATGGATGAAAGTCCTTTAGCTGACCAGTACTAATAGAGCGTTTGGCTTATCTTTAATAAAGCATCACTTCCTTGTTAAGGTTTTTAAGAAGACTTTGAATATAGATAATATTTAGAGTTTAATAGAAATCTTTCAAGTAGAGTTTGTATTAGAACTTGCTCTTAACATTGTTTTTTAAGTATTCTAAAATAAAAACTTATCAAAGAGAGTAAAGATTTGATTCATTGATAAGATGAAAGATAAGATTTAAAAGATAAAAGTAAAAATTAAAAAACAAAAAAAGAAAAATAAAAAAGAATAGAAGAAAAGCAAAAAAATAAAACAATAGAATAAAAAATAAAAGCTTTATTCTTAAGTTAAATCTTTCAAAGAATATTTAAATAACAATGTCCGTGATTATACAGATGTGGAAACGCCTTGCTCCATCCCGAACCAAGAAGCTAAGCACATCGTGGGTGATGATACTACGCCTTACTGGCAGGGGGAAAGTAGCTCATTGCGGACTTGTTAATTCTACTTTATCTTATTCTTATAGATTTAAAATCTTAGTTTTTATATGTCAATCGTTGTTTTTATATTTAATTATTTTTTTATGTTTATTAAATCTATTATTGTATTAATTATTTTTTTATTGATTGAATTTGTTTTTATGCCAATTAAATATGTTTTTGTATTCATTGTTCTTTTATGTTTATGTTTATGTTTAATTGGCTTGGATTGATTTATGCTTTTGTTCTAATTGTATTTAATCAGCTTAGAATGCTTTGTATAATGCTTTTACTTATCTACAACTTATTATTTTTATATTCAATCATTAGTTTAATTGATTTATGCTTTTGTTGGTTTTAAATACTTTATTAGTCATTGCTTGATTAGTTTATTAATTTATTTAATTTAATCAGTTAGGTTATATTCATTGGTTTGTTTGATTAATTAGTTTGAAGTTTAATTAGCTTGGGTTGATTTAATTTGTAGTTTTATATTTAAATTGATTGGTTGGGTTGTCAGCTTAAGCTATGGTTGTTTATTAGTTTGGTTGTTTGAGTTGTTTAGTTTATATGTTTTTATATCTCAATTATTCTTTTTATTTATTAAATCTTTTGTATCAATAATTAATCTTTATGTTTACTTGTATAGGTTTATTTATTCAATCTATTTTTATGTGTCAATTGTTCTTTATATGTCTAGTTTATATTTTATTATGTAGCTTGGGTTTGTTCAATAATTGGGTTGGATTTTTAATCACTCAAGTTTATTTTATAGTGTTTATTGAGGTTTTATGGTTGGGAGGTATACACTTCTTGGTTGGGTTAGGGGTTAATGTTGGGTTAGGGTGGATAGACTATGATTGTTTATTCTTGTTGGCGAGAATGAATGTTATACTTGAGATAAATTTTTTATCAAGGTATGTTGTTTAATAAATGAATTTTAATTCTAAGCCGAATACGAGTCGTTTTAAATTAGTGTTTGATAAAAATTAATATGTGATGGGGGGGGGTGAATTAAATTTTACCTACACATTCTTTAAATTTTTCTCCACGTTGAGCATAAGAGCTGAATTGATCTAAGCTTGCACAAGCAGGGCTTAATAAAGCTACTTCATTGTTTTTTAGCGTTTTGGAAATTTCTTGTACAGCATTTTCTAAAAATTCACACTTACGAGCTTTTAAATTTGCTTTTAAAGCATAATCAAGCATTTTTTGAGTGCTAAGTCCTATAGCATAGAGTTCTATGTTGAAATTTTTCATAAAATTAAATAAAGCGCTTAAATCCACACCCTTATCATCGCCGCCCACAATAAGATGAATTTTTTTATTTTTATAGCGGTTAAGAGCGGCCATTACAGCGTTTTCATTGGTCGCTTTAGTATCATTGACCCAAAGTCTACCTTGACTATCTTGTAATTCTTCGAGTTTATTTTTTTCCATGATAAATTGATTTAAAAGTTCATAGCTTAGACTATCAAGTAGAATTTTTTCTATACTTAAAGCCATGACAGCATCAAGCAAAAAAGGGCTTTTAAAAGATATTTTTTCTATATCGATACCCATTTTTTGAGTAAGATCAAATTCATCTTTGTAAGAGATAATATAAGCTTTTGTAGGTGTTTTTGCGTAAATTTCAGGCAAGATTGCAATATCACACTCATTCATTCTTTCTAAAACGCTCAATTTATCTTTTGCATAATTTTCAAAGCTTCCATGCCATGAAAGATGATCCGCACTTATAGGTAGAAGTGCATAAATTTCGGGTTTTGCAGTATGGGTATAGTGAAGTGTAAAAGATGAAGTTTCAAGTATCCAAATTTTGGCATTTAAATCAAGCTCAGCCAGAGGAAAACCGACATTTGCTCCCATTACTGCTCCAACATGTGAAAGTAGATGTGTAGCCATTTGTGTGGTTGTGGTTTTACCATTTGTACCACTGATCCAAACAGATTTTGGCATAGCATCATAAAAAAAATCGTATTCGCTTTGTAAATTTTTTGCTTTTTTTATAAGGTTATGGTTAGGTGGAAAGCCAGGGCTTGGAATTTCAAGCTCGCTTACTTTTTCATCAAATTCTTTAGGATTTAAAAGATGATTACCCCATTCATCCTTGCTTTTTTCTTGAAAATGATCATCGTAGATATCAAAAGGGCCGAATTGATTGGCTAAATTTTTAGCTATTGCCTGTGTGGTTTTACCATATCCAAAAAGTGAAATTCTCATTATCTTAACTTTATCGATGCAAGCGCAAGTAAATTAGATAGCAAGGCTATCATCCAAAAACGTACTATGATTTTATTTTCTACCCAGCCTATTTTTTCAAAATGATGGTGTATAGGCGCCATTTTAAATACTCTTTTATTGAAAATTTTAAAGCTTCCCACTTGTAAAATGACAGAAATGGTTTCAAGCACAAAGACAAAGCCTACAAGTAAAAGCAAGATTTCATTTTTGCTTATGATGGCTAAAAAACCTATAAATCCACCCAAGGCTAAGCTTCCACTATCTCCCATAAAAACTTGTGCAGGATAGCAGTTATACCATAAAAATCCCATAAGAGCTCCAATCAATGCAGCACAGATAATCACTACCTCGCCCAAGCCTTGAATTTTAGGTAAAAGCAAATATTCACTATAATTTAAATTTCCACTCAAATATAAAAATATACCTAAGGTAGATAAAGAAAAAATGCTAGGAACTGTTGCAAGTCCGTCAAGTCCATCGGTTAAATTGACAGCATTAGAGCTGGAGATTAAGACCAAAATCCAAAAAGCAAGAGCAAAAATTTTCATATCAAAAAGCGGATATTTGTAAAAAGGAAGATAAAATTCTGTATTAAATTCAGGGCTAAAATATAAAGGTAAAATACAGATTAATCCTACGCTTATTTGTGCTAAAAGTTTCATTTTTGGGCTAAGTCCTGAGTGGTTGTCTTTTTTTAAAATTTTACCCAAATCATCCACAAGTCCAATAAGGCAAAAAAGCACAAGACAAAGCAAGGCGGTGATTGTAAATACATTATCCAATTTAGCACAAAGAAGACTTGTAAAGACTGCACAACCTATAAAGATAAGCCCACCCATTGTAGGCGTTTGAGATTTTACCTTGTGAGTTTGGGGTGCTAGTTCATAAATGGGTTGATTTGCATTTTTGTTTTTAGCCCAAGCAATAAATTTAGGCATGATAAATAAAGACAAGCATAAAGCAATGAAAAATGCAAAGCCCGCGCGTACACTGATATAAGTAAAAAAAGCATAATCACTAAAATAAGAAAGATAATACAAAAGCTAGCCTTCTTTTTGGTTTTTAAAAGCTTAATTTTAGTAAAATCTAGCCAAAAAATTTCTTATAAAAGAGTAAAAAATGAGACAAAAATGTATTTTAGTTATTACAGATGGAATAGGTTTTAACAAAGAAAAAGATTTTAATGCTTTTGAGGCTGCTAAAAAGCCAAATTATGAGAGGCTTTTTAGAGAAGTACCAAATTCTTTAATTAAAACTAGTGGTTTAGCGGTAGGTTTGCCTGAAGGGCAAATGGGAAATAGCGAAGTGGGCCATATGTGTATAGGTAGTGGGCAAATTATCTATCAAAATTTAGTGCGTATTAATAAAGCTATAGAGAGTTGCGAACTTGAAAAAAACGCAAATTTAAAAAAACTTCTACAAAAATGCAAAAGAGTGCATGTTATTGGTTTATATAGCGATGGTGGGGTTCATTCTATGGATACACATTTTAATGCCTTGCTTGAAATTTGTGCCAAAAATGGAAATGAAGTTTTTGCACATGCAATTACTGATGGACGCGATGTAAGTCCTACAAGTGGATTAGAATTTATAAGAAAGCTAAAAAATCATTGTGAGGAAATAGGCGTGCATTTTGCTACGCTTTGTGGCCGTTTTTATGCTATGGATAGAGATAAGCGTTGGGAAAGAGTTAAGGAATATTATGATTGTTTATTAGGCAAGAGCAAGGGTGTGTCAAATTGGGTTGATTATATAGAAGAATGTTATCAAAATGAAACAACTGATGAATTTATTCAAGCGGCTAAAAACGAGAATTATAAAGGCATGCAAGAAGATGATGGATTGATTTTTGTTAATTTTAGAAATGATAGAATGAAACAACTCATCGAAGTTTTAAATTCTCAAAATTTCAAGGAATTTGAGCGAGAAAAAGTGTTTGAAAATTTGCTTACTATGAGTGTTTATGATGATAAATTTAACATTCCAGTACTTTTTGAAAAAGAAGAAATTAAAAATACACTTTCTGAAACCATCTCCAAAGCAGGACTTACTCAACTTCATACTGCAGAAACTGAAAAATATGCTCATGTTACTTTCTTTTTCAATGGAGGAAAAGAAGAACTTTTGGAAAATGAAACAAGGGTTTTAATCCCAAGTCCAAAGGTAAAAACTTACGACGAAAAGCCTGAAATGAGCGCTTTTGAAGTATGCGATGCGGTTAAAAAAGGGATAGAAAAGGGCGAAGATTTTATAGTGGTGAACTTTGCAAATGGTGATATGGTAGGCCATACAGGAGATTTTAATGCTGCCATTAAGGCTGTAGAAGCAGTAGATGTTTGTTTGGGCGAAGTGGTCGAGTGTGCAAGAAAGCATGATTATGCCTTTATCATTACAAGTGATCATGGAAATTGTGAAGCGATGCAAGATAAAAAAGGAAATTTATTGACCAATCATACAACTTTTGATGTTTTTGTTTTTGTAGAAGCTAAGGGAGTAGATAAGCTTAAGGAAAATATGGGACTTAGTAATATCGCTGCAAGTGTGCTTAAAATATTAAATTTAGAAATTCCAAAAGAGATGAATGAGGCTTTATTTTGATCTGTTTGCCTTTTGATATAGATTTTTGTTAAAATTTAATTTTATATTTTTTTTAAGGATAGAAATGAAATTTAGTGGAAAAAATGTTTTGATTACAGGTGCAAGTAAGGGTATTGGTGCTTCTATTGCAAAAACTTTGGCAAGTTTTGGATTAAAAGTTTGGATTAATTATCGCTCAAAACCAGAACTTGCAGATGCTTTAAAAGATGAAATTCTTGCGCAAGGCGGCAATGCAGCTGTGATTAAATTTGATGCAAGCAAAGAAGATGAGTTTGAAAATGCGATAAAAACTATAGTAGAAAGCGATGGAGAGCTTAGCTATCTTGTAAATAATGCAGGTGTTACAAACGACAAACTTGCCTTAAGAATGAAACTCGAAGATTTTACAAGTGTAGTGGATACAAATTTGAGTTCTGCATTTTTAGGTTGTAGAGAGGCTTTAAAAACAATGAGCAAAAAGCGTTTTGGTGCGGTTGTGAATATTGCTTCAATTGTCGGTGAAATGGGGAATGCCGGTCAGACTAATTATTCTGCGAGCAAGGGTGGAATGATTGCTATGACTAAATCTTTCGCTAAAGAGGGAGCAAGTAGAAATTTGCGTTTTAATTGTGTTACTCCAGGCTTTATTAAAAGTGATATGACAGAGATTTTAAGCGATGAAATCAAACAAGCATATCAAGATAATATCCCTTTAAAACGCTTTGCAGAACCTGAAGAAGTTGCAAATTGTGTAGCATTTTTATTAAGTGATTATGCTTCTTATGTGACAGGTGATGTGCTTAAAATTAATGGCGGATTATATATGTAAGGAAAGTATATGGACTTAAAAGAAATTGAACAATTTTTAGATGAAAATACTCCTGCGTTTTTGGCAACTTTAGGAACTTGTGGAAATCCTAGGGTTCGTCCTATGCAGAGCCCTTTACTTGTAGGAGATAGAATTTATTTTTGTACTTCTAATAATAAAGGACTTTTTAAGCATATACAAAATTATAATGGTATTGAATTTTGTTCTTGTTCTAGAGAGGGCGTTTTTTTAAGACTTAGAGCAAATGCAGTTTTTGAACCTAACGCAAAAGTTAAAGAGCTGATGTTTGAAAAATATCCTTATCTTGTAAGCCTTTATGAGAATCCACAAAATTCTAGATTTGAAGTTTTTTATCTTGATAATTTAAGTGCTAAAATGCAGTTTCCAAACGGAGATTTTAAACTTTATAAAGCTTAAAGCAAGGATTTTCCTTGCTTTAAATATCCATTTTCATTTGTAAAGCATGTTCCCAAAAAGCATTTTCTAAACGCACTACATTATAAAAAATTTCGCTAAGATTTTCAAATTTTTCTTGAGATATTTGTTGAGTATAAGAATTTAAAAAGTCTTCAAATTCTTTAATTTCACTTTGAAATTCATCTGAACTATAGGTTAAAATCCATTCTTTATAAGGGTGATTTTGAAGTTTTTCCTTGCCAAGTCTTTTATAAATTTCAGCTCCTATATAACCATAACCTATGGCACAAGCACTTAAAGCCACTAACATATCTAAAAAATTTCCACTTTCACCCACGCTTAACATATAGCGTGTGTAAGCTATATTGGTCAAACTTTCATCTTTAACATTTAATTTATCAGCATTGATGCCAAGTTTTAAAATACTTTTATGAAGTTCAATTTCTCCTTCTATAATGTAGTTTTGAAATTTCATTGCAAAGCGTAGTTCTTCGGCATTTTTTGCATTTAAGGCAAGTCGTGCATAGCATTTAGCATAATGGATGAGATAGATATAATCTTGTTTGAGATAAAAAAGAAAATTTTCTTCTTTTAAACTTCCATTTTCTAATTTTTTTACAAATTCATGATGTAAATATTCATCCCAAATGTGTGAATTTGTTTCAATAAGTCGAGAAAAAAGCATTTCTTACTCCTAAAATTCAATGGTTTTTTAAAGTATAGTCAAAAACTATAAATATTTTAAGTTTTTTATTGTAAAATACGCTTTATTTTAATTTTTATCAAGGAGATATATAAATGGCAACATTTGATGATGTAAAAGCAGTGGTAGTAGAGCAATTAAGCATTGATGCGGATGCTGTTAAGATGGAATCAAAAATCATTGAAGATTTAGGTGCAGATTCTTTGGATGTTGTAGAGCTTATTATGGCATTAGAAGAAAAATTCGAAGTAGAAATCCCAGATAGTGATGCTGAAAAACTAATTAAAATTGAGGATGTTGTAAATTATATCGAAAATCTTAAAAAATAATTTAAAAAAATTCACTTTACAAGGAGCTTGTTCTTGAAAAGAGTTGTAGTAACAGGTATTGGTATGATCAATGCCTTGGGTTTAGATAAAGAAAGTTCTTTTAAGGCGATTTGTGAAGGTAAGAGTGGTGTGAAAAAAATCACTCTTTTTGATACTACAGACTTTCCGGTTCAAATTGCAGCAGAAATTGAAAATTTCGATCCTCTAGAAGTAGTTGACGGTAAAGAGGTTAAAAAAATTGATCGTTTTATTCAATTGGGCATTAAAGCTGCTCGCGAAGCAATGCAAGATGCTAATTTTGATCAAAATTTAGACAAAGAAGAATTTGGAGTTGTTTCAGCTGCGGGAATTGGAGGTCTGCCAAATATAGAAAAGAATTCGGTTATTTGTTCTGAACGTGGCCCTCGTAAAATTTCTCCATTTTTTATACCTTCAGCTTTAGTAAATATGTTAGGCGGTTTAATTTCTATAGAACACGGACTTAAAGGACCTAATATTTCTTGTGTAACGGCTTGTGCAGCAGGAACTCATGCTATAGGGGAAGCATATAAAAGTATAGCTTTAGGTAATGCTAACAAAATGTTGGTAATTGGCGCAGAAGCTGCTATTTGTCCTGTAGGAATTGGCGGTTTTGCTTCAATGAAAGCTCTTTCTACTAGAAATGATGATCCTGCTCATGCTTCAAGACCTTTTGATAAAGAAAGAGATGGTTTTGTAATGGGAGAGGGTGCAGGCGCTTTGGTTTTTGAAGAGTATGAAGAGGCTAAAAAGCGTGGGGCTAAGATTTATGCTGAATTGGTTGGTTTTGGAGAAAGTGCTGATGCGCATCACATTACCTCACCTACATTAGATGGACCTTTAAGAGCGATGAAAAAAGCCTTAAAAATGGCAGGAAATCCAAAGGTAGATTATATTAATGCACATGGAACTTCAACGCCCGTAAATGACAAAAATGAAACAGCTGCAATTAAAGAGCTTTTTGGAAGTGAAATTCCAGCGGTTAGCTCAACAAAAGGACAAACAGGGCATTGTTTGGGTGCTGCAGGAGCTATTGAAGCGGTTATTAGCATCATGGCATTAGACAATGGAATTATGCCACCTACTATTAATCAATTTGTTAGCGATGAAGAATGTGATTTAGATTATATACCAAATGAGGCCAGAAAAGCGGATTTAAGAGTTGTGATGAGTAATTCTTTTGGCTTTGGCGGCACAAATGGTTGCGTGGTATTTAAAAAAGTAGATTGATATGGCTTCGTATTTAGATTTTGAAAAAAATATTCAGCAAATTGATGAAGATATTATCAATGCTCAAATTAAGGGTGATACCGAGGCTGTTGCTATACTTAAAAAAAATCTCGAAAAAGAAATTGCTAAAACTTATAAAAATTTAAGCGATTTTGGACGCTTGCAACTCGCTCGTCATCCAGATCGCCCTTATGCACTTGATTATATAGATCTTATTTTAAATGATGCTTATGAAATTCACGGAGATCGTGCTTTTAGAGATGATCCTGCTATTGTTTGTTTTATGGGGTATTTAGGAGAAAAAAAACTTATAGTTATAGGAGAACAAAAAGGACGTGGCACAAAAGAAAAGATCGCTAGAAATTTTGGTATGCCTCATCCTGAAGGTTATAGAAAAGCTTTAAGAGTGGCAAGACTTGCAGAGAAATTTCAAATTCCTATTTTGTTTTTGATAGATACCCCGGGTGCTTATCCAGGTTTGGGAGCAGAAGAACGTGGTCAAAGTGAAGCTATTGCTACAAATTTGTATGAACTTAGCGATTTAAAAACTCCTACTATAGCTGTGGTTATAGGAGAAGGAGGAAGTGGTGGAGCTTTGGCTATAGGTGTGGCTGATAAGCTTGCAATGATGAAAAATTCAGTTTTTTCTGTCATTTCTCCTGAGGGTTGTGCAGCTATACTTTGGAATGATCCTTCTAAAAGTGAAGCAGCAACAAAAGCTATGAAAGTTACTGCAGACGATTTAAAAAGTCAAGGCTTAATTGATGATGTGATTGAAGAGCCTATCAACGGAGCCCATCGCAATAAAGAAGCTGCTGCTGTTGCTATAGCTGATTATGTTAAAAAAGCCTTGGATGAATTAGAAAAAATAGATCCGCGAGAACTTGCTTCAAATCGCATGCAAAAAATTCTTCAACTTGGAGCTTTTAGCGAAAGCTAAAAACTCTACTTAATAAAAATATTCTTTAAAATTTCAAATTATTCTAAAAAATTAAAATTTTGACAATAAAGCAAAACCTACAAAAAGAAAAGTTCAATAAATATAAGAGATAAATAATGAATACTTTATATCCTTTATATCACAAATAAAACAATATAGAAGATGCAAAGAAGCATTTATACTTTTTAATGGATAAAAAATAATTTGACAAATGGGTAATATTGTAATAAAAATTTATTAATATTTAAAATATCACTTTTATATTAAAAATATATAAAAATTAAATATATTATTTTTTTAAATTTGCTTAATTAAGTAACAATAAATTTAAAATATGAGAATATTAGTAACATTATTAAATAAAATTTTTATTTGTCAAAGATTTATTGATAAGATTTAAGTATTTTTTATTGGAAGTTAGTGGAAAATTATCTTAAAATTACTCAAGATAAGGAGCTAAATGATGGATACTATTAATATTATTATTTTATTTTCCCTCATAATATCAATTGCTTTGGGCTATGTTCTTAAAGCAAATATCGGAGTCTTCGCGATACTTTCAGCCTTTATTGGGGCATACCTTTACGGTATAACACCAGAAAAGGTGATTAATCTTTGGAATGGAAGTTTAAGTTTATTTTTTATACTTCTTTCTATTACTTATTTTTATGGTTTTGCGATTGCAAATGGTACGCTAAACAATCTCGCGTTAAAAGCTGTGTATTCTGTTAGGAATAGACCTTGGAGTATTCCTATTGCACTTTATATTACAGTTATGGTATTTGTAGGAATTGGACCAGGACATTATGCAGGCTTTGCTTTTATGAGTCCTTTGGTTCTTTATATTGCTAGCAAAATCAAAATGAATAAGATTTTAGCAGCTATTATTATTTATTCTGGTTCCTGTGCAGGTGGATTTAATCCCTTTACCCTTGGTGGCAGAGTAACTTTTGATCTTATCGAAAAACTTGGTTATTCAGCAGAAGCTTCTGCAATAATGCAATTAAATTTAGGTAAAAATATGTTTATTGCACATACTTTGATTTTTATAATCGGATATTTTTTGCTAAAAGGTTATAAGGTGAAAATTACTTCGCAAATTACAAAACCAAAAAGACTCAATGCTGCACAATGGAAGACGGTTTTTATTGTGTGTTTTGTTTTTGCGGTTATTATGATCCCATCTTTTTTTCTTGCTTTAAATCCTCATGATGAAACACTAAAAAAAGTAACTTCCATTTTTAACCCTGTTTTTGTTTCATTTCTTGGAATCGTTTTGGCAGTAATATTTGGAATTGGTAGTGAAAAAGAAGCATTTAAGAATGTGCCTTGGGATTTGATTTTCATGATTGGATCACTTTCTATGCTTATTGAGCTCAGTAAAACAACAGGCATAATGGAAAATATCACAACATTTATGAGTGCGCACGGTTCAAGTAGCAGTAATTGGCTTTATTATTTGCTTGGAATTTTATCTTCTTGTATGAGTGCGTTTGCCTCAAGCATGGGGGTGGTTATGCCAACATTTTTCTCTATCGTACCATCAATCAAAGCACTTGAGCCATCACTTGCATTTTCTATAATCGCAGTATTTGCAACATTTACTAGATATTCAAGTTTTTCAACAGGCGGAGCCTTGGTTTTGGCTGGTGCACAAGATGAAAGTGAAAAACGCTATCTTTTTATAAGATTGATAATATTGCCTTTAATTTTGGTAGTATTTGGTTTTGTATTATTATTTTTAGGTATTTTAAATTAAGGAGAAAAAAATGAGTTATGAAAATTTTATTGGAAAACAAGAAAAATTTACAGAAAACATCAATGAAAAACAGGTGCAAAAAATTGTTGCAACGCTACAATCTAAGCAATTAAAAAATGGCGATGCCCTTCCATATCTTTGGCAATGGTGCTTTTTTAATGAAGCACTAACTCCAGATAAATTAGGCAGAGATGGCCATCCTAAACTAGGACTAGATAAAAATAGCTTTTTTCCAAGCTTTGGTGAAGTCAATCGTATGTGGGCAGGAGGTAGATTTAACTTTATTGCTCCTTTGATTATTGGAGAAGATGCAACAAAAATAACCACAATAAAAAAGATTCAAGAAAAACAAGGAAAAAGTGGAAAACTTACTTTTGTTACCTTAGAGCACTGCTATTATCAAAAAGAGCAGTTAAAAATCGAGGAAGAACAGGATATTGTTTATAAACAACCAGCACCTCCAAAGCTTACGAGCGATGTAGTTGCTATGAATGCAGATTATTCTGAAAAAATGCAACCTGATTCCACGCTTTTGTTTCGCTATTCTGCTTTAACCTTTAATGGCCATAAGATCCACTATGATTTTCCTTATGCAACGCAAGTTGAGGGTTATCATGGTTTAGTTATACATGGTCCTTTATTGGCAACTTATATGATTAATTGCTTTGTAAAAAATCATCCCGATAAACAAATTATTAATTATAGTTATAGAGGTATGCATGCACTTTGTGTTCCTGATAGTTTTGCTGTGGAGTCAAAAATTATTGACAACAATACTGCTGAAGTATGGATAAATAAAAATGGATTTGTGGCACATTCTGGCACTATTCATTTTAAATAAAAAGGAGAAGAGATGTTACCTTTAGAAGGAAAACTAGTTTTAAGTATAGAACAAGCAATAGCAGCACCTTTTTGTACAAGGCAATTGGCAGATTTGGGAGCTAGAGTTATTAAAATCGAAAGACCTGAAGTGGGAGATTTAGCAAGAGGATATGATAAAAGAGTAGATGGCATAGCTAGTCATTTTGTATGGGTAAATCGTAGCAAAGAAAGTTTGGCTATTGATTTAAAAGATCCTGATGGGCTTGAATTTATCAAGACGATTTTACCAAAAGTAGATATTTTTGTACAAAATTTAGCATTTGGAGCATCTAAAAGATTGGGATTAGATTATGAAAATCTAAAAAAATATAACCCAAAGATTATAGTTTGCGATATTTCTGGATATGGCGAAGGTGGAAATTATGGGCATAAAAAGGCTTATGATCTTTTAATACAATCAGAAAGCGGCTTAGTTTCTATAACGGGTACGCAAGATGAATGTGTAAAAGTTCCAATCAGTATCGCAGATATTTCCGCAGGAATGTATGCTTATAGCGGTATTTTACAGGCATTATTATACTTAGAAAAAACGGGAAAGGGTTCTAGGGTAGAAATTTCCATGCTAGAATGTATGGCTGAATGGATGAATTATCCTCTTTATTACACCTATAAAAATGCGACTCCTCCAGAGAGAAAGGGTGCATTTCATGCAAGCATTACTCCATATGGTCCTTATAAGGCAAAAGATGGAGTTGTAATGTTTGGCTTGCAAAATCCAAGAGAGTGGGAAAGTTTTTGTAAAATTGTATTGCAAGATGAATCATTGATCGAGCATGAAGATTTTAAAAATAATACCTTAAGAACCAAAAATGCATCAAAAGTAAAAGAAATAATCGAAGATGCTTTCAAAAACCTTAGTGCAAAAGAAGTTGTAGATCGTCTTGATGAAGCAAAAATTGCAAATGGAAATGTTAACGAACTTAATCAAGTATGGGAGCATCCACAACTAAAAGCTAGAAATCGTTGGAGGGAAGTTGATAGTGAAGTTGGAAAAATTCCTGCACTTTTGCCACCTGCGACAAATAACAATTATGAAGCTAGAATGGATAAAATCCCAGCTCTTGGAGAACATACAGAATCAATTCTTAAAGAATTTGGCTTTTCTGATAAGATAAATTTATTCAAAGAAAAAAAGATTATCTAAGGATTTTATATGAAAGCCAAAAGTTTTTTATTTGTTCCATCAATTTTTCCAGAAAGATTTACAAAAGCTTTGCAAAGTGGTGCTAGTCAAATTATTATTGATTTAGAGGATTCTGTTGAAGTGGCAAAAAAAGAAGTTGGAAGAAAAAATATTGTAGATTTTTCAAGCCAATGTGCTAAAAATAATGATAAATTTCTTATAAGAATCAATGAAACAAAAAGCAAGGAATTTCAAAAAGATTTGTCTTTAATTTCAACTATTAAAGAATCTAATGGCATTATTGGCGTTGTATTGCCAAAAGCGCAAAGTTATGAGGATATAGATATGCTTAGTCAATTTGAACTTCCTATATTACCTATTATTGAAAGTGCGTTAGGAGTGGAAAATTTAGATGATATTGCTAGGCATCCGAGTGTTTTAGCATTAAGTTTTGGAAGTTTAGATATGACTTTGGATTTAAATTTGCAAGAGGGTGAGGGTAAGAATTTTATTTTAAATAGCATTAGAACACAGATTATTCTAAAAAGCACAAAATACAGTCTTTTATCGCCAATAAATGGAGTTTATCCTGATATAAAAAATATTGATGGATTAAAAGAGGATTTAATATTTGCAAAATCAATGGGGTTTGGGGGGTCTTTGTGCATTCATCCAAACCAAGTTGCACCAATTAATGAAGTTTTTAGCCCATCGGCCAAGCAAATTGCATGGGCAAAAGAAATTTTATCACTTAGGCAAAATAGCAATGATATTATTTTTAACTACAATGGAATGATGGTGGATCTACCCGTTATTAAGAAAGCAGAACAAATTCTGTTAGATAGCAATTCAAATCTCTCATAGGGAGATTTGAATAAATTATTTGTGTATAAATATAATACTTTTTTTAAGATATTTTATCCTCTTACTTGTCTTTAAAATAACTTATAATATTTCTAAAAAGCTATGTTTTGTGCAAATTTTAAGCTTTAAAATTGTTTTTATAATTATTATCAAAGTTAAGTAAATTTAAAGTCATTTTTATCTATACTTCAAAATTGATTTTAACTATCATAATAGCCTAATACAAGAAAGGAAAAAGGATAATGAATGCTAAAAAGCTTAAATTAAGCATTTTATGTTTTTGTTTGATGGGATTAGGTGAAATCAAAGCAGAAGAACAATACCAACTTGATGATGTGGTAGTGAGTGCAAGTGGTTTTGAACAAGACTTAGTGGATGCGCCTGCTAGTATTTCTGTTATTACTAAAGAAGAGCTTAGTAAAAAGCCTATTAAGGATATAGGAGAAGCAATTTCGGATATCCCGGGTGTTGATGTTACTATGAATAAAACCGGTACTTATGATTTTAGCATACGAGGTTTTGGAAGTTCTTACACTTTGGTTTTGATTGATGGAAAGCGTCAAAGCGTTGCTAATGGTTTTTATGATAATGGTTTTGGCGGTAGCGAATCAGGATATTTACCACCCGCATCTATGATAGAGCGTATCGAGGTGATACGCGGACCTGCTTCTACACTTTATGGTAGCGATGCAGTAGGTGGGGTAATAAATATCATTACTAAAAAAAATCCCAATAAAACCGAAGCGAATATAGAATTTAGCACCCTTTTACAGCAGCATTCTAGTAAATATGGAAATGCGGGTGGTTTTAATGCTTATGTGGCTACACCTTTGATTGAAGATACACTTTCAATTTCTGCTAGGATTAAGTATTATGATAAGGCAGCTTCTGATTTAAAATGGCCTACGCCAGTTTGGAGTAATGGTACTCAAAGACCTGAAAATTATCAAATCGCAAGTCATAGTCCTGGATATTTTACGAGTTTAGGTTTTGGATCAAGACTGAATTGGACTGTAGATGATAGCAATAATGTTTATTTAGATGTTGAGCGTTATATCAATGAAATTTCAGTAAATTCCACAAGTAGTAGTGCTATTAAAAGCGAAAGGCAATTGTTTAAAGACAATGTCGTTTTAAATCATGATGGAAATTATGAATTTGGAACTACAAATTCATACTTACAGTATGGTAGTACTAAAGATAAAGATCTGCATAGTCAAATTTGGGTAGGAGAAGGAAAGGTTGTCTTGCCTTGGAATTTGGATAAATATGGAAATTTAGTAAGTACCTTTGGAACAAGAATAGACTATGAGACACTCAAAAACGATCAAGAAAGTGCAGGTAGCGAAATAAGGGGTAAAAATCTTGATCAAACTACGGTTGCACTTTATGGCGAGGGTGAATATTTTATCAGTGATGATTTGATTTTTACTACAGGCTTGCGTTATATTTATAGTGATTTGTTTGATTCTGAAGTAACTCCTAGAGTATATCTTGTTTATCATTTAAATGATAATGTTGCTTTTAAAGGAGGTGTAGCTATGGGTTATAAAACTCCAGCAGCAAAACAACTCACCAATGGTTATTATAATTATAGCAATAATGGTGCTTCTTTTGGAAATCCTGATTTAAAACCTGAAGAAAGTACAAATTATGAGCTAGGAGTTGATTTTAGAATATTTGATTTTGCTCATTATTCTATTACAGGATTTATTACTGATTTTAAAAATCAAATCAGTAGCGAAGAGTTAACAGGAATGTACAATGGTATTGATTGTGCCAATGGTGTTACATGCGAACGTTCTATCAATCTTGGTAAAACACAAACTAGGGGTATAGAATTGGCTTTCAATACAAAACCTTATAAGGGTTTTAGTGTTAATTCAAGTTATACTTTTATGGATAATCGCTACAAGGATGGACAGACAAATTGGTTTGGTGGAGATAGAATAGAAAATTTACCAAGACATATTGCTATGTTAAAATTAAATTACGAGCAAGGAAAATTTAGCTCTTATGTTAAAGCGCGTGCAAGACTTGATACTATAGCCAGATCAAAAGGTGGTGGCAGTGGCACTTTGCCATGGCAAAAATATAAGCCTTTTTATATAGTGGATTTGGGAGTAAATTATAAAATCGATAAACAATCAAGTTTGAGCTTTACAGTGCAAAATCTTTTTGATAAAGATTTCTTTGATCCGCAAGTTACAAGATGGGATGGTGCTAATCCAGGAGGTTATGCAAATCGCTATCAAGATTATACAGAAGGAAGAAGTTTTTGGTTAAGTTATAAATATGATTTTTAAATTGAAAAAAAGAGTGTCTTAACTTAAAACAAGTAAAAACAAAGTATAATGAAGAAAAAATAAAGGCTTTGTTTTATGATATTTAAAAATTTAAAAGAGCTTCCTTTTTGCGAGTCTAATTATATCAAACCCAAAAGATTTAGTTATGAGAGCAATGGAAAGTTTTGTACTTGGGATTTTATAGAATCCAAAGATAGCGTTTCAATTCTTTTATATCATAAAGAATTGAAAAGCTTTATTTTTGTTCGTCAATTTCGCATACCGCTTTGGTATCATCAAAAGCAAGATAAAAACTATCATAAAGATGAAAATATGGGCTATACCATAGAACTTTGTTCAGGGCTTGTAGATAAAGATTTACCCTTAGAGCAAATAGCCAAAGAAGAATGCATCGAAGAATTAGGCTATGCCCCTAAAGAATTTGAAAAAGTAGGCGACTTTTATACAGGTTTTGGTTCGGGGGTTAGTAAGCAAAGTTTTTATTTTGCAATTGTAGATGAGAATGACAAAATTTGTGATGGTGGCGGGGTTGATGACGAGCAAATAGAGGCTGTTTTTGTAAAGATCAATGAATATGAAGAATTTTCTAAAAAGATAATCCATACACCTTTGCTTGATTTTGCTTATTTGTGGTTTTTAAAAGAAAAGAAAGAACTTTGCCTTAAATAAATAAGGCAAAGAATTTTGGATTAATTTGCTTCATTAAGCATTTCTTTAAATACATCAAATAAATGCAAAGACGCATTTTCAGCATTCTCACATTTTTTGATAATTGCATCTTGAGTATTGCTTAAGCTTACATCTTCTGTGTTTGCGATGCGGATAGCGCTATTCATATTTTCATGTACTTTTTGATGTGGCTCATTGATTTTTATAAAGCTTTTGCTATCGCCAAATCTTTCTTTTCCGGTACTTGCTACCCATTTACCTAAACGACAACTTGTATGATCGGCTAATTCTTGTCCAGATTTTGCAAAAATTTCTTTATATCCATTAAGTTTAAATGCTATATGATCAAGTTTTGCCAAAGATACAAATGCTTCTGAGGCAATACCTACAGCATTCGAATTTGTAGAGTGTGCTTCGTTGACTAAGTGGGTAAATTTTTCTGAAAAACTCATAATGTGTGCGTTAGAATTAATAGAAATTTTTTCCACTTGCTCACTTTGGGTATACATTTCATTTGCATTTTGTTTTAGAAGATTGATATTCATTTCCACTTCTGTTGTAGCTTTTTGAGTTTTTTCAGCTAACTTTCTAACTTCATCCGCAACAACAGCAAAACCCCTACCATGTTCTCCTGCTCTAGCAGCCTCTATAGCAGCATTTAATGCTAAAAGATTGGTTTGATCGGATACATCTTTAATAAGGTTAATTACATTTGTAATCTCATCAACGCTACGATGTAAAGTTCCTGCAACATCGCGTGTTTTATTAGCTGACTCTGTGATATCACCCAAAGAAGCGTTTATAGAATTGGCTATATGGTTTAATTCATCCATCTCAGCTAGTGAAGTTTTGGAATAATTAGAAATAATTTCAGCTTTATTAACATTTTCAAGCATATCACTTTGGACTATGGTAATATTTTTCAAAACACCGCCTAATAATACATTTAAAAGATCGGTTTTTAACTTTGACTCTAAAGCTTCTTGCTCTAAGAGTGAAATTTTATCTTTTAACTCTAAATTTTCAGCCTTGATTTTCTCAAGCTGCTGAGTAAGATTTTGGTTTTCATTCTTGATATCTTGAAGCTCTGTATGATTTATTTTACTTCCAAACATATTTTTTTACCCTATTTTTTATAGTTTGCTAGATATTGGTTTAACTGATCTTTAATATGTAATTTTTCTTTTTTAAGATTTGAAATTTCAATATCACTTAATAAATTTCTTCCTTCTTCTGCATCTTTAATTTGATCGTCAAGTTCATTATGGCGCTCAAATAATTTATCAAAATGCGCATCTTTTCCTTTTAACTCTGACATAAGTTCACGATATTCATGTAACATAAAATTCTCCTTAAAAATTGATACAATTTAAAAAATATTAAACGATATGTTACATTATAACTAATTAAATGATATTTTTGGCTTAAAAAATGCTAAATAATTCAATAAATCTTAAATATGTTACAAATTAGCGATTTGTTAAATTAAATAATTATAATGAAGATTTTTAAGTCATTGAGGACGAATCCTCAAGAGTTTATTTAGAGTTTTGTTTTTTTAAAGTTCTTAAAGTAGAGGCAGCAATTCTCATTTTTCTTGTAGTGCCATCTTCTAGGGTTACACGAACTGTTCTAAGATTAGGTAAAAAGCGTCTTTTTGTTTTATTGTTAGCATGGCTGACATTATTACCCACCATTGGTCCCTTACCTGTGATTTGACATATTCTTGCCATATTTGCATCCTTTGGAAATTTTAAATCAAGATTTTATCAAATTTAAGCTTAAAATATTCAAATATTTATACTATTTTTAATTTATAAATAGATAAAATGTTTTTCTTTAAAATTTTTTACTTTACGAGGCTAAGCTTATGTATGTAGCTCCGAGTTTATTATCGGCCAATTTTTTAAAACTAGAAGAAGAGATTAAGGCAATTGATGAAGCAGGAGCTGATCTTTTGCACATTGATGTTATGGACGGGCATTTTGTTCCAAATTTAACCTTTGGACCCTGTGTAATAGAAAAAATTTCAACCATTACCGAAATACCTTTAGATGTCCATTTAATGGTAAAAGATGTGGGTAAATTTGTAGATCTTTTTATCCCTATCAAGCCTAAATTTATTTCTTTTCATATAGAAAGTGAAGCCCACCCTATACGACTTTGCGAGTATATAAGAAGTCAAGGAATCCATCCTGCTATTGTTTTAAATCCACATACTCCTATAAATTCCATAAAACATATGATAGACTTTGTAGATATGGTGCTTTTAATGAGTGTTAATCCTGGCTTTGGCGGACAAAAATTTTTACCTTTAGTATATGATAAAATCAAAGAATTAAGAAGACTGATCGATGAAAAAAATGCTAAGGTTTTTATAGAGGTTGATGGCGGGGTTAATGGCTTAAATGCAAGCGATTTAGAAGCTGCGGGAGCAGATATTTTAGTCGCTGGAAGTTATATTTTTTCTTCAAATGATTATAAAACTTCAATTTCATCTTTAAAGCTTGAATTTTGAGTTTGCAGCAAGTTGATCAGATTATTTCTATCTTAAGTAAGCAAAGTAAGCCCTATGAGTGGGTAATTAAAGAATTTAAAAAGATTGAAGAATTAAAAGATTATGAACTTGATTTAGAAACTTTCGAGCTTTTGGGTTTGGGTTTAACTCTAGATAAAAATAATATTTTTACCTTGCAAACGCGTACAAAAAAGATCAAAGAAGAAATTTTTTGCATTGTAGATATAGAAAGTACAGGCGGGATTAAAAACGGACAAATTTTAGAAATAGGTGCAGTTAAGATAAAAAATTTGCAAGAAATCGATCGTTTTAGCTCTTTGGTACAGGTAAAAGAAATTCCTGAAAATATTACAGAACTTACAGGAATTAATTTAGACATGGTAAAAGATGCACCGAGTTTGACTAAGGTTTTAAATGATTTTAGACTTTTTTTAAAAGACAGTATTTTTGTCGCACATAATGTGCGTTTTGATTATGGTTTTATTTCCAAGGCTTTAAATGAGTGTGGTTTTGGAATTTTGCTTAATCGTCGTATTTGCACCATAGAATTTGCGCAATGCTGTATAGAAAGTCCAAGATATAAATTAGATGTTTTAAAAGAGCTTTTAGGGATAAAAAATGCCCACCATAGAGCTTTAAACGACGCTTTGGCTGCGGCTGAAATTTTTAAACATTGTCTTGGCAAACTCCCTTATCATATCAAAACCACTGAAGAACTTATAAATTTTACCAAGACTTCTCGCATAAAGCAAAAATAAAATATTTAAAGAGTATAATTAAAACATAAATGACGGGAGCTTGTGATACAGGCTGAGAGTAAGCTAAAAGCTTAGACCGAACCGGAACTAGATAATGCTAGCGTCGGGAAGATTTATACTTTCTACAATTTACTTGCACCCTCATTTATCCAAATTTTTCAAAGGATAAATATGAAAACTCAAATGCTTTATGCCAAAGAAGGTATTTTTACCAAAGAAATGGAGATTGTTGCTCAAAAAGAAGAAGTAAGCAAAGATTTTTTGCTTGCAAATATAGCTTGTGGTAAGATTATCATCCCTGCTAATATCAATCATAAAAGTCTTGATCCAAATGGTATAGGACTTGGACTTCGCACTAAGGTAAATGTAAATTTAGGTGTTTCAAATGATTGTGTTGATTATAGTGAGGAGATGAAAAAAGTAGAGCTTGCTCACAAATTTGGAATCGAAGCTATTATGGATTTAAGCAATTATGGCAAAACAAGTCGTTTTAGAGATGAGCTTATCGCAGTTTCAAAAGCTATGATAGGAACAGTTCCAGTTTATGATGCGGTAGGATTTTTAGAAAAAGATCTAAAACAAATCAGCGCTAGGGATTTTTTAGATGTGGTTTATCATCATGCAAAAAGCGGGGTTGATTTTATGACTATACATGCGGGTATAAATTCGCGCGCGGCTAGAGTTTTTAAAGAAAGCAAAAGACTTACTAATATAGTTTCTAGAGGAGGATCAGTACTTTATGCGTGGATGGCTATGAAAGAAGCTGAAAATCCTTTTTTTGAATACTATGATGATTTGCTTGAAATTTGTTTAAAATACGATGTGACACTATCTTTAGGTGATGCTTTGCGTCCAGGATCTACACATGATGCAAGTGATGCAGCGCAAATTTCTGAACTTATCGAATTATCTTTACTCACTCAAAGAGCGTGGGAAGCAGGTGTTCAAGTAATGATAGAAGGACCTGGACATATGGCAATTAATGAGATTGAAGCTAATATGCAAATTGAAAAACGCATTTGCAAAGGCGCTCCTTTTTATGTTCTAGGGCCTTTAGTTACGGATATTGGTGCTGGATATGATCATATAAGTGGAGCTATCGGTGGTGCTGTGGCTGCTGCTGCGGGTGCTGATATACTTTGTTATGTAACTCCTGCTGAACATTTAAGATTGCCTAATTTAAATGATGTTAGAGATGGTATAGTAGCTACTAAGATTGCAGCTCATGCAGGGGATTTAGCTAAGCTTCCAAAAGAAAGAAAAAGAGATGATGAGATGAGTAAGGCGAGACAGGATATCGACTGGGAGAAAATGTTTAAACTTGCCATTGATGGCGAAAAAGCTAAAAAAATGTTTAACGAAAGACGCCCCGATGATCTAAATTCCTGCTCTATGTGTGGAAAAATGTGTGCTATGAATACAATGAATCAGGTCTTAAAAGGCGAGAATGTAAGTCTAGTTTGAGTAAATTTGCACATTAAGATTTATCATTATCCCATGATCACTAGCCTTTAAGGTCATGGGATAATCAATCTTTACAAGATTGTTATATTGAGCTAAGGCATCTATGAAGTCATATAAGCGTCTAGGATTATTTATCGATGCTCGGATGTTGATTCTATGGGTAAGATATTTTTCTTTTTTATCTAGTTTAAGTTCTGTTATTTGGATATTTTCAAAGTATTTTTCTAAAAAATTTTGAAAGTGCGTGAGATTGAATTGTTGTTCAAATTGCTCTAGACTTTTATTATTTTCTGTTCTTAAGGCGCTTATTTTATTTTCACTAGCATCTAGCTTAGCTTTTGCTGCATTAAATATAGCTGCTTGCGAATTTTTTCTTAAATGGGTTTGTTTGTAATCTTTCAGCACAGGCAATAATAAAAATAAAATCAAAGCAGTACATACAGTAATAAAGCTTAAAACATAAATAACAATCTTTAAAATATTTAATTCTTCAAGACTTTTATCTTTCATTGTAAAACTCCTGAATTTTGTTTACTTATGCTAATAAAGCGATACCAGCCATTGTTTAAACGATAATAAGTTGTAAAACTTTGATCAAAAATACTTTTTAGCGGTGTTTCTAAAAGTAGGGCAAACATTTCTTTTGTTGGCGTAACTCCTATAAGTTTTAGAGAATTTTCTTCTTGTTCTATACTTTCAAGAGTGATTCCATCGGTTTTAACTATTATATCAAAAAGATTTTTTAAGCTATTTTTGAAAGCTTGATTTTGAGTGTGAAAGGTATTTGCAATTTTACTTTGTTCTAGAAGAATATCATATAATTTTCCGTTTTCTTGTGTTTTATTTTGAAATTGCAAAACTTGTTCTTTTTGCTCTTCTATAAAATTATGCGTTAATGCGATTTGAGTAAGATATAGAAAATATACCGCAAAAATAAAAACTATACCAAAACTAAAAAGCCCAAACCATATTTTGTCAAAGAGTGTAAAGATAGGTTTTTTTCTAGGTTGTATGAAGCTATAGCTTTTCACTGAAGCTCCTTTTGCATAAGTTCTATGATTGAATCTAAGGTATTGATTGGCTTAGATTCAATTTCCAGTAAAGTTTCTTCTTCTAAAAATTCAATAGCACTTTGATCAAGCTCTTTGGCGCTAAGGATTAAAGCCTTATCGATAAACGCACTTGGATATTTGTCATCTTTATAAAATTTTTCAATACTTGTAACAATATGACGACAAAGTTCTATGTCGTTTCCAAATTGATCCATTTCTTCAAGATCAAATTTATCTTTGCCATCCAAAAACTCTGAATCATTCTCATTATTTCCTAAAATATTATCAAATTGATCAAGAGCGTTAAGCTTATCTTCTAGGGTTTCATTAAAATTATCAAGCGTTACTTCAGTATCATTTAATGTATCTTCGCCTAAGTTGTCTAAATTCTCTTCTTGATGTCCAAATTCTAGATCCAATTCTTCTTCAAAGAAAATGATATCTCCATATAAAATTTCAATACCTCGGCAAATTATAAGAGTTAGAATATGCTCATGCTTATAGGCGTAAAGAGTTATTTTATCGCTGTTTGGTTTTTCTTTTAAAATATTATGATAAAGTATAGCAAAAGGAGAGTATAAAAAATCTAAACCACCATAATCTTCAAACAATTCATTAAAGTATTCTATGTGTTCTGTTGCTGTGTATATCAAAGCATTATTTAAAGCGATGGATTTTAAGCTCATTTTACCTACATTAAAACGCTCAAAATCCTTGTCGTTTTTACTAGGAATCAAACCTTGCTCTTTGACATTTAAAAATAATGCTGTGTGATAAAATAAAAATTTGCTATTGAGTGTTTTTACATATTCTAATAATTTTTCACTCTTATCAAAGGTTTTTTCATTCCTACTTATAAGTTTGTGATTTTTATATATAGAAGTTTTAAGGATGTTTTTTTTATCTTCTAAAATAATACTTGTGAAAAGTTGTGGTAATATTTTTTTAAGTAAAAATAACATTTTATTCCTTAAAATTTATCCATTTGTTCAATTTTTTTAAAATGTTCAAGTAAAAAAAATTTAGCTTGATCTTTATCTAAACTTGAAATATCCAAGGGTTCGCTAAGCCTATAGACTAAATGAGTAAAAGGCTTAGGTAAAATCATTTTATCCCAACTTTTAAATTCCCAAAAATTTCTTGCCTCATAGTTTAAAATTCTTATTTTAACATTTTTTTTCTGTGCAAGCAATACCGCTCCATCTGAAATGCTATGATAAGGTCCGCGTGGCCCATCAGGAGTAATGACTACATCATGATTTTCATCTAAAATTTTAAAAGCACTTCGAAGAGCTGTACTAGCTCCTTTTGAAGTGCTTCCACGCACGGTATCTAATCCAAACAATTTGATAATTCTAGCAATTTGCTCCCCATCTCTATGATGAGAGATCATAACATAAGCTTTTTTTCCTTTTTTGCCAAAATGCCTAAATGCGAAAGGCATAAGGGCAAGACGCCCATGCCAAAAAAGTATCACATTAGAAATTTGATCAACTTTATCACCTTTGTAGGTTTTTTTACAAGTAAGAAAAATCAACCATTGTAGAATGAAAACTAAGCGTGCTATAAAAGCTATTTTAAATGATTTCCCCATATAAAACCATACGCTTTGCATTAGTAATTTTTACTTCTTTAAAAGTTCCTAAGAGCTCTTCGCTGCCTTCAACTTGCACTAGAAAATTATTATCTGTTCTACCCACGATAGCATTGCCTGCTCTTAATTCTTCAAAAAGAACTTTAAAAGTTTTATTTTCTTGTTTTTTAACAATATCGTCTAAAATTTCATTATGACGAGCCTGTAGAGTACTAAGTCGATTTGAGGCTATCTCTTCATCGATTTGATTTGGCATGGTAGCAGCTTTGGTTAAAGGGCGTTTAGAGTATTTAAAAGAAAACATTTGTTCAAAGCGTACTTTTTCTAAAACTTCCATGGTTTCTTCAAAGTCTTTATCGCTTTCTCCTGGAAATGCAACAATAATATCTGTGGATATGCTAACATTTGGGCAAAGTTCTCTTAATTTTAATGCCCTATCTAGATACCATTCTTTGGTGTAACCACGCTTCATAGCTTTTAAAATTTGACTTGAGCCACTTTGCAAAGGCATATGCATTGATTTACAAACTTTTGGATTTTTGGCAAATACTTCTAAAAATTTATCGTCCATATGTAGAGGATGAGGACTTGTAAAACGGATGCGCTCTAATCCTTCTATGGTGCTAAGTTCTTCTAAAAGATCTGAAAAATCCATTTTTTTGTGTTCATTTCTAAATCTTTTACCATAATTATTGACATTTTGTCCTAATAGGAAAATTTCCTTAGCTCCTTTATCTACTGCTTTTTGTGCTTCTTTATAGATGATATTTAAAGGAATGGAAATTTCATCTCCCCTTGTATGGGGAACTATACAATAAGTACAATGCTTATCACAACCTATAGAGATATTAATATATGATTTATAAATGCTATTTCTAAAATCCCCAAAAGCGAATTCACTCTCATCATAATCTATATCAACGCTCATAAATTTAGGAGTGTTAACAGCTTGGGTAATTTTAGAAATATTCCTAGCTCCTAGTACAAAATCCACATAAGGAGCACGACGAAAGATTTCACTCCCTAAATGAGAAGCTGTACATCCACAAACTCCTATTTTTGCGCCTGATTTTTTAACCTTTTCAAAGCCACCCACTTCTGAAAAAAGCTTATGCACAGGCTTTTCACGCACAGAGCAGGTATTGATAAGTATCAAATCTGCTTCTTTAATATCTTCTGTTAAAGTATAATTATCTTTTTGCGTCAGTTCTGCTATCATATGTTCAGAATCTCTGACATTCATTGCACAGCCTAAGGTTTGAATAAAAAGTTTTTTCGAGCTCAAAGAATATGAACCTCATACATAAAATCATTACTATCTAAACCATATCTGATAGTTCTATGATAAACACTTAAGCCTTTTTTTTCAAAGTGTTCAACCAAGGCAATAAGATCTTTGTGTGAATTTTCTTTATCAAAATAAAAAAACTTTTGTCCTTCTTGATTTACAGCCTCTTCAATTTTAGCTAGACTAATATTTTTAGGCTCTTCATTGATTAAATTTCTTGCCAATTTTAAATCCATATTATATCCTTAGCGTCTTTTAAATCTATAATTTTATCAAATTTTACTTTTAATTAAACTTATTAAAGATATACTTTTAATCTACTTTCTTAAAAAAATCCCAAAAGAAAAGGTATCGATAATTATGGAAAGAATCGCAGACATTATAGAAAGCATTGCGAATGAGAAAAATTTAGATATAGAAAGCGTGAAAGAAAAAGTTATTATAGCTTTGATAAATACAGCAAAAAGAATTTATGGGCAAGAATATGACTTTTTTGTAGATAGAAAAAATTTAAATCTTTATCAAAAAATTACAGTTGTGGCTGATAATGACGAAAGATTGAATGAAAATAAAGAAAGTTATATTGAATTTAGCAAGGCTAAAAAAGAAGCACCTGATGTTGAAATTGGTGATGAGCTTACCTATGAATGTTCTTTAGAAAATTTAGGAAGAACAGCTGTAAATATTTTACATAAAGAATTAGAATACCATATACAAAAACTACTTGAGCAAACCATTTTTGAAAAATATAAAAATAAAGTCGGTCAAATGGTTTTTGGAAATGTTGTGCGAATTGATAATGAGGAAAATACCTATATAGAAATCGATGAGCTAAGAGCTTTTTTACCTAGAAAAAATCGCATCAAGGGTGAAAAATTTAAAGTGGGCGATGTTGTTAAAGCTGTGATACGCCGTGTTTATACGGATAAGGGTATTAAAATGGAGCTAAGTCGCACAAGCCCTAAATTTTTAGAATGTTTACTTGAAGCAGAGGTGCCTGAAATTAAAGATGGATATGTAAGCGTAGTTAAATGCGCTAGAATTCCTGGAGAAAGAGCGAAAATTATACTTCAAGCAAATGGGGCAAATATTGATCCTGTGGGAGCTACTGTAGGTGTAAAAGGGGTTAGAATCAACGCTGTGAGTAAAGAATTACATAATGAAAATATAGATTGTATTGAATTTAGCAATGAACCTGAAATTTTAATCGCAAGAGCTTTAGCACCTGCTATAGTGAGTTCTGTAAAAATTGAAAATGAAAAAGCAATTGTAACTTTAAACAGCGAGCAAAAGAGTAAGGCCATTGGAAAAAGCGGTATTAATATTCGTCTTGCGGGTATGCTTAGTGGATATGAAATCGAACTTAATGAAGTGAATGCTCGCACCACAAGCAATACTTTAAGTAATGAAGAAGCCTTGAAAAACTTGCAAGATTTATTTAAAATTTAATCTTTTAATTTGTGAATTTGTAAAATTCACAAATATTTCTTATTAAACCATCTCCAATAAAAAGCCGCAAATATAAATACCATTCCAAGTAAAGCCGTGATTATAGCAAGCTTAAAACCTTGTTCAAACAATAAGCCCATGAGTTGAGAAATAAGAGCGCTAAAGCTAAGATAAACCATATCTGTATAAGCAATCACTCTGCCATAGTAAGTTTTATCACAATTTTTCTGAATCATAGTATAAGTATAAGCCCAAAGGGATGAGGTACAAAATCCCGCAGCAATAAGGCCTATAAATGAAATATAAAAATTAAACTGGGTTAAAGCCCAAAGTATAATTCCTAAACCTTGACCTAAGTATAGAAAAAATACATTTTTATTGTTTGTGATTTTACTTAGAAAAATAGGACCAAAAGCTAAAGCTAAAGCCCTTATTGCATTTAAAAACCCTATAACCAAAGCAGCGGATAAAACTTCTTTGTATTCGTGTTGGGCTAATAAAGTTACGAGTGTTTCATAAGCGGTAAGTCCTATAAAAGCGTGCAATATAATAAGATGAAGGATGATTTTATTTTGTAAAACATATAAAAAACCTTCTTTAATCAGAATAAAAAATTTATTTTGAATTTTTTGTTTAAAATGAGGAATATGAAGTTTGGTTAAAAATAAAATTCCAATAATTATCAGACAACAATCAAACAAAAAGGCCGCTTTAATGCCAAAGAAATTGATAAAAATTCCCGCACTTGCCATACTTGCTGTATAAGAAACCGCCCAAATTACACTATGCATCTCATTAGCAAGCTTGAGTTCTTTTGGATTTAAAATTTTAGCTAGCAAGCTCATTTCAGCTTGAAAATAAATCGAAGCCACGCAAAGTCTAACAAAAATTAAAATAAATAAAAGCCAAAGCATGCTAAGACTGGTTACAAAGATAAGGCAGAAAATAGAAACAAGTTCTATGCTAATCATACTTAACAAAAGCTTTTTGGGTTTGTTTTTTTCTACTATAACTCCATTAATAGGAGCAAGCAAAACTCCTGGTAAAAAAGCAAGCATAGCGCTTGTAGCCGTTGCCCAAGTAGGAGCGTTAAGGCTTACTAAAAGAGTAAAAACACCTGTTTGGGAAAACCAAGCGCCAAAATACACGATAAATTGTACTAAGGTTAGTATTCTAATATTTTTATTATTTTTCAATAAGTCAATATAATTCATAAGCGAAACTATAGCATAATTTATGTTTTTAAATGCTATAATAAAGCTAAAAATGGATTTAAGGAAATAACTTGAAAAGATTAGATAAAGAAGAAGCTCTTTATTTGTTAAGGAATGCAAATTTAGCAGAACTTGGAGAAATAGCTTATCAAAGAAAATTAGAACTTCATCCCGAAAAAATCACCACCTTTGTTGTAGATAGAAATATAAACTACACCAATGTTTGTTGCATAGATTGTTCTTTTTGTGCTTTTTATCGCCATCATAAAGAAGATGACGCTTATATTTTGAGTTTTGAAGAAATTGGTAAAAAAATCGAAGAGCTTGAAGCTATTGGAGGGACGCAAATTCTTTTTCAAGGCGGGGTGCATCCTAAATTAAAAATAGAATGGTATGAAGAGCTTGTTTCGTGGATTAAGGAGCATTATCCAAATATTACCGTGCATGGTTTTTCTGCAGTTGAGATTGCTTATATTGCCAAGGCTTCTAAAATTTCAATTTCTGAAGTTTTACAAAGACTTCAAGCTAAAGGTTTGTTTTCAATACCTGGAGCGGGTGCTGAGGTATTAAGCGATAGAGTGCGAGATATTATCGCGCCTAATAAATGCGATACTGCTACTTGGCTAGAAGTACATAGAAGAGCGCATGAAATCGGTATGAAAAGCACTGCTACTATGATGTTTGGAACGGTTGAAAGTGATGAGGAGATTATAGATCACTTCGAGCATTTAAGAAAATTACAAGATGAAACAGGAGGATTTAGAGCTTTTATTTTATGGAGTTTTCAAAGTGAAAATACAGCATTAATCCAAAAACATCCTGAAATCATGAAGCAAAGTTCAAACAAATATTTAAGACTTTTAGCTTTGGCTAGACTTTATTTGGATAATTTTAAAAATTTACAAAGTTCTTGGGTAACACAAGGTTCATTGATTGGGCAACTTGCTTTAAAATTTGGGGCCAATGATTTAGGCTCAACCATGATGGAAGAAAATGTTGTAAGCGCTGCAGGTGCGAGTTATAGAATGAATCAAGATGAGATGATAAGACTGATTAAAAGCTTAGGTGAAAATCCCGCTAAGCGTAATACAGCTTATGAAATTTTAGAAAGGTTTTAATGCAGAATTTAGAAGTTAGTAGAGTAAAAATTCCTTTTATTTTTGAAGAAAATAACGATTTTCCTATTGTTATCTTAAAGCTTGTTTTTAGAAATTGTGGAAGAAGTTATGATGAAATAGCAGGACTTGCAAAGATGTTTGCAAGAATTTTAAATGAGGGTGTAGATGATAGCTTTTTTAAAGAATTGGAATTTAAAGCTGTAAATTTGGAAGCAAGTAGTGGTTTTGAAAGTTTAGAAATCAATCTTTCTTGCTTGAAAGAAAATTTTGAATTTGCTTTAAAACACTTAGAAAACTTACTCTTAAATCCTAGATTTGAAGAAAAAATTTTAGAAAAATTAAAAATCAATGCCCTAGGTGAGCTTGCTAGTAAAAATAGTGATTTTGATTATTTAGCAAAAAATTTGCTTAATAGCGAAATTTTTGAATGTAAAGAATTTCAAAGTCCAAATGATGGCGATGAAAAAAGTATCAAGCAAATTTCTTTAAGCGACTTGGAGAGTTTTTATAAGAAAAATATTAATTTAAGTAATCTTGTAGTGATTTTAGGCGGGAATTTAGCCCAAGAAAAGGCTAAAGGCTTATTAAATAAATTATTAGCAAAACTTCAAAAAGGCAGTCGAAATTCACAAAAAACTTATGAAATTAACTCAAAAAATAAAGACATAATCCAAATCAGAAAAGAAAGCGAACAAGCCTATATTTACTTTGCTGCACCCTTTTTTACAAAATTTAATGATAAGGATTTTTATCTTGCAAAAATCGCACTATTTATTTTAGGTCAAGGCGGTTTTGGATCAAGGATAATGGAAGAAATTCGTGTTAAAAGAGGGCTTGCGTATTCTGCTTATGCTATGCTTGATATGAATGCATCTTTTACTAGAGTTTTTGGTTATTTGCAAACTAAAAATGAAAGTGCTAAAGAAGCTAAAAAGATAGTTAAAGAAGTATTTAGAGATTTTGTAAAAGAAGGAGTGAGTCAAAATGAGCTTGTGCAGGCTAAAAATTTTCTCATAGGTTCAACTCCTTTGCGTTATGAAAGTCTTAGTAGGCGTTTGTCGATAAGTTTTAATGAGTACTATCAGGGATTGCCAAAAGGATATTATAAAGAAGAATTAAAGCTTATAGAAAAAGTAGAGCTTCAAGAGCTAAATGCTTATATTCAAAAACATAATGAAATTTTAGATTTAAATTTTGCAAGTATTGCAAATGAAAATTAAAGAAAATGATTTTGATTTTTTTAAAAAATTAAAAATTAAAAGCGCGATTGATTTAGCGCTTATCTTACCTAAAAAAATCGAAAATTTAAGTCCAAGCAAAACACCTAAAGAAAATGAGCTATGCACTCAAAAAATAATCATTAAAAGCATTCATTCAAAAAAAGGTCAGCTCTTTGGTTTGGGATTTTGTAAAGAGTGGAGTCAAGACATTTCCTTTGTGTTTTTTCATCCTAGGGCTTGGCACTTTGGAATTTGCAAAATAGGCAAAGAACTTATTTTAAATGGGAAACTTACGCGTTTTGGCCATGTTTGGCAATTTAACAATCCTAAAATTTTAACTTCTTTTGCAGGTTTTGCTCCAAAATATCAAATTCAAGGTTTACAAGATAAAAAAATTTCTGAATTTATACACAAATATCTTAATTATGAAAATTTAAAAGAAAGTGGGATTGAGGATAAATATATCCATTTTCTTTTAAATTTACACACTTATGATGAAAAAAGTTTTTTGATGTTTGAGAATTTGGAGCGCTTTGAGAAAGATTTAAAATATATAGAAATATATAATTTTTTAAAGCGTTTAAAAGCTAAAAAAACGCATTTTAAAGCTCATCAAATCAATGTTTTTAATATAGCTAATTGGCTTAAAGATTTGCCTTTTTCTCTTACTAAAGATCAGCTTAACGCCTTAAAAGACATAGAAAAAGATTTACACTCAAAAGAAGCCAAAAGGCGTGTGATTATGGGGGATGTAGGCTGTGGCAAGACTTTGGTTTTGTTGGGCGCTGCTTTGATGGTGTATCCAAAACAAGCTATCTTAATGGCTCCTACTAGCATACTTGCCAATCAACTCTATGAAGAGGCAAAAAAGCTTTTGCCTGAATTTGTGGATATTTTATTTATTAAAGGGGGTAAAAAAGAAAAAGATTTGGAAGAAAAAATTAAAAAAGCCAATTTGATTATAGGAACCCATGCGCTCATTCACCTTCAAAGTCATAATGCTGTGCTTGTAATGATAGATGAGCAGCATCGCTTTGGCTCTGCGCAGCGTCAGCAAATTTATTCTTTAAATGAAAATGAATTAGCCCCACATTTTATACAATTTTCTGCAACTCCCATTCCAAGAACTTTAAGCATGATACAATCAGAACTTTTAAATTTTAGTTTTATCAAGGAAATGCCTTTTAAAAAGGATATCACCACTCTTTGTATACAAAATGAAGGTTTTGCAAAGCTTAGTGAAAAAATCAAAGAAGAAATCGCACAAAATCATCAAATCATCATCATCTATCCCTTAGTCAATCCAAGCGATAAAATTCCTTATCTTTCTTTAGAACAGGCCAAAGAATATTGGCAGAGTCATTATGAAAAAGTTTTTGTAACTCATGGAAAAGATAAACAAAAAGATGAAATTTTGGAGCGGTTTCGTGATGAGGGAAATATTTTATTAAGCACCACAGTCGTAGAAGTAGGAATTTCATTGCCAAGGCTTAGTACTATTGTTATTGTAGGAGCGGAGCGCTTAGGCCTTGCTACCTTGCATCAACTTCGCGGACGCGTGGGTCGTGTCGGACTTAAAAGCACTTGTTATCTTTATACAAAACTCAAAGAAATTCCAAGTCGTTTAAAAGAATTTGCTAGTACTTTAGATGGTTTTAAAATCGCAGAACTTGATCTTAAAAATCGTTTGAGTGGAGATTTGCTCGATGGATTTATCCAGCATGGAAATGAATTTAAATATTTTGATTTTTCCAAAGATGAATACATTTTGGAAAAAGCAAAAAAAGATTTGATGGAAATATAATCTTAATGTCCACCAAAACGATAAAGCATATTTTGAAAATGCGAGGCTATCATTTGTGCGCGCTGTAAAATAACATTTTTCATTTCTTCATTATTGTAAATTTTATCTAAACTTTCTTCAAAAAGTCCTAACCAAATTCCAAAAAATTCTTGCGGAAAAGGAGGCAAATCAAGATGTTTTTTTAGAGGTTGTCCGATATAATCACCTTCCCCTAGCAACATTCCTGCCCAAAAATTCCCTATTTTTGCTTTGTGCTCTTTCCAAGCTTCATCGCTAGTTCCTATGGCATTGTTAAAAATAGGCCCTAAATCCTTATCTTTTCTTATTTTGTCATAAAAAAGTTCCATAAGTTTAGCTATACTTTCTTGATTTATAGTTTCATATTTCATTGTGTTTGCCTTTGGATAAAAATTTATCGTTAATATAGCACAAACAAAATGAGATAAAATTAACATAGGTTAAATATTATAATGCAAGAGTATTTAGATTTTTTAAAGGGTATAGGTAAAATAAGAAAATTTGAAAAAAATAATATTTTATTTTTTGAAGGCGAAAAGGCATTAAAATTTTTTATTCTTTTAAAAGGTAGAGTGCGTGTATACAAAAGCACAGCAGGCGAAAAAGAGATTACTTTGCATTATTTTACCCCGCCTAATTTTATAGCCGAAATGCCTACATTTAAGCGTTTGAGATATCCAGCAAATGCTATTTGTGAAGAATATTGTGAAATTTTAGAAATTGATTTTGAAGATTTTGAAACCCTGTGCAGCCAAAATAAAGAATTTAATTTCTTGCTTATTTCATCTCTTTTTGAAAAAATTAAAATTTTAGAAAAAAAATTATTAGAAAATTCTTTGGATTTAAAAAGTAAACTTGCAAGATATCTTTTGGAAAATGAAAAGAATTTGGCTCAAATTTCGCAAAGACAAATTGCAGTGGATTTAAGTGTTCGTGCTGAATCTTTGTCAAGAATTCTAAAAGAATTTAAAAATTCAGAGCTAATTGAGACAAAAAAGGGTAAAATTGAGATCCTAGATAAAGAGGGTTTAAAAAAAGGACTTTGGTAATAGGAATAAAATGGATTTTGATTTTATACTAGCTAATTCAAATGCTTTTATTGCAGCTGCTTGGCTTACTTTAAAACTTAGTTTTTTTGGTATTATTTTTTCTATAATTATAGGCTTTTTTTGTATTTTAATGAGTTATTTTAAAATAACGATTATGGAAGCTTTTTGTAAAGTTTATATAGAATTTTCTCGCAATACTCCTTTATTGATACAGCTTTTTTTCTTGTATTATGCTTTGCCTAAATTTGATATTCATTTAGAACAAATTCCGCCTTTGAATTTGATTTGTTTAAGTGTAGATGAGGCTTTGCGTCCAGCGTTTGCTTGTGCTATTGTGGGGCTTAGTTTTTTGGGCGGTTCTTATATGGCAGAGAGTTTTAGAGCTGGTTTTGAAGCCATTAAAAAGCAGCAATTTGAAGCAGGTCTTTCTTTGGGTTTTACTAAATTGAATAATTTGCGTTATGTTATAATGCCTCAAGCTTTAGGGGTTTGCTTGCCAGGAATAAGCGCAAATATTGTTTTTCTTATTAAAGAAACCTCTGTTGTGAGCATTATAGCTTTGCCGGATTTAGTCACCGTTATGAAGGGTTTAAATTCACTTACTTATAAAACGGATGAGCTTTTATTGCTTTTGTTTTTGGGATATTTATGTATCATACTGCCTATTTCTTTGTTTTTGTTCTTTTTGGAAAAAAGGTTTTCAAATGTTTGATCTATTAAATCCAGATACTTTAAGTCGACTTTGGAAAGGCTTGTATATCACACTTGAAATTTCTATTGTAAGTATTATTATAACTTCTTTTGGCGGGCTTTTTTTAGGTATTTTGATGAGTCTGAAAAATCGTTATATTTATATTTTATGTCGTTTTGCTTTAGAATTTGTTCGTGTTATGCCGCTACTAGTATGGCTTTTTATGGTATATTTTGGACTTTCTAGATGGTTGGGTATAAATTTAAGCAGTGTAAGTTCGGCTATTATTGTTTTTAGTATTTGGGGAAGTTTTGAAATGATGGATTTGGTAAGAACTTCTTTAAAAAGCATTCCTAAACACCAATACGAAAGTGCAGCAAGTCTTGGTTTAAATAAAGCTCAAAGTTATTTTTATATTATCATTCCTCAAGCTATGCGTCGTTTAACACCTATGAGTATGAATTTATTAACACGCATGATTAAAAGTACAACTTTTGCTTATTTAATCGGTGCGGTAGAGCTTGTAAAAGTGGGGCAGCAAATCATCGAATTTAACAATAAAAATGATTTAGCACCATTTATTATTTATGGTCTAATCTTTTTTATCTTTTTTTTAATTTGCTATCCTGTTACTTTATATTCTAAAAAATTAGAAAAAAAATGGAGTTAAAATGAGTATTTTAAAGATAAAAAATTTGCAAAAATATTATGGCTTTCATCATGCTTTAAAGAATATCAACTTAGAAGTAAAACAAAAAGAAGTGGTGGTGATTTTAGGTCCAAGTGGTTGCGGAAAATCTACTCTTTTGCGTTGTATTAATGGGCTTGAGGAAATTGCAGATGGGGTTATAGAAATAGGACAAGATAAGATCGATAAAAATTTTAAAGATTGGACAAGAGTGCGTCAAAAAGTGGGTATGGTATTTCAATCATACGAGCTATTTGAACATTTAAGCGTGAAAGATAACATACTTTTAGGTCCTTTAAAAGTACAAAAAAGAGCTAAAGAAGAAGTTTTGCAAGAAGCTAAAATTTGGCTTGAAAAAGTAGGTTTAGCACATAAAATCGATGCTTATCCAAAAGAGTTAAGCGGAGGGCAAAAACAAAGAATAGCTATAGTGCGCAGTCTTTGCATGAATCCAGAGCTTATGCTTTTTGATGAGGTTACAGCAGCACTTGATCCTGAAATCGTTCGTGAAGTTTTAGAGGTAATTTTAAATTTGGCAAAAGATGGAATGACTATGCTTATAGTCACTCACGAGATGGGATTTGCAAGAGCGGTAGCCGATAGAATAATTTTTATGGATAATGGAGAAATTATCGAAGAAAATACTCCTGATGGTTTTTTTGAAAATCCTAAAAGCGAAAGAGCTAAGAAATTCCTTAATTTATTTGACTATCATAAATGATTTCAATAAAAAATCTTAGTTTTTGTATTTTTAATGGGAAATTTTTAATTATGAAATTGTTTTTTAAATAATTTATAGCGCATAATCTTGACAAACTATTTTTTTTCAGATATAATAACATCTTTAAATTATTTGCTGGTTTAGCTCAGTTGGTAGAGCAGCTGCCTTGTAAGCAGCAGGTCGGGGGTTCAAGTCCCTTAACCAGCTCCATTATTTTAGCAGTGTTTGACCAGAATATTACAATAAGCTTAGATGTAATATTTCATTTATGGTGAGTTACTCAAGTGGCCAACGAGGGCAGACTGTAAATCTGCTGGCTTTCGCCTTCCGTGGTTCGAATCCACGACTCACCACCATGCTTTGCGGGAGTAGCTCAGTTGGCTAGAGCATCAGCCTTCCAAGCTGAGGGTCGCGGGTTCGAGTCCCGTTTCCCGCTCCAAAGTTTGACTGGGAGCTGTATTTTTTTTCTAACTTACAGTAAATCCCCTAAAATTGTTTTTTAGTTGTCTATGTTTTTATATAATTTTTCTGAGCGCTCGTATGGCTCAGAGGTAGAGCACTCCCTTGGTAAGGGAGAGGTCGCGGGTTCAATTCCCGCTATGAGCTCCATAAAATTGAAAAAATTATAAATATAGACTTGCCTTGTTAAATTTTTATATGGAGGAAAAAATGGCTAAAGAAAAATTTTCACGTAATAAGCCACATGTAAACATTGGTACTATTGGTCACGTTGACCACGGTAAAACTACTTTGACAGCTGCTATTTCTGCTGTTCTTTCAAGAAGAGGTTTGGCAGAACTTAAAGATTATGATAATATTGATAACGCTCCTGAAGAAAAAGAAAGAGGTATCACTATTGCAACTTCTCATATTGAATATGAAACAGATAATCGCCACTATGCACACGTTGATTGTCCAGGTCACGCTGACTATGTTAAAAACATGATCACTGGTGCTGCTCAAATGGACGGTGCTATCCTTGTTGTTTCTGCAGCTGATGGTCCTATGCCACAAACTAGAGAGCACATCCTTCTATCGCGCCAAGTAGGTGTTCCATATATCGTTGTATTTATGAATAAAGCAGATATGGTTGATGATGCTGAACTTTTAGAATTGGTTGAAATGGAAATTAGAGAATTATTAAGCTCTTATGATTTCCCAGGTGATGACACACCTATTATTTCAGGTTCTGCTTTAAAAGCTCTTGAAGAAGCAAAAGCTGGACAAGATGGCGAATGGTCAGCGAAAATTATGGATCTTATGGCTGCTGTTGATAGCTATATTCCAACTCCAACTCGTGACACTGAAAAAGATTTCTTAATGCCAATTGAAGATGTTTTCTCAATTTCAGGTCGTGGTACTGTTGTTACAGGTAGAATTGAAAAAGGTATTGTAAAAGTTGGTGATACTATAGAAATCGTTGGTATTAAAGATACTCAAACAACAACTGTAACTGGCGTTGAAATGTTTAGAAAAGAAATGGATCAAGGTGAAGCAGGGGATAATGTTGGTGTTCTTCTTCGTGGTACAAAAAAAGAAGAAGTTATCCGCGGTATGGTTCTTGCTAAACCAAAATCAATTACTCCACATACTGATTTCGAAGCTGAAGTTTATATCCTAAATAAAGATGAGGGTGGTAGACATACTCCATTCTTTAATAACTATAGACCGCAATTCTATGTAAGAACAACAGATGTAACAGGTTCTATTAAATTAGCTGATGGCGTTGAAATGGTTATGCCTGGTGAAAATGTAAGAATTACTGTAAGCTTGATTGCACCAGTAGCGCTTGAAGAAGGTACTCGTTTTGCTATCCGTGAAGGTGGTAAAACTGTTGGTTCAGGTGTTGTTTCTAAAATTATTAAGTAATTTTAAAAGCCAAGTTTAATACTTGGCTTTAAATTTTTTAAGGAAAATATAAATGAGAATTAAAGTTGGTTTAAAATGTGAAGAATGTGGTGATATTAATTATAGCACCTATAAAAATGGCAAAAATACTACAGAAAAATTGGAATTAAAAAAATATTGCCCAAGATTAAAAAAACACACACTTCACAAAGAAGTTAAGCTAAAAAGTTAAGCTTATGCCCTAGGGCAATAGCTCCAACGGTAGAGCACCGGATTCCAAATCCGATGGTTGGGGGTTCGAATCCCTCTTGCCCTGCCATAATTAAGGTTTAAATAAATGGAAAAATTAATAACTTATTTTAAATTATCAAAAGTCGAATTAAGGAAAGTAATTTTTCCTTTAAAAGAACAGGTAAGAAATGCTTATATTACAGTTTTTGTAGTGGTTGCGGTTATTTCTTTGTTTTTGGCGTTAGTGGATTGGATTATGTCCTCTATTGTTTCTGCGATTGTATAAAGGAGAACAAAATTTGAGTACTCATAAATGGTATGCAATCCAAACTTATGCTGGTAGCGAAATGGCAGTTAAAAGAGCCATTGAAAATTTAGTAAAAGATAATGGAATCGAAGAGCAACTAAAAGAAATAGTTGTTCCGACTGAAGATGTTATTGAATTTAAAAATGGAAAAGAGAAGATAAGTGAAAGAAGTTTGTATTCTGGGTATGTTTTTGCACATCTAGATTTAAATACAGAACTTTGGCATCGCATTCAATCTCTTCCAAAAGTTGGTCGTTTTATTGGAGAATCAAAAAAACCTACTCCTTTAACAGAAAAAGATATTAATTTAATTTTGGAAAAAGTGCATAATCGTGCTGCTCCAAAACCTAAAATCTCTTTTGAAGAAGGAGAAAATGTAAGAATTACTGAAGGTCCATTTGCAAACTTTACTGCTATAGTAGAAGAATACGATATGGTTCGTGGATTATTAAAACTTAATGTTTCTATTTTTGGACGTTCTACTCCAGTAGAGATCTTGTATTCTCAAGTTGAGAAAATAATTTAATTTATATCAAGTAAGGAGATTTGTTATGGCTAAAAAAGTCGTAGGCGAAATTAAATTGCAAATTGCAGCTACAAAAGCTAATCCATCACCACCTGTAGGTCCTGCTTTGGGTCAGCAAGGTGTAAATATCATGGAATTTTGTAAAGCTTTTAATGAAAGAACAAAGGATATGGCAGGATTTAATATTCCTGTTGTTATTACTGTTTATGCTGATAAAAGCTTTACTTTTATTACAAAACAGCCACCTGCTACAGATTTAATTAAAAAAGCAGCTGGAATTTCTAAAGGTACAGATAATCCACTTAAGAACAAGGTAGGTAAATTAACTCGTGCCCAAGTTTTAGAAATTGTTGATAAAAAAATTGCAGATTTAAATACTAAGGATAGAGATCAAGCTGCGAAAATTATTGCAGGTTCAGCTCGCTCTATGGGTGTTGAAATCGTAGATTAAAACCTTTTACCGCTAAGGTAAAAAGCGGTAGCACTTTAAAAATGCGGAGAAAAATATATGGCTAAAATAACTAAAAGATTAAAAGAATTATCACAAAAAATTGATGTAAGCAAAGAGTATGCTTTAAATGAAGCAATTGAAACAGTAAGAAATTTAAAATCTGCAAAATTTGATGAAACTGTTGAAATCGCACTTAAATTGAATGTTGATCCAAGACATGCAGATCAAATGGTTAGAGGTTCTGTTGTACTTCCTGCTGGAACAGGTAAAAAAGTTCGTGTAGCTGTTATTGCAAAAGATGCTAAGGCAGATGAAGCAAAAAATGCTGGAGCAGATATTGTAGGAAGTGATGACTTGATAGAAGAAATTCAAAAAGGCAATATGAATTTTGATGTATTAATCGCAACTCCTAATTTAATGGGTCTTGTGGGTAAAGTAGGTAGAATCTTAGGACCTAAAGGTTTAATGCCAAATCCAAAAACCGGAACAGTTACTATGGATGTAGCTCAAGCAGTTAATAATGCTAAAAGCGGACAAGTAAATTTCCGTGTAGACAAACAAGGAAATATTCATGCAGGCCTTGGAAAAGTAAGTTTTTCTAAAGAGCAACTTTGGGATAATATTTCTACTTTTATTAAAGCGATTAATAAACATAAACCTGCAGCAGCTAAAGGTAGATATATTAAAAGCGCAGCTTTGTCTTTAACAATGAGTCCTTCTGTAAAACTTGAAACGCAAGAATTACTTGATATGAAGTAAGAGTTGCTATAATGCAACTCTTTTTAAATAAACATCTGAAAAAATTTTTATTTTTTGAGATGTTTATTTTAGATTGAAGATAGTCGAGGCGAAAGCTTAATTTGGGTAAAACCACTCTGCTTGAAATCTCAGTCGGAAAGGAGAAAATGTGACTAGAAGCGAAAAAGTTGAGATTATTGCTAAGCTTCAAGAAGAATTTAAAATTAGCGAAGCAATTGTAGTTTGTAATTACAAAGGCTTGAGTACTAAAAAGCTTGAAGAACTTAGAAATAATGCGAGAGAAAACAATGTAAAAGTTCAAATTATTAAAAACACTTTGGCTAACATTGCTCTTAATAATTCCGGTAAAACAGGTCTGGTTCTTAAAGATACTAATGTTTATCTTTGGGGCGAGGATCAACTTAGCGTTTCAAAAGTAGCAGCTAAATTTGAAGAAAATAATGATAAATTTGAAATTAAAACTGCTCATATTGAAGGCGAAGTTGCAGATGTTGCTAAGGTTAGAGCTTTGGCAAAAATGCCTTCTCGCAACGAGTTGCTTGCTATGCTTTTGCAAGTTTGGAATGCGCCAATTACCAATTTCACTATTGGTTTAAATGCGCTTAAAAATAAAAAAGAATCTGAATAATAAATAAAGGATAAAAAATGGCAATTTCTAAAGAAGATGTATTAGAATTTATTTCAAATTTAAGTGTTCTTGAGCTTTCTGAGCTTGTAAAAGAATTTGAAGAAAAATTTGGTGTATCTGCTGCTCCTGTAATGGTAGCAGGTGGTGCAGCAGCAGGTGGTGCAGCAGCTGCAGCTGAAGAAAAAACTGAATTTGATATCGTTTTAGTTGATGGTGGTGCTAAAAAGATCGAAGTAATTAAAATCGTTCGTGCTTTAACTGGTCTTGGACTTAAAGAAGCAAAAGATGCAGTAGAGCAAACACCTTCAACCTTAAAAGAAGGCGTGGCTAAAGCTGATGCAGAAGAAGCTAAAAAACAACTTGAAGAAGCTGGTGCTAAAGTAGAACTTAAGTAATTAAGCTTTAAAAGTTTAAGAAGATTTGCTTATTTAAGTAAGTCTTCTTTTTTATTTTTTACCTAGATATTAGGTCTTCTTTTTTAAATTTACAAAATTTACCACGAGGTATATGCAATATGTTAGACAATAAATTAAGAAATCGTTTAAGAGTAGATTTCTCCAATATTTCAAAGCAAATAGAAATTCCAAATCTTCTTCAACTTCAAAAAGCAAGTTTTGATTATTTTTTAAATCTTGAAAATGGTGAAAGTGGAATAGAAAAAGTATTTAAATCAATCTTTCCTATCCATGATCCACAAAATAGGTTAAGTCTTGAGTATGTTAGTAGCGAAATTGGAAAACCAAAATACACAATTCGTGAGTGCATGGAAAGAGGTTTGACTTACTCTGTAAATTTAAAAATGAAAATCCGTCTTACCTTACATGAGAAAGATGAGAAAACAGGTGAAAAAGTTGGTATAAAAGATATCAAGGAGCAAGAAATTTATATAAGAGAAATTCCATTGATGACAGATAGGGTTTCTTTTATTATCAATGGGGTTGAAAGAGTTGTAGTTAATCAGCTTCATAGAAGTCCAGGCGTAATCTTCAAAGAAGAAGAAAGCTCGACTGTTGTTAATAAGCTTGTATACACTGCTCAAATTATTCCTGATCGCGGTTCTTGGCTTTATTTTGAATATGATGCTAAGGATGTATTGTATGTAAGGATTAATAAAAGAAGAAAAGTTCCAGTAACAATGCTTTTTAGAGCTTTAGGATATAAAAAACAAGATATTATTAAATTATTTTATCCTATTCAGACTATTCACGTTAAAAAAGATAAATTTTTAACAGAATTTAATCCAAGTGATTTTATGGATAGAATAGAATACGATATCAAGGATGAAAAGGGTAATATTATCCATCAAGCCGGTAAAAGATTAACCAAGAAAAAAGCCGAACAGCTTATTAAAGATGGCTTAAAATGGATAGAATATCCAGTAGAAATTTTGTTAAATCGTTATCTAGCCAATCCTATTATTGATAAAGAAAGTGGCGAAGTTTTATTTGACTCTCTAACCTTACTTGATGAAAGCAAACTTGCTAAAATTAAAGAGCAAAAAAGTTTTGAAATAGCTAATGACTTGGCAAATGGAGTGGATGCAGCTATTATTAATTCATTTGCACAAGATAATGAAACTTTAAAATTATTAAAACAAAGTGAAAATATCGATGATGAAAATGATTTAGCAGCTATTAGAATTTATAAAGTAATGCGCCCAGGTGAGCCTGTTGTAAAAGATGCGGCTAAAGCCTTTGTTAATGATTTATTTTTTAATCCTGAAAGATATGATCTTACTAAAGTAGGTCGTATGAAAATGAACCATAAACTAGGACTTGAAGTTCCAGAATATGTAACAGTTCTAACCAATGAAGACATTATCAAAACTGCAAAATATTTAATTAAAGTAAAAAATGGTAAAGGACATATTGATGATAGAGATCATTTAGGAAATCGTCGTATCCGTTCTATAGGTGAACTTTTAGCCAATGAACTTCATTTAGGTCTTGCAAAAATGCAAAAGGCGATCAGAGATAAATTTACTTCTTTAAATGCGGATCTTGATAAAGTAATGCCTTATGATTTAATCAATCCTAAAATGATTACTACAACTATCATTGAATTTTTTACAGGAGGTCAGCTTTCGCAATTTATGGATCAAACCAACCCTTTAAGCGAGGTTACTCATAAGCGTCGTTTATCAGCGCTTGGTGAAGGTGGACTTGTAAAAGAAAGAGCAGGTTTTGAAGTACGTGATGTTCACTCGACACATTATGGTAGAATTTGTCCAGTTGAAACACCTGAAGGTCAAAATATTGGTTTGATTAACACTCTTTCTACTTATGCAAAAGTAAATGAACTTGGCTTTGTTGAAGCACCATATAGAAAAGTTGCAAATGGTAAAGTGACTAATGAAGTTGTTTATCTTACAGCGACACAAGAAGAAGGCTTGTTTATCGCACCAGCTTCAACTAAGGTTGATGCTAAAGGCAATATAGTAGAAGAATTTGTTGAGGCTAGACAAGATGGTGAAACTATACTTGCAAGACGCGAAGAAGTGCAATTAATCGATCTTTGCTCAGGTATGGTTGTTGGAGTTGCAGCTTCTTTGATTCCGTTTTTAGAGCACGATGATGCAAACAGAGCGCTAATGGGTTCAAACATGCAACGTCAAGCTGTGCCACTTCTTACTGCTTCAGCTCCGATAGTAGGAACAGGTATGGAACAAATTATTGCGCGTGATGCTTGGGAAGCTGTTAAAGCAAAGCGTGGCGGTGTGGTTGAGAAAGTGGATAATAAAAGCATTTTTATTTTAGGTGAAGATGATAAAGGTCCATTTATTGACCATTACACTATGGAGAAAAATTTAAGAACCAATCAAAATACAAATTATATTCAACACCCTATTGTTAAAAAAGGTGATATAGTAAAAGCAGGACAAATTATCGCAGATGGTCCTTCTATGGATCAAGGCGAACTTGCTATAGGTAAAAATGCTTTAATCGCTTTTATGCCTTGGAATGGTTATAACTATGAGGATGCTATAGTAGTAAGTGAAAGAATTATACGCGAAGATACTTTTACTAGTGTTCATATTTACGAAAAAGAAATTGAAGCAAGAGAACTAAAAGACGGTATAGAAGAAATTACCAAAGATATTCCAAATGTAAAAGAAGAAGATGTTGCGCATCTTGATGAGAGCGGTATTGCAAAAATTGGTACCCATATTAAACCAGGTATGATTTTGGTGGGTAAGGTTTCTCCAAAAGGTGAGGTTAAACCAACTCCTGAAGAAAGACTTTTAAGAGCGATTTTTGGAGAAAAAGCAGGACATGTTGTGAATAAATCCCTTTATGCAACCGCTTCTTTAGAAGGTGTTGTTGTGGATGTTAAAATTTTCACTAAAAAAGGCTATGAAAAAGATGATCGCGCAATAAAATCTTATGATAAAGAAAAAATGGCTTTAGAAAAAGAGCATCATGATAGACTTTTGATGATGGATAGAGAAGAAATGCTTCGTGTTTGTGCTCTTCTTTCCAAAGCCCCTTTAAATAGCGATCAAAAAATTGGAGATAAAAATTATAAAAAAGGACAAACTGCAGATATTAGCGAACTTGAAAAAATCAATCGTTTTACTTTAACAACTTTGATTAAAGCTTATTCTAAAGAGATTCAAAAAGAATACGATGATTTAAAAAATCATTTCCAAAATGAGAAGAAAAAGCTTAAAGCTGAACATGATGAAAAACTTGAAATTTTAGAAAAAGATGATATCTTACCAAGTGGAGTAATTAAGCTTGTTAAGGTGTATATCGCAACAAAACGCAAGCTTAAAGTGGGTGATAAAATGGCAGGACGCCATGGAAACAAAGGTATAGTTTCTACTATAGTACCTGAAGTGGATATGCCTTATTTGCCAAATGGAAAAAGTGTGGATATTGCACTCAATCCACTTGGGGTTCCAAGCCGTATGAATATAGGGCAAATTTTAGAAAGCCACTTAGGTCTTGTAGGGCTTAGACTGGGTGATCAAATTCAAGAAATTTTTGACAGAAAACAAAAAGATTTCGTTAAAGAATTAAGAGCAAAAATGCTTGAAATATGTTCTATTCCAAGACTTGTAAATGAAAAAGAATTTATTAAAAATTTAAGCGATGAAGAGCTTTTAAATTACGCAAGAGATTGGAGCAAGGGTGTTAAATTTGCAACTCCTGTTTTCGAGGGAGTCAATATAGAAGAGTTTGCAAAACTTTTTGAAATAGCAAAGATTGACATGGATGGCAAAACAGAACTTTATGATGGGCGCACTGGAGAAAAAATCGCTGAGAGAGTTCATGTAGGATGTATGTATATGCTAAAACTTCACCATTTGGTCGATGAAAAAGTTCATGCTAGAAGTACTGGACCTTATAGTTTGGTTACCCAGCAGCCTGTGGGCGGTAAAGCACTCTTTGGTGGACAAAGATTTGGTGAAATGGAAGTTTGGGCGCTTGAAGCTTATGGAGCGGCTCATACCTTAAGAGAGATGCTTACTATAAAATCCGATGATGTTGAAGGTAGATTTAGTGCTTATAAAGCGCTTACCAAAGGAGAAAATGTCCCAGCAACAGGAATTCCGGAGACATTTTTTGTATTGACTAATGAGCTTAAGTCTCTAGCTTTAGATGTTGAGATTTTTGACAAGGATGAAGATAATGAGTAAATTTAAAGTAATAGAAATAAAAGAAGATGCAAGACCTAGGGATTTTGAAGCATTTCAACTTAGACTTGCAAGTCCTGAAAAAATTAAATCTTGGTCTTATGGTGAAGTAAAAAAGCCAGAGACTATTAATTATAGAACTTTAAAACCAGAAAGAGATGGGCTTTTTTGCGCTAAAATTTTTGGACCTATTAGAGATTATGAATGTCTTTGTGGTAAATACAAAAAAATGCGCTTTAAAGGCGTTAAGTGTGAAAAATGTGGAGTTGAAGTTGCAAATTCAAAAGTTCGTCGCTCTAGAATGGGGCATATTGAACTTGTAACCCCAGTAGCTCATATTTGGTATGTTAATTCTCTTCCAAGTCGTATAGGAACACTTCTAGGTGTTAAAATGAAGGATCTTGAACGCGTACTTTATTATGAGGCTTATATCGTGGAAAATGCAGGAGATGCGTATTATGATAATGAAAGCACCAAAAAAGTAGAATACTGCGATGTATTAAATGAAGAACAATATCAAAATTTGATGCAGCGTTATGAAAATAGTGGCTTTAAAGCAAGAATGGGGGGCGAAGTAGTCCGTGACTTGCTAGCAAATTTAGATCTTGTGGCGCTTTTAAATCAGCTTAAAGAAGAAATGGCTGCTACAAATTCAGAAGCTAAGAAAAAAACCATTATAAAGCGTTTAAAAGTTGTAGAAAACTTCTTAAATTCAAATTTAAATGCAAATACAAATAACGAAGATGCAGTACCAAATCGTCCTGAATGGATGATGATTACAAACTTACCTGTATTGCCACCTGATTTGCGTCCTTTGGTTGCTTTAGATGGGGGTAAATTTGCAGTTTCTGATGTAAATGATTTATACCGCCGTGTTATTAACAGAAATACACGTCTTAAAAAACTTATGGAGCTTGATGCGCCTGAAATTATTATCAGAAATGAAAAAAGAATGCTACAAGAAGCTGTAGATGCACTTTTTGATAATGGTCGTCGTGCTAATGCAGTTAAAGGAGCAAACAAACGCCCGTTAAAATCTTTGAGTGAAATTATCAAAGGTAAACAAGGTCGTTTTAGACAAAACTTGCTAGGTAAAAGGGTGGATTTTTCAGGTCGTAGCGTTATTGTTGTAGGACCAAAACTTAGAATGGATCAATGTGGCTTACCTAAAAAAATGGCTTTAGAACTTTTCAAGCCACATTTATTGGCTAAGCTTGAAGAAAAAGGTTATGCCACTACAGTAAAACAAGCTAAAAAAATGATAGAAAACAAAACTAATGAGGTTTGGGAATGTTTAGAAGAGGTGGTAAAAGGGCATCCTGTTATGTTAAACCGTGCTCCAACTCTACATAAACTTTCTATCCAAGCTTTCCATCCTGTTTTAGTTGAGGGGAAGGCAATACAACTCCATCCTTTAGTTTGTGCAGCATTTAACGCGGATTTTGATGGTGACCAAATGGCGGTGCATGTGCCACTTTCTCAAGAAGCGATCGCAGAATGTAAGGTTTTAATGCTTTCTTCTATGAATATTCTTTTGCCTGCAAGTGGAAAGTCTGTAACTGTACCTTCTCAAGATATGGTTTTAGGAATTTATTATCTTTCTTTGGAAAAAATGGGTGCAAAAGGTTCACATAAGATATGCACAGGCATTGATGAAGTAATGATGGCCCTTGAAAGTAAATGCCTTGATATTCATGCTAGCATTCAAACTATGGTTGATGGTAGAAAGATTACTACAACAGCAGGAAGACTTATTATTAAATCTATTTTACCTGATTTTGTTACTGAGAATATGTGGAATAAGGTTTTAAAAAAGAAAGATATTGCTGCACTTGTGGATCATGTATATAAACAAGGTGGTTTACAAACTACTGCAAGCTTTTTAGATAAACTTAAAAATTTAGGTTTTGAATATGCGACTAAGGCAGGTATTTCTATATCTATCGCTGATATTATCGTTCCTAATGATAAACAAAAGGCTATTGACGAGGCTAAAAAGCAAGTAAGAGAAATTCAAAATTCTTATAATCTTGGTTTGATCACTTCAGGTGAAAGATATAACAAAATTATTGATATTTGGAAAACCACTAACAATACTCTTTCAAGAGATATGATGAAGCTTGTTGAAAAAGATAAGGAAGGCTTTAATTCTATCTATATGATGGCAGATTCAGGTGCTAGAGGTAGTGCAGCTCAAATTTCTCAGCTTGCTGCTATGAGAGGACTTATGACTAAGCCTGATGGATCGATTATCGAAACGCCTATTATTTCAAATTTCCGTGAAGGTTTGAATGTTCTTGAGTATTTTATTTCAACTCACGGAGCTAGAAAAGGTTTAGCAGATACTGCTCTTAAAACAGCAAATGCAGGTTATTTGACAAGAAAACTTATTGATGTGGCGCAAAATGTAAAAATTACCGTTGAAGATTGTGGCACACACGAAGGTGTTGAAATCAATGAGATCACTGCAGATAGTTCCATTATAGAAACTTTAGAAGAGAGAATTTTAGGCAGGGTTATAGCTGAAGATGTAATCGATCCTATTACAAATTCTGTACTTTTTACAGAAGGTACCTTAATAGATGAAGAAAAAGCTAGAATATTAGGAGAAAGCGGTGTAAAAAGTGTAAATATTCGCACTCCAATCACTTGTAAAGCTAAAAAAGGAATTTGTGCAAAATGTTATGGAATCAATCTTGGCGAAGGCAAGCTTGTTAAGCCAGGTGAGGCAGTGGGTATTATCTCTGCTCAATCTATCGGTGAGCCAGGAACTCAGCTTACGCTTAGAACCTTCCACAGCGGGGGAACTGCAAGTACAGATTTACAAGATAGACAGGTAAGCGCCCAAAAAGAAGGTTTTATAAGATTTTATAATCTTAAAACTTATAAAAATAAAGAGGGAAAAGACATAGTGGCTAATCGTAGAAATGCGGCTATTTTACTTGTAGAGCCAAAAATTAAAGCACCATTTAAGGGTATTATCAATATAGAAAATATCCACGAAGATGTAATTGTTTCTATAAAAGATAAAAAACAAGAGGCAAAATATATTCTTAGAAAATACGATCTTGCTAAACCAAATGAATTAGCGGGCGTTAGCGGAAGCATTGATGGAAAGCTTTATTTACCGTATCAAAGCGGTGCTGAAGTTGAAGAAAATGAAAGTATTGTTGAGATGATTAAAGAGGGTTGGAATGTGCCAAACCGTATTCCATTTGCAAGTGAAATTCTTGTAAAAGATGGGGATCCTGTTGTGCAAAATATCAAAGCAGGGGAAAAAGGAATTTTAAAATTCTATATTCTTAAGGGCGATGGACTTGATAGGGTTAGAAATATTAAAAAAGGCGATATAGTAAAAGAAAAAGGATTTTTTGTTGTAGTTGCTGATGAAAATGATAGAGAGGCAAAAAGACATTACATCCCAAGAGAATCAAGAATAGAATTTAATGATAGCGAAGAGGTTAATTTTGATTCTATAATCGCTAGTGCGCCAAAACAAGAAAAGTCAGTTATTGCAGAATGGGATGCTTATAATAATACTATCATTGCAGAGATTGATGGTGTGGTAAGTTTTGAAGATATAGAAGCAGGTTATAGTGCAGATGAGCAAATCGATGAGGCAACAGGCAAGCGCTCGCTAGTGATCAATGAGTATTTACCAAGCGGAGTAAGACCGACTTTGATAATTGCAGGTAAAGGTGATAAAGCAGTGCGTTATCAGTTGGAGCCAAAAACGGTTATTTTTGTTCATGATGGTGATAAAATTTCTCAAGCAGATATTTTGGCAAAAACTCCAAAAGCAGCAGCGAAATCAAAAGACATTACCGGAGGTCTTCCAAGGGTTTCAGAGCTTTTTGAAGCAAGAAAACCAAAAAATGCAGCAGTAATTGCAGAGATTGACGGTGTGGTTCGTTTTGATAAGCCTTTACGCTCAAAAGAAAGATTGATTATCCAAGCAGAAGATGGCACAAGCGCAGAATATTTGATCGATAAATCAAAACATATTCAAGTAAGAGAAGGTGAATTTATTCACGCAGGTGAAAAGCTAACTGATGGAGTAGTTTCAAGTCACGATGTGCTTAAAATTTTAGGCGAAAAAGCCTTGCATTATTACTTGATTTCTGAAATTCAACAAGTATACCGAGGTCAAGGGGTTGTTATTTCTGATAAGCATATTGAGGTTATAGTTTCTCAAATGTTAAGACAGGTTAAAATTATTAATAGTGGACATACTAAATTTATCGAAGGGGATTTGGTTTCAAGACGCAAATTCCGCGAAGAAAATGAGCGAATTCTTAGATTGGGCGGAGAACCAGCTATTGCCGAACCTGTACTTTTAGGTGTTACAAGAGCAGCGATAGGCAGTGATAGTGTGATTTCTGCAGCTTCATTCCAAGAAACAACAAAAGTACTTACCGAAGCAAGTATCGCGGGTAAATTTGACTACTTAGAAGACTTAAAAGAAAATGTTATTTTAGGTAGAATGATTCCTGTTGGAACAGGGCTTTATGGTGAGCAAAATTTAAAACTTAAAGAACAAGAATAACTTATAGCCCTTTTTTGGGCTATTTTAGTATAATTCTTCTAAATCGTTGAAATGAATTTTTAAGGCTTTTTCTATTTTATTTTTTTCTTCTAAAAGTATTTTTTTATTTTTTTCTCTGAAGGTTTCATTAGAGTAGAAAATAAGATAAGATATACTAATAGCGGCAATTATTTTGTTTTTATGTTCTATACCTATAGCCATACATTCAATTTGCGGATTGATTTCTCCGCTTTCAATAGCAATTTTTTCTTTTTTAATTTGTTCGATTTGTTGATAGAGTTCATCTATATTTTTTAGTGTATTTTCTGTGATTTTTTCAAAATTGTTTGGATAAATTTTTTTTAATTCTTCTTTATTTTTATTGGACAATAAAGCCTTGCCTAAAGAAGTTGCATAAGCAGGATAAGAGGTGCCTATGAAAGATTTTAATTGTACTGGATTATTTGCATCAATTTTTTCTAAATAGAGCACATTTTCTTCTTTTAAAATTCCCATTTGACAAGTTTGATTTGTTAAATTTCTTATATTTTTCATATGTTTTTTAATCATTTCAAAAATACTATTTTCACTTTTTATATTGTATCCTAATTCTAAAATTTTAAAATCTAAATAATAGCTTTTATTCTTTAAATCGCATCTGATGTATTGTTTTTCTTGTAGAGTTTGCAAAATAGGCCAAAGAGTTCCAGCTGGAATATTTAGTTTTTTGGCTATAGTACTTAAGGTAAGTTTTTCTTTTGCCAGCAGTTCTAAAATATTTAAAACTCTAAGAGTAGGCTGATGCATAATGCTTTTATCCTTGTTTTGTTTTTATAAATTCTAGCATAATTTTTACTTTTAGTAACACAAAATAAAAAAATTATTTATTGATAAATTTCGATAATTTTTTGTAAGAATCGGTAGTTATTAAGGATGGAATGTGAATTTTACACCATATTCTTAATTTGATTTTTTACAAATATTTTGTTATATTTTTTGTATATAAATATATTTTTGTATATACGAAAGGAAAATAAAAATGGGAATTTTAAAAGGAACTTTACCGGCTTTGCTTACTCCATATAAAGATGATGGAAGTATTAATGAAAAAGAATTTATTCACTATTGTGAATTTGGTATTTCTAAAGGTTTAAATGGATTATTTTGTAATGGAAGCGCGGGAGATTCTCAAGCTTTAAGCATTGAAGAACAAGTTAAATTAATGAGACTCACAAAAGAAGTTGCAAAAAATAATGTGCCCATTATTACAGGTATTGCTTCAACAATTTATCAAAATACTTTTACTTTGGCACAAAAAGCTTATGAAATAGGTCTTGATGCTTTGTTGCTTGCTATGCCTTATTATTATAAATTAAGTGAAGATGCGCTTTTTGAATATGTAAAAGATCTATCTTCTAAAGTGAAACTTCCCTTGTATGTTTATAATATACCTCTTTTTGCACCAGCACTAAGCTTAAAATTTATAGAAAGAGTTTCAAAGCTTGATAATGTTGTTGGTATAAAAGATAGTAGTGGAGATGCTTTGCTTTTAAATCATATTTTAGATGTGCTACCTAGCAATTTTGATGTTTTTGTAGGAAGAGAAGAATTTTATGTAGGTGCATTATTAGCAGGTGCAAAAGGTTCTATGACTAGCATAGGTGGAGTTTTTCCAGAACTTATGAGCGAAATTTACAAATCAATCAATGAAAAAAATATAGGCAGAGCTTTGCTAATACAAAAAAGTTTATTAAAGGCCATAAGATTTGGTATGAGCATAGCTTTTCCTATGGGTTTTGCTTTGCTTTTAAAGGCCAGAGGATTTGAATTTGTAAATGCTAGTATTCATCCTTTATCACCTGCTACAAAAGAAGAATTAAACACTCGCTTTGATGAAGCAAAAGAGCTTATTAAAACTATAGAAAAAGAAACAGGTATAAAACTATGAAAGGATATATTATAGTCAATGAAAAAGACAATGTTGCCACAGCTTTGCGTGACTTTAAAAAAGGCGAAAAAGTGGCAAATATTGAGCTTTTAAATGATATTGCAAGCGGACATAAATTTGCACTAAAGGATATAAAAAAAGATGAAATTATTATCAAATACGCAGAAGCTATAGCTAGTGCAAGTTGCGATATTAGTACAGGGGAATGGGTGCATATCCATAATACTGCGGGAATTAGAGGTCGTGGAGATAAGGAATAAATATGAAAAAGATAATGGGCTATAGAAGAGAAGATGGAAAATTTGGCTTAAGAAATAAAGTCATTATCATACCAAGTGTACATTGTGCTAATAAAGTGTGTGAAAATATAGCTAGAAAATGTAATGGAGCGGTTTATATCAACCATCAGCATGGTTGCTCCCAGCTTGAATTTGATGCTTTGCAAACCAGAGATGTTTTGATAGGTCATGGGAGCAATGCCAATGTTTTTGGTGTTTTAATTGTAGGGCTTGGTTGTGAGGTAATACAAGCTAAAGTAGTAGCAGAAAAAATCAAAGAAGCAACGCCTTATAAAAAGGTTGAATATTTAGTGATACAAGAATGCGGTGGTAGTAAAAATACTATTGAAAAAGGTATTAAAATAGTCAATGAAATGCTTGAAAGTGCCGCAAAGTTACAAAAAAGTGAAGGAGATTTTAGTGATTTGATTTTAGGCACAGAATGCGGTGGAAGTGATAGCTATAGCGGACTTAGTGCTAATCCTGCTTTAGGAAGTTTGAGTGATTTTGTCATTGATGAGGGTGGTGCGGTAATTTTAGCAGAAACTACAGAGCTTATAGGTTGTGAAGCTATACTTGCTAAGAGAGCAAAAAACGATGAAATAGCTAAAAAGGTATATGATAAGATTTTAGGTTATGAGAATTTAGTCAAGTCTTTTCGTGCTGATATTCGAGGAGCAAACCCTAGTCCGGGAAACATTGCAGGTGGGCTTAGTACTATAGAGGAAAAATCCTTAGGTTGTGTTTATAAAGCAGGAACCAGAACCTTAATGGATGTGATTGATTATGCCAAACCTATAGTTTCTAAAGGACTTACTTTTATGAATACGCCAGGTAATGATATAGAACAACTTAGTGCTATGGTTGCAGGTGGAGCAAATATTTGTGTTTTTACTACAGGTCGTGGCACTCCAACGGGTTCTGCTATTGTGCCTACAATTAAAATGAGTTCTAATACTTTTTGTTATGAAAATATGAATGATGCTATTGATATTAACGCAGGAAGCATTATAGATGGGGTAAAAACAAAAGAAGAAGTGCGTGATGAGCTTATAGAATTAATCGTGCGAATTTCAGATGGAGAATTGGTAAAAGCTGAAATAAACGAGCAAAATGATTTTTCAGTTTGGAGACTTGCTACAACTTGTTAGGGACTAAAAATGGGGCATTTAAAATTAACAAAATTAGAGCTGGTTTGTAAGAAAATATCTTGGCGTATTCTACCTTTAATTGTTTTGATGTTTTGTCTTTCTATGCTTGATAGGACAAATATTAGTTTTGTGAAATCTCACATCGAAATGGATGCGGGTATTAGCGAAACTGCGTATGCTTTGGGTGCTGGGATATTTTTTGTTGGTTATGCTTTGTTTGAAGTGCCTTCAAATTTACTTTTGCATAAATTAGGAGCTAAGATTTGGTTAAGTCGCATAATGATCACTTGGGGACTTGTAACTATGGCTATGATTTTTATACAAGGAGAAACAAGTTTTTATATATTAAGGTTTTTTCTAGGGTTGACTGAAGCAGGTTTTAGTCCAGGGATTATTTTGTATCTTAGTTATTTTTTTCCAGCTATATATCGATCAAAAGCTTATGGAATTTATCAAATGGGTGTGCCTATAGCTTTTGTTTTTGGTTCTTTAATCAGTGGTTTTATACTTGATTATGCATCAAATATGTATTTTAAAAATTGGCAGTGGATGTTTTTAATCGAGGGCGGAATTACTGTTTTGGTGGGTGTTTTTTGTTTGTTTTATCTTGACTCTCACCCAAAAGATGCTAAATGGTTGGATGTAAAAGAAAAAACTGTTTTATTAAAAAATATAGAAATTTGTAATTCCAAGGCAAAAGATTATTCTATCAAAGATATTTTTAAAAATATTTTAGTATGGAAATTTGTATTTGTTTATTTTTGCATACAATTAAGCGTTTATGGCGTTCTTTTTTATTTACCAAGTAAAATAGCTCAAATATTGCAAATAAATGTGGGTTTTGAAGTAGGGCTTTTAAATGCTATTCCTTGGATTTTTGTTTTTATCGCCTTGCCAATATTTACCTCATTGGCGGATAAAAAACGCTCTTGGAATTTATATGCGATTTTATTTTTATTATTAGCAAGTTTAAGCATGATAGCTTCGACTTTTGTTGCGAATTTAGCACCATTTTTATTTTTTATTAGCTTGGCTGTTATAGGTTTTATCGTAATTCAGCCTATATTTTGGAATTTACCAACTCAAGTTTTAAAGGGAAAAGGTGGTGCAGCTGCTATCGCACTTATAGGGTCTTTAGGAAATTTAGGTGGTTTTGTCGCACCGACTTTAAAAACATACATAGAAAATCATTTTGGGGTTGAGTTTGGACTTATAACACTAGCATTAATAGCAGTTTTAGGCGTATTGATATTAGTGCATTTAAAAATGACTTTAAATTAGATAAAGGAGAATAAATGGATTTAAAAATTAAAAATAAGGTTTGTATTATTACAGGTGGTGCTAAAGGCATTGGTTATGGTATTGCTAAATTATGGGCTATGGAGGGTGGAATTCCTGTAGTTTTTTCAAGATCTATGCCTAAAGAGCACGACGAAGAATTAAAAAATTTATGCAAAAGCTATGAATTTTATGAAATTGATCTAAAAAATTATGAACAAATTGAAGAACTTATAAAAAAAGTTGTTACAAAACATGGTGGAATTTATGCCCTTGTAAATAATGCAGGTGCAAATGATAATTTGCATATTGAAAACACAAGCACTAAAGATTTGATTAAATCTTACGAAAACAATCTTTTTCATTATTATGCTATGGCAAAAGAGTGTTTGCCTTATATTAAAAAAGAGCAAGGCAGTATTTTAAATATAGTGAGTAAAACAGGTATCACAGGACAAGGAAGAACTTCAGCTTATGCTTCGGCAAAAGCTGCTCAAATAGGTTTTACTAGGGAATGGGCTTGTGCTTTTGCTAAAGATAGTGTTAGAGTAAATGCCATAGCACCAGCTGAAGTTATGACTCCTCTTTATGAAAAATGGTTGCAAAATTTCCCTAACCCTAAAGAGCAATATGAGAAAATCGCAAAAACTATACCTTTAGGACATCGTTTTACCACTATAGAAGAGATTGCAAATACTGCAGTTTTTACACTTAGTCCTTTGGCTTCACATACTACAGGACAAATTTTAATGCCAGATGGAGGTTATGTTCATTTGGATAGAGCATTGAATTGGGATGAAATTTAAGGAGTAAAAAATGACTGATTCTAAGAATATAAAAATAGCTATTGTTTTGGTGACTTCTCTTTTCTTTTTATGGGGAGTAAGTTATGGGCTTATCGATGTAATGAATAAAAATTTTCAAAATCATCTTCACATTAGCCAGCATGAAAGTGGATTTTTACAATTTGCTTATTTTGGAGCTTATTTTATCATAGCCTTGCCAGCGGGTTATATAGCCAATAAGTATTCTTATAAAATGGGGATTATTTTCGGTTTAGCACTTTATGCTGTAGGGGCTTTGCTTATTATACCTGCTACAAATTTAGCTTCTTTTCATTTGTTTTTATTTGCGTTTTTTGTTTTAGCTTGTGGCATTGGTTCTTTAGAAACTAGTGCAAATCCTTACATGGTAAAACTTGGAGATGAAAAAAATGCAAGTTTTAGAATCAATGCCGCACAAAGTTTTAATGGTTTGGGACAATTTGTAGGACCTATTATAGGTGGAGCTTTATTTTTATCTATTACCAAGCAAGAAGAGGGTGCGAGTGCGGAGCAAATCGAAGCTGCATTGCTAGCCAATATGGGTAATGTTCAGCTTGTTTATGTAGGAATTGCTGCTATTGTTATTTTGATTTTAATTGCTTTTGTTCTAAATAAGCTTCCAGAAGGAAGTGCGGTAAGTGATGATTATAAACAAAAAGATGATTCTAAGCCTATACATGTTTTTAAACACAGACATTTTAATTTAGGACTTTTAGCGCAATTTTCATATATAGCAAATCAAGTTGCAGCAGGGGCGTTTTTTATTAATTATGTAGTAGATCATAATGAAGGATTAAAAGATGCGCAAGCTGCTTATTATTTTTCTATAGCTTTGGTTGCATTTATGCTAGGACGTATTGTTTCTACTCCTTTGATGAAAGTGATTAAAGGTGAGAAAATTTTAGGACTTTATTCTTTAATTAATGTACTCATATGCTTTGGCTTGTATTTTACGAGTGGTTTTTTAAGTACTATTCTTTTAATTGCTTTATTTTTCTTTATGTCTATCTCTTTTCCTACTATTTTTGCAGTTGCAACAAAGAATTTGCCTTTAAATCAAGTAAAACTAGGCGGTTCTTTGCTTGTAATGAGTATAGTAGGTGGAGCGATTATGCCTTTAATTATAGGTTTTATTAATGATCATTATGGCACAGGTATGGGGTATTTAGCAATGGCACCTTTATTTTTATATGTGGCTTGGTATGGTTTTGTTGGCTCAAAGATAAAGGCTTAAAATGCAAAAGATTTTTGATGCACATTTGCATCTTTGGGATTTGGATAAAATGCCTATTTCATGGTTAAAAGGCAATGAAAAATTAGAGCAAAATTATGATTTTTTTAGAGCAAAAGAAGAATATGAAGGATTTGAATTTTTAGGTGCTATGTATGTTGAAACCAATAGCGATGATTTAGAAAAGGAAGCTTTATTTGCTTTAGAGCAAAAAAAGCTTCATAATCTTTTGCTTTGTTTAGCGGATTTAAAATATAAAGAAGAACTTAGCTCTTTTAGGGAAGTAATGCACACGAGTAAAAAAGAAGCTAAAAGACTATTTGAAGCAGATTTTGAAGAAAAAATAGAAATTTTAAAAACTTTCAATATACCTTTTGAAGCTTGTATGAAAAATGAAGAACTCAGTTTTTTAGAAAAATTTTTAAATAAAAATCCAAATTTAAAAGTGGTTTTAAATCATCTAGGAAGTCCAAAAATAGATCGTTTAAATGAGTATAAAAAAGATTTAAATCTTTTGAAAAAATTTCCAAATTTATATATTAAGCTTTCGGTTCCAGATGATTTTTCAGAACAAACCTCAAAGGAATTTATTTATGAGCTTTTTGCTTTTTTTAAAGAAAATTTTAGTGAAGATAAATTCATATTTGGTAGCAATTATCCTGTGGCAAAAATAGCTCCAGCTAAGTGGGCTAAACTCATCATAGAAAGTAAAATTTTCAAAAACTTAAATAAGATATTTTATCAAAATGCTTTATCAATTTACAAGGAGGATAGATGCAAAGATATGGCCAAATCATAAAGATAAAAAAGGAAAAAATAGAGGAATATAAAAATCTTCACGCAAAGCCTTATGAAGGGGTTTGCGAGATGATTAAGAAGTGCAATATGCAAAATTATTCCATTTATTTGTTCGGAGAATATTTATTTGCATATTTTGAATATGTAGGTGCTGATTTTGAAGCAGACATGGCTAAAATGGCAAGAGATGAAAGCACACAAAAATGGTGGAAAGTAACAGATCCTTGTCAAATATCTTTAGGCTATGCAGGACAAAAATGGCTAAATATGGAAGAAGTATTTCACTTAGACTAAAAAAGGAGAAAAAATGACAACTTATTTAAATTATATTGATGGAAAGTTTATCCCACATAATGGAGAATTTATCGAAGTTTTAAATCCGGCTACCAAAGAAGTGATTTCAAGAGTAGCTAGCGCTTCTTTAGAAGATACTAAAAGAGCGATTGAAGCAGCCAAAAAAGCACAAAAAGTTTGGGAGGCTAAACCAGCGATTGAAAGAGCAAATCATTTAAAAGAAATAGCTAGTTTAATACGCAAAAATGCTAATTTCTTAACCGAAGTTTTAATGCAAGAGCAAGGAAAAACCAGAGTTTTGGCTAGCATAGAGATTAATTTTACAGCAGATTATATGGATTATACGGCCGAGTGGGCTAGAAGATATGAGGGTGAAATCATACAAAGCGATAGGGCTAATGAGCATATATATTTATATAAAAGTGCTATTGGGGTAATTGGTGGAATTTTACCTTGGAATTTTCCATTTTTCTTAATCGCAAGGAAGATGGCACCTGCTTTACTAACAGGAAATACTATTGTTATAAAGCCAAGCAGTGAAACTCCAAACAATGCTTTTGAATTTGCAAAGCTTGTTTCGCAAAGTTCTTTACCAAAAGGTGTTTTTAACTTAGTTGCAGGTAAAGGCAGTGTAGTAGGATATGAATTATCAAGCAATGAAAATATAGGTATGGTAAGTCTTACAGGAAGTGTTGAAGCAGGGACTAGAGTAATGGAAGCTGCAGCTAAAAATATTATCAAAGTTTCTTTAGAACTTGGTGGAAAGGCGCCAGCTATAGTGTGCAAAGATGCGGATATTGATTTAGCAGTAGAAGCGATTAAAGCAAGTAGAATTTGCAATAACGGACAAGTTTGTAATTGTGCTGAAAGAGCTTATGTGCATACAAGCATTTATGATGAATTTGTAGACAAATTTGTAAAAGCCATGAGTAAAGTAAGTGTTGGAAATACCTTAAAAGGTGATTTTGATATGGGACCATTGGTCAATCAAGCAGGAGTTGATAATGCTTTGGCAATGCTTCAAAGAGCTACAGCTAAAGGAGCGATTGTAGAATGCGGTGGAAAAATCACTGATACAAGTGGGTATTATTTTCCCGCAAGCGTTCTTACTAATGTTAAACACGAAGATGAGATCATGCAAAAAGAAATTTTTGCTCCGATTTTACCTATTGCTAAATTTGATACACTTGATGAAGCTATTGATATGGCAAATGATTGTGAATATGGTCTTACAAGTTCTATTTATACACAAAATTTAGATATAGCAATGAGAGCTAGCAGAGAAATTAAATTTGGTGAAACTTATATTAATCGTGAAAATTTTGAGGCTATGCAAGGTTTTCATGCAGGCTTTAGAAAAAGTGGCATAGGCGGAGCTGATGGAAAACATGGTCTTGAAGAATATTTAGCTACCCATGTGGTATATTTGCAGTATAATACTAATAAACAATAATTTTATTATCTCATCTAGTTTTAGATGGGATAGGATTTTTAATTTTAGTCACTACTAAAACATCTCTAGTTTATATTTTTGTAAGTAAAATTTAGATATCATCTAAAGTTTATTATATTTTTTAAAGAAAGGAATTATTGTGCCTACCATAAATCAATTGGTTAGAAAAGAGCGCAAAAAAGTTTTAGAAAAATCTAAATCTCCAGCGCTTAAAAATTGTCCACAAAGAAGGGGAGTTTGCACTAGGGTTTATACTACAACACCTAAAAAACCAAACTCAGCGTTAAGAAAAGTTGCCAAAGTAAGACTTACTAGTGGCTTTGAAGTGATCAGCTATATCGGCGGTGAAGGTCATAACTTGCAAGAACACAGCATTGTTTTAGTGCGTGGTGGTAGGGTAAAAGACTTACCAGGGGTTAAATATCACATCGTTCGTGGTGCTCTTGATACAGCAGGTGTTGCAAAAAGAACAGTTTCTCGTTCTAAATATGGTGCTAAACGCCCTAAAGCAGGCGCTGCAAAATAATCATTCATACAGACAAATCCGTTAGATTTGATTTTGTTTGAGTAAAATTTAAAATTTGAAGGAAAAATAATGAGAAGAAGAAAAGCTCCGGTAAGAGAAGTCTTGCCTGATCCGATTTATGGTAACAAAGTAATCACAAAATTTATTAATTCTTTAATGTATGATGGTAAAAAAAGCACAGCTACTACGATTATGTATGGTGCTTTAGAACTTATCGATAAAAAAGGTGGAGAAAAAAAAGGTATTGATATCTTTAATGATGCGATTGAAAATATTAAACCTTTGCTAGAGGTAAAATCTCGCCGCGTAGGTGGGGCGACTTATCAAGTTCCAGTAGAGGTTCGTCCTGCTAGACAACAAGCTTTAGCAATTCGTTGGATTATTTCTTTTGCTAGAAAAAGAAGTGAAAGAACTATGATAGATAAACTTGCAGCTGAACTTTTAGATGCGGCAAATAGCAAAGGTGCTTCATTTAAGAAAAAAGAAGATACTTACAAAATGGCTGAAGCAAATAAAGCATTTGCTCACTATCGTTGGTAAGAAGGAGAAAAAATGTCTAGAAGTACTCCTTTAAAAAGGGTTAGAAATATCGGTATTGCTGCACATATTGATGCGGGAAAAACAACTACAAGTGAGAGAATTCTTTTCTTTACAGGTATGAGTCATAAAATAGGCGAAGTGCATGATGGTGCTGCAACTATGGACTGGATGGAACAAGAAAAAGAGCGTGGGATTACTATCACTTCTGCGGCTACAACTTGTTTTTGGAAAGATCATCAAATCAATCTTATTGACACTCCAGGCCACGTGGATTTCACCATAGAAGTTGAAAGATCTATGCGTGTTCTTGATGGTGCTGTTGCAGTATTTTGTTCAGTAGGTGGGGTGCAACCTCAAAGCGAAACTGTTTGGAGACAAGCAAATAAATATGGTGTTCCAAGAATAGTTTTTGTAAATAAAATGGATAGAATCGGCGCAAACTTCTATAATGTAGAAGATCAAATTCGTAATCGCTTAAAAGCTAATCCAGTTCCACTTCAAATTCCAATCGGCGCTGAAGATAATTTCAAAGGTGTTATCGATCTTGTAACTATGAAAGCTTTAGTTTGGGAAGATGATACTAAGCCAACAGATTATGTAGAAAAAGAAATTCCTGCTGAGCTTAAAGAAAAAGCAGAAGAATATCGCACTAAAATGATAGAAGCGGTTTCAGAAACTTCAGATGAGTTGATGGAAAAATATTTAGGCGGAGAAGAATTAAGCCTTGAAGAGATTAAAACAGGGATTAAAGCAGGGTGTTTAAGTCTTTCTATTGTTCCTATGCTTTGTGGAACTGCATTTAAAAATAAGGGTGTTCAACCTTTACTTGATGCTGTTGTGGCTTATTTGCCAGCTCCAGATGAAGTTGCTAATATCAAAGGAGAATATGAAGACGGCACAGAAGTTTCTGTAAAATCAACCGATGATGGCGAATTTGCAGGACTTGCATTTAAAATTATGACAGATCCATTTGTAGGACAACTTACTTTCGTGCGTGTTTATCGTGGATGTTTAGAAAGCGGTTCTTATGCTTATAACTCAACCAAAGATAAAAAAGAAAGAATTGGTCGTTTGTTAAAAATGCACTCTAATAAAAGAGAAGAAATTAAAGTTCTTTACGCAGGAGAAATCGGTGCAGTTGTAGGACTTAAAGATACTTTAACAGGGGATACTCTTGCAAGTGAAAAAGATAAGGTAATTCTTGAAAGAATGGATTTCCCAGATCCTGTTATTTCTGTTGCAGTAGAACCAAAAACTAAAGCAGATCAAGAAAAAATGTCTATTGCGCTAAATAAACTAGCTCAAGAAGATCCAAGCTTTAGAGTTTCTACGGATGAAGAAAGTGGTCAAACTATCATTTCAGGTATGGGTGAATTACACCTTGAAATTATTGTTGATCGTATGCTTCGTGAATTTAAAGTGGAAGCTGAAGTGGGACAACCTCAAGTTGCTTACCGCGAAACCATTAGAAAAACTGTTGAACAAGAATACAAATACGCTAAGCAATCAGGCGGTCGTGGTCAATACGGACATGTATTCTTACGCCTTGAGCCACTTGAGCCAGGTAGTGGATATGAGTTTGTTAATGATATCAAAGGTGGGGTAATTCCAAAAGAATATATTCCTGCGGTTGATAAAGGTGTTCAAGAAGCATTGCAAAATGGTGTTTTAGCAGGTTATCCTGTGGAAGATGTTAAAGTAACTGTTTATGATGGAAGTTATCACGAGGTGGATTCATCTGAGATGGCGTTTAAACTTGCTGCTTCTATGGGCTTTAAAGAAGGTGCTAGAAAAGCAGGTGCTGTGATCTTAGAGCCTATGATGAAAGTTGAAGTAGAAACTCCTGAAGATTACATGGGCGATGTTATTGGAGATCTTAACAAACGCCGTGGTCAAGTAAATAGCATGGATGAGCGTGGTGGAAATAAAATCATCACAGCATTTTGTCCTTTGGCTGAAATGTTTGGTTATTCTACTGATCTTAGAAGTCAAACTCAAGGTCGTGCGACTTATTCTATGGAATTTGATCATTATGATGAAGTTCCTAAAAATGTTGCGGATGAAATCATCAAAAAAAGAAACGGTTAAATTTTTAGCGGGATTTTTCCCGCTTTCTGTCCTCGTAGCTCAGCAGGATAGAGCGCAAAATTCCTAATTTTGAGGCCGTGAGTTCGAATCTCGCCGTGGACACCATTTAAATTTTTTAAATAAACTTAAATAGAATATAAATTTCAAGGAAAATTATGTTGAAATTTTTTTTCACAATATCATTATCTTCCTTACTTTTTGCTCAAAATTTTATAGATTTTGCAAGTCAAAATAATGCTTTAAAACAAGAACAAAACACAAGCAAAGAAAATACTCCTTTAAAAAGAATTAAAATTCCAACCCATTGAAAATGCAAGATAGTATTAAATTAGCCCAATTGAGTGATGGTTATCGTTACAACAGCGATTCTTTACTTTTAGCTGATTTTGTTTTAGAAATGGGTATTAAAAATCAAGTCTTGGAAGTAGGTTCGGGATGTGGTATTATAGGAATTTTACTTAAAAAATTTGTTTCTAATTTAGATTTATCTTTGCTTGATATACAACAAGAAAATATAGAACTCATTCATCGTAATCTAAAACAAAATAATATACAAGCTGGAGTATTGCATGAAGATTTTAGAAATTTTCAAAATGATAAAAAATTTGATTTTATAGTTTGTAATCCACCTTTTTATAGAGATGGGGCGCATGAGGGTAAAAATACGCATAAAAATATAAGTAAATTTCAAAAATATTTGACTTTAAATGAATTTATTGTTAGATCCAATGCTTTGTTAAAACCTATGGGGGTATTGTATTTTTGTTACGAAGCCTTGGCTTTAGATAAAATTTGCCTTGTTTTAGAGAGTAAAAAGCTAAAATTAACTAAAATTCGTTTTGTACATACTCATCAAAATATTTCAGCAAGACTTGTCTTGGTGCAAGCTAGAAAAAGTGTAAAATCGCCTTGTGAGATTTTACCCCCTTTTTTTATCTATAAAAATGAGAATTTGAGTGAGCAAATGCAAGAGATTCACTCTAGATTTAGGTTGGAAAGTTATGATATTTAATAAAGATTTTTCTTATGGATTTAATGAAAATGCTTGTCAAGAATGCGGTGGAAAATGTTGCACAGGAGAAAGTGGAAATATTTTTGCAAACAAGGAAGAGTTAAAGGCTTTGAGAGAGCATTTGCAATTAGATGAAAAAGAATTTGCTTTGAAATATTTAAAAAAGGTAGGCTTTAGAATGAGTTTTAAGGAAGTTGAATTTGAAGATGGATTTGCATGTATTTTTTTCGATAAGGAAAAAAGAAATTGCTCTATTTATGATTTTCGTCCGAAGCAATGCCGCACCTTTCCTTTTTGGGAATATTTTAAAACACATCAAGAGGAGCTAAAAAAAGAATGTATAGGAATTTGTTATTTGTCTTAATAGGCTTTTTTTTAACTGCGTGTGGGGCTTCAAAAACGATTATAGCTTACCCCGATTATAAGCAGCAAAAGAGCAATGAATTTGATTTAAGGATCATGAAAGCTTATAATTATGAATATTTTAATCAATATGAAGAAGCTAGGGATGAGTTTTTGGCACTTTTTAGAGATTATAATATTACTAATTTTTTAGAAAATGCATTTTTGCTAACTCTAGCAAACAACCTTGATAAAAAAGAAGAGATAAATAATATAGCCAAGCCTTATCTTGATAAGAGTGATAATCTTAAGCGTCTTAGTGCACTTTATGCCTTAAATTCTTATAATCTTAAAGAAGCTCAAGAGCTTATCCAAGGGCTTTTAAAGAAAAAAAGTGATGATCCAAGAAATTTAGAGCTTTATGGAGATGTATTAATACGCCAAAATAATTTAAAAGATGCCATAAAATATTATCAACTAGCCTATAATCAAGTTCAAAACGAGGAGATTTTGTTTAAGCTCGTGGGTGTTTATGCTATATTAAATGATACTTCAAGCATTAAAAATATACTAGAAAATTCAAAAAATATTAATGGTTGCACTCTTAAAACTTGCATTTTACTAGCAAAGATTTATAATGATAAGGGCAATAGCAAAGCTTTACAAGAAATTTATATAGAGCTTTATAATATTACAAAAAACAAAAGCTTTATCCTAGCTCTTATCGAGCTTTTAAGTTCTCAAAACAAAGACAAAGAAGCATTGCATTTTGCTTTAAAATATAATGCAGATGATGATATGAAGCTTTATTTATATCAAAGGTTAAAATTATACAACAAGGCTAAAGATCTTAGTATGCAAATTTATAAACGCACTCAAGAGAAAGAATATCTTTTGCGTGCAGCAGTGTTTGAATTTGAAGAAGCAAATTTGAATAAAAAAATCACTCCGCAGGTTGTTGCTCTTGTGAGCGAAAAATTTTCTAATGCGATTGATGAAAATAGTGATGCTTTGTATTTGAATTATTATGGGTATTTATTGATAGATTATGATTTAGATCTTAAAAAAGGTATGAAATTGGTTGAACTTGCCTTAAAAAAAGAGCCTCAAAATTTATACTATTTGGATTCTTTAGCGTGGGGGTATTATAAACAAGGTGATTGTAAAAAGGCTTGGGAAATTTTGAAGCAAACTTTAGAGGATAAAGAATTTGCAAATTCTGATGAGAGCAAGGCTCATGCAAAAGCAATAAAGGCGTGTATTAAACCATGATTTTAGATAAAATTTTTGAAAAAACTAAAGAAGATTTAAAAGAGCGTAAGGCGCAACTGCCTTATGATATGTTGGGACGATCTTTAGCATCGAATCCTTTTTTTCCTAAAGATGTTAAAGCTGCTTTAAAAAGAATAGAAAATGAAGTAAGAATTATCGCAGAGGTTAAAAAAGCTAGTCCAAGTAAAGGGGTTATAAGGGAAAATTTTGATCCTTTAGATATAGCTTTAAAATACGAAAAAAATGGAGCTGCTGCTATTTCAGTTTTAACAGAACCGCATTTTTTTCAAGGGAGTTTAGAATACCTTAGCATGATACGCCGTTATACGCACGCTCCTTTGTTGCGAAAGGATTTTATTTTTGATGAGTATCAAATTTTAGAAGCTTTGGTTTATGGGGCGGATTTTGTTTTGCTTATCGCTAGAATGTTAAGTATGAAAGAGCTTAAAAGATTGCTTGAATTTACAAGACATTTGGGACTTGAAGCCTTGGTGGAAATTCACGATAAAGAAGATTTGAGCAAAGCGATTTTTTCAGGAGCTGATATTATAGGCATAAATCATCGCAATTTGGATGATTTTTCTATGGATATGAATTTATGCGAAAAACTCATCCCACAAATTCCAAATTCAAAAATTATTATCGCAGAAAGTGGTTTAGAGGATAAAGATTTTTTAAGGCATTTGCAAAATTTAGGCGTTGATGCTTTTTTAATCGGAGAATATTTTATGCGTCAAAACGATGAAGGAGAGGCTTTGAAAGCCTTGCTTTAAAAGGATAAAAATGCAGTATTTGTATGCACCATGGCGAAGTGAGTATTTTGAAAAAGAAAAGAGCGAGTGCCCTTTTTGTGATTGTGCTAATAAAATCAAAAGCGACGAAGAATTAGGAGTGATTTTTAGAGCTAAGTATTGTTTTGGCGTGATGAACCGCTATCCTTATTCTGCAGGGCATTTTATGATAATACCTTATTTGCATGAAGAGCATATAGAAAATTTAAGTGATGAAGCTTGGCAAGAGATAAGTCAATTTGTGCGTCTAGGGGTAAGAATTTTAAAAAGTGAACTCCATGCAGGTGGGGTAAATATCGGTATGAATTTAAGTAAAGATGCGGGTGCTGGGATAGCTCCTCATTGTCATTATCACCTAGTGCCGCGTTGGGCAGGGGATACTAATTTTATCACCACTATAGGAGAGACTAGGGTTTGTGGTACCAATATAGAACAAGTTTATCAAAAACTTGTTTTGGCGTTTAAAAATGTTAAATGAAGTAGATTTTGCAGAATTTCAAAAAGAAAATTTCTCTCTTTTAATCGATGCAAGAAGCCCTAGGGAATTTTTACATTCTCATTTGATAGGGGCGTTGAATTTTTATGCTTTAAATGATGAAGAATATCAAGAAATAGGAACAATTTATAAAAAAAATCAAGCTTTGGCTAAGGCTAGGGGTGCGAGTTATATTTGTCAAAATATGTCAAAGCATATCTTAGAGCTTGCCCACAAATTCCGTATAGGAGATAAGATCGGAATTTACTGCTCTCGTGGGGGTTTGCGTTCAAAATCTATTGCAGTGATTTTGAGCGAATTGGGCTATAGAGTGGTGCGTTTAAAGGGTGGCTTTAAAGCTTATAGAAGTTTTTTGGCGCATTATTTTGATAATGAAATAAATTTAGATTTTTTTGCTCTTTGTGGTAATACAGGCTGTGGAAAGACAGAACTTTTGGAGCTTTTGCCCCATCATTTAAATTTAGAAAAAATGGCAAATCATCTAGGATCATCTTTTGGTGATATTTTAGGTGCTCAGCCTACGCAAAAAGCTTTTGAAGCAAACCTTTTTTATACTTTAAACTCTTTAAAAGATTTTATCTTTATAGAGAGCGAAAGTCGTAAAATAGGTGAAATAGTTTTACCTTTAAAGCTTTATGAAAAAATGCAAAAAGCATTTAAAATTCATTGTTTTTGTTCTTTAGAAAAGCGCATAGACAGGATACAAAAGATCTATCAAGAAAAAATGACTCCTTTAAAATTTAAAGAATGTCTTGCTAAGATCAGTCCTTATATCAGTGTAAATTTTCGTCAGGATTTGCTAAAAAGTTATGAGCAAAGAGAATGGCAAAGGCTTATTGCTTTGCTTTTGGCTTATTATGATAAGAGTTATAAAAAGCCACAAAAAATAGATTTTGAGCTAAACACTGATGATATCTTCAAAGCCAAAGAAGAGCTTTTAGGCTATTTTAAAACGCAATTGCTTTTTTAATACTAGATAATTTCTACTTTTAATTTAAAAAAAACTTTTACCAAATCATCAAAATTTTCTTTATTATCTTGCAAGAATTCTTTTTTATTGTTTTAGTTTAGCCCTAAATTTTTATTTTAATGCTAGTAAATTTGAATTATAGAGAAGTGAAATATTTTTTAAAATCCCTATTTATAGTAATTTCATATAAAAAAATAAACTTTGATAAAAAAAATATATAAAATATTTCTTAAATTTATATTTTTTTAAATCATTTTAAATATAATTATCTCGCAATTAAATTTTGTAAGAAAGGATAGGTAAATGAATGCGATAAATTCAAGTTTTATTGTGTTGTGTACTTTGCTAGTTTTGCTTATGACTCCAGCTTTGGCAATGTTTTATTCAGGTATGGTAAGAAGTAAAAATACTCTTAATACCATAATGAATTGCTTTATTGTTTTTGGTGTTATTACTTTACAATGGGTAGTGCTTGGATTTAGTCTTTCTTTTGGTAAAGATGAAGGACTTGGGCTTGTAGGAAATTTCGAGAATTTCCTCTTAGAGGGTATTAGCGGATACAACGCTTCAGGCGTTCCAAATATTCTTTTTGTGATTTTTCAAATGATGTTTGCACTTATTGCATCTGCTATTATAACAGGCTCTTTGGTGGGAAGAATCAAACTGGGTGTTTTGGTGATATTTCTACTTTTTTGGAGTACTTTAGTTTATGATGTGTTAGCGCATATGATTTGGAGCAGTGAGGGATTTTTGCTTAAAAGAGGAAGTCTTGATTTTGCTGGGGGCGGTGTTGTGCATATCAGCTCTGGGGTTGCCGGACTTGTAGGAGCTTTGATGGTAGGCGCTAGAAAAAGTGATGATGAGGATAAAAACGCGCATTCTATTCCTTATGCTTTCTTGGGTGCGATTTTGCTTTTTATAGGATGGTTAGGTTTTAATGCTGGAAGTGCTGGCGAAATGAATGATATTGCTATCAATGCTTTTATAGTAAGTATTATATCAGCAGCTTGTGGCTTTTTATCTTGGGTGGTACTTGAGTGGCTCATCCATAAAAAACCGACTATTTTAGGTGGACTTAGTGGGCTTGTAGCAGGGCTTGTGGGAATTACTCCAGCTTGCGGTTATGTAGATATTTATGCTTCTCTTGTTATAGGGACTTTGTCTTCTGTGTTTTGTTATTTTGGTTTAAGTTTTATCAAATACAAACTTAAATGGGATGATTCTTTAGATGCCTTTTCTTTGCATGGAATCGGAGGTATTTGGGGAGGAATTGCCACAGGGCTTTTTGCAAGTGCTAAAGTAAATCCTAATGTGATTGCCCAAAATGCACTTGGCGAGGGATTTTTTATCAGTGGAAGCCTAGAGCTTTTAAAAGAGCAAATTTTTGCTATTGTGATTTGTGTGGTTTTGTCAGCTCTTATAAGCTTTGTTATTTTTAAGATTATCTCTTGTTTTACAGACTTAAGAGTAAAAGAAGAAGTAGAGCAAAAAGGCTTAGATGTGAGTTTGCACGGAGAAAAAGCTTATACTTTAGCTTAGTTGGCTAAATTTTTACTAAAAAGTCCTTGTAATCATAAACAAGGACTTCAAAATCATTCTTAATTAAAATCAGACAAATACTTTAAAATAAAGTGGATAAATTCATCACTATCATTTGGGCAAGTGATTAAATCATAATCGCACTTTGCTAAATGTTTATACTCCATACCTAGCTCAAAAATCGTTTCAGAACAATCTATGCAAAAAGAAATAGGATAAATCAAAGCTTTGTTATCTAAATTTCCCAAAATATCGCTCGTATTTGGCTCAAGCCATTTTACTGGACCTAATTTTGATTGATAAGCTAAGATAATCTCATCAAAATGATCTTTTAATCTTTCTTTTAAAAGCTCTACATGATGATTGACATGTTTTTCATATAAATCGCCCTTGTCGATAATACTTTGCGGTAAAGAATGTGCTGAAAAAATTAAAGTTTTAGCATCAAGCTCACTTTTTTTGGTCAAAATATGAGAAACAATCGTCTCATTATAAAGCTCATCTTCGTAAAAAATATCTACAATCTTTATTTTTGCCTTGATTTTTTGTTTTAAAATTTCATTTTGCAAAACTTCAAGCGATGAAGTAACTGTGGTGCTTGAGTGGTGTGGATAAAGTGGAAAAAGAATGATTTCATCATTTTCACTTAAAGTGTATTTTTGCAAAACTTCATTGGCAAAAGGCGGCACATAAAGATTGACAAAATCAAATTTAAAGTCTTTTGTTTTTGCATTAAGCTTTTCGCACAAACTTTGAGTAAGTTCATTGAGTGGAGATTTTCCACCCATTTGTTTATAATTTTCTCTCATAGCTTTTACGCGAGATTTCGTAATAATCCACGCCACAAATCTTCTTATCAATTTATTTTTAATACCCAAAATATAAGGATCATTAAACATATTTTTTAAAAAAGTTTCACAATCTTGTAAATTTGTGGCTCCGCCCATATTTAAAAATAAAACTAATTTCATCTAAAAACCTTTTTTTAATTTTATTTTACTTCAGTATGGATTTAAAATCAATAAATTTTTATCTAAGTGTTTTATTGAAACTCAAGTTATTTGGAGTTTATTGCATTATTTTAGAAAAATTAAAATTTTTCTAAAATTTCTTGCACAGCATAAGCATTTTGTATATTTGCTAGGTAATTTTCCTTATTTAAAAGCAAATCATATAAAGCCATATGTTCGCCAAAAAGGGGTGTTTGTGTCATCAGTTCTAAGTTTTGTCCATCTTTACTTAGGGAAAAATCTGCTAAATTTGCCTCGTAAAAATGATTTTTACTCACAAGTGTAATTTTTCTTAGTCTTTGCGTACTGTTCCAGCTTTGATGCACGCAAGCGATCGTTTTTTCTAGCTTGCAGGTTATAATGCTTTCATCTTCTCTTTGATTGTCTTTGTTGAAACTTTTTAAAATGTTAGCATTTGTAATTTTCTCTGCGCTTAAAAAATGAAGCAAGTCAAGATCATGCACAGCCAAATCTTGTAAAATTCCTACATCACTGATTCTTTGCGGATAAGTGGAAAATCTTTGTATATTGATGCTGATAATTTCTTCATTTTGAAGCTCTTTTTTTAGAGCTAAAACCGCAGGATTAAATCTTTCACAAAATCCCACACCCACTTTTACACCATAGCTTTTAGCTAAATTTGAAATTTCATCTATTTCATTTAAATTCAGCGCTAAAGGTTTTTCGATCAATACGCATTTACATTTACAAAAAACCTTTCTAGCTATTTCTAAATGTGAATTTGTCGGTGTTGCAATGATGATGATGTCATTATCTTGATTTAAAAATTCATCCAAATTAATAAAAAAAGGCGCGTTTAAATTTTTATTTTCAACCATATCAAACAAAGCGTTGATTTTAAAATTTTTATTTTTACTAAGCTCGTTTAAATGGTTTTGCCCCATTTTTCCAAGGCCTACAATTCCTACTTTCAAGAGAAAAATCCTTCATTTTCAAGTTCGCTTAAAACTTGTTTTAAGAGTTTGATTTTTTCCCATTGAGAATGAGTGAAGATTTCATTTCCTTCTTCAGTGGAGCTAAAGCCACATTGTGTGCTGATTTCAATTTGTTTTGGATTTAAAAATTGAGCTGCTATTTTTACTCTTGCTTTTAACTCTTCTACGCTTGGACTTTCATTGGTTTTGCTAGTAAGAATTCCTAAAACCGCAATTTGATCGTTGATGTATTTTAAAGGTTCAAAATTTCCAGCCCTTTCATCATCAAATTCTAAGAAGAATTTATCGACTCTAAGTTCTCCAAAAAGCTTCTTAGCGACTTTCATATAGCCCCCACTTGCTACATAGCGACTGCGGTAGTTTCCACGACAAATATGAATTGCACTCATTATGTTTTTTGGCATAGTTTTTAAACTCTCATTTAAAAAATCTACATATTCTTCACAAATATCATCTGTGTTGATCTCATTTAAAGCGCAAAATTCATAATCACATAAAGAACCAAAGCTTGTATCATCAAGTTGCAAATATACTCCACCAAGAGCTGCAAATTCTTTGTAAAAATTTTCATAAGCATTTAAAATATCATTTTTAAGTTTTGTAAAATCTTTACCATAGTAATTAAATTCTGTGTTTTTGCCCCCGCGGATAAAAAGCATATATAAAAGCATTGAAGGGCTTGGAATGGTAAGTTTTAAGCGATTTGTATCTATTTTTAAACCTTTTGCAATTTGCATTAATCTTTCAAAATCTTTTAAAAAAGGATGGTTATTGCACTCGATTTTACTTTCAATTTCTATGCCCTCAGCCCTTGTTTCTATCCCTTTAAAGATATAACCCTTTTCTTTTTTGATTTTTTTAATGCCGCCAAAACCCCAGTAAAAATCAAGATGCCACCAAGAACGGCGTAATTCCCCATCACTTAAATAATAAATTCCCGCCTTATCGCACTCTTCTAAAAGATCTCTTATGCAAGAATCTTCAATGCTGCGAAGTTGTTCTTCATCGATTTTTCCCAAGGCAAAATTTTCTCTAGCTTCTTTTAAAATTTTAGGTCTTAAAAAAGATCCCACTTGATCTAATTTCATAGTCCTTCCTTAAACACTTTAATTACACTTTCTTGCTCACTTTGACTTAAAAATGCTGAAAATGGCAAGGATAAAATATGCTTACTCGCAAATTCTGATTTTTCTAATTTTAAATGCGAAAATTCACTGAAGCAAGGTTGCTTGTGAAGTGGTGTAGGATAATGGATAGCATAAGGAATGTTTGCTTTTTCAAAAGCTTTTAAAACTCTAGCTCTATCCTCTACTAAAACGCTATATTGCGCATAAGCACTGATGGCGTTTTCATCAATCTTTGGAATTTGGCAATTTGTCAAATTTTCGTTGTAGAATTTTGCTATTTCTTGTCTTTTGTTAATTTCTTCATCTAGGTGTTTTAATTTTACATTTAAAATGGCTGCTTGAAGAGTATCAAGACGAGCATTTATCCCTATAAATTCATGTTTATAACGATCAGTTTGTCCGTGGTTGAGTAAAATTCTTAATTTTTTAGCTATGCTCTCATCGTTGCAAAAAATCGCTCCGCCATCGCCATAAGCTCCTAAGGGCTTAGAAGGAAAAAAGCTAGTGCATGAAATTTTGGCAATAGAGCAAGATTTTTCACTCTTAAAGCTTGCTCCAAAACTTTGTGCGCCATCTTCAATCAAGCTTATATTTTTACTTTCGCAAAAGGTGTTTAATTCTTGTAAGTTGCTCATTTGACCAAACATACTCACAGCAATAATTGCTTTTGTTTTAGGGCTGATAGCATTTTTTAAGAGTTCAAAATCGATATTAAAATTATCTAAATTTATATCTACAAATACAGGCTTAGCTCCTAGTAGTGCTACCATTTCAGCTGTAGCTATAAAAGTAAAGCTAGGAACTATAACTTCATCTCCTTGTTTGATATCTAAAGCCCTTAAAGCAAGATATAAAGCACTTGTGCCACTTGAGCATCCTATTGCGTGTTGCACATGAGTGTATTGGGCTAAATTTGTTTCAAATTCATTTAATTTTGCACCCCCTATAAAAGAGGAGCTTGATAAAACACTTGCGATTTCAGAATCGATTTCTTCTTTATATTTAAGATATTGAGCTTGAAGATTGATAAAATTCATAAAAAACCTTGAAAATTAAAGAAATTAATTAAAAAGGCTTATTGTATTTTAGTTTTACTTAATTTAAAGTAATTTTGGTATGATATGCTTTTATAAAAATTTCTTAGGAAAATCTTATGGATGTTAGAAGTGAATATTTAAATTTTTTTAAGTCTAAGGGTCATGAAATCACCCCTTCAAGTCCTTTAGTTCCTGATGATGCAACCTTGCTTTTTACAAATGCAGGAATGGTGCCTTTTAAAAGTATATTTATAGGAGAAGTGCCTCGTCCAAATCCACCACGCAAAACAAGTTGCCAAACTTGTATAAGAGCAGGGGGAAAACACAATGATTTAGATAATGTAGGCTATACCGCTCGCCATCATACTTTTTTTGAAATGTTAGGAAATTTCAGCTTTGGGGATTATTTTAAAGAACAAGCTATCGCTTATGCTTGGGAATTTGTAACCGAGGTATTAAAACTTCCTAAAGATAGACTTTATGTAACCGTACATGAAAGCGATGATGAAGCGTTTGAATTGTGGCAAAAACATATCCAAAAAGAAAGAATTTATAGATTTGGCGATAAGGATAATTTTTGGCAAATGGGCGATACAGGTCCTTGTGGTCCTTGTAGTGAGATTTTTTATGATCAAGGCGAAGAGTATTTTAATGGCGAAGAAGATTATATGGGTGGAGATGGAGATAGGTTCTTAGAAATTTGGAACCTTGTTTTCATGCAGTATGAAAGAAGTGCTGATGGTAAACTTACGCCTTTGCCAAAACCAAGTATTGATACAGGAATGGGGCTTGAAAGGGTTACAGCTATCAAAGAGGGTAAATTTAGCAATTTTGACAGCTCGCTTTTTATGCCTATTATCGATGAAATTGCAAAACTTTGTGGTAAAACTTATATTTATGAAAGTGGAGCTAGCTTTAGAGTTATCGCTGATCATATAAGATCGAGTGTATTTTTGCTCGCTCAAGGAACGAGTTTTGATAAAGAGGGTAGGGGTTATGTTTTACGCCGTATTTTACGCCGTGCTTTAAGACATGGGTATTTATTGGGGCTTAAAAAACCTTTTATGTATAATTTAGTTGATGTAGTTTGCAAGCTTATGGGTGAGCATTATACCTATCTTAATGAAAAGAAAGATTTTATAAAAGAGCAAATCTGCTTAGAAGAAGAGAGATTTTTGAGCACTATAGAAAACGGTATTGAAATTTTTAATAAAGAGCTTAAAAATACCAAAGAAGTTTTTAGCGGAGAGGTTGCATTCAAGCTTTATGATACTTATGGTTTTCCACTTGATTTAACGCAAGATATGTTAAGAGAAAAAAATCTTGTGGTAGATGAAGCTAAATTTGAAGAATTGATGAATGAACAAAAAAATCGTGCAAAAGCTTCTTGGAAAGGAAGCGGCGATAAGGTAGCAAGTGGAGATTTTAAAAATTTACTTGAAAAATTTGGAGAAAATTGCTTTGTGGGTTATGAAAAAACAGAATGTCAAGCCACCGTTTTAGCTCTTTTAGATGAAGATTTTAAAGAAGTTTCAAGTCTTAAAGGTCTAGGCTGGGTTATGCTTGATAATACTCCTTTTTATGCAACAAGTGGGGGGCAAATTGCTGATACAGGATATATAGGAACTAGCGAAGTGCTAGATACTCAAAAGTTTTTCAATCTCAATCTTAGTCTTGTAAAAGCTAATGAAGAAATCAAGCTTAATGATAAGATAATAGCAAAAATTGATACCGACAAAAGAGAACAAACTGCACGCCATCATTCAGCTACTCATCTTTTACATCACGCTTTAAGAGAAATTTTGGGTTCTCATATCAGTCAAGCAGGTTCTTTGGTTGAAAGCAATAAATTAAGATTTGATTTTACTCATCACAAAGCTTTAAGCAAGGAAGAATTAGAAAGTATTGAAAAAAGAGTTAATGAAATGATCATTAGCTCAAGCGAAGCAATTTTAGAAAATATGCCTTTAGAAGATGCTAAAAAAAGTGGAGCTATTGCTTTATTTAATGAAAAATATCAAGGTAATGTACGCGTTTTAACCTTAGGTGAAAGTAAAGAGCTTTGCGGAGGAACTCATGTAAAAAATACAGCTCAAATAGGAAGTTTTTACATAGTTAAAGAAAGTGGTGTAAGTGCAGGTGTAAGGCGTATAGAAGCGGTTGTTTCAAGAGCAGCTTTAGAATTTTGCAAGACTTTTATGAATGAAAATCTAAACCTTAAAGAAGAGCTTAAAAGCAATGATTTAAGTCTTGGGGTAAAAAAACTTAAAAATGAAATTCTAAAATTAAAAAACGAGCTTAAAAATTCTAACAAATCACAACTTAACTCAAGCAATATCAATGGAGTTCAAATTTGCGTTGAATGCGTAGAAAGCGGTGATATAAAAACCATGATTGATGAATTTAAAAACAAATTTGAAAAAGCTGCTATTTTACTAATACAAACAAAAGATGATAAGATAACCCTTGCAGCAGGTGTGAAAAATTGTCCTTTAAAAGCTGGAAATTTGGTTAAAAATATTGCTCAAATTTTAGGTGGCAATGGCGGCGGAAGAGATGATTTTGCTACAGCAGGCGGTAAAGATATAAGCAAGATAGATGAAGCTTTAAAACAGGCTTTGGATTTGATCCAAAAAGGACTTTAAGCAATGTTAATTCTTGCTTCAAGTTCTGTTTCTAGATCGAATTTGCTCAAAGAGGCAAAGATTGAATTTCAACAAATAAGCTTTGACTATGATGAAAATTTAGACAAAAATTTAAAGCCTAGTATTTATGTGCAAAAAATCGTCTTAGAGAAAGAAAGACAATTTTGCACGACTTATGAAGAGAAATTTAAAGATGAAACTTTACTCTTTGCAGACAGCATAGTTTGCATAGGAGATAAAATTCTTACTAAGGCAAATACCAAAGAAGAAGCTTGTGAAATGCTTGATTTACAAGATGGAAAATGTGCTAGTATTTTAAGTGCTTTTTTGTTAAAGAATTTAAAAAAAAGAGTTTTCTCTCTTTCAAAAACAACGCTTTATTTTTCAAAATTTGATCCTCGTGATTTAAAAGACTATGTAGAAAATGGATTTTATAAGGGTAAAGCAGGGGCGATTATGTGTGAGGGTTTTCATAAAAACTATATCATTAAACAAGAGGGAAATTTAAACACCGCTTTAGGACTTGATACTCAAAATTTAAAGGCTTATTTATGAAAATTTTAAAATATATATTTTCATTTTTTGTTGTGTGTTTGATCGCTGTATTTATTTATGTGGCCTATCTTTTTGCAAATGCAGATACTCAAGGATATACTTTTAAAGAGTATAAACCTCCACTTACAACGCAAATTTACGATAGAAATGGAAAATTAGTAGCCAATATCTTTGAACAACATCGTTTTTATGCAAGCTATGAAGAATTACCCCCGCGTCTTATAGAAGCTCTTGTAGCTATAGAAGATACTAGCTTTTTTGAACATGATGGGGTAAATATTGATGCTATTTTTAGGGCTATTGTTAAAATTATAAGAAGTGGTGGAAAAACCATGGAGGGAGCTTCAACGCTTACTCAACAATTTATCAAAAATACAGAATTAACCCCTGAAAGAACTATCACTCGTAAAATTCGCGAAGCCTTGCTCGCCTATAAAATGGAAACAATTTTAAGCAAAGAGCAAATTTTGGAAAGATATTTAAATTATATCTTTTTTGGACATGGATATTATGGGGTTAAAACAGCTGCGCAAGGATATTTTCATAAAAATCTAAATGAGTTAAGCCTTAAAGAGATTGCTATGCTTGTGGGTATGCCAAAAGCACCAAGTAGCTATGATCCTACAAAACATTTAGATCTTTCTATCGCAAGGGCAAATAATGTTGTAGCAAGAATGTATACATTAGGTTGGATTTCTAAAGCAGAATATGATGAAGCTATGAAAGAAATTCCTCAAGTTTATGATGATACTTTAACGCAAAATGCAGCTCCTTATGTTGTAGATGAGGTGATTAAGCAATTAAGTCCTAGCATTAAAGATCTTAAAACAGGCGGCTATAAAATCACTTTAAATATAGATTTAGATGTGCAAGAAATGGCTCAAAATGCCTTAAAATTTGGTTATGATGAAATAGTAAAGCGTGATAAGGATGCAAATTTAAGTACGCTAAATGGAGCTATGGTGGTGGTTAATCATCAAAGTGGAGATGTTTTAGCCTTAGTGGGTGGGGTTGATTATGAAAAAAGTAATTACAACCGAGCTACTCAAAGCACACGACAACCAGGCAGCTCCTTTAAACCTTTTGTGTATCAAGCAGCTATTAATCTAGGCTATTCGCCTATGAGTGAGATTGCAGATATTTCTAGAATTTTTGAAGGTGGAGCAGGGGATAATAAAGACTGGAAACCTAAAAATGATGGAGGTAAATTCCTTGGCTTGATTACCCTAAAAGAAGCCTTAACACGTTCAAGAAACCTAGCTACTATCAATCTTGCTCTTGGTATGGGACTTGATGTGCTTCATTCAAAGCTTGTAGAATTTGGCTTTAGGGATATTCCGGCTAATTTATCGATTGTTTTAGGAAGCTTTGGAATTTCTCCTTTGGAGTATTCTAAATTTTATACTATGTTTGGAAATTATGGAGTTATAAAAGAGCCACAAATCATTAAGCAAGTACAAGATAGAAATGATCAAATTATTATGGAATTTAACTCAAATGAATACAGAGTGAGCGATGAAGCGCAAAGCTTTTTGGTTTTGGATATGATGAGAAATGTTGTAGAGCATGGTACAGGACGCAATGCAAGGGTTGAAGGCATAGAAATAGCAGGCAAAACAGGAACTACCAATAAAAATATCGATGCTTGGTTTTGTGGCTTAACACCTGAGATTGAAGCTTTGATTTGGTATGGAAATGACAATAATAAGCCTATGCGTTATACAGAGGGTGGGGCTAGGACTTCTGCTCCCGTGTTTAAGGAATTTTTAAATAAATACTTAGAGAAATTTCCTGATACTACAAGAAAATTCAGCATTCCAAATGGGGTATATAGAGGAAGTTATAAGGGGCAAAATGCTTATTATACTATCAAATCACCTCTGCCAAGAACGAATATGAAATTTAATGAAAGTGAGATTTTATTTTAAAAGTATGTGAAGAAATAGAAAAATCTATTTCTTCTAAAAGAGTTAAGCTTTTTCGATAACAATCTCATCATTTTTTGCATCGATAACAATCTCATCATTTTCATTAAGCTTGTCTGCAAGTATCATATCGCTTAGCTTGTCTTCGATTAAATCATAAATAGCCCTTCTTAAAGGTCTAGCACCAAAGTCAGGATCAAATCCGTCCTTAGCGATTAAAAGCGCAGCATTTTCACTAAGACTTGCTTTTATACCCTTATTTTCCAAACTTTTTTGCAAGTCTTTAAATAAAAGTTTAACTATCTCATATGCCTCATCTTTTCCAAGTGGATTAAAGGTGATGATATCGTCTAAGCGGTTTAAAAATTCAGGTTTAAAGAAATTTTTTAACTCATTTTTTACCGCATCTTCTTGTTCTTTTCCGCTTAAATTCATGATAGCACTTGAGGCGATATTAGAAGTTAAAATAATAATGGTATTTTTAAAATCCACAGTTACACCCTTGCTATCAGTTGCCCTACCATCGTCTAAAATTCCTAAAAGTATATTAAACACATCCTTGTGGGCTTTTTCGACTTCATCAAATAAAAGCACGCTATAAGGTTTTCTACGCACCGCTTCAGTAAGCTCTCCGCCTTCTTCATGCCCTACATAACCTGGAGGCGCTCCTAAGAGTCTTGAAACGCTATGTTTTTCCATAAATTCACTCATATCAAAGCGAATCATTGCTTTTTCATCATCAAATAAAAATTTCGCCAAAGCCTTAGCAGATTGTGTTTTTCCTACTCCTGTAGGCCCTAAAAATAAAAAGCTTCCTATAGGCTTATTGTCTGCATTTAATCCTGCTTTATTGCGTTTGATAGCTCTTGCTAAAGCGCTTAGAGCCTTATCTTGCCCAATCACACTTTCTTTTAAGTGTTTTTCTACTTCCAAAAATTTTTGCTTCTCTGAAGTCAGCATTTTTTGCACGCTAATTCCTGTCCATTTGCTTAAAATTCCAGCAACCAAATCTTCATCCACTTGATTTTTAAGCAAGACTCCATTTTCGCTCATTTTTTTCCATTTTTCTTCTAAATTTGCCACTTCTTTTTCGCATTCTGGAATTTTGCCATATTCTAATTCTGCAGCTTTTTGGAATTCACCCTTATTTTTTGCAAAAACAGCTTCGTTTTTAAGACTATCGATTTCTTTTTTCTTTGCGCTTATGCTATCAAAAACTGCTTTTTCATTTTCAAATTGTGAATTTAAAGCACTTTGTTTTTCTTTTAAATTGGCCAGTTCTTTGGCAATTTCATCTAGTCTTTTTTGATTTTTTTCATCATTTTCCATCTTTAGAGCTTCATTTTCTACTTCTAAAGTTTCTATGTCTTTGCGTGCCTTTCTCAAAGAGCTTGGTTCGCTTTCAATTTGCATTTTAAGTTCAGCCGCAGCTTCATCGATTAAATCAATTGCTTTATCGGGTAAAAAACGATCGGCAATATAGCGTTTTGAAAGCTTAGCTGCCGCTACTAAAGCACTATCATTGATGGTGACATTGTGATGAATTTCAAGTTTTTCTTTAATACCCCTTAGCATTGCTAAAGCTTCATTTACGCTAGGTTCGCCTACATTTACAGGTTGAAAACGGCGTTGCAAGGCCGCATCTTTTTCAAAGTATTTACGATATTCTTTAAGAGTGGTTGCTCCTATGGTGTGAAGTTCGCCTCTTGCAAGTGCCGGCTTTAAAATATTTGCAGCATCCATACTTCCTTCGCTTGCTCCTGCGCCTACTATGGTGTGAATTTCATCGATAAAAAGTATGATATTTTCACTTTTAATGACCTCATTTACCACCGCTTTTAATCTATCTTCAAATTCTCCACGATATTTTGCTCCTGCGATCAATGCACTCATATCAAGAGCTATGACTTTTTTATTTTGTAAAGATTTTGGCACATCTTTTTTGATAATTCTTTGTGCTAAAGCTTCTACGATCGCTGTTTTTCCTACTCCTGGTTCACCTAAAAGTATAGGGTTGTTTTTTGTTTTGCGTATAAGAATTTGCATTAAGCGTTCGATTTCTTCTTCTCTGCCTATAACAGGATCAAGCTTTCCTTCACTTGCTTTTGCGGTTAAATCTATACCAAATTTATTTAAGCTATCTAGGGTTTCATCACTTGTTTTGCTTTCGATTTTGCGTCCTGCTCTTAAATTTTGGAGCTCTTTTTGAAATTCTTTAATATCTATAAATTTGGCTAAAATTTCTCTAATAGGATTTTTTTCGCTTTCGCTTATAAGCCAAGTATCTACACTTAAGTAATTATCACCATTGGCACTCATAAGTCCTTTAGCACTTTCTAAGGAATTGATAAATTCATTAGAAAAACGCACATTTTCACGATTGACATTAGAGCTTGTTGCAAGATTTGAAATTCTGCTTTTGATTTCAAGTTCTAAAGCTTCTTTTGAAATATTAAATTTATTACAAATTTGATTTAAAATACTTGAACTGTCTACAATTAAAGCCCATAAAAGATGTAAAGGGACAACTTCATTATTTTTAGAATGAATCGCCAAAGACGCTGCACTTTCAAGGTTTGAAAGCATATTGTCGGTTAAAAATTCTTGTATATTTGCCATTGTATATCCTTTTTCAAGTTTTATATATGAAGTATTATATAACTTTAGTCAAATAATGTCAAGTTATTTTATAAAATTTTTGAAATAAAATTAAGTATATTTTAGAAAGTATTGAATTTTAAGCACTTAAATAGCTATTTTACAAACATATCAATAGCCTTGTTTAAATCCTCTATGCTTTGCGTATCTTTTTCCATCACCGCATGATACATACAATGGGCTAAATGTTCTTTAAGTATGGCTTTAGCGGTATTGTTAACCGCTGCTTTAACCGCAGCAAGCTGGATAAGAATATCACTACAATCCTCATCTCTTTCAACCATTTTTTTAATAGCTTCTAAATGTCCTATAGTGCGACTTAAACGATTACTTATGGCTTTGATATGTTTTGGAGAATGCGTATGAGTGTGTTTCATTTATATTCTTTCTTGCTTTGAAATTAAAAAATATAAAATATTTTAGCATTAATTTTTTTAAATCCATTAAACTTATAACAAATTTAGTATTATTTACGAATTTTTAAGCAAAAGTTATTAAAATTTGGGCTTAAAATATTTAATTTTGGAGTTCATTTTGAGTAGTAAAAGATTTCTAGCCGCTATTACAGGTTTTACAGGCTCTTTGGCTCTTTGTGTTTTTTTAGCAAGCAACCTACAAGCAAAACCAAAGAATCCATCTGATTTAATGCAACAACGCTTAGAGTCTTTAGATAAATTGACTAAAACTTTGGCTATAGTTGAGCAGTATTATGTAGATGATGAAAATATTACAGATTTGATTGATAAATCACTTTCTGGACTTTTGAGCAATCTTGATGCGCATTCTTCTTTTTTAAATGAAAAAGATTTTAATGATATGAAAATTCAAACAAGTGGTGAATTTGGTGGACTTGGGATCACTGTAAGTATGAAAGATGGTGCCTTGACTGTTATTTCTCCTATAGAGGGAACTCCAGCAGATAAAGCTGGGATTAAATCAGGCGATATAATATTAAAAATCAATGATGAGGCTACTTTGGGAATCAATTTAAACGATGCAGTGGATAAAATGCGCGGAAAACCAAAGACGCAAATCACTCTTACTATATTTAGAAAAGGAGCAACTAAGCCTTTTGATGTTACTTTAACGCGTGATATTATCAAAGTAGAAAGTGTTTATGCAAAGCTTATCGAAGATGAAAATATACTTTATTTAAGAGTTACGAATTTTGATAAAAATGTTGTGGACATGACAAGTAAAGAGCTTAAAAAACATCCTAATGTAAAGGGTGTAATTTTGGATTTAAGAAATAACCCTGGCGGTCTTTTAAATCAAGCTACAGGGCTTGTTAATTTATTTGTAGATAAAGGAGTAATTGTTTCTCAAAAAGGACGCGTTACAAGTGAAAATCAAGAGTATACAGCAAATCCAAAAAATAAAATTTCTGACAGTTCTTTAGTAGTGCTTGTGAATGGCGGAAGTGCGAGTGCTAGTGAGATTGTTAGTGGGGCTTTGCAAGATCTTAAGCGAGCTATAATCGTAGGAGAAAATACTTTTGGAAAAGGCAGTGTTCAGCAAATTATTCCGATCAATGAAACTGAAGCTTTAAGACTTACTATTGCAAGATATTATTTGCCAAGTGGGCGCACTATACAAGCAGTAGGTGTAAAACCTGATATTGAAGTATTTCCAGGAAAAGTTAATACTCAAGAAGATGGCTTTAATATCAAAGAAAGTGATTTAAAGCAGCATTTAGAAAGTGAATTGGAAAAACTTGATAAAAATGAGAAAAAAGAAGACAAAAAAGAGCAAAAAAATGATAAAAATATCATTACTCAAAAGCAAATTAATGATGATGCGCAGTTAAAATCTGCCATAGATACCATTAAAATATTAAATATTAAACAAGGACAATAATTATGAAAAAAAAAGAATTACTTTATGAAGGTAAGGGTAAAAAACTCTATACAACCGAAGATGAAAATTTTCTTATAAGCGAATTTAAAGACGATTTAACAGCCTTTAATGCTGAAAAAAAAGGAAGTGAAAGTGGAAAGGGTGCATTAAATTGCAAAATCAGCACAGAACTTTTTCATTTGCTTGAAAAAAATGGCATAAAAACTCATTTAGTTGAAACCATTAGTGATAATGAGCAAGTGGTAAAAAAATGCAAAATTGTGCCTATTGAGGTTATAGTGCGCAATGTTGCAACAGGATCGCTTACAAAAAGATTGGGTATTAAAGACGGCACAGTTTTGCCTTTTGCTTTGGTGGAATTTTGTCTTAAGAACGATGAGTTAGGAGATCCTTTTATCAATGATGAGCATTGTTTGATTTTAAATTTAGTACAAAATGAAGCACAGATTAAAGAAATTAAAGAAATGGCTAAAAAAATCAATGCGATTTTAACTCCTTTTTTTGATGCTAAAAATTTAAGACTTATTGACTTTAAAATTGAGCTAGGTTTAACTAAAGACAATGAGCTTGTTTTAGCCGATGAAATCAGTCCTGATAGCTGTAGATTTTGGGATAAATTTAGCAATGAAAAGCTAGACAAAGATAGATTTCGTCAAGATTTAGGAAATGTTAAAATGGCCTATGAAGAAGTTTTAAAAAGAATTTTAAACTAAGGAATATCATGAAAATACTTGTCAATGTTTTTTTAAAAAATGGTGTTTTAGATCCTCAAGGAAAAGCTATAGAAAAGGCTTTACATTCTTTAAATTTTAATGAAATCAAAGAAGCAAGAGTAGCCAAACAAATCGTGCTTGATTTAGATGAGAGTGATGAACAAAAAGCAAAAGAACGCGTGAAAAGTATGTGTGAAGAGCTTTTGGTAAATAGTGTAATCGAAGATTATGAGCTTATTGTAAGTGAGAAATGATGAAAGTTGCTATTATTAGATTTCCTGGAACAAACTGCGAATTTGATACCCAATATGCTTTTGAAAAACTTGGTGTAAAAGCACAAATCATTTGGCATGAAGAAAAAGAAATTGATGCAGACTTAGTGGTTTTGCCTGGAGGATTTTCGTATGGAGATTATCTAAGATGTGCAGCCATTGCTAAAATCGCTCCTGCTATGCAAGGTGTTATCGCACATGCGAAAAGAGGAGGATATATTTTAGGAATTTGCAATGGCTTTCAAATCTTGCTTGAAAGTGGACTTTTAGAAGGTGCTATGAAGCACAATAATAATTTAAGTTTTATCTCCAAAAATCAAAATTTAAGAGTTGTTTCAAATGATAATGTTTTTTTAAAGAATTTTCAAAAAGATGAAATTATCAATCTTCCTGTTGCTCATGGTGAAGGAAATTATTATGCAGATGAAGCTACCTTGAAAAAAATGCAAGATAAAGATTTAATTCTTTTAAAATACGAACCAAATCCTAATGGCTCTGTGTTGGATATCGCAGGAATTTGTGATGAAAATAAAAAAATTTTTGGCCTTATGCCTCATCCAGAGCGCGCTTGCGATAAAATATTAGGTAATGATATAGGCTTAAGAATGCTCGAAGGTTTTATGTGAGAATAATATTTTTTTTAGTTTTTGTTTGTCTGAGTCTTTTTGCTCGAAGTGAAATTTCTGTTTTTGATGGTCAAGATGAAAATATGCAAAGAGAATTGCAAAAACTTCCAAAAGAGGAACAGCAAATCTATCAAAATATCGCTCCAAGTGATGAAAATTCCGATTTTGATAGTAATATATATGATCCTTTTATACCTCAAAGTTCATTAGTTCTTACTACTGATGATTATGTTAATAAAGTATATGTTGGAGAAGTATTTCCCATAGTTCTTCATGCTAAGATTACAGAGGATACAAATTTTGATTTTAACATCACTTTGCAAAAAAGCAAGGACTTGATCTTTTTAAATCCTGATTTAAAATGGGAATATATTAAAGGCGATTATAGGGCTGTTTTGTGGTTTGAGGCTAAAACTTCAAATGCAAATTTAGAACAGATTTCAGTCAGCCTTTTAAGAAATGGAAAAATTTTTCAAAGTGCTAGTATTAGTATAGGTGCTATCCATTTTGAAAATACACCTAATAATAAAAATTTTTCACATCTTGTGGCAAGTTCCTTGGAGGTTAAAAAAATCAAAACCAGTTATTTTGATGATTCAAGCATTATTACAATGATTGAACTAAGCGCCACAAATGCAAATCTTAAGAGCTTTTTTGTAAATGGAGTCGAGAAACAGGGTATTGAAAATTTAAAGGGTGATTTTAATTCTTCTAATGCTTTTTATTATGCTATTTTTCCATCGACTAAAACAGATTTTGAATTTTCTTATTTTAACAAAGATACTAAAAAAATGGAAAATATGAGCTTTAAGCTTAAAATCAGCGATGATGAGGTGAGCACTCAAAGCGATTTAAATCCTACAAATAGGGATTTTAATATTTATAAACAATATGCTCTTTGGGCTTTGACTCTTATTTTGGCATTATGGTTTGTTTGGAAGAAAAATTATTTTATTTTAGCAGGAGCGCTTTTATGTTTTATACTTGGTTTTCTTGTAGATACTAACACAGAAAATGCAATTTTAAAAGCGGGTTCTAGGGCTAAAATTTTACCAACTGAATCATCAACTTATTTTTATACAGCAAATTCTAACGAAAAGGTTGAGGTGTTAGGCAAAAGACTTCATTATGTTAAAGTGCTTTTTCGCGATGATAAGATAGGATGGGTTGAAAGTAGTGATTTACAAAAAAATTAAAGCTTTATATTTTTGGTTCTTTTTTATTATAAGCGTAGCTTTTGTTGTGCTATGTTTTTGTTTTATGAAATCTCAAGATACGCTTTGGAAACTTCGAAAATCTTGGGCTAGATTTCAAAAAAATATTCTTTTTTGCAAATATGAAGTCATAGGGGAATTTGATCTTAAAGCAAATATGATTTTAATGAATCATCAAAGTACCTTAGATATCATAGCTTTAGAGGATTTGTATCCTAAAAATTTATGTTGGATTGCCAAAAAAGAATTAGGCGAAATTCCTCTTTTTAAAATTGCCATTAAAAAACCTAAACTTCTTTGCATAGATAGAAAAAATCCACGCGATTTGGTGCGTGTTTTAAAAGAAGCTAAGCAAAGGCTTAGTGAAGATAGAGTTTTGGCGATTTTTCCTGAAGGAACGCGTTCTAGGAATGAAAAATTGCTTAAATTTCAAAGTGGTGCTAAAATTTTAAGTGAAAAGCTTGATTTAAAAGTGCAGCCTATTTTGATTGTTGATTCTGCGAAAATTTTAGACACTAAAAGTTTTAGTGCTAGTTCTGGAGTATTGAAAATCATTTGCATGGATTTAGTGGATACGAGTGATAAAAAATGGCTTGAAAATACTAGAAAAAAAATGCAAGAATTACTAGATCAAGAAAGAGCTAAGCTTTGCTAAATACCATTTTAGTTGTTGGTCTTGGGGGTTTTATAGGGGCGGTTTTAAGAATGCTTTCTATCAATTTGATAAATAAAATTTTACCCCATTCTATAAGCTTTGGTACTCTTTTTGTTAATGTCTTAGGATCTTTTATGATGGGGCTTTTGTTTTCTTATGCACATCATAAGGGTTTATCTCCTGCGCTCAAAAGCTTTATAAGTACAGGATTTTTAGGAGCTTTTACAACTTTTTCTACATTTTCTTATGAAAATTTACTGCTTTTACAAAGTGGAAATTATTTTAATTTTTCTTTAAATATTTTATTAAATATAATCCTTTGCCTGATAGCAGTTTGGCTTGGTTTTATAATTTTTAAGTAAGCTCTTGAAATTTACCTTAGAATTTGTATTTTTTGCTAAAATATCTGTTTCAAAATTTATAAAGGAGAAAAAATGCAGTTTCAAACTGAAGTAAATCAACTTTTACAATTGATGATTCATTCCTTATACTCAAACAAGGAAATATTTTTAAGAGAACTTGTATCAAATTCAAGTGATGCTTTGGATAAACTTAATTTTTTAAGCGTGAGTGATGATAAATATAAAAGTTTAAAATTTGAACCTAGAATAGATATTAAAATCGATAAAGATAAGAAAACCCTTACTATTAGCGATAATGGTATAGGTATGGATAAAGATGATCTTATTAACAATCTTGGAACCATAGCAAAAAGTGGTACAAAAAGTTTTTTAGAGAATTTAAGTGGTGATGCAAAAAAAGATTCTCAACTTATAGGACAATTTGGTGTAGGTTTTTATTCTGCATTTATGGTGGCTAGTAAAATCGAAGTTTTAAGCAAAAAAGCTTTAGATGATAAAGCTTATCTTTGGATTTCTGATGCAAATGGCTATGAGATTGAAGATGCGACTAAAGAAGAGCAAGGGACAAGTATTACTTTATATTTAAAAGATGATGAATTTGCAAATTCTTATAAAATCGAAAGTATTATAGAAAAATATTCAAATCATATCCAATTTCCAATTTTTATGGAAAAAGAGGAATTTATCCCTGCTAAAGAGGGCGAGGAAGAAGGAAAAACCGAGCTTAAAATTTCTCAAATTAATAAAGCTAATGCCTTGTGGAGAATGCAAAAATCAAGCCTTAAGACAGAGGATTATGAAAGATTTTATGAGCAAAATTTTCACGATTCTAACAAGCCTTTGCTTTATCTTCATACTAAGAGTGAGGGAAAATTAGAATACAATTCTTTATTTTTTATTCCGCAAAATGCACCTTTTGATCTTTATCGTGTGGATTATCAAAGCGGATTAAAACTTTATGTAAAACGCGTATTTATCAGCGATGATGATAAGGAGCTTTTACCGACTTATTTGCGTTTTGTGCGCGGGATTATTGATGTAGAGGATTTACCACTTAATGTAAGCCGTGAAATTTTACAAGAAAATCAAATTTTAAAAGGCGTAAAAGAAGCCAGCGTTAAAAAAATACTTAGCGAGCTTGAAAAACTTAAAAATAAAGATAAAGAAAAATATTTAAGCTTTTTTAAGAATTTTGGCAAAGTGTTAAAAGAGGGACTTTATGGTTTTGGTGGCGAAAAAGACAGTCTTTTAAAACTCATGCTTTATAAAAGCACTAAGGGTGAAAGTTTGCGCTCTTTAGAAGAATATAAAAATGATATACAAGGCGAGCAAAAAGAAATTTTCTATATCACTGGAAACAATGAAAGCTTGCTTAGAAATTCACCTTTACTTGAAGAATATAAGCAAAAAAATATAGAAGTATTACTTATGGATGATGAGATTGATTCTTTGATTGCTCCTATGCTTGGAGAATATGAAGGCTTGAAATTTATAGCCATTAATCAAGTTGAAGATAAAAATGAATTAAGCGATGAGGAAAAAAATGAATTTGCTCCATTGGTGGCTAAATTTAAAGAGCTTTTAAAGGATCAAGTTGAAGATGTGAGACTTACAAGTCGTTTAAAAGATAGTCCAAGTTGTATTGTTTATGATAAAAATAAGCCTGATTTTGCAATGCAGCAGCTTTTAAAACAAATGGGACAAGAACAAAACTTTAAACCTATTTTAGAAATCAATCCAAAACACGCCATTTTTACAGGTCTTAAAAATAATGAAACTTTTAGTGCTGATATAGCAACCTTAGTTTTAAATATGGCAAAACTTAGCGAAGGTATGGGTGTGGATAATCCGGCTGAATTTAATGCAAGCCTTACAAAAATCATCACTAAGGCTTTCTCATGATTACAAATCTCCCAGCAAGTGTTTGGATGAAGCAGGATTTAAGCGAATATCAAATTTTTGATGTTCGCACTCCAGCTGAATGGGAGGAGGGTGTTTTACCTCATGCTGAATGTGTAGCTTTGTATGATAATCATGGGCTTTTAAATGCTAATTTTTTAGAAGAATTTCAAGCGAGAAGAAATGAAAATAAAAAACTTGCTTTTATTTGTCGTGGAGGTCATAGAAGTATGATGGCTGCAAATTTTATTAAAAATGAACTCGGTTTAGAAAGTGTAAATTTAGATGGTGGGATGTTGGCATTAAAAGGCTTGATATGATAGGACTTTATTTGTTGATAGCAGCGTTATCTTTTTTACTCCTTTATTTTGCACTTAAAAAACTTACTTTAAATATAGATGAAAAGGCCTTGCTTGAGCCTATAAAATCAGATATTTATCCCAAATTTTGTGATATTATCGATGAAAGAATTAGAGAATTTAAGGATGGGGTTCAAAATAATAGTTTTACCTTAAAAGATCAAGATAAAAAAGATGAATTATTGGAAAAATTAGGGGATTTAAACAGAGAGCTTACCTTCATACAAACAATGAATTTAAGCAATAAAAGCGATAGTGTATGGCAAAGTGAGCTTTTTGATTTTTTAAAAGAGCTTGAAAAATTATTGCTTGAATATTTGGAAAATGGCGAAGAAGAGGCTGAAAATTTAAGAGAAAATTTGATGAATGAATTTGAAAAGCTTAGAGGCTAAGGTGCAAGAACGCAAAAACTTTTTAAAATATCTCAAGATGACTTTTTGGGGTATTTTTACTTTGGTTTTAATCTTTGCTTTAATTCGATTTAGTGAATTGGCTAATTTATTGGCTGGAGTTGCAATTTTACTTATAGGAATGACCAATTTAAGCCTAGGATTTAAATCTTTTAGTGGCGGCTTGCTTGAAAAAATTCTTACTCACTCGACAAATACAAAACTTAAAAGCATACTTTTTGGTGCTATTAGCACTCTTATCATGCAATCTTCAACTTTAGTTTCGATTATCTCTCTTTCTTTTTTGAGCGCAGGACTAATATCTTTAGTTGCTGGTGTGGGTATTATTTTTGGTGCAAATTTGGGAAATACTGCAAGTTCATGGTTGATTGTTTGGCTTACAAGAGTTAATATTTCTATCTTGGCTATACCTTTGCTCGTAATTGGAGTTTTGTTTTTCTTTCAAAAAGATAATATGATTAAAAGTTTTGGAAATATTTTTATAGGTATAGGTTTTTTCTTCTTAGGAGTGGATTATATAAAAAATGGTTTTAATGAATTTCAAGATGCTATAGATTTGTCTTATTTTGATTTTACAGGTTTTAAGGGAGTGTTGATTTTTGTAGGTCTTGGGGCTTTGCTTACAGGTATTATTCAATCAAGCACAGCAACAATAGCCATTATAGTCGCAGCACTATTGACAGGGCAAATCAGTTTTGAAAATTCTTTAGCAGCGACTTTGGGTACGAGTGTAGGAGGTGTGGTAACAGCTGTGCTAGCTTCTTTAAGTACTAATGTTGAGGGCAAAAAGCTTGCTTTTGCAAATTGTATTTTTAATTTTACTATTGCAATTATAATCATACTTATTTTTCCTTATTTTATTGATTTTTTAAATGGGATGGCAAAAATTTTAAATATGGAAAATTTAGCTTTAAAAATGGCCTTATTTCATACTTTGTTTAATCTTTTAGGAATATTTATCTTTGTATTGTTTATCCCACAATTGGTAAATTTTTTAAACAAAATCGTTAAAGCACCTAAAGATAAAAATAAAGATCGACCCTTATATCTTGAACCTAGTTTATTGAAATTTAGTGATACAGCTATCGAAGCTTTGCAAAAAGAAAGTGAACATCTTTATGATAATGCGTATGCGATTATCGCTCATGCTATAGGGTTGAGTCGTAAAGATATACAAAGCAATAAAAGCTTTGAAGAAATTTTGCAAAATAAAAAATGGTTTAGTAAAAATGTGGATTTGGATTATTTGTATCAAACTAGAATCAAAGTGCTTTTTGAAGCTATCATTGACTTTTCAACCAAAGCGCAAATTCACATAGATGATGAACTTAAAAATCACAGAATTTTTACTTTTAAAATCGCTGCTAAAAATCTTACAGAGGCAACTAAAAATTTAAAATTAGTTCAAGAAAATATCAAAAAATACTCTAATTGCGGTAATAAAGATTTGGCCTTAGAATACAATAAAATAAGATCTAATTTAGGAGAATTGCTAAGAAGTATTCAAGAGCTTAGAAGCGTGGACGATGAAAAAGTGTATTTGATTATTAAAAATCTTCAAAAAGGTAAGGAAATTCTAAAAGAAATTGATGGTTTAACTCTTAATAATGTCGAACATCTTATTTTAGTTAGAAAAATCACTACCGCAGAGGGTATATCTATAATTAATGATACAAGTTTTATTGCTAAGATTGCTAAAGATCTTATAGATGCCGTTGAAATCATTTTCGCAAGAGAAAAGGTGCTTTGGGATGATATTAATTAAGAGTTTGATTATTTTCTGTGATGATAGGGGTTAGAAAATCTTCATTGATTAAAATATCTACAACATCTTTAAACATAGGCAAAGCACTTTGAGCAGCATAGTAACTATAAGGCTTGGTAGGGTTTCTTACTAAAACCCCTATGGTATAGTTATGTTTTGTATCGTTGGCAAAACCGAAAAAAGAAGCATTATAGCGATTGGAGGTATAGCCTTGTCTTTCTGCAATACGCGCAGTTCCTGTTTTACCCCCTACGATTATACCTTGAGTGATAGCTTTTTTTCCTGTACCTTTTTCTATAACATCAATAAGAATTTTTTGCATGGTTTGCGCTGCTTGCGGGGTTAAAATAACTTCTTTTTTGATATCCTCTTCAAGACTTACAAAGCGTCCATCTTGATAGAATTTTTCAGCCAAATGCGGAGTGATGTAAACTCCATTGTTATTAAAAACATTATAAGCAGCAAGTAGTTGTATAAAGGTTGTTTTTAAGCCATATCCATAGCTTAATACCGACTTTTCTATATCTCTTAAGCGCTTGGAATTAGGGATTTCTCCTTTTTGCTCGTAAGGCAAGTCAATTCCGCTTTTTTCGCCAAATTTAAAAATTTTAAGTCCAGCAATGATTTCAAGATTACTCAATCTTTTCGCAATTTGTATCATACCTATATTAGAAGAATATCTAATCACCTCTTCCATAGTCATTTGATCCATTTTATGATCATCTCTAATAGTGAAACGCCCCAGTTTATAAGCTCCACCATAGGTGTTAATTACTTCATCTGTCTTGAGTTTGCCAAGTCTTAGAGCAGTTGTAAAAATAAAAGGCTTGATAACCGATCCTGCTTCATATCCATACTCTATAGCGCTTGCATTTAAAACAGATAAATCTTTACCGCGATTTTGGGGATCATAACGCCTAGAACTTGCCAGAGCTAGAATTTGACCTGTTTTACTATCCATAACTCCGACTATGATTTCATTAGCTTTTAAATCTTCATTTCTTCCATCAATCGCTTTTTCAATGCTTTTTTGAAGTTTTAAGGATATATTAAGATATAAAAGACAGCCATCAATCTTTTTTTGCTGCAATGAGTTTAAATTTAAGATTATATTTCCACCTATATCTTTTAGGCCTTGAATTTTTTCATTTTGGAGTGGACTTAAGCAGTCGTCATAGTATTTTTCAAGTCCTTTTACTCCAACATTTTTTAAAATTCCGCTTTGAGGATCTAAAACCATTTTAGTATAACCTATGGCTGGAGTTAAAGCATCTTTAGACATATAAATTCTATCTTCTTCATGTTCGATAATGCTTAAACCTCTTGTTTCAACCTTTCCTAGGTTATTGGTAAATGCTTTAAAAAATCCTTGTATATAAAGCTTTTTTGCAAGATCTCTAAGATAGCTTGCTTGTTTAGAATCTAAATTTTGAGAAAGGATAAAATGATAGGATCGTTTTTTCTGTTTTTGAATTCTTTTTTTAATATCTGCAATTTCATCATCGCTAATTCCACTATATATTTGAAAAAGCTTTAAAAATAAATCAAATTTATCCTTATTGATACTTCTTAAATCAATTTCTGCGCGATAAATTTGCCTTGAGCTTGTGATAGTAAAATTATCTTTAGTGATGATATTTCCGCGTAAGGCAAGAGAGTATTGATCTTTTTCAGTGTTGGGGATATGGCGCTTTGAAGTGAGAAAAAAGGTAGAGCTAAGAAAAATGATCATAAAAAAAAGCGCCATGCAGTAAGCAAAGGCGACTTTTGAAACACGATTTTTCTTATGCTCTTGCATACAGCTTAAATTTGTGTTCTTGTGATTTCTTTATAAGCGCTGATAGCTTTATTTCGAACCTCTAGCATAAATTTCATACTGCTTTCAGCTTTTGTGATAGCAATAGCTGCTTGGTGTAAATCTTTTACCTGTCCTGTTGCAATATCTGTCATCGCAGCTTCTGCAGTTTTTTGAGTTTTATCTAAATCTTCGATTTCGTTTTTAAGCATTTTAGCAAATTCGTCGCCGATTTTATCATTAGAATTTTGGCTTTTGTTTGCATTTGAAATGTTATTATTTAATCTTAAATCATTAATATTATTCATATTTTATTATCCTCTTAATAAATCAATCGCACTTTGAGCTATGGTTTTTGCACTTGTAAAAGCACTAACATTAGCTTGATAAGCTCTTGTTGCTTCAATCAAATCTGCCATTTCGATGACAGGATTTACATTTGGATATGCTACATAGCCTTGCGCATTAGCATCAGGATGAGAAGGATCATATTTCATACGAAAATCTTTATCATCTCTTACGACTTTATCTACAACAACGCTTTGTATAGCAGGCTTTGCCTCTTCAGGTGAGCTTGGATCATTTAAAGGATTTTCATATTTTAAAAAGTTATTGTCCTTATTAATTTGCTCGTTTAAAAGCTTATCAAAATCTGTCGCTTTAAAGATCACTTCGCGTCTTCGATAAGGTCCGCCTTCAGCTGTTCTTGTTGTGTTTGCATTAGCTATATTGGAGCTAATAACATTCATTCTAAAGCGTTGCGCACTTAAACCATATCCGCTAATATCAAAATCACTTAAGTATGCCATAATTTACCTTTAACTTAATTTAGAACTTGCATCAAGTATAGAGCTAAAAATATTACTTTGTCTTCTTAAGACCCCATCAAGAGCTGTAATCATCACTGTATTTTTACTCATTTCAGTTGTCTCAACATCTAAATCCACAGTATTTGCATCATTTCTTGCTAAATGTCCATCCCTTAGATAAATAGTAGATTTGCTAGGATCTGGGAATTTCCAAGGTTTTTGATGTCCTTCTTCAGTTATTGCTAATTGTAATTCTTTATTATCATTTTTTTTAAAGATTTCATTTGCACGATTTACTAAAGCAGTTTCAAATTCAATATCTCTTGCTTTATAAAAAGGAGTGTCAACATTTGCAAGGTTTGCATTGATGAGTTGATTTCTTAAATTTCTACCCGCTAAAGCACTTGTGATAAGTTCTTTTGATTTGAATGGGTTAATCATTTTTTATCCTTTTTATAATTTCAAAAATTAACAAGCAAATACTGTTCCAACTTGCATAAATTTTTGCAATTTTAGTTATTTGTTTTTTTGTGATTGAATGGCTTTATTATGATCATTGAGATTGGTGCTAAAAATATGCGCCCCTGTGGTTTTATCTCTTACAAAATATAAATAATCAGTTTTTGCAGGAAAGATAGCAGCACGAATTGCGGATAAAGAGACATTACAAACTGCTTCTTTAGGCAAACCTTCAAATTTATAAGTATTATAAGAGCTATTATCTTCTCTTATTCTTTGAGGAGTGATTTTTGTATGAGAATAAAATCCATAGTTTAAGGTTCCATCCATTTGGAGCTTCATACCTTTTTTTATACGGTTATAAATAACGCTTGCAACTATAGGCATTTCGCTTTCATTAGCCGCTTCTTTTTGAATGACTGATGCTGTTATGATGTATTGGTGCCATTTTTTGGCATTGTATTCGCCAAAAATTTTCTCCGAAGTTTTTCTATTTGAATTTTCTGCATGTTTGAGCAAAACTTGAACCAAAAGTGCTTCTGTGATTCCTTTTGGAATTTTGTAAGTTTCAGGAAGAAAAACCCCTTCTTTATATGTAGCTTGTTTTTCAAATTCGGCTAAAAGCGTGTTTTTATCAAGTTCTAATTGTTTTGCAGCTTGCTCTAAAAAAATCACACTGGTTTCTCCAGGGATGAGAGTAAGGGTTTCTAATGCTGCTTTAGCTATGGTGAGTTTGTGTAAAAATTCTATTCTATTGAGTTCTTTTGTGCCTATATTTATCCAGCCTGATTGAGGATGACCCAAGAAAAATAAGATATATTTATCAATCGTGCTCATTTCATATTTATTTTGTTTTAGATGTGTTATAATTTGAGCAATGGAACCTTGAGGCAAAAAAACAACAGAATTGCTTTTTAAAGGTTGTGTTAAATAATAAAAAATTCCTAAAATAAATATCAAAAAGAAGTTTCTAATGAAAAAGAAAATTGTATATGCATTACTTGTTTTAATTGTATTTATCTCAGTTGTATTTTTAGTTCTTAAGAATGGTATTCTCATATCTCATATCCAATTTAGTTTTTTAAATTTGGAGCAATTATATATTAAATTAGATAAAAAACTCATTGTGCGAGCAAAAAATATCACATTTAATGAAGATAACAATGCAAGTATTCAGGATGATAAGAATGTAAATTCTGACTTTGCTTCTAAGGAATTGTTAAATATTACTAAAAATTTAAAATATCTTTATACTTTTGTTGAGGAAATAGACATACAAAATTTCAATATCAAAGATAATCATATGCGTATATTGTTTAAAAATGATGAATTTTTTGTAGATAATGATTTATTGTTTTTAAAACTTGCGCTACACAGAGAAGGAAAGGAAATTAATGCTGATATTAAAAATCTTTTGCTTAAAGATTATAATTTAAGCATAGATGGAAATTTAAGTATTAATGCAAAAAGTGAATTTTATAATTTTAAAGGCCAAGCAAATAGTGATTTGGCTGATTTTAAGATAAATATTTCTTACAAAAATCAAAACCTAGCCTATAAATTTGAAGATATCAATATTAGAGATATTACCACTATCTTCAATCAAGCAAAAAAAAGAATAGCATTGCCCGAACCTTTAGTTCTTTGGGTTGCGCATAGGGCTAAAGGAGATTTTTATCATTTTGATTTTATTCAAGGTTTTATTGATTTTTCTAAAAATAATTATTATTTTGATGATATCAGTGCTTGGGGTTATGCAAATAATGTAAAAGTTCGTTTGGATAATCAAATGAATGCTATTAATTTTCCAAAACTTGATTTAAATTTAAGCAATCAAAAATTAAATTTTACCTTCAATAAGGCAAGTTATAATGAATCAGATTTAAGTGAAAGCAAGGTGTTTTTATATGATTTATTTGATAATAAAAAGCATGGAATTTACTTGCGTATCAAATCTAAAAATTTAAAATTTGATGAAAAACTTGCTAAGGCATTAAAAAATTATGATTTAAATTTACCTTTTTACCAAAAAAATGGAAAACTTGGAAGTGATTTAGAGCTTATAATCGATTTTAACGAAAAGGGTGATGTAAAATATAATGGCACTTTGTCTTTAGAAAATGCGGAGCTTTCATTAGCAAATTTTAGCGTGGCTAGAGCTTTTGTTAAATTAAATCAAAATGCTTTGAGTATAGAAAATGCAAGCGTAAAAAATGAGTTTTTGGAAGCAGATTTTAATGCTAAAATCGATCTAGCTACCCATAAGGGTATTTTTGATACTCAAATTTCAAGATTATATTTTGACAATGGCGAGCTTTTTGATATGAGAAATCAAAAAACAAAGATAAATTTAGACTATACAGATGATTTACAGCTTAGTGTGCCAGAATGGGATTTGACTTTAAATTTTAAAGAAGGACTTGAAGCATATGCAAACAATCCTAATATTTTAATCCCTCATTCGCCTTTATTAAAAAAATTCGGTTTTATGGGTGCAAAAAGTATTTATTATAAAAGTGTAGACTTTAATGATTTTAATGCGCAAATACAGGATGCTCATTTTAAAAATAACTTATTGGTTAATAACAAGCCTTACGAAAATGATAGCTTTGGTATTGTTCGTAAAAGCGGTGTTTTAAACATAAATACACAAAGTGGTTTAGCTAATGTTAAGGTTATTGATAATAATAAAACCATACATCTTAAAAATTTAACTTATATTTACCAAAAAGATGAAAATGCTTCTACTTCTTCATTTGATATAGCAAAAAATACTCAAAATATTATACTTAATGGAGAAAATCTCACTTTGATTTTAGCAGATTTTAACAAAACTCTAAATTTCGATAAAATGGAGGCAAATTTAAAAAGTGATATCTTAGATGCTAGGGCTACTCGCAAGAATGCAAATTTTGATCTTCATTATAGTCCTAATGATTTGAAATTATTTATTAAAAATATAAACGATGAACATCTGAATGAATTTTTGCAAAAACGGGCTGTGCAAGAGGGTGTCTTTAATTTTAGCGTGATAGGTAGTGGCCTAGATTATTTTGAGGGGGAATTTAATTTTAAAGATACCTTTATAAGGGATCTTAAAGGGGTTAATCAGCTTATATCTTTTATCGATACGGTTCCAAGTCTTTTGATGTTTAAAACTCCTACTTTTAATGAAAAAGGTTTAAGTTTGCATGATGGAAGAGTTGTTTTTAATCGTAAAAAGGATTTGTTAAGTTTTGAAGCGATTAATTTAAATGGCAACAGTATGGATTTGTATGGTTTAGGCAGTGCAAATTTAAGATTAAATACCATAGATATAGATTTAGAATTAAAAACTTTAAAATCAGCTTCTGAAACTATTTCAAAGGTTCCGATTTTAAATTATGTTATTTTGGGGAAAAATCAAGAGATAAGCGCCAATATAAAAGTCGATGGCGCTTTAGATGATCCAAAATTTCACACTCAAATTTTAAGCGATACTTTAAAAACCCCTTTTAATTTGATTAAAAATATCATACAACTTCCTTCTAATTTGTTTAATTAAAAGTGTTTAAAGTTTGTTTTAAAACTAAAACAAACTTTAAATTTACTCTTGCATTTTTTTTTAATTGTAATATACTTTAGATTGAAAAATAAAATTAGTGTTTAAAAGGACAGAAAATGCAAGTTACTTACACTTTGACAGATGAGTCTCCAGCACTTGCGACCTATTCGTTTTTACCTATAGTAAAAGCTTTTTTAAGCAAGGCGCATATAGGAGTAAAAACTTCTGATATTTCGCTATCTGGAAGAATTTTAGCTACTTTTAGTGAGTATCTAAAAGAAGATCAAAGATGCGAAGATGCTTTGGAGCTTTTGGGTGAGCTCGTAAAAAAATCAGATGCAAATTTAATCAAAACTCCAAATATTTCAGCTTCTATTCCACAGCTGAAAGCTGCTATTAAAGAATTGCAGGAAAAGGGTTATATGTTACCAAACTACCCAGACGAACCAAAAAACGATGAAGAATTTCAAATAAAAGCAAAATATCAAAAAGTTTTAGGTTCAGCGGTTAATCCTGTGCTTAGACAAGGCAATTCAGATCGCCGTTCTACTAAAGCGGTAAAAGATTATGCAAAGAATAATCCTTATCGTGTGGTTGAGTTTAATCCTAATTCTAAAACTCGTGTATCTTATATGAAAGAAGGTGATTTCTTTTCTAATGAAAAAGCGGTTTTAATCGATGAGGATTGTGTAGCAAGTATTGAATTTGTTGCAGATAGTGGTAAAAGTGAAATTTTAAAAGAAGGCTTAAAGCTTGAAAAAAATGAAATTTTAGATGCAACCTTTATGGATGTAGAAAAATTGCAAGATTTTTATGCTAAAGAAATCAAAGCAAGCAAAGATAATGATTTACTTTTCTCTCTTCATTTAAAAGCTACGATGATGAAAGTAAGCGATCCTATACTTTTTGGTTATGCGGTAAAAATCTTTTTTAAAGAATTATTTGATGAATTTAAAGATGAATTTGAAACACTTGGAATCAATCCAAACAATGGATTGAGCGAACTTTTAAGCAAGGTGCAAACTTCAAGCAAGAAAGACGAAATTTTAAGAAGATACAACGAAATTTTAAACAGTCGTGCTGATATTTCTATGGTAAATTCAGATAAGGGTATCACCAATTTACATGTTCCAAGCGATGTTATTGTTGATGCTTCTATGCCTGCTATGCTTAAAAATGGTGCAAGATTATGGGATAAAGAAGGCAAAGAAAAAGACACAAATGCAGTTATCCCTGATCAAACTTACGCAACTATTTATGAAGCGGTTATCGAAGATTTGCATAAGAATGGCACTTTAAATCCTGCGAAATTAGGTAGTGTATCTAATGTAGGTTTGATGGCTAAAAAAGCTCAAGAATACGGCTCACATGATAAAACATTTGTTGCTAAAGAAGATGGAGTGTTTAAAATCATTGCCAAAGGTAAGGTTTTATTAGAGCATAAAGTTAGAAAAGGTGATATTTATAGAGCCAATCAAGCTAAATTTGACGCTGTTTTAAATTGGATCGATTTGGGTATAGAAAGAGCTGATTTGACAGGAGCTGAAGCGATTTTTTGGCTAGACAGTAAAAGAGCTAGTAATAAAATTATGATAGATTTAGTTCAAAACCGTCTTAAGGAAAAAAATAAAAATATAGCTATCCTTGCTCCTTATGAAGCTTGCTTAAAAAGCTTAGAATTGATTCGTGCTGGAAAAGATGCTATTTCTATTACAGGAAATGTCTTAAGAGATTATTTAACCGATCTTTTTCCTATTCTAGAGCTTGGAACAAGTGCTAAAATGCTTTCAGTTGTACCAATGTTAAATGGTGGAGCTATGTTTGAAACCGGAGCAGGAGGTTCAGCACCAAAGCAAGTAGAACAATTAGTCGAAGAAAATCATTTACGTTGGGATAGCTTGGGTGAATTTTTAGCCCTACAAGCAAGCTTAGAATTTTATGCTAATAAATGCAATAATCATAAAGCTAAAGTCTTAGCAGAATGTCTTGATGAGGCTATAGGTGAATGGCTTGAAAACAATAAAGCTCCATCAAGAAAAGTAAAAGAAGATGATAATCGTACAAGCCATTTTTATTTAGCAATGTATTTTGCAAATCATTTGGCAAGACAAGCAAATGATATGGAGCTTCAAAGCTTTTTTAAAGATATTGCCTTAGAGCTTTCCTCTAATGAAGAAAAAATTAGAGCCGAATTTAATGATGCACAAGGTGTGAAAGTCGATTTGGGTGGATATTATAAATTTGATGATGAGAAAGCAAATAAAATTATGCGCCCAAGTGCAACTTTTAATGCTATCATAGAAAAAATAGGACAAAGATGAAAATCACAATCATCGGTGCAGGGAATGTAGGCTCAAGCGTAGCCTATGCTTTAATTTTGCGTGAATTGGCAAATGAGATTGTTTTAGTTGATATCAATGAAGATTTATTGATTGCAAGGGAATTAGAATTATCCCAAAGCATAGCTGCTTTAAATTTAGACATAGAATTAACTTGTACTAAGGATTATGCTTATACAAAAAATTCTGATATTGTGCTTTTTAGCGCAGGATTTGCAAGAAAAGATGGCCAAAGTAGAGAAGAGCTTTTGCAGCTAAATACAAACATTATGCTTGATTGTGCTAAAAAAATTAAAGAATTTAATCCTGATCCACTTTTTATCATTTTAACAAATCCGGTGGATTTTTTGCTCAATACTCTTTATGAGAGTGGAATTTTTTCTTCTAAAAAAATTGTTGCTATGGCAGGGGTTTTAGACAATGCAAGATTTAAGTATGAAGTAGCTAAAAAGTTAAAAGCTAGAATTTCAAGTGTGGATACAAGATTAATTGGTTTTCATAATGATGATATGGTTTTAGTAAAATCTTATGCAAGTGTTAAAAATCAAAAACTCGGAGAACTTTTAAGTGAAGAAGAATTTGAGGATTTGGAAAATGAAGTTAAAACCGGTGGAGCAAAGGTGATTAAACATCTTAAAACTTCAGCATATTTGGCACCTGCAAGCGCTTGTGTAAGAATGCTCGAATCCATAAGAAGTGGAGAATTTTTACCTATGAGTGTGATTTTGCATGGAGAATTTGGAGTGCAAAATAAAGCTTTAGGTACTATGGCAAGATTGGGTTTAGAGGGCGTTGTTGAGATTATGAAGCTTGAACTTAGCGACGAAGAAAAAGACAAGGTAAAAAAATCATTAATAAAATATCAATATATAAAGGAAGATAAATGAATATACATGAATATCAAGCAAAAGCGATTTTTGCAGACAATGGTATCCCTACTTTAAAGGGAAAGGTTGCATTTAGCGTAGAAGAAGCTGTAGAAAATGCTAAAGAATTAGGCGGTAGCGTTTGGGCTGTGAAAGCTCAAATCCATGCAGGTGGTCGTGGTCTTGGCGGTGGTGTTAAAATCGCTAAAAATTTAGATGAGGTAAAAGATTATGCAAGTAAAATTTTAGGAATGAATTTAGTAACTCATCAAACAGGACCTGAAGGTAAGCTCGTGCAAAAACTTTATATAGAAAGTGGTGCAAATATAGTAAAAGAATATTATTTGGCTATTTTATTTAACAGAATGGCAGAACAAATTACAATCATTGCTTCAAGCGAAGGGGGGATGGATATAGAAAAAGTGGCTAAAGAAAGCCCTGAAAAAATCGCAAAAGTAGGCATTGATCCACAAATTGGCTTTAAAATGTTTCATGGTCTTGAAGTGGCAAAGGTTTTAGGATTAGATAAAGATGAAAGCAAAAAACTTATTTCTATGATAGCAAAACTTTATAAGCTTTATATGGATAAAGATATGAATATGCTTGAAATCAATCCTTTAATTAAAACTGCAGAAGGAGATTTTTACGCTCTTGATGCAAAATGTAGTTTTGATGACAGTGCGCTTTATCGCCATCCAGAGATTGCCGAACTTAGAGATATCACAGAAGAAAATCCTGCTGAAAGAGAAGCAGCTGAATTTGGTTTAAGTTATGTAAAATTAGACGGTGATGTTGCTTGTATGGTAAATGGTGCAGGACTTGCTATGGCAACAATGGATATTATCAATTATAGTGGTGCAAAACCTGCAAACTTCTTAGATGTGGGCGGTGGCGCATCTGCTGAAACAGTTGCAAAAGCTTTTGAAATCATTTTAAGAGATAAAAATGTTAAAGTAATATTTATCAATATTTTTGGTGGTATTGTTCGTTGTGATAGAATCGCAAATGGTATTTTGGAGGCAACTAAAAATGTTGAGGTGAACATTCCTATCGTAGTGCGTCTTGATGGTACAAATGCAGCTGAAGCAAAAGCGATCTTAGATAGTTCAAATCTTAAAAATATCAAAGCAGCAACCAATCTTAAAAATGGTGCAGAATTAGTAAAAAGTTTAGTAGGATAAGGATAAAAAATGAGTATATTGGTTAATAAAAATACAAAAGTAATAGTTCAAGGTTTTACAGGTAAAGAAGCAACTTTTCATGCAGAGCAGTGTATGGCTTATGGTACAAATATAGTCGGAGGTGTAACTCCTCATAAAGGTGGTCAAACTCATCTTGGCAAGCCTGTTTTTGATACAGTTGCAGATGCAGTTAAAGCCACAGGAGCTGATGTAAGTTTGATTTTTGTTCCTGCTTTTGCAGTAGGTGATAGTGTGATTGAAGCAGCGGATGCAGGCATTAAGCTTGCTGTTGTAATTACAGAACATACTCCGGTTAAAGATATGATGTTTGCCAAGCAGTATGCAAATAAAAAAGGCATGAAAATTATAGGACCAAATTGCCCAGGAATCATTACTTCTGAAGAATGCAAATTAGGCATTATGCCAGGCTTTATCTTTAAAAAGGGTTGCGTAGGGCTTATTTCAAAAAGTGGAACTTTAACTTATGAAGCAGCTAATCAAGTAGTTCAAGGTGGGTATGGAATTTCAACAGCAGTAGGCATTGGTGGAGATCCTATCATAGGACTTGCTTATAAAGAACTTTTAAGTGAATTTGAAAAAGATAACGAAACAAAAGCTATTGTTATGATAGGGGAAATCGGCGGTAGCTTAGAAGTAGAAGCAGCAAAATTTATTAAAGAAAATATTAGCAAACCTGTGGTAGCATTCATTGCGGGAGCGACTGCGCCAAAAGGTAAAAGAATGGGACATGCAGGAGCTATAGTAGGTAGTGCTGATGAAAGTGCTGCAGCTAAAAAAGAAGCATTAAAGTCTTATGGAATTCATGTAGTGGATTCTCCAGCTTTAATCGGTGAAGAAATACAAAAAATATTAGGCTAAAAAAGGAAAAAGATATGAGTATAGCAGCTCCAAAAGATACCCCTGTTTGGGTAGATGAGCATAGATGTAAAGCTTGCAATATCTGCGTTAGCTATTGCCCTGCAGGGGTTTTAGCTATGCGCGATGATGTTCATGCGGTTTTGGGACAAATGATAGAGGTTGTACATCCTGAGTCCTGTATAGGTTGTACTGAGTGTGAAACACATTGTCCAGATTTTGCTATTATGGTGGCAAAAAGAGATGAATTTAAATTTGCCAAACTGACTCCGGAAGCTAAAGACAGAGCCGTAGCAGTAAAAAATAATAAATATAAAAAATTAGCATAGGAAAGACAATGAGAGAAGTTATAGCAACAGGTAATGTTTTGATTGCAAAAGCAGCAATTGATTGTGGATGTAAATTTTTTGGAGGTTATCCTATTACACCAAGTTCTGAAATTGCACATGAATTAAGCCATATGCTTCCTGCAAATGATGGAACTTTTATACAAATGGAAGATGAAATTTCGGGTGTAAGTGTGACTATTGGTGCTGCTATGAGTGGCGTAAAATCAATGACCGCAAGTAGTGGTCCTGGAATTTCGCTTAAAGCAGAGCAAATCGGTCTTGCTTTTATCGCTGAAATTCCACTTGTTATTGTAAATGTTATGCGTGGTGGTCCTTCAACAGGTCTTCCAACAAGGGTGGCTCAAGGGGATTTATTTCAAGCAAAAGCACCTACTCATGGGGATTTTGCTAGTGTGGCTATCGCACCAGCGAGTTTAGAAGAAGCTTATACAGAAACCATAAGAGCGTTTAATTTGGCTGAAAAGTATATGACTCCTGTATTTTTACTTATGGATGAAACTGTAGGGCATATGAATGGTAAAGCGGTATTGCCTGATTTAAAAGATATAGAAATTATTAATCGTAAAAAATTCACAGGCGATAAAAAAGATTATAAACCTTATGCAGCGGGCGAAAATGAACCTGCAACACTCAATCCATTTTTTACTGGCTATCGCTATCATGTAACCGGACTTCATCATGGAGATATAGGTTTTCCAACAGAAGATGGCGCTATAGTTAAGAAAAACATGGAAAGACTTATAGGTAAAATTAAAAACAACCAAGATGATATTTGTACTTATGAAGAATATATGCTTGATGATGCTGAATTTTTAATCATAGCTTACGGAAGCGTAAGTCGTTCTGCTAAAGAAGCTATCAATAGGCTCAGAGAAGAGGGTATTAAGGTAGGACTTTTCCGCCCTATCACACTTTATCCTGTAGCTGAAAAGAAAATTGCTGAAGTGGCAAGCAAATTTAAAAAGGTAATGGTAAGCGAATTAAATATGGGACAGTATCTTGAGGAGATTGAAAGAGTAAGTTCTCGTCGTGATTTTATTAGCTTACATCGTGCAAATGGTCGTCCTATAACACCTAGCGAAATCATTGCTAAAGTAAAGGAGAATATATAAAATGGCGTTTAATTATGATGAATATTTAAGAACTGATAAACTTCCTACTCAATGGTGTTGGGGTTGTGGCGATGGTGTAGTTTTAAAATGTATTATCCGCGCGATAGAAAAGCTGGGTTGGAATATGGATGATGTTTGTCTTGTTTCAGGTATAGGATGTAGCGGTAGAATGAGCTCTTATGTAAATTGCAATACCGTGCACACTACTCATGGTAGAGCTATTGCTTATGCAACAGGCATAAAACTAGCCAATCCTAGCAAACATGTTATTGTAGTAAGTGGCGATGGTGATACTTTAGCAATTGGTGGAAATCATACTATACATGGATGTCGTAGAAATATAGATTTAACTCATATTGTAATCAACAATTTTATTTATGGGCTTACTAATTCTCAAACTTCTCCAACTACTCCAAAAGGTTTTTATACAGTAACTGCACAATTTGGAAATATCGATCCAAATTTTGATGCTTGCGAATTAACTAAAGCTGCTGGAGCTTCTTTCGTGGCAAGAGGAAATGTTATTGAGGCAAATAAATTAGAAAATTTAATTTATAAAGCTTTAGCACACAAAGGTTATAGCTTTGTTGATGTTTTCTCAAATTGTCATATTAACCTAGGTAGAAAAAATAAAATGGGTGAAGCAGTGGCTATGCTTGATTGGATTAAAAATCGTGTTGTGGATAAGTCTAAATTTGAAAGTATGGATTTTGAAGAAAGAAAAGATAAATTCCCAACAGGTGTTTTATATGAAGATAGCACGCAGCCAGAATATTGTCATGCTTATGAAGAAGTGCGTCGTGCAGCCAAAGAAAAAAGAATGGTTGATTTAGGAGCCTTAAAATGAAATATCAATTAAGATTTGGTGGTGAGGGTGGTCAAGGTGTTATCACCGCAGGAGAAATTTTAGCTGAAGCAGCGATTAAAGAAGGTCGTCAAGCCTTTAAAGCTTCAACTTATACTTCCCAAGTGCGTGGAGGTCCGACTAAGGTTGATATTATCATCGATGATAAAGAAATTCTTTTTCCTTATGCGGTAGAGGGCGAAGTAGACTTTATGCTTTCAACTGCAGATAAGGGTTATAAAGGTTTTCGTGGTGGAGTAAAAGAGGGTGGCATCATAGTTGTAGAACCAAATTTGGTTCATCCTGAAAGCGAAGATTATAAAAAATGGCAAATTTTTGAAATTCCTATCATTACTATAGCTAAAGATGAGGTAGGTAATGTAGCTACTCAATCAGTTGTTGCACTAGCCATAGCTGCTTATATGAGTAAATGTATTGATTTGGATATTCTTAAAGAAACGATGCTTCATATGGTTCCAGCTAAAACAAGAGATGCAAATTCTAAAGCTTTTGATTTGGGTGTTAAATATGCACAAGAAACCAAAGCTCATTCTTAAATAAATTTGGGTTTATTCCCAAATTTATTGCTTCTTGAAATAAATTTTTAAACTTTTTCATTTTTTAATTTAGCTACTTTTAACGATTAAAATTTTATAATCAAAAACATATTTATTAAGGAAATTCAATGGATATTTTTGACGAAATGTTTAATAAAACTCCTAAGGAAAAATTTATAGAAATTATACAAAATGGAAATTTAGGAGCTTTAGAAAAAGTATTTGAAAACTTTTTTGCTGATCATATTGCTATGATCGAGCTTTTAGAAAAACAAGGTTTTAATGAAATGGATATGAAAAGCTTTATACTTGAAAATGGAGATTTTATTCAAGAAAGGCAAAACGATCTTTTTATAGAATTAGGTGCTAAAATTTTAGGACATGAGGGCTAATGAGCATTAGGCTTTTGGTTTTTTTTACTTTGATGGCAAATTGCATTGTTTTAAATGCTGCTCCTGTTTTTGATTATACATATAAATTTACACTTAAAAAAGACGAGAGAGCTAGCGTGGAGATTAAAGAGCTTGGTTATGATAATGGGGTTCAAAATTTTGATTTTTATTGGACTTTGTTTGATAATACCAATATAGTCGTTCATTCTAAATTTCGTAAATATCCGCGTCAATTTGTGATGAGTTTAAGAAGAAATTTGGACTGGGTAACCCAAACTTTAATTCCTGATTATAAAAATCCACATATTGATAGAGCAAGGCTTATTTTAGAATTTAGCGAATACAAAAAAGGTGAGGCAATTTTTACTGTGTATATAGAAGATAAGGATTCTAGACTTGAAGTGAAATTTCTTGATCCAAGAAAAATGCAATTAACAAATCCGCCTCAAAATAATCAAGTAGTGCCTATGATAGATTTTAATGAGCCTCAAGTAGAACCATTGATACAACGAGAAAATACCACAAACTAAATTTAAAGGATATAGGGTGCAGCCAATAGATGATTTGATAAAACAATATTTGCAAGAGCTTGATTATGAACCTATTTTAACTATGCTTGCTAATACCAAATCAGGCAAAAAATTGCGTTCAAAGCTACTTTTAGCAATCGCAGGAGAAAATGCAAATTCTTATAAAATTTGTGCCGCAATAGAACTTATACATTTAGCAAGTTTGTTGCATGATGATATCATAGATGAAAGCAAATTAAGACGTGGTGCAAAGTCTGTTAATGCCGAATTTGGTACAAAAAACGCCCTTATGCTTGGAGATATTTTATATTCAAAAGCTTTTTATGAATTGAGCCAACTAGATGCTTGTTTTGCAAGTATTATTTCAGATGCGGTTGTTAAGCTTGCTGTAGGCGAGCTTATGGATGTTGAGCTTAGCAAAAGTTTTAATGCGGATAAAGATAAATATCTAAAGATGATTTATAATAAAACCGCAGTTTTAATCGAAGCAAGTGCAAGGTGTGGGGCTATTTTGGCAAATTTAGATGAAAAAGCTTTTGGAGAATATGGCAAAAATTTAGGTCTTGCATTTCAAATGATTGATGATATTTTAGACATTAAGGGCGATGAAAAAACCCTTGGAAAACCTGCTATGAATGATTTTAAAGAGGGTAAAACCACTTTGCCTTATATTTATCTTTATGAAAATTTAAATAATGAGGATAGGGCTCAATTAAAGAATTTATTTCAAAAAGATTTAAACAATGATGAAAAAATTTGGATACAAACCAAATTTGAAGAAACAAAAGCTTTAAATAAAGCTATATTGGAGGCTAAAGAATATGCCCACCAAGCAGCACTAGCTATAAAAGATTTTTCCAATGAAAAACTTCAAGATATAATTCAAGCTATGATAGATAGGGATTTTTAATGTATTATTGCATATCTTTTACTCATAAAAATACAGATCTTTCTTTAAGGGAGAGATTGAGTTTTTCAGATGAAGCAAAAAAAAACGAGTTTTTGAGATTGCTAAGCATTCATGAAAATATTGAAGAATGTTTGGTTATAAGCACTTGTAATCGTGTAGAAATAGTAGCTTATGTAAAAGAAGCTTGTGCAGAATATATTATTAAATCCTTAGCTTTATTATGCAATGTAGATAAAGAAAGCTTAGTTCAAAAAGCTGATATTTTTGAAGATAGCGGAGCTATTCATCATCTTTTTTCGGTTGCAAGCTCACTTGATAGTTTGGTTGTTGGAGAAACACAAATCGCAGGGCAATTAAAAGATGCTTTTGCTTTTGCTTTAAAAAATAATTTTTGCGCGGTACATCTTTCAAGGGCAATTCACAGTGCATTTAAATGCGCAGCTAAGGTTCGTAATGAAACCCAAATTTCAAAAAATCCTATTTCAGTCGCTAGTGTAGCAGTAGCTAAGGCTAAAGAACTTTTGCCTTTAGATGGAAAAAGTGCTATAGTTATAGGTGCGGGTGAGATGGGAGAGCTTGCAGCCAAGCATTTAATCACTGCTGGAGCTAGAGTTATAGTGTTAAACAGGGATATGGAAAAGGCTCGTATCCTTTGTGAGAGATTGGGTGTTTTAAGCGAGTGCGATAGCTTAAATAATTTAAAAAAATATCTTGATGAGTATGAACTTTTTTTCTCAGCTACCAATGCCCCAAATGCTATTATTGCAAATTCTTTAATCGATGAGGTCTCTCATAAGAGATATTTTTTTGATATTGCTGTGCCACGAGATATTGATATTAGTGAAAATGAAAAAATATCAGTTTTTGCGGTCGATGATCTTGAAGTTGTTGTGCGAAAAAATTTAGCCTTAAGAGAACAAGAAGCGCGTATGGCGTATGGTATCATCGGGCGTGAGACAGCAGAATTTTTTAGATATTTAAATGATTTAGCTTTAACTCCTATTATAAAAGCGATTCGCTTGCAAGCAAAAGAATGTGCCAACAAACAGCTTCAAATCGCTTTAGATAAAGGATATTTAAAACATTCTGATGAAGAAGAGGCAAGAAAATTAATCCATCAAGTTTTTAAAGCTTTCTTGCATACTCCAACTATGAATTTGAAACATTTGCAAGGTAAAATGCAAAGTGATACAGTGATTAATGCTATGCGTTATATTTTTGATTTGGAAAATAATCTTGAAGGTTTAAATCAATACACATGCGAATTTAATATGGAGAATAATGATGAAATTTAGTAAATTATATGCACCAAGTCTTAAAGAGGCTCCAAAAGATGCGACTTTACCGAGCCATATTTTTTTAACACGCGCTGGCTTTGTTGAGCAAATTGGTAGTGGGCTTTATAATTTTTTACCTTTGGGAAAAAGAGTTTTAGACAAGATTAAAAATATAGTTAAAGAAGAAATGGATAAGGCTGGAGCACAAGAAGTAAATCTTAGTTTTATCACTCCTGCAAGTTTGTGGCAAGAAAGTGGGCGTTATAATGTTTTTGGAAAAGAACTTTTGCGTTTTAAAGACAGAAAAGAAAATGAATTTGTTTTAGGTCCAACACATGAAGAGGCTATGCTTTCTTTGGTAAAAAACAAAATCACAAGCTATAAACAACTTCCTTTGCATTTATATCAAATTGGACTTAAATTTCGTGATGAAGCAAGGCCTAGATTTGGGCTTTTAAGATGTCGTGAATTTCTAATGAAAGATGGATATAGTTTTCATGCTAATGAAGAAGATTTAGGGCGTGAGTTTGAGCTTATGTATAAAACTTATTCTCAAATTTTACAAAGAATGGGGCTTGATTTTAGAGCAGTTGAAGCTGATAGTGGGGCTATTGGTGGAAGTGGTTCTAAGGAATTTATGGTTTTGGCAAAAAATGGTGAGGATGATATTTTAATTTGTGAAAATTGTGATTATGCTGCAAATGTTGAAGCTGCAGTTAGAGCCAATAAAACTTGTGATGAAGAGCGTCCTGAAGCAAATTATGCAAGTAAATTTCACACTCCAAATATTAAAACTATAGATTCTTTAGCACAATTTTTTAAAATTAATGCTTTTTATACGATTAAAGCAGTGGTAAAAAAAGCTATTTATGAAAATGAAAGCAAATTAGTTGTGTTTTTTATAAGAGGAAGTGATGATTTGCAAGAGGTTAAGGCTCAAAACGCTTGCAATGCTCTTGAGCTTGTGGATGCGAGCGAAGAAGAATTAGAAAAAGCGGGATTGGTTGCAGGTTTTATAGGCTTTGTGGGTTTGAAAAATGTTGATTTTTATTTGGATAAAGAGCTTGAAGGCGAAAAACAAATGATAATGGGAGCAAATGAAAAAGATTATCATTTAATAGGCATTGATGTAGTTAATTTAAACAAAGATCGCTTTAAGGATTTAGCAGAGGTTAAAGAAAATGATTGCTGTGCTAAATGTGGAGCAAAATTAAAATTAAGCAAGGGTATAGAAGTAGGACATATTTTTAAATTAGGGCAAAAATATTCTAAGGCTATGAATGCAAATTTCTTAGATGAAAATGGCAAAAGCAAGCCTTTTTACATGGGATGTTATGGTATAGGGGTTTCGCGTTTACTTGCAGTAGCAATTGAGGCAAATCATGATGAAAAGGGTTGTATTTGGAATAAAACCTTAGCTCCTTTTACGCTTGAAATTATAATTTCAAATATCAAAGATGAGAAGTCTTTGGAATTTGCTACCAAGCTTTATGAGGATTTAAGCAATGCAGGTATTGAAGTTTTACTTGATGATAGAAATGAGCGTTTTGGTGTTAAGATGAATGATTTTGAGCTTATGGGCTTTCCTTATGCTTTAGTTGTAGGCAAGGGCTTAGAAAAAGATGAGTTAGAATTTATAGATAGAAAAACACTAGAGAAAAAAATCATATCAAGTAAAGAAGTATTTGATTTTATTAAAAAGAGTGTAGAATGAATTACAAGCTAAGCCTTAGTCCGCTTTTTTTACTAGAACTTGTTGCAAGTATTTTATTTATTGTATTTTTTGGTTTGGGAAATTTTTTAATTTTTATTTTAGCTAGTATGATTTTTGGAGTAATTTTGCTCGGAATTTTTTGGAAAAATATGCTTGAATTTCGTATAAGCGGTTTTAAAGATATGTTGACTCAATTTGCTTTTGTAATGGCGGCTTTTTTGTTTATCTTTCCAGGAATAGTAACGAGTATTTTTGGATTTTTTGTTTTGTGTTTTGGTTTGATTTTTAATTTTGCTAAGCCTAGATATAAAAGAAACTACAGACAAAATAACACTTCTGATGAAGAAATTATCGATGTTGAAATTATAGAGGAGAGAAAATGAAAGAGCTTGTTATAGCTACAAGAAAGAGTCAATTAGCTCTTTGGCAAAGCGAATTTATAGCAGATTTTTTAAATAAAACTCATGGCATAGCAGTTCGCTTAGAAGGCTTTAAAACCAAAGGAGATGTTTTGTTAGATAGCCCACTAGCAAAAATAGGTGGTAAAGGACTTTTTACTAAAGAACTAGAAGAAAGTATGCTAAGAAATGAAGCGCATTTAGCTGTGCATAGTTTAAAAGATGTGCCAAGTTTCTTTCCGCAAGGCTTGGTTTTGGCTGCAGTTAGCAAAAGAGAACAAAGTAATGATGCGATGTTGAGTCAAAATTATAAAGATTTTCTTTCTTTGCCAAAAGGCGCAAAGATAGGCACTACAAGTCTTAGACGCAAAATGCAACTTTTATTATTAAGACCTGATTTGGAAATCATTTCTTTGCGTGGCAATGTAAATTCTCGTATAGAAAAATTAAAAAATGGGGATTTTGATGCGATTATCTTAGCTATGGCAGGTATTAAGCGTTTGGATTTAGATAAACAAGTAAATTTTGTTTATACATTTAGCAAAGATGAGCTAATCCCAGCGGCATCCCAAGGAGCTTTAGGCATAGAAAGTATAGATGATGAAAAATTTTTAAAATTTTTAAAATGTTTAAATGATGACAATGCTTTGATAGAAACTACCATAGAAAGAGAATTTATCTCTACTTTAGAAGGAGGATGTCAAGTGCCTATAGGTATTAACGCAGAACTCTTAGGAGATGAAATTTGTGTGCGTGCTATACTTGGATTGCCTGATGGTAGTGAAATTTTAAAAGAAAAAAGAATGATCAAAAAAAGTGATTTTAAAGGCTTTGGAGAGAGTTTGGCTAAGGAGTTTATTGCTAAAGGTGCTAAAGAACTTTTAAAAAAAGCTGAGAGTATGATATGAAAGAATTTATTCAAATTTTAAAAGAAAATGATCTTTTAAGGGTAATTGAAGAACCTGTAGATGTAGATCTTGAAATCGCTCATTTAGCCTATATAGAAGCTAAAAAAGGAGAAAAAGGGAAGGCTTTATTATTTAAAAATCCTATAGATAAAAAATTAAATAAACAATATAAATTTCCTGTTTTGATGAATACTTTTTGCAATAAAAAGGCTTTAAATTTAGCTTTTGGACGTGATTATGAAGAGGTGGCTGAAGAAATTTCAAAACTCATCAAGCTTCATATTCCTACGAGTTTTAAAGCAAAAATGGATTTTTTTATGAATTTGTTAAGTTTTAAAAATATTCCTCCTAAAAGACTGAAAAAAAATAAAGCCTTGTATGATTATGAAATTTTAAACTCACTTGAAGAACTTCCCATACTAAAAACTTGGGAAGATGATGCGGGTAAATTTATTACCATGGGGCAAGTTTATACACAAAATTTAGATAAAACTCAAAATAATCTTGGAATGTATCGTTTGCAAATGAGTGATAAAAATGAACTTTTAATACATTGGCAAATTCATAAAGATGGGGCAAATTTTTATCACGAATACAAAAATGCTGGTTTTAAAAAAATGCCTGTAAGTATAGCCATAGGTGGAGATCCGCTTTATATTTGGTGTTCTCAAGCACCTTTACCTAAGGGAATTTTTGAACTTTTACTTTATGGTTTTATTAAAAAAACTCCTGCAAAAATTACTCCTTGTGAAAATGGTATTTTTGTACCTTATGATAGTGATGTGGTTATTGAAGGTTATGTGGATTTAGAAGAGTTTAAAATCGAAGGTCCTTTTGGAGATCATACGGGTTTTTACACTCCTGCTGAACTTTTTCCTGTGATGAAAGTAGAAAAAATTTATGCTAAAAAAGATGCGATCTATCAAGCAACGGTTGTAGGAAAGCCTCCTTTAGAAGATAAGATCATGGGGCTTGGTACTGAAAGAATTTTTTTACCCTTGCTTCAAACTTCAGTACCTGATTTAATTGATTATAATATGCCTGAAAATGGGGTCTTTCATAATCTTATCTTAGCAAAAATCGATGCAAAATATCCCGCTCATGCGCAACAAATTATGCATGCATTTTGGGGAGTAGGGCAAATGAGTTTTGTTAAGCATGCAATTTTTGTGGATAAAAATGCACCTTCTTTGAAAGATTATGATGCTTTAATTCCTTATATGTTAGATCGTTTTAATACAAAGAAAATTTTAATTTCAGAAGGAATTTGTGATCAATTAGATCATGCTTCACCTAATTCTTGTTTTGGGGGTAAAGCAGGACTTGATGCTTGTGAAGAAATACAAGTTGAAGAGCTTGAAATTTTAGAAGATGAAAAATTACTAGAACTTTTTAAAACTAAGGTAGAACTTTTAAATTTAAAGCAATTTTATAAAGAAAGTAAAAGTCCTATAGTTTGTATTTTGCTTGATAAAAAAGAAAAAATCGAACAAAGTTTTGACAAACTTTTAGAATTTAAAAAACATTTTAGGATTTTAGTGTTTTTAGATGCTGAAAATAAGCTTGAAAATTCTTATATGCTTGTTTGGCGTGTGGTAAATAATATAGATGCTAAAAGAGATATTTTTATCAAAGAAGAAAGACTTGGAGTAGATGCAAGTGCTAAAGGTGAAGCTGAGGGTTATTTAAGAGCTTGGCCTAAGCAAACAGATTGCACTAAAAGCGTGATAGAAGATTTGATCTTGCGTAATATTTTAGAAAATAATCCAGATCTTTTTAATAAATTTGAAATTTTTTAAGATAATTGAGATTTATTTTAAAATTTTGGCACAGTTTTTGCTTATTATTTTTTTATTATTGAAAAATAAAATTTTCTTTATAAGTGTTCATAAATTTATAAATTTGTCGATATAAGCTTTTAACTAGCAATAGGAAATTTTAAAAAGGATTTTAAAATGGAAATATCGAAGGCAAATGGGCAAATGGATACAGCTTTGGCAAACATTAGCCAAAGAACAAGTGAGACACAGGCTAGTTTAAACATTCAAACCGATAGAAGTCAAGGCCAAGAAGGCGATGATGGACAGCAACGAGGTGTGAGTGAAAAGTTGGCTGATATTACAAAAAAGTTAAATGAGCAAATGGATTCTCTAGATACCAATGTTCGTTTTGGTTATAGTGATAAAATCGGTTCTATGTATATTAGCGTGACTGAAAAAAGCACTGGAAGGGAAATCCGTCAAATTCCTAGTGAAGAAGCTATGAGATTAGCTGAGTATTTTAGGGATGTGATAGGAATGATATTTGATAAGGAGAGTTAAAAATGGCATTTGGTAGTCTATCTAGTTTAGGATTTGGTTCTGGGGTTTTAACTCAAGATACTATAGATAAATTAAAAGAAGCAGAGCAAAAAGCTCGTATTGATCCTTATACTAAAAAAATTGAAGAAAATACAACCAAACAAAAAGATTTAACAGAAATCAAAACTAAATTACTAAGTTTTCAGACGGCTGTTTCATCATTAGCCGATGCTACGGTTTTTGCGAAAAGAAAAGTTGTAGGAAGTATTAGCGATAATCCTCCAGCAAGTCTTACGGTTAATTCGGGTGTTGCTTTACAAAGCATGAATATCAATGTTACTCAACTTGCACAAAAAGATGTGTATCAAAGTAAAGGATTAGTAAATGACGGTGGTTTTGTTAATGCACAATTAAATGGAACTGCCGATCTTACTTTTTTTTCAAATGGCAAAGAATATACTGTTACGGTAGATAAAAACACAACCTATAGAGATTTAGCTGATAAAATTAATGAAGCTAGTGGAGGAGAGATTGTTGCTAAGATTGTAAACACAGGAGAGAAAGGCACTCCTTACCGCTTAACTTTAACCAGTAAAGAAACAGGCGAAGACAGTGCGATAAGTTTCTATGCGGGAAAAAAAGATTCGAATGGTAAATATCAAAAAGATACAAATGCAGAAAAAATATTCGACGATCTTGGATGGGGATTAGATGTATCGGCTTCTATTGATCCAGCTAAGGATAAAAAAGGTTATGGTATTAAGGATACTTCTTTGCATATCCAAACTGCGCAAAATGCAGAATTTACACTTGATGGTATTAAGATGTTTAGATCAAGTAATACTGTTACCGATCTTGGTGTAGGAATGACTTTAACTTTAAATAAAACAGGTGAAATTAATTTTGATGTACAGCAAGATTTTGAAGGCGTGACAAAAGCCATGCAAGATTTGGTGGATGCTTATAATGATTTAGTAACCAATCTTAATGCTGCAACTGACTATAATAGTGAAACTGGAACAAAAGGAACTTTACAAGGCATCAGTGAAGTAAATTCAATACGCTCAAGCATTCTTGCTGATTTGTTTGATTCTCAAGTTGTTGATGGAACTACTGAAGATGCAAATGGTAATAAAGTGAACACTAAGGTTATGCTTTCTATGCAGGATTTTGGCTTAAGTTTAAATGATGCAGGCACTTTGAGTTTTAATTCTTCTAAATTTGAACAAAAAGTTAAAGAAGATCCAGACTCTACTGAAAGTTTTTTTTCAAATATTACTAAATACGAAGACATTAATCACACAGGAGAGGTAATTAAGACAGGAAGTTTAAGTAAATATCTTAATTCCAATGGTTTAGAATTTAAACCAGGAGATTTTACTATAGTTTTTAATAATCAAACATATGATTTATCTAAAAATTCTGATGGTACTAATTTTAAATTAACAGGGAAAACAGAGGAAGAATTGCTTCAAAATTTAGCTAATCATATAAACAGTAAAGGTATTGAAGGCTTAAAAGTTAAGGTTGAATCCTATAATCAAAACAATGTTACAGGGTTTAGGTTGAATTTTAGTGGAGATGGTAGTTCGGATTTTTCAATCAAAGGAAATGCTAGCATTCTCAAGGAATTAGGTTTGTCTGATGTAAATATAACCTCTAAGCCTATAGAAGGTAAAGGTATTTTTTCAAAATTAAAAGCCACGTTGCAAGAGATGACTGGAAAAGATGGTTCAATTACAAAATATGATGAGAGTTTGACAAATGATATTAAATCATTAAATACCTCTAAAGACTCAACTCAGGCTATGATTGATACAAGATACGATACAATGGCGAATCAATGGTTGCAATATGAGAGTATTTTAAATAAACTCAATCAACAGCTAAATACTGTGACTAATATGATTAATGCGGCAAACAATTCTAATAATTAAGGATAAAAAAGATGCAAAATAATTTAGCCTATAATGCTTATTCTCAAAATCAAGTGGGGATAGAGTCTCCGCAAAAACTTATTGAAATGCTTTATGAGGGAATTTTGCGTTTTTGTGCAAGAGCTAAAGTAGCCATAAGAAATGAAGATATAGAACAAAGAGTGTATTTTGTAAAAAGAACTACGGCTATTTTTATAGAGCTTATTAATACTTTAAACTATGAAAAAGGCGGAGAAGTGGCTCATTATCTTAGTGGTCTTTACACAAGAGAAATTCAGCTTTTATCTTTGGCAAATTTAGAAAATAACGAAGATAGAATCAATGAAGTTATAAATGTAACCAAAGGTTTGCTAGAAGCTTGGAGAGAAGTGCATAACAATGAAACAGTGGCTCAGTGATTTTAAACTTGCATTAATCCAAGAAGATGTCAATAAACTTGAAAATTTACTTGATGAACTTGATATGAAAGCTTTTATTAAAAATTTAGCCAAAGAATCGCCTTCAGAAGATTTTTTAAAAGAAAATGCAAATGATGTATTTTATCAAGTTCAAGCTCTTTTGCAAGAAGCTGTTATACTGATTGAACAAAAGAAAAAAACAAAAGCTGTTGAAATTCAAAAAATTCAAAAAGCGTTGACATATTTTAAATCTTAAAAAAGCATAGCGATAAGCCGAGTTCTGTCTAGAATGCTCATTTATCTAGTTTTGTTTTCGCAAACAAAATCAAGCGAAGGGTTAAAACAAAGACCTTAACCATCCCTTCTTGCTGCACATTGGGTTTACATAGCCGAAATTGTTGCCAAAATCGCTGGTAAGCTTTTACCTCACCGTTTCACCTTTTCCACTTTTGTGGTAGTTTTCTTTCTGTTGCACTGTCCCTTAGGTCGCCCTAGCCATCTGTTAGATGGAATGTTTGTCTTTTGCAGCTCGGACTTTCCTCTTCTTTTTTTAAAGAAGCGAGCATTTACTATGCTTTAAAGCTAAATTCTAACAAAAAAATGCTTATTTTATTATCAATTATATTGTGATATCAAATAATTTTTGTTAGAATTATAATTTATTTTTAATATAAAAGGAAAATTATGGCATCTTATTCAATGGGTGATTTAAAAAAAGGGCTTAAAATCGAAATCGATGGAATTCCTTTTAAAATAGTTGAATATCAACATGTAAAACCAGGAAAAGGTCCTGCTTTTGTGCGTATAAAAATCAAATCTTTTATTGATGGTAAGGTTTTAGAAAAAACTTTTCACGCAGGAGATAAATGCGAAGCTCCAAATTTGGAAGAAAAAACTATGCAGTATCTTTATGATGATGGAGAAAATTGTCAATTTATGGATACAGAATCTTATGAGCAAGTTGCAATCAGTGATGAAGATGTAGGCGAAGCAAAAAAATGGATGCTTGATGGTATGATGGTGGATGTACTTTTTCACAACGGCAAGGCTATTGGCGTGGAAGTTCCGCAAGTTGTAGAACTTAAGATTGTAGAAACAGCTCCAAATTTTAAAGGCGATACTCAAGGTTCAAACAAAAAACCTGCTACACTTGAAACAGGTGCAGTTGTGCAAATTCCTTTCCATGTTTTAGAGGGTGAAGTTATACGCGTTGATACAGTGCGCGGAGAATATATCGAAAGAGCTAATAAATAAAATTTTTACGCGTACAGATTTTTTTAAGCGCGTTTGATTTTATCGCAAAAAATAAATATCAAATTCAGCAAGTTTGTGTAAATTAAGATATTTATGTAAGATTTTAAAATATATTATTTCAGCTTTTAATGCATGCAAGCTTAAAAGCTGAATTTAAAGAATTATTTACTTGTCAATTTTACTCTAAAAATGTATTTTGCAATGTATTTAAAATATTTTCTTAAATAAGCCCTATGAATAACAAAACCTCCTAAAAGTCCTAAAAGACTGCCTATGATAATATCTTGTAAGCGAGCGTGTATTAACATATCAACACTTAAGTTTCCAAAAGAAGCCGCCTCGGCCAGATAGGTCACATAAGGTGTAAGAAAAATGACAGCTAAGGCATAGTTTCTAACTACTAAAAATTCAATTATAAAGGCTAAAAACATCATTAAAAAGATAAATTCTAAAGGAGTGAATTTAATTCTTAAAAGCCACCATGCAAATAAAATTCCAACTGTTGTTCCAAGAATGCGTTGAAGTTGTTTTATCCAAACTGAATTTAAATTAGTCCCTTGTAAGATAACCGTTGTGCTAACTGCGACCCAATAACTTCGATCAAGTTCTAAAAATGTTCCTAAAAACACAGCAAAGCCAACAAAAAAAGCAATAATTATAGAATCCACAAAGATAACATCAAAACCTAAATTTCCATTTTTTAAAACGGGTTTGGGTGGAGAATTTTTAAAAATATAAATGACAGATACAGAGTATAAAAAAGCAGTTATATTAGCAATGATACCGCCTATACAGATTAGTCCCACTAGAAAAATATAATCTTTTGGCGGAAAAGGAAAAAATGAAGCTAGTAAACAGGAAAAAACGAAGAAAAAATATCCTGCGCGCCTATATTATAATAGCGTATCAAAATAGAGCTAGCCATAGCTACTAAGCCAACTACAAGCGGAGAGAATGCAGGAAAAAAATGCGTGCAAAGTCCTATTAAAAAAGACAAACACAAACCAAAAGAGCAGCACATTGTAACAGCCATTCTATGATACATAGGTGTATTGGTTGTATAAACAAAAGCCATGATTCCTATTATAGCAATTAATCCTAAGTCCATACGATCATAATATGCAGCAATACTAAGCGCAAATCCAACTGCTAAGGCAAAGAAAAAAGGCATTTGCCAAACTCTTTCGGTTGGATTAAGTTGTATGATTTCTTTACATTGTTGTTTTAAAATTTTTCTTTTACTCATTTTCTTATCTGTCCTTCTCCACTGATTAAGTATTTATAGGTGCAAATATCTTCAACTCCCATAGGACCTCTTGCATGAAGTTTGCTTGTGGAAATTCCTACCTCTCCACCAAAGCCAAATTCACCCCCATCACTAAAACGAGTCGAGGCATTGACATAAATACAAGATGAGCGTAGAAGGCGTTGAAATTTGCCTATGTTTAAAGCATTGTTTGAGATTATGGTTTCAGAGTGTAAAGAGCTGTGTTGGTTGATATGCTCTATAGCCTCATCACAATCTTTTACCGATTTTATACTGATAGCATAATCAAGCCATTCTGTATCAAAAGTGCTTTCATCAGCCTTTGAAATTTCTAATTTTGAGTTTTTAAAATGTTCTAAGATATTTTCATGTGCGTGAATTTTTACCTTAAATTTTTCAAATTCAGGGATTAAAAGCTTTATAAAATCTTTAGCAATTTTTTCATGGATTAAAAGGGTTTCTAGAGCATTACAAACGCTTACTCTTTGGCATTTTGCATTAAGGATGATTTCTAAAGCCATATTTAAATTTGCACTCTCATCCACAAAAGCATGACATAAGCCTTTATCTTGTTTAATGAGTGGAATTTTTGTATGACTAGCAATTTCTTGTATCATGTTTGAACTTCCACGAGGGATGATCACATCAACCAAATCATCAAAAGCTAAAATTTGCATGATTTCATTTCTTTCATAAAACATAGCAAAACAATCTTGCAAATTAAACTTTTCTAACACTTTATAAACAAGATCAAATATGGCCGAATTTGTAAATTTTGCCTCACTGCCTCCTTTAAGTACGCAAGCATTGGAGCTTTTTATCATTAAAGCGATGATTTCAGCACTTAGGCTTGGTCTTGCTTCATAAATCACACTGATTAATCCTATAGGAATGCTGATTTTTTCTATCTTTAAGCCCGCATAATTAACCCAGCCTTTAGAAATTTTACCTATAGGATCTTCTAAATAAGCAATCTTTTCCAAAGCATCACAAAGAGAAAAAATGCGTTTTTTATCTAGTAAAAGTCTATCTCGCATTGCTCCGCTTTTGGTAAAATTTGTCATGTCTTTTTCATTGGCTTCTAATATGATTTTAAAATTCTCTCTTAAAGCACAAGCTAATTTCAATATAATATTTTCTTTATCCTTGGGAGTTAAATTGAGCAGTTTTTGAGAATTTTTCTTAATATTTTCAAGTAAATTTCGCATTTTTAATCCTTTATTTACAAAAAACTTGATAAATTATACAAAAAAATTTAGAATTGAAAGGTAAATTTGAATGAAAAAAGTAGATTTAATTGTAGTAGGTGCAGGGCCGACAGGAATTGGTTGTGCGGTTGAAGCTAAGCTTAAAAATAAAGAAGTTTTGGTATTAGAAAAATCAAACAATATTTGTCAAACTTTGATGCAGTTTTATAAAGATGGCAAAAGGGTTGATATGGCTTATAAGGGTTGTGAAGGCACAAATCACGGACATGTTCCTTTTCAAGATGGAACCAAAGAAAGCACTATAGAGACTTTTCAAAATGCTTTAAATGAGCATAAAATAGAAGTTGAGTTTGGCTCTGAGGTAGAGAGTGTGAAAAATGAAAATGGAGTATTTTTAGTAAGTACAGGCAAGGGTGTTTATGAGTGTAAAAATATCATCGTAGCTATAGGTAGAATGGGTAAGCCTAATAAGCCTGATTATAAACTTCCTATAACTTTAACAAAGATTATTAATTTCAATGCTAATTCTGTTTTAGGTGATGAAAAAATCCTTGTTGTAGGAGGCGGAAATTCAGCTGCAGAGTACGCAGTAGATTTAGCTAATTCTAATAAAGTAAGCCTTTGTTATCGCAAGAAAGAATTTACAAGATTAAACGATATCAATCTTAAAGATATTCACGAAGCTGGAAATTCAGGCAAAGTAGAATTAAAACTCGGTATAGATATAGAAGAACTTGAGGATGATAATGGTAAAGCTAAGGTGAAATTTAACGATGGCAGCAACGAGACTTATGATAGAATCATTTATGCTATCGGTGGTTCTACTCCTCTTGATTTTTTACAAAAATGCGGAATCAATGTCGATGATAAAGGAGTTCCTTTAATGGATGAAAATAAACAAAGCAATGTAAAAGGTATTTTCGTAGCAGGGGATATCGCAACTAAAAATGGCGCAAGCATAGTAACAGGCTTAAATGACGCTGTAAAGATACTTGCCGTAATTTAATCAAATTTGGCCCTTGGGCTGAATTTGACTTATTAAACTTTCAATATTATAATTTCTTTATTATATTTTAATTTTTAAATATTATCATGCAAACACAAGATAAAAACAATAAAAAAATCATACCGATAGAAACCTATCGCTTAGCTTTCTACATACTAGGACTTCAAACACTCTATTAGCTCCTTTTAAGATATTTGTATTGTTAAATATTTTAAAGGATTTTTTATGTCAAATATTTTTAGCACCTTAAGCCCTTTTAGGCTTTTTGTTAAATGTGCTGTGCCTAATGTAATAAGCATGGCATTTATTTCTTTTTATTATATTGTTGATGGAATTTTTGTTGGAAAATATCTAGGAAATGACGCTTTAGCAGCTTTGGCCTTGATTATTCCTTTTATTATGATATCTTTTGCTTTGGCTGATATGATAGCCATTGGTTCAGCTGTGCAAATTTCTATGCATTTAGGACTTGGGAAGAAACATTTAGCTAGAAAAATCTTTAGTTCTAGTATGTTAATTATCTTCCTTATTTCATGCTTGGTAGGTATTTTAGAATATCTTTTAAGTCCTGTTTTGATCGATTTTTTAGATGTAAATGAAGATATCAAATCAATGGCAAAAGAGTGTATGCTTGTATTTGCTTTGTTCGCCCCCTTTACTATGTGTTCTTTTGCTTTGGATAATTATCTTAGAATTTGCGGAAAAACAACTTATAGTATGACAATGAATGTGATTATAGCATTGAGTAATATAGTGCTTGATTATATTTTCATCGTTGTGTTGGGTTGGGGCTTGTTTTCAGCAGCTCTTGCGACTTGCTTGGGGCTTATGCTAGGCGGTATTTTTGGAATTTTTCCTTTTTTATTTCAGAATTTAGAGCTTAAATTTTCAAGTTTGTATATGAATATGAAGATTTTTAAAAACATAGTTTATAATGGAAGCAGTGAATTTTTTGGCAATATCTCGGGTTCTTTATATGGTATATTTGCTAATTTAGTTTTGTTAAAAATTTCAGGCACTCAAGCAGTTGCCGCTTTTTCTATCGTTTCGTATATTGATAATTTTATCATTATGCTTATTATCGCTATGGGTGATGCGATGCAACCTGCATTAAGTTATAATTATGCTAAAAAAGATTTTTCAAGGATTAAAGATATTTTAAAGGTAATGTTTTTTGCAGGTGCGATTTTATCTTTATTGTCTGTTGCAATGATATTTGTTTTGGGTAAGGATTTAGTAGGATTATTTACTCAAGAAAATGATCAAGAATTTATCATTTTTGCTTATATGGCTTTGATGTTGTTTTCTTTTAATTATCTTTTTGCGTGGTTTAATGTTTTAAGTGGTTCTTTTTTAACAGCGAGCAATAAAGCGAGTTTTTCTTTGATTTTAAGCTTGAGTCAAAATCTTTTTATTCCTTTATGTTTTCTTTTGATTTTATCTTCTATCATGGGCTTAAAAGGAGTGTGGCTTAGTCCATTTTTTGCTGAATTTTGTGTTTTGGTTTTAGCTTGTATTTTTGTTAGAAAAGTCTTTAAGAAACTATCGTTTTTATAAGGATAGTTTCTTTGGATTGATTTTAGAATTTATATCCTACACCTGTAAGTAAGATGTGATATGTTTCATCGTAAAAATCTATATCGCTATTTCTTTTTTCTAAGCCATAATTTGTAAAACCATAAAGTGAGTTATAGCCTAAGAATTGATTTTTTACGAGCTTGAGATTGAATTTTGTAATGCTACCATCTTGTTTTTGGTTAAAAATAGGATCGGTGCCATCTGCTTTGTATTGATTTAAGCTTAGGCTTGGAGTTAGGATATAATTTCTTGCAAAAACCAGATGTGTTCCTATTTTAAAGCCATATCTTGAGTAGCTTTGAGCCTTTCCATCGGCATCATTATAATCATAGTTTAAGCCTAAATTTAATAAAGAATAATTATAGCTTAATTCTAACTCATGATAATTTCCCTCTCGTTTAAGAGAAGCAAATTCTATACTTTCTTTATCTAATTTATTTTTTGCAAAAACATAAGAAGCGTTGAATTTTCCAAAATCACTTTCATAAAGTTGTGAAATTCTAAAGCCGTATTTACTTACATCGGTTTCTTCACGATTGCCTATAAAATAAGGATTAGCATAAGCTTTTTCTCTTAAAGATGAAATGAAAGAAAAAGAAGTGCTAAAGCGTTCTAAATAAGCTCTTTCATAACCCAAAGCAATACCGCTTAAATCCCTTCCGTTGTAGTTTTTAAGAAATACTCTATCATTATCGATTAAATTGCCATAATAAAGCTCAAGACCTATAAAAGGGATAGCAGCTGTATCAGAATTATCGGCATTGTATCCGCTTAGATAGTCACTATTTGCTAGAGGTGAGATATTGCTCTTAACATCTCTTACACCTACTCCTAGGCTTAAATTTCCGCTAAGACCACTTTGAAATTCTATGGATGAAGCTTGACTTACAAATAAAGAGGCCAAAGCAAAAGAAAATAAGGTTTTTTTCAAGATAAACTCCTTGATAGTTTTTATAATTAGAAATTTTATTGTAACTAATATTACTTTAATTTTTTATAAAAAGCTTATGTGAATTTTTAGATTCTTTTAGATAAAATCTTTCAATAAATTTTACTCAAAAAAGGAAAATAGGTGCAGCAAGAGCATTTTGATTTGGATTTAGAACGTGCAATCTTAAGTAGTTGTATTATGAGTGAGGATGCTTATTCTAGTATAGCAGGAGATATAGAACCTAAGGATTTTAGTCTTAAAGCTCATCAGGATGTTTTTAAAGCTATTATTGCTTGCGTGAATGCTGGAGAGCCTATATCGATTAGCTTTTTAAAAAAGCATAAAAAAATAGACGAGCAAATTTTAACCGAGATTATCGCAACTCCTTCGATAATAGATCTTCCCGCTTATGTCAATGAACTTCGCGAAAAGTCGATTAAAAGACAGCTTTTAAGCTTTGCCCATCTTTTGCCAACAAGGATCAATGATAATCGCGCAGTCAGTGAAATTTCTGATGAAATCGGCAAGGAAATTTTTAACATCACCAATCGTGTAAACACCAACGATATCAAAGATATAGAAATAGTCTTAAGCGAGCTTTTGGAAGAATTTAAAAAACAAAAAAGCCTTGAAAACAAATCCGTGATAGGACTTGATACAGGATTTGAAGATCTAAATACTATGACTAAGGGTTTTAAAGGTGGGGAGCTTATCATCATCGCAGCGCGCCCAGGTATGGGAAAAACAACTTTGTGCTTAAATTTTATAGAAAAGGTTTTAAGACAGGATAAAGGAGTGGTGATGTTTTCGCTTGAAATGCCTGCTGCTCAAATCATGCAAAGAATGCTTTCGGCAAAAACTTCCATTCCTTTGCAAAAAATCTTGACTGCGGATTTAAATGATAACGAATGGGAACGCATTGGCGATGCTTGCAATTATTATTCTAAAAAGAAATTATTTATCTATGATAGTGGTTATGCGACTATTACAGATGTAAGAGCGATTTTAAGGCGCTTAAAGGCTCAAGAAGAAAGTATAGGGCTTTGCGTGATCGACTATATAGGGCTTATGATGAGTAATTCTAATTTTAATGATAGACATTTGCAAGTCAGCGAAATTTCAAGAGGGCTTAAGCTTTTAGCAAGGGAGCTTGATATGCCTATCATCGCGCTTTCACAGCTCAATCGTTCTTTAGAACAGCGTGCAAACAAGCGTCCTATGATGAGTGATTTACGTGAAAGTGGGGCTATAGAGCAGGATGCGGATACGATTTTGTTTGTATATCGTGATGAGGTTTATAGGGAACAAGATGAAAAAGAGCGTGAAAATAAAGCGAAAGCCGAAGGCAAGCCTTATCAAAGAAATTTCATTCCTAATCCTATGCAAGAAAATGCTGAAATTTTAGTCGGCAAAAATAGAAATGGTCCTGTAGGGGTTGTCGAGGTTTTATTTTTAAAAGAAAAATCTTGTTTTGTGGATAAGCCACGATTTGAGAGTGTTGAATTTCAGGAGTAGGGATTAACTCTATAGGTCGAGCTTAATTTGCCATAAAGAAATTTAGAAAGAGAACAAAGTCAAAAGTCTAAACTAAATCAATAATAACTAAAGTCCAAAATACCCATAAACAAGCGGTTTTAATAAGAGGCATTCAAGATAAAAGCCCATTGTGTATTATGCTTAAAACGCCTTCTGCACTTTCAACCCCAAAAGCTAAATTTGGAGCAAGAAAAATTAAAAAAATAATCGCTAGTTTATTTCCATTTAAGAGCGTCTTTGTTGTAATTTTCATTTTTTCCAATTCCGTAAGGAACACGATTGTCGGTTTGCATTTCAACTGCCCATTTTGCATTAGAACAATCCCTTTGTTGAGTTTCATTCATTTTCTCCATTTTTTTACATTCTGCAACTCTAGCTTTAGCCTCATCTAAGTGTGCTTTATAATAATCGCTTGTTTTTGCTTCATCTCCACAACCTGCTAAAAAAGCCAAAGCGCCTCAACCAATTAACCCACTAAAAATAAAATGTTTCATTGCTCTTCTCCTTGATTTGATATAGAAACAAAATATTTTAGCATTATTTTATTTCTATTTAAGAGCGTCTGAGTTTGATTTACTTCAAGTTTTTTTAATATAACCTGCATCTTTTATAAATTTATCCATTTTTACCTGTTGCATTATTCTTTGATTGCTAAGTAATGAGTAGATATATTATTTTAATCTATAATAAGTGATTTTGATTTTTTGAGTGGTTTTTACAGTCTGCAATTTTTCATCAGGGTTTTGTTTAAGTTTTGCAATGAGTGTGGCTTTGTTTTAGAAAACTTTATATTGAAGTTTTAATTGTTGTTATGTATCATTAAATTTTTATCATAAAGAATTTTTAAAAAAAGAGATTAAATTCTACTTTAGATTTGGAGTGTTAAATAAGTAAAGTATTTGTTTAAAATATTATTTGTTAATTGAATAAGTTTGATTTGTTTTTGGATTATATATGAAATAATTAAAGTAATGGTGGATTTAGCAGGACTCGAACCTGCGACCAACCGGTTATGAGCCGGTTGCTCTAACCAACTGAGCTATAAATCCGCCTTAATTTTTAAAGATAAAATTATATCTTATTTTTGCTTAAAATTATTTTATTTATTTTTATTGTCTACCCAAAAGTATCTAAAGGTAATCAAATGCTGTAAAATTCCAAAGAAAATCATAAAAATCGTAAAAGAACTTCCACCATAGCTAAAAAAAGGCAAAGGGATACCAACAACAGGCGCAAACCCTATAGTCATCGAAATATTTACCGCAGCATAAATAAAAATAAACAATGCTACGCAGTTTATAGCAACTCTAGCAAAATAATCATCCTTAAGCTTTTGATTTAAGCTTAGTAAATGAAAGATGAGTAGAGTATAAAGTAAAATCAATACAAATCCCCCCAAAAAGCCAAATCTTTCTATAAGATATGCAAAGATAAAATCACTTGTAGAGATAGGCAAAAAGTTAAAATGCGTTTGTGTAGCTTCATCTTGAGATTTTCCTATAAGGCCGCCATTGCCTATGGCTATCATGGATTGTGCGACTTGATAGCTTGGTTTTTCGGAGATAAAATCATGAATTCTTTGTTTTTGGTAGGGCTTTAACAAATGCGTATAAATGATGGGAGAGCTTATACCGATGGCGATGATGATACTAAGCCAAATTTTATAATGCACACCCATGATAAAAAGCACACCAAAACCTACGATTAAAAGCACCATAGCACTTCCTAAATCAGGCTCTTGAGCGATCAATAAAAAAGGCAAAATGATAAAAAAACTAAGCTTTAGAAATTGTTTTAGTTTATAGCCATTTTTAGGCGGTGGATCTTGATAGATGAGATAAGCAAGCATTAAAATAAAACTAGGTTTAAAAATTTCAGAGGGCTGGATGGTAAAATGAGTAAAAGGAATTTCAAGCCATCTTTTAGCACCCAACTTTTCAACACCAAAAATATCTGTACTTAAAAGCAAAAAGATATTGACCCAATAAGCTATGGGTATAAGCCACATCAGTTTGCGAATAGGCAATAAAAAGAATACGCTAAATGCGGCAATTCCTACACAGGCATAGACAAATTGTTTTTCGGCTAAAAAAGCATTGGCTTCAAAGATTAAAAAAAACGAAATTAAAATAATAGGTACAAACAAAATAGGTTGCATATAATCAAAATGTGTTAAAATTCTTCTATCAGGTATAAACAAAATTTGCCTTCAATTTGTAGTATTAAAATATAATTATAAAATAAAACTCTAAATTATATAAAATTTTATAAGGAAAAAATGCAAACTTTTTTGGTTGATGAACCTTCAAGGCTCGATATTTTTTTAGCTAAAAATCTTCAGCAAAGTCGCAATCAAATAGCCTCGATGATAGAAAAAAACTGCGTTTGGGTTAATGATAAAATTCAAAATAAAAATTCATTCAAGTTAAAAGTCGGAGATAAACTTGTTTTAAATTTGCCACTTGTAGAGGAAGCTAAGCCTAAATTTGATATAGATTTTGATATAGAAATTTTATACGAAGATGAGGATTTGTTGGTTTTAAATAAACCTTCAAATTTGGTTGTTCATGGAGCAAAAAGTGTTAGGAGTGCGACTTTGGTGGATTGGCTTATAGAAAAACAATACACCCTTTCTACCTTAGGCGGAGAAGTGCGCGCAGGGCTTGTTCATAGGCTTGATAAGGAAACAAGCGGAGCTATATTGATAGCAAAAAATAATTTTACTCATCAAAAGCTTAGTGAGCAGCTTAGTGATAAAACTATGGGAAGAATTTATCTTGCGTTAATTGATTTGCCACTAAAAGAGGATAAAATTATCATAGATAAAGCTTTGATTCGATCCAGTGCTAATGCTATTAAAAAAATAGTTACAAATAGCTTTGTTAAGGGTTCTAAGGAGGCTAAAAGTGCTTTTGTTAACTTGGCAAAAAGCGAGGAAGTGAGTCTTATTGGGGCTAAGCTTTTTACGGGTAGAACGCATCAAATTAGAGCACATTTAGCTAGCATAAATCGTCATATTTTAGGAGATGAATTATATGGCTATAGGGGGAAATACGAGTGTAGGATTATGCTGCATGCGTATTTTTTGTATTTCATTCATCCTAGAAATGGAGAAAAAATATTTATCCAAGCTCCATTAATGGACGATTTTAAACAAATTTTAGAAAAAAAATTTATTTTAGGAGAGCTTAATGAAAAAATTTCACTTGAGTCTTTGCTTGGGTGCTTTGACTCTTTTATTTAGTGCTTGCAGTGTTTCGCAACTTTCTAATATAGGTTCAAATAAAGAACTTTTAGTCAATGAAAGCTTGCCAAAGATTAACAATCTTAAAAGTCTTAGTGATATTAGCAATATAGCGTTTGAATGGGATCCTTTATATGATGATAATATCAAAGGATTTTATTTATATCGCTCAAATGATGCAAATCCTGAATTTAAACTTGTAGGAACGATTAAAAATAAATTTCAAACCCATTATGTAGATGTTAAGCTTGAGCCAAATACAAAATATTACTATATGATGAGAAGTTTTAATGATCAAGGTCATATTTCAGAAGATGGAAAGGTGATTGAAGTAAAAACTATGCCAAGATTAGAGGCTATTCCTTTTGCACAAGCTATCACCAATCTACCAAGCCGAATTAAATTGATTTGGCGTCCACATCCAGATCCAAGAGTTGCTTCTTATATCATAGAAAGAGCTAAGGCAGATGGACAAGAATTTAAAAAAATTGCCGAGGTGAAAAATCGCTTGAATGCTGAATTTATAGATGAGGATTTAAAACCGGAGGAGAGTTTTAATTATAGAATTATTGCTGTTGGATTTGATGGGGTGCAAAGCCAGCCAAGTTCTATTTTAAATTCTACAAGCAAGGCCTTACCTCCTCAAGTTGAGCATTTAAATGCGAGCTTAGATGGAGCCAATAAAGTAGTTTTGACATGGGACGCTCCTAAATACAAAGATTTTTCGTATTATAAAGTTTATTCTACAAGTTCAAGTTTTCTTCCTTACACTCTTTTGGCTAAAACCGAGCAAAATTCTTATGAAGATATAGTTGAAGGTGCTGCAAAGAGTAAATACTATAAAGTAACCATGGTAGATATAGACGAGCTTGAAAGTCCTATGCCTAAAGATGGGGTAGAGGGTAAAACTTTAGGAATTCCATCTTCTCCTAGTATTATTTTGGCTCAAAGTACGAGTGATGGTATTGATTTAGAATGGGTGGATAATGACTCAAGAGCGGTTGAATACGAAGTTAGACGCTATGGCGGTGATCAAAATGCTATTTTTAAGGGTGTAAAAGAAAAAAGATTAAAAGATATTAAAGCTTTACCGGGTGTAGAATATAGCTATGAAGTGATAGCGATTGATTCTGTTGGTCTTCGTTCAGAGCCTTCAAAGAAAGTTAAGGCGAAGCAATAGTGCCAAATTTTAAAACTAGAAAACTTAAAGAAATCATTCTACCCTTTGAAAAAGATGGGATAGAATTTGTGTGGATGGCACATAATGATAATGTGAATTTAATCTACACAAGGGTCGAGGAAGAAAGCTTTTTTCTACAGATTAAAAAAGGAGAAAATGAATTTGTAGTTAAGGTAGATAAGCATACCAAACCTTCTAAAATAGCCTATTTACATAAGGCTTTATATATTTTTAAGCAATATTTTTGCGAGGATGTTATCAGCGAGGCTTTTGGTATAAAAAATAATGCTTTAGCCGAAAAAACTCCTTTGATTGCTAATGATTTTGAAGAAGTTTTAGAAAGACTTGAGGGAAAAATTTACATCGAAATTGGTTTTGGTTCAGGAAGACATTTTCTTTACCAAGCTAAAAACAACCCTCAAATTTTAATCCTTGGGATAGAAATTTATAATCCAGCCATCACGCAGGTAGCCAAGCTTGCACGCGCTCAAGGTATTGATAATATCTTATTAGTTCAAAGTGATGCTAGACTTTTGTTGAGTGTTCTTCGGTCTGATTCTATAGAAAAAATTTTCCTACATTTCCCAGTTCCTTGGGATAAAAAGCCTCATCGCCGTGTTGTTTCTAAAGCATTTTGCAAAGAATGTGCAAGAGTGCTTACAACCCAAGGGGTTTTTGAGCTTAGAACGGATAGTTATGAGTATTTTGACTTTACTTTTAAGGAATTTTTAGAATTCTCATCACCGCAATTTAGCATTAGAAAAAATGAAAATTTAGAAATTTCTAGCAAATACGAAGATAGATGGAAAAGACAAGAAAAAGATATTTATGATCTTTGGGTGTGGAATTTAGATAAAGAAGAAAAGAATGTTTTATCAGAAGAATTTGATTTTTCAGATATACATTTAAGTAAAAATGATCTGATGCTTTTAGAGAAAAATTTTGAAAATTTTACTTTAAAAAAAGAGGATTTCTTTTTGCATTTTGAAAATATTTATAAGCAAGGGGAAAGTTTATTATTAAAAATAGCTTTTGGTGCTTTTAATAAGCCTGAGCATTGTTATTTACATATAGGAGAGGCGATTAGTTTTGTTTTTAAAGAGCCTTTTAAGATACAAGAAAATTTAAAAGCTATAAAAGAGCTTAAGAAAAGTGTTAAATTTCACTTTAATATGAAACATTTTCTTGAAAATTAAGCAAAAATAAAGCATAATTTACGAATTTTGAAATTCAAAGAGGATGGGATGTCAAATTTAATTCAAGCGCATAAACTTTCTTTAGGTTATGATGAATTGGTTATTAAAGAAGCCAGTTTCACTTTTAAAGATGATGATTTTGTTTTTATTACAGGTAAAAGTGGAAGTGGAAAAAGCACTCTTTTAAAATCTTTTTACGGGGACTTAGAACTCCTTTCAGGGCAGCTTGAAGTATGTGGATCTTTCATGCGAAAGATTGGAAATTCAGAGCTTTTAAAATTGCGTCAGCAAATTGGTATTATTTTTCAAGATTATAGACTTATACAAGAATACAGCGTAGAAAAAAATGTGATGCTTCCTCTTATGATTAAAGGTTATAGTAAAAAAGTTTGTCATGATCAAGCAAGTAAGCTTTTAAAGCATGTAAATTTGACATTTAAAGCGGATAAATTGCCCAATCAACTAAGCGGAGGAGAGCAACAAAGAGTAGCTATGGCTAGAGCTTTAGCACACAATCCTAAGCTTTTGCTTTGCGATGAGCCTACAGGAAATTTAGATGAGTATTCTTCAGATATCATTTGGACACTTTTAAAATCAGCTAGAGAGCTTTTAGGTACTTGTGTTGTAGTGGTTACGCATAGAATTCCGAGCAATTTAAGACTGAATTATCGTCGTTTTAATATAGAAAATGGAAATATGAATGAAATTTTTTAAAACCCACTTATCTTTGATTTTGCCTTTGCTTTTTATGATGTTTGCTTTTGAGTTTATTTTACTTACAAATGCTACTTTAAGACATTATGAAGAGCTTGTCAATAAGGACTATAATATCATCGTTGCAAGCTCTGCTGAGCTTGATAAGAATGTTATCAAAACCAAACTTTCTTCCTTTTCTAGTTTGGAGCCATTAGATCCTAAAGATTTGATAGATCGTTTAAAAAACGATATTTCTGATAAAAATTTAAAAGTTTTACGAGATTCTTTACCTAAATTTTATAGCATCAAGCTTGATTATTTGCCTACACAAAATGAGCTTAATACCATTAAAAACCAGCTTTTAAGCATACCAAGTATTAGTAAGGTCGAGACTTTTGCTAAAACGCATGATAAGGTTTATTCTTTGCTTGTTTTGATGAAATTTGTATTTTGGTTGTTTTTATTTATCATTATCTTGCTTTCTTTTGTTTTGTTTTTAAAACAAATGAGAATTTGGCTTTTTGAACACACTGAACGCGTAGAGATTATGTGTTTGTTTGGTGCGCCTTTTTGGTTTAGATCTTTTATGCTATATAAGATTGTGGTTTTGGATTGTTTTATTGCTTTTATTATTTTATTTGTATTTTTTACACAAATTTATAATCTTTCTATAGTCCAAGATAGCCTAAAAGCGGTTGATATTATCTTGCCTCCTATTAATTTTATCGTGCATTTGGGCGTGATTTTTTTAGTGACTTTGTTTATATGTTTATTCTGTGTAAATTCGGTGATGTTTAGGGTGAAAAAATGAGAAAAATTCTAATTTTTCTTTGTTTTTTTTTATTGTCCAATGAAATGCATGCTAATGCCATTAGTGAAAAAACTAAGAATTTAGAAGAAAATAAACGCATTCAAGAGCAGGTAAATAAAAAGCTTGAAGATTTAGCCAATGATATATTAAGTGGAGAAAAGAGCTTGAAAGAGTTAAGTGCTCAAATTGAAACTCTTAATTCTCAAACTCTCAAGCTTGAAGCTCGAGCCAAGGCACAAAATAAAGACTTAAATTTACTCACAAGTCAAAACACAGATCTTTTGAAAAATAAAGCCAATATGGAAGGCAAACTTATAGCCTTGATGGCTAAGGATTTTGCCTATGATTTGCCTATACCGCAAGGTTATGTTGAAAGCAAGGAAAGTTTTATGGCTTTTGAGGTTTTGGGTGGCTTGGATAAAATTTTGCAAGATGAAATTTTTAAACTTTCTAAGGATTATGAAGATATAAGTAAATTAATCGATGATAAGCAAGAACAAATTAAAAAAATTAATGAAGATTTAAAAGATTACAATACCCAATTAGCAAAACTTCAAAATTTAAGACAAAAGCAAGTCAGTGAGATTAAAAAACAAAAAACCGATCGGGCAATTTATGCTAAAAAACTTGAGAATTTGCAAGATCAGCAAGATGAATTAAGAAAAACCTTAAATCAATTAAAAATTATAGAAAGCAAGCAAGAGGATAAAAAACAAAGTCAAAAAACTGCCAGCGATAGCAAAATTGTCAATAATACTCAAAAAATTCGCCAAATTGGATCTAGCTACCAAGGAAGCTCTACTAAGCGTTATACAGGTAAAAAAACTATAGCCCCTTTAGAATCGTTTACCGTAAAACAAAAATTTGGAAATTATATCGATCCTGTTTATAATATTAAAATTTTCAATGAAAATGTTGTTTTAAGAAGCAATAAAGCCGATGCTGTAGTGAAAAGTGTTTTAGATGGAAAGATAGTTTTTGCCAAAGATACAAGTATGCTAGCAAGAGTTGTGATAGTCGAACATGATAATGGAATTCATACTATTTATGCACACTTAGATAAGATAGCACCTAATATCAAAGTCGGTAAAAATGTAAAAAAAGGTGCGGTAGTGGGTAGGATAAAAAATGATTTAACTTTTGAAGTAACACAAAAGAATTTTCATATCAATCCTTTAGAACTTATTAGTTTAAATTAGCTAATTTTAATGCAATTTTCAATATAATTTCAAGTTGATTAAGGAGAAAAAATGCAAGAGAGAAAAAGAGTTTTAGTAAAATTTTCAGGAGAAGCTTTAGCCGGAGAAAATGGTTTTGGTATTGAAAATTCTATTTTAAAATTCATAGCAAATGAGATTAAAGAACTGGTTAAAAACAATATAGAAGTAGGCATAGTGATAGGGGGTGGAAATATCATTCGCGGTGTTTCAGCAGCCAAAGGCGGTCTTATCAAACGCACAAGCGGCGATCACATGGGAATGCTTGCGACTGTTATTAATGCTATTGCTATTCAAGAGGCTTTAGAAAGTTGCGGACTTGATGTGAGAGTACAAAGTGCGATTCAAATGGAAGCTTTTTGTGAAACTTATATTATGAGAAGAGCTCAAAGACATTTAGAAAAAGGTAGGGTTGTAATCTTTGCCGCAGGAACGGGAAATCCTTATTTTACAACCGATACAACAGCTATCTTAAGAGCGGTTGAGATTGATGCACAAATGGTTATTAAAGCAACAAAAGTAAACGGAGTTTATGATAAAGATCCTAATAAATTCGATGATGCAGTATTTTTACAAACCCTAAGCTATGATGAGGCAATGCAAGATAATATTAAAGTTATGGATGATACTGCAATCGCTCTAGCTAAGGATAATTCTTTGCCTATAGTTGTATGTAATATGTTTGAAGAAGGAAATTTGCTTAAAATTATACAAGGCGATAACAGTCTTTGTTCTATAGTTAAAAATTAATCAAGGAGAACTAATGGAAAACAGAATCGAAGAAATAGCAGCTAAAGCTCTAGAAAGAATGGGAGATGATCGCTACCGTCTTTCTTTGGTTGTTGCAAAAAGAGCAGAACAATTAGCCGATGGTGCAGCACCTTTAGTGGATATTGATAAAAGTAAATTAAAATTTGCAGATATTGCTTTATATGAGATAGCAGAAAATAAAATCACTTTAGAGGGTCTAGTTGAAACCAGTCGATGAGGAATTATTGCTCGAAAAACTCATTGAAGATATTAAAAATTGTAGAGATTTAACAAGAGCAAAAGAACTTCTTTTTAGCATTTGTCAAGAGGATGCTATTGTAGAAAAAGCTGTGGATTATTGCATAAAGTCCCACGAAGGTCAGGTTAGAAAAAGCGGAGAACCTTATGCAGTTCATCCCATCTTGGTTGCAAGCTTGGTTGCTTTTTTAAGTGAAAACAAAGCCACAATTTTGGCTGCGCTTTTACATGATGTGATCGAAGATACGCAATGTACCGAAGAAGAACTTAGGGATCAGTTTGGATCCGAAGTTTTAAAGCTTGTTTTAGGTCTTACAAAGATTGTAGAAATCAGAGAAGATAATCTCATTCCTTCAAAATCAAAAAAAAGTTTAACCAAATCCGCTCTTACATTTAGAAATATGCTTTTAGCAAGTATTGAAGATGTCGGGGTTTTGGTGGTAAAACTTTGCGATAGACTTCACAATATGCTAACCTTAGATGCTTTAAGAGAAGATAAGCAAAAGCGTATTAGCGAAGAAACTTTGGTCGTTTATGCACCCATAGCACATAGACTTGGAATTTCTAGTATTAAGAATTATTTAGAAGATTTAAGCTTTAAGTATTTGATGCCTGATGAGTATAAGCTTATCGATAATTATATTAATTCAAACGACCAGCAAATGCAACTAGGACTTAATGAATTTATTTCTAAAATCGAGCTTTTATTTCTTAGCAATGGCTTTAGGCAAGGAAGTTTTCAAATTCAAAAACGCATCAAACACAGTTATTCTATCTATCTTAAAATGCAAAGAAAAGGTGTGGGTATAGAAGAGGTGCTTGATTTGCTTGGTGTACGAATTTTGGTTGAAAATGTGAGCGATTGTTATTTGGCTTTAGGGGTTTTGCATACAAATTTTAATCCCTTGGTTTCGCGTTTTAAAGATTACATAGCTTTACCAAAACAAAATGGCTATCAAACTATACATACCACTCTTTTTGATACAAAAAATATTATCGAAGCACAAATTCGTACTTTTGATATGCATAAAATCGCTGAATTTGGTATAGCTGCACATTGGAAATACAAAGAAGATGGGAGTGTTGTAGCTCCGCGACTTGATTGGCTTACTGATATTTCGATGCAAAGTACGAACAATCTTGAAAACGCAGAAGATTATAATGCTATCGAGCTTTATGAGTATGCAAAAGATAGTCTTTATGTAGAAGATGTGGCTGTTTATTCTCCAAAGGGTGAAATTTTTACTTTGCCAAGAGGAGCTACTGTGCTTGATTTTGCTTATGAGGTGCATACTAAAGTAGGACTTCATGCAAAAAGTGCTTATGTTAACCGTGTAAAAGTCCCTCTTTTAACCGAGCTTAAAAATGGAGATATAGTAAGGGTTGTAACTTCCAATGATAGGTTTTATCGTTGTTCTTGGGTTGATAGTGTAAAAACAGGAAAAGCAAAAGCGAGCATAAGAGAATTTTGTAAGCAAAAAATGAGAGAAATCAATCTTTTAAGCGCGATTAATATGTTAAGTTTTATTTTTAGTGTAGATAAAAACAAGATAGAAAATTGGATTGAAAGAGAGAATTTAGGCAGACGCATACGACAAGTAGCCAGTGATAGTGCTTATTTGAAAGATATAGTCAATGGGCTTAAAAAATACGCTAAAAAATCTTATTGGTTTGACAAATACGAAATCAAAGAACAAAAGATTGGGAATTTTTTATTGTATTCTAATCATAAAATTGCTAATGTGGATTTTGATTACTGCTGTCATCCAAAAAGAGGCGATGCTGTACTTGCATTTATTGAAAATGGAAATGCTATAGTTCATCATAAACTCTGCGATAGGGCAGATAAGATGATAGACAATAATAAAGACATGGTTTTGATTAAATGGGATTCTAATATCCCTAAATCATACAAATTAATCTTTTCTTTAGAAAATAAAAAAGGAATTTTAGCAGAGTTTTTGGCAGTTTTGGCTAAAATGCAGATTAATTTATTAACGATTAGTTTGTCAAGTGATATTAATACAGTGGTGGATTATTTTGAGATCACGATAGAAATTCCTGACAATATAAATCCTGATAATGTCCGAGACAGGTTGAAATCTTATTGTAAAATTTTAGATTTTACTTCATTAAATGACGCTTATAAAGAAGCTTAAACTAAAAGGTAGAAAATGGATATAAAAAATATACTTGCAGAAATCAAACGAGGGTGCGCAGAAATCATCGATGAGGAAAGAATTGAAAATTTGATTAAAAATTATTACGAAAAGGGAGAAAATTTTTTCGTAAAAGCAGGATTTGATCCTACAGCACCTGATTTGCATTTAGGTCATAGTGTGGTTTTAACCAAAATGGCATATTTGCAAAAACACGGAGCTATAGTTCAATTTTTAATCGGTGATTTTACAGGACAAATTGGCGATCCTAGTGGAAAAAGCGTTACGCGTAAAAAACTTGATAAGGAACAAGTATTACAAAATGCTAAGACTTATGAGGAGCAGGTATTTAAGATTTTAGATCCGCAAAAGACACAATTAAAATTCAATTCTCAATGGCTTAACGAACTAGGAGCTACTGGGATAGTAGAGCTTACTTCGACCTTTAGTGTAGCAAGAATGCTAGAGCGTGATGATTTTACGAAGCGTTTTAAAGAGCAAAGCCCTATTTCTATATGTGAGTTTTTATATCCTTTACTTCAAGGATATGATAGTGTTGCTTTAAAATGCGATATAGAAATGGGCGGAACAGATCAAAAATTCAATCTCTTAATGGGAAGAACCCTGCAAAGAATTTACAATATCGGAAAAGAACAAGCTGTGATGATGATGCCTCTTTTAGAAGGCTTAGATGGTGTAAATAAAATGAGTAAAAGCTTAGGGAATTATATCGGCGTTACAGAAAAAGCTAATGATATGTATGCTAAAATTCTAAGTATTAGTGATGAGTTAATGTGGCGTTATTATGAGCTTTTAAGTACTAAAAGTTTAGAAGAAATTGAAAATATGAAAAAAGAAATTTCTAGTGGCAATTTACATCCTAAGCTTGCTAAGGAAAATTTGGCGCTAGAGATTACTACGCGTTTTCACAATGAAGAAAGCGCTAAGGCTGCAAAAGCCGAATTTGACAGCGTACATAGCGGAAATGCTTTGCCAAGCGATATAAAAGAATTTGAGATAGAGGGTGAAATTTGGCTTGCTAAAGCTTTAGTAGAATGCGGTTTGGAAAATTCTACCTCTGCAGCAAGAAGAAGCATTAATGCAAATGCGGTGAGTGTAAATTCACAAAAAGTAAGCGATGAGCAAATGCAACTTGGCACAGGGGAGTATATTTTACAAGTAGGTAAGAGAAAATTTGCAAAATTAAAGGTGAATATATGAGTTTAAAATCCCTTCAAATAGGAAAACACACTATAAAATATCCCATTTTTCAAGGTGGAATGGGGCTTGGTATAAGCTGGGATAAATTGGCTTCAGCAGTGTCATTAAATGGCGGTCTTGGTATCATCTCATCTGTTGGAACAGGATATTATGAAAATCGCACCCATATTAGCAAAGAATTGAATGCTAAGCCTTATGGTAGTGAAAATTTTTATTCACGAGAAGGCTTGCAAACTTTGATAAATAATGCAAGAAAAGTTTGCGGTGATGCGCCTTTGGGTTGTAATATTTTATGCGCAAGTAATGATTATGCAAGAATTGCTCGTGATGCTTGTGAAGTGGGTTTTAATATTATAGTTTCAGGTGCTGGACTTCCTACCAATTTACCTGAATTTACAGCAGATTTTCCTGATGTTGCTTTAGTTCCTATAATCTCTTCACCTAAGGCTTTAAAAATCATCTGTAAAAGATGGCAAAGTAGATACAACCGTCTGCCTGATGCTGTTGTGCTTGAAGGACCTAAGAGCGGCGGACATCAAGGTTTTACCTATGAGCAATGTTTAGATCCTAATTATCAACTTGAGAATTTAATCGCACCTGTGGTTGAAGAGGCTAAAAATTGGGGTTCTTTTCCAGTGATTGCAGCGGGTGGAATTTGGGATAAAAAAGATATAGAAAATGCCATTTCTTTAGGTGCTAGCGGGGTTCAAATGGGAACTCGTTTTATAGGTACTTTTGAATGCGATGCAAGTGATGAGTTTAAAAATGTATTGCTTGCATGTAAAAAAGAAGATATAGAACTTATCAAATCTCCAGTGGGATATCCTGCAAGGGGAGTAAGGACTAATTTACTTGATTTAGTCGATAAAAGAATGGGACCAAAGATCAATTGTATCAGCAATTGTGTAGCGCCATGTGGCCGAGGCAAAGAGGCGACAAAGGTGGGTTATTGTATAGCAGATAGGCTTTTTGATGCATGGTCGGGAAAAAAAGAAACAGGATTATTCTTTACAGGAGCCAATGGCTATCGTTTAGAAAAATTAATCAGTGTTAAAGAGCTTATGGATAAACTCGTCAATGGTGAATAATGTTTAGAATTTTAGTTTTTTGTATCGCACTTTTTAGTATTTGTTTTGGGGCATATGAAAATGAGCTTGCTAATTTTGATAAGAATTTTATCGCGTCAAAAAATGATGCTCAAGTTAAGTTCCATCATCAGCTAAAAAGTCTTTATATACAAAGTGTGATCAATGAAGATGAAAAAACTAAAATTGAAATTTTAAAAAGATTGATTATAAGTTCTAATGCTTTAAATTTGGATGATAAATCTTATGCGAACGAATTAGAAGAAAGCGGAGTGAGTAAGGCTAGCATCAATGCTTTAAGAAAAGCTGTGATTAAGGATAAGCAAAAAGTTCAGCCTGATTCTAAAAATGTCGAGGTTTCAAGCTTTGAACCTCCTAAAAGTACTTCAAAACCCCCACAAACCAAACAAGAAAGCACAAAAACACAAAACAATAAACCCCAACAGACAAAAAAAGTAGATAAGGTTTATGTTTTAAAATCAAGTAAGACAAGTCAAGGAGTGGTACTTGATTTAAATACCAATTTAGAGCAAAAAGATATAAAAAGTTTTGCCTTGGATGAAAAAGGAAATTATCGTTATATCAGTGATTTTGAGGGTATTTTAGAAGGCGGAAGAAAAGAATATAAATTTGATGATTATCGCATAGTAATTTCACAATACAATCCTAAGATGATTCGTATCGTTGCTTATGCTAAGGAAAAAATTCCTCTAAACTTTGATTTTGAAGATGAAAAAATAAGTATTTCTAAAAAATCACAAGCTATACAAAAAAGTACTCCGAGTAAGCAAGAGTCAAAAACAGCAGCAAAACAAGAAAGTGAAAAAGTAGTCGCAAAACAAGAGTCCAAACCAGTTAAAACTCAAGAAGCTAAAACAAATACCAAAAAAGAACAAGAAAATGATGAACCTTTATATGTTTTAGATGTAGATAAAAGTTCTAATTCTGTTGTTTTAAATTTAAGCGATGAGCTTGATGAAAAAGATATTACAAGTTTTAGCACAAAAGATCAAAAATTCTTTAGACAAGTAGTGAGCTTTCAAGGAATTTTAGAAGGTAGTCGCAAGAATTTTACTTTTGGGCAAAATGCTGTTACAGTTACTCAGTATAATCCAAAAACAGTTCGTATTGTACTCAGCTCAACTAAAGAATTTAAGCTTTTTAAAGATTTAGATGATAAAAGTTTGACTTTAGGTTTTAGTGGCAGTACAAGCAAAAGCACTTCAAAAACTGCTAGTAAAAATGTTTTAAATTCTAATTTCAAATCCGATAAACTCATAGTCTTAGATGCAGGACATGGGGGTAAGGATAGCGGTGCTTTAAGCGATAAAAAAGGGAGTTTAAAAGAAAAAGATATAGTTTTAAGCACGACCTTAAAGCTTGGAAATGAGCTTAAAAAACGCGGTTATAAAGTACTTTATACAAGAAGTTCAGATAAATTTATCAATCTTAGAGATAGAACAAAATATGCCAATGATAAAAGAGCGGATTTGTTTTTATCTATCCATGCAAATGCAGCGCCTAATGCATCAAAAGCAAAAAGCAGTGAGGGTGTGGAGACTTTTTTCTTAAGTCCTGCTAGAAGTGAAAGAAGTAAAAAAGCTGCTGAAAAAGAAAATCAGGGTGATTTTGAAGAGATTAATTATTTTTCAAAGCAAAGTATTTTGAATTTTTTAAACAGAGAAAAGATCGTGGCTTCAAACAAACTTGCTATAGATGTGCAAAAAAATATCTTAACCCAAACTCGTAAGAAGTATAAAATTGTCGATGGTGGAGTAAGAGAAGCTCCTTTTTGGGTTCTTGTTGGAGCTCAAATGCCTGCTATTTTGATAGAAATTGGATATATCACTCATCCAAGTGAGGGAAAAAGAATCGCAAATAAAAGTTTTCAAGACACTTTGGTTAAGGGTATAGCTGATGGTGTGGAGAATTATTTTTATAACAATAGATGAAAAAAGCTAATTTAATCTTTAAAGACAATACCCCATTTTCTTTGGATTTTGATGATTTTTATTTTAACTCAAAAGATGGTTTAAATGAGAGCAAATTTGTTTATAGTGAGGCTTTTGAATTTGAAGAAAATGATACATTTATCATTGCTGAAAGTGGCTTTGGTATAGGGCTTAATTTCTTTTTAACCCTTAAAAGATTTCTTCAAGCAAAGAAGCGTCCTAAAAAATTATTTTACACCAGCATTGAGGGTTTTTATATTGAAAAAGACAAGCTTAGAGAAATTTATCAAAAGCTTGGATTTTATGAAGAATTTAAAGAAATTTTAGAAGCTTTTTTAAAGTTTTATCCTAAGGCTAAAAAAGGGTATTATCGTTTTTATTTTAAAGATTGTTTTTTGGATTTAATCTTTGATGATATTGCTATTCTTAGAGAGCTTGATTTTAATGCTGATGTTTGGTTTTTAGATGGTTTTTCTCCGAGTAAAAATTCAGCCATGTTTGATGAAAATTTCATAGCTCAAGTTGCTCGACTTTCAAAGACTAATACCCAAATTTGCACCTTTTCTGCTTCGAGTGCTTTGCAAAAAAATCTTATAAAATATGGCTTTGAAATCCAAAAAACCAAAGGTTTTAGAAAGCGAGAGATGATCAAAGCTTTTTTACGCAAAGAATATCCAACCCTAGATAAAGAAGCTTATTTTCAAAGAATTCCAAGTTTATATAAAAATAAAAAAGTAGCCATCATAGGTTCGGGCATATGTGGTGCAACTTTAGCTTATGAGCTTTCTTTGCGTGATTTTGAAGTCAGTGTTTTTGAAAAAAACGATAGTTTAGGATGTGGCGCAAGTGGCAATGAAAGTGGAATTTTAAGCTCTTTGATTTTAAAGCCTGATGTTGCTTTGGGTGAATTTTCTCAACTTGCTTTTATCGAGGCGAGTCGTTTTTATAAGCAAATTTTAGATTTAAATCTAAAAGGAGTGATAGAATTTGCTCATACTCCTTTGATGCAAGAGCGTTTTATAAGCCAAAAAGATAATATTTTATTTAAGATTGATAAGAATGAAGCTTTTTTAGAAGATGGCGGACACATCAAGCCTAAAGAAATTTTAAAATCTCTTTTTGAAAAAAGTCAAGCAAAAATGTATTTTAATCACGAATATGATTTTTTTCAATACCAAGAAGACAAATTTATTTTGCATTTTAAAAACCAAAAAGCAATGCAAGATTTTGATATTTTAATCTATGCTATGGGTGCTGATACTAAGGATTTTTTAGTTTATGATGGAATGCTTTTAAGTAAGGTTAGAGGACAGGTTACTCATCTAAAACCTTTTTTGGATAATGCATTTGCCCTTTCTTCAAAAGCTTATATTTGTCCTAGTGATGGGGATTTGCAAGTTATTGGCGCAAGTTATGATAGGCTGAATTCAAATCCAAATCCACAAAAAGCCGATGATGAAGAAAATTTGCAAAACATACAAGAGTTTTTAAAAGGCGATGAGGAAATCATCATCAAAGGCTCTAGAGTAGGTTTTAGATCTTATTCTAGCGATAGGTTTGCTATTGTGGGAGCAGCTTATGATGAAGCTTTTTATAAGCAAGAATATAAAGCTTTATTATGGACAAAAAACAAGGCGCAAGTTCTGCCTCAAAATATCCCTAATTTATATCTTAATCTTGCTCATGGCTCAAGAGCTTTTAGCACTTCTGTTTTGGCTGCAAGATATCTTTGTGCTTTGATTAACGAGGAGCCTTTGGGGGTGTTTAAAAATTTTATTCCTTGTATACATCCTGCAAGATTTTTGATCCGCAAGCTAAAGAAAGGGATATAAATTTTTTAGCTTTTATTAATATATCTTTAAGTTTTGTTTATATTTTTCTATTGAAATTTAAATTTTAATACATTTTTAATTTGCTTTGTTTTATTATTAAGTGGAATAAATTACATTAATTAAGGAATTTCAATGATTGATTATAATCAAATAGAGTCCCGTTTAAGCGCACTTGAGAAACTTCCTTCTTTAAATCCTGAAAATTCTATACCAAAAGCTTTGGAAAGATCTGGCTTTACTAGAAGAGATTTTATGAAATGGGCAGGGGCGATGACAGCATTTTTAGCATTGCCAGCGAGTTTTACCCCTATGGTGGCAAAAGCTGCAGAACTTGCAGATAGACTTCCTGTGATTTGGCTTCATATGGCTGAATGTACGGGCTGTAGCGAGAGTTTATTAAGAAGTGATACTCCAACTATTGATAGCTTAATATTTGATTATATTTCTTTAGAATACCATGAAACCGTTATGGCTGCAGCGGGTTGGCAGGCTGAAGAAAATTTAGAAAGTGCCATTGAAAAATATAAAAACAAGTATATTTTAATGGTTGAAGGTGGTATCCCTATGGGAGATACAGAGAATTTTTTAACCATAGGGCCACATGGAAAGAGTGGATATGAGCTTTCTAAAGTAGCGAGTGAAAATGCTTTGGCGATTTTTGCGATAGGAACCTGTTCGAGCTTTGGCGGAATTCAAGCTGCAAGACCAAATCCAAGCAATGCTCAACCTCTAAGCAAGGTAACAAGCAAAACCGTTATCAACGTGCCAGGTTGTCCGCCAAGTGAAAAAAACATAGTAGGAAATGTTTTACATTATCTTCTTTTTGGTGAGTTACCTGCGCTTGATGTTTATAATAGACCAAAATGGGCTTATGGTTTAAGAATTCATGATCTTTGTGAAAGACGCGGACATTTTGATGCGGGTGAATTTGTACAAAACTTTGGCGATGAGGGTGCAAAAAATGGTTATTGTCTTTATAAAGTAGGTTGTAAAGGTCCTTATACTTTTAATAACTGCTCTAGAGAAAGATTTAACCAACACACTTCTTGGCCTATCCAAGCAGGACATGGCTGTATAGGTTGTTCTGAGCCAAATTTTTGGGATACTATGGGACCTTTTGAAGAGCCTATGGCAAGTCGTAAATTTGATACTGTTTTTGGATTAGGAGCTGATAATGTATCAGATAAAATAGGCATAGGTGTTCTAACGCTTACAGGCGTTGCTATCGCAGCGCATGCGGTGATCGCATCCATGAAAAAGAATGAGGAATAAAATACATGAGTCAAAAGATAATAGTAGATCCAATTACAAGAATAGAAGGACACTTAAGGGTTGAAGTTGTTGTTGATGATAACAATGTGGTAAAAGAAGCTTATGCGGGCTCTACTTTGTGGCGTGGTATTGAAACCATTGTTAAAGGGCGTGACCCAAGAGATGCGGGTTTTATGACGCAAAGAATTTGCGGAGTTTGTACTTTTTCACATTATAAAGCAGGTATAGTTGCTGTTGAAAATGCTTTAGGTATTACTCCGCCTTTAAATGCGCTTTTAACAAGAACTTTAATGAATGCAGCGCTTTTCTTACACGATCATATCGTACATTTTTATCAACTCCATGGGCTTGATTGGGCAGATGTTGTAAGTGCTTTAAGTGCTGATGTTAAAAAAGCAAGTGATGAGGCTTTTAAATACACTTCAAATCCTTATGCAACAGGTGCAGATAAACTTCTTGAAGTGCAACAAAGACTTAAAACTTTTGTAGATAAAGGAAATTTAGGACCTTTTGCAAATGCTTATTATGGTCATCCTACTTATCGCTTAACTCCAGAGCAAAATTTGATCGTTTTATCGCATTATTTAGAGTGTTTAAGAATTCAAAGAATCATAGCTCAATGTATGGCTATTTTTGGTGCTAAAAATCCACATCCACAAAGCTTAACCGTTGGTGGTGTAACTTGCGTTATGGATTTGCTAAGCCCTGCTAGAATGGGTGAATATATGGAAAAATTCAAAGAAGTGCAAGACTTTGTTAATCGTGCGTATTATCCTGATCTTGTTATGGCGGGAAAAGCTTATGCAGATGAACCTAGTGTGCTAAATGATATTGGGGTAAACAATCTTTACACTTTCCAAGAATTCCAGCTTGGTAGAGATGAGTGGCTATTTGAAAGCGGAATCATCAAAAATGGCGATTTAAGCAAGGTATATGAAGTAGAAGAAGATAAGATCACTGAAGAAGCGACCCATTCTTGGTATGCAGATAATGAGCCTTTGCATCCTTATGAGGGTAAAACAAATCCAAATTATACAGGGCTTGTAGAGGGTGAAAGTGTAGATCATCATGGAAATACAGTGCATTCTAAGGTATTTGATACTAAGGGTAAATATAGCTGGATTAAGGCTCCACGCTATGAAGGAAATCCTATGCAAGTAGGACCTTTGGCTAATATCGTTGTAAATTATGCTAAGGGTAATCAAAATGTTGTTCCTGTGGTAGATGAGTTTTTAAAAGAAACAGGACTTCCTTTAAATGCTGTATTTAGCACTCTTGGAAGAACTGCTGCGCGTTGTTTGGAAGCAAAAATTGTAGCTAATAATGCTTTAAAAGCCTTCCGTAATTTAGTAGAAAATTTAAAAGTAGATGAGAGCACTTGTGCGCCTTATGTGATCGATAATTCTAAAGAGTACAAAGGACGCTATATGGGGCATGTGCCACGCGGAACGCTAAGTCATTGGTGCAGGATTAAAAATGGAGTGATAGAAAATTGGCAAGCAGTTGTTCCTTCTACTTGGAATGCAAGTCCAAAAGACGCAAATGGCGTAGGTGGAAGTTATGAGCAATGTTTGATAGGACTTAAAATCGCTGATGTAAAACAACCACTTGAAATCATTAGAAAAATTCACTCTTATGATCCTTGTATTGCTTGTGCGGTGCATGTAATGGATACTAAGGGAAATAATCTAAGTAAATATAAAGTAAACGCGAGTTTATAAAAGGGGCTTTTATGCAAAATAAAGAAGAAAAATTGCAAAGAAAGGCTGAATATGAATTTAGCATAGGTTTGCGTTTAACACATTGGGTAAGAGCTTTTGCTATAGTGGTTTTGGTTATAACAGGATATTATCTTTCTTATGTTTTTCAAAATCCTATAAGTAATGGTGAGCCAGTTAATTTCATGCAAGCAAAATACAGAATGGTGCATCAAGCCGTCGGTTTTGTTTTGATTGCTTGTGTGATTTTTAAAGTTTATCTTTTCTTTTTTGATAGGATAAGTCGTAAGGAGCGTATCAGCATAGTAGATGCATTTAATCCAAAATTATGGATAGAGCAGATTAAATTTTATCTATTTTTAGGTAAGCATCCACATCTAAAAGGTGTTTATAATCCTTTGCAGTTTGTAACCTATATATTTTTCTATATTGTTATGGTGGGGATTATTTTAACAGGATTGATTCTTTATACTCATACTTACCATGAGGGTTTGGGAGGATTGTTGTATGAAGTGTTAAGACCTTTAGAAGCCGCACTTGGAGGCTTGGCTGATGTTAGAACTTATCATAGAATTTTAATGTGGGTTATTTTAATCTTCGTACCCGTTCATATCTACATGGCATTTTTCAATGCGATCAAAGGTAAAGATGGTGCGATTGATGCTATAGTTAGCGGTTATAAATTTGTTAAAGAAGAGAAAAATTGAAATTTCTTGTCCTTGGTATAGGAAATATTATGTTTGCAGATGAAGGCATAGGCGTTCATCTTTGCAAACTTTTAGAAAAAAATTATAAATTCACTCATTCAAATCACAGCTTAGATTTTGTCGATGGAGGCACCTTGGCCTTGCAACTTAGCTATATTATCGCAGAGTATGATAAGATGATAGTGCTTGATTGTATAGATGCAGATGATTCAAAAATCGGCGATGTATTTTTCTTTCCTTATGATGCAATGCCTAAAAAGATCAATTGGAGTGGTAGTGCGCACGAAGTAGAAATGCTTCAAACCTTACAATATATGGAGTTAATGGGAGATTTGCCTCATACACAAATTTTAGCTTGTGTTCCAAAGCGTATCAAGCCTATGAGTTTTACTCTATCGCAAGAGATTGTTAGCGCGGGTGAAATTATGGAAAAAACTTTGCTTGAGTATTTAACTAAAGAGGGTTTTAGTTATGAAAAAATAGCAAATCATTCTTTGCAGGAATTAGCTGACATTTCTTATAAAAACTGATTTAAACTTTGGTGCGAAAATTGATGGCTTTGTTTAGAGATATAAAGTCAACATTTTCTAAATTTACTCCACTTGGAATACCTTGTGCGATTTTGCTAAATTGTAAATTTAAATCTTTAAGCCTATCTTCTATATAAAAAATCATTGCATCGGAATTTAAATTATGAGTGAAAGCAAAAATGAGTTCTTTGCTTTGTAATTTTAGTATCATTTGTCTTAATTGAGCAAGCTTTTCATCGTTTAATTCATCTAAAACAAAATACAAGCCCCCATAACTTTTACTCTCTTCTATAACCAAAACATCTTTAGGGCTTTGCACTATACATAAGCAATTTTTATCCCTTTCATCATCGGTGCAAATTTCACAAAGTTCGTTTTCGCTTAAAGACCCGCATTGTTGACAGGGTTTTATAAAACGTATAGCATTTTCTATATTGTGTGCGAGCTTCATACCTTCGAGTTGATTTCCTGTGCAAATATGATAAGCAAGGCGAATAGCAGTTTTTTTACCGATAGTGGGTAATTTTGCAAAACTTTCTACAAGTTCGTTAAATTTTTCTATACCCTTATGCGTCATTGTTTGTTTTTACTCCGAAAAAAATTTTAAAACAATGCTTACCTTCTTCGTAAAAATAAATAATATCAAAATTATGCAGTTTGCATACTTCAAAAACGATATAAAGTCCTAAGCCCATACCTTTGACTTTCTGATATGGTTCGCGTGTAAAAGCCTCAAAATAATGCTCTATAGGTTCTCTTAATGGATTGCCAGGATTTTTTATCACAAAACATTCTTTACAGCAATAAAGCTCACAAGTTCCATTGCTAGAATATTTTAAAGCATTATCAATGAGATTTTTTAAAATCAAAGGAAAAATTTCCATATCTACATTAATCAAGGCATCGTGTTTTAAATTGAGCTTGACGACTCTATTAAAATCATCACGCATCAAATAATCTTTAGCTTCATTGAGTATGGTGCTAAAATGCACAGGTTTAAACTGAAGATTGTAGTTTTTTGAAAAAAGATTTTCAATTTTGGCAAATTCATTAATCAACGAATCCATTTTTAAAAAAATATCGATCAATCTTTCTTTCTGCTTTTCTTCTTGCAGCATTTCAGATATAATCCTACCTTTTCCAATAGGCGTTTTAAGCTCATGCATGATGGTGCGTAGAAAAAGTTGTCTTGATTGTATGAGTTCTTGATTTTTCTTAAAAGCTTTTTGAAATTCAAGGGCTATTTTACCTACTTCATCTTCTTGATAATTCTCAAAATCAGCTTTTCCGCCATTAACCACTTCTGCGACCTGTTTTCTTAATTTTTTAAGTGGTTCAAGGGATTTTAATACTGAAAAATACATAAAAACAACCAAAAAAGAAAAAAAGAAAAAGCCTATCAACAAAAGATTATAAACTCTATTGTTAGTATCTTCTTCAAATAAAGCGCTAAAGTCTTTGCATTGGACATTAAGATAGAGTTTGTTTTGATATTTTAAAGAGGTGAGAGTGCAGGCATTTTCTCCATTTCCTGCGCGAAAAAGGCTTTGTCCTTCTAGTCTTGCGATTTTTACAAAATAATCATTTTGTATAGCAACAAAGCCGCTATTGTTAAGATGAGCTCCTATATCCACTCCAGAAGCATTGCCATAAGAATTGATGATATTTTTTATAAAACTTTCTTGTTTAAAACCTTCTTCTTCGCTGTAGGTATTGCTTTCTATTTTTAAAAGCACGATAAATAAAACGCAAACCAAAAAGAAAGTTACAACAAATAAAATAACAAGTTTGGTATAAATAGAATAATTTCTAGTCATCCTATAAGTTTATATCCTATACCTCTAACTGAAAATATATGTTTTGGAGCTTTAGAGCTATCATTTATCTTAGTTCTTAAGCGACCGATGATAACATCAAGGCTTTTAGAATCTTTATCTTTAAGATTTTTACAGCGACTTACAAGCTGTTCTCTAGATACACTATAGCCGTGTTGCTGGATGAGATATTCTAAAATTTCATATTCCGCAGGGGTTAGAGTTAAGACTTTGTTTTGATAAGTGATTTCGTGTTTTCTTTCATCGATTTTAAAAGCTGAATTGATATTTTCATTGTTGGTATTTTCAGCTCTTTTTGTGCGACGAATAAGACTCATGATTCTTGCGTGCATTTCTTTTGGATCGTAAGGTTTTGGTAAATAATCATCCGCGCCAATTTGGAGCCCTACAACCTTATCGCTTAAATCTCCTCTAGCAGATGAAATGATGATAGGAATATTGTATTTTTGTCTGATTTCTCTACAAACTTCAAGGCCATCAATTCCAGGTAAGGTTAAATCTAAAATTAAACAATCATAGCCTTGTATACCTACATTTAAAGCTTCTTTAGGATTTTCAAAATTTGTGATTTTGATATTAAACTGAGTTAAATATTCTGACAATAATTGGGCAAAATCAGGATCATCTTCTATCATCAACACATTAATCATTTTGTTATCCTTTATTATTTATGGTAAGATTTATATATTTACATAATTTTATTTAAATTTTGATAAATTATTGAGTTTATTTTTGCTAAAATTATATTTTTTATTTTTACAAATTTTATAAATATTTTATTATTTAAAGGAAAAATATGGAGTTAAGCTACTATGAAATTTTAGAAATTACTCAAAGTGCTGATAAAGATACCATTAAAAAAGCTTATAGAAAAATGGCTTTAAAATACCACCCTGATAGAAATCAAGGAGATAAAGAAGCTGAAGATAAATTCAAGCTTGTAAATGAAGCTTATGAAGTTTTAAGCAATGAAGAAAAGCGCGCTATTTATGATAGATATGGCAAAGATGCTTTAAAAGGCGGTGGCTTTGGATCAGGGGGAGCAGGTTTTGGTGGCTTTGAAGATTTGGGTGATATTTTTTCTAGTTTTTTTGGTGGCGGTTTTAGTGGAGCATCGCAACGCCGCAAAAAATCAAGTGATGAAAAATTTCAAGCTGAACTTGTAGTAAATTTAAAACTTAGTTTTAAAGAAGCGGTATTTGGCTGTAAAAAAAATATAGATTTTACTTACAAATCTTCATGTAAAACTTGTAGCGGAACAGGAGCTAAGGATGGAAAACTTCAAACTTGTCCAAAATGTAAGGGCAGGGGACAAGTAGGAATTTCTCAAGGTTTTATCACTTTTGCGCAAACTTGTCCTGATTGTAAGGGGAGCGGAGAAAGCGCAAGTGAGAAATGTAAAGATTGTAAGGGTAGGGGCTATGAAGAGCTTAAGGATAGTGTAGAAGTAAACATCCCTGAAGGTATAGATAATGGGATGAATTTAAGAGTCGCAGCTAAAGGCAATCTTAGCAAAAGTGGCAATAGAGGGGATTTGTATGTAAAGGTTATCGTTGAAGAGGATGATACTTTTATAAGAGATGATGAGGATATTTATATAGAATTTCCGGTATTTTTTACCCAAGCTATATTAGGACAAAGTATAAAGGTGCCTACTATACGAGGGGAAGCGACTTTAAATTTGCCAAAGGGTGCAAAGGATGGACAAAGATTTGTGCTTGAAAGAGAGGGTGTAAAAGATGTGCATAGCTCTCGCATAGGCAATCAAATCGTACAAATTGCTATCAAATTTCCAAATTCACTCAATGATGAGCAAAAAGAACTTTTAGAAAAACTCAGCGAAAGTTTTGGGATAAAAGATGGTATGCATCATGAACAAAAAGGATTGTTTGAAAAAATAACCCATTGGTTTAAATCTTAATTTTCTTCAAGCTTTTTAGCTTGGGAAAATTTCTTTGAATTTAAGCTAGAAAGATATTTTATATAAATTTAAGTTTTAAAAATAAGGCATAAAAAAAGGTGGAGTAAAACTCCACCTTGAACTTAGACTTTAGAGCTTCTTAGAATTTGTAAAGAGCTTGAAGTCTTACAGCATCATGATGAGTGCTATCTGTATCTTTATCAACATTTACATAAGAATAGAATGCTGAGAAGTTAAGTTTTGGAGAGTATTTATAATCTACTCTTGCAACTGCTTCAAGTTTGTCTCCACCAGAATGATTTTCTGTTTTAGTTCCACCGTATACGAAGTCAGCGCCTACACGAACTGTTTCGTTGAAAGTATAACCTGCTTTAACAAATCCGAAGATATTTCTACCAGTGTCACCATTTAGTTTTGAACCATTTGTATAGAAAATTTCCTCACCTGCAAGTAAAGAGCCAAGATTACCTTGATCTTCGATTACAGTTACGGTAGTTTTATCTTTTTTACCGTAGTATAAACCACCAAGAGTTGCATCCCAACCATTTACTTCAATACTACCGTTTAAAGCAAAGAAGTTACCATTTCCATTTCCAAGATCTTTGCGCTCATTATCAAGGCTGTTTCCTAAATAAGCACCTTCAAGAGTCCAATTTACCCCATCAAAGATAGTAGTGTTATAAGCTGCATCTACAGCATAGAAGAAAGCATTGTCAGTCATATAAGCTAACCATAATTGTGGGTTTAATTGACCATTAAATACTTCATAAGAACCGATAGCTGCAGCACCATAAAGATTTTCATTGAAATTTAAAGCTGTTAAGTCTAAATCTCCTCTTTGCTCATCGCTGTTATAGCTATCTACAGCAAAAGCAGCTAGGGTTAAACCATCAATGCTGTTGTTTACTACTTTAACACCTGTTCCTACTAAACCATCGATTGCATTATCAGTCCAGATGGTGTTAAGTTGTTGTTTACCTAGGATTACACTTGTAGCTACATTTTCATCTGTGTAAGTTAGGTATAATTGGCGAACATTTAAAGAAGTTTTTGTATTGCTAACGCTATTAGCTCCATAACCACCATCTTTTGCATTGTAGTCAAGTTGAACGAAAGCTTTGAAGTTGTCTGCTATAGCACCGCTGAAGTTAAGTTGAGCTCTGTATTTGTGATCTTGTTTTCCAGAGATACCGCTACCTTCATTTTGAGCTACACCATTGATATCGCTCCACTCATTGCTTGTTTCGTATCTATATCTTAAAACACCTGATACATCGATATCTTTGATCGCTTCTTCAAGTGGAGTAGCATTCGCCACTGAGAAAGCACCTGCAGCAAGAGCTGCTACTAAACTAAGTTTAACTAGTTTCATGAGAATTCTCCTTGTTTAAAATTAAATAAAACGCTGTAATTGTAGCACATAAATCTATAGTTTTTTCTTAAAAAGCACTTAAAATAATAAAAATTCTAAATTTTTAGAGTGGAAAATATAATAAAAATAGGCCTAGCTTGGTATTTACTAGGTCTATATTAAGGAGTTTTTCTTATGAATGTTTTCGGTTCATTTGGAAGTATAAGTCTTAAAAGTAAATGAGAAGTAATCAAACATAAAAGATGAAAATTTAATTCTCTTATGTTTATATTTATAAAAAATTAATTCGCAATTCCATAAATGAAAATCGCAAAAATGATCAAAGGTATGATGAATTTAATATAATAAAACCAAATTTTAAATCCCATGCTTTTTAATTTACCTTCATTGCTAAGCTCTTTTATGCTTTGCTCTTTGCCAAGAACCCAGCCCACATAAATGCAGCAAAAAAAGGCTGTTAAAACAAATAAAATATTTCCACTGATAAAATCAAAACTATCAAAAATATTTTTCCCTTTGATAAGAGTGATATCTCTCCAAGGTCCATAAGTGAGTATACAAGGAATGTTTCCTAGTATGAAAATCGAACCTAGGGTTAAATTAATAGCTGTTTTTTTAGAAAGTTTGAATTTTTCTTCTAAAACACTGATGATAACTTGGTATATAGGCAAGCTCGTTGTTAATGCTGCGATGAGTAAAAGTATAAAAAATAAAATGCAAATGATAGTCCCAAAGTGGATATGAGAAAATGCAATAGGCAGGGTTTGAAACACTAAAGAAGGTCCTTTATCGGGCTCAAGTCCTGCTGCAAAAAGTGCAGGAAAAATCATAAAGCCTGCTAGCACAGCAATAAGAGTGTTTAAAACTCCTGTATAAATGGCAGTTTTCGTCATGTTTTCATTTTTGCTAAGATGAGATGAAAGGGTGATCATCACGCCAAAACCCAGAGAAAGTGCAAAAAAGACTTGTCCTAGAACATCGATGAGTAGTTTTGGGGATAGAATTTTGTCAAAATCAGGCGTAAGATAAAATTTTACACCATTTATAGCACCTTCAAGGCTTAAGTTGCGTCCTACAACAAGTATAAGACAAATGAAAAGCAAAGGCATGAGGAATTTAACTGATTTTTCTATACCATCTATAATGCCACGCCTTAAAATGATATAATTAATAAGAACAAAAAGTGTAGTAAAAATTCCTACGCCTAAAGGATTGAAAGAAATTTTTTCATTAAAAAAATACTCGGTAAAATTTTTGGTTATGGTATGGGAAAGATTGAAATTCCCTATGATCAACTCAAAAATATAAACAAAAACCCAGCCGCCTAAAACCATATAATAAGCCATGATACCAAAACTACCCAAAAGCCCCATATAGCCTACAAATTTCCATTTGCCCTTAAAAGCGTCGACGCTGTTTGTCATGGATTTTCTACCGATGACATTTTCAGCTAAGATAACAGGAATGCCAATGAGTATCATTGCTACGCAAAATACTAAAACATAAGCACCACCCCCATTTTCTCCTACAAGATAGGGAAAACGCCAAGTCGCACCAAAACCTATGGTTGCTCCTGCGACGGTTAAAATATAAGTAAGAGTGCTACTCCATGTTTGTCTTTGCATGCTTATCCTTTCAAAAAAATTAAATTGTAGCCTAAGAATACTTTAAAAAATTATAAATTTTGCATATAGTCTAAATCATAGGTATTTTTTAAGCGTTTTTGTATAGTTTCGTGCCAATTTTGTGAAATCAGTGTATCGAGTTTGCTTAATTTTTCAAGCAAGCTTGGATTTTGTTTGAGTGCTTGATGGGGGTTGTAAAATAAATGATTGAGTTCTAGGACGCTTAAATTTATAGGATTTTTTTCTATAAGCTCGATTTTAGAATGAGCATGGATTTTTTTACCCTCTAAAACACGATAATACCACCCACTTAATCCTGTTTTAAAAATTTCTTGTGTGAAATTTGGATTTTGATGGACTTTTGAAATTTTAACACAAGGTTTGCGCGGTTCGCTTACTTGCAAAATAGCATTTTCAAATCGGTGTATATCGCCTATACAAACATTTTGTTCGTGTAAATTTTCAAGGGTTAAATTTTCTCCCATCATACCGCATGCAAGTTTTTTTCCAAGAAAATTTTCCCAAAGGGCGTAGTTATGATAAGAATTTGCAAATAAGGCTTTATTTTTTCCGCCGTGATGTTTTGTATCGGCTATGTTATCGTTAAGAATACCTAAAGAATTGATATCTACTTCTTCTAAATAAAGATCTTTTATAAAAGCACTTTTAAAGCCTTTATAATCTTTGATATGTCCTATCTGTAAGCTTTTGAGTTTCATTTTTCTAACTTTTGTAACAAATCATGTGCACTGATAAAACCAGTGATTCTAAGATTTTCTTTGCCTTTTTCAAAAAATATCAAAACCGGTGGGCCAAAAACACCAAATTCTTTCATAATTTCTAAGTCTTTGTCGCTGTTTTGAGTGAGATCAATTTTGATTAAATGAAAATTTTTGAGTTTTTCTTGAATTCTTTCGTCGCTAAAAGTAAGCTCATCTAAGAGTTTGCAATTTTCACACCAAGATGCTGTAAAGTTAAACATGATAGGGCGGGTGCTAGTTTTAATCTCTTTTTGAAGAGTGTCAAGATCGTTTATAAAATTATAATTTAATTTTGAAGAATTTAAGGGCATATTTGAATTTAAATTCAAAGGATTTAAGAAATTTTTTGCGCCAAAGATTCCGCCTAAAAATATACTTAAAGAATAAGCCAAAACCAAAATCAATAAGCTTTTTTTAATCTTAGCTACTGCATTAAAAGCTTGTTCAAAAATTCCCATAAATACACTAAAAAATACGCCCAAAATTCCAAAAGCGATCAAAATATATCTTGTTTCAATGATACGAGAAAGTATCCAAATAGCCATAGCTAGCATAACAAAGCCAAAGAAAATTTTTACTTTTTGCATCCAAGCTCCCGCCTTTAAAAAGCCAAGACCTAAACCAATGAAAAGCAAAGGAATTCCCATGCCAAAGCTCATGATAAAAAGGGCACTAGCTCCTAAAAGTGCATCGCCTGTGTTGGCTATGTAGATCAAAGCACCGGTTAAAGGAGCAGCTACACAAGGGCCTACGATAAGAGCCGATAAAAAGCCCATGATGGCTATACCTAGCACTCCTTTGCCTTTTTCACTTTTTTTGTGGAGAAAATTTTGAAATTTTAAAGGCAGTTCAAAGCGAAAGCTTTCAAACATTGCCAAAGCAAGCAATACAAAAATTAGCGCAAAAAAGATCAAAACACTAGGTTTTTGCAAAAGTCCTTGAACGCTTGCTCCTAAAAAACTCGCTATAACTCCGGCAATAGCATAGGCTAAAGACATAAAAAATACATAAATAAAAGATAAAAAGAAGCTGTGCTTTTTAGAAAATTTTGTTTCGCTTTTAGCTACGATGAGTGAAGATAATATAGGAATCATCGGCAAAATGCAAGGAGTAAGTGAAAGTAAAAGTCCATAGCCTAAAAAGCTTAGTAAGATCCAAAAAAGATTATCTGTGGCTAAGAAATTTGCAATCATACTTTCTTCGGATTTTGCACTCAAGGTTTTTTGCTTTTCTTTATAAGGGGCTGAAATTTCAAATTTATTATCTTTGTGTTTTAGATCAAAATACCAAGTTTGAGGATTGTAGCATAAGCCTTGTTCGGAGCAGCCTTGGAATTGGAGTTTGATTTGATTGTTTTGATTTTGTGCAAAACGCTCAAGTAGTAGGTTAGGCAAGGCTAGATTTAAATCTTGATAATACACTTTTTCATTGAGTCTTTGGGTGCTAGGTGGGAGATTGATTAAAGAGCTGATATCGTTTTGATTGAGATAGAGTTTAAGTTGATTAGAATAAAGATAAATATCTTTTCCTAATTTGATATCGATTGATACAGCGCTATCATAAGAACTCGATTTTACTTCAAAGGCTTCATTTAAAGATAAAACAGAGGCAAATAAAAAATAACAAGTGAATAAAAGTGTAAAAATAAAACGCATTGTCATCCTAGGCTTAAATGTAAAATTTGTGATTTTAATGTGAATTATAGTTTGTTATGGTAAATTTGCTTTAAATATTTTATAAAGGTTGCTCATGCAAGAAAAAGTTCCAGCAAAGATTCAAGAGGAAACAAAAAAGGATGAAATTTATGTTTCTGTTAAAAAGAAAAAAAGCACTATAGAATATGAAAAAGATTTAAAAAATCTACAAATCGAGCTTTTGAAATTTCAAAATTATGTAAAAGCAAAGGGTTTAAAAGTGCTTATACTTATAGAAGGACGCGATGCAGCAGGCAAGGGCGGTGCGATAAAGCGTTTGATAGAGTATTTAAATCCTAGGGGATGTCGTGTGGTAGCTCTTGAAAAACCTAGCGATGTTGAAAAAACGCAGTGGTATTTTCAACGCTATGTAACGCATTTGCCTTCTGCGGGTGAGATTGTGATCTTTGATAGATCTTGGTATAACCGCGCAGGAGTAGAGCCTGTAATGGGTTTTTGTACTCCACAGCAACATAAAGACTTTTTAAGAGAGGTGCCTTTGTTTGAAAATATGATATCAAATAGCAATTTGATGTTTTTTAAATTTTATTTTTCTGTTTCTAAAGAGGAGCAAAAAAAACGCTTTGAAAAACGCCGCATTGATCCTTTAAAACAATACAAACTTTCTCCTGTGGATCAAAAATCTCAAGAATTATGGGATAAATACACCTTAGCAAAGTATTCTATGCTTTTAGCATCCAATACCCCAACCTGTCCATGGACTATCATTTCTTCAGATGATAAGAAAAAAGCAAGGCTTAATTTATTGCGTTTTATATTGTCAAAAGTGGATTATGCGGATAAAAAAATTGGAGATTTTTCAAAGATTGATCAAGATTTAGTAAGAAGTGGCGAAGAAGAAATTCGTAAAATGGAAGCAAATTTGGAAAAAATAGACAATAAAAAAGCAGATGAAAAAATAAAGGATTTGGACTAAAACTATGTTAGAACGCGTTAAAAATTTAAGTGATAAATACTATGAAAAAATTGTCAATTTAAGACATCAAATTCACATGCACCCTGAACTTGAATTTGAAGAGGAAAATACAGCAAGATTGGTATGTGAAATTTTAGATGAATATGGCATTAAGTATGAAAAAAATATAGCTAAAACAGGAATTTTAGCAAGCATAGAAGGAAAAAAACCAAGCACTAAAAAAGCTCAATGCGTGCTTTTAAGAGCGGATATGGATGCTTTGCCTGTGCAAGAGGAAACAAATCTTAGTTATGCTTCAAAAATCAATGGAAAAATGCATGCATGTGGTCACGATGGACACACAGCAGGGCTTTTAGGAGCGGTTTTGATCTTAAATGAATTAAGAGATGAATTTAGTGGAACGATTAAATTTATGTTTCAGCCTGCTGAAGAAGGAAGCGGGGGTGCTAAGCCTATGATAGAAGCAGGCATACTTGAAAATCCTCATGTGGATGCAGTTTTTGGATGCCATTTGTGGGGGCCTTTGCTTGAAAATACTGCTCAAATTGTAAGCGGTGAGATGATGGCAGGGGTTGATGTTTTTGATCTTGAATTTATAGGGAAAGGCGGACACGGAGCGCACCCTCATACGACTATCGATCCTATAGTAATGGCAAGCAAATTTGTCAGTGATGTACAATGTATCATTTCAAGGCGCTTAAGACCTGTGGATGCAGGGGTTATCACCATAGGGAAATTTCATGCGGGGACAACCTTTAATGTGATCCCACAAAATGCTATCTTGCAAGGAACGGTGCGTTTTTTAAGTGATGAAAATCAAAAACTTTTACAAAGTTCTATAGAAAATACAGCTAGAGCTGTTGCTTTAGAATTTGGGGGTGATTTTAAGCTTGATTATAAAAGAGAATATCCTCCTTTAATCAATGATGAAAATGCTGCAAAAATAGCTAGAAAAGCTTTTGGCAAGGTATTGGGCGAGCAAAATATCATTAGCGTAGCTAAGCCTGATATGGGAGCTGAGGATTTTGCTTTTTTAACGCGTGAAAGAATGGGTGCTTATGTTTTTGTGGGTATTTCAAAGGATTTGAAAAATCCTACCTTGCACCATAGCTCTACTTTTTGCTGGGAAGATGAAAATTTAAAAGTCTTAATGCAAGGCGATAGTATGATGGCTTTAGAATTTTTAAATTCTTAAAAATATGAATTTAAAAATTCACAAAAAATTCACTTTGCATAGATACAATTGCGAGATTTATTTTTTAATTTAAGGTTTAGAATGAAAAATAGGGTCGTTTTGATTGTGGTGATTTTAGCACTTTTTGGAGTGGGCGCTTATTTTATATTTTTTAATGATAATGAAAAAATCACCTATCTTACCCAAAAGGTTAAAAAAATAGATATTTCTCAAACTATAGAAGCAGTGGGGAAGGTTTATGCTAAAGATCAAGTTGATGTGGGTGCTCAAGTAAGCGGGCAAATCATTAAGCTTTATGTGGATGTGGGTTCGCATGTAAAACAGGGTGATTTGATCGCGCAAATTGATAAAGATAAACAGCAAAATGATTTAGATATCACAAAGGCGCAGCTTGAAAGTGCTAAGGCTAATCTAGAAAGTAAAAAAGTCGCCCTTGAAATCGCAAGTAAACAATACCAAAGAGAACAAAAGCTTTATGCTGCTAAGGCAAGTTCTCTTGAAAATTTAGAAACTCAAAAAAATAATTTTTACACTTTAAAGGCAAATGTTGCAGAACTTAACGCTCAAGTAGTTCAGCTTGAAATTACTCTTAAAAACGCTCAAAAAGATTTAGGATACACAACCATCACTGCGCCTATGGATGGAGTTGTGATCAATGTGGCAGTTGATGAGGGGCAAACTGTCAATGCAAATCAAAATACCCCAACCATAGTCCGCATAGCTAATTTAGATCAAATGGAAGTAAGAATGGAGATAGCCGAAGCGGATGTTGGTAAGATAAAAATCGGCACGGAGCTTGATTTTTCTTTGCTTAGTGATCCTCAAAAAACCTATCAGGCAAGTATAGCAAGTATAGATCCTGCAGATACTCAAATCAGTGATTCAAGTACGAGTTCTGGCTCTTCAAGTTCTAGCTCTTCAAGTTCAAGTTCTAATAATGCGATATATTATTATGCTAAATTTTATGTGGCAAATAAAGACGATTTTTTGCGTATTGGTATGAGTATACAAAATGAAATTGTTGTTGCAAGTGCTAAAGATGTTATTGCTGTACCTACTTATGCAATCAAAAATGACGCAAAAGGGTATTATGTTGAAATTTTGCAAGATCAAAAAGCAGTAAAAAAATATGTTAAATTAGGCATTAAAGATTCTGTAAATACTCAAATTTTAGAAGGTTTAAGCGAGGGTGAATTACTAGTAGTAAGTTCAAGTGGTGATAATGCTGCTCCTAAGTTAAGATTGAGATTTTGATGATTTTCTTAAACAATATTTGTAAAAATATAGGCGAGAATGCCATTTTAAAAAATGTAAGTTTAAGTATAGAAAAGGGTGAATTTGTCGCTATCATCGGACAAAGTGGGAGCGGAAAAACTTCACTTTTAAATATCATAGGCACTTTAGATGAGCCAAGTAGTGGGAGTTATATTTTTGATGATTATGAAGTAACCCAGCTTAATAGCGATGAAAAAGCGAGATTAAGACGCGAAAAAATAGGCTTTATTTTTCAACGCTACAATCTTTTAAATCTTCTAAGTGCAAATGATAATGTCGCATTACCTGCTGTTTATGCGGGTAAAAAAGTACAAGAAAGAAATTTTAGAGCCCAAGAACTTTTAGGCAATTTAGAGCTTGAGCATAAGATAGAATCAAAGCCCAATGAGCTAAGTGGAGGACAGCAACAGCGTGTTTCTATAGCTAGAGCTTTGATGAATGGAGGAGAGCTTATTTTAGCTGATGAGCCAACAGGGGCTTTAGATAGTAAAAGCGGTATTATGGTGCTTGAAATTTTAAAAAAATTAAATACACAAGGGCATACCATAGTGCTTGTAACACACGATCCAAAAATCGCAGCACAAGCTAAAAGAGTGATAGAAATCAAAGACGGCGAGATTTTAAGCGATAGCAAAAAAGATAAGATTGTTTATCAAGGACAGGTTAAAAGTATGCCAAAAGAGAAAAAAACTCTTACCTTGCTTAAAAATCAAGCCTTTGAATGTTTAAAAATAGCTTATTCTTCCATACTTGCACACAAACTTCGTTCCATTTTAACCATGTTAGGGATTATTATAGGTATAGCTTCGGTTGTGTGCGTAGTAGCTTTAGGGCTTGGCTCTCAAGCTAAGGTTTTAGAATCCATCGCAAGACTTGGGACTAATACCATTGAAATTCGTCCTGGTAAGGGATTTGGGGATTTGCGTTCGGGTAAGACAAGGCTTAATTTTAGTGATTTAGAAACGCTTAGAAGTTTAGATTATTTAGAAGCAGTAGATGCACACTCTAATACTTCAGGCGTGGCAACTTACACGAATATTTCTTTAAGCGCTAGAGCTGAAGGAGTGGGAGTAAATAATTTTGCTATAGAGGGTTTAAAACTTCAAGTGGGTAGAATTTTAAATAATGAAGATATAGAAACTAATGCTAATGTAGCGGTGCTTGATTTTAATGCTAAGAAAAATCTTTTCCCTCACCAAAAGAGTGAAGATGTTTTAGGGCGTGTGGTGATTTTTAATTCTCAACCCTTTAAAATCATAGGAGTTTTACAAAAAGATACAGAAAAGCCTATAGAAGATAATGTAGTGCGCCTTTATATGCCTTATACTACGCTGATGAATAAGCTTACAGGCGATAGAAATTTGCGTGAAATTATAGTAAAAGTAAAGGATGATGTGAGTTCTACTTTGGCTGAAAATGCTGTCATTAGAATTCTAGAAATCAAACGCGGACAAAGGGATTTTTTCACTTTTAATTCTGATACCTTTAAGCAAGCTATCACAGCAAATAAACGCACGACTACCATACTTACGGCTTCGGTGGCGGTGATTGCTTTGATTGTTGGGGGTATAGGCGTGATGAATATCATGCTTGTTTCGGTGAGTGAAAGAACAAGAGAAATAGGAATTCGTATGGCAATAGGCGCTAGAAGAGAGGATATCATGATGCAGTTTTTAATCGAAGCGGTGATGATATGTTCTATGGGTGCGATTTTAGGAGTTTTGCTTTCTGTTTTTGTGATTTTTGGTTTTAATACTCTAAGCACTGATTTTCCTATGATTTTAAATGCGTATTCTGTGCTTTTGGGTTTATTAAGTTCTGTTTTAATTGGGGTTATTTTTGGATTTTTCCCTGCAAGAAATGCAGCCAATTTAAATCCTATTAGCGCCTTATCAAAGGAATAAAATGAAAAATTTATTGAGTATTTTACTGGCATTTTTTTTAAGCGCCTGTGGTGTAAAACTTAGCTTGCCTAAAGAGCCTACAATGAGCGAAGAGAGCTTTAAAGACTTAAATATCACTTATGATTGGTATAAGGCTTATGATAATGCTAAATTGAATGAATTTTTAAATTTTGTTTTATTAAATAATAGCGATATAAATATAGCTAGAAGCACTTTGCTGACAGCTTTAGCAAGGGCTGATTTGATAGATTATGATTTTTATCCGACTTTAAGTGCAAATTTGGGGTTTAGTGGAGAAAAGAATTTAAATTCTGGAGTCCAAAGTAAGAAATTTAGCAATAGTCTTAATTTAAGCTATGAGCTTGACATTTATGGAAGGATAAGGGATAGCTCAAGTGCGAGTGATTTTAGTGCAAAGGCTAGTGCTTATGATCTTGAAAATTTGAAAATCAGTATGATTAATACGGCTTTAAATGGTATTTTTGAACTTGCTTATTTTAATGATGTGGATAATTTACTTAAAGAGTATCTAGCTAATTTAGAACAAATGAGAGAGCTTTATGCTTATAAATTTGAGCTTGGAAAAATCGAAGAACTTGATTTGCTTAATATAGAGCAAAATTTATTAAAGGCAAGGCAAGATTTATTACGCAATGAGCAAAATCGCAATTTACTTATAAAAAATTTACAAGATTTGATAGGAAAGCAAGAGGGCTTTGCGTATATTGATTATTTTAAAGCTTTAACTCTTTCTGATTTTAAGAATTTAAATCCTAATTTTAATATTCCTTTAGAAGCTCTTGTGTATCGTCCTGATGTGCGTTCTAAGCTCAATACCCTTAAATCCGCTTTTAAAGACTATACTTCGGTGCAAAAATCAATCTTTCCAAGCATTTCTTTAGGCGGGGCTTTAAATGGCAGCGATAAGCAATTTGATGATAGTTTTAAATTTGAAGTTTTGAGTGGCAATATAAAAATTTCCTTACCTTTCTTAGACTATGGCAGAGTAAAGCAAAATATCAAAATTTCGCAGTTTGATTATGAGAGTGCGCTTGTTAATTACGAGCAGAGTTTACAAAGTGCTATGAATGAATTTGCCTTAAATTATAAAGACTATCAAAGCAATACTATGCTACTTCAAATTTTAAAAGATACTAGCTTTAAGCAAGAGTTGATCACTCAAGCTTATTGGGAAAAATATAATTTGGGTAAAAGTGAATTAAAAGATTATTTAGATGCTTCTAATACTTTAAATTCCGCTAAGCAAAGTTTGCTAGGAGCTAGGTTTAATCTTCTTAAAACCATCAATTCTTATTATCAAATCACAGCTTTAAACTATGATGAAAGAAATTTGGAAATGCCTTAATTTGTATCGCTTTATCTGCTAAAATATCAAGTAGATAAGGCTTTTTTAATTATATCGATAAAATTAAAAATCAATAATGCACATATTTTTTTAAATCATCAAGCAATTTTTTAGCCATTAATTCATAGCCTTTAATGGTTAAATGTACATCTTGCAAAGAGAGTTTTTGCTCTATCCATTTATTTTTTCCACCGCTATCTTGCATGAATTGGTGCATATCAAAAAGAAGGGTTTTTTCTTCTTTGGCTACCTCATAAAGTGCTTGCCTTATAGCAAAAAAATCAGGAGCTAGGGTGTATTTTTTACCTTGTTTTTTTACCACAGTAGGAGGAGAAACAAGCATGATAAGGGCGTTTTTATTGTAAGTTTTGAGTGTGTGAATCCAATCTTTTAAATTCTTTTTAAATTTGTTTTTTTCAAAACCTTTAAAAAGTGCGTCATTAGAACCATAAGCAAGTAAGATTAAATCATTAGATAGGAGTTTTAATTCTTGCTCGCTTACTTTTTTATTCCACGACATCCAAAGATCGCTTTTTGCCCCATTGATCGCTATGGTATCTAAATAAGCATTATCCTCTTTGCTGGTGATAAAATATCCTCCTAATTGAGCGTTTTTTTGTAAGGCAGAAATTTGCAAAGGAAAAACAAGTTCGTATTCTTTATATGACCATTTATTGGCTACTGATCTTAGCTCATAGCTTTTGTTTTGAGCGTCTTTAATGCTAAAGGCATTGGTGTTATTTGGAGCTTTAAAGACAAAACCTACTTTAAATTTTTTCTTGTCTAAATTAGTATCAAGGGTGATTTTTGCACCCTTTTCTTTAGCCTTAGCTATTATCCCACCTAAAGGAAAATCAATACCTGCGGTGTCTGTATTTCTTGAATTTAAAATTTCATAATCTTTATAAGAATAATCAAGATTTAAATTTTGTTGATATTTGGGTTGCAAAGGGTAGGCAAAGCCTATGGAATTTGATTTTATCAAATATCCTCTAATAACACGCGGAAAAAAATCTGCTGCCGTGTGAGAATCTCCATAAATTCTAATACCTATGTTTTTATGCTCTTTAAGTTTTTGCTCCAAAAGCTTTAAGTCTTTTTTGGAAGCATAATTGCTTAAAGCACTTTTGTTTTTGGTTTGGCTTAGAATTTCATCTATGGTATGGTTTGTGTTATTTGCGTATAAATTGATTGAAAATATAAGAATTAATAATATAGCTTTAAATTGCTTAATTTGCATTTTCTTCCTTGATTGTTATATGTTGAAGCAAGAGTTTTGACATCTCTTTTGCTCCGTTTGAGGTAAAATGAATTCCATCGTCTGTTCTCATTTTTATACTTTTGTTGTTTTCATTTTTAATATAGGTTGAAAATTCATCATTAACGCTAAAAAATAGTTTTGTATTGATAAAAATTTGTTTATTTTTGAGAATTTCTTCGCTATAAATTTTGTTTAGAATTTGTATTTTTTCATTGAGTTCATTTTTTTTAACAGGAGGAATTTCAAACCAAAGAATTTTTGCATGATGTTGTTTAGCTATATTGATGATTTCATTTACTCTATAGGTGTAGATGTCAATCCAGCTATCTGAACCAAAGCGGTGATAAACTCCACCTTTTTTGATATCCCAAGGATCATTTGCCCCTAGTAAGACAACTAGATATTTAATGTTGGGATTTTTTGCAAAAGCTTCTTTGGTTGCTTTTGCCCAATCAAAATAAGATTTGTAAGAAAGTCCTGTATTTTGCTTGCTAAGATCATTAGCTTTTAAACCTAGATCAATTAAATCACGATTGAGTGCAATTGCAACGCCTTGCATTAAAGAATCGCCTATAAATAAAAATTCATCACCTTTATGAACTTCTAATTTGGTATTGTCAATAAAACTGACATTTTCGTCTTCTGTTTGCTGTATATCTTCAATAGTGGTGTTTTTATCGATAAAATCATTACTTGCATTAAGTTCATCCATATCTTCTTGAACCATGATATTTTCTTCTATATTTTGAGGTAGAGGCTCATTACTTAGTATTGCACGGATTTGTTCTAGTTTATTTTTAAAACCATTGGCCTCTTGTAAAATATCGTTTTTAGGATAAAATGCAAAGTGATATTTTTGCTCGATATAAGAAAAAATGCTTTGATTCATCACAAGGCAAACAAGTATAAACACTATAATTAAAATAAAGAAAAATCTAATAATTTTCATTTAAAAACTCGAATAAATAAAATCAGGAATGCCATTTGGCATAAAAGCAAACACTAAAAGCAAAATAAAAGTGATTACAAACGGCTTGAGTAAAAACGGCGTAAGATTTAAAATCCTTACGCAATATTCTCTAAAATTAACAAATAAAGGATAAATCATAAAAAGCACAGCAAAGCTTACAAGCATATAAATATCGTTATAGCTAGGAATTTGGAAGAAATTATTATAACAAGCTTTGAAGTATTCTAAGGCATCTTCTAAATTTTTATTATAATAAAAGAAAATCCAAGTAAAACATACAAATTGAAAGGTTAAAAATCTTCCTAAAGCTGGAATTTTTTGAAGGCTGAATTTGCTTAAAGCAAGTAAATGGATAAATACAATACCCAAGCCATGCAATAAACCCCAAACCCCAAAAGCCAAAGTACTTCCATGCCATAAGCCCGAAAGAATAAAAGCGATGAGTATATTGGCTATGGTGCGAGGCATTCCTTTTCTGTTGCCTCCTAAAGGAATATAGATATAATCTCTTATGAAAGTTGAAAGGCTGATGTGCCATCTAGCCCAAAATTCTTTAAGATTTTTAGCTAGATAAGGCATATTAAAATTCGGTGGCAAGGTAAAACCTAACATTAAAGCAAAAGCACAAACTAGATCTACATATCCACTAAAATCGCAATATATTTGCACCGCATAAGCGTAAATTGCACTTAGAAGTTGTATAAAATTATAAGATTGTGGAAAATCTAAAATATTTTTGGCATAAATTCCTAAGTAATTAGCAATAAGAACTTTTTTCACTATACCAAAAATAAGCAAAATGATGATCAAATTTGCATGTTTAAATTCGCGTTTTTGATAAGCTTGTTCGAAAAAAAACGCACTACGCATAATCGGCCCTGCAAGTAGGGTAGGGAAAAATGATAAAAAGGTTGCTAAATTTAAAAAGCTTTCTAAATGATGTTTTTTGTATACATCTACAAGGTAAGTAATAGAAGCAAAGGTGTAAAAACTAATGCCTATAGGCAAGATAAGTTCGATATTTAAAAAATCAAGCCCCAAAAAGCTTAGCACTTGATCAAGACTTCCTTTGATATTTGGAAAATATTTGAAAAAACATAAATTTAATATTATAAAAGTTATACAAGTAGCAAAAATATATCGTTTTCGACGCACAAAGATAAGCAAGGCAAAAAAATGTATAAAAAAAGTGTAAATAAATAAAATTAAAGCAAAATAAGGATTAATCAGTATATAAATAAGATATGAAAAAGCCAAGATTAAAATATTTTGTATTTTATAATTATCTTTAAATGCCCAATATATGGCAAAAAATACAATCATTAAAATACTAAATTCTAAAGAAAAATAAGTCATACGCTACCTAAGATGAAATTATATTTTTGCCTTTTTCAAGGCAAAAATATTATTTTTTAGACAAAGCTAAATTTTTGATATATTGATCAGCTAGATATAAGCCGTTTCCATTGTCACTGATGAGTTTGATTTTATCTACTATACCACGGAAAAGTGCTTCTTCTTCGTGCTGTTCGCTTACATACCATTGAAGAAAATTAAAAGTAGAATAATCTTTATTGCCTAGCATGTGCTCTACAAGATCGTTGATTGATTTTGTAATGCTTTGTTCATGCTCGTAAGTTTTTTCAAAAACATCAAGTAAAGATTTGAAATTTTGTTCAGGTTGCTTCACTTCTTTAAGCTCTACATGTGAATCTGTTTCATTAAGATAAGTTATAAGTTTTCTTGCGTGTTCGCTTTCTTCGCTTGCGTGTTGAAAAAGAAAGAGCCCAGCTCCATCAAGACTATTTTCATAGCACCAAGAACTCATACTTAGATATAAATTAGCTGCATACATTTCTTTGTTGATTTGCTCGTTTAATAAATCAACTACTTTTTTTGAAAGCATTCTATCTCCTTATTTTTATTTTTTAGAATGTTTTTAAAATGATATATTGATTTTTTTAAAACAAGCTAAATTTTTAAAGGATTGAAGTTAAAATATATAAAATAAAAATAAAATGTTTCTAAATGAAATTAAGCTTTATATTTTATTACGAGTATAGATTTTATTTTAAGGCTGAAAATCTGCAAAGATTTTTAGGTGGGCGTGCCTTTAGAGGTTTCAAAAGGACTAAGTCCTTTGTCGCAAGACGGAATTTATTTCCGTCGCGAAGTAAAAAATGTTTCCAAAATGTTTCCAACTTTTTCTAAACTTCCGTTACTTTTTTAAAAGTAAGGAGAAAAAATGAAAAAAATTCTAGCTTTAAGTGTTGCAAGTTTTGCTTTAGCGGGTGCTTTAAATGCGGCTGATTTAAAAATCGCAGGTTCATCAACCGTGTATCCATTTACTTCTTTTGTAGCTGAAGAGTATGCAGCGATTCACAATACAAAAACTCCTATTGTAGAGAGTTTAGGAACAGGGGGTGGATTTAAAGTATTTTGCGAGGGCATAACTGACATTTCTAATGCTTCAAGAGCGATGAAATTTAGCGAATTTGAAACTTGCAAAAAAGCGGGAGTTACTGATATAGTAGGGATTATGGTAGGTTATGATGGTATAGTTTTAGCGCAAAATAAAGCCAACGCACCTTTAAATATCACTAAAAAAGAACTTTTCTTAGCATTAGCAAAAGAAATTCCACAAAATGGAAAACTTATACCAAATCCTTATACAAACTGGAATCAAATCAATAAAAATTTACCTAATCGTAAAATCAGCGTTTATGGTCCTCCATCAAGCTCAGGCACAAGAGATACTGTAGAAGAACTTGTAATGAGTGATATTTCTAAAAAAATTCCTGAATACAAAGGCGAGTATAAAACCATACGCCAAGATGGAGCTTATATTCCAAGTGGTGAAAATGATAATCTAATCGTTTCAAAACTTACTATCGATAAAGATGCTTTTGGGCTTTTTGGTTATGGATTTTTAGTAAGCAATGTGGATAAAATCAATGCAGCAGATATTGATGGTGTAAAAGCAGATGAAAAAAATATTGCTGATGGAAAATACGATCTTGCAAGAAGTTTATTTATCTATATCAATGCAAAGAAAAATCCTAAAGAAGCCTTTGAATTTGCAAAAATTTATATGAGTGATGATTTGGCAAAAAGTGGTGGAGAGCTTGAAAAAATAGGACTTGTTCCTTTAAGTGATGATAAATTAAAAGCTTCTCAAAAACATGTAGAAGATAGAAAAATTTTAAATGATGAGCTTGTAAAAGCTGGAAAAGTTTTTTAAGGAAAAACTTTGCTAAAAGAAAAAATAATCAAATTCGCACTTTTTTTATGTGCTTTTGTAAGCGTGATAGTAAGTTTTGCTATCATGCTTACAATTTTAATTGAAGCTTTAAAATTCTTTCAAAAAGAAAGCGTTGTTACCTTTTTATTCTCAAGTCAGTGGGCAGCTGATGCAGCTTTTATGAATGCAGATGGCACGAGCAAACAAGGTGTTTTTGGGGCACTATCGCTTTTTTGGGGAACTTTTTATATTTCATTGATTGCTATGCTAACGGCTTTACCTTTAGGGGTTATGTGTGCTATATATTTAGGTGTTTTTGCTGGCAAAAAATCTAAAAATTACTTAAAACCTATTTTAGAAATCATTGCAGGGATTCCTACTGTTGTTTTTGGATTTTTTGCGGCTATAGTCGTAGCGCCTTTTATAGTGTGGTTTTTTTCTTTATTTGGGATACAGGCAAGTTTTCAAAGTGCTTTAGGCGCAGGTTTTATCATGGGGATCATGATAGTACCTATAGTGGCTTCTTTATCTCAAGATTGTATTGAAGCAGTAAGCGAGAAAAGGATTAATGGCGCTTATGCTTTAGGTATGACAAAAAAAGAAGTGGTTTTTGCTGTGATTTTACCTGAGGCTATTCCTGGTATAGTTGCAGCTTGTCTTTTAGGACTTTCAAGAGCCTTAGGTGAAACCATGATAGTGGTAATGGCAGCTTCTTTGCGTCCAAATTTAACGATGAATTTTTTAGAAGATATGACAACAGTAACGGTAAAAATCGTAGAAGCTTTAAGTGGAGATCAAGCTTTTGATAGTTCTTTGGCTTTGAGTGCTTTTTCTTTAGGTTTGGTGCTTTTTATCATCACTTTAATCATCAATATGTTTAGCGTTTATCTCATCAATCGCTTTCACAAAAGGAAAAATTTATGAAAAAACTTTTTAAAAAAAGACAAAAAGCTTCAAAGTCTTTTAAAAGACTTTGTAAAATGGGGCTTTATATTAATTTAATTTTTCTTTGTATCTTTTTAGGAAGTGTGGCTTATCTTGGATTTCCTGCTTTTAAGCAAACCTATATTTTTGTAGAGGCTAATAGAAATTCTCCTGCTTATGATCTTTTATCTCGTGCTGAGCAAAGAAAGATAAGAACAGGGCAAATCACTGAAAAATCTTGGCTTTTGGCAAATTCAGAAGTAGATCAATATATGAAGCAAAAATATAATCGCCTTAGTGAAAAACAAAGAACTTTAGTCGATGATCTTATGCAAAAAGGCGAGATAGAGCTTAAATTTAATAGCAATTTCTTTTTAAATGGGGACTCAAAATCTCCTGAAAATTCAGGAATTTTATCTTCAGTTATAGGGACTTTGCTTGTTATGCTTGTTTGTATGGTTGTGAGTGTTCCTATAGGCGTTGCAGCGGCAATTTACTTAGAAGAATTTGCACCACAAAATATCCTTACACATTTTATAGAAGTGTGTATTAACAACCTTGCAAGTATTCCTAGTATCTTGTTTGGACTTTTAGGACTTGGAGTGTTTATCAATCTTTTTGGAATGCCTCGTTCAAGTGCTTTAGTGGGTGGGCTTACTTTGGCGATCATGAGTTTGCCTATTATCATTGTTTCAACCAAAGCGGCCTTAAAAAGTGTGGATATCAATATGAAAAATGCTGCTTATGCCTTAGGTATGACAAAGGTTCAAATGGTAAAAGGTATTATGTTACCTTTGGCTATGCCTATGATTTTAACAGGTTCTATTTTGACTTTAGCAGGGGCTATAGGCGAGACTGCACCTTTGATGATTATCGGTATGATAGCATTTATCCCTGATGTAGCTAGTTCGATTTTTGATCCAACTAGCGTTTTACCTGCTCAAATTTACTCATGGTCGGCTATGCCAGAGCGTGCATTTTTAGAAAGAACAGCAGCGGGTATTATTGTGCTTTTAGGACTTTTAGTTGTGTTAAATCTTAGTGCAATATTATTAAGAAAATATTTTCAAGGAAAATTAAAGTGATAGCAAAAACAACAAATTTAAATTTATTTTATGGAAAAAAACAAGCTTTATTTGATATCAATATGCAAATAGAGCAAAACAAAATTACCGCACTCATCGGTGCTTCTGGATGTGGTAAATCTACTTTTTTGCGTTGTTTTAACAGAATGAATGATAAAATCGCAAAAATCGATGGTTTGGTGGAAATTGAAGGAAAAGATGTTAAAAATCAAGATGTAGTAGCTTTGCGTAAAAATGTAGGCATGGTTTTTCAACAACCTAATGTTTTTGTAAAAAGCATTTATGAAAACATCTCTTATGCACCAAAACTTCATGGTATGATTAAAAACAAAGATGAAGAAGAAGCTTTGGTGGTGGATTGCTTGCAAAAAGTGGGGCTTTTTGAAGAGGTTAAAGATAAATTAAAGCAAAATGCCCTAGCTCTTTCAGGCGGACAACAACAACGCCTTTGTATCGCAAGAGCTTTAGCGATCAAACCGAAACTTTTGCTTTTAGATGAGCCAACTTCTGCACTTGATCCTATAAGTTCAGGCGTGATTGAAGAGCTTTTAAAAGAATTAAGCCATAATCTTTCTATGATCATGGTTACGCATAATATGCAACAAGGCAAACGCGTAGCTGATTATACAGCATTTTTTCATCTTGGAGAGCTTATAGAATTTGGTGAAAGTAAAGAATTTTTTGAAAATCCAAAACAAGAAAAAACCAAGGCTTATTTAAGCGGTGCTTTTGGATAAGATTTATTTTTTGGAAATTTGATGATATAATTAATTAAAAATTTCAAAAAAAGGTTTAATATGATTATAAACCAAATTTATTCTATAGATTCTTGTGATGATGTAGAATTAAATATCAAAAGGGGAAGTAAATTAGAATTTAGATTGACTTATGATGATAGTAAAGAAATAGAAGCTATTGTTTGTATTATATCCGGGTTAGGTGGAGATATAGATGATAATTTATATATAGAAGAGTATTGTGCAAGAAACTATAATGTGGCTGTTTTAAGTGTAAATTATCATTGTATAGGTAATCGTCCTCAAACTGGAGCGTCATTTTATATTAATGAACTTGATAGATTGATTTTAAAGACAAGCTTAGAAGCAATTGGAATACAACTTCCTGTAGATATGCAAAATTTAAAAACATACGATGAATTTTATTGTGTAGTGGATTTTGTTAATAAATTTATAGAGAAATTAAAAAAAGAAAAAGAATTGAGTGAAGATTATTGTCTGTATTTAAGCGTAGGTCTTGAACCAACTAAAAATGAATATCAAAATTATGGTATTATGCAGGCAATGGATATTATAAATGCTATTTTATATATAAATATCAACCTTCCTTTTAAAGTTTCTAATATGTCGACCGTGAGTAGGATGGGGGGGGGGTATAAAGACTATATTAATAGGTGTTTCGCATGGAGGATATTTAGCCAATTTATGTGCAAAAATCTCTCCTTGGAATATTGATGTTGTTTTAGATAATTCTTCTAATGTGACTTTGGATAATGATTTATGGAGATTTATAGGCTTTGGAAGGGAGATAGATTATGTAAAGTATTGTAGTGTAGGTATTACATATATGTTTAAGAATATTAAACTAGCAGCTTTTGATAAAACTTATTGGACTACGAATAAACAATCTCCATATTATTTTTCAAATGCAAGAAAAATAGTAAGAGAACCATTGAATAAAGAACATTTAAAAATTCAAAGTTTATATCCAAAACCAAAATATATCGCTTATCATTCTAAATTTGATCAGTATGTTTTACTAGAAAAAAGAGAAAATTATTTTAATATTTTAAGAGAATTGGGGTTTGAGGTTGATTTTATCAAAATAACTGATGAAAAAGAAATAGATGGAAAATTTATTAAAAATTTAGAACATGGTTGTGGTATACCTATGAAACTACTTATTAAAAAACACTTATTGCAAATCTTAAAAGAACCTTTGCAAGATAAAATTTGCAAGAAGGAAGTCTCATATAAATGTGATGAGCTAGTGTATACTTTCAAAGAAGAAAATCATCAAATTATTTTAAATATAACAAATTGAGTATATTAAATATTTATATTTAAAAAAGTAATTTTTAAGTAGAATTGTTTTTTAAAAGAAATATTTAAAAAAAGAGATAAGATAATATCATGGCAAAAAAACAACTCTCTTTAACAAGACTTAGTTTTCCTATATTTTGGGATTTGCTTTCTAAGTATTTAACCGTGATTATCAATACCGCTATGGTGTCGCATTATTCTAATTTTCTTGTCGGTGCTATGGGGGCTGGAAATCAAATTTTAGATCTTTTTATCACTATTTTTTCATTTTTAAGTGTGGGTTGTAGTGTGGTGATCGCACAAGCAATTGGTGCAAAAGATCATGTTTTGGCAAGAAAAGTGATTCATCAAAGTTTGTTCTTAAATGCACTTTTAGGCTTTGTATGCGGTGTGCTTATTTTATGGCACGGGGAGTATTTGCTTTATCTTTTAAAAATCCCACAAGAATTGCTCAAAGATAGCGAAATTTACTTACATATGCTTGCAATTTGTTTGTTTTTTGATGCCATAGGTATTGTTTTAGCGGCTATTGTAAGGGTTTATAATATGGCTTATTGGGTTATGCTTATAGGCTTTTTGATGGATATAGTGGTGATTTGTGGAAATTATTATGTTTTGCATTATACAAAATCAGAACTTTTTGGAGTAGGGCTTAGTAATATTTTTGCCCGTATTGTTGCTATAGTGGCTTTACTTGTGATACTTTTTTATAAACTTAAAATTCATCTTAAAATCAAAGAAATGATAAAACTTGAAAAAGAAGTTTTAAAAAAGGTTTTAAATATAGGAGGATTTTCAGCAGGGGAAAATCTTTTGTGGATAGTCCAATACACTATAGCTTTTGCTTTTGTAGCAAGCTTAGGCGAAGCAAGTTTGAGTGTGCAAACGATTTATTTTCAAATTTCAATGCTTATCATGCTTATAGGACAAGCTACGAGTATAGCTAATGAAATTATAGTAGGTAAATTAATCGGTGCTAGATATGAAAATATAGCTTATAAACATGCTTGGCGTGCTTTATATTTTAGTGTAATAGCGAGTGCTTTAGTGGCACTTTTGAACTATCTTTTTCAAGATTTTACTATGCAAATTTTAGGGCTTAAAGAAGAGTTAAAAAATTTAATGATACCTTTATTTGCTCTTTCAATCTTTCTTGAAATTTCACGAACTTTTAATATAGTCATGGTGAATTCCTTGCGCGCAAGTGGCGATGCTAAGTTTCCATTTTTTAGCGGACTTGTTTTTATGATGGGGGTATCTTTGCCTGTGGGTTATGTGCTTTGTTTTCATTTTAATCTTGGAATTTTAGGGGTTTGGATAGGATTTTGTGCAGATGAGTTTTTGCGTGGAATGGTAAATTCATACAGATGGAAAAGTAAAAAATGGCAAGGCAAAGCTCTAGTTTAAAATCATTTATTTATAAAGATGAGTGCTATTTTTATTCTAAAAAACGCATAAAAACTTTAAGATTAAGGCTCAATGAAAGGGGTGAATTTGTTCTTAGTATTCCTTATTTTTGCACCTTTAAAAGTGTTTATGAGTTTTTAGATAAATCAAGTTCTTGGATGAATGAGGCAAAAAAAAGATTTGAAAAAAAAGCCTTAAAAGATGATGAGTTAATTTTTTTAGCTAAAAAATATAAAATTATTTTTGATGAAAATGTCAAAAAAACTTATTTTGATAAAGATAAAATTCTTTGTCAAAATAAAGCAAAATTAGATTTATTTTTAAGACAAAATGCTAAAAAGATTTTTACTTTTTATCTTAAAAAATGGAGTAAAAAAACAGGTTTATTTTATACGCATTTAAGCATTAAAAATATGAAAACGCGTTGGGGTTCTTGCAATCATAATAAAGCTTATATTAATTTAAATTTAAAACTCATTCAAAAGAGTTTAAAGGCTATTGAATATGTGGTTTTGCATGAAATTAGCCATTTAAAATTTCCCAATCATAGCAAAGAATTTTATACTTTTATAGAGCATTTTATGAGTGATTTTAGGCAAAGAGAGAAAGAATTTTTAAGTTAAAAATGTTATATTTATAGTTTATTTTTCAAAAAAGGCATAATATGACTTTGGATTTTGATTTTATTTATAATGCAGATAATGATATTTTTGAATATTTATTGCGTTTTTATGCGAAAAATTACAATTATATCCTTAGCAAAGAAGAAAATACCTATCATTTTTCTATCGATGCAGATGAAGAAAATTTAAAGACTTTTTGTGATTCTTTGAATTTCATGAGTCATAGCGTTTTTTTGAAAAAATTTGATGTAAAAGCGGGGCAGGGTTTTAGCCCTTGTATACCAGAAGATAAAGAATTTTCGAAATTTTCTTATATTACGCATTTAAATTCTAATGCTTATCAAGAAAAAAAACTTTTAAACAAAAACGAATGGGGCGTGTTTTGTGAGTGTGAATTTTCAAGCAATTTATCAGAATTTGAAAAAATCAATGAAGAAAATTTCAATACTTTTTTAAATCTTGCTTTTGATTTGTTAAGTCAAGAAAAAAAGATTTATTTAAAAGATAAAAATGGCATTTATGAATTTTCTTTGTTTAAGAACGAATTTATAGGAGATTTTTTACTTCCTTGTGATATTAAGGCTATAAATTCAGTTTTTGTTTGTTCAAATGAAAATTTAAAACTTCTTGCAAGTTTAGAAAAACCTTTGATGAAGCTAAGGTTTAATGCTATGTTTAGAAAAAATCACAATCTTGATTTTAGTGATTTTAAAATTAGACTTGCTAGGGATTTATTTTGTTTTGCTTTAGGTTTAAAACTTTTTGAAAATGAGTATAAATTTTTAAGCGTAAAAAAGATAGAAGAGTATCAAAAAGATTTTTATATCAGTGCTTTAGATGAGCAAGTGGTGGTTTTGGAAGGCTTTGAATTTATCAATGCTAAGGCAAGAGAGCTTATTTTTTCTAAAGAAGATAAAAATATGGCAAGAATTTCTTATCTTGTAAGCCGTTGTAAAGAAAAGGCTTTTATTTTAGAGCTAAGTAAAGATGATGAAGATATTTTGCTTATCAACAAAGAGCTTAATTTGCTTAAACTTTGCTTACCAAAACACAGCAAAGAGCTTTATGAAGAGATACAAAAAGATGAAATCGGCGCAAGACTTTTAGAAAATTTTGCCAAAGAATTTCCGCTTTTAAATGAGAGTTTTGAACTTAAAGACAATTTTTATTCTTTACTTTGCTTGGTGGGTAGGGTGTTAAATTTGGATGAAAATTTACACAAGGCAGGAGAAAAACTTTTAAAAATCGCAGACGAATCTAAAATGCCTCGTGGGGTGAAGATTGATTATCGTTTGAAAGAAGATAAAAGTTTTGATTATACTAGGACCTTAAGATCTACTATGAGCTTTATGCTAGCAGGGGTAGATAGTGCAAATATCGCTTATGGAGCTGTGGAAAGCTTGGCTTATTTTTTACGCGATACTTATGATGATTTAAGAGAAAAAAAACAGAGTGAAATGGCGCTAATTAGTGGATCTTTGTTTGAGCATAAAGCCTTGCTTAGAAATACTTTAAAACATCTTAAAAATTGTCAGTTAAGCGATGTGCCACTTAGGATATAAACTTCAAATTTCAGGACTTGTTCAAGGCGTAGGTTTTCGTCCTCTTGTCTTTGAGCTTGCCTCTGAATTAGGACTTCATGGAGAAGTAAAAAATGATGGTTTTGGGGTAGAAATTATCCTTGCTTGTACCAAAGAAGAATGCGAGAATTTTATCTATAAGCTCAAAGAGAAGCTCCCACCTTTAGCAAGGATAGATAGTATTGATATCACAGAGCAAACGACTACAAATTATACCCATTTTAGCATAGGTACTTCTTTGCAAAATGCAAAAACTACTCCAATGCTTAGTGATTTTGCACTTTGTAAAGAGTGTAAAAAAGAATTTTTTGATGAAAAAAATCCGCGTTTTTTATATCCTTTTATCACTTGTACGCATTGTGGGCCAAGATTTAGCATCATTAAAAATCTCCCTTATGATAGGTGCAATACCACAATGGAAGCATTGAAAATGTGTGAGTTTTGCAAAAGTGAGTATGAAGATCCTAAAAATAGGCGTTTTCATGCCCAGCCTATAAGTTGCCCTCAGTGTAAAATCGATGTTTTTTTAAAAAATAAAAAGGGTGAAATTCTAGCTCAAGATGATGAAGCTTTTAAGACCTGTGCTAAGCTTTTAAAGCAAGGAAAAATTTTAGCTATCAAAGGCATGGGGGGATTTCATTTGATGTGCGATGCCTTTAATCTTGAAGTTATAAAGGAGCTAAGACTTAGAAAAAACCGCCCCAAAAAACCCTTTGCCTTAATGTGTAGAGATGTGAGCGATGCTAAAGAGCTTTGTTTTGTGGATGAAGAGGAAGAAAAACTGCTTGGTTCTATTTTAGCTCCTATCGTGATTTTAAAAGCTAAAAAAGCCTTTTCTTTAATCGCTCCTGATGTGGATAAACTCGGCATTATGTTAGCCTATACTCCACTGCATCTTTTACTTTTTAGATATTTTGATGGGGTTTTAGTAGCAACAAGTGCAAATTTAAGTGGTGAAAGTATTATTAAAGATGAGGATAATTTGCTTAAAAAGCTTGGCAATGTTTTTGATTTTTATCTAGACTATGCAAGAGAAATTCACAATCCAAGCGATGATAGCATTGCTCAAGTTATAAATGGAAAAACTATGTTTTTACGCACTTCAAGAGGTTTAAATCCGACTTATTTGGAAATTAAAAGCGATAAAAAAGGAGTTTTTTTAGCTTTGGGTTCGGAGTTAAAAAATGAATTTGTGATTTTTTATGAAAATAAACTTTTGATTTCTCCTTATATAGGAGATTTAAAAAGTATTGATGTGCACGAGAGATTTTTTAAACTTTTAGAATTTTTTAAACAAAATTATGATTTGAAATTTGATGCGATTTTGTGCGATAAACACCCGCATTTTAGCTATGCAAAAGAATTTGAAGAAAGGATTAAAATTTCTCATCATTATGCGCATTTTTGTGCGGCTTATTTTGAATACGAAGAAAATTTTGCAAAAGATGAAAAGGCTTTAGCTTTTATTTGTGATGGAACAGGTTATGGCGAAGATGGTAAAATTTGGGGTGGAGAAGTTTTTGTAGGAAATTTAAAAGAATATGAAAGAATTGCACATTTTGAAAATTTCACTCTTATAAATAGTGATATTAAAAATATACAAAATTTAGCCTTAAGTCTTATTTTTCATTATGATTTAGAAGATAAGGCTAAGGATTTTTTAGCAAAAATTCCAAAAATAAAACTTGAAAATCTTAAAAAAATTCACACCCACTCTACACTTCAAACAAGTTCTTTAGGACGCATTATCGATGCTTTTGGGAGTATAGTTTTTAATATGGAAAAAATTTCTTACGAAGCACAAATCGGGCTGATGTGTGAAGCATTTTATGATGAAAATTTAGACTTTTCTTACGAGCTTTTTTCTAAGGATGGAGAAATCAACTTTAAAGAACTCATTGAGGGTGCTTTAAAGGATGAAAAAACTAAGGCAATTACAGGCATGTTTAATGCTTTAGCAAATTTTATCATAGATTTTAGCAAAGATTATGATTTAAAAGTGCTTTTAAGCGGAGGGGTTTTTCAAAACAAAACCTTGCTTGAAATTTTAAAAGCTAAAAATTTTGATTTTTTTATACCTTTAAAGTACCCTTGTAATGATAGCTCCATAGCCTTAGGACAAATGGTGCATTTTTTAAAAAAAGACTGATAATATCTTTAAAACTCATTAAAATTTAATACTTTTAAAGATAAAATCAAAGAAAAACTTTCAAAAGGAACATAATATGTGTAAGGATTGTGGCTGTTCAATAAATTCGGCTCATACTCATGAGCATTCTCATCATCATGAAAATCCAAGCCTAAAAGAAAGCAAAACCATAGAAGTAATTTCTAAAATTTTAAGTAAAAATGACGAAGAAGCCAAGCATAATAGGGCGCATTTTAATGAAGCTAACACGCTTTGTATCAATTTAATGAGTTCCCCAGGTAGCGGAAAAACTACACTTTTAGAAAGTACGATCAAAGCTTTAAAAAACGAACTTAAAATCGCAGTGATTGAAGGGGATTTAGAAACCAATAACGACGCTTTAAGAGTAAAAAATGCTGGAGCTTTGGCGTATCAAATCACTACAGGGCAAAGCTGTCATTTGGACGCTTTTATGGTGCATGAGGCTTTGCATCATTTAGCTATTGATGATGTGGATTTGCTTTTTATAGAAAATGTTGGAAATTTGGTTTGTCCTGCAAGTTATGATTTAGGAGAGCATTTAAATGTGGTTTTGCTTTCGGTAACTGAAGGAAGTGATAAACCGCAAAAATACCCTGTGATGTTTAAAAAGGCTGATATAGTTTTAATCACAAAGGCAGATTTGGCCCATCATTTTGATTTCGATATTAAAGAGGCGACTAGGTTGATTAAAGAATTAAATCCTAGAGCAGATATTATCACCCTTGATGCAAAAAATGGCACCAATATGGAGCTTTGGTATAAGGTGCTTAAACTTAAAAAGGAGCTTTTTTAATGTGTTTGTCTATACCTTCTGAAATTTTAGAAATCGATGAGTTAAACAATGCTTTAGTACAAACTTTAGGCGTGAAAAGAAAAGTTAATTTGGATTTGATTGATGAACCTTTAAAACAAGGCGATTATGTCTTAATCCATGTAGGCGTTGCTATGGAAAAAATCGACAAAGAAGCTGCACTAGAAAGCATTAAAACCTATCAAGAAATAGTAGAAAAAATGAATAGTGGAGAGATAAAAAGTGATGAAGGAGATTTGGGTTTAAATGAATTTTATCGATGAATTTAGAGATAAAGAAAGCATTTTAGCTTTAAAAAAACTCATAGAACAAGAACTTAAAAATCCTATTAATATCATGGAAATTTGCGGTGGGCATACGCATAGTATTATGAAATATGCCCTGCCTTCTATTTTGCCAAAGGAAATTAACTTTATCCATGGGCCAGGATGTCCTGTTTGTGTTATGCCAAGAGTTCGCATTGATACAGCTATTAAGCTAGCCTCCATGAAAGATACGATTTTTTGTACCTTAGGGGATCTTTTAAGGGTGCCTGGAAGTGAAATTTCTTTACTGGATTTAAGAGCTAAAGGGGCTGATGTTAGAGCACTTTATTCTCCGCTTGAAGTTTTGGAAATCGCTAAGCAAAATTTAAACAAAAATATCATCTTTTTTGCTATAGGTTTTGAAACCACTACGCCTATGAGTGCTTTACTTCTTCAAAAGGTTATAGAAGAAAAAATAAATAATGTCTTTTTTCATATCAATCATATCACGGTTCCAGCACCTGTAGAAGCGATCATGAACGATGAAAATGTAAAAATCAATGCTTTTTTAGGCCCTTCTCATGTGAGTGTGATAACAGGTTATGGTATTTATGAGCCTTTAGCAGCAAAGTTTAAAACCCCTATAGCGGTGAGTGGTTTTGAGCCAGTTGATATTTTAGAAAGTGTGTTAAATATCATAAAACAAAGCAATGAAGGCACTTTTAAAGTGTATAATCAATACAAAAGAGCCGTAAGCAAAGAAGGCAATGTTAAAGCACAAAATTTAGTAAAAAAATACTTTAGGGTGTGTGATTTTGAATTTCGTGGCTTAGGACTTATTAAAGATGGAGGCTTGGAGCTAAAAGAAGAATTTAGCGCTTACGATGCGAGTAAAAAATTTGATTGCACGGTGCAAAGCAAAAATGAAAGCAAAGCCTGTATTTGTGGGCAAATTTTAAGAGGTTTAGCCAAGCCTTATGATTGTAAAGTTTTTGGTAAGGCTTGTACGCCAAGAAGTCCTATAGGAAGTTGTATGGTTTCTGGAGAGGGTGCTTGTGCGGCGTATTATAAATACTCAAAGGTGAATGTATGAAAAATATTTCCTTAGCCCACGGAGGTGGCGGAGAAGAGATGAACGAGCTTTTAACTAAGCTTTTTAAGATCTTTGATAATGAAATTTTAAACGCAAATAATGATGCAGCGATTTTGGGAAATTTGGCTTTAAGCACGGATTCTTTTGTTTTAAGTCCGATTTTTTTAGATGAAGAGGTCAATATAGGCAAACTTTGTGTTTGTGGTTCTATTAACGATGTTTTGATGGTGGGTGCTAAGCCAAAATATCTAAGCTTAGGGCTTATCTTAGAAGAAGGTTTTGAGCTAGAAAAATTAGAACGCATTGTAAAAAGCATTAAAGAAGAATGTGAAAAATGTGGAGTTATGTTAGTTTGTGGCGATACTAAAGTTGTTCCTAAGGGTAAAGCAGATGAAATTTATATCAACACTACAGCCTTAGGTGAAATTATTTCTAAAAAAGAAAGTAAAAATATCAAAGCAGGGCTTAGCATACTTCTTTCAGGTGATATAGGAAGGCATGGAGCTAGTGTTTTAATCAAAAGAAATGAGTTAGAAGCTGATGTTAAAAGTGATTGTAAGGCTTTGGATAAAGAGGTTTTAGAGCTTTTAGAAAAAGATATAAAGGTTGTAGCAATGAGAGATGCTACTCGTGGGGGGCTTAGTGCGGTTTTAAATGAGTGGGCAAAGCAAAGCGGAAATGATCTTTTGATCTTTGAAGAAAAAATCATCGTTCAAGATGAGGTTTTAGGACTTTGCGAGCTTTTTGGTTATGAAGCTTTTGAGCTTGCAAATGAAGGCACTTTTATACTGTGCGTGGAAAAAGAAGATGAGTTAAAGGCTTTGGAAATTTTAAAAAAATACAATGTAAATGCTAGTATCATAGGAGAAGTTTTAGAAGAGAAAAAAGCTCGTGTGATTTTAGAAAATGCTTATGGAGCTAAACGCTTTTTAGAAGCTCCTAAGGGCGAACTTTTACCGAGAATTTGCTAATGCACGAGCTTAGTATAGTAGAGTCTTTAATCGAACTTTGCGAAGAAAATGCTTTTGCTCATAAAGCTAAAAGTGTGCAAGAGATTTATGTAAAAATAGGTCGTTTAAGCGGTATAGAAGTAGAGCTTTTTAGGCGTTGTTTTGAAACTTTTAGGGAAAATTCAGAGCTTTGCAAAAATGCAAAGCTTTTTATAGAGCTTGCACCGCTTGAAATTTTGTGTTTAAAATGTGACCAAACAAGTGTTTTAGAAGAAAATGTTTTTAAGTGCCCTAAATGCGAAAGTATAGAGTATAAAATCTCACAAGGTGAGGATTTGCACCTCATGCGACTTGTGATGGAGTGAGTCAAAAAATTGATTTTTTGCAAAACGATAATCTCTTAAATAAAGAATTTTAGGGAAATTTTACAAGAAATTTAAAGAGCAAAATAAGAAATGAGATTGTCAATAATCTAACTTTTTATAATCCTTGCAAGCTTTAGCAAAGTGGCGATTAGAAATTCTTTTTTAGCAAGTTTGGAATTGGTTTTAAGTTCGTATTCACTTTTAAGCAAAAGGTTAAAAATTTCTTTATAATGTTTGATTTTTAAGCTAAAAGCTTGTTCGTTTAAATTTTGTGCTACTTGAGGCGGAGGAGTATAACCTAAGAGTTCTTTAAAATCCACTTTCCCATAAATTTTAGCATAAAGAGCAATTTTAAAAAGACGGTAAAAGGCAGAACTTAAAGAGTTAATCAAAGCAATTTCATTAAAATTATCCAAAATCTTCTCAAGCTCATTTTTAAAATCGGCTCTTTTTAAAATCTTTTCAAAGAAGCTTTCAAAACTTCCTATGTTTAAGCTATAACAATATTGCTCTATGGTTTTTTCATCCACTCTTAAGCCGCTGAATTTATTAAGCTCGCTAGCAGCAAGATACAAATTCTCATCAAAGCTTGTAAAAAGGGTAAATAAAGCATTTTGAGTGATTTCTATATGGAGTTGTTTTGCTTTTATGCTTAAAAGCTTTATCCCTTCTCTTGCGTTATTGGCCTTGAAAAAACGCACAAAATTAGGAGAAAAGATTTTTTCTATATCGCTTTGTTTAGAGCTTTCATCGTAAAGTTCTAAAAGTAAGAAATTGTCTTTATTATTTTTACAAAGCTCAACTAAAACTTTAAGTTCTTTTGTGGGAATTTTTTTAGAAGTTTTGATTTCTAAAAGCTTTTTTTCGCTAAAAAGCGAACCTCCGCTTAGAAAATCACTTGCACGAGTAAAGCTGTATTCTTCAAAAAATAATTTTAAAATTTCATCCGCTTGGTATTTTTCCTTGATAAAATCAGCATAAAGCTCACTTTGAAAATTATCAGCTCCATAAAGAAAGAAAAAATTATCAATTTGATTTTTGGAAAGTAAATTTTGAAGTTCTTTTCTATACATTACTTTCCTTTCTAAGTCTTTGGGTGATTTTTGCATAAATTTTTGCCATGATGATGTCAGCTTCTAAAATTTGCACTTCTACGCTTTCTAGTAAATTTACCCGCGTATCATAAAGGATGATATCAGCTCCTTTGATCTCATCATCAAGTTTTGCTATACAAATTCCATCATTTTGCACTACTAGGGCTTTAAATTTTTTGCCTATATTTTTAGCTGCCCATCTCGCAAATTTTCTATCCATAAAATCATAAGCGACTTTATCAGCCTCTCTTTCAAGCACGCTAAGGTTTTCGCAAGTGCTTTGTATATTTAAAAGTAGGTAATTAAAAAGTTTTTCATCTTTTTTTTGTTTAGCTTTTAAAAGTCTATGTAAGATAAGATCAGAATACCTGCGTATAGGACTTGTAAAATGTGAGTATTTGTCAAAACCTAAACCAAAATGCCCCCCGTTTTCGCTAGAATACTCTGCCTTTTTTTGAGCTTTAATGATGAGTTTATCCACTTCCGCTCTTAAGCCAAGCTCATCGGCTAAAGCTTGTATATCGCGTATAAGCTCAGGCAGGTTAGGTTTTAGTTTTACATCGATTCCAAGCTCTAAAAGTTCATTTAAAAGTCTATCTATCTTTTTCATATCTGCACTAGAGTGATTTCTAAAAACACCTACATCGATGAGTTTTGCTGCGGCTTTATTGGCTAAAAGCATACAATCTTCGATCAAATTATGCGAAGGCGTGTCTTTTTCAAAAACTGTGCTTTTTAGACTTAAGTTTTCATCTAGATTCATTCTTAATTCTTCGGTGCGAAATTCAAAGGCATTTTTAAGACGCATTTTGCGTAAATTTTTTGTGATTTCAAAAAGCTCATAAAGCCATGAAAGCTCTTTTAAATCAGGTTTTTGTATCAAAATTTCATCAACTTCATCATAATTAAAACGGCGTTTTGAGTTGATAATACCTTCAAAAAGTTCTTCTTTTATGACTTTATTTTCATGATCGAGTGTGATTTTAAAACAATACGCTAAGCGATCTAAATGAGGCTTTAAAGAACAGATATTTTCACTCAAAGGACGAGGTAGCATAGGTATAGCAATATGTGGAAAATAAATAGAAAATCCACGATTTCTTGCTTCTTTATCTATAGCGCTATAAGCATGAACATATTCGCTAACATCAGCAATAGCTACATAAATTTCTCGTTTTTGAGTGTCAAAATAAATCGCATCATCAAAATCTTTTGCATGTATAGGATCTATGGTGCAAAAAGGCAAGGCTCTTAAATCCATGCGATTTTCATACATGCTTGCATCAACGCTATCGCCGTTTGCTAGAGCTTCTTTGATGCAAGCGTCGCTAAATTCGTTATTTTTATTAAAAAGAGCTAAGGAGATTTTTTCATCTACGCTTTCATCATCGATATGTCCTAAAACTTCTATGATATTGTTATTTTCATTTTCTATTTTTAAAATTGTCCCTAAAGGTAGTGCTTTTAAGGATTTTTGAGAAGCTTTTAAGGTGGTGCTTAATCCTGTTTTGATATTCATTCCAAGAACTGCTTCGCCGTATCTTTTGGTGATAACAAGTGAGGTTTCATTAGCTCTTTTTAAAACCAAAACCACTTTAGCACTAGGGCGTTTTTTCTTTAAGGGGAGTAATTTAGCAGCAACGATATCTTTGTAATTTGCTCCTTTTAAATTTTTATTTTCTATAAGCAAATCTTTTTTAAAACTCTCATCAAAACACTGTAAAAATCCTGTGCCCTTGCTCGAAATATCAAGGGTTCCAAAAACATAGCCATTATTAAGATAGTATCTATTTTTGTGTTCTTTGATGATGTTATTAGCTAGAAGCTCTCTTAGAATTTGTTTAAATTCATTGCTAACTTCATGAGCACTTATGCCGTAATTAAGATTGTTTAAAAATTCTTTCACTGCTTTACTTTATGTAAATTTTCTTGAGAATTCTTGCATAAAGTTTATAAAAAAAATATGAAATTTAAAACTTTATTGTTATAATAAGATCTTTAATTTTGAATTTATTAAGGAGTAAAATAATGGCTGTTACAGTTTATTATGACAAAGACTGTGATTTAAGTTTGATTAAATCAAAAAAAGTGGCAATTATAGGCTTTGGATCTCAAGGACATGCCCATGCTATGAATTTAAGAGACAATGGGGTTAATGTTGTCATCGGGCTTCGTGAAGATGGGGCAAGTTTTTCTAAAGCAAAAAGTGCAGGTTTTGAAGTGATGAGCGTAAGCGAAGCTTCGAAAGTAGCAGATGTGATTATGATTTTAGCTCCGGATGAAATTCAAGCTGATATTTTCAATGCGGAAATAAAACCAAATTTAAGTGAAGGCAAGGCTATAGCTTTTGCACATGGTTTTAATATACATTATGGTCAAATCGTAGCTCCTAGAGGTATAGATGTAATCATGATAGCCCCAAAAGCACCTGGGCATACAGTAAGAAATGAATTTGCTATAGGTGGTGGAACTCCTTGTTTAATAGCGATTCATCAAGATGAGAGCAAAAATGCTAAAAATTTAGCTTTAAGCTATGCAAGTGCGATCGGGGGTGGACGTACAGGTATTATAGAAACAACCTTTAAAGCCGAAACAGAAACAGATCTTTTTGGTGAGCAAGCTGTGCTTTGTGGTGGGCTTAGTGCTTTGATCCAAGCAGGATTTGAAACTTTAGTTGAAGCAGGATATGAGCCTGAAATGGCTTATTTTGAGTGTTTACATGAGATAAAACTTATCGTAGATTTGATCTATCAAGGTGGAATTGCAGATATGCGTTATTCTATTTCAAACACTGCAGAATATGGCGATTATATCACAGGACCAAAAATTATCACTGAAGAAACTAAAAAAGCTATGAAGGGCGTTTTAAAAGATATACAAGATGGAAATTTTGCTAAAGATTTTATTTTAGAACGCCGTGCAGGTTTTGCAAGAATGCATGCAGAACGCAAAAATATGAACAATTCTTTAATCGAGCAAACAGGCCGCAATTTACGCGCAATGATGCCTTGGATTAGTGCTAAAAAATTAATCGATAAAGATAAGAACTAAAATTGTCAAAAAAACTGATTCAAATCAAGCGTTATTTAATCATCGCTATACTTTTTTTAATATGCGTGATTTTATTTTTGGGAATTTTGATTCAATATCAAGATTCTCAAAATGCATTAAAATTCGCTCAAAATTCTAGTAAAAATATAACAATAGAACCCAAGCAAGAAAATATATCCAATGAAAATCATTTGGGTATTTTTAAAGAAATTCCTTATAAAGACGAAAATGATAATTTTCAAGAAAACAATCAAAGCATTTTAGAAGAGCAAATAAAAGATTTAAATTTAAGTAGTATTATAGATGAAAATTTAAGCCTTGTAGTAGAACAAAATTTAAGCAAGGAAGAAAATCTTACAAAAGATATGAATTTAAGTAAAACAAAACAAGCCCGCCTTGCTATCATTATAGATGATATGGCGAACATAAGTCAAGTTAGGGCTTTACAGGCATTAAAACTCAAACTTATCCCTTCATTTTTTCCACCCGATAAAAATCATATCGATACCCCAAAACTTGCTCTAAAATTTGATTTTTATATGGTGCATTTGCCTTTAGCGGCGATGAATTATACTAAGCCTGAGCTTGATACCTTAAATCCAAGCGATAGTGAAAAGCGTATTTTTAAAAAAATACAACAAGTGAAAAAAGATTTTAAAGATTTAAAATTTATCAACAATCATACAGGAAGCTTATTTACAAGTGATGAAAAAGCAATGAAAAAACTTTATAAAGCCTTTGAAAAAGAAGAATTGATTTTTGTAGATTCTAAAACCATAGCAAGCTCTAAAGCGCCTAAAGTGGCTAAGGCTTTGGGGCAAATTTATATACAAAGAGATGTGTTTTTAGACAATCGCGATGATGTTGCTTATATCAAAAATCAACTCATAGAAGCGGTAAGGCTTGCTAAGCAAAAAGGCTTTGCGATAGCTATAGGACATCCTAGAAAAAATACTTTTAAAGCCTTAGAGCAAAGCAAAGATTTGCTTAAAAGTGTTGAGTTAGTGTATTTAAGTGAGATTTATGCAAAGTGAAATACCAAGCGCTTATCTAGAGCTTTTTAAAGAGTTGAAAAATCCTCCTAAAAAACTTTATTATAAAGGAAATTTAAAACTCTTAGAACAAAGAAAGATAGCCATTATAGGCTCTAGGCGTATGAGCACTTACACTAAAAATTGCGTTTTTGAGCTTTCAAATTTGCTTAAAAATTCAAAGATAAGTGTTGTAAGCGGAGGTGCTTTGGGTGTTGATATTAGTGCAAGTATGGCGGCTATGCCAAACACTATAGGGGTTTTTGCCAATGGTCTTGATGAAATTTATCCTAGAAGCAATGAAAAAATTATAAAACAAATTTATGAAAATGCTTTGGCTTTAAGCGAAAACGAATCCTACTATAAGCCTAAGCCTTATGATTTTTTACTTAGAAATAGGCTGATTGTCGCTTTGAGTGAAGCCGTTGTTGTTGCGCAAGCAGATTTGCAAAGCGGCTCCATGCAAAGTGCAAGACTTGCTTTGGAGCTTAATAAACCTTTATATGTTTTACCCCAACGCAAAAATGAAAGCGATGGGACAAATTTACTCTTACAAGAAAAAAATGCGAATTTGCTTTTAGATTTTAAAGAATTTGCAAGTTGTTTTGGGGTTATAGAAGAAGAAAAGGATGAATTTTTAGACTTTTGTAGACAGGGCGTAAGCGTGGATGAGGCAACTCAAATTTATAGAGAAAAAGTCTATGAGTACGAGCTTGAAGGAAAAATTTCCATAGAAGGTCTTTTTATAAGGGTTTTGGTATGAGAGCTTTGGCCTTAGATGTGGGTTTAAAGCGTATAGGCGTGGCGCTTTGTATAGATAAAATCGCCATTCCTTTAGAAGGTATAATCAGAAAAAACCGCAACCAAGCTGCAAATGAAGTTAAAAATTTACTTCAAATTCATGATATTTCTTTATTGATTGTAGGTATTCCTAAGGGAGGATCGAGCGAAGAAGAAATGACAAGGCGTATCAAGCATTTTGTATCTTTGCTTGAATTCGATAAAGAAATTCGCTTTGTAGATGAAAGCGGAACAAGTAAAGAAGCTTTAGGATATGGTGTGGCTAATACACGCAAAAAAGATGCCAAGCTAGACTCTTTAGCAGCTTTAATCATGATAAAGGATTATTTTGGAATATAATCTAGCCAGTATTTATAATGATAAAGAACTTGAAAATCTTAAAAATTCTTTTAAATTGCCCAAAAAAATATGCTGTTTTATAAATCGCCTAAAATGTGATAATTTAACACTTGAAAGAGAATTTCAAGATTTGAATTTAGAGTATAAAAAGCTTAATGAGTACTGCTATCTTTTTAAGGCTTGTGATAAAAGTATTTTAAGCTCTATGCAAGCTTTTAATGAATTTAAATTTTATATACAAAATTATGCTTCTTATTTGTGCGCTTTAAATTTGGATGTAAAGGCAGGGCAGAGTGTTTTAGATATGTGTGCAGCACCTGGTGGAAAAAGTATCAATCTTGCTAATTTTATGCAAAATGAAGGTTATCTAGCTTGCAATGAAGCAAGTAAAGATAGGTTTTTTACCTTGCAAAAGAATTTGAAAAATTATGGAGTAAAAGCTCGAGTTTTTATGAAAGATGGTAAAAATATAGGAAATTTATGCCCTTTAAAATTTGATAAAATTTTACTTGATGCACCTTGTTCTACTTTAGCAAAAATGGGTTTAGAATTAGAAAAAAGTTCTAAAGAGATTAAAAACATAGCTAAACTTCAAAAAAAACTTTTACATTCTGCACTCAAGGCTTTAAAAGTAGGCGGAGAGCTTGTTTATAGTACTTGCACTTTTACCAAAGAGGAAAATGAAGAAGTGATAGAAAATGCTTTAAAAAGTGATTTTGATATAGAGCTTTTGGATATAAATTTAGAAAATGCTTTGGCAAAAAATGGGCAAAGTAGCGAATTTGAAGCGATTTCTAAATGTAAACGCATTTTACCTTGTGAAGAATACGACGGATTTTTTATCACTAAATTAAGGAAAAATTGATTTTAATTCTTTAAGGCTAAGTTCGCATAGAAGCTAAAATTTCATTATATATTAAAATTATTCACATCTTCAAGTAAATTCACAAAAAAACTTAAAAAACAATAAATGTTTTTTTGGAAAATTTAAAACTTAAAGTCCTATTTTTAGGGCTTTGAAAAGAAAATCACATCGTGAAAAGCCTGTGAATAAAAAATAAATTTTTTAAAACTTAAAAAGATAATTTCACTCGTAATTTCTAATTTTTTCTAGTTTAGGTGCTATAACAAAACGACAATAGCTTTGATTGGGATTGTGTATAAAATAATGCTGATGATAATCTTCTGCTTTGTAATATTTTTGAAGTTTATAAATTTGTGTGACAATCGGAAGTGAAAAATTAACTTGTTCTTTTTTTATAAAATCTTCTATGGTATTTTTATCGCTTTGGTTTTCATAAAAAATTGCCGAACGATATTGAATTCCTATATCAGCTCCTTGTTTGTCAAAGCTAGTTGGATCATGAATTTTAAAAAATAAGCTTAAGATTTGTTCTAAGGAAATTTTGGCTTCATTGTAAATGATTTTAACCACTTCTATATTGCCATCGCCATTGCAAACACTTTCATAGCTAGGATTGTCATTTCCACCTGTGTAGCCTACTTCAGTGTGTATAATGCCTTCAAAATTTTCAAAAGCAGCTTCTACACACCAAAAACATCCACCACCTAAAATGATATTTTTCATAAAGAATTTCCTTAAAGATTTAGCCTATAAAAGGCTAAATAAAGAATTTATTTGTAGTTTTTAATCGCTTTTTCTAAAATTTCAACAGCAGCTTTTTCATCTTTGAAATCTTGCACTTTTACCCATTTGTTAGGTTCTAAGATTTTATAAGTTTCAAAGAAATTTTTGATTTTATTTAGAGTTGCTTGTGGTAAATCAGTATAGGTTTTGATATTGTCATATCTTGCGTCGATTTTAGAATTTGGCACAGCAAGAAGTTTTTCATCCATTCCACTTTCATCTTCCATGATTAAAACACCGATTAAACGACATGGAATAACTGCGCCTGCTTGGATAGGGTATTCATTTAAGACTAAGATATCCACAGGATCGCCATCATCAGCTAAGGTATTTGCGATAAAACCATAATTTGCTGGATAAAACATCGCGCTAGCCATAACGCGATCCACCATGATCGCACCGCTATCTTTATCGATTTCGTATTTAATACTTGAGCCGTATGGAATTTCAATTACAGCATTGATTTTGTTTGGAATATCTCCGATTTTGATTTTGCTTAAGTCCATTTTTTATCCTTATATACTTTGAATTTTTTTAATCAACTCTTTCATATCAGCAACGATAGGTTCGATAGTGCGTTCTCCATCGATAATGAAATGAAGTTTTTTCTTTTGGTAAAAAGAAATGATTTCTTCTAGTGGCTCGGTATACACTTTCATTCTATTATAAAACACTTCTTCGTTGTCATCTGCGCCACGACTTCTTCCTAAAACGCGATCTTTAGCTACTTGTTCACTCACTCTTACTTCGATTACGCCTTTTAGACAAATTTCATTTTGCTCGCTTAAAACTTTATCAAATTCTACCATTTGCTCCACACTTCTTGGATAGCCATCGATAATAACTGTTTTTGTAGGAGCAGCTTTTAGCGCTGAAACTATAGTATTTATAACTACATCTAATGGAACTAAATTTCCCTTAGAAATAAAACCATCTATGGTTTTGCCAAGTTCACTTCCGCTTGCTACTTCCGCTCTTAAAAGATCTCCTGTAGAATAATGAGTAACATCCGCATCAGCTTGTGCAATCAAACTAGCATCTGTAGTTTTTCCGCTTCCTGGTGCACCTATAATTAAAAATAATTCTTTCATTTTATATTCTCCCTTAATTTGATTCCTAATTCTCTCATGGTTTCATTGCTAGCAGCTGAAGGAGCATCCGTCATCAAGCATTGTGCTCTTTGAGTTTTTGGGAATGCTATAACTTCTCTTATGCTATTTGCTCCTGTTACTAGCATGATAAGTCTATCAAGCCCTATAGCAATACCTCCATGTGGTGGAGCGCCAAAACTTAGAGCATCAAGTAAAAATCCAAATTTTTCTTTTTGCTGTTCTTCATCGATATTGAGTAATTTAAAAACTTTTTGCTGGATATCATTTTTATGAATTCTTATACTACCACCACCCAGTTCAACGCCATTAAGTACAACATCATAAGCGATAGATGATATTTCTTCTAAGTCGGCCTCATCGATATTTTTTGGCATAGTGAAAGGGTGGTGCATTGCAGAATAACTTCCATCATCATTTTGTTCAAACATAGGAAAATCAACTACCCATAAAAATTCCAAAGCATCAGGGTTGATTAAATTAAGTTCTCCAGCTAGGAAAATTCTAAACCTTCCCATATAATCAAGCACAGTTTTTTTAACCCCTGCGCCAAAAAATACCACATCGCCTACTTCAAGTTCACAACGCTTAATAAGTTCGTTTAAATCCTCTTCGTTAAAAAATTTGCAAAGTGGACCTTTAAGCCCATCTTCTTTAACTTGTATAAAGGCTAAGCCTTGAGCTCCAAATTTGCGTACAAATTCTTCAAATCTTTGCATTTGTCTTTTTGAAAAGATAGTATCACCCTTTGGAACGCGTAAAGCTTTGACACGATTTTTTTTGCTATCTTTGGCAATATTTGCAAAAATTTCATTATTTGACTTTGCAAAGATATCTATAACATCGATCAGTTTTAAATCAAAACGCAAATCAGGCTTATCACTTCCGTAGTTTTCCATAGCCTCTTTGTAAGGCATTTGTCTAAAAGGGATTTGAATTTCTTTACCACAAGCTTTAAAAATATCTTTTAAAAAGGTTTCAGCCGTAGCAATCACATCTTTTTGCTCGCAAAAACTCATTTCAACATCAATTTGTGTAAATTCAGGCTGACGATCTGCTCTTAAATCTTCATCTCTAAAGCATTTAGCGATTTGAAAATAACGATCAAAGCCGCTACACATTAAAAGTTGTTTGAAAAGTTGTGGGCTTTGAGGAAGAGCATAAAATTCTCCTTGATGTACGCGTGATGGTACAAGATAATCTCTTGCTCCTTCTGGAGTGGCTTTGGTTAAGATAGGGGTTTCAACTTCTAAAAATCCCATATTTGCTAAAGAATTTCTAGCAGCTATACAAGCTTTGGAGCGTAGAGCAAAATTTTCATAAAGCTTAGGATTTCTTAAATCTAAAAAGCGGTACTTAAGGCGTAATTCTTCATTTACACTTTCATCACCTATGCCAAAAGGAGGGACAGCACTTTCATTTTCGATAATGAGCTTGCTTACTACTACTTCAATTTCACCGGTTTTTAATTTAGGATTTGTAAGTCCTTCTCCTCGGGGTCGAATTTTTCCTTCGGCTATTAAAACAAATTCATTTCTTGTGCGAGAGGCTATTTCATGAGCTTCTTTGCTATCATTTGGATCGCATACAAGTTGGATAATACCACTACGATCTCTTAAATCAATAAAAATTACGCCGCCATGATCTCGGTAGCTATTAACCCAGCCGCAAAGTTTAACCACTTCGCCTATGTGGGTAGAATTTAAGTCTGTATTGTAATGACTTCGCAAAATTTTTCCTTGAAAATTAATTTTTTTAACATATAAGTTAAAATTATAATATTTTTATTCTTTTGCTTAGCTAAGATTTGTTATAATTTTTTATGCAAAATAAAATAGATTATAAAAACATTAAAAAAATCGGACTTGCGGCGCGTCCTAATTCAAATTTAGACAAGGAAATTTTGATTCTAAAAGAAATTTTAGAAAAAAAAGGTGTGGAGCTTTTGCTCTATAAGGAAAGTTCTGAAATTGTAAAATTACCAAAATACGACCTTGATACATTGTTTGAGCTTTCAGATTTTGTAATTTCTTTGGGTGGTGATGGAACTTTGATTTCTTTATGCCGAAAAGCTTGCGAGTATAATAAAGCGGTTTTAGGAATTCATGCGGGTCATTTAGGATTTTTAACAGATTTTAAGGTGGATGAAGCTGAAGTTTTTTTTGAAGCTTTTTTCAGGGGAGAATTTAGGGTAGAAAATCCTTTTTTATTGAGTATTATTTTAGAAAGTAATGATGGTCAAATCATGCAAAAATTTGCTTTTAATGATGTAGTGATCAGCAAGGATAGAAAAGCTTCTATGGCGCATATAGAGGTATTTCGCAAAGCTAAAAAATTTAACGAATATTTTGGAGATGGTCTTATAGTAGCCACTCCAGCAGGTTCTACAGCATACAATTTAAGTGCAAATGGGCCTATAGTTTATACTTTAGCGCAAGCTTTTATACTTACGCCCGTTTGTTCGCATTCTTTAACCCAACGCCCTATAGTACTGCCTAAGGGCTTTGATCTTGAAATAGGCGCAAAAGATTGTATTTTTAGTATAGATGGACAAGAAAATTATAAAATGAATGATTTTAAAAGCGTTAAAGTGGGGCTTAGTGATAAAAGTGTGGCACTTATACATCCTAAAAATCGAGATTATTTTCAAATATTAAGAGAAAAATTAAATTGGGGACATTGATGATAAATAGAGTTTTGATGAAAGAAAATCTTGGCTTTAAAGAGGTTGAGCTTGAAATTTCTCAGGGACTTACAGTCTTTACGGGTTTAAGCGGGGCGGGAAAGTCTGTACTCTTTAAGGGTATATTGTCTGCTTTTGCATTAAGCGAGAGTGAGGCAAAGCTTGTTGAGATTGAGCTTGATGATAAGATAGATTTAGAAGAATACGGCATAGAAGGTGAAGAGGAAAATGTTTTTAAGCTTTTAAAGGATAAAAATACAAAATATTTCATCAATAATCAAAGTATTTCAAAAAAAAGTTTGATTCATTTGAGTAAAAAATTTATTAAATATCTAAGTGCTAAAGAAATCAATGAATTTAGCAATGAGAAATTTTTAAATCTCTTAGATGCTTTAGAATGTGCGAAAAATCCTGAATTTGAAGATTTTTTATCTCATTTTAAAGATGATTATAAACAATGGCTTCAAATTTCAGAAGAATTGACTACAATTTTAGAAGAAGAAAAAAGGATTGAAGAGCTTAAAGAATTAGCAAGCACGCAGATTGAAAGAATTTCTAAAATCAATCCTAAAGTCGGAGAATACGAAGAGCTTTTAAATCTTAAAAAGAAATTATCAAAAAAAGACAAAATAGAAGCAGCTTGGGAAAAGGCAAGTGCTATTTTTGAATTAGAAAAAGTAGTTATTGATGCTTTAAATCTTAGCGAAAAAGATACGAGTTTTTTTAGTGAATGTTTAAACGAACTTCGCATCATAGCTGAAAATGAAAAAATCGAAGATTTGGATTTTGATATAGAAGAAGTACTCAATAGAATCGAGGATTTATCCTCTTTAATCAAGCGTTATGAGAGTATAGAAAATGCTTTAGAGGTATTGGAAAATAAAAAAAATGAACTCGCTCATTATGATAATTTAAGCTTTGAAAAAAAAGAACTTGAAAAAAAACTAGAAAAAATCGAAAAGAAAATCAATCAAAGTACTCAGTTATTAACTCAAGCTCGTATGCAAAATTTAAAAACTTTAGAGGATTTTTTAAACGATTATCTAAAAAACCTTTATATGAAAAATGTAAGTTTGGAATTAGTAGATACTTCAAAAATCACTTCTTTGGGAAAAGATGAGATCAAATTAAGTATCAATGCTGCAAATTTAAAAAATTTAAGTTCAGGTGAGCTTAATCGTTTAAGACTTGCTTTTATCGCGACTGAGTGTAGAATTTTAAATTCAGGCACAGGGATAATATTTTTAGATGAGATTGATGCTAATTTAAGTGGCAAAGAAGCGATGAGTATAGCCAATGTTTTAAATGAGCTTTCTGCTTTTTATCAAATTTTTGCTATATCTCACTTACCGCAGCTTTCTTCAAAAGCTCATAATCATTTTTTGGTTGAAAAAAATGCTTCTTGTAGCACGGTTAAAAAACTTAAAGATAAAGAGAGAATTAAAGAATTAGCAAGAATGATAAGTGGCGAGACTATTACAGATGAAGCTTTGGAATTTGCTAAAACTTTGTTTAAAGCTTAAGCGGAATTTTTATTTGTTTGTGTTAGAATTGGGATTTTTTTAATTTTATTATAAAGATTTAGTTTTAAAAAAGGTATTTTTATAGATTATGAATAAAAAAATTTTGCTGATCGATGATAATAAAATGCTTGGAAAGCTTTTAGCTAAAAAGATACAAACTACTTTAAATCATGAAGTTGATATTGTTTTTAGCCTTGCTGAAGTTAAGGCATTGCCCAATGATGAGTATTTTTTAACTTTTGCAGATTTATGCTTGCCTGATGCACCTAATGGGGAAGTGGTGGATTATGTTTTGGCAAAAAATTGGCCTGTTATTGTATTAACCGCGAGCAACGATAAAGCTACAAGAGATAAATTTATGGATAAAGATATTTTAGATTATATCTTTAAAGAAAGCGATACCTGTATAGATCAGATTATAGATTCTATTGTCAAGCTTGAGCGTTATGCTAAGACTAAGGTTATCTTAGCCCTAAGTAAACTTCCTGAACGTAATGAAATAAAAAAAATTCTCACACAAAGAAAATTTAATGTTTTGGCCGCTGCTCATGGTGAGGAAGCGATGAGTTATTTAAATGACAATAGCGATGTGAAGCTTATTATCGCTGATGCGAACATGCCTGTTATTAGCGGAAGTGAGCTTTTAAGCGAAGTAAGAGCGCGTTTTAGTGATGATGAATTGGGTGTAATTATTTTAGGTGATAAAGATGATGCTTTAGAGGCTAGTTTGCTTGTAAGTGGAGCTAATGAGTATTTGGTAAAACCCTTAAGTAAAGAAAGTTTAAATTGTCGCTTGGATAAATGTCTTCATTATATGGCCAATATGCAGTTTTTAAGCATTTATAACAATCTTGATCCTATTTCCGGGATAAAAAATTCCAATGCTTTATTGAGTTGCGTTGAAGATTATTTAAATGAAATTGTAAGCAAAGAAGAAGAATTTGCTTTTGCATTCTTAGATATAGATAATTTAAGAAATTTAAACGAAGAATACGGCTATGAAGTAGGGGATAAAATTATTAAAATTTGCGCTGATGAGATTGTTAATGAAACCAAAGGGCGTGATATTGTGGGTAGATATAGTGCTGAAAAAATTTGCATAGTATTAAAGAATATTTCGCAAGAAAGGGCGATTAAAATTCTTTCTCGTATTCGAGTCAATATAAAAAAAGTTGGAATTTTAGTCAATTTAGATGAAGTCTTTTTTACTGCTTCTATAGGGGTAGTTTTTGCTAAGAGTGGAGATAAATTTGAAATCTTAGTCGATAAAGCTTCAAAAGCACTTTCGCAAGCTAAGGCTAATGGTAAAGATAGAGTAGAAGTATGTTCTTAAATCTTGAATTTAAAGATGGTCTAAAGATCATCGATACTCATTGTCATTTAGATAGTGAAGTATTTAAAGAGGATTTAGATGAGCTTTTAAAGCATTCATTTGATAATGGTATAGAAAAAATCATCATACCAGGTGCAGATATTAAAGATTTACCTTATGCAGCAGAACTTGCTAGCAAATATGAAAATGTATTTTTTGCCGCAGGTGTGCATCCTTATGAGCTAGAAGGTTTTGATGAGAAAATTTTAAGAGCATATTTGCAAGACGAAAAATGCGTGGCCGTAGGTGAATGTGGACTTGATTATTTTCGTTTTAAAAGTGAAGATTTAAAAGAGAGAGAAAAAGAAAAAGAGGAGCAAAAAAGGCTTTTTGTAGCTCAACTTGAGCTAGCTAAAGAATTTAAAAAGCCTGTTATTATCCATTCTCGCGAAGCAAATAACGATACTTATGAAATTTTACACGAGCATTCTAAAGATCTTGTTGGAGGGGTTTTGCATTGTTTTAACGCAAGCGAACATTTATTGCGTCTTAGTGATGATGGATTTTATTTTGGAATCGGTGGTGTTTTAACATTTAAAAATGCTAAGAATTTAGTAAATATTTTACCACAAATTCCAAAAGATAGATTGTTGCTAGAAACCGATGCTCCCTATCTTACTCCAGAGCCTTATCGTGGTAAAAGGAATGAGCCTTTATTGACTCAATTTGTAGCCAATAAAATGAGTGAAATTCTTGATTTACCAAAGCAAGAGCTTTTAAGGATTTGCTTGGAAAATTCTTACAGATTATTTTTTAAAGGTTAAATATGAAAAAAATTATATTTTGTTTTATTTTATTTTATAACTTTCTTTTTGCACAAACTACCACTCCTGAATTTTATGAAAGACAAATGAGTGTTTTAAGAAATTTAGACATTGATCCAAGTTTTATCAGTGATTTAGCTTTTGTGCAAAGTCAGCAGGATTTAAGATCAAAGCATGCTCCGACTTTGATTGATGGTATACAAAATTTCTCAAAAGTTACTCCTATGATAAGAAAAATTCTAGCACAACAAGAAGTTCCTGAAGAAATTTTATATCTAGCTATGGTAGAATCAGGATTAAAAGCGCATAGCGTTTCTAATGCTAAGGCAGTAGGTGTGTGGCAATTTATGCAACCCACGGCAAGAAATTTAGGACTTAGGATTGATGCTTATGTTGATGAAAGACGCGATCCTGTAAAATCTACATATGCCGCGGTTCATTATCTAAAAAGCTTAAAAGAAGAATTTGGGAAATGGTATTTAGCACTTTTAGCTTATAATTGTGGAAATGGGAAATTGCGTCAAGCAATAAAGCAAGCAGGAAGTGATGATTTAAGAGTATTAATCGATCCTGATAAAAAATATCTTTCTTTAGAAACTAGAAATTTTATACGCAAAATTTTAACTTTAGCTTTCTTGGCTAATGATAGGGATTTTTTACTTGATAAAGATGGAGCTTTGGTTAATTATGCTTTAAATAACGATTTTGCAAAGGTTGATGCTCCTTCTTCGGTCGCATTAAAAGATTTGGCTAAAAATTTAAATATGGATTTGGCAACTTTTAAAAAATATAATCCACATTTTAAACATGGTTTTACTCCTCCAGGTAAGGGGTATTATATGTATATTCCTTTAAATAAAGTAGCTTTTTTTGATAAAAATTTTAAAGTTGAAAAGCTTGCAAAAGTAGATACAACCATACCTATGACTAAAATTTATGTTGTAAAATCAGGCGATTCTTTATATAAAATCGCTAAAAAATATAATACTAGCGTAGAGCAAATTCGAGAATTAAATAAAATTGCCAAAAATCACTTAAGTATCAATCAAAAATTAATCATACCTATTAAGGAGAATAAAAATGCAAACTATAAAACAAAAGCTAAAGAAAACTTTACCCAAGTTGTTAGCCGCTAGTTTAGTTGCAACTTTTTCTAGCGGATGCTTCGGAGGTCTTTTTTCTAGCGTAGGTTCAGCACAAATATATTATCCAAGTAATGATTTTCATAGTAGTCCTTCAGGATCCGGAAGTAAAGGGACTATGAAACCTTATACTATAAATGGTAAAACTTATTATCCAACTGTTGTATCAGTGGGTGAAACAGCAGATGGTATAGCAAGTTGGTATGGACCGGGCTTTCATGGTAAAAAAACTTCTAATGGTGAAACTTATAATCAAAATGGTTTAACCGCAGCTCACAAAACTTTACCTATGAATACCATTTTAAAGGTAACTAACCTAAACAATAACCGCCAAGTTACCGTGCGTGTTAACGATAGGGGTCCTTTTGTAAATAACAGAATTATAGATCTTTCTAAGGGTGCTGCAAGTCAAATCGATATGATTGCTGCAGGAACAGCTCCTGTGAGACTTGAGGTTATAGGTTTTGGTTCGGCTAATTCAGGTAATAATGTCGTTCATTCAAATATAAATTATGGAGCTAGTGGCGGAATTGCAAATAATGGTCAAATTTATGAAGGTGGAAATTTTATGGTGCAAATTGGAGCGTTTAAAAATCCATCAGGAGCTCAAACTATAGCATCTAGATATAAAACTTATAGAACCTATTCTTCAACCATACGCAAAAGTTCGGTTGATGGCTTGAGTCGCGTTTTCTTGACAGGATTTAGAAGTGAAGAAGAGGCAAGAGATTTTGCAGCAAGTGGTGCATTTGCTGGTGCTTTTGTTGTGCGTGAGTAAAACAATGATAGAATTGATATTTTTAGATGTAGATGGTTGTCTTACAGATGGTAAAATCATCTACACTTCCAATGGAAGTGTGATTAAAGAATTTGATGTTAAAGATGGTGCAGCTATAGAAGCTTGGATTAAGCTGGGTAAAAAAATTGCTATTATCACTGGAAGAAATTGTCCTTGTGTGAGTGCTCGTGCTAAGGATTTGAAAATAGAAATTGTACATCAGGGTGTTAAAGATAAATTAACTTGTGCTAAAAAAATTTTAGAAGAGCTGAATTTAGATTTTTCTCAATGTGCGGCTATAGGGGATTATTTTAACGATAAAAATTTACTTGAAAATGTTGGCCTTAGTTTTAAGCCTAAGGATGCACATAGGGATTTAAAAGTTGATATCACACTTGATAAAAAAGGCGGAAAAGCAGCTGTGGCTCAAATGATAGAGTATATTATAAAGAAAAATGATATGCAAGAGGAATGGGATAAGCTTTGGCTATAAGAATTTTTGGAATTTTGATCGCTCTTTTTACTATTACTTTTACAATTTTAAGTTTGCAAGATCCTTATTCTTTAAATATTAAATCCTATGCTTTAAATTTTAAAAATATCGAAGCTTCCGATTTAAATGCTTACGAGCTTAATGCAAGCAATGTAAAATCATACTATAAAGCGCAATCTTGGGCGCGTTATACAGACAAAGATGAGTTTGATAATTTTGTCAATTTTAATTTGGATTTTAATTTAAGTGCAAATAAATTGGAACTTAAAGGCAAGGAGATGGATAAGGTTTTGCTTGAAGGCAATGTTACCTACATAGGTTTAAATAATACAAAAATTTTTGCTGATAAAGTAGAGTATGCGCCTAAAAATAAAATTTTAAGCACCAATACAGGATTTAAAGCTTTGATAAATGGAAGCATTATTAACGGAAATACTTTAAACTACGATGTAGAAAAGAAAATTTTACAAGTTCAAGGAGTGAATGCGTGGTTAGAAAGATAATTTTATTTTTGATGAGTATCAGTATATCTTTAGCTAGCCAGATAGAGGTTAAGGCCTTAAATTTTTATTCGGATGAAAATAAGGGTGAAAGCATACTCAGTGGCAATGTTGAAATCATAAGAGGTGATGATATTTTAACTGCTGAAAAAGTGATTATATATACAGATAAAAATCGCAAACCTATGCGTTACGAAGCTGTGCAAAATGCTAATTTTAAAATTGTTTTAAAGGGAAAAACTTATAAGGGGAGTGGAGATAAATTTATTTATAATGTGGCTAAAGATATTTATGAAATTGATGGAAATGCTTTTATTAATGAACTTGAAAGTAATCAAAAGCTTTATGGTGATAGGATAATAGTAGATAAGAGAAATAATGTTTATCGTGTTGAAAGCAAGGATAAAAAGCCTGCTCGATTTATATTTGATTTAGAGCAAAAATGATAATAAGTGCTAAATTTATCACCTCTTTAGACAAATTTGATAAAAATTTTGCATCCCATTTTAGTGAAGTGGCATTTTTAGGAAGATCAAATGTGGGGAAAAGTTCTTTAATTAATTCTTTATGTAAGCAAAAAAAGCTTGCTAAGAGTTCTGCTACACCTGGAAAAACGCAATTGATTAATATTTTTGAAGTTTTATGTAAGAAGGATGAGGATAAATTTAGTATCCATTTTATTGATTTACCCGGTTTTGGTTATGCGAAAGTTTCAAAAAATCTAAAAGAAATATGGAATAAAAATTTAGATGAGTTTTTAAAATTAAGAAGTTCGATTAAACTTTTTGTGCATTTGATTGATTCAAGACATACAAATTTGGATATTGATTTAAATTTGGACAAGTATTTAAAAAGTTTTTTAAAACCTGATCAAAGAGTATTAAAAGTGTTTACAAAATGCGATAAACTCAATCAAAGTGAAAAAGCTAAACTTAAAAATAGTTTCAAAGACGCTATTTTAATATCCAATTTAAACAAAATGGGTCTTGATGATTTAGAACATGAAGTTATTAAGCAAACTTTAGGTTTATAAAATGAGAAAAACTATCAGTGCTTATAAGGTAAAACTGAATGGAAGTTATGTTTTTTTAGGTTTTTTGTGTATCTTATATCAAATTTTAGGCTCTGTTTTTCTTTATATGCCTTTGCTTTACGGTGTATTTTTTTGTTATATGTATTTTCTTTTAGAAGAAAGGCAAAAAACCTTTAACAAACTTGATTTTAGGTGGTATTTTTCTTTATTTTTTTTATTTTTTACAGATATAACTTATGATTTTTTTCTCTTTTCTTCTTGGCTTGCCTTTGTTATTTTTTATTATACTTGCGCAGATTGGATTAAAACAAATTTAAAAATAGGAAAAATTATTCCTATTATACTTGTCCTTTGTGTTTATGCTTTTATTTTTATTTTAGATGCTATTTTTTCGTATGTAGGAGATCAAGAGTTTAAAATGCCAAATTTTGGCTATATGATATCGATTATGTTTGAGTGTTTGTTTGCTTATATGTTATATAGGAGTAAGTTCTAATGAGAATGCGTTTGGTTGTTGGCTTTATATTATTGTTTTTTATATTTTTATTAAGCCGTGTGTATTATTTAAGTATAAAATCAAATGTGTATTATGAAGAACTTGCCAAACAAAATGCTATAAAAACTGAATTTATAGTCCCAACTCGCGGACAAATTTTAGATCGCAATGGCACTCCTTTGGCGATTAATGATTTGGGTTTTAGTATTTCTATTAAGCCTTATTTAACTCTAAAAAGGGCAAATAGAGGTGTATTAGAAAAAGAATTAAATCAACTTCAAGGATTTTTTCCTGATTTAAACACTACTAAGCTTGCTGAATTTTATAAGAGGAATGACTCTTATTATAATCAAGATTTTATTAAAATCATAGACTTTATACCTTCGCAAGAAATGATGAAGCATTATTCAGAACTCAATTTAAATCAAAACATACGCATAGATCCTGCAGTGCAAAGAAAATATCCTTTTGGAAAACTAGCTTCGCATATCATAGGCTATGTAGGCAAGGCAGATTTGCAAGATATTAAAGAAAATGAAATTTCAAAGCTTACCAATTTTACAGGAAAGAGTGGGATAGAGCGTTATTATAATGATGTTTTGCAAGGAGAAAAAGGAACTAAGATTTATAAGGTTAATGCCTTAAATCAAGAAGTGGAGCAACTCTCCTATACTTCGGCACTTTCTAATGATATAGAACTTACCATAGATATAGAACTTCAAAGCTTTTTAACGCAACTTTTTGAGGGTAATGCGGGTGCTGCTATTATTATGGATATTAGCGATGGTTCTATTTTGGCAGCAGGAAGCTTTCCTGAATACGATTTAAATCCTTTTGTAACCGGAATTTCTTATAAAGAATGGGACGAGCTTTCTAATAATCTTGATCATCCTTTTACAAATAAACTTATCAATGGATATTATCCTCCAGGTTCTGTTGTTAAAATGGGTGTTGGTTTGTCTTTTTTAAATTCAAAAAGTATCAATCCCTCAACCCAATTTTTTTGTAATGGTAGTATAGAGCTTGGCGGGAGATTTTTTCGTTGTTGGAATAGAGTAGGGCATGGAGCTGTAGATTTAAAACATGCGATAAAAGCAAGTTGTGATGTTTATTTTTACGATGGAAGTTTGCAAGTGGGTATAGATCAAATAAGTCGTACTTTATCACGCATAGGCTTTGGAGCTAAAACCGGTGTGGATTTACCTAATGAATTTGTGGGAATTTTGCCAAGTAGAGAATGGAAAATGCAAAGATATAAGCAAGCTTGGTTTCAAGGTGATACCTTAAATACTTCCATAGGGCAAGGAAATTTCTTGGCTACACCTATGCAGATTGCTAGATATACAGCTCAAATTGCAAAAGGTGCTGAAGTTGTACCTCACTTTCTAAAAAGTGTAGAAAATAACAATACTATCACAGAAGATAAAGCGCAAGATAGTAATGAAATTTTCACCCTTTTTGAAAAAAGTCAACTCCCCTATATAAGAGATGCGATGTATGCGGTTGCTAATGAGCAAGGAGGTACTTCTTATCATTATTTGCGCAATTTAGAAGTAAAAGTTGCTGCTAAAACAGGAACTGCACAGGTGGTGGGTTTTTCTCAAGCTGATAAAAATAGGGTTGATGAAAAGCAACTTAGATATTATACAAGATCGCACGCTTGGGTAACTTCTTATGCACCTTATTCTAAACCGCGTTATGTGGTTACTGTTTTAGTAGAACATGGTGGAAGAACGATAAGCTCAGGTGTTGCTACAGCAAAGATCTATCAAAAAATGATAGAACTTGGATATTTTAAACCAGAAAATAAAGCTAATAGCCCAAAAAAGAACTAGAAAAAATATTATTTTTCTAAGATTTCTTTTTGTTAAACCGCTTTAGTTCTTTCTTTGAGCCATTTTAAAGCTTTTAAATTATCATGAAGCTTAGGAGAGAGTTTTTCATAAACTTCTTTATGATAAGTATTAATCCACGCTTTTTCTTTGGCATCTAATAAGGTTTTATCGATACAACTGATTTCAAAAGGGCAAAGCGTTAAGGGTTTAAAATATAAAAATTCACCAAAATCTTTGTTTTTGGGATTTTCTATTTTTGCATTAACAACCAAATTTTCAAGCCTAATACCCCATTTTCCTGTTCTATAAATTCCAGGTTCTATAGAAGTTAACATACCTTCTTTAGCCTTTGTTTTTTCAAGCACAGGGCTAAAATAAGAAAGAGTTTGCGGACCTTCGTGAACATTTAAAAAATAACCCACCCCATGACCAGTGCCGTGTGTATAATCAAGCTGTTCTTGCCACAAAGGAGCTCTTGTGATAGCATCAAGCAAAGGCATGGCAATATCTTTTGGAAAAATAGTACTTGCTATGGCTATGTGTGCTTTTAAAACTAGGGTATAATCATGAATTTGTTCCCCGTTTAACTCACCTATAGCTACAACTCTAGTAATATCCGTGGTGCCATTTTTATATTGCCCACCCGAATCTATAAGCAATAATCCATTTTTTTGGATATAAGAAAAGCTTTCTTTTTCGGCTTTATAATGCGGTAAAGCTGCATTAGCGTTAAATCCTGCTATGGTAGAAAAACTATTGCTAATATAATAAGGACTTTGAGATCTAAATTCAGTGATTTTAGTATCGATATCAAGCTCGCTGATTTGTGTATTATTTTTGATATTTTCTTCAAGCCAAGTAAAAAATTTACATAAAGCCACTCCATCTTCTATCATGGCATTTTGTATATGTGCGATTTCCTTATCTGTCTTGATAGCTTTTAAATGGGTGCTAGGATTGATCTCTTCTAAAATTTCAACGCTTTTATCTAAAATTTCAATGAGTAAAGCAGTTGTTTTTGAAGGCTCAATGAGTAAATTTGTATTTTGGAGTTTTTTAAGCTCATCTTGAATTTTATTATATTCCTTAAGACAAATTCCATCTAAATTTAATTTTTTTTCAAGTTCAAAGTCAATTTTTTCCCTATCTATAAAAAGCAAAGCCTTTCCTTCCAAGATTAGTAAATGACTTAAAAATATAGGATTATAGCATACATCATTTCCTCTTAAATTAGTAATCCATGCTATATCATCAAGACTGGAAATAAGATGATTTTTTGCTTGTAGTTTGTTCATTTTTTCACGCACTAATAATAGTTTTTCTTTTCTAGAATAGGAGCAATATTCTAATTTATGTTCATAAACCTTATTTTTAGGTAACGCAGGACGATCTTCCCAAATGAGGCTGATTAAATCGATATTTTTTAGCTCGGCTTTGCAGTTTTTTTGTATTTCTTTTTGTAAAGATAAGGATAAAACTGAAAAATCTATACCTAAATTTTGCTCCTCATTTAAATTTTCTTTTAGCCATTTTAAAAAGGTATTATTTGCATCTTGTTTTTGTAAAAGTATGCCACTACCTTCTAATTCCTTTTGTGCTTGAATCCAATACCTTCCATCTGTCCATAAAAAAGCATCTTGAGAAGTGATGATTAAGCTTCCAGCAGAGCCCTTAAAGCCACTTACAAAAGCTCTGCTTTGATAAAAGCTAGGCAAATACTCATTTAAATGCGGATCAGCACTTAGGATCAAATAAGCGTCAAGTTTTTCTTTTATCATAAATTGTCTGATTTTTTCAACTCTTATTTTACGAATATTCATTTTTTTCCTTTTAAATTTGCATTATTTTATAAATCTTTTTATCAAAATAACATTATAGCCTTTATAGATAAAAAGCTATAGTATTTATTTTAGTTTTGCTAGGGAAATAAAAGAAAGCGTTAGTTTTAAATGAAGATTTAAACTTGTTGTATTGTCAATTTCAAATTTGTGGATTTGATAGTGCAAGTCTGAATTTTCTAATTGTTTCATAAAGGAAAGTATTGGACTAAAATCACCAAAAATATTGAGTGAAATTTTACGATAAGAATTTTCTTCTGATTGCAACCACTCTATATTAGAGATCCAAAGATTATTTTCAAGAGCTAGATTTTGCAAATTTTTAATGTATGTTTCATGGTTTTTATTAAAAACATTAAGATAGTTTTCATAACTTTTTATTTTATCTTGGATAAAAACAAGCTCTTTTTCAAGTTGTTTTATTTGTTGGTTTAAATCTTGATTTGTCGTGATTATTTTATCCATATCATTACTTTGAATGAAAAATTCATGATTAAAAAAGCTTTTTAAGTAAGAATGGTAAAAATGAAAAGAGAGTAATATTGCTAGGAGTATGGTTGTAAGATATATTAAAATTTTCTCCCTAGAACTTAGATTTTCTAAAAATTGCTCAATTTGATTCATTATAATGCTCTTAAAGTGATTTCGTGCAAGGATTTATCTTGTGAGATAAGACTAAATTGGGGACTTGTAAATTGAAGTGCTTTATTAAAATCCTCTTCGTTGCTAAATTTTATAGTGATAAGGGTTTTATCTATCATGAGATTAGAAATTCTTAAAGAATGATGATTTAGCCATGCAATAGCCTTTGTTAAAATCAAAATTGTATTTTTATCCGCTTTAAAATTTTGCGTAATTTTAGATAATTGTTCAGAGTATTTTTCTAATAAAAGATTTTGAGTTTGAATTTCTAATTGAAGTTGTTCTATATTGGCCTTAAGTTTTTGGCTTTGTTTTTCTTGAATTTCATAGATTTTATTTTGTGAAATTTCATTTTGTATATGTGTTGTTTTGGCATTTTGGTATTGCGCAAAGTCAATTAATGATAAAACTACAATACTGATTATAAAACTTAGAGCAAATAAGAAAATAAATTTAAAATACCAAGGAAGATATTTTTTATAGTGTTTGATAAAATTAGCATTTTTATCAAGATGGTGAATGCTATGTTTTGAAAGTGCGATTTTATCTTCTTGAATCATTTTAAAAGGAAGTTTTGCTTTTGCACTTATAAGATTGAAAATTTCATGAGCTTTTGTGCTTAGCAGTATTTTACTTTCATAGTGTTGTAAAAGCTCTAAAATACGGCTTTTGTTTATAAATTCTTCTATATTATCACAAAAATCGAGTGTTTTAAAAGTTTTAAATTTACCTTGCTCGTAAAAACATAAAAATACTTTTTGCGGTTTTATTTCCAAGATACAAAAATTCTCTTCTTTGATTTTATTTTCCAAAAATAAGCTTTGAAAGACGAGGGGTTGGGGAAAACAAAATTGAGTTTTGGGTAGTTTTGCAACCCGTGCTAAAAAACAATGATAAATTTGATCTTGTTTTAAAAAAGCCAATTGATATTCAAAAGGATTTTGAAGATCGCATTCTTTTGTTAGCTCTTTAAAAAGGTCATCTTCTTCAAAATTGCCATTTTTTTGTTTGTAGATAAGATTTTCAAAACTTATAAAATGAGCTTTATTCTTCATAATTTAGAATTTTTTTAAGAAAAATTTCATCTTTTTGCCAATTTTTCTTTACAATGACAAAAAGCTTTAAGAGTACTTTGTTTTGAATGAGTTTTGAAATTTTAAATCTCGCATCTTTTCCTATTCTTTTAAGCGTCGTTCCATCTTTTCCTATAAGCATGGCTTTATGGGAATTTGTATCGGTGATAATTTGCGCATCAATGATAAAAAGATTGGATGTTTCTTTGGTATTTTTTATCATAATTTCACAAGAATAAGGCAATTCTTCGCTTAAATTTTCATAAATACTTTCAAGTATAAATTCTCTAAAAATATCTTTTTGAGAACTAGGTGTTAAAAATTCACTATCATAAAAATACTCATGTTCAGGTAAGAGCTTGCACAACTCATTTAGCAGTGGTTTTTGGTAGTTTTTTTTCTTGCAAGAATAGGGCAAGATAGCTTTAAAATACTTGCTAAATTTTGCATATTCATTGAGTTTTTTTAAAAGTGTGCCATTATCAGCTAGATCTACTTTGTTAAGAACGATGATATGAGGAACTTTAGGGTTTAAGCTTAGGAAATTTTCATAATCTTTTACACTATCAAAAATACTAGCAACAAACAAGATAACATCGCAATCACCCATAGATTTTATAGCGCTTTGGATAAGAAATTGATTAAGCGTTGCTTTGCTTTCATGAAGACCAGGTGTATCTATAAAGATGATCTGATCTTCACCATTCATGACTATAGCTTTGATTTTACGCCTTGTGGCATTTTGTTTGTGAGAAACTAGGGCGATTTTTTCTTCTAGCAAGGAATTAATTAAAGTGCTTTTTCCCGCATTGGTACGCCCTATGATGCTAACAAAGCCACTTTTCACAAAATATACCTTGCAAGATCTTTATTTTCTATAATATCTCCAAGTTTTTCTTCCACCATTTTTTTATCAACTACGAATTTTTTACCCGCATACTCATCTGCTTCAAAGCTTAAATCTTCAAGCAATTTTTCTATAACTGTATGCAAGCGTCTAGCACCTATATCTTGCATTTCTTCATTGGCTTTAGAAGCAATTTTTGCAATCTCTTTAATCGCTTCATCATCAAATTCAAGTTCTAAATTCTCAGTTTTTAAAAGCTGTTCATATTGTTTTAAAAGTGAATTTTTAGGGCGTGTTAGAATTTCATAAAGTGCTTTATCATCAAGACTATCTAGCTCTACTCTTAAAGGAAAACGACCTTGAAGTTCAGGGATTAAATCGCTTGGTTTGCTAAGATGGAAAGCTCCTGCTGCGATAAAAAGGATATGATCGGTTTTTAAAGTGCCGATCTTTGTTTGTACGCTTGAGCCTTCAACTATAGGAAGTAAATCTCTTTGAACACCCTCTTTGCTTGGATCTTGGCGATTTGAATTTCCACTTGAAACCGCAATTTTATCAATCTCATCTATAAAAATAATTCCTTCATTTTCCGCTCTTTTTAAAGCTTCACTTTTGATGCTTTCTTGATCTAAAATCTTCTCTGCTGCTTCATTTTTAAGGGCATTTTTAGCATCTTTAATTTTCATTTCTTTTTTGACTTTTTTACTGCCAACGCCTATAACTTTAACTATATCTTGCATTGCTCCCATTTCAGGCGGTAAATTAGGATTTGTATCAAACATGCTTTGTGAAATTTCTATCTCTATCACGCTTTCATCTAAATCCCCATTTCTAAGTTTTGTCCTCATTTTTTCAAGGCTATTTTTATATTCTTCTTGTTTTTCATCACTGATGCCTTTAGGTAAAGGGGGAAGAAGTTTTTCTAAAATTTTATTTTCTATAAATTCATCGATTTTATCTTTATTTTTTTCTCTTTGTTCATTTTTTACCAAATTTAAAGCTGCATTTGCAAGATCTCTTACCATGCTTTCTACATCACGACCTACAAAGCCTACCTCTGTGTATTTACTCGCTTCGATTTTAATAAAAGGAAAGCCCATCATCTTAGCCAAACGCCTTGCAATTTCAGTCTTACCCACACCCGTTGATCCTATCATAAGGATATTTTTTGGCACTATATCATCTTGGAGTTCAGGGCTAAGCTGCATTCTTCGGTAGCGGTTTCTTAGGGCTATTGCTATAATTTTTTTAGCTTTTTTTTGTCCTATGACATAATCATCTAAAAATTTAACGATTTCTTTAGGAGTTAAATTCATTTTTCATCCTCAATTACATAAGTTTTTATATTGGTATTGGTATAAATGCAAATTTCACCCGCGATTTGAAGACTTGATTTGACTAGTTCTTCTTCATCCAAATTTGCATGTTTTGCCAAAGCTCTAGCTGCTGAAAGCGCGTAATTTCCACCGCTTCCTATGGCAGCAATTTGTCCATCTTCAGGCTCGACTACATCGCCTGTGCCTGAAAGTAAGAAAATATGATTTCTATCAAGTACTAGCATCATAGCTTCGAGTTTTCTTAGATATTTATCCTTTCGCCATTCTTTAGAAAAATCAATCGCTGCTTTTAAAAGATCACCCTTAGAGCTTTGAAGTAGATTTTCAAACATATCAAAAAGATTAAAAGCATCAGCTGTTGATCCTGCAAAACCTGCTAAAACTTTGCCGTTGTTGAGTTTTCTTATTTTTACTGCATTGCCTTTTAGCACCGTATTTCCAAAGCTTACTTGGCCATCTCCACCGATTACGGATTTGTTTTTGCCTTTGTAAGCTAAAATAGTTGTTGCATGAAACATTATTCAGCCTTTATGTTTATATTAAATTTTGCGTGGATAGCATGACCTAACTTAACGCTAACTTCGTGAGTTCCAAGGCTTTTTAAGGTATCGCATTCTAAGCTTTTTTTATCGATTTCTATATGGCTTTGTTCTTTTAAAGCATGAGCGATTTCATCTTTAGTTACCCCACCAAACAAGCTTCCATTAGCTCCTACAGGCTTTGAAATTTCAAGTGTAACTTTGCTAAGTTCTTCTTTTAGTTTTTCTAAATTTGCAAGTTCAAAGCGTAAATTCTCCGCTTCTTTTTTCTTATCACTTTCGTATTTTCTTAAAACTTCATTTGTTGCTGCCTTAGCAAAGCCTTTAGCAATGAGAAAATTTTGACCATAACCATCTTTTACTTCTTTGATTTCGCCTGCTTTTCCAAGAGCTTTAACATCTTTGATTAATAATACTTTCATTTTTTAATCCTTGTTTAAAATTTTCTTCCATTTTTTCCTGCAATAATAAAACGCAAAGCATTCAGTTTGATAAAACCTGCTGCGTCTTTTTGATTATACACTTCATCTTCTTCAAAGGTACAATAAGCTGCATTAAATAAACTATCATTAGCACTTTCTCGGCCTATAACCATTACATTACCTTTGTAAAGTTCAAGTTTTACTCTACCATTGGCATGTTTTTGAGATTCGTCGATTAGAGCTTGAAGCATCATTCTTTCAGGCGAGAACCAATAACCATTATAAATCAAACTTGCATATTTTGGCATAAGTTCATCTTTTAAATGCGCAGCTTCTCTATCTAGTGTGATGCTTTCAATTGCACGGTGTGCTTTTAAGAGTATAGTTCCTCCTGGTGTTTCATAGCAGCCACGACTTTTCATTCCTACATAGCGATTTTCTACTATATCAAGGCGTCCTATGCCATGTTTTGCACCAAGCTCATTAAGCTTGCTTAAAAGCCCGGCAGGGCTTAAATGCTCTCCATTGATGGCAACTAAATCTCCCTTTTGAAAATCAAGTTCTATAATCTCACTTTCATTCGGTGCTTCTTTTGGACTTTTACTCCATCTCCACATATCCTCTTCAGGTGCGTGTGCAGGATCTTCTAAAACAAGTCCTTCATAAGAAATATGAAGCAAATTTGCATCCATAGAATAAGGAGATTTCCCTTTTTTCTTAGAAATATCAATACCATGTTTTTGCGCATAAGCTAAGAGTTTTTCGCGGCTATTTAAATCCCATTCACGCCAAGGAGCAATGATTTTTAAGTCAGGATTAAAGGCTAAATAACCTAATTCAAAACGCACCTGATCATTTCCTTTTCCCGTAGCCCCATGACTTACCGCATCAGCTCTTGTTTGCAGGGCAATTTGTGCTTGAGTTTTTGCAATCAAAGGTCTTGCTATGCTAGTTCCAAGTAAGTATTCACCCTCATAAATAGTATTGGCTCTAAACATAGGAAATACATAATCTTTAACAAATTCTTCTCTTAAATCTTTAATGAAAACATTTTCTTCTTTAATCCCTAATGAAAGAGCTTTTTTTCTAGCAGGTTCGAGCTCTTCGCCCTGTCCAATATCTGCTGTAAAAGTTACTACTTCGCATTTGTATTCATCTTGAAGCCATTTTAAAATAATACTTGTATCAAGTCCGCCAGAATATGCCAAAACGACTTTTTTTACTTCATTTTTCATAGAGTATCCTTTGTTAATATTGATTTAATTGTCAAATTGTATCTAAAATTCATTAAAGAAAAGTTTTTAAATTGATGAAGAAAAGTTAGTCAAAGCAAAATGGGTTTCAAAAATTTAATTTTTTTGGTAAAATTCCATTATGAGAGTAGATAAATTTTTAAATGCGGTTAATATTACTAAAAGAAGAGCTATTTCTGAAGATATGTGTAGAAGTGGTGTAGTGGGGATTAATGGAGTGATAGTAAAGGCGAGCAAAGAGGTTAAGGTAGGAGATATTATCAGTTTGCATTTTACTGATTATACGCAAGAATATAAGGTTTTAGCTTTGCCTACTACTAAAAATATTCCAAAAAATGCACAAAGTGAATATGTGGTGAAGTTATGAAAGAATTTATTCTAGCTAAAAATGAACTCAATACCATGCTTCAAACTTTACCAAAACAAGGTGTTGTTTTATTACAAGGAGAATTAGCTAGTGGTAAAACAAGCCTAGTGCAAGCTTGGGTTAGTTTTTTAAATTTAGATGAGAAAGTAGATTCTCCCACCTTTTCTATCATGCAAAAATATGAAAATCAAGATATATGTATTTATCATTATGATATATATCAAGAGGGTTTAGAAGGACTTTTAAAAAATGGTTTGTTTGAGAATTTTTTTGAAGAGGGTTTACATTTGGTTGAATGGGGAGATGAGAATTTAAAAAAAGCTTTGCTAAAACTTGGAATTCCTAGCTTGGAAATAAAAATCAGTGTAGAAGATGATAAAAGAAAGTATGTAATTCATGAGTAAACTAGAAATTGTAAATTTAGAAAAAATTATTAAAAAAACAAAGATTATCCAAGGCATATCCTTAGAATTAAATAGTGGTGAGGTTGTGGGACTTTTAGGGCCTAATGGAGCAGGAAAAACAACTACATTTTATATGATATGTGGACTAATATCTCCAAGTAGTGGAAAGGTGCTCTTAGATGGTTTGGATATTACTAAAGAGCCTTTAAATAAACGAGCAAGGCTAGGCATAGGTTACTTACCTCAAGAAAGCAGTATTTTTAAGGATTTAAGCGTTGAAGATAATTTGCTTTTAGCTGCTCAAATTTTTTACAAGGATAAGAAAATTTTACATGAAAAAGTGGAGCAAATGCTCGAGCTTTTAAGCATAGAACCTATTCGCTTAAGAAAAGGCTTAAGCTTAAGCGGTGGAGAAAGAAGACGATGTGAAATTGCAAGATCTTTGATGTGTGAGCCTAAATTTTTGCTTCTTGATGAGCCTTTTGCGGGGGTGGATCCTATTGCAGTGGCTGAAATTCAAAGTCTTATCAATGAGCTTAAAAAGCTTGATATTGGAATTTTAATTACTGATCATAATGTTCGCGAAACTTTAGCAATTTGCGATAGAGCTTATGTAATAAGATCAGGCTCTTTACTTGCAAGCGGAAATGCTGAAGAAATAGCAAATAATAAAGATGTTAAAAAATATTATTTAGGAGCGGAGTTTAAACTCCTTGATTGATGTTAAGGCAAAAGACTACCCAGGCTCCTAAAACTAAGATTTCTCAAACTCTGCGTTCGTGGTTGCCTATATTACAAGCAAATATAGAAGATTTAAAAGAAAATTTAGACAAATTCGCAGAAGAAAACCCTTTTTTAAGCGTTCAAGAACCCATTCAAACACACGAGCATAATAAAAATTATTTTGATTCTTTTTATAAACGCAACGCAAATTCGGCATTTGTGGATAATAAAGGTCTTGCTACAAAAAGCGTATATGAACTTCTTAATGAACAGATTATACCCCCTCTTTTTCCTACAAGTAAATCTCAAGAACTTGCAGGCAAAATCGTAGAATGTTTAAATCATGAGGGATATTTTGAATACGATGAAGAAATTTTAAAAGATTATGATATAAATGAATTAGAGCGCATAAGAGCAAGATTTAAATTTCTTGATCCTGTGGGAGTGGGAGCAAAAGATTATAAAGAAGCTTTTTTATTTGCGCTAGAAAATATAGAACTTGATGCAGAGCTTTATGATTTTTGTAAAATGCTTATTCAGGATTTTGAAAATATACAAAATTACACTAAAGAGCCTTTATATAAGGAAGCATTAGCGATTTTTAAGCGTTTTAGCATACCGCCTTTTTTGGAGTATTTTGAAGATTCTCGCGTTATTATACCCGATATCTTTGTTTATAGGGAAAATGATGAAATCAAGGTAAAAATCAATGATGATTATTATCCTGAAATTTCCATTGAAACTGATGGTTTAACTCACGAATACTTAAATCACTACATCAAAGAAGCAAAAAATTTAGTTGATGCTTTAATGATGAGAAAAGCAACGCTTTATAAAATAGGACTCATGATAGTAGAATACCAATACGATTTTTTCATGGGTAAGGATATTAAACCTATGACTTTTAAAGACTTAGCTCTTGATTTAGAGCGCAATGCTTCAACTATTTCAAGAGCAGTGGCAAATAAATACCTAAGTTGTGATAGAGGGCTTATCCCTTTGCGTGATTTTTTTGCTTTTGCACTTGATGAAGAGGGCGAGACTTCAAATGTGGGCGTTAAGGATTTTGTTGCAAATTTGGTTAAAAATGAAAATCGCTCAAAACCTTTAAGTGATAGTAAAATCCTAGAGTTGATTAAAAAAGAATTTAAAGTCGATATAGGACGACGCACTATTACTAAATATCGCAAACACTTAAATATACCAAGTTCAACGGATAGAAAAAAATTATACGAACTTGAAGGATAATGCTTAAATTTATCATTTCTTTAATCTTGCAAATCAAAAATATAAAAATACACTGAATTTGTATGAATGTTATTTTAATGTATATTTTAATATTTATTGGTATATTATTTTAACTATATGTTTTTTTATTTAAAATTGTGTTATAATCACAATAATTTTTAAATTTATTCCATAAAAGGAGTTAAAATGGACTTTTTAACGAGTCTAGATGAGAGTATTCAGTTTTTGATACAAATCATCATTGTTTTAATTTGTCTTTTTTACGGTGCAAAAAAAGGTGGTATAGCTCTTGGCTTACTCGGTGGTATAGGTATTTTAATGCTTGTTTTTGCTTTTCATATAAAACCTGGAAAGCCCGCTATAGATGTAATGCTTACTATCTTAGCTGTGGTTGTTGCAAGTGCGACTTTACAAGCAAGTGGCGGTCTTGATGTAATGCTTCAAATAGCTGAAAGAATTTTAAGACGCAATCCTAAATTCTTAACCATTTTAGCTCCCTTTGTAACTTGCTTTTTAACCATACTTTGTGGGACAGGACATGTGGTTTATACTATTATGCCTATTATTTATGACATAGCGATTAAAAATGGAATTCGTCCAGAACGCCCTATGGCAGCAGCTTCTATATCTTCACAAATGGGTATTATTGCAAGTCCTGTTTCTGTTGCAGTTGTGAGTTTAACAGCTTTGCTTTTAAATGCAGAACATAAATTAGCAGGTTTTGATGGCTATATCAATCTTCTTCAAATTACTATACCTAGTACGCTTTTTGGTGTTTTATGTGTGGGAATTTTTTCTTGGTTTAGAGGAAAAGATTTGGATAAAGATGAGGTTTTTCAAGAAAAACTTAAAGATCCTGAATTTAAAAAATATGTTTATGGTGATTCTAAAACACTTTTAGGTGTTCAACTTCCAAAAAGCAATTGGATTGCAATGTGGATTTTCTTAGGAGCTATTGCTTTAGTGGCTTTATTAGGTATATTTGATTCTTTACGCCCAAATTGGGGACAAGTTGTAAAAAATGGTATTCCTCAAGTAGATGCTTTAGGCAATCCTAAAATGGATATTTTATCTATGGTTTCAGTGATTCAAATGTTCATGCTTTTAGCAGGTTCTTTGATTATTATCTTTACTAAAACAGATGTAAAAAAAATCGGCTCAAATGAGATTTTTAAATCCGGTATGATAGCTCTTGTTGCAGTTTTTGGAATTTCTTGGATGGCTGATACTATGTTTGCTGTTCATACTCCTATGATGAAAAAAGCTCTTGGAGATGTAGTTGTAGATTATCCTTGGACTTATGCAATCATGCTTTTACTTATTTCAAAATTTGTAAACTCTCAAGCAGCAGCTATTGCAGCTTTTGTTCCTTTGGCCTTAGGAATAGGTGTTGAACCAGGTGTGATTGTGGCTTTTGCGGCAGCTTGCTATGGGTATTATATTTTACCAACTTATCCAAGTGACTTAGCGACTATACAATTTGATAGATCGGGTACGACTCATATAGGTAAATTTGTTATCAATCATAGTTTTATTTTACCAGGTCTTATAGGTGTGATTAGTTCTTGTGTTGCGGGATATTTCTTAGCTTTAGCAGCAGGATATCTTTAATATTTTGCAGGATTTTTCCTGCAAAATAAAAATACTATAAATCTTTTAATTTATTGATCTCATCTCTTAAAGTCGCTGCTTTTTCAAATTCGAGCGCTTTAGCAGCTTCAAGCATTTGTTTACGAAGCTCTTTTACGATTTTAGCTCTTTCATTAGCAGGCATTTTTTCAAATTTTTTACCTTTGCGATAAATTTCTCCTAAGTTTTCTTCATTTTTTAAACTTTCTTCGATGTGTCGCTTGACTGAAGTTGGGGTGATGTTATGTTTTTGATTGTAAGCTTCTTGAAGTTTGCGACGCTCATTTGTAGTATCCATAGCTTCTTGCATGGATTTTGTAATCTTTTTGCAAAAGAGTAAAACTTTACCATTGACATTTCTAGCAGCTCTTCCCATGGTTTGGATTAAACTTGTAGTGCTTCTTAAAAAACCCTCCTTATCTGCGTCCATAATGGCAATAAGCGAAACCTCAGGCAAATCAAGTCCTTCTCTAAGTAAATTTATACCTATTAACATATCAAAAGCACCGCTTCTTAAGCCTCTTATGATTTCATTGCGTTCTATTGCATCAATATCTGAATGCATGTATTTTACTTTAATACCAAGTTCTAAATAATACCTTGTAAGCTCTTCAGCTAGTTTTTTAGTCAACACAGTAACTAAAACGCGTTCGTTTCTTTGTATAACTTTTTTGGCTTCATCAAATAAAATTTCAACTTGATTATCGCTATCTTTAAGTTCTATCAAAGGATCAAGTAATCCTGTTGGACGCATAATTTGATGAAAGATATTTTCCTTGCTAAGTTCAAGCTCAAGCGGGGCAGGGGTGGCTGAAATAAAAAGAAACTGACAATCTTTATGGATAAATTCATCAAACATTAAAGGACGATTATCAAGAGCTGATGGAAGACGAAAACCATAATCTACTAAAGTTTGCTTTCTACTTCTATCTCCTGCAAACATACCTCTAAATTGTGGTAAAGAAACATGGCTTTCATCGACTATAACAAGAAATTTCCTATTTTTAATCGCAAAATAATCAAAAAGCGTATAAGGAGTATCACCTTCTTTAAGCCCTGTTAAATGTCTTGCATAATTTTCAACGCCTTTACACATTCCTGTGCTTGTAAGCATTTCAAGATCAAATTCAACCCTTTGTTTAAGGCGTTGATATTCTACGAGTTTATTTTCATGTTCAAAATAAGCAAGGCGTTCGTTAAGTTCTGCTTTTATGTCTTTTATCGCTTGTTTTAGTCTTGTTTCACCTACACTAAACTGGCTTGTAGGATAAAGTATGAAGCGTTTTAAATCTTTGCCTTTTTTATTTTCTAAAACATTATAATGATACATTGCATCCAGTTCATCACCAAAAAATTCAAGTCTTACTACTTCATCTTCGTAATAAGCAGGATAAATATCTATAATATCACCTTGTACGCGAAAATCAGCACGATCAAAGAAATTATCATTTCTTTTATAACCCATGTCTACAAGTTTCTTTAAAAGTTCTTTTTGTGAAATTTGCATGTCTAGTTCAAAGATTAAAACCATTCCTATGTATTCATTTGGATTTCCAAGTCCATAATTAGCCGAGACACTAGCGATACAAACCACATCCTCATAGCTTAAAAGCGAAGCAGTTGCGCTAAGTCTTAAGCGTTCTAGATCCTCATTTGTGGAGCTATCTTTTTCTATAAAAACATCGGTGCGCGGTATATAAGCTTCAGGCTGATAATAATCATAATAAGAAATAAAATATTCCACATGGTTCTTAGAAAAAAAACCTTTAAATTCGCTATAAAGCTGGGCGCAAAGGCTTTTGTTATGACTCATGATAAGGGTTGGCATATTGAGTTCTTTTATGACATTTGCCATGGTAAAAGTCTTTCCGCTTCCTGTTACGCCGAGTAGGGTTTGATATTTATTACCTTTTTTTATGCTTTTGACAATACCTTGTATTGCTTGTTCTTGATCAGGACTTGGTTTAAAATCGCTTGTAAGTTCTAACATTTTCCCACTTTTTGAAAGTTTTTTAGAAAAATTCTAAAAGAAAATGCTTTAATTAAAAATTAATTGACTATAAAAAACCTAAATTTAAATTTTTTTCTGCTACAATTACAAAAAATATTTTTATTTTAAATTTCTATAGCAGAAGGCAAATTTATGTTTGATGAAAAAATTATTAACACAATGTCAGATAAAGTCAATGAGTTGATTGAAAAATACAACGAAGTGTGCGAAGCAAATGAAAATTTAAGAAACGAACTTGTAAGCGTAAAAGCGCAAAATGAAGCAAAGAGTAATCAAATCATGCGTTTGGAAGAAGAGCTTAAGTCTCGCAATATAGAAAGTGAAGATATTTTCAAAAAAATAGAGGCTGTACTTGGCAAGTGATAATTTAAAACAAGTTATTATCAATGTTTCTGCAAAGGATTTCATTGTTAAATGCAGTGGAGAATTTGCAAATTTTTTAGAAGATGATATTGCTCTTATTTCTGGTGGGACTAAAAAAATAGAATTAAAGCGTTTCGTCGATGCTTTTGTAAAAAAAAGCTATGAGAATTATATCTTAGAAAGAGAACTTAAAAAACTTATAAAAGCGATCAATGAAGAACTCCCTGTAAAATGAAAAAGGCTTTTACTCTCTTAGAGCTTGTTTTTGTGATATTGATTTTGGGGATATTGGCAAGTTTAAGCTTCTCTTTTGCCAATCAAAATAAAAACGATGCGAAATTATTAAAATTGAAAATAGATTATGAAATGCTAAATTCAGCCCTATCCCTTATGCGTACTCAAGTTGAACTCAAACAAATCAGTTCTTTTTCTCCTAATCTTGATGAAGCAAAAATCAACACTCAAAAAGAAAAACTTTTTTACTGCCAAACTAGTCAAAATTGCACCTATTCTTTGCTTCATACACCTATTTATTCTAGTTTTAATGCTTGGATGAAAACAGCACCCAATCGATATAGATTTTTTTTAAATACAAAAGAATGGGTTGATTTTTTTTATAATGCTGATTTTGCTATTTTAGAATGTTTGAGTGAAAAATATTGTAAAGAATTATTATGAGATATTATGAATTAGCGGTTTTTGGATTTTATTTGCAAAATTTAACCTTTCATAGCAAGGAAGAAATTCCAGCTTTAAGAGAGGTGATTATTGATTTAAAAAATAAAAAAAATCTTAGAGCTTTAGTATTGAAAGAATGCCAAAAGCCCGAATTTCAGACAAAAGAGATTAAAGAAATTACATCTTTTTCATTAAGCTGTGTACAATTTGAATTGGCGAAATTTATTTCGTATTATTATTCTTCAAAGCTAGGTTTTGTATTAGGACTTTTTTCTACTTATCAAACTTACACTTGTGATCTGATTAAAATAGAAAATGAACCCAAATTAAGCCAAAAACAAAAAGAAGCTTTGAAATTTATAAAAGCTAATCCCACTTCTTTGCTTTTTGCAGATACAGGTAGTGGAAAAACTGAAATTTATATTTGCTTAATAAAACAATATTTAGAGCAAGGAAAACAAGTTTTACTTTTAATGCCAGAAATTTCTCTTACTCCACAGATGCAAAAGCGTTTAGAAGTGTATTTTAAAGATAAATTTTTTCTATGGCATTCTAAAATTTCAAAGAAAAAAAAGCAAGAAAATTTAGAGCGTTTTTGTAAGGGTGAAGCACTTTTGGTCGCAGGAGCAAGATCGGCTTTGTTTTTGCCTTTTGTAAATTTAGGGCTTGTTATAGTGGATGAAGAACATGATAATTCTTACAAAGCGTCTAATCAACCTTATATTAATGCTAGGGATTTAACACTTTTTTTAAGCTCAAAATTTGACATTAAGGTGCTTTTAGGTTCTGCTACTCCTTCTTTAACGAGTTTTTACAAGCAAAAGAGTTTTAGACTTAAGGGTACTTTTTTTGAAAGTAAAAAACACTTTTTATATGATGAAAACGAATTGGGCGTAACTCCTATGCTTTTGGGCGAGTTGCAAAAAAGCTTGGAAAATCAAAAACAAGCTATCATTTTTTTGCCCACTAAGGCCAATTTTAGACAAATTGTGTGTAAAGATTGTGGGCAAACTATAAAATGTCCTTTTTGCTCTATTGCTATGAGTTTGCACAAAAAAAGAAATGTTTTAAAATGTCATTATTGTAATTACACTTCTTTAATAGAGCAAAATTGTCCTAGCTGTCAAGGTGTGATGCTAGAGGCTAGGAAGATGGGCACAGCAGAATTACAAGAACTTTTGCAAGAGGCTTTGCCTTTAGCAAGGATAGCTAAATTTGATAGTGATGAGATTACGAGTATTCGAAAGCTTAATGCTATTTTAAAAGATTTTAATGAAAATAAGATCGATATACTTATAGGAACTTCCATGCTTGCTAAAGGACATGATTATCATAGTGTAGATTTAAGCGTTATTTTAGGACTTGATGAGTATTTGTTTCGTCCCAATTTTAAGGCAAGCGAAGAAACTTTGGCTTTGGCTATGCAAGTGGCAGGAAGAGCAGGACGCAAAGGTGAGGGAAGGGTGCTTTTGCAAACTAAAAATAGGAATTTTTTTGAAAGATATATAGAGGATTATGATAGCTTTTTGCAAGATGAATTAGAAAATAGAAAAGATCTTTATCCTCCTTTTAAACGCCTTTTGAGAATTGTTATCGAGGATAAAGAACAAAAGCAAGCTCAAAATTTGTGCAAAAAATTAGTTGATCAAATTAGCCACATTTTAAAAGTTGAAATTATAGGCTATGGAGCTTGTAGTATAGAAATGCTCAAAGGACAATATCGTTTTTATATATTGCTTCGTAGCGATTTTTACAAACCTTTAATCAAGATACAAGAATATGCCTTAAATTTTAAAAATGTTAGCGTAGATATAGATCCTATTGATTTTTTATGAGGAATTAAAGCAAAAAATAGCTAGAATTTTAAAAATTATTTATAAAAAGAAGCTTGAAAATGGAATACAAAAGATTTAAAACAAGACAAATTAAAGTGGGTGATGTTTTAATAGGTGGCGATGCGCCTATTTCAGTGCAATCTATGCTCTTTACCAAAACAAGAGATATTGAAGGTTCTTTAGAGCAACTCAATCGGCTTTATTTTGCAGGAGCTAATATCGTGCGTTTGGCGTGTTTGGATATGGCGGATGCAAGGGCTTTAAAGGAGATTAAAGCAAAAAGTCCCTTGCCTTTAATTGTAGATATACATTTTAATCACAATTTAGCTGTATTTTGTGCTGAATTTATTGATGGGGTTCGTATAAATCCAGGCAATATAGGCTCAAAAGAAAATGTTAAAGAAGTAGTAAAAGCTTGTAAAGAGCGAGGCATTCCTATACGCATAGGTGTAAATCACGGCTCTATAGAAAAAGAATTTAGTGATAAATATGGATATGGTGTAGATGCGATGTTAGAAAGTGCATTGTATAACATTAAACTTTTAGAGGATTTGGATTTTTTTGATATAAAAATTTCGATGAAAACTTCTGATACTCAAAAGACCATAGAGGCTTATGAAAGATTAAGACCACTTTGTGATTATCCTTTTCATTTGGGAGTAACAGAGGCAGGGACTAAATTTCATAGCACGATAAAAAGTTCTATTGCTTTAGGAAATTTGCTTCTTAAAGGCATAGGTGATACCATGAGGGTTTCAATGACGGGCGAACTTGAAGAAGAAATCAAAGTCGCAAGAGCGATTTTACAAGATAGCGGGGTGCAAAAAAGTGGAGTAAACATTATCTCATGTCCAACTTGTGGAAGAATTCAAAGTGATTTAATCAGTGCTATTAAAATCGTAGAAGAAAAGACTAAACATATCAAAGAGCCTTTAAATATCAGTGTTATGGGCTGTGTTGTAAATGCTTTGGGTGAGGCTAAGGGCGCTGATGTGGCTATAGCTTTTGGAAAAAATCAAGGACTTGTTATAAGACATGGAGAAGTGGTGGCAAAACTCAAAGAAAACGAGCTTGTGGATAGATTTTTAGCTGAAGTAGAAGATGAGGTTAAGAGTAGAGAGATAAAAGAATAGATTTTATTTTAATTATAGATATTTAAAATAAAATCGCAATAAAATTTAAGTCCTTATTTTAAGGACTTAAATTATAAGTTTATTTAAAAAGGCCATATAGCTTCTATGACTTTGCTTCCCCAAGGTTTTCTAGTGCTTCTATCCACTTCACCTTCAGTTTTGTAAAGAATTTTTGCATCTGCTATATATCTACTATCTATAGTATTATCTTGACCGATATCATAAGGACGAATCACACCGCTAAGTTGTATGATTTGTTTTTCTCCATTGATCAAAAGCTCTCTTGAACCCTCAATAAAATAATTACCATTAGACAAAATTTTAATCACGCGAGTTGAAATCGTAGTGTTAAAACTTTCATTGCGACTTTGAGTGCCTGTTCCTTGGTAGTTGTTAGCACTATTGGTTTGAAAGCCTATATTAGAATAAGCATTTACTTTATCGATCGCAGTTCCAAGTAAGCCACTTCCACCTGTTAAAGCTCCTCCTCCTAAATTGGAAGTATTGGTTCTACTTGTGGCCTTATTGGCTTGAGTGCTTTGAGTAGTGCTTTCTTGGATAACCACAGTAACTAAATCATTTACATTCATTGCTTTTTTATCAGAGAATAAAGGATTATCGCCTTTTCCAAAAAGCGATCCAGGAGAAGTTTCTACATTGTTGCTTTGTTTAGGTGCAAGCTCTTCTACATAAGCAGGAGGTTTCATAGAAATTTGCGGATCTACTGTTGCAGAACATCCAAAAAATGCAAAAGGTAACACATAGAATAAAACTTTTTTCATTTTCGTCCTTTAAATGATGAAATTTCATTTTTATTTGTTAAAATAGTTTTTCAAGTAAGTATAAAGCAAAGAGTGTTCCACTTTTTAAAACCAAGGAGAAAATAATGGCAAATCTTTATTTGATGAGATCTAGGAGTGATGAGTTAAATACATTAGTCACCACGAAATTATTGAAAAACTATAGCAAGATATATAAAAATATAGCTATTTACTGTCCTGTGATTTATGTACATCGTATCCCTGTTTTGCAAGGATGGCTTGAGGAATTTGATATTAAGCAAACTTTGAAAAATGCTTATAGTTTTACTTTTAGAGAAGCTATGGAAGAATTTAGCAAAGATCCGCATAGTTTTTTCAATACTATCTTAGAAGAGTATGAGGAATTAAATCGTAAATATGATTTTGTTCTTGTTAATAGTTTTTGCGAATTTGGAATACTTGATGGTTTTGATTTGAGTATAAAATTGGCTAAAAATCTTAACACTCCTATAGCGGCTATTATTAATAATGAGGATAAATTAATAGCTCAAAAATATTTTGATGAAGCTTTAGATGGTAGAGATTATGCTTTGATTAATGAAAATTTTAATTTTGAAGAAATGCATAAGTTGCAAGCTTATGATTTTATGACTCCGCATCGTTTTAAATATGAACTCATTAAAAAAAGTGTTAAAAATAAAAAAACCGTTGTTTTACCAGAAAGCAATGATGAAAGAATTTTAAAAGCAGTTGAAATTTTACTTAAAAGTAGTGTAGTGGATCTTATTTTATTGGGTGATGAGCAAGATATCAAACAAAAAGCCGATGAATTGGCACTTGATTTAACCGCAGTAAAAATACTCAATCCGCTTCATTCAGAATATAACGAAGAATTTGCCACTTTGTTATATGAAGCAAGAAAATCTAAAGGAATGAGCCTTGAAGAGGCTAAAGAATTGGTTAAAGATAGGACTTATTTTGGAACCTTGTTGATACATAGTGGGAAAGCTGATGCTATGGTAAGTGGAGCATCTACTACGACAGCTGAAACTATTCGTCCTGCGCTTCAGATTATCAAAACTCAAGAGGGTGTTGACTCTGTTTCGGGAATTTTCTTTATGGGGCTTGATGATAAGGTTTTAGCTTTTGCAGACTGTGCTGTAAATCCAAATCCAAATGCCGAGCAACTCGCCGCTAGTGCTTATGTAAGTGCTATGACTGCAAAGTCTTTTGGTATCGAGCCAAGGATAGCTTTGCTTTCTTATTCTAGTGGAGATAGCGGTAAGGGTGAGAGTGTAGATCTTGTTAAAGAAGCTTTAAGAATTGCTAAAGAAAAATATCCAGAATTAAATATCGATGGCCCTATGCAATTTGATTGTGCTTATGATCCTAAAACTGCTGCTAAAAAAATGCCAAATTCTAAGATAGCAGGTAATGTAAATGTATATATCTTTCCTGATCTTGACGCTGCAAATATTTGCTATAAGGCTGTGCAAAGAACGGCAAATGCTTTGGCAATCGGTCCTATTTTGCAAGGACTTAAAAAACCTGTAAATGATTTAAGTCGTGGATGTTTGGTTGATGATATAGTAGATACGGTTATTTTAAGTGCTATACAAGCACAATAAGAAAGGAAAGTGAATGAAGATTTTAGTTTTAAATTCAGGCTCTTCATCTATTAAATTTAAATTTTTTGATGATAAAGTGGTTAAAGCCAGTGGTTTGGTAGAAAAAATTGGAGAAGAAAAATCAAAAGTCATACTAAAAAATGCCTTAAATGATGAAACATTCGAAAGAGAACTTCCTATAAAAAATCACGAACATGGATTGCAAATTGTCAACGAGCTTTTTAAAGAATCTGGAATTTTGGAAGATTTAAATGCTTTAGATGGCTGTGGTCATCGCATAGTGCATGGAGGAAGAAATTTAAGCGAGCATTGTTTAGTGGATGATTATGTTCTTAAAGAGATAGATAGGGTTAGTATTTTTGCTCCTTTGCATAATCCTGCGCATTTAGCAGGTATAAAAACAATGATCAAAGCTGCACCTAGTGTTGCTAATGCAGCTATTTTTGATACAGCTTTTCATCGCACTATGCCTGATTTTGCTTATATGTATGCTTTGCCTTATGATTTTTATGATAAGCACAATATAAGAAGATATGGTTTCCATGGTACTTCTCACGCTTTTGTGAGTGCTAGGGCAGCCCAATTACTTGGAAAAAATAAAGAGGATTTAAACGCAATTTCAGCACATCTTGGAAATGGTGCGAGTGTTTGTGCTATTGAGGGAGGTAAAAGTATAGACACTTCCATGGGTTTTACTCCTCTTGAAGGTCTTGTTATGGGAACTCGCTGTGGTGATTTAGACCCTGCAATTTTGCCATTTATTAGCCATCTTAAGGGTTTAACAATAGAAGAAATTGATACTTTGCTTAATAAAAAAAGCGGACTTTATGGAATTTGCGGTTCTAACGATTTTAGAGATATAGGAGCAAAAATCGAGCAAGGTGATGATAGGGCACGTTTAGCTTTTGATATGTTTTGTTATCGCCTTTTAAAATATATAGGGGCTTATTTTACGGTTTTACCTAGAACTGACGCTATTATTTTTACAGGCGGTATAGGTGAAAATGCTGCTTTAGTTCGCCAAAAAGTTTGTGAAAGATTATCTCATCTTGGTGTTGAGCTTGATATAGAATTAAACAACAAAAAAGCAAGCTGTGAAAGAATGATTAGTACTGCCAATTCTAAGGTAAAGATTTTTATCGTTCCTACAGATGAAGAACTTGAGATTGCCAGAATCACAGAAGAGTTGATAAACAAAAGCTAAGAGCTTTTGTTTTAACCCAAATTTAATTTTCTTTAGATAGTATTTTAAACTAAAAATTTAAAAGTGTAAAAATATGAAAAAATTTAAAGATTTTAGTTGTAATTTTCTTTTTAAGATATCCGATCAACCTGTTCTTTTGCGTGATTTGCTTGAGGCTAATGCTTTGTTTAATGATGGAATGCTTGTGGATCCTTCCAAGCTTAATTTTAATTTTAAAATTTTAAATTCTTATATATATTTTGGAATTTTTTGTGCTTTGGTTTTATTACCATTATTACTCATTACGCATTATCTTTTTACTCGCCTTGATTTTCATATCAGTATTATCAGCGCTGTAGCGGTTACCGCATGTGTTTTTATTTCTTATGATATTTTTAAGGTTTATGCTCGTAAAATGATTTCAAAAAAATTAATACAAAAAGCATGGGCTTTGCACTTTCCTTATTTTTCATATGAAAAATATTCTATTATGGCTGGAAATTTTTATAAAGAAGCCTTAAAAGAAGAAATTCCAAAGGCAAATTTAGAACAATATGTTTTAGAAAAAATCATTCATTCTAAATAATCTAAAATTTGATTTTGAAAGCGCATGATTTCTAAGCGTCTTTTTAAATCTTTATTTTCTTCATCAAGTACGCTTTCTTCTACTCTTAAAGTGGCAATTTCTCGGCTAAGATAGTAAATTTGATTTCTTATATAAATTTGTGGTACAAATAAAACAAGAGCAAAGCTGACAAATAATACGGCAAAAAGTAAGTGATTGAAATTGAGATTTTTATCTTCTTTAGTAGCATTACTAAATCCTTCTAGTAATACATTTTTAACCTTTTGTGTATCTTCATCATGTTCTGTTTTAATGGGTTGAATTTCGGATTTTTCAATCTCTATTTTTACTTCTTGAGTTTGTATTTTTTTTTGTAAATTTTCTAGACTTTGTTTTATATCGGGTTTTGGGTCAGTTTGCGTGGGTTGAATCTTGTTATTTTGTATTTTTTTGATTTCTATTTGCTTGTCTGTATGCAAATGTTTTTCTTGAGTATTGTGTGTGTTTTTATTTTGTATACCTTGAATTTCTTTTTTTTTCAGAAAAGAAAAAAGTTTTTTTGTTTTTTTCTTTTTTGATTCTTGATTTTTGTTTTTTTCTTTTATTTTGGAAAAAATTTTTTTAGCTAAAGACTGCTTTTCTTCCAATTTAACATTTATCAAATCTTCTTTTAAGTATATATTTGATTTTTTTGTATATTCTAACTTATAGTCTTCTTCTGTTTCATCCAAGAAATGATTTGAGCGTTTTTTAAAGCGGCGTCTTAAAATATCATCACTAGAGATTTCTTCTTTTAAATCATCATCTAAAGGCTTACCTTGATTAACAGCGCGAGAAAATTTAAGCATTTTCTGGCGTATGTTTTGCTTTTCTTTTAAAAAATCATCATCTAGCATTATTTTTCCATATTTTTAAAATGAAACAGGCGCATTTTTGCACAACTTGAACGAGAATTAATCATAATTTCTTCTTTGCTTGGAGTTATAGCTTTTTTGCTTATAATTTCTCCTAAAGAATGATTGTTTCCACATTCGCACCTAAAAGCTCTTTCATCACAGATACAATTTTTAGCCCATTTTTTAAAATAGTTTTTTACTATCCTATCTTCTAAAGAATGAAAGCAAATGATAGCTAGAATACAATTTTTTAATTTAATTTTTTCTAATTTTTCTAAAAAATTTTTTAAAACTTCAAGTTCTTGATTGACTTCTATTCTAATAGCTTGAAAAACTAGGGTTGCTTTAGAAACACTTCTGTGATTTTGTTTTGTTTTTCCTATTATTTCGTAAAGTTCTTTAGCACTTTTTATTTTATTTTTTTGTCTTTCTTGGCAAATTTTTTGAGCGATAAAGTACCCATCATTTAATTCCCCATATTTTTTGAAAATATCACTCAATTGCTCTTGGGTATAATTATTAATAATCTCAAAAGCTGAAATTTTAGCATCTTGATTCATTCTCATGTCTAAAAAATCAGAATGAAGATTAAAGCCTCGTTTGTTATTGTCAAGTTGATAAGAAGATACTCCAATATCAGCTAAAATGCCTTTGAGATCGTTCAGTTTATCGTGTGAAATTTGGTCTAAAATTTGACTAAAATTACTTAATACAAATTCTGTTCTATCTTTAAAATCATGAAGACGCTTTTTAGAAAATTCAAGCGCTTCTTTGTCTTGGTCGCATGCTATAAGTTTAAGGTTTGGATGATCTTTAAGTAAGGATTCGCTATGGCCACCAAAACCCAAAGTACAATCTAAAAAATATCCTGAGTTTAGTTTTTCAAATGCTTGATTTACCTCATTGAGCAAAACGGGAATGTGTGGAATTTTCAAATCCTATATCCTATAAAATTTTTATAAGCTATAATTATAACGAAATTTTAACTAAAATCAAAATGAAAATATTTAACAAAAAACCACTAATTAAACTCTAATTAAACACTTCTGCGATAAAATATGTAGTTTAATTTTTATCAAGGAATGATATGCTTACTTGGATGCAACATCACAAAAAATATCTTGTTGTTACTATATGGATTAGCACCATAGCTTTTGTTGGAGCTGGGTTTTTAGGTTGGGGTGCTTATGATTTTAATCTTAATAGAAGTTCGAGTGTTGCTGTAGTTGGAGATGAAAAAATCAATTATAATGAATTTAATGTAAGATATAATCAGATTTTTAATTATTACAATCAAATTAGCAACGGTGGCTTAAATGAGGAGAGTGCTAAGCAATTGGGAATTGAAAATGCTGCATTAAGCTCTTTGGTTGAAGATAAGCTTTTGTTAAATTTTGCTAAAGATTTGGGATTAGGTTCAAGTGAAAATGAAGTTATTCAAGCACTTGCTGAAACTAAAGCCTTTCAAGATCCTTCAGGTGATTTTAATAAAACAATTTATTATGAACTTTTGAATGCAAACAATATGACTCCAAAAGAATATGAGAAAACTCTTTCAAATGAAATTATTATCGGCAAACTAGAACAAATATTCAATCTCCCTCAAACAGATGAAGAGTTGAAAATGCTAGGAGCTAGTTATTTTATGCAAGATTCTTTAAATATAGCAAAACTAGAGCAAGATAAAGAAAATATAAAAGTTAATGAAGAAGAGCTTAAAAAGCTTTGGAATGAACACAAAGAAGATTATAAGACAAAAAAAGTATATGAGATTTCTACTTATTATCTACCGGTGGATATGCAAAAAATTGATGATAGTAAGCTAGAAGAATTTTATAATAATGAAAATAATAAATTTAAATATAAAGATTTTAGTGGCAAAATCATGAGTTTTGAAGCTGCTAAAAAGGATGTTGCTAAAGATTATGCTTTAGCACAGCTTAAAAACATAGCTAATGCTAAATTTTTGGAATTGAAAGAAGGTAAAGATAAATTCCAAAAGGATGAAAATATCACAGATTCAGATGTTTACTATCCACTTGAGGCTTTATCTCGGGTAAAAAATGGAGATGTGTTAAGACCGAGTGAATATCAAAATGGTTATATTATTATCAAGCTTAACAAAACCAATCCTGTAAGAACTAAGACTTTTGATGAGGCTAAAGAAGAGCTTATGCCTATTTATATCAGCGAACAGGTGAAAAAGAATTTAGAAGAAAAAGCTAAGCAAAATTTAGAAAATTTTAGCGGAACTAATATAGGTTTCGTAAGCAGGGATACTGTAAGAAATGATGCTAAAATTAGTAATATATTAAATGAAGCAGAATTTAGTTATTTTCTAATGAATGTTTTTAATTCTGATCAAAATCGTTCTTATGTTATTTTAAATGAAGATAAGGCTATGCTTTATAAAATTAATAAGCAAAAGCTTGATATGAATCCTGAAAAATTTCAGCAATATCGCATAATGCTTAATCAAAATTTACAAAGTTTAAAAGCTAATGAAATGAAGCAGGAGTTAATCGAAGAGCTTAAAAAAACATATCCAATAAAAATTTATTATAAAGGTAAATAATTTTGAATATATTAGGAATTGACTTAGGTTCAACACAAACTTGTGCCATTGTCGCTCAAAAAGATGAGGAAGGTTTAAAAATTATTGGTTTTGCAAAAGCAAAAACCAATGGTGTAAAAAAAGGCGCTATTACCAATATCGAGCTTGCTTCAAAATCGATCGAGGAAGCAGTTAGAAATGCAGAGATGATGAGCGGTGTTCATTATGATAAAGTAGTGGTTTCTATTTCGGGCGCTTATACTAAAAGTGTTGATAGTATAGGTGTAGTAAATATACCAAATCATGAAATAGGCATCAAAGAAATTCATCGTGCGGTAAGCACAGCCAAACACACTGCAAATCTTCCGAGTGGTTATGAAATTATTCATGTTTTACCTTATAATTTTAAGGTAAATGATTTAGAACATGTAGATGATCCTTTGGGTATGAGCGGAAATCGCTTGGAGGTTTCGACTCATATAGTTATTTCTCAAGAATCTCATATTAAAAATTTAAAAAAAGCTGTTGAGTTGGCTGATTTAAGAGTTGATAATATAGTCCTTTCTGGCTATGCTTCAGCTATAGCTTGTTTAGATGATAGTGAAAAAGAACTAGGTGCTGTTTTGATTGATATGGGTGGAGCGATCTGCGATATGGTTGTTCATACTGGAAATTCAATTCGTTATAATGATTGCTTGCAAATTGGATCGATTAATATTACTCAAGATTTATCGATGGCTTTGCACACTCCTTTAAAAGAAGCTGAGAAAATTAAATTAAATTATGCAGCCCTTTCTCAACAACCTAATGCATTGATACAAATTCCTTCTATGGGAGATGAAAGAAAAGTAAATGAAGTTTCTTTAGATATCATCTCAAATGTAATCTATGCAAGAGCTGAAGAAACTTTAATGATTTTAGCCAAAATTTTAAGCGACAATCGTTATGCAAATAGTATAGGGGGTGGCGTTGTATTAACAGGCGGAATGACTAAATTAGCAGGTATTGATGAATTAGCTCCTGCAACTTTTGATAATCGTTCTGTTAGACTTGCTACTGCTAGAAAAGATTTAATTACTGGGTTTAGTGAAATTTTTAATGATCCTGAAAATACTTGTGCTATAGGACTTTGTTTATATGGTGCGGGTTATTTTACGCCTTATGAACTTGATTCAAATGAAAAGTTAAGATATAAAGGGGAGATAGAAAATTATAACCGCCAAATTAGACAAGAAATAATTCCACAAAAAGAAGTGGAAAATGAAACAAAATCTGATTTTTTTGGCGAAAATTTGCAAGAAAATGATACAATAATAATACAAGAACAATTAGATTTTAAAGAGCCAAAAGAGAAAAAGCCTAGTGTTTTTTCAAATATTTGGCATAAAATAATGAATCAATTTTAACAAGGAGAAAGTTTTTATGAGCGAATTTTTAGTAGAAGAGATGCAACATAATAAAGGCGCTAAAATTAAAGTTATAGGCTGCGGTGGTGGCGGTGGAAATATGATTAATCATATGGTCAAGATGGGCTTAAATGACCTCGATTTAATCGCGGCTAATACTGATGCACAAGCTATTTCAAATTCATTAGCAAAAACCAAAATTCAACTTGGCGAGAAAAAAACAAAAGGCTTGGGTGCGGGCATGCTACCAGAGGTTGGAGCAGAGAGTGCTAGAGAAAGCTTTGAAGAGATTAAAGCTAGTCTTAGCCAAAGTGATATCGTTTTTATTGCTTCAGGTTTTGGTGGTGGCACAGGAACGGGTGCTACTCCAGTAATCGCACAAGCAGCTAAAGAAATAGGTGCTTTAACTGTTTCTGTTGTAACTATGCCTTTTGCTTTTGAAGGGAAACAAAGAAAAAAACTTGCTGAAAACGGACTCCTTGAATTGAAAAAAGAAAGTGATTCTATCCTTGTAATTCAAAACGAAAAGCTTTTAAGCATTATCGATAAAAAAGCAGGAATTAAAGATGCTTTTAAATTAGTTGATGATATTTTGGCGCGTGCTGTTAAGGGTATGGTGTCTATACTTTTAGACAATGGTGATATCAATGTTGACTTTGCTGATGTTAGAACCATAATGAGCCATCGTGGTTTAGCGCTTATGGGCGTAGGCAGTGCTAGCGGTGAAAATGCTATCGAAGAGGCTCTTTCTAATGCCATAGAATCTCCATTATTAGATGGTATGGATATTAAAGGAGCTAAAGGGGTTATTTTACATTTTAAAACAAGTTCTAATTGCTCTTTAATTGAAATTTCTGCTGCTGCAAATAATATAGAAGAAATTGTTGATGAAAATGCAAAGATTATTTTTGGTTCTACTACAGATGATAGCATGGAAGATAGGGTAGAAGTGACCATTATTGCCACAGGATTTGAAGATAGAGACAGCATAGCTAAAAAAGCCGCTGAAGAAGCTGAAACTCCTAAGAAAAATCCTTATTTAAATCTTAGAAAAGTAAGTGGTGGTTTTGATGAAGAGATAATGGCTCAAATTGAAACTCCTACTTTCTTACGCCGCCAAATGGACTAAAATAGAATATTTTTAAGCAAGATTTTTACTTAAGTCTTGCTTTTTTAAAATTTTTACTATTTATTTTAAAATATTTTTTACCCATATTCCTAGAAAGAAAACTCTTATTTCTTGGGTAAAGAGATGAATGTTGCTGCTTTTTAAGCGATTTAATGATACTTTTGGTTTTTTAGTATAATTCCTTGTAAAAACACAATATGATGCAAATTATCATTCAGTATTTTATTTCTACTTGCTTAATCCCCTAAAATTCATTCTTTTTAAAAGTTGGAACACTCTTTGCTTTATAGATTAAAAATATCAAAATTTATAGGTGAAAAATATGCAAAATGGATATTATCAAGCAACGGGTGGGATGGTAACTCAGTTTAATAAACTTGATGTTATTACAAACAATCTTGCCAATATTAACACGAGTGGTTACAAAAGAGATGATGTAGTAATTGCAGATTTTAAAAGGATTTTTAAAGAAACTCAGGATGAGTTGCCTATAGAAAATCACACAAGAGATGCATCAAGATTTGTCAATACTACCATAGATGGCGTTCCTCAAGTCTCTCAAGGATATACAGATTTTAGTTTAGGTTCTTTAAAAACGACTAATAACCCTTTGGATTTGGCCATTACTAGAGAGGATGCTTTTTATTTAGTTCAAACAAAGGATGGTGAAATAAGATTAAGTAAAGATGGAAATTTTCAACTTAACGAAGAGGGATATTTAGTCAATAAACAAGGATATAGAATTTTAAGCAGTGATTATTTTAATAATCCTCAAAATGCAGGAATTCGTCTTCCTAATGGTGCGGTTTATATCAATGTAGATAAAAACGGAAGTATTGAGGTAGATGGCGTTCAAAATGCGAGATTATTTATCGCTCAAGTAGATGATATAAGAGCTTTGCAAAAAGATGGGGATAATGTTTATAGGATAGATGATTTAACGCGTATTAGAGATTTGGATAATTCTAATGCAGTGCGTCAAGGTTTTTCTCAAGGCTCTAATGTCAATCCGGTAACCGAAATGGTAGGACTTATAGAGGCAAATAGAATGGTAGAAATGTATCAAAAAGTTATGACAGCTCATATGGATGACTTAAACCAAGAAGCTATCAATAAACTTGCAGCCGTTAAATAAAATAATATAAAATAAATTAAAGGATAAAAAATGATGAGATCACTTCATACTGCTGCTACGGGAATGGTAGCGCAGCAAACACAAATTGATGTTACTTCAAACAATATTGCAAATGTTAACACAGCAGGTTTTAAAAAGGGTCGTGCTGAATTTGCTGATCTAATGTATCAAGTTATGAAATACGCAGGAACTTCAACTTCAGCCACAACACTTTCTCCATCGGGCATAGAAGTGGGTATTGGTGTGCGTCCAACAGCAGTGACAAAGGTTTTTACTGAAGGTAATTTAAAGGCTACAAGCACAGATAGTCTTGATATGGCAATTGCGGGAAATGGTTTTTTTCAAATTCAACTTCCTGATGGCACGATAGCTTATACAAGAAATGGACAATTTACAAAAGATAATGAGGGAAATATCGTTAATGCAGATGGTTATAGACTTTTACCTGAAATGACTATACCAGAGGGTGCAACTGCGATTAATGTGGCTACTGATGGCACAGTTTCTGTAATGCTTCCAGGAGAACAACAAGAAACACAAATCGGTCAAGTTGAGCTTGTACAATTTATCAACCCAGCTGGACTTCATTCTATGGGAGATAATCTTTATCTTGAAACAGGGGCAAGCGGTGCACCTGTAGCAGGTATAGCAACCCAAGATGGACTTGGAACAATAAGACATGGCTTTATAGAGTTAAGCAACGTGCAGCTTGTTGAAGAGATGACAGATCTTATCACAGGACAAAGAGCTTACGAAGCAGGTTCAAAAGCTATCACGACGAGTGATGATATGCTTGGAATTGTCAATCAATTAAAAAGATAATTTAAATTAATTATATAAATTTATGGTATTTTTATGCCATAAATTTTTCTCATATTAATTCACTTAAAATTTCATATACTTACTAAAATCATGGTATAAAAATGAAAATAAATAATATTCTGCTGCAATAATAATTTTTAATTCTTTTTTGAAAATAAATTTATATAATATCAAAGATATGGATTTAAGAAATTTATCAATAAATAAAGCAAAGCGTTTAAAAATTTACGCTTTGCTTTTTATTTAGCAAGAATAGCAAGTTTTAAATTCGTATGCAGTTGGACGCGCTTCAACAGGCCAAACTTGAGTTTCAAATTTCAAATGTTGATAATCATCTATAAAAATATCGCTCATTACAGGTTTTAAGAAAGCGTTGTAACGAATTAAAGCTTCAAGACTTCCTCTTAGAGTGTGTGGTAGTTGCTCTATGCCTTTTTCACGAATTTCATCTAAAGTAAGATCAAATAAGTTTTCATCCATAGGTCCTACAGGAATGGTTTTGTTTTTGATTCCATCAAGTCCTGCCATTAAAAGACTAACAAAAGCTAGATAAGGATTAGCGGTGCTATCAGGGAAACGAATTTCAACACGAGCTGAATTCTTACCTATACCATAAGGCACGCGACAACTTGCACTTCTATTTTGGCAAGAATAAGTTAAAATACAAGGAGCTTCAAAACCTGGAACTATTCTTTTGTATGAATTTGAGCTTGGATTAGTAAAAGCTGCAACAGAACGAGCATTTTTTAAAACCCCACCTATGTAATTAATAGCAGTTTGGCTAAGTCCTCCATAACCTTCTTTGTCATAGAATAAATTCACACCATCTTTCCATAGACTCATATGAACATGCATACCATTTCCATTGTCACCATAAAGAGGCTTTGGCATAAAAGTTGCAGTTTTGCCATTTAAATGAGCTACCATTTTGACAATATATTTGTAGATTTGTACATTATCTGCAGCCTCCACAAGTGTGCCAAAATTTACTCCAATTTCCGCTTGCCCTTGTGCAACTTCGTGATGGTGAACAAAGGTTTTAAGTCCTACTTTTTCAAGAGTTTGAACCATTTCAGAGCGAATATCTACCAAAGAATCTATAGGTTGAACAGGAAAATATCCGCCTTTGTTTCGTGGACGATGACCTGTATTGTAGCTATCTGCGAAATCTTTATCATCATTCCACTCTCCTTCTTCTGTATCCACTTCATATTTAGAACAATGAGTTGTATCTACAATTTTTACACTGTCAAAAACAAAAAATTCATTTTCAGGCCCAAAATAAGCAGTATCAGCTATGCCACTATTTTTAAGATGTTCCATTGCTTTTTTTGCTATACTTCTTGGACATTTTTCATACATTTGTCCTTTATAAATGTCATAAACATCGCAAAAAACTATAATAGTAGGATCAGCTGTAAAAGGATCTAAAAATGCACTTTGCGCATCAGGTTTTAAAATCATATCTGATTTTTCAATAGGTTGCCATCCATGAATTGAACTACCATCAAATGGAATTCCTGCTTCAAAAGTTTCTTCGCTAATTGCATGAAGATTATAGGTGATATGATGCCAAGTTCCTATCATATCAGTAAAGCGAAAATCTACAAAAAGAACTTCGTTTTGTTTACAAAAATCAAAGAATTCATTAACATTGTTAACAAATTTGCCCATCTTTTACTCCTTCTTTAAGATAATTTATGAAAATTGTATCATATTTTTTTTAATTCAGGTTTAATTAATATATTTTTTTAATCATTTTTTGAAATTTACTTACAAAACTATGAAAATTTAAATTTATATTTTCATTTTAGATAAATTTGATTATAATCGTAGTACTAAAACAAAATCTAGGTTTAAAAAAGGAAAAAAATGACTCAAGAAGAACTTGACGCCTTGATGAATGGTGATGTAAATTTTGATGAGGATGCAGAGTCTAACATTAAAAGCGAAACAGAGTCTCACAATATAGAATCTGAAGAAGGATTAATGCTAGAAGATGTAAAGGTGTCTGATTATAAACCAGATCCTAGTGTTGTATGGCCACCACCACCACCAAATCAAGAACATAAGGTAGTTCATCAACTTGATGATGTTACTAAAGACAGTGAGTTAAAAGCTACTGAGATGATGGATAAGCTAGAAAGTATCAATAATTTCTTTGCAGATTCTGAAAATTTGTTTAGTGAGATTGATAAAGTATTAGCTAAAAATATTGAAATATTTTCAAAACTAAATGAGAAATTTCCAAATGTTGTCAGTTTTAATGAAGCTTTGCAGTTAAATTCAAAAGTGAAAAAAACAAGTCAAGAAATTATTGATAAGTTGCAATGTGGACAAGATGAAGTAATGATGGCAATGGATGCTATGCAATATCAAGATATTCACCGTCAAAAAATAGAGCGCGTTATCAATGTAATGCGTGCCTTGAGTCGCTATATGAGTTCTTTGTTTGAAGGTAGGATTGATGATAAGAAACGAGTGAGTTCTGCAGTTCATATTGAAGGTGATTCTACTACTGATATTGTAAGCAATGATGATATAGAAGCGCTTATAGCAAGTTTGGGTCAAAAATGATTATTCCAGAGATTGTAGCTCCTGCGGGAAATTTTGCAAAATTAAAAATCGCTTTAGCTTATGGAGCTGATGCAGTTTACGCAGGGGTAAATAATTTTTCTTTGCGCTCTCGCACTGCTAGAGAATTTAATTATGAGAGTTTTGAAGAAGCTATTGAGTATACCCACCAAAGAGGCAAAAAGGTTTATGTTACTTTAAATGGTTTTCACTTGGGTGGACAAATAGAATCTTTAAAAAAACATATTTTAAAGCTTAAAGAGATGAAACCCGATGCTTTTATAGTAGCTTCAGTGGGTGCAATGGCTTTGGTTCGAGAGTTAGCTCCTGAAATAGCCTTGCATGTATCTACTCAAGCTAATGTTTTAAACTATCTTGACGCAAGAGTTTATAAAAATATGGGTGCAAAACGAGTAGTTATCGCAAGAGAGTTGAGTCTTAAAGATGCTAAAAGTTTAAAAGAAAATTGCGATATTGAGCTAGAAGCTTTTGTGCATGGATCGATGTGTTTTGCTTACTCGGGTCGCTGTTTGATCAGCTCGGTTCAAAGCGGAAGAATGAGTAATCGTGGCTCTTGTGCTAATGATTGTAGATTTAATTACGAACTTTATGCAAAAAATCCTGAAAATGGAGTACTTTTTCGTTTAGAAGAAGATGAAAATGGTACCCATGTATTTAACTCTAAAGACTTAAATTTATGCTCTTACATAGAAAAAATTATGAAAGAAGATTGCATAAGCGCATTTAAAATAGAGGGCCGTACTAAAAGTGAGTATTATGTTGCACTTACAACTAGAACTTACAAAATGGCCATACAAGATGTTTTAGAAGGTAAATTTGAGGCAAGTAAGTATGAAAAAGAAATTGCTACGCTTAAAAATCGCGGTTTTACAGACGGTTATCTTGTCTCACGCCCTTTAGAAAAAGCAGATACACAAAATCACGATACGAGCATAGAAGAGGGTACTCATCAAGTACATGCTATCGTTGAGGATGGAGAGTATTTTAAATGCAAGGGCAAGGTTGTTTTAAACAAAGCTTATGAAATTTTAATGCCTTTAGGTGATGAAATTGAGACTTGTGATAATAAATTGGGTAAGATTTATAAAAAAGAAGATAAATATTTTGTAGAATTTAAAAAACTTATTTCTAAAAACAATAAAGAATTCAACGAAATTCATAGCGGAAACGAAAACGAAATCAAAATGCCAAATAAAATCAGCAGTTTTAGTTTTTTAAGAAAGGAAATTGGATGAAATTTGTATCAATTATGATGGGAAGCAAGAGTGATTATGAAATCATGAGCGAATGTGCCAAAACGCTTGAAAAATTTGGTGTAAAATATGAACTCATTATCAGTTCTGCTCACCGTAGTCCAAAGCGAACTCAGGAATATATTAAAGAAGCAGAAGAAAAAGGAGCTAAAGTTTTTATCGCAGCTGCTGGGATGGCAGCGCATTTAGCAGGAGCAGTTGCAGCTTATACAACCAAACCTGTTTTGGGAGTACCTATGCCTGGAAGTGCTTTAGCGAGTATGGATTCTTTATTTTCAACCGTGCAAATGCCAGGTGGAATTCCTGTGGGAACTTTAGCAGTTGGCAAAGCAGGAGCTAAAAATGCAGCTTATTTAGCTATGCAAATTCTTGCTCTTAATGATGAAACTTTAGCAAAAGCTTTAAAGCAAGATAGAAAAAATCAAGAAGAAAACTTAATCAGTGATTCTAAGAGTGTAGAAGTTTTATTGTAAAAAAGGATGAAAATGCAAACTTATTTAGAGCTCCAAGAATTTTGTAAACTTGTGCATTTAAATGAAGATGTTGTAAAGGGAATGATGGCAAATGGTGCTTTAAATTTCAAAGAAGAAGAGGGAAAAATTTATATCGAAGCAAACCAAGGAACTTTTAGCGTTGTTCCAAGTGCTTCTAACTCAAAGCCTGCTATGGTAAATTCTATGACTTTGGCAGGAGAAAGCTTTGTAGAAAAGACTATAGGAACAATTTTAAATTTGCATGAGAAGGTTTTAGATGCAAAGGATGAAACTCTTGATGCTTTAAAAAATGAAAATAAATTTTTAAAAGATGCGCTTTATTCAATGCAAGAGCTTTATGATGAAGATAGAAAAACTATTGAAACTTTAAATCATGAATTAAAACACGCCCGAGAAGAAATAGAATTTTTAAAACGTAAATATAAGCTTATGTGGAGTAAGACAGCTGAAATTTTTGGGGCAAGAACTGAGCCTGATTTGGAAATGAAAAAAGATGAAAATTCTAGTACAGCAAATGAAAAATTAAATGAAAATAAAGAAGGTTAAAATGACTTTTTCTCAGATGATATTAAATTTACAAGAGTTTTGGCAAAAACAAGGTTGTGCAATCATGCAGCCTTACGATATGCCAGCAGGAGCTGGAACTTTCCATCCAGCAACTTTTTTAAGAAGTCTAGGTAAAAAACCTTGGGCTACAGCTTATGTGGCTCCTTCTCGTCGTCCAACAGATGGAAGATATGGAGAAAATCCTAATCGTCTTGGGGCTTATTATCAATTTCAAGTCCTAATGAAGCCAAGTCCTGATAATATTCAAGAGCTTTATTTAAAAAGCCTTGAAAATTTAGGTTTTGATCTTAAAAGCCATGATGTGCGTTTTGTTGAAGACAATTGGGAGAGTCCAAGTCTTGGCGCTTGGGGTCTTGGTTGGGAAGTTTGGCTTGATGGTATGGAAGTAACTCAATTTACCTATTTTCAACAAGTTGGTGGAATCGCAGTAGATTTGGTAAGTGCTGAAATCACTTATGGGCTTGAAAGAATTGCTATGTATCTCCAAAATGTAGATAATGTTTATGATATTGTTTGGAGCGAATTTAATGGGGAAAAAATTAAATACGCAGATGTGCATAAGCGCAGCGAGTATGAATTTAGTAAATATAATTTTGAAATCAGCAATGTAGATTTTTTAAATCAGCAATTTGAAAATACTTATAAAGAATGTAAAAGTATTTTAGAACAGGGATTGGCTTTGCCTGCTTATGATTATTGTATGCTTGCAGCTCATACTTTTAACTTGCTTGATGCAAGGGGTGCTATTTCTGTTGCACAAAGACAAGATTATATGCTAAAAATTCGCGAGCTTTCGAAAACTTGTGCTGAAATTTATAAGAAAAATTTAGATGAAACTGATTGAAATTTATAATTTTTTAGACAAGCTAAGCCCTTTTGAAACTCAAGAAATTTGGGATAATAGCGGTCTTTTACTTGGGAATTTTAACGATGAAATTCATAATGTTTATCTAAGCCTTGATATAGATGAGCAGTTGATCCAAAATGCAGAAGAAAATTCCTTATTTATCACGCATCATCCTTTAATTTTTAAAGGCTTGAAGGATTTGGCAAATTCAGCCTATCCTAGAGCTTTTGTTAAGGAAATGCTTAGAAAAAATCTTTCTTTAATTTCTATGCATACTAATTTTGATCTTAGCCATTTAAATACTTATTTTATAGAAGAAATTTTGGGATTTGAAATTTCTTCTAAAAATAAATTTTTAGCTTATATAGATGTAGATATGAGCTTTGAAGAGCTTTGTATTGTGGTTAAAAAGCGTTTAAATTTAGAAATTCTAAGAACAAGTTTTTGTGGAAAAGAATATTTGAAACGCTTAGCTGTTTGCACAGGGAGTGGGGGAGATTTGTTAAATGAAGTTAAGGCAGATTGCTATTTAAGTGGCGATTTTAAATACCATCAAGCCTTAGAAGCCATAAGCAATCATCTAAATTTGATTGATTTAGGACATTTTGAGAGCGAACGCTATTTTGCTCAATGTTTAGCAAAACACTTGAAAAATTTGCCGCTAAAAGTTATAATAACAGTTTCAAAAAATCCATTTCAATATTTTTAAGGAAAATAAATGAATAAATATCTCGAACAATTAGTGCTTTTATCAAAAATAGATCAAGAAATTGACAGCTTTGAACCGAAGATGGAAAGTATTAGCAAGACTTTAAAAGATGCTGAAAATAAGATTGCTAAATTTAATGTTGAATTAAATAATTTAGAAAATGAAATTCAAGATGTAGAAAATCAAAAAGTTCAAAATAATGCTCATATTTCAGAGTTTTCAGCTAAAATCAAAGAGCTTTCTAAAAAGAGTGGAGCTGTTAAGACAGAAAAAGAAGCAAATGCTTTAAAAATCGAAGAAGATATCGCTAAAGAGCAGCTTGATGCGGCTAATGATGAGATTGTTCGTTTGGATAAAATTTTAGAAAATAAAGAGCTTTTCAAAAAAGAACTTTTGGAAGAAAGAGCAAAAGAGGAGCAAAATTTAGATGAAATAAGAGTAAGCATTAGTTCTCAAATGGATGGCTTGGAGAAAGAAAGAATGAATGTTTATACTAAAAAGACTAAATTAGTTGCAGAGATGAATCAAAAAGTTTTAAGCTTTTATGAAAAGATTAGAAAATGGGCTAAAAATACAGCCGTAGTTCCCGTTAAAAAACAGGCTTGTTATGGCTGCTTTATGAAAATTTATGATAAAACTTATTTATCAGTGATTAAGGGTGAAGAGATTATAACTTGTCCTCATTGTGGAAGAATTTTATATAAAGAGCAAGAAGATCAAAATTGATTTTTCTTTATTATATTTTAGTGTGGATAGCTTTTTTACTCTGCGCTATCCCACTTTTTTTACTTTCTTTATTTAAGCCAAAATATAAATATAGCTTAAAGGCTAGATTTTTTCTCTTTCGTAATATATCTCAAAAAAGATCGGATGTGCATTTTCATGTTTGCTCATATGGAGAAGCAAGAAGTGTCAAAGAGCTTGTTTTAAGATTTGATTCAAGAATTACGACTATTACACAGACGGGTTATGATTATGCTAAAGAAATTTGCAATAAGGTAAATTATCTTGCTTTTGAAAATTGGATTCCATTTTGGCTCAAACCTAGCAAGGTATTAGTGATTTTTGAAGCCGAGTATTGGTTAATGCTCGTTTTTATAGCAAAGCTTCAAAAAAGTAAGGTTATTTTGCTAAATGCTAGAATTTCAGATAATTCATATGCAAGCTATAAAAAATTTAGATTTTTTTATAAGAAAATTTTTTGTTATATAGATGAAGTTTTTGCACAAAGTGAGGTGGATAAAATAAGATTAGAAGATTTGGGTGCTAAAAATGTTAAAATTTTTTCAAATATTAAATCCAAATTGCAAATATTTCCTACACAAAAATACCTTAAACCTAAGCGAAAATTGATTATTTTTGCAAGCACTCATAAGGGTGAAGAAGAACTTTTACTCAAGCATTATAAAATGGATAAACAAGAGAAATTAATCATCGCTCCAAGGCATCCTGAGCGTTTTTTAGAAGTGGAACAATTATTGCACGATAAAGGTTTAAAATTTGATAAATTTAGTTTATTGCAAAATGAAGATAAAAAATTTAATCAAGATATTTTATTATTAGATTGTTTGGGTGAGCTTGTAAATTTTTACGCCATTTCAGATGTAGTTGTACTGGGAGGTTCTTTTTTTGAGGGGATAGGAGGACATAATCCCATAGAGGTGGCTCATTTTAATAATGTATTGATAAGTGGGATTTATATACATAATCAAAAAAGTTTATTTCAAGAAGTGGATAATGTCTATTTTTGTGAAGACTTAAAAGAACTTGATGGTATAATTCATAATTACAATTTAAAAGCAAAAATAGCACAAAATAATGATTTATCAACCATAATACAAGCTATACAGGAAGGTATTGATGCAAGAAAAAGCATATAAACTTTTAGCTTTGCAAGAAAATATTTCAAACCGCGAAGCAAAAGATTTGATAGATAAGGGTTGCGTTTTTTCTCATGGTAAAAAGGTAGTTGTAGCAAGAGCTTTGATGAGTGATAAGACGAAATTTAGCATTGTAAAAACTAGCAAGCCTAAAGTAATTTTTGAAGATGAAAATATCATAGCCATAAATAAACCCTATGCTTATATCAGTGAAGAACTTGAAAAAAAATTCAATGCAAAGTTACTTAACCGTCTTGATAAAGAAACTAGTGGTGTTATACTGCTTTGTAAAAATGAAGATTTTCGAAAAATATGCATTGAAGAGTTTAAAAAACAAAGAGTTTATAAAAGCTATATAGCTGTTTTGGATGGAATTTTAGCAGAAGAAATTGAGATTGATGAGCCTATATTAACCATAAAAACTAAGAATGGAGCTTTGAGCAAAATTTCTAAAGAGGGTTTAAGCGCGGTCAGTATTTTTACTCCTATTATGATGCAAGCTAAAAAAACTTTGGCTAAAATTATCATTAAAACAGGCAGAACCCATCAAATAAGAGTGCATGCTAAATTTATCAAGCATGGAATTATAGGAGATGAAAAATATGCTAAAATTTCAAGTGATAGGATGTATTTGCATAGTCATGAAATTCGAATTTTAAATTATCAATTTAAGGCAGAATTAGATTCTAGCTTTTCAAAGCTTGGTTTTGAGATAAAAAATTTAGATTTTTAAAGCCATTTAAGAAAAGATTTTGTATAATACTCAACTTAAAATTTAAAAATAATAGAAAGGTAATAAAGTGTTTGAATTAGTCAGCGAATCTTTTAAATCAGCGATTAATAAACTTCGTTTTGTTGATGATGAAAAAGCGCTTAAAAATGCTTTAGATACCTTAAAAAAAGCCTTACTAAAAGCAGATGTACACCATAAAGTGGTTAAAGATTTGCTTTTGCTTATTGAAGAAGATGTTAAAAAAAATGGCATAGGACAAAAGCAATTTTTAGAAGCTATTAAAACCAATTTAGAAAATATTTTGAATGCTGATGGAAAAAATCAAGGTTTTGTTTTTGCTACTAAGCCTCCAACTGTTGTTTTAATGGTGGGTCTACAAGGTGGAGGTAAAACCACAAGTACGGTTAAGCTTGCCAACTATCTAAAACTTCGCAATAAAAAAGTTTTAATAGCTGCTTGTGATTTACAGCGTTTGGCTGCAGTAGAGCAACTTAAACAGCTTTGTGAAGCTAATGAGTTAGATCTTTTTTATATCGAAAATGAAAAAGATCCGATTAAAGTGGCACAACAAGCTTTAGAAAAAGCAAAAAATTCTATGGCAGATGTATTGCTAGTCGATACTGCAGGAAGATTGGCTATTGATGAGGCTTTAATGAATGAATTAAAAGCGGTAAAAAATGTTTTAAATCCAGATGAAATTTTCTATGTCGCTGATGCTATGAGTGGACAAGATGGTGTTAAAACAGCCTCAAGTTTCAATGAGCTTTTGGGTATTACAGGAGTTATTTTATCTAAATTTGATGCAGATACCAAAGGGGGTATAGCTTTAGGTATTACGAAGCAAATTGGAATCCCTTTAAGATTTGTAGGCGTGGGTGAAAAGATAGCGGATTTAGAAATTTTTATTCCTGAAAGAATAGTTAATCGTATAATAGGTGAAGGCGATTTGGCAACTTTAGCTGAAAAAACTGCGGCCATTATCGATGAAAAAGAGGCTAAGAAATTAAATCAAAAAATCAAAAAAGGCGAGTTTAATTTCAATGATTTTTTAACTCAAATGGAAAGTGTTAAAAAATTGGGTAGTATGAAGTCTATTATAGGAATGATACCTGGACTTTCTAATGTTGCTTCAAGTGTAAAAGATCTTGATTTGGATAATTCTAAAGAAATTATACATATTAAAGCCATGATTTCATCTATGACGCCAAAAGAAAGAGAAAATCCAGATTTACTTAATAATGCTAGAAAGCGTCGTATAGCAGAAGGCGCTGGATTGTCTCAAGTTGAAGTTAATCGCTTTTTAAAACAATTTGCAAATGCTGCTAAACTTGCTAAGAGATTTTCAGGAAAAAAGGGTATGGATAGTTTAATGCAAATGATGAATCAAGCTAGAAGACAATTTTAGATTTTTTATCTATAAATACTTTTAATAGTATCTATAGTTAAAAAATTTTTATTTTTAAGGAGTGTATATGACAGTAATTAGACTTACAAGAATGGGAAGAACTAAAAGACCATTTTATCGTATAGTAGTAACAGATAGTAGAAAACGTCGTGATGGCGGATGGATAGAAAGCATTGGATATTATAATCCTATGGTTGAGCCTGAAGTGGTAAAATTTGACTCTGAGCGTCTAGCTTATTGGAAAAGCGTTGGTGCAAAACTTAGTGATAAAGTAGCTTCTATTACTAGTAAATAAATTTCATGGTAGAAAATTTTTTAAGAGAATACGCTAAACTCATAGCAGATTATCCGGATAAAATTGCAACAGAAAAAATAAAGCTTGATGAAAATTTTGCTGAAATTATACTTTATGCTGATAAAATTGATACCGGTAAGCTTATCGGCAAAAATGGAAAAATGATCAATGCAATAAAAACAGTTGTCTCAGCTTGTAAAAGCAAAGATTCAATGAGTTATCGTGTAACGGTTAAAGCACTTGAGTGAAAGAAATTTTATTCAAGTTGCCAAACTTGGAAAAACTGTTGGACTTAAAGGGTATTTAAAACTTTACAACCTAAGTGACTTTATCCAGCAATTTAAAAAAGGAGCTTCTTTTTTCACTGAAAATGGCAAAAGTCAGTTGAAAATTAAACACTACAATTTAGCTAACTCTTCTGTTTTGTTTGAAGGTTATGAGAATGTTGAAGCTGCAAAACAGCTTATTAATCTAATTCTTTATCAAAGTATTGAAGCTACAAGACAAACTTGCATATTGAAAAAGGATGAATTTTTTTATTTTGATATTTTAAAATGCGAAGTATTCGATGATGAGCGAAGGTTGGGGAAAGTGGTGGATATTCTTGAAGTAGGAGATTCTTATTTATTTGAAATTCAAAGCGATCAAGAGTTAATTGATAAAGCTTATGCTAAAACTTTTTTTATTCCCTATATTGATAAATATGTCAATAAAATTGATATAGAAAAATATTCTATTTTTTGCACCAAAGATGTTTTTTTAATCTTAGAAAATTCATGAAGTTTAGTTTTGTTTCTTTATTTCCCAATTTGCTTGAATTTTATTTTAAAGATTCTATTCTTGCCCGAGCAATTCAAAAAGAGCTTTTTCAACTCGACTTTTTAAACCCAAGAAATTTTACAGATAATATTTATCATAAAGTAGATGATTATAAAATTGGCGGTGGAGCTGGTTTGTTAATGCAAATTAAACCTCTTTATAACACTTTAAAATTTATCAAAGATAGTGAAAAAGATCCTTATTTTATTTTTCTAAATCCAAGTGGAAAAACTTTCAATCAAAAAGATGCAAAAAGATTAAGCAAGAAAGAAAATATTGTTTTTGTTTGTGGGAGATATGAAGGCATTGATGAAAGAGTAATAGAAATTTTTGCTAATGAAGTGTTTAGCATAGGAGATTTTATTTTAACGGGCGGAGAACTTCCAGCGCTTACTCTTTGTGATGCTATTGCAAGAAATATCAATGGAGTTTTGGGTAATGCTTGCAGCCTGGAAGAGGAAAGTTTCGAAAATGATTTATTAGAAGCTCCTTCATTTGCAAAACCTTTTATTTTTGAACAAAATTTTAAGAAATTTTATACTCCTTCAGAGTTTTTAAAGGGTAATCACGCTAAAATTGCGACTTTAAAAACTACTTTAGCGTCTTGCAAAACGAAATTTTTTCGTCCAGATTTATTTTTAGAGCATGAACGCAAAAAATAAGGAATTTTTTATGAAAAATAAATACATAGAACAATTTGAAGCAAAACAAATTGAGGGAAAAAATGTTCCAGAATTTCGTGCTGGCGATACTTTAAGACTTGCAATTCGCATCAAAGAGGGCGATAAAACTAGAATTCAAAATTTTGAAGGAATTTGTATAGCTAGAAGAGGTAATGGTGTAGATGAAACCTTTATCGTTCGCAAAATGGGTGCTAATAATGTTGGCGTAGAAAGAATTTTTCCAATTTATAGCGAAAGTTTAGAGAGTATTACTGTTGTAAGAAAAGGTCGTGTTCGTCGTGCTAGATTGTTCTATCTTAGAGATAGACGCGGTAAAGCAGCACGTATTAAAGAACTTAAAAAATAATCTGCAAAATTATTATTTTGCAGATTTAGCATCTTTCTGTTTTTTAAATAAATATATTTTAACTAATTTATAAAATTTATTATTTAGTTATTATTGTTAATAATATTTTGTTATGATTTAGATATATAAAATATTATTAAGGGAGAAAAATATGCTTTCTACAAAAAAAATTTTATTGGCTCTCATAAACATACCAATATTTCTAAATGCAACTGAATATCAGTTAAGTACCCATATTTTAGACATTAACTCTGGCCAACCTGCATCTAATGTAAAAGTAGAGCTTTATAACTTGGATCAAAATCGACAATGGGTCAAGATAAGTGAAAAATTTACAAAAAAGAATGGTAGGATAGCAGATTTTCTTCCCTATGAAAAAACAGAAAATCGTTCTTTTGGAGTTTATAAACTCAAATTTTATACCAAAGATTATTATATATCACATAAAGTTGATAGTTTTTACCCCTTTGTAGAAGTAAGTTTTGAACTTTTAAAAGATCAAAAACATTATCATATACCTATTACCTTATCTCCTTTTGGTTACTCAACCTATAGGGGAAGTTAAAATTATATCTTTAGGAAATAACGATGACTTGGACTAAAAATTCTTGGAAAAATTTTTCTATTAAGCAGCAGCCTATTTATTCTAATCAAGAGGAGCTAAATAAAGTCTTAAATAAACTTGAAAAACTTCCTCCTTTGGTTTTTGCAGGTGAAGTAAGAGAGCTTCAAAGTGCTTTAGCAAGAGTATGCCGAAAAGAAGCTTTTTTACTTCAGGGTGGAGATTGTGCAGAAAGTTTTGCAAATTTTGGAGCAGTAAATATACGAGATATGTTTAAAATTTTACTTCAAATGGCTATAGTTTTAACTTTTGCGGGTGGTTGTCCCGTTGTTAAAATTGGTCGTATGGCGGGGCAATTTGCTAAGCCAAGAAGTAGCGATTATGAAGAGATAAATGGAGTAAAGCTTCCAAGTTATAGAGGTGATATTATTAATGGCTTTGAATTTAATGAAAAAGCTAGAATTCCTGATCCAAATAGAATGCTTGAAGCTTACTATCAAAGTGCTACTACTTTAAATTTATTGCGCGGTTTTGCTAAAGGGGGATTAGCTAATTTACACGAGGTGCATCGATGGAATTTAGGTTTTTTGAAAAAAAGCGAGCTGCATCAACAATACACCGATATCAGTGAGAAAATTTCTCAGGCCTTAGATTTTATGGAGGCCTGTGGTATTAATACCTATAATACTCCAAGCTTAAAAGAAGTTGATATCTATACTTCTCATGAAGCTTTGCTTTTGCCTTACGAGGAAGCTTTAACTAGAGTGGATAGCTTAAGTGGTGAAATTTATGATTGTTCAGCTCATATGCTTTGGATAGGTGAGAGAACTAGGGGTCTTGATGAAGCTCATGTACACTTTTTAAGTGGAGTTAGAAATCCTTTAGGAGTAAAAATAGGCCCAAATGCAAGTGCTGATGATGTGATCGCTTTAGCTAATGCTTTAAATCCAAACAATGAAGAGGGTAGATTAAATATCATCATTAGGATGGGTGCTGAAAAAATAGCAACTCAATTGCCTAAAATTTTCTCTAAACTTAAAAAAGAGGGATTAAATTTAGTTTATAGTATAGATCCTATGCATGGTAATACGGTAAAAGCAGGGGATTTTAAAACGCGTGAATTTGATAAAATCATGCAAGAAGTAAGATATTTCTTTGAAATAGCTATGAGCGAAGGTGTATATGCAGGTGGAGTTCATCTTGAAATGACAGGACAGGATGTAACCGAATGTACGGGTGGTGCGAGTAATGTTACTGCGCAAAGTTTAGAAAAACGCTATGAGACACAGTGCGATCCAAGACTTAATGCAGATCAGGCACTTGAGCTTGCGTTTTTGATTGCTGATTTGGTTAAAAAGGCAAGAAAATGAAAGTCTATGGGATTAAAAACTGTAATTCCGTAAAAAAAGCTCTAGAGTTTTTAGATAAAAAAGCTCTAGAATTTGATTTTATTGATATTAAAAAGATTGATTTGGGCGTGCTTGAAAACTGGCTTAAATATAAAAGATTTAGTGAAATTATCAATACTGCAGGCACTACTTCAAAAAAACTCGGTTTGAATAAAGACAAGATAGAGAGCTTAAGCGAGCTTGAGTTGAAAAATATTATTTTAGAAAATCCAAGTTGTATTAAACGCCCTGTTATAGAAAAGGATAACCAAATTTATATTGGCAAAGAATATGAACAAATTTTGTGATTTTATCTCTTGAAAGATGATTCATTCTTTCAATCTTAAAAACTTTTACCATTTTATTTTTTAAAATATATTTGCTGATGGTGATAAAATTATCATGATAAATTTCAGGTAATTTTTAGTGATAAATTCTTTCAAATTCAGCAATAAAAATTTATAATTTTTATCAAAATCTTTAGTATTTATATTTTCAAGGAAGACGATGAGCCAATTTACCCATCTTCATTTGCATACAGAATATTCTTTACTTGATGGAGCCAATAAGCTTAAGGAATTAGCTAAAACCCTTAAAGAGCAGGGTGCTACAAGTGTAGCCATGACAGATCATGGTAATATGTTTGGAGCAATTGATTTTTATCAGACTATGCGTTCTGAGGGATTAAAACCCATCATAGGTCTTGAAGCGTATTTGCATAATCATGAAGATATTTCAGATAAAAGCTCGCGTCAAAGATTTCATCTTTGCTTATATGCAAAAAATGAGGTTGGTTATCAAAATTTAATGTATCTAAGTTCTCAAAGCTATATCAAGGGTTTGTATTATTATCCACGCATCAATAAAAAGCTTTTGGAAGAGCATAGCGAAGGGCTTATCTGTTCTTCGGCTTGCTTGCAAGGTGAGGTAAATTGGCATTTAAATATTCATAGTGAAAGAAATGTTCGTTTTGGAGCCAAGGGTTATGAAGCGGCTAAGGAAGCGGCTTTATGGTATAAAAAAGTTTTTGGCGATGATTTTTATTTTGAAATTATGCGTCATGGTATAGGAGATCAAAGAGCCATAGACGATGATATTATAAGACTCTCAAAAGAATTGAATATTAAAATTATTGCTACAAATGATACCCATTATACTTTTAAGGAAAGAGCGGCTGCCCATGAAGTATTTATGTGTATTGCTATGGGCAAAAAGCTGAATGATCCTGATCGTTTACGCCATAGTGTTCATGAATTTTATGTCAAATCTCCAGCGCAAATGAGCGAGCTTTTTGCTGATATACCTGAAGCTATTGAAAATACTCAAGAAATTGCTAATAAATGTAATTTAGAGCTAAATTTAGGAAATCCCACTCCGCCAAATTTTAAATTCACAAGAGAATATGCAAAAGAATATAATATAAGCTTACCCGAAGAGGGTAAAGAATTTAGTTTTGATAATGATGATGTGGTTTTTGATGAGCTTTGCAAAAAAGGACTTGAGGAAAGGCTAAAATTCGTTGATATAAGCAAGCATGAAGAATATAAAACAAGGCTCGAAGTCGAAATCAATATCATAAAAAAAATGAAATTTTCAGGCTATATGCTAATCGTTCATGATTTTATCAAAGTGGCTAAAGATAAAGGAATTCCTGTAGGTCCTGGAAGGGGTTCAGCTGCGGGTAGTTTGGTCGCTTATTCTTTGAAAATCACGGATTTAGATCCTATTCCTTATAGTTTGCTTTTTGAGCGTTTTTTAAATCCAGAACGCGTATCGATGCCCGATATTGATGTGGATTTTTGTCAAGATAGACGCGCAGAAGTGATTGATTATGTGATTGATAAATACGGAGCCGATAAGGTTGCACAGGTTATTACTTTTGGTAAGCTTTTGGCTCGTGGAGTGATTCGTGATGTGGCAAGGGTTTGTGATATGAGTATTCCTGATGCAGATGAACTTGCCAAGCTTATACCTGAAGAACTTAAAATCACTCTTGATGCAGCTTACGAAAAAGAACCAAAGATTAAAGAATTTATAGAGCGTCACCCAAAGGGTCCTGAAGTTTGGGAGTATGCTAAGGCTCTTGAAGGACTCAATAGAAATGCAGGTATGCACGCAGCAGGTGTTGTGATTTCTAATGAAAGTTTATGGAAAAAAACTCCTCTTTTTAGACAGAGTAAAAACGATGAAAGACATTTAGTTACACAATACTCTAAAGATCATTTAGAGGATGTAGACTTAATCAAATTTGATTTCTTGGGTTTAAAAACCTTAACTTTGATCAACAATGCTATTAAACTCATTAAAAAGCGTTACAATAAAGACATAATCTGGGAAGCTATCGATGTAAACGATGCTAAAGTTTATAAAACCATACAGAGTGGGAATACCTTAGGAATATTTCAAATAGAATCAGGCGGAATGCAAAACTTAAATGCAAGATTAAAGCCTGAGCGTTTTGAAGATATTATCGCGGTTCTTGCTCTTTATCGCCCAGGTCCTATGGAATCAGGAATGCTTGATGATTTTATAGATAGGAAACATGGGCTTAAAAAGATAGAATATCCATTTGATACTCTTGAAAGTGTATTAGAGCCTACATACGGGATTATTGTCTATCAAGAGCAAGTTATGCAAATTGTTCAGATTATAGGAGGATTTTCACTAGGTGGTGCTGATGTGGTGCGCCGCGCTATGGGCAAAAAAGATCCTGAAAAAATGAAAAAATTAAAAAGTGAATTTGCTGATGGTGCTGAAAAGCAGGGTTATGATAGAGTAAAAGCCGAAGAGCTTTGGGAATTGATTGTTAAATTTGCAGGATATGGTTTTAACAAATCTCACTCTGCGGCTTATGCCTTGATCACTTTTCAAACAGCGTACTTAAAAACCTACTATCCTAGTGAATTTATGGCAGCATTGCTAACAAGTGAAGAAAATAATGTCGATAAAATCGCTGTTTATATCGATGAAATGAAAAAAATGAATATCAAACTTCTTCCACCTTCTGTTAATAAAGCCATACGCGAATTTAGTGCAGTAGAGCAAGAAGATGGTAAAGATGCTATTGTTTATGGACTTGGAGCTATTAAAAGTGTGGGAATTCCTGCAGTTGAAAATTTACTCGAAGCAAGAGAGCGAGGCGAATTTAAAAATATTGATGATTTTTTAAGCAGGATAGAGCCTACAAAGATCAACAAAAGAACCCTAGAAAGTCTTATCAAAGCGGGTGCTTTTGATGAATTTGGCTATACGAGAAAGTGCTTGTTTGATAATATGGACAATTTAACCGAAGGCTCTAAAAAAATGGCCGATGCAAGAAAAAATGCAGCAAGTTCTCTTTTTGGAGAAGATGAATTAACTGTTGGTTTGCAAGTTAATATAGTGGCTAAGAATGAAGAATTTGAGGTTATGGAAAAACTTGAATTTGAAAAAGAGATTTTGGGAATTTATGTTTCAGGACACCCACTCGATCGTTTTTATGATAAATTTAAGGAAATAGATTATGTAAAAAGTATAGATTTTTCAACACTTAAAGGCAGTGGAGAAATTTTAAGCATAGGAAAGATTGAAAGCTTTAAATCTATGATGAGTAAAAATAATAAGCGTTATGGCAGGCTTGAGATATTGGATTTTTATTCTACTTTTGAAGTGACGGTTTTTGAGTCTAATATAGAAGAGATTGAAAATATTTTAAAAAATGAAGCCTCTAAAAATGAGGCTTATGGATTTTTATTAAGCTATAAAGCAGAGGAGGGCAAATTAGATAGCTTGGCTTTAAGATCAATTAAAACTCTAGAGGGGCTTCAAGAAGGAGAGATTAAGGCGGTAAAAAAATTTAACGCCAAGAAAAATACTCAAGAAAATAAAGATTTTATAGCAGAGCCTAAAGAATTTGAAAACAATATTATAGAACTTGATCTTTCAAGATTAAATCGAGAGCTTGTTTATGAAATTCACGAAATAGCAAGAAGTGCACATAATCCAAATAAAAAAGGCAATAAAAAGCTTGTCTTAAAGATCGTTAGCACTGGTTCTTGCTTGCTTTATCATACTGATTTTGTTATTTCTGATAGTGTTAGTGAAAAAATTATCAATAAATATGCAGGGTAAAGGATTAGGGGAGATTTTATTTTAAATTTTTAAATAAAATACTTCCAAGCCTTACCATATTAGATCCACACTTAATGGCGATTTCAAAGTCATTACTCATCCCCATGGAGCAAATTTTAGCTCCGTGTTTTTGAAGTTTTTCATAGATTTTATAGGTTGTTTCAAAACTTTTTTCAATTTCTCTTTGATCTTCGCTGTGTGAACCTATGCTCATAACTCCACAAAGATTTAAATTAGGACATTCTTCTTGAATTTGTAAATATTCTTCTATAGCTTGATCCGGATTAAGTCCGCTTTTGCTGAGTTCATTGGCACTATTGATTTCTAGTAAGGTATCTAGTTTATAATTTAGTCTTTTATCCATGGCTTTTGCTATTTTTAATCCATTACAAGAATGCCAGAGTATTGGTTTTTGCTTGATTAAAAGATTGATTTTATTGCTTTGTAGCGTTCCTATAAAATGCCATTTTATATTTAAATCTTTTTTATCAAGAATTTCTTTTTTTTGTACTAGGGCTTGAACTTGATTTTCTCCAAATTCTGTAATTCCTTGAGTAAAAAGTTTTTCGATAATATTTGCATCAACATATTTGCTTGCTGCTACAAGACGGATATTTTTGGTTTTTTCTAAAATTTGTTCTAAAGTCATTTTTATAAAAAGAGAAGCCCTAGATTAGGGCTTTTATCATTGTAATAAGCTAGCAATTTTGCTTTGAAGTTGCATGTTAGATTGTGCAGCGACGAAAGCAGCTGCATTTTCTTTTAGGTAATTGCTATTAAAATCATTGACATTTTTTGCCATATCATTATTCAGCAAATTATTTTCAGCTGCTTTAGTATTGATGCTATTTTGCACACTAGCATTGATATTAGAAGTGATGGCATTGATACTCGATCCTATTTCACTTCTTAAAGCACCAAGTTGATCCATAAAATTTGTAATACTGTCTTGATTATCTATGCTAAGACCACTAGTTGTCAATGGATTTAAATTGGTCGTTTCAGTTCCACTTCCTACTACAAAATTCATAGTTTGGAATACATTTTTTCCATTATAGGTAGCATTATTAAAAGAATCATTGATGGACTCTTGTATGCGTGTTACTTCTGTTCTTAGCATGCTTTTTTGAGAATCACTTAATGCTGCATTATTCATCTTTACGGAGAGTTCATTAAGTCTATCAGCACTTTGAGAAATATTTGTCAGGCTTGCATCTGCAATTTGTAAAACACCAATAGCATCATAGGCATTTGCGATACCTTGATCTATAGTGCTTGATTGAGATCTTAAAGAATCAGCAATAGCTAAATTAGCACTATCAATCCCACTTATCGCACGGACAGCTGCAATGTTTTCTAAAGCTTTTTCACTAGCTTTTTGAGCATTATTTAAATAATAATTTTGTTGCATCATGCTTGCATCAGAGATCATCATAGCCTACTCCTCCTTATAAATTTTTATTGGATTTTAGCATTTTTTTGCTATTTTAAAGCTTAAGAAATATAGAAAAACTTGCATTAATAAAATAATTTTTATAACCACTTCGCTTGCATTATGTATACTAAGAAATTCTTGGCTTTTTGTAGCTTGTTCGCCCAAATTTTGAAGTTCAATAATGGTATTTGTAAAATACAAAACAAACACTAAGCTCAAAATTAAAATGAGTATAGTAAGCATTAATTTTGAGAATTTAATCTGAAATTTCATATCTTCTTTTGCAAAAGAATAGATTTCAAATAATAAATTAATAATAGAAACAAAAATTAACAAATATCCCATTTTAATGAAAATTTGAGTCATCATTAAGCCACTTTGAAAATGACTTAAAACTCCCTCGCCTATAAGGTTAGCTGGGTAAAAAATTACTGGTGCAACAACTATGCCAAGTATAAGCTCTATGCCAATCATAGCTGCAAGTAAAAATAGATTGATTGCTTTCAATTTTTCTCCTTAATTTTTTAACTTATCATATCATACAAAGCTTATTTTTTAGCAAATTGAGCGACAAAAGCACGATCATATCCTTGTTCATCTTGAAAAAATTCAGCTTGAAAATTTTTTTGATATAAAATTTGTTTTAAAATTACTTTTTGATCATAGCCAAATTCGCATGCTAAAAATTTAACCTTTCTTTCAAAGGAGAAAGTTATAATTTCTTCTAAAATTTCATATCCTTTTTCTCCTCCAAATAGGGCTTCTTTTGGTTCGTTTTGTACCCAAAGATCTATGGGGTATGAATTTTGGATATAGGGAGGATTTGAAAAAATAAAATCATAATTTTCTTTTATTTGTTTAAAATCACAAAGTTTAAAGTCGATTAAATGTTCAACTTTGTGTAATTTAGCATTTTCTAAGGCTAATTGTAAAGCTTTGGGGTTGATATCACAAGCTGTAATTTTTATTCCCAATTCTTTAGCTAAAACTATACTTAAAATTCCGCTTCCAAAGCCTATTTCTAATATATTTTGAAAATTATTATTTTTGCAAATTTTAAGAACTTGTGAAAGTAAAATTTCGCTATCATAGCGTGGGATTAAAACCCCTTTTTTTACTTTAAATTCCAAGCCCCAAAAATCTGCTTTTTCAAAGATGTATTCAAAAGGTTCCCCTGATTGAAAGCGTTTGATAAGTTCAAAATAGGGCTTGGAATCAAATTCTAGATCTTGATTTAAAAAAATCCAAGTCCTATCTTTTTTTAGATATTCACAAAGTATAAATAAGGCTTCATTTTCGTGTTTTTCAAGTCTAGTTTTAGCTTCTATAAGAGCGTTTTTTATGGTCAAGAAAGAGCCTTGATTCTATCACTAATGCTTGGATGACTAAGATAAAAAAAGGTATAAATCTTGCTTGTTTTAATAAAAGCTTTATTTTCTCTTGCTAGAGCTAAGAGTGCATTCTTCATATCTTCTTTGCTTGTAACTTTAGCTCCGTGTTGATCTGCTGCAAATTCATTTTTTCTACTTAAGGCATTTATTAAAGGAGAGATGATAAAACTAAAAATATTTGCAAATATAAACAAAAGAGCAAAAACACCCCCATTAACTCCTTCTAGATGGCTTTCTTGATATACAAAATCAGGCAAATGGGCAAAAATAAAGAAAAGTAAAAACATAGTGATTGCCCCATTGATTAGGGCTTTTATTATATCTTTGTGAACAAAATGTCCAAGTTCGTGCCCTAAAACTGCTAGAAGCTCTCTTTCGCTTAAGGCTTTTAAAAGTGTGTCAAAAAGCACCACTCTTTTGCTTTTAAAAAGCCCACCAAAATAAGCATTTAAACGCTTATCTCTTTTACTAGCATCAATCACATAAACCCCATTCGCATTAAAGCCACATTGTTTCATTAGATCATTGATTTTACTTAGCAAATTTTCATCTTCTAATTTTTCCATTTTGTTAAATATAGGAGCGATTAGAGTAGGATAAATAACATTTATGATCACTATCACACAAAAAGCAAAAATAAAGGCCGCAAGCCACCAAAAAGTACCAAAAAAATCATAGCAAAAAAGTAGGGCATAAAGGATTAAAAATCCAAAAATCAAAGTTAAAATAAGGCTTTTTATAGTGTCTTTGATAAAAAGTTTTAAAGTCATATTTGAAAAACCATGAGCCTTATCTTTAACAAAGCTTTCATAAATGCTTAGAGGCAAATTTAAAATACTTGTGATAATTAAAAAAGCAAGTAAAAATAGAGTATTTTCAAGGCGAGAGTTTTCGCTGATTAATAGTTCTTTTAAGTAAAGAAATCCAAAACCTATCCATGCGATATTAACAATCAGCATATAAAAATTTGAAAAAAGCTTGAATTTTTCATTTTCTATAGCAATATCGGCTGCGTTTTGATAGTCTTTTTCGCTTAAAATTTGAGCTTGTTTGTCTTTTTCTCTTTCTAAGAAACGAATTTGAGCATAGGAAATCCAAGATAAAAGTGCTGTGTAAAGACATAAAATTGCAATTAAAGTCATTTATTTTTTCCTTGATTTATTTTTTGCGAATTCTAGCTTAAAATAATGAAATAAAGTTAATAGTTTAAAATCTAAAATAATATTCTTTTCAACTAAGTTGGTGTATATTTATAAAAAAGGATTAAAGAATGTTTTTTAAGAAAAAGATTTCACAAAAGCAAAAAGAAAAGCCTAAAATTCCAATCAATGATGTGATTTTAGATGACAGGCTTTGTAAGTTTAAAAATAAAGTACAAAAGATAAGCAAAGATGAAGCTTCGGCAAGTCTGCTTGCTAGACAATTAAGCAGACTTGTTAGGGCTAATAAATTTTAATTTTGACATTTTTTCTTAGGTCTAAAAACTTGAATTACTTCATCATTTCCCTCTATACAAGCTCCACCTATTAAATCAATACAATAAGGTATTGCAGGAAATACAGGCTCTAGACATTCTGCTATGGCTTTAGGATTGCCAGGTAGATTGATGATAAAAGATTTATTGCGAATTCCTGCACTCTGTCTTGAAAGTATAGCTGTTGGGACATATTTTAAACTTTCTAAGCGCATAAGTTCTCCAAAACCTGGCATCATTTTATCACACACGGCTTCCGTGGCTTCTGGGGTTACATCACGAAGTGCTGGACCTGTACCTCCGCTTGTAACAATCAAATCGCATTTTTTTTCATCTGCTAGATAAAGTAATTTTTTAATGATCAAATCATAATCATCAGGGATTAATTCTTTATGATAAATAATATCATTTTTTATATATGAATTTAACACTCTTTCAATTTCAGCAGTGGCTTTATCTTCGTATATACCACTACTTGCTCTATCGCTTAGGGTTAAAATTCCTATGTTTATTATATCCATTGTTTCTCCTTAATAAATTTTTATAACCATCCTTTTTTCTTGAAAACAACCAAAGGTAAAATGATAGAAATTACCATCACGCCAAGCACTATGGGATAAGCATAGTGAAGTTCAAGTTCGGGCATGAATTTAAAATTCATACCATAAACAGTTCCTATTAAAGTAGGTGGCATCATGGCAACAGTTGCAACGGTGAAAATTTTAATGATTTTGTTTTGTTCTATGTTGATTTGGCTGGCTAAAATGGTTTGGATATTATCTAAGATATTAAGTTGCGAAACGCTAAATTCAACCAAAGAATTTAAGTCTTTTAAAACTATAGTGAGATTTTGTTTTATATCTTTATCGATTTTATCGCTTTTTAGCAAAGAAGTCATAGCGCGACGCTTATCAAACAAAGAATCTCTTACGCGCATATTAAGCTCTTGCAAACTTGAAATATCCTTTAGCATTTCATCATAACTATATTCATCTTTTTTTTCTAAAACACTTGTTCTTAAGCGTCTTGCTTCTTTATCTATCCATTCTAGTAAATCCGCATCTTTTTCAACGCGTACTTCAAACATTTTATCAATAATATCAAAACCATCTTCAAAATTCTTCGGACTAGCTAAAATCCTTGCTTGAATTTCTTCAAAAGTGCTAAATTCGTTATATCTTATAGTAAATAAGATATTTTTAGCGGTAGCAAAAGTAACAATTTCTGTGCGAAGCTTGATTAAATTCCTATCTTCTTCATCACTTTTAAGATCTCTTACTAAAAAATGAGCATTGATGGTTATTGTCGCATTATCTTCCCAATATTTTGCGCTAAGTTCTATTTCTTCCCTTTCTTCTTTTGTAGGAAACTCAAGATTAAATTCACTTGATATAAAAGCAATTTCTGCTACACTTGGATGAAGTAAATCAATCCATAAAATATTTTGTGGTAGTTCTTGACTATCGAGATTAAAATTGATTCTTTGAACTAAAGCATTTTGAGTTTTGATATAAATATAAAGCATGATCGCTCCTTGTTTATGACTTTAAAATTATAACCTTGTTTGCTTAAAAATTAACTTGTTTCTAAAATGTTTCTAAAACTCATTAAATTTCCAAAATATTTTTTGAAAGGAAAAAAATGAGTAAGAAATTTTTCTTAAGTTTAGGTCTTGTTGCTTTATTGTTTTCAAATTCACAAGCTATTGATGAGAATTTGATTAAAGCTGCGCAAGCAGAAGGTAGGGTAAATTCTTTAGCTATGCCTGATACTTGGGCAAATTGGAAGGATACTTGGGCAGATCTTAAAAATCTTTATGGCATAGAACATAGCGATACAGATATGAGTTCAGCTCAAGAAATTGCTAAATTTAAAGCCGAAAAGAAAAATGCAAGCGGTGATATAGGGGATGTAGGGGCTTCTTTTGGAGAGATAGCGGTTAAACAAGGAGTAGCTCAGCCTTTTAAGACAAGTTACTGGGATCAAATTCCAACTTGGGCTAAAGATAAAGATGGAAATTGGCTTTTAGCTTATACAGGAACCATAGCTTTTATAGTCAATAAAGATGTAGTAAAAGATATACCTAAAACTTGGCAAGATTTGCTTAAGGGAAATTATAAAATTACCGTAGGTGATGTAAGTGTAGCGGCTCAAGCTGTGAGTGCAGTTTTGGCAGCTAATTATGCCTTAGGTGGGGATGAAAAAGATTTAAGTCCTGCTTTAGCTTTTTTTAATACTTTAGCCAAACAAGGAAGACTTGTAAATAATGATGTAAGTATAGCCAATCTTGAAAAAGGTGAAGTTGAAGTGGGTTTAGTTTGGGATTTTAATGGTTTAGGCTATAGAGATAAAGTGGGCAAAGATCGTTATGAAGTTTTAATCCCTGCTGATGGTAGTGTTATTTCGGGTTATACAACTATTATCAATAAATACGCAAAACATCCAAATGCGGCTAAATTAGCCCGTGAGTTTATACTTTCTGATAAAGGACAAATCAATCTAGCAAAAGGTTATGCAAGGCCAATAAGAATTGATCATATTACCTTGCCAGATGATATAAAAGCTAAACTTTTACCAAGTGAGCAATACAAAAATGCAAGAGCAATCAAAGATCAAAAAGCTTGGGAAAAAAGCGCTAAAGAATTGCCACAACTTTGGCAAGAAAAAGTTATAGTGGATATGAAATAAAGGAGATTGGATGAAAAAGGTTATTTTAACAAGTGCTATGCTTTGCAGTGTTTTATTTGGAGTTCAAGAGTATGAGGCCAATTTAGCAGGGCATATTATCATAGATTCTAAAAGTACAGTAAAACCTCCTAAGGATGCTCCTGATTTTTTTAAAACTTATGGGAAATTTGCAAATATCACTAGAGAAGAAAAAATTGGAACTTTTAAATCTAAGGGAAACAGGGAGACAGATTTTTATTTACCTTTTAAAAATCAACCTATACAAGGACATAGTGGGATAAAATATATTCCAAAAAAAGATGTTTTTTGGGTAATTAGCGATAATGGCTTGGGTAAAAAGTATAATTCTTATGATGCCATGCTTTATGCTCACGAGTTTAAATTTGATTTTAAAAATTCAAAATACGAACTTTTAAAAACAGTTTTTTTTAAAGATAGTGATAAAAAATACCCCTATCCTATAACCACCGAAACAACCAAAGAAAGGTATTTAAGTGGGGTTGATTTTGATACTGAGAGTATACAGGTTATCAATGATGAATTTTATATAGGTGATGAATTTGGTCCTTATTTGCTTCATTTTGATAAGAATGGGAATTTAAAAGAAGTTTTTGATGTGTATGTGGAGGGTAAAAAACTTATTTCTCCTGATAATCCAAGTTTAAAATTTAGCGATAAGCCTGATGGAGAAAATGAGAAATTTAATATCAAGCGTTCTAAAGGCTTTGAAGCTATGGCAAGCTCTAAAGATGGTTCTAAACTTTATTTGCTTTTAGAAGGAAGCATTTATAATAACAACGCTTATGAGAATGAAAAAGGCAAAGAATATCTAAGAATCATAGAATTTGATGTAAAAAATAAAAAATTCACCGGAAAAACTTATAAATATTTCTTAGAAGATAAAAGCCATTCCATAGGTGATTTTAATATGATAGATGATAAATACGGCATCATCATAGAAAGAGATCAAAAAGAAGGCACTAAAGATAAGGTTTGCAAAGAAGGTGAAGATACTAAGCATTGTTTTAATAATGTAGCCCAATTTAAAAGAATTTACAAGGTTAAATTAGATGATAAAACCCATGAAGCTCAAAAAATTTCTTATATAGATCTTTTAAATATTAAGGATAGAAATAAAATTTCTAAAAAGCCTTTGGTAAATGATAAATTTGTTTTTCCTTTTGAAACCATAGAAGGTGTGGATATAGTAGATGACTCTCATATAGTCGTAGAAAATGACAATAACTTTCCTTATTCTTCAAGTAGAGAACCTAATAAAACTGATGATAATGAATTTATTTTACTTGAAGTAAAAGATTTTTTAAAGAGCAAATGATGTCCAAAGTTATTTTAGTTGTGCTTGATGGCTTAAATTGTAAAAGTGCTAGTATAAATATGGGATATTTAAATGCGCTTTGCAAAGAGAATTTAGGCAAATTTTATTCTTTAGAATGCGAACTTCCTAGCATGTCTCGTCCTTTATACGAGTGCTTATTAACAGGCGTAAAGCCTGTTTTAAGTGGGATAATTAATAATAAATTGAGTTTTTCAAAACAAACAAGCATTTTTGACCTTTGCAAAGAACAAGGCTTAAAAGCTGGAGGCGCAGCTTATCATTGGGTTTTTGAGCTTTATAATAAAAAAGAATTTATTCCTTCTTTACATCGCCACATAGAAGATGAAAATTTAACTTTACCTTATGGACATTTTTATTATGAAGATGATTATTTAGATTCTCATTTATTTGCAGATGGGGAGCATTTAAGAAACAAATATAATCTAGATTTTACTTTTATACATTCTATGAATATAGATGATGCAGGACATAAATTTGGCTCACACTCTATTGAGTATGCTAATAAAACCAAAAAAGTTGATATTTTGATTTCTGAGTATTTGCCTACTTGGTTAGAACAAGGTATTAATGTAATCATCACAAGCGATCATGGTATGACAGAGGGTAAAAGTCATGGAGGCTTAAGTGAAGATGAAATTTTAGTGCCTTTTTTCACTTTTGGTAGTGCTTTTTCGTATGAAAATGCCAAGATAAAACAGGATGAAATTTGTGGCAGTATCTGTGAAATTTTAGGACTTAAACACGATAAGAGATATAATGATGAAATTTTAAAGGCCAAAAAATGAAAGAAAAATTTCTAGCATTTTTAAGTATTTTACCTTTTTTTATAGTTTTTACTTTTTTTATGATAGCACCTTTGATTTGGATTGTTTTTAATGCTTTTTATGTAGAAGAGGATGAAATTTATTCTTTAGCCAATTTTATACATATTTTTGAGTCCAAATTCTATCTACAAAGCATTATAAATTCTTTACAAATCAGTTTTATTTCTAGTATTTTTGGACTTTTAATAGGGCTTTTGGCGAGCTATTCTTTATTTGTTTTAGCTCCATCAAAAATATGTAAATTTCTTTTTTCTTTAAATACCATGATAAGTAATTTTTCAGGAGTTCCTTTAGCTTTTGCTTTCATTATAGTTCTTGGAAGCAATGGTGTAGTTAATGTGTTTTTGAAAAATTTAGGCATAGAGCCTTTTGTTAGTGTTTATGCTAATTTCGGGGTAAATATTGTTTATGTGTATTTTCAAATTCCTTTGGCAATCTTGCTTTTGCTTCCAGCTTTTAAAAGTCTTGAAAATTCACATTTAAATGCTTGTAAAATGTTAGGTGGAGGCAATTTTTTATATTGGTTAAAAATAGCTTTGCCTTTGCTCGCTCCTGCTTTGTTTGGTGTTTTTGTGATTTTATTTGCCAATGCTTTTGGAGCTTATGCGACTATTTATGCTTTAAGTTCGGGAAATTTTAATGTCGCTCCTGTAAGAATCGCTGCTTTAATCGCAGGCGATATCAATCTTGATCCTTATATGGCTAGTGCTTTAAGTATCATTATAACTATTATCATGCTTGTTGTTACCTTTATAGCCAATTTCCTTTCTAAAAAATATCATTTTAAGGTGCTTTAAATGAATGAAAATTTGAGTTTAAAAGCTAAAATTTATCATTATGCAGTTTTGTTTTTGGTTTTTTTGTTTTTAGCTTTGCCTTTAATGGCTACTTTTTTATATTCTATTTCCACTTCTTGGGGTGTAAGTGTTTTGCCTGATGATCTTACGCTTAAATGGTATCAAGAACTTTTTCATGACGAAAGATTTTTACTTGCTCTTTGGCATTCTTTGCTTGTTTGTGTGGGCAGTATTTTACTTTCTGTGATTCTTGTTTTTCCTTTGGTTTTTGTGCTAAATTATTATTTTTTAAAATTAAAAGCCTTTGTAAATATACTTATTATCATGCCTTTTGCTGTACCTCCTATAGTTAGCTGTGTGGGGCTTTTGCAACTTTATGCTGACAATATAGGAGGCACAGCTTGGATACTCATTTTTACTTATTTTACTATAGCTTTGCCTTTTATATATAGGGCTTTAGATAATGCTATGTCTAATGTCAATTTAAATGAACTCATCGCATCTAATGCTATGCTTGGAGGTTCTTTAATGGGAGCGATTTTTAAGCTTGTCTTGCCTAATTTAAGAAATGGAATTTTGGTGGCAGTTTTTTTAAGTTTTTCTTTTTTAATAGGCGAATTTTTATACGCAAATATTCTTGTAGGAAGTGCTTATGAGACTTTGCAAGTTTATCTTTATAATATCAAAAATCAAAGTGGGCATTATTCTAGTGCTTTGGTAATAGTTTATTTTGTGTTAATTTTTATAACAACTTTTATAGCTAGTTTGATTAAGGAGTAAAAAATGGCTTATTTAAAGATTAAAAATTTTAAAAAAGCTTATGGGGATAAAATTATTTTTGAAGATATTAATTTTAGTGCTAAAAAGGGTGAGTTTATAACCCTTTTGGGCCCAAGTGGCTGTGGAAAATCCACTCTTTTAAGGTGTATAGCAGGGCTTAGCCAAATTAATGGAGGAAAAATTTCTTTAAATGATAAAGATCTTACTAAATTAAGTCCTCAAAAAAGAAATATAGGTATGGTTTTTCAAAATTACGCTCTTTTTCCAAATCTTAACGTTTTTGAAAATGTAGCTTTTGGTTTAAAGATCAAAAAAATGGATAAAAAGGACATAGAAAAAAGAGTGAAAAAAATGTTAAAACTCGTCGAGCTTGAAGAATACGCTAAAACTTATCCACATAAGCTTTCAGGCGGACAAATGCAAAGAGTGGCTTTAGCAAGATCTTTGGTGACTAAACCTGATTTACTTTTGCTTGATGAGCCTTTATCGGCACTTGATGCTAAAATTCGTAAGCATTTAAGGGTGCAAATTAAAGAAATTCAAAAAGAACTTGAACTTACCACTATTTTTGTAACGCACGATCAAGAAGAAGCTTTAGAGTTATCCGATAGGATTATTTTAATGAATGAGGGTAAAATCATACAAAATTCCAACGCAAACAATCTTTATCTTTTGCCAGAATCTCATTTTGTGGCTAGCTTTATAGGAAATTACAATATTTTAAGCCCTAAAGAGCTTGATAGCTTGGGTTTAAAACACGATTTTAAAAAAGATATAGCCTTGCGTCCTGAAACCATAGAAATTTCTAACGAAGGCTTAGAGGCTAAGATCAAAGAAAAATCATTGCTAGGTAATATCATACGCTATAGGGTTAGAGTGCAAGAAATTGAATTTAAGGTAGATACTTTAAATTTTAGCACTCATAGTACTTATGAAGCAGGTGATAAAATCGCTTTAAAATTCAATCTTTCTTTAGCAAAAGAGTTAAAATGAAGCTTGTTTTATTTGATTTAGATGATACTTTAATACAAGGCGATAGTGCTAAACTTTGGCTTAAATTTTGTGTTGAAAAAGGTTTTTTACCTCAAGAATATTTAGAAAAAATCGTTTTTTATCAAAAACAATATCAAGAAAAAAAGCTTGATATGGATGAATTTATGACTTTTTTTCTTCAAAGTGTTAAGGGTAAAAATGAAGATAGAATTTCATCTTTAGTAGATGAATTTATAAAAATTTATATAAAACCTTATGAAAAAGCTAAAGAACTTATAATCAAATATCAAGATCAAAGGTGTATTATAATTTCAGCTACGGCTGAATTTTTAGTTAGAAAAATCGCCTCTTTTTTGGGAGTGAGAGAAAGCATAGCCATAAAATGCGAGCGTGTGGGTGATAAATTTAGTGGAAAAGCTTACGGGATTTATAGCTTTAAGGAAGGCAAGGTTTTAAGACTTAAGGAATATTTGAGTAAAGATTATGAAAAATGGATGAAAGATTCTTATTTTTTTAGTGATTCTATCAATGATTTACCTTTACTAGAGTCTGTTAGCAAAGCCTTTGTATGTAATGGCGATGAAAAAATTTTAAAAATTGCAAAAGAGAGAAAATATGAAATTTTAACTTTTTAAGCTATAAGCGTGAAAATTCACGCTTATTCTAATTCATATTTTTTAATTAAAGTATCATAAAATCCATCAGTTTTTGCTTCATCTATGCCTTTGTTAAATATTTCAATAATATCTTTTTGTTTATTTTTATCAAAAGCAAAACTAAAGCCTTCTCCTCCATCTGTTTCTTGGTAGAAACTTACCAATTCTGGATTTTCAGCTAAAAAACCTTTAGCAGTATCTTGATCAGCTACAATAGCATCGATTTTGTTGTTTTTTAGTGCTAAAACAGCTATGTTTAAATCTTTATTGCTTTGCACTTGTGCATTTTTGATAGCTTTTGCAGTATTTTCTTGTAAAGTTCCTAATTGAACTCCTATTTTTTTGCCTTCTAAATCATTTTTTGTTTGAAGAGAGTCGTTGTTTTTTAGCTTAAGATAAAGATTTTTACTCATATAGTAAGGTTTGGTAAAATCAACACTTTGTCTTCTTTCATCAGTTGCGCTCATAGCTGAAGCAATCATATCAATCTTACCTGATTTGAGAGCAGGAATCAATCCATCAAAATTGGTTTCAACCCAAACAATTTCAATACCATTTTTTTTAGCAATTTCTTCAATCAAATCAGTATCAAAACCCGTAAGTTTAGAATCTTGCTTAAAATTAAAAGGTTTATAATTTGGAGCAGTTCCAACCTTTAAAGTGAGTGTAGTATTAGCTTCATTGCTTGCATTATTTTCTGTTTTAGTGTTTTGGCAAGCCACCAAAAATAAGCCCGTGAAGGCAACTAAGAAAGCGGTTAAAAACTTTTTCATTGTTTTCCTTTATAGTAAAATTTTCTCTATGATTATATCAAAGTTAGCTAGCCAATTGGCAAAAAAATCTAGTTTTTAATTTTTTGCCAAAATTAATTAAAAAAATAATTTATTTAATCCTCCTTTAAGCTTAATTGGTTATACTTTCATTTCCTTTTTCAGAAAAGGACTTAAGATCTTTAAATTATAGTCTAAAGTTAACTAAAGTTAAATTAAGATTTTATAAACCCTATGTTTCTAGTTTTAAATTAATCTTTAATCCTAGCTAAAGCAATCTAAGTTTATAAAACTTTATTATTACTAAACTTTATTTACATATAATAAATGATTTTTTGTTTTTGTTCTTTAAAATTAATATTGTTATTTCAAATCTTATTAGTCAATCTTTGAAATCTAAATAAGTGATCGATTGAGCCAGAAGGATTTAGGCATAAGTAATTATGTAAAATCTATTCAATCTAAATATTTAAAGATTAAAAGTTTTTCTTTTTAATCTTCATTACTTTTTCTTTGAAGAAAAAGATTAAACTATCTATAATTTTTATGGAGAGTTTGATCCTGGCTCAGAGTGAACGCTGGCGGCGTGCCTAATACATGCAAGTCGAACGATGAAGCTTCTAGCTTGCTAGAAGTGGATTAGTGGCGCACGGGTGAGTAAGGTATAGTTAATCTGCCCTACACAAGAGGACAACAGTTGGAAACGACTGCTAATACTCTATACTCCTGCTTAACACAAGTTGAGTAGGGAAAGTTTTTCGGTGTAGGATGAGACTATATAGTATCAGCTAGTTGGTAAGGTAATGGCTTACCAAGGCTATGACGCTTAACTGGTCTGAGAGGATGATCAGTCACACTGGAACTGAGACACGGTCCAGACTCCTACGGGAGGCAGCAGTAGGGAATATTGCGCAATGGGGGAAACCCTGACGCAGCAACGCCGCGTGGAGGATGACACTTTTCGGAGCGTAAACTCCTTTTCTTAGGGAAGAATTCTGACGGTACCTAAGGAATAAGCACCGGCTAACTCCGTGCCAGCAGCCGCGGTAATACGGAGGGTGCAAGCGTTACTCGGAATCACTGGGCGTAAAGGGCGCGTAGGCGGATTATCAAGTCTCTTGTGAAATCTAATGGCTTAACCATTAAACTGCTTGGGAAACTGATAGTCTAGAGTGAGGGAGAGGCAGATGGAATTGGTGGTGTAGGGGTAAAATCCGTAGATATCACCAAGAATACCCATTGCGAAGGCGATCTGCTGGAACTCAACTGACGCTAAGGCGCGAAAGCGTGGGGAGCAAACAGGATTAGATACCCTGGTAGTCCACGCCCTAAACGATGTACACTAGTTGTTGGGGTGCTAGTCATCTCAGTAATGCAGCTAACGCATTAAGTGTACCGCCTGGGGAGTACGGTCGCAAGATTAAAACTCAAAGGAATAGACGGGGACCCGCACAAGCGGTGGAGCATGTGGTTTAATTCGAAGATACGCGAAGAACCTTACCTGGGCTTGATATCCTAAGAACCTTTTAGAGATAAGAGGGTGCTAGCTTGCTAGAACTTAGAGACAGGTGCTGCACGGCTGTCGTCAGCTCGTGTCGTGAGATGTTGGGTTAAGTCCCGCAACGAGCGCAACCCACGTATTTAGTTGCTAACGGTTCGGCCGAGCACTCTAAATAGACTGCCTTCGTAAGGAGGAGGAAGGTGTGGACGACGTCAAGTCATCATGGCCCTTATGCCCAGGGCGACACACGTGCTACAATGGCATATACAATGAGACGCAATACCGCGAGGTGGAGCAAATCTATAAAATATGTCCCAGTTCGGATTGTTCTCTGCAACTCGAGAGCATGAAGCCGGAATCGCTAGTAATCGTAGATCAGCCATGCTACGGTGAATACGTTCCCGGGTCTTGTACTCACCGCCCGTCACACCATGGGAGTTGATTTCACTCGAAGCCGGAATACTAAACTAGTTACCGTCCACAGTGGAATCAGCGACTGGGGTGAAGTCGTAACAAGGTAACCGTAGGAGAACCTGCGGTTGGATCACCTCCTTTCTAGAGTACAAAGTAATAAGTCTCACAACTATTACTTCATTATAAACTCAATTGATTCTTGTTTAGATTTCAAAGATTGATGATAAAGCTAATTGTTTATGGGGAATTAGCTCAGCTGGGAGAGCGCCTGCTTTGCACGCAGGAGGTCAGCGGTTCGATCCCGCTATTCTCCACCATTTATTAAGGGCCTATAGCTCAGCTGGTTAGAGTGCACCCCTGATAAGGGTGAGGTCACAAGTTCAAGTCTTGTTAGGCCCACCATAGAAGTATCAATCTTAAAAAGATAAAAACAAGATTTGAAATCAAGCTTTAAAATCTAAAGCAAGTATATATTTATAAATATACTTTATATACCATATACTTCCTTTAGGTTTTAAACCTAAATGTTCTTTATAATTATCATTGTTAAGAGTCACAAGCAAGTTTTAATAAAAACAATTTTACAGGACTTGTTAAAGGATAAAACTCAATTATCTTTTCTTTGGTTTTATTTATATCTTTTAACTATCTTTATTTTTTATAATAAAGAGAATATTAGATCTAAAATTTTAAATTAAAGATAAGTTTCAAACTCACGACTTAGTTTAGATATTTTTAGTATTTATATTAAGTGTTTGAATGCTTTCCGTCTTAAGATAATGAAGTCTTATCGTAAAAACTTTAACAAGGAAGTGATGCGTTTTAGAATCAATAATAAAAGGTAGAAGTTAGATTATATCTAACTTTTATGCATATTCTTAGCAGAAGAAGCAAGAAAGACTATTAGTCTTTAACTTACTTTATCAGCCTAATATCTTTTAGGTTGGCGGGGTAGGTCTTTAGCTTGCTTCTTAGTCAAGGCTTTGCCTTGACGCTAAAGAAGGTAAAAAAGGTAAGCTACTAAGAGCGAATGGTGGATGCCTTGACTGGTAAAGGCGATGAAGGACGTACTAGACTGCGATAAGCTACGGGGAGCTGTCAAGAAGCTTTGATCCGTAGATTTCCGAATGGGGCAACCCAATGTATAGAGATATACATTACCTATATAGGAGCGAACGAGGGGAATTGAAACATCTTAGTACCCTCAGGAAAAGAAATCAATAGAGATTGCGTCAGTAGCGGCGAGCGAAAGCGCAAGAGGGCAAACCCAGTGCTTGCACTGGGGGTTGTAGGACTGCAATGTGCAAGAGGTGAGTTTAGCAGAACATTCTGGAAAGTATAGCCATAGAGGGTGATAGTCCCGTATGCGAAAAACAAACCTTAGCTAGCAGTATCCTGAGTAGGGCGGGACACGAGAAATCCTGTCTGAAGCTGGGTCGACCACGATCCAACCCTAAATACTAATACCAGATCGATAGTGCACAAGTACCGTGAGGGAAAGGTGAAAAGAACTGAGGTGATCAGAGTGAAATAGAACCTGAAACCATTTGCTTACAATCATTCAGAGCCCTATGTAGCAATACAGGGTGATGGACTGCCTTTTGCATAATGAGCCTGCGAGTTGTGGTGTCTGGCAAGGTTAAGCAAACGCGAAGCCGTAGCGAAAGCGAGTCTGAATAGGGCGCTTAGTCAGATGCTGCAGACCCGAAACGAAGTGATCTATCCATGAGCAAGTTGAAGCTAGTGTAAGAACTAGTGGAGGACTGAACCCATAGGCGTTGAAAAGCCCCGGGATGACTTGTGGATAGGGGTGAAAGGCCAATCAAACTTCGTGATAGCTGGTTCTCTCCGAAATATATTTAGGTATAGCGTTGTGTCGTAATATAAGGGGGTAGAGCACTGAATGGGCTAGGGCATACACCAATGTACCAAACCCTATCAAACTCCGAATACCTTATATGTAATCACAGCAGTCAGGCGGCGAGTGATAAAATCCGTCGTCAAGAGGGAAACAACCCAGACTACCAGCTAAGGTCCCTAAATCTTACTTAAGTGGAAAACGATGTGAAGTTACTTAAACAACCAGGAGGTTGGCTTAGAAGCAGCCATCCTTTAAAGAAAGCGTAATAGCTCACTGGTCTAGTGATTTTGCGCGGAAAATATAACGGGGCTAAAGTAAGTACCGAAGCTGTAGACTTGCGCACAACTTAGATTATTTAAGTTTAGAATATGAGAAACTAAGTTATATGTTTAGTTATATTTTTACTGATTTTTATAGAGTAAAGATAGAAATAAAACTTAGTAAAATCAGTAAAAATATTCTTAGACTAAAGTTAAGTAGTTTAAGTTGTGTGCAAGTGGTAGGAGAGCGTTCTATTTGCGTCGAAGGTATACCGGTAAGGAGTGCTGGAGCGAATAGAAGTGAGCATGCAGGCATGAGTAGCGATAATTAATGTGAGAATCATTAACGCCGTAAACCCAAGGTTTCCTACGCGATGCTCGTCATCGTAGGGTTAGTCGGGTCCTAAGTCGAGTCCGAAAGGGGTAGACGATGGCAAATTGGTTAATATTCCAATACCAACATTAGTGTGCGATGGAAGGACGCTTAGGGCTAAGGGGGCTAGCGGATGGAAGTGCTAGTCTAAGGTCGTAGGAGGTTATACAGGCAAATCCGTATAACAATACTCCGAGAACTGAAAGGCTTTTTGAAGTCTTCGGATGGATAGAAGAACCCCTGATGCCGTCGAGCCAAGAAAAGTTTCTAAGTTTAGCTAATGTTGCCCGTACCGTAAACCGACACAGGTGGGTGGGATGAGTATTCTAAGGCGCGTGGAAGAACTCTCTTTAAGGAACTCTGCAAAATAGCACCGTATCTTCGGTATAAGGTGTGGTTCGCTTCGTATTAGGATTTACTCCGAAAGCGAAGAAACTTACAACAAAGAGTCCCTCCCGACTGTTTACCAAAAACACAGCACTCTGCTAACTCGTAAGAGGATGTATAGGGTGTGACGCCTGCCCGGTGCTCGAAGGTTAATTGATGGGGTTAGCATTAGCGAAGCTCTTGATCGAAGCCCGAGTAAACGGCGGCCGTAACTATAACGGTCCTAAGGTAGCGAAATTCCTTGTCGGTTAAATACCGACCTGCATGAATGGCGTAACGAGATGGGAGCTGTCTCAAAGAGGGATCCAGTGAAATTGTAGTGGAGGTGAAAATTCCTCCTACCCGCGGCAAGACGGAAAGACCCCGTGGACCTTTACTACAGCTTGACACTGCTATTTGGATAAGAATGTGCAGGATAGGTGGGAGGCTTTGAGTATATGACGCCAGTTGTATATGAGCCATTGTTGAGATACCACTCTTTCTTATTTGGGTAGCTAACCAGCTTGAGTTATCCTCAAGTGGGACAATGTCTGGTGGGTAGTTTGACTGGGGCGGTCGCCTCCCAAATAATAACGGAGGCTTACAAAGGTTGGCTCAGAACGGTTGGAAATCGTTCGTAGAGTATAAAGGTATAAGCCAGCTTAACTGCAAGACATACAAGTCAAGCAGAGACGAAAGTCGGTCTTAGTGATCCGGTGGTTCTGTGTGGAAGGGCCATCGCTCAAAGGATAAAAGGTACCCCGGGGATAACAGGCTGATCTCCCCCAAGAGCTCACATCGACGGGGAGGTTTGGCACCTCGATGTCGGCTCATCGCATCCTGGGGCTGGAGCAGGTCCCAAGGGTATGGCTGTTCGCCATTTAAAGCGGTACGCGAGCTGGGTTCAGAACGTCGTGAGACAGTTCGGTCCCTATCTGCCGTGGGCGTAAGAAGATTGAAGAGATTTGACCCTAGTACGAGAGGACCGGGTTGAACAAACCACTGGTGTAGCTGTTGTTCTGCCAAGAGCATCGCAGCGTAGCTAAGTTTGGAAAGGATAAACGCTGAAAGCATCTAAGCGTGAAGCCAACTCTAAGATGAATCTTCTCTAAGCTCTCTAGAAGACTACTAGTTTGATAGGCTGGGTGTGTAATGGATGAAAGTCCTTTAGCTGACCAGTACTAATAGAGCGTTTGGCTTATCTTTAATAAAGCATCACTTCCTTGTTAAGGTTTTTAAGAAGACTTTGAATATAGATAATATTTAGAGTTTAATAGAAATCTTTCAAGTAGAGTTTGTATTAGAACTTGCTCTTAACATTGTTTTTTAAGTATTCTAAAATAAAAACTTATCAAAGAGAGTAAAGATTTGATTCATTGATAAGATGAAAGATAAGATTTAAAAGATAAAAGTAAAAATTAAAAAACAAAAAAAGAAAAATAAAAAAGAATAGAAGAAAAGCAAAAAAATAAAACAATAGAATAAAAAATAAAAGCTTTATTCTTAAGTTAAATCTTTCAAAGAATATTTAAATAACAATGTCCGTGATTATACAGATGTGGAAACGCCTTGCTCCATCCCGAACCAAGAAGCTAAGCACATCGTGGGTGATGATACTACGCCTTACTGGCAGGGGGAAAGTAGCTCATTGCGGACTTGTTAATTCTACTTTATCTTATTCTTATAGATTTAAAATCTTAGTTTTTATATGTCAATCGTTGTTTTTATATTTAATTATTTTTTTATGTTTATTAAATCTATTATTGTATTAATTATTTTTTTATTGATTGAATTTGTTTTTATGCCAATTAAATATGTTTTTGTATTCATTGTTCTTTTATGTTTATGTTTATGTTTAATTGGCTTGGATTGATTTATGCTTTTGTTCTAATTGTATTTAATCAGCTTAGAATGCTTTGTATAATGCTTTTACTTATCTACAACTTATTATTTTTATATTCAATCATTAGTTTAATTGATTTATGCTTTTGTTGGTTTTAAATACTTTATTAGTCATTGCTTGATTAGTTTATTAATTTATTTAATTTAATCAGTTAGGTTATATTCATTGGTTTGTTTGATTAATTAGTTTGAAGTTTAATTAGCTTGGGTTGATTTAATTTGTAGTTTTATATTTAAATTGATTGGTTGGGTTGTCAGCTTAAGCTATGGTTGTTTATTAGTTTGGTTGTTTGAGTTGTTTAGTTTATATGTTTTTATATCTCAATTATTCTTTTTATTTATTAAATCTTTTGTATCAATAATTAATCTTTATGTTTACTTGTATAGGTTTATTTATTCAATCTATTTTTATGTGTCAATTGTTCTTTATATGTCTAGTTTATATTTTATTATGTAGCTTGGGTTTGTTCAATAATTGGGTTGGATTTTTAATCACTCAAGTTTATTTTATAGTGTTTATTGAGGTTTTATGGTTGGGGGTTGTTTATGATGAAATAAATATTGCTGTAAATACATGCAAGGGTTTAGTGTTGTCTAAAAAAAGATTATTTGCTTTAAATTTATCTTTTTTATTCAATAAAACTCTCACTTCTTAAGTGGGAGATGAATTGCTTACAGTGTTAGTTGTACGGCTCTAGTTAGGTTATTTGACATAATCAGTAATTTTTTATAGAATACCTATGCGGAATAATGCTAGAAACTCTTAAAAAATATGCAGAAAATCAAGGCATAGAAGATAATTACCCTAAAAAAATATATAACCAAAAAGAAAAAAAGCCCTAATGGAACAAAGCAATGCAAATAACCAAAGGTTTTAAATATAGAATTCTACCTAAACAAAGAACAACAAAAGCTTATTAATCATCAATGTTTCATCTATATCAAGCCTATAATATTTGTTTAAATTTACAGCAAGAGCAGTGGGATAAAAATAAGAATTTAGATAAAAAAGATAGGAGTTATTTAAAGGCAAGTAAGATAGATAATCAATAAAACTAGCCTTATAAAAGCAAGAGAATTAAGCTATAAAAGTGTTGTAACCCAACAAGCAAGGATTAATCTTCTCGTGCCTTAGAGCAAGCAATTAGAGATAAAAACAAAGGCTTTCCCAAATTTAAAAACTCTAAATTTGCAAAGCAAAGCTTTAATTGGAATAATCAAGCCTACAAAATCAAAGATAGTGATACTACTAAGTTTAAGATATTTAGACTTATGAATACATTTTTTAAAATGCGTTATCACAGAGATTTACCAAATACTTATAAGTTTAATCAAATCACTATTATCAAAAATCACAATAAATACTATTTAGCTTTTAGTATCATTTATGATGAATCAAATATTTCTTTAATATCTAGCAAAGATTTTGATATTAAAAAAGCAGTTGACATTGATTTAAATATCAATGAGATTACCTTAAGCAGTGGAGAGTTAATAGCTACTAACTCAAAGCTACTTAGTAGAGCTGAATATGATTTAGCATTTAAAAGATTGCAAAGAAAACAAAGTAGGAGAATATTAAAAACAAAAAAGGAGAAAACAAAGTTAAGCCATAATTTCAAAAAAACACAATTAAAATTAAATAAAATCTATGAAAAAAGTTCAAATATCAAAAAGGATAGTTATCACAAGATAACTTCAAAACTCATACAAGAATTTGACTTGCTAGCAGTCGAAGATTTGCAAATTAAGAATATGTCTAAAAGAGCTAAATTAAAGAATATAAAAGCTAAAAGTGGTTTAAATAAATCTATTCTTAATATTTCATTCTATCAATTCTCTCAATATCTAGAGTATAAAGCAAAGCATAATGGTAAATTCTTTATAAAAGTCAATCCACAATATACAAGCAAAACTTGTAGTGTATGTGGAAATATCAAAAAAAATCTTATGTTTAAAGATAGAGTGTATCTTTGTGAAAAATGTGGCAACACTTTACATAGAGATATTAATGCTGCAAATAATATCTTAAAGCGTGGATTAAAGTCGTTTGGGTTAGGAATTAGCCTTGAGGACTATAAACTCAAAGCCTTTCGAATTAGCTAATACTAGTTAGCTTTAGCTAGGAAGCTTCTACTTCTAAGCGTTAGCAAAGCTGGAGTGATTTGCATTAAAAATAGAGTATATTGTGAAAGATTTAGCTTAATTTATATACCAATGGTATTTTTATATGAAAAGTTTTTTCATATTGTGGAAATTTTTTAGAAGCTATGCGTATAGTTTCTAAAGCACTTTTATTTAGAAAATCATATTTTGAAGGTTTAAGTATTTTTAAATTTTCTAATTTCTTTTCTTTTGTCCAGGTAAATTCTACAAGAACCTCCCCACTCATACGCATTTTTCTAGCTTGTCTAGGGTAGATTAGGGCTTCATCGATTGCTGATTTTATTTCTTTTAAAAATTCACTATTGCTAGTTAAAGATACGCTTTGGTAAGAGCTGGCTTGTGGAGTTTGTTGCTGCATGATTGGTTGCTGCATGTTTGTATCTTTTTTGGGTTGACTTATTGCCTTTGCATTTGCTGGAGGGATTATTTTTTTAGGTTTAGCGATAGGTTTTTCTTTTCTCGGTTTTATTTTTTTTATTTCTTGCACAGGTTCTTTGGGTTGCACATTCGAAGGCTCTTGTATAGTTTGTGTGGGTTGTGTCGGTTTCATATCGGAGGAATTTTGTACAAAATGTTTGATTGCCATATTAAATTTATTTTCTTTAATAGTTTCATTGGGTTGTATGTGTAAAAAATCTTTAGAATAAAGAAAAACAAAAAATAAAGGTGTAAAAACAAATAAAGTGATAAAAGAAGATTGGTTTTTATGATTGCTTATAAATGTTTTCATCTTTTACTCCGTTATGATTTTATTTTTTGATTTAAATATCTTTATTTCTTAAACACATTCTATGGTAAATTGTTTAAAAAGATAAATTTTGAAACAAATTTCACAGAGAAAAATAACAATCAAATAATCAAGCTTGTATCTAAAAGATATTTAATTTTTGCTATTTACTTCTCTAAAAAAACTTATATTTTTAAGAATTATAGCAAGAAAAAATAAATTTTTAATTAATACTAATTATCACAATTGATACAAAATTTATCTTAAATTAATAATTATTATCATAATATTCTGATTTCTAATTAATATTTAACAAAAGGAGAAAAATGAAGAAATTATGTCTATCGGTTTGTGCCATTGGCCTTTTGGCTTCTAATGCTATATCGCAAAATGTAGAGCTAGACAGTTCGATCATTAGTGCTTCTGGATTTGCTCAAGATATTAAAGAAGCTCCTGCTACTATCAATGTTATTAGTAAAAAAGAATTACAAAGTAAGCCTTATAGAGATGTTGCAGAGGCTATCGCAGATATTCCAGGCGTTGATTTATATGCTAGCAAGGGAAAAACAGGTTCTTATAATATCACTATGAGGGGTATTACTGGATATACTTTGGTTTTGATTGATGGGCGTCGTCAGGGTATTGGCGGAGAGGTGGGCCCTAATGGTTTTAATGAAATTTCAAATTCTTTCTTACCTCCGATTTCTAGTATAGAAAGGATAGAAGTTATAAAAGGTCCTATGAGTACTTTATATGGCTCTGAAGCTTTAGGCGGGGTGGTAAATATCATTACCAAAAAAGTAAGTGATAAATGGGAAACTTCTGTAAGTTTGGATGCTCTTTTAAATGAAAATAAAGATTGGGGTAATACTTATGGAACGAGTATTTATTCTAGTGGTCCTTTGATGAATGACAAATTGGGTCTAACACTTCGATTTAGAGAATTTTACAGACAGCAATCTAATGTTGAATTTACAAATGGAAGTGGACAAAGAGTTCAAGGGGATCAAGCTCAAAGTCCTACAAAGGCAAATAATTTCAACATAGGAACAAGAATTAGTTATTTAGCTAATGATTATAATACTTTTATATTTGATATAGATTTTTCAAGAAATCATTACGATAATAAACAAGGTCAATTAGGAACTATTACAAGTCCAGGTAGAACACCAGGTAGCTTAACGGGTGGTTATGCAGATATTATGGAAGTTGATAAATTTGTGACTTATTTAAGTCATGAGGGTGTTTATGAAAATTTTTCTATCACTTCTGGTTTGCAATATAATAGAGTGAGCAATGATGGCCGCGAAGTCGTAGGGCAATCTACACAGCCGTTTTTGGGAGAAAATAGAGATATAGTCGCAGAAGATATTATCTTAGATACTAAGTCTGTTATTCCTCTAGGACAAAGTCATATTTTAAGCGTAGGCGGTGAATATAGGCTTGAAAAAATGCAAGATAAAATAGCTAGTCCTACTAATTTTGATCAGTATTTATTGGCAATTTTTGCAGAGGATGAGTATAGTATAAAAGATGATTTAAGACTTACTTTTGGAGCAAGATATAATCATCATGAAATTTTTGGAAACAATGTTTCGCCAAGAGCTTATGTGGTTTATAATCCTACTAATGAGCTTACTTTAAAAGGCGGTGTATCTACAGGCTTTAGAACCCCTTATGCAAACCGTTTGATAAATGGAACTTACAGTTATAGTGGCCAAGGCAGATTTCCTACATATGGAAATCCTGATTTAAAAGAAGAGACATCTTTAAACTATGAAATAGCAGCTATTTACAATAATGATTTATTTTATGTTTCAGCAACAGGTTTTTTAACGAATTTTAAAGATAAAATTTCAAGTCAAAGTTATAATAATAGCGAACCAATCCCAGGTATTGGCACTTGTGATGCTGATAGATGTTCTAGAGCAATCAATCATGGCAAGGTTGAATACAAAGGTGTAGAACTTGGAGCAGGGATAAGCCCTCTTGATAATTTAAATGTAAATTTTGCTTATACTTATCTTGATACTGAAGTTAAAGAAGCACAAGATAGAAGTGTGATAGGTAAACCTGAACAAGATAGTTTAAAACACAATATCATGTTAAAAACCGAATACAGCTTCTATAATAAATTCACTCCTTGGATAAAAGGCGAGTGGCAAATAGATCGCTATATGGGTGATACTAATATCAATAGAGAATATTACAAGGATATCTTTTTAGCTTCCATGGGTGTGCGTTATGATATCAACAAACAATGGAGTATCAATGCAGCTATTTATAATCTTTTTGACAAAAGCTTTACAAATGGCTGGGAATCTTATGCAAGTGGGAGTGGTAGCACTTGGGTAAATACCTATAACCGCATAGAAGAAGGAAGAAGAATGTATATTTCTATCAATGGTAACTTTTAAGCTTTGATAGAAGAACCAAAGAGCTTTCAAAGGCTTCTTTGGTTTTTTATTTTAATATCTTATACCTTTAAAAAACTAGACAATCAATTCAATTTAAAATTTTCATCTTATTTTTATCATTGCATTTTCAATCTTAAAAGATAGCTTATCCTTATAAAAAAGTAACTAACAAAACTTTAGTCATATTGACTAAATAAAATTAAGTATATTTTTTTATATTTATACTTGACAAAATAACACTCAATGTTGTATAATATATCTAGCAATCAAAAAATAGAGTGCTAGATATGAAGGAAAATATGATGAAAAGTCGAGATAAAAAGGATTTGATTTTAGAGTCTATTATTCAAACTTATCTTTTGGATAATGCACCTATTGGTTCTAATGAATTAAATTCAAACCTTTGCATACCTGCTTCGACTATACGCGTTTATCTTAAAAGACTTAGCGATGAGGGTTTGATCACTCAGCTTCATATAAGTAGCGGTAGAATTCCTACTATTTTAACGATGCAAAATTATTGGCAAAATTTTTGGGAAAAAGAGCAAGATAAAAACATTCATATCAAAAATGAAAGCTTTTTAAAGGAACTAAGCAAGGAATTTGAAATTTATTGTCTTGTTTATGGAGGTAGAAGTTTAGTACTTAAAGAAGTACTTGATCTAAATGCTAAGTTTATAGTACTTGATTTTAAAGAAGAAGAGCTCGTTTTAAAATATGAAAAAGAAGCGTGGAATTTTTTACAAAGTCTTATAGGACTTGATCTTTCTAGTATAGAAAAAATAGCTTTGAGAGTTCATTTTATAGATCTTGTAGAAAAAATAGCTAGCTTAAGACAAAATTTGATTTGCTATAGAAGCAATGAAGAAAGAGCTTATCAAATTTATCAAAATGATGAATTTGTTAAGCTCTTAGATTGTCAAATTCACCGTCATTTTAAAGAAAGTCTTGAATTTGAACCCTTATTTAAAGAGGGTTTTATGGGGCTTAAGGTGGATGCGCAGTTTTTGGGCGAGGATGTAAATATTATCTTAGCAGGTAGTGTTTATACGGATTATAAAAAGATATTACAATACATAAAGGAGGCGGCATGAGCGAACAAAAGCAAGAAATTGAAAATGAAAACGCAGAAAATTCTGAACATTTGCAAGATGAGAATTTGCAAAATATCGAAGATGTTGAGCAAAACAAATTGCAAAAAGACTATGATGAATTAAAAGACAAATATATGCGTGCAAACGCTGAATTTGAAAATATTAAAAAAAGAATGGAAAAAGAAAAGCTAAGTGCTATGGCTTATGCAAATGAAAGCTTTGCAAAGGATTTGCTTGATGTTTTAGATGCTTTAGAAGCAGCTATCAATGTCGAATGCCAAGATGAAATTAGCTTAAAAATCAAAGAAGGAGTGCAAAACACTTTAGATTTATTTCTTAAAAAACTTGAAAAACATGGAGTGGCTCTTATCAAAGATGAAAAAGAGTTTGATCCTAATTTACACGAAGCGATGTTTCATGTAGATAGTGAAAATCATCAAAGTGGTGAAGTGGTTCAAGTGCTTCAAAAAGGTTATAAAATAGCCGATCGCGTGATCCGCCCAACCAAAGTTAGTGTAGCAAAATAAATTTTAATAAAAAGGATAAAAAATGAGTAAAGTTATAGGTATAGATTTAGGAACAACCAATTCTTGTGTTGCTGTGTATGAACGCGGCGAGAGTAAAGTAATCCCAAACAAAGAAGGAAAAAACACAACTCCTTCAGTAGTTGCTTTTACAGATAAAGGTGAAGTTTTAGTAGGCGATAGCGCAAAACGCCAAGCGGTAACAAACCCTGAAAAAACTATTTATTCTATCAAAAGAATTATGGGTTTGATGATCAATGAAGATGCGGCTAAAGAAGCCAAAAATAGACTTCCTTACCACATCACCGAAAGAAATGGTGCATGCGCGATAGAAATCGCAGGTAAAATTTACACCCCACAAGAAATTTCAGCAAAAGTTTTGATGAAATTAAAAGAAGATGCAGAAGCTTTTTTGGGTGAAAGTGTTACTGATGCGGTGATTACTGTGCCTGCGTATTTTAATGATGCACAAAGAAAAGCAACGAAAGAAGCAGGGACTATCGCAGGACTTAATGTATTAAGAATTATCAACGAGCCTACTTCAGCAGCTTTAGCTTATGGGCTTGATAAAAAAGATAGTGAAAAAATCGTAGTTTACGATCTAGGTGGGGGAACCTTTGATGTTACCGTGCTTGAAACAGGGGATAATGTAGTAGAAGTTTTAGCAACAGGTGGTAATGCTTTCTTAGGTGGTGATGATTTTGATAACAAGCTTATCGATTTTCTAGCAAGTGAATTTAAAGATGAAACAGGTATAGATCTTAAAAATGATGTTATGGCTTTACAACGCTTAAAAGAAGCTGCAGAAAATGCTAAAAAAGAGCTAAGTTCAGCTAATGAAACAGAGATTAATTTACCATTTATCACAGCTGATGCGAGTGGCCCAAAACACTTGGTTAAAAAACTTACTAGAGCTAAATTTGAAGGTATGATTGATTCTTTAGTAGCTGAAACTATCACTAAGATCAATGAAGTGGTAAAAGATGCAGGGCTTGATAAAAATGAAATTAAAGAAATCGTTATGGTAGGGGGTTCTACTCGTGTTCCTTTAGTGCAAGAAGAGGTTAAAAAAGCTTTTGGAAAAGAACTTAACAAATCTGTAAATCCTGATGAAGTTGTGGCTATCGGTGCGGCGATTCAAGGTGCAGTTATAAAAGGTGATGTAAAAGATGTACTTTTACTTGATGTAACTCCACTTTCTTTAGGTATCGAAACTTTAGGCGGTGTGATGACTAAAATCATCGAAAAAGGTACAACTATACCAACCAAAAAAGAGCAAGTTTTCTCAACTGCAGAAGACAATCAAAGTGCTGTAACTATCAATGTTTTACAAGGGGAAAGAGAATTTAGTCGTGATAATAAATCTTTAGGAAATTTCAACCTTGAAGGAATTCCACCAGCACCACGCGGTATGCCACAAATCGAAGTAACTTTTGACATCGATGCAAATGGTATTTTAACTGTTTCTGCAAAAGATAAAGCAACAGGTAAAGCACAAGAGATCAAAATCACAGGTTCAAGTGGACTTAGCGAGGAAGAGATTAATAACATGGTAAAAGATGCTGAACTTCACAAAGAAGAAGACAAAAAACGCAAAGAAGCTGTAGATGCTAGAAATGCAGCTGATAGCTTGGCGCATCAAGTGGAAAAATCTCTAAATGAGCTTGGAGAAAAAGTAGCTGATAGCGATAAAGAAAATATCCAAAAAGCTCTTGATGATTTGCGTGAGACTTTGAAAAATCAAAATGCAAGTAAAGAAGAAATCGAAGCTAAAATGAAAGCTTTAAGCGAGGTTTCTCATAAATTGGCTGAAAATATGTATAAAAAAGATGAGCCAAATGCAGCAAATGATAAAAAGAAAAAAGACGATGATGTAATCGACGCTGAAGTCGAATAAAACTCTCTAAGATCTTTAATCAAGCCTTTTTAAAAGGCTTGAAAATTTTATAAAAATTTTCAAGAGATGATAAAATCTCTAAAATATAATTCTTTAATCAGCTTATTGCCTAATTTTTCATTAATTTTTTTAACCAATTCTCTTTGAAGTTCTAGTTTGAAATTAGAGAATTCAATTTCTTGTATTTCTTTTGCTAGAATGGTTTGAATAATAGTATCTCTAATAACGGGTGAAATTTTTGTAAAATCTTCTAAAGAAATTTCTTTTATTAATTCTAAATCAATGGTGCAGTGTGTATATTTTTGTCTGCCAGCTTGTGGTAAGTTAAGAATAAAAGGATCTAATGAATAAAAATAATTTGTATGAAAGTGTTATATGAAAAATTTTCTTGTCTTATGCTTTTGGAGGGCTTGTTAAGTAAAAAAAGGTAATAAATATAATACAAGATAAAATGCATGCAAATAAAAAAATAATTAATACTTCTAGTGGTTTTAGTATTCTTTTTTTTGACATTTTCTTCTTTTGGAATAAAATGTAAATTGTTTGGATTATTTTTAAAATTAACAATACTTTGTTTAAGTCTTGCTAGATCGTAACGAATAAGATTTGTTACGATATTTAAATCCATGGCTACTATTATGTGCTGCAATATTTCTACTTTTTGAGAGTCTTTTCATATCTTCTTCACAAAAAATTACCATAACTTCAGCATCTGCACTATCTTGGATATTTTTTATCGTTTCTTTAATGTTGATTAGTGACATGAAAATAGCTTTTTGTTTGATTTCATTTTTTAAAGCTTGCATAAGCTCGCCTTTGGTTTGTTTAAATATAAAATCAATTTCTTGAAGTATTTTGTCTAGTTTATATAAATTTTATTTTTACATCATTTTATCCAATATTTGATTTGGACATTTTAACACAAGTAAACCAAAAACTTGTGTAAAATAAAATTAATCTAAAAATTTCTTGGATATAATTTTAATAAACATAAAAAAGGAAAAAATTGAATTTGTCATTTAAAACCTTTGATCTTTCGAGTAAAGAACGCCAAAAAGCTAAAAAAGTGCAGGGTAAAAAATATGAAATTTTTCTTAATGAAAATCCCCAAACACATAATGCTTTTAAAGTGTCTTTTAGGGAAGTTTTGAGGTATTATTATCTTTACCCTAAAAATGCTAAGGCGACTTTTAAACTTCCTTTTTTTAAGCCAAATTTAAAGTATGTTCGTACTCCGCACATCACTTGGCTTGGACATTCATCGCTTTTTGTGAGTTATAAAAACTATAAAATTTTAATCGATCCTATCTTTAACACTCACGCTTCACCTTTTTCTTTTATTAATAAAGCTTTTAAAAATGCACCTGTTTATAATGCCAATGATTTTGATGAAATTTTTGCCGTGATTATCACTCATTCTCATTTTGATCATTTAGATGAAAAAAGCGTGAAAACTTTAAAAGATAGGGCTAAATTTTTTATCGCGCCTTTAAAAGTAGGAAATTATCTAAAAAGTTATGGAGTGAGTGAGAAAAAAATCATAGAGCTTGATTGGTGGAGTGGGGTGGAATTTGATGATTTAAGGATTGTTGCAACGCCTGCGCAGCATAGTTCAAGCAGGGGCGATGGGTTAAATAAAACTCTTTGGGCTTCTTTTGTGATGGAATTTTTAAGCGCGGACAAAAGGGTGTTTTTTAGTGGCGATGGAGGATATTTTACACATTTTAAAAAAATCGGGGCTTATTTTGGTGGTTTTGATTTAGTTTGTCTTGAAAGCGGTCAATTTAATGCCGCTTGGCCTTTTTCGCATTCTTTTCCTGATCAAATTTTAAAAGAAGCAAAAGATTTGAATGCAAAAGCTTTAATGCCTATACATTGGGGAAGGTTTTTAGCAGGAACTCATGCGTGGAATGGAGTGGTAGAATATCTTTATGAGAATTCAAATTTGCCTTTGATTACACCAAAAATGGGCGAAGCTTATGAGGTGGGAAGTGAGTTTGAGCAAGATTTTTGGTGGAAAGAAGGATAAAATTAACACAAGTTTATAGTCTGTGTTTTGATTTTTGTTACAATCTTATAAAATTAAAAAGGAGATTTTATGAAAATCACTCAATGGAATAAAGCGGATTTTAGCCCCAAAGAAGTAAAAATCAATGTTTTAATCGATGATGAGCACAGCAAGGAAATTCAAATTTTACTTGCTAAAGATAGCGTGATGAAAGAGCATAAAGCACCCTTTGCTATCCGCGTGCAAGTTTTAAGTGGTAAAATTTGGTTTGAAGTAGAAAATGAGAAATTTGAATTCAATACTTTAGATATGATAAGCTTAGAAGCAAATGTGCCTCATTCTTTAGGAGGATTAGAAGATTCTGTGATAAGACTTAGTTTAAATAAACTAGATAAAGTCCAAAGAGTAAATGCAGTGCTTAAAAAACCTTGATTTTTTGGTTTTATTTTGAAATTTGGGTTTGAGAAAGTTTAAATTTGGGTCATTTGAATTTTATTTGATTGCCTAACAAAGTTAGCAATTCTAGGTTTTAAACCTAGAATTATTTATAATTTTTAATAAAATTTGCTATTCTTTCTATGCCTTTTTTGATAAGTTCATCGCTTGTAGCATAAGAAAGTCTAAAATATCCATCCATGCCAAAACCGATACCTGGAACTACAGCAACTTTTTCTTGTTCTAGTAATTTTTGGCAAAATTTCATAGAATCTTTTTCAATTTTTTGAGTATTTACAAAAAGATAAAAAGCTCCTTCAGGCTTATAGACGCTAATATTTGGAATTTGATGAAGCATATTTAAGGCTAAATCGCGACGCTTTTCAAAAGCTTGACGCATTTTTTCTATATCCTCATCACATTCTCCATTTAAGGCAGGTATGGCAGCGTGCTGAGTGATAGAGCAGATATTTGAAGTGCTTTGGCCTTGAAGTCTTTTAACAGCTGAAATCAAGGCTTTGTTTTTACTTGCCATATAGCCAAAACGCCATCCAGGCATAGCACCGCATTTACTAAGTCCATTGATGGTCACAGTGCGATTTAAAGCATCTTCGCTTACACTTGCAAAAGCTACAAATTCAAAGCCATCGTAGCGAAGTTTTTCATACATTTCATCACTTAATACGATAATCTTTGTACCCTCTAAAACCTTAGCAATACTTAAAAGCTCTTCTTTGTTGTAGATAGAGCCTACAGGATTTGAAGGAGAATTAAGCATTAAAATTTTAGTTTTAGGAGTGATGGCTTTTTTAAGCTGCTCTGCGTTGATTTTAAAGCCATTTTCTTCTAAACCCTCGATAAATACAGGCTTTCCACCTGCAAATTTAACCATTTCAGGATAGCTCACCCAATAAGGACTAGGAATGATGACTTCATCGCCTTCTTCAACTAGACATTCTATACATTCAAAAAGAGAATGCTTTGCCCCTACATTTGTAATAATTTCACTTGTTTCATAGCTAAGATTATTGTCTTTTTTGAGTTTGTTTTGAATAGCTTTTAATACATCAGCAATTCCTGCAACAGCAGTGTATTTACCACAACCCTTTTCTATGGCAGCAATAGCTGCATTTTTGATGGTTTGCGGGGTGTCAAAATCAGGCTCACCTGCGGAGAAGCTGATCACATCTTCACCCTTAGCTTTTAACTCGTTAGCAAGCGCAGTGATTGCTAGAGTGATGGATTCTTCTAAAACTTGTGATCTTTGGGTTAACATCTGTTGTCCTTTTGAATTTTTTGTCTAATTTTAGCAAAAAAACACACTTATGCAGTGAATTTAATTAAAAATTAATAATGTAAAAATGAACTAATGTGCAAATTCGTTAAAGGTTAAAAAATATAAAATAATATATAAGATTTTTATATATTATTTTATATCTGATAAAGCTTTTTCAAGTTCTGCAATTTTTCTCTCTAGCTTTTCGAGCTTGTCTTCGCAGTTTGCATCAACAGCCCTTGTGTTTTCCTTGTTTTTACGACGCTCTTCTACTATATAAGCAGGAATTCCTACTGCGGTTAAATTTGCTCCTACATCTTTAACAACAACGGCATTGGAGCCTATTTTGGCATTTTCTCCTATAGTGATATTACCGAGTACTTTTGCACCCGAGCCTATAATCACTCCTTTTTTGATGGTAGGATGGCGTTTAATACCCTTTTCAAGACTGGTTCCGCCTAGGGTTACGCCTTGATAGATTAAAACATCATCTTCTATGACCGCGGTTTGTCCTATCACCACTCCATTAGCATGATCTATAAAAATGCGTCTGCCTAAAGTTGCACCCGGATGTAGATCTACGCCTGTTAAAAATTGTGAAATTCCGCTGATTATCCTAGCGGTGCGCTTGAAATTTTTTGTATAAAAAAAATGCGCAAAGCGGTAATTTACTACCGCCCATACACCCGGGTAATTAAAAAAAAGTTCTACACAAGAATTATACGCTGGATCTTGTACTTTTGGTTGGGAAAAATCTTCTTTTATAATGCCGAAAAATCCCATTTATACTCCTATGCTTTTTAAATAGCCATTATCATTTAAGAAAAGATAAAGTTCGCCTAAAATGTGTTTTTTCTGCTTTTCATTGACAAGCTTAGAATTGCTAATGCGTTCATTAAGTATATCCATAATCGTATGTATATCATAGTCTAGATCTTCTAAAGCATCAAGTATGGATTGAGCTTCTATAATCCCTTCGATTTCATAGCCTTTTTCATTGACACTTATCGTTGCTTCGGTAGGATGGGTAAAAAGATTGTGCTTCATTCCAAGCACTTCTTGATAAGCTCCTACAAGGAAAAAACCTAGAAAATAATTTTCTTTTTCTACATCTACATCATGCAAAAATAAAGGATTGTTTTTAGAATACGAAATTTCGCCATCGCTATCGCAGGTTATATCCCATATGCTTGCGCTTCTTGTTGGTTCTTCGTCAAGTCTATCAAGTGGCATGATAGGGAAATTTTGCTCCAAGCCCCAAAAATCAGGTATGCTTTGAAAGAGTGAAAAATTTACCAAATACCTTTCTTGCACTTCATCTTGTATAGCAAGTAAATCCGCAGGATTTTGCTTATCACCTAAAAGCAAAATGGCTTTTTTTGTGATTAAATGTGTTAAAATTTCAGCATTAGAACGATCTTGCAAATCCACATAACCTAAGTCAAAAAGTGTTAAGATGCTTTCTAAATGATCGATACTATCGTGCAAATATTCTAAAGCATTGGAAGGCTTTATGCTTTTGTAAAGATCGTAAAGTTCATCGATAAGTTTTGGATTTTGCTTTTTTAGTATAAGCTTGCTTTCTGTGTATTCTTGAGAGAAAAGCTCTAAAACAGGAGCGACTAAAACGGCGTGATTGGCCGCGACAAAACGCCCGCTCTCTATAAAAATATCAGGCTCAAGATCTTTTTTTTGCTCGGCTATATTTTTCAATATAAATACCACATCGTTAGCGTATTCTCTTAAGGTATAATTTCTACTTTTTTCATTTTTAAATTGCGAGTATTCCACTGCTAAACCGCCACCTAGATTGATAGCTTTTAAATTTTTAGCCCCCATTTTTCTAAGCTCGGTATAGATGTTACCTGCTTCATTTAAGGCTTTTTTAAGAGGATGAATTTCAGTGATTTGCGAACCAAGATGAAAATGTATCATGGTAAATTGCTCTAAAAGCTTGTTTTCTTTGAGTAAATTTACAGCTTCTATAAGTTCAGTAGAGGTAAGTCCAAATTTAGAATTAATCCCCCCGCTTTTTGCCCAAATTCCTACACCTGCAGAGTGCAAACGCACACGCAAGCCTATATTGGGTTTAGGCTTAAAGCGCTCCTTAGCTATATCAACAATGGCTTCAAGCTCGTTTAGTCCTTCTATGGTTAAGGTGATATTGTGTCCCATTTCAGCTGCGATAAAGCCTATATTGATAAGCTCTCTATCTTTAAATCCATTTACGGTAATAGGCGCATCTTCGTTATTGTAAGCCATGGCAAGTAAAAGCTCAGCCTTAGAACCTGCTTCAAGACCGTAATTATAATCCTTACCTAAACGAACGAGATTTTTTACAAAACCAGGATATTGATTGACTTTTAAAGGATAAACGGCATTGAATTTTCCTTTATAATTAAATTCCTTTCTTGCTTTATTAAAACTTCCATAAATACTTTCAATTTGCTTTTGAATCAAATGAGGAAATCTTAAGAGCAAAGGGCCTTTATATCCATCATCTCTTAGCTCTTTTACTATATCGATAATGGCAGGTTTTTTTTCGTGATTGATACAAACTTTACCATTTTTGATGATAAAATTATCATTTCCCCAGATATCAATTCCATAATTCATCATAAAGCATTCTCCAAATCTGAAATTTGAATCACTTTTTCATCTTTGTTTTCTAAATTTTTATAAAACAAACTTTCGCTTTTTGCTTCATTTTCCCCCATGCAAAGAAAATGTTTTGAATTTATCTTATCTCCATTTTCTAAGTGCTTGGCAAGTTTTCTAGCTTCATAGCTTAAGATTACTTTGTGTTTTTTTCTAAGCTTGGTAGCAATTTGCAAAAGTTTTGGGATATAAATTTCATCCATAGCACAAAGATAAATTCCCTCTCTTTTTTCTAACTCTTCTTTTTGTTCTAAAATGGCTATAATTCTTTCTATACCCATGGCAAAACCTATACCATAGCCACTTTTTCCACCTAAATACTCTATAAGTCTATCGTAGCGTCCTCCACCTGCAATGGCGGCTTTTGCTCCTATTTCATCGCTTATAAATTCAAAAGCCGTTTTAGAATAATAATCCAAGCCCCTCACAAGTTTTGAATCTAACTCAAATTTAACTCCATTATCCTTTAAAATTTGTTGTAGTGTTTCAAAGTCTTTTTGGCAAGAGGTACATAAATTATTGATTAAAAGTGGAGCATTTTCAAGCAAATTTTGACAATATTCATTTTTACAATCCAAAACGCGAATAGGATTTAAATTTTTTCTACGCAAACAATCTTCGCAAAAACCTTCTTTAGAATCTAAGAATTCAACGAGCTCATCGCGGTATTTTGGCAAGCATTGTGAGCAGCCTAAAGAATTAAGTTGAAGTTTGAAATCAATACTAAGGCGTGAGAAAATTTCTACTAGCATTAAAATAATACTCGCATCTTCATAAACGCTAGGTATACCAAAGCTTTCAACTCCAAATTGATGAAATTCTCTTAAGCGACCCTTTTGAGGTCTTTCATAACGAAACATAGAGCCATGATAAAACCAACGCTTTACGCTGATGTTTTTATCTAATTTTTTTTCTATATAGGCACGCACGACTCCTGCTGTGCCTTCAGGGCGCATACAGACTTCATTGCCCCCTTTGTCTGTAAATTCATACATTTCTTTACCAACGATGTCAGAACTTTCTCCTACACTTCTTTTAAAAAGTATGCTTTGCTCTAAATGTGGAGTATTGATGAAATTAAACCCGTAGTTTTTTGCAACTTCTTCGCAAGTTTTGATAATTTTTTCATAATATAGCGCATCTTTATCGCTTAAATCTTTCATACCTTTTAGAGCATTAATCATTGTAAAAAATCCTTTATTTTTTGGTGTAAATTTTCTTTTGTATCATTTGCATTTAGGGTTAAAACTTGAAGATTTATTTTTTCTTTTAAAAAATAAAGAGTATTTTCAAGTTTATCTTGGACACTTAAGAAATAATCAATTCCGCGTTTTTCTATAGCATCTTGCTCTTTTTGGCTAAGACGTTCTTTGATTAAATTTTCATCGCCTTTTAAAAAAATAACTTTTTGCGGGAAGAAATTTTCTAAAGCAAAGGCATTAAGTCTAAAAAGCTCTTCGTTTTCAAAATCTTTTGCATAAGCCATGCCTGAAATAAAACTTCTATCGCTAATAATGAGTTTATCTTGATTTGCTTTTAAAATTTCCTCACAGTGCTGCGCACGATCAGCTAAAAAAAGCAAAAGCTCGGTTTTTTTGTCAAGTTGATAGGGTTTATAAAGTAAAAGCTCTCTTAGGTGATTGCCTAGTTTGGTTCCCCCAGGCTCTGCAGTAAAAACGGCTTCTTTAAAACATTCTTTTAAAAGTGAAATTTGCGTACTTTTACCAACACAATCCACCCCTTCAAAAACTACATACAAGGCAAATCCTTTAAAAAGGGTAAAATTTCTTTAGGGACTAAAGTGCTGATATCTCCTCCATGGGAAGCAATAGATCTAACTATAGAACTTGAGATAAACGCATTTTTTAAATTTGGCATTAGGTAAATGGTTTCAATCTCTTCCCAAAGGGCGTGATTAGCATAGCCAATTTGTAGTTCGTATTCAAAATCACTTACTGCTCTAAGTCCTCTTACTATGGTATTTACTTTGAGCTCTTTGGCTAAATTTACAAGGAGATTATCAAAAGTGATAATTTCTACATTGTTTAAATGTGAAGTAGCAAGCTTTGCAAGCTCCTTTCTTTGTTCTAAGCTAAAACAAGGCTTTTTATGCTCGCTATTTGCTATAGCTACAATCACTTTATCAAAGATTTTAAGCGCTCTTTTAATCACATCTAAATGTCCATTTGTAATAGGGTCAAAAGTCCCTGGATATAAACAAGTCATTTTTACTCCAAAAATTTTTAAAAATATAACAAATTTAAGCTAAAAATTCTGCCATCTTTCGTATAAATTATGAGAAATTCCTAAAAGATCTAGCCATTTTCCTATAATAAAATTTTCCATTTGTTCTAAATTACTAGCATGAGAATAGCTCGCTATAATAGGAGGTGCGATGATAACACCTAGTTGACTAAGCTTGTGCATATGTTCTAAAATTAAAGTTGAAAAGGGCATTTCTCTTACTCCTAAAATCAAACTTTTTCTTTCTTTTAGAGCCACGGCAGCAGCTCGCATCAAAAGTGTGTCGGCTAATCCTGCGTGAATTTTAGCAAGGCTCGAGATAGAGCAGGGTGCAATGATGGTTTTTTCTATACTAAAAGATCCGCTTGCAACACTTGCGCTTAGGTTATTATCATTTAAAAAACAGATATTTTGAAATTGTTCTTGACAAATTTTTTCCAAGTTTTTCTTATTTTCAGCTTCAAAACTTATCTTTGCACCTTCAGTAATAATACAATAAAGCTCGCATTTATTTTCCAAATTTTTTAAAAGTTTAAGTCCTAAATGCGTACTACTAGATCCTGAAATTCCTAATAAAATTTTCATTGTATAATCATCCTATTTTTTCCTGTAACTATACCTTGCATGACTTTACCCTCTTTGTTTTTTGCTCGAATTCTTTCTCCCATATCGGCACTGTGTAAGGCTGTGAGTTCTATTAATACATCAACATTTCCATCACTTAAAACACCTATTATAGGGTCATTGCGGCGAATAAGAGCCATGGTTTTAAACATATTTTCTTTTAAAATAGTATTTTTACTGATATTGCTTTTTGCTATGAGATTGTGAGTGTCTTCAAGAGCGAGAGCGTTAGAGGGAACTTTATCAAAGTCCATAAGTACGCTTTTATAGTCAAAAGCGCCAAGTTTATCTCCTCTTTGTATAGAGCGCTCACTTTTTAATACTTCTAAACTTGCTTGCATAAAATAACGAAAAAATACATTTTTTTGTATATTTTGTGGGGTTTTAAATTCAGCCCTTATAAATCCTTGCGCTTGGTTAAAACGAGCATTGGCTATTCTTATAAATTGATATTGTTCGAAATCTTTAGGTAAAGTAGTGATTTTTAAATCGATATTTTTAATGATTAAACTTGGAAAATTGTTTTTAAATTCTTTGGCAAGTGCAGTTTTAATCTCTTCTAAATTTGCACCATGGCTTAAACCAATAAAAACAAAAAAAATAAAAGATATAATTCTCATTGCCAGCCTAATATGGTATTAATCTTTTATATTTTACCCAATACAAATTTACAAAGCCTTTAAAGGCTTTGCTTGGATTAAAAAGTAGGTATAACAGAGCCTTTGTATTGCTCATTGATGAAATTTTTTATTTTATCACTGGTTAGAATTTCTTTAAGAATTAGACTTTTTTCGTTTTTTTCATCACCTTGTCTTACTGCCAGAACTATAGCATATAAGCTGTCTTTATCCTCTATAAAAATTCCATCTTTTAGAGGATTAAGTCCTGCGCCAAGGGCATAATTTGTCGTAATGACTGCTAAATCTACATCATTTAAAGCTCTTGGAAGTTGTGCGGCTTTTAGCTCTATAAATTTAAGATTTTTAGGATTTTTACTGATATTAATCGGGGTTTTAAGAGTGCTTGAAGTTTTAAATTCGATCAAACCAGCTTTAGCAAGCAAATCCAAAGCTCTACTTTCATTGGTAGCATCATTTGGAATAGCAATTTTAGCACCATTTGGGATATTTTTAATATCTTTAATATCATTAGAATAAATAGCCATAGGAACTAAAACAATAGAACCCAAAGAACTTAATTTTGTGCCTTTGTGAGCGTTAAAATCCTCTAAAAAGGGTTTGTGTTGATATAAATTTGCATCTAAATCTTTTTCATTAAGCGAGATATTAGGTATATTATAATCACTAAATTCTTTTACTTCAAGATTCCAACCTCTTTCTTTAAAAATAGGTTTTGCAAAATTTAAGATTTCAGCATAAGGAGTAGGCGTTGCTCCTATAATGATACTCTTTTCGGCTCCAAAGAGAAAACTTGTTATGCAAAAAACACTCAGTAATATTTTTTTAAATTTCATAAAAACTCCTTAAAATGCAGGGATTAGTACATCTTTATAGTGCTCATCAATAATATTTCTAAATTTATCACTTCTTAAAATTTCATCTATGATTTTAGTTTTTTCATTGTCTTTATCTTCAAAACGAACCACAACATAATTTACATAAGGGCTATTTTTATCTTCTCTAAAGATGGTATCTTTAATCGGATTCAGTCCAGCTCCAAGCGCAAAATTAGAATTAATCACAGCAATATCCACATCATCTAAAGCTCTTGGGAGTTGTGCTGCTTTTAGTTCTATAAATTTAAGATTTTTAGGATTTTTCTTTATATCTAATGGGGTTTTAAGAGTATTTTGATTTAACTCAATCAAGCCAGCTTTTTCTAAAAGCTCCAAAGCTCTACTCTCATTTGTAGCGTCATTAGGTATAGCAACCCTAGCACCTTTTTTAAGATTCTTTAAATCTTTAATTGTTTTGCTATAAATTCCTACTGGTGCGATGACAACAGGCGTTGTTGGGGTTAAATTTGTGCCTTTTTGAGCATTGTATTCTTCTAAAAAGGGTTTGTGCTGATATAAATTTGCGTCAAGTTCTTTTTCTTCTAAGGCTCTATTAGGCAGTATATAATCAGAAAATTCTATTATTTTTAATTCATAACCCTTATCTTTAAAATCATCTTTAACTTTTTCTAGTAAGCTTGCAAAGGGATTTGGTGTAGCTCCTATGGTTATGGTTTTGGCAAATATAGGACTTAAATTCAGTAAGCAAAATAATAAAATAATTTTAAATAATTTCATAAAAAACTCCTTTGGTGATTAAAAAAAGAAGAGTCCCTAAAAAAGGGACAAGGATTAAAATGCAGGTAGAATTGAGCCTTTGTATTTTTCGATGATAAATTGTTTAACTTTCTCACTTTGTAGAGCTTTTGCTAAAGCTTGGATTTTAGGATCATTTTCATTTCCTGTTTTTACTACAAGGATGTTTGCATAAGGGCTTTCTTTATCTTCTATAAATACGCCATCTTGAGCTGGATTTAAATTCGCAGAAAGTGCATAGTTAGAATTAATTACAGCAAAATCCACATCATTTAAAGCTCTTGGAAGTTGAGCAGCTTTAAGCTCTACAAATTTTATTTTCTTTGGATTTGTTGTGATGTCAAGTGGAGTTTTAAGAGCTTTTTCTTTAAATTCCACCAAACCTTTTTTTGCGATAATATCTAAAGCTCTACTCTCATTGGTTGGGTCATTTGGTATAGCTATAGTAGCACCTTCTTTGATATCATCTAAACTTTTATATTTTTTAGAATAAACAGCCATAGGTTCGATATGCACATTAGCTACTTTGGTGAGTTTGGTACCTTTATTTTTATTGAATTCTTCTAAATAAGGTGTGTGCTGAAAGAAATTTGCATCCACTTCTCCGCTGTCTACGGCTAGATTAGGTAAAACATAATCTGTAAATTCTTTGATTTCGAGTTTATAACCTTGTTTTTCTAGTTCAGGTTTTACCTGCTCTAATATTTCAACATGAGGAACTGGAGTTGCTGCGATACTGATAGTTTCTGCGGCTGTTAAATTTACAGCCAAACCTAAAAAACTTGCTACGATTAAATTTTTGATATTCATTTTAATTTCCTTATATAGTCATTTTTGTGCTTGCTTTAATCTTAATCACTCTGACTATCAGGAAGAAGCATTATGAGAAATCTTGATAGTCAGACTAGCGCATCTGAGGCATCATCTGTTAATCCTTTTAAAAATTTTTTGGCTTATTCTACTTAAAAAAACTTATATTTAAATTAAAACCGGATTTAATTTTTTATTTTTTAAGGAATTTATAAATAAAACACAGAGCAAGAACGATTAAAATAATTGCTTGCCAAACAAAACTTTCATCGTTGTTTATATTGATGATTATGCTAATTACAAATAAGGCTATTAAAGTAGCAAGAATGTATAAAGTTTTGCTATTTTTAGCCCAAGTGTAAAATAAATTGCCTAAAATTTGAACCAATTGCACCAATACAAGTAAGATAACTACCGTTTGAATCATGATTTCTTTATTAAAGCGTTCATAACCATAGCGAATCGCCACATCTCCAAGTCCGCCACCACCGACAGTTCCTGCAAGGGCCGAAAAACCTATGGTAAAAATCAAAGTCAAAGTTATACCGCTAATAATATTTGGCAAGGATTCGTTAAAAATCACTTTAAAGATGATTTGAGTATTGCTTGCACCGTAGCTTTTTGCAGCTTCTATAATGCCATGATCTACTTCCTTAAAAGCACTTTCTAACATCTTTGCCAAATAAGGTGCTATACCTATAGCTAAAGGAACTATGGCTGCATTTGTGCCAATACTAGTGCCCACTATAATTTTAGAAAGAGGTAAAAGCACAACAATCAATATAAGAAAAGGAAAAGCTCTTAAAAGATTGGTGATAAAATCTAAAACCGCATAAGCGATTTTATTATGCTTGATACCATTTTTATCCCAAATAGCAAGTAAAATTCCAGGAATTATAGCTAAAATAAAACCAAAAAATACAGCCATTAAACTCATATAAATAGTTTCATTTAAAGCAGGTTTTAAAATATTTTCATAGTTTTGTGCAAAGGTGCTGATGGAATTTAGAGATACCTCTTTGATACCTTGCCAAGAAAATTCAGTAAAAAATTGCGAAATTCTTCCCAAAAATGCATCAAATATAGACACTTCATTCATGATACTACCTCCCATAAAACCCCACTTTGTTCTATATAATTAAGAACTTTACTTTTATCCTTTTCATCGATATTAATCACTAGATTTCCCAAAGCATTTCCATTAAGCTTTTCAATTTTACCCCAAACAATATTAAAATCGATATTAAGAGTTCTTGCCATATGCGTAATAATACTATTTTGCGCTACTTCTTTTGGGAAGTAAAGCTTGATATTTAAACCTGTTGAAGGCAAGAAATCACTTTCGCCCAAAAATTCTTTCATTTTTTCATTAGGTTTTAAAAAGAGCTCATCAATTGCGCCACTTCCTATAATCTGACCATGTTCTAAAAGTAAAGCTTTTTGAGCAACATCTTTTACAACATCCATTTCGTGTGTGACTAAAACCACGGTTATTCCAAATTCAGCATTGATTTTAGCAATGAGTTCTAAAATATTTTTTGTTGTATTAGGATCAAGAGCTGAAGTGGCTTCATCACTAAGTAAAATTTTAGGATTTAAAGTCAAGGCTCTAGCAATGGCCACGCGTTGTTTTTGCCCCCCACTAAGTTCTCTGGGGTAGGCTTTGTTTTTATGATCAAGCCCTACAACATCAAGCAAAGAATTGACTTTTTGATTTAAATCTTTTTCGCTCATATATTCTTTGCCAAAAAGCTTAGAATAAATTTTGCATTGGCTATAATGCATTCTTAAAGGCATTGCAACATTTTCGAATACATTTTTTCTTTCCATTAAGGCAAAATTTTGAAAAATCATACCTATATCTTTTCTTAACATTCTAAGCTTTTTAGGATTATTTTGACTTAGATCTTTTATTTCAGCATCAAGCACTTTTAAACTTCCTTCTTGATAGCTTTCAAGTCCATTGATACATCTTAAAAGAGTAGATTTTCCAGCACCGCTGTGTCCTACGATAGCATAGATTTCACCTTTTTTTATCTCCAAGGAAACATCATTAATAACCAGTTCTTTTCCGTAATATTTTTTTAAATTTTGTATTTTTATCAAAGTTTTTAACCTTTTAAATTTGCTAGTTCAGCTGATATTTTTTCAAGCTGAGTTTTTAAATTTGCCAAAGCTTCTTTATTCTGTTCTACGACTTCTTTAGGCGCATTGGCAATAAATTTTTCATTTGACAACATAGCATTTAGTTTGGTACTTTCTTTTTCTAGCTTTGTTTTTTGATTTTCAAGCCTTGTTAAAATACCGCTTAAATCTACATTATTAAGCGTGATGAAAATTTCTAAATTTTCACTTACATCGCAAATGGCTTTTTGTAGTTTGTTTTCTGTAAATTCTATATTTTCGCATTTGGCAAGCATGGTGATGAACTTCATATAGGATTTGATTTCATCTTGCATTTTTTTATCATTTAATTTAATATAGGCTTTTTCTATTTTTGAATTTCCTAAATCCACAAGGCTTTTAGCGCGGCGTATGCTAACAATGCTTTCTATGATCAAAGAGAAAATTTCTTCTATATTGGAATTTTTTGCATGAAATTGTGGGTATTTGCTTATCATTATGGAGGCACTTGTTTTAAGTTCACTTTTACTAAGCTTGTGATACAGATACTCACTGATAAATGGCATAAAAGGATTTAAGAGTTTTAAAGCCTCTTTGAAAATGCTTCCTAGTTCTTTTACTGATTCTTTTTGAGCTTTGCTAAGTTCTATCCCCCAATCGCAAAAATCATCCCAGAAGAATTTATAAAGTGTGTTTGCAGCATCATTAAAGCGATAATTGTCTAAATTTTCTCTCACATTTTTTACACAATCTTGAAATCTAGAATAAACAAATTGAGCTAATGCGCTTTTAAGTTCTATCTTTTCTAAGTCTTCAAATTGCTCTTCATTTAAAAGTAGATAATTTGTCGCATTATAGATTTTATTTGTGAAATTTCTAACTTGTAAAAGTTTGTCATTGCTAAGCTTGATATCGCGTCCTTGTATAGCAAGCAAGGCTAAGGTGAAACGCAAGATATCGGCGCTATATTCTTTAATGCTTTCATTTGGATCAATAACATTTCCAAGACTCTTACTCATTTTTCTACCTTGCTCATCTTTAACAAGAGCGTGTAAATAAATATCTTTAAAAGGTAAAGCCCCTAAAGCATTTGTACTTTGAAACATCATTCTAGCTACCCAGAAAAACAAAATATCAAAACCGGTTATCAATAAAGAATTAGGATAAAATTCTTTTAAATCTTCTTCAAACCAGATTTTATCTTTTCCCCAAGTATCATTTCCCCATCCAAGTGTACTTATTGCCCAAAGTCCCGAAGAAAACCAAGTATCGAGTACATCTTCATCTTGTTTGAAATTTTGCCCTCCGCATTTTGGACAAGCTTTTGGTGTATCTTGACTTGCCCATTCATGCGAGCATTCACAATAATACACAGGAATTTGATGTCCCCACCAAAGTTGTCTTGAAATACACCAAGCCCTTAAATCTTTCATCCAAGCATTAAAGCTATTAACCCAATGGCTTGGATAAAATTTACTCTCGCCAAGAGCTACTTTTTCTATACTTTCTTTGGCGATTTCTTGCTTTACAAACCATTGTTTTGAAATATAAGGTTCGACTATATTGTTGCAACGATAGCAATATCCTACTTGATTGTTATGTTCTTCTATTTTATCTATAAAGCCAAGACTATCCAGTTTAGCTACAATTTTATCTCTAGCTTCTAATCGTTCTAAGCCTTTAAATTCCAAACAATGCTCGTTTAAAATTCCTTTTTCATCAAAAACACTTATAAATTCTAAATTATGTCTAAGTCCTACTTCATAGTCATTCATATCATGAGCAGGGGTAACCTTTACAACCCCTGTTCCAAATTCTTTTTCTACATGTTCATCAGCTATGATTTTAATGGCTTTATTGCTCAAAGGCAAGATCAGTTCTTTTCCTATAAATTGTTTATAACGCTCATCATCAGGATGAACCATGACTGCAGTATCACCAAAAAAAGTCTCAGGACGCGTTGTTGCTACGACTAGGTATTCATCACTATCTTTTAAATAATATTTTATATGATAAAGTTTGCCTTTGTTTTCTTTGTATTCTACTTCTATATCACTTAAAGCTCCATCGTGAGTGCACCAATTGATCATATAGTTTCCACGCACGATAAGTTTTTTATCGTAAAGTTCCACAAAAGCTTTTTTTACAGCATTTGCTAAGCCTTCATCCATAGTAAAACGCAAGCGGCTCCAAGCAGGAGTAATTCCTAGAGTTCTCATTTGATCTAGGATTTTTCCACCGCTTTGTTCTTTCCATTCCCAAATTTTTTCTATAAATTTTTCACGACCCAATTCTTCTTTTTTAATGCCTTGAGCAAGAAGTTGTTTTTCTACAACATTTTGAGTGGCAATTCCTGCATGGTCAAGTCCTGGTTGATAAAGAACTTTATAGCCATCCATTCTCTTATATCGTGTCATAATATCTTGCAAAGTAAAGGTTAAAGCATGGCCTATGTGTAAAACGCCTGTTACATTAGGCGGTGGCATCATGATACAAAAATTTTTATTTTTTTCTTGTATGGCTTTATTTCCATCGATTTCAAAATACCCACGCTCTTCGCAAATTTGATAATATGTTTTTTCTATGCTTTTATCATACATTATTTTTTACCTTTTTTACGCGGCTTATTTTACGGAAGTAATTTCTATGATTTCACAAAATGGAAAAAAGTATTGAGCCTTGTTAAGTCCAGTTTTTAAGCTATTTATATGCTTAGAAAATTCACTTCCTTTTCCTTCTTTTTTAGTTTGAAGCTTAAATCTTTCTATAATTTCTTCGCGTGCTACATATTGATTAAGCACTTCAGGGGTTTTAATATAAGGTGAAATTTTATCCATACTTATATATTTATAAGATTTTTTCATATCAGAGAAAATAATATCTTTATTGTAAATAGTTAAACTCATTTCTCCCTTAGGCAGCATTTTAACAAAAACACTAAGAAAATAGTCTTTAGAATTATCTTCTATAATCGCTAACATATCTTTTAAAAGCTTGATTCTATAATCGCTTAAGAATTTACCATCAAGCACATAAACTTTCATATTTTCTGTACTTAGTTGAGGTTCAAGGCGACTATTTTTTCCCAAGCTTAAATATTCTTGCGCTGGGCTTAGTTTTTTAGCTTGATAATTTGTTTTATTGTTATTTGTATTTTGAGGCTTAAATATTTTTTCTTGTTCTAAAATTTTTTGCTGTTTACTGATTTCTTTTTCAATCGCTGCTAGTTTTTCTTCATTGTTTTGTTTTGTAATTTGAGAAGATTTTGTATCGCTTTTGTTGTCATCGTTAATGATGTTATTTGCATCCTTTTCATCTTGCTTGTCTTGTATTAAATTTATATTTTCATTATTTGTATTTGTAATATCAGAAACATAAGAGTTTTGGGTTGTTGTATGGGTGTTATTGCTGTATTGGTTTTGTTCTGTTGAAGTTTGTGTTATAGGTGTATAGCTAGGTTTAGAATACTCAAAAAGATAGTAATAAGTTCCGCTAAGTATTAAAATCACAACGACTAAAATCCCTACAATAATAGAAAAAAATTTAAAATTCATCTTTAATTCCTTAACAAATAAAATAAATTGAATATTGTACTATATATTAATATAAATAAATGTTAAATTTTTATATTTTTAAGCATTTTTTTTCTATAATTCGTGCTTTTTAAGGAAAAAAATGCCACTTTCTAGATTAAATGAAGAGCAGTATTTAGCTGCTACTGCAAATTTTGGACACAATCTGATCATAGCAAGCGCGGGGACGGGAAAAACTTCTACCATAGTTGCAAGAATTTCTTATCTTTTAAGCCAAGGTGTATCGCCGCAAAAAATCATGCTTTTGACTTTTACTAATAAAGCCAGTAAAGAAATGATAAGCCGTTTGGGGAAATATTTTGACAAAAATATTACAGGAAAAATTTTAGCAGGAACTTTTCATAGCACAGCCTATACCTTGCTTAAAAGCGCAAATAAAGATGTGGTTTTAAAACAGGCCAGTGAGTTAAAAACCCTACTTAAAAGTGTTTATGAAAAAAGAACCTTTAGACATTTAAGTGATATAAAACCTTATCAGTCAAGCTATTTATATGATATATATTCTTTATTTCAAAACAAGGCTTATGATCAAGATTTTTACCATTGGTTTTGCGTAAATTATGAAGATCAAAGTATTTATGCAGAAATTTATGAAGATATATTAAAAGAATACAGTGAAGAAAAAAAGCGTTTTAATTATGTAGATTTTAACGATTTACTTTTGAATTTAAAAACTCTTTTAAATGAAAAAAAATACGAATTTGATGAAATTTTGGTAGATGAATATCAAGATACTAATGCGCTTCAGAGTTCTTTAATCGAGGCTTTTGAGAGTAAGAGCTTATTTTGTGTGGGGGATTATGATCAAAGTATTTATGCTTTTAATGGTGCAGATATTAACATAATAGGTGGATTTAAGCAGCGTTTTAAGGATGCTCAAATTTTTTCTCTAAACAAAAACTACCGTTCTTCAAGAAGTATTCTAGCTTTGGCAAATAAGGTAATTTTAAACAACGAAAGACTCTATCCAAAGGAGCTTATAGTTACAAGAAAAGATGAATTTAAAGCCCCTTCTTTACTGACTTTTGAAGAATTGTTTGATCAATATCAAAATATAGCCAAAATGATACTTACTAGCGGAGTGAGCTTGGAAGAAATTGCTGTTATTTTTCGCAATAATTCGAGTGCAGATGGTATCGAGGTGGCCTTAAGAGAGCAGGGGATCGCAAGTGTGAGAAAAGGCAGCGGGAGTTTTTTTGAAAGCTTGGAGGTTAAAGCCTTTAGTGCTATGCTTGCTCTTGTGGTAAATCCTAAGGATATCATGGCATTTATTCATTTGGTTCAGTATACCAAAGGAGTAGGCGGAGTTTTAGCAAAGGAAATTTTTGATGCTCTTTTAAAATTAGGTCATGGTAGCTTGATAAGGGGTTTTTTAGAACCTGATAAAAGTGTAAATTTGCAAAACCATCAAAAAAGAAATTACCAGCTTGGGCTTTTTGCAGACTTAGAAGAACTAGCCAGTGAAAATCGTTTTAAATTTGAGAGTGAGTTCAATGCTCATCCTATCTTAAAACTTTCAAAGATTAATGATTTATGTGCTAAAAATTTAGAAAAAATTTATTTTTTCTTAAAAAAAGCTATGGAAACAAAACATTCTTTAGCACTGGTTAATTTAATTTGTGAAAATTCTTTTTATAAGGAAATTTGCGAAGAATTAGCCATCAAAAGAGCGACAAATAAAGCAGGGCAAGTGGATCTTTTAAGAAAAAAAGAAAATTTAGAAAAGATAGAAACGAAATTTAATGTTTTAAAAGAACTCACTAAAAATTATAGCGATATTTATAAGTATTATAATTTTTTAACCCTAGGTGCAAGCGAGATGAGTAATGGCAAGGGTGTAAATTTGCTTAGCGTGCATGCAAGCAAGGGTTTGGAATTTGATTTGGTATTTGTGATCGATCTTGCACAAGGGCGTTTTCCTAATCAAAAACTTATGAGCATGGGCGGAAGCTTGGAAGAAGAAAGAAGGCTGTTTTATGTTGCGGTAACAAGGGCTAAAAATATACTTTATCTTAGCTATGCAAAATACGACAAAAATAAAAAAACTGCTTTTACACCTTCGCGTTTTCTTATAGAAGCAGGGCTTTGCAAGGGAGAGTTAACCATAGATTGATAACATTTTCTTTCAAAATAAATATCATTGAAAGAAAGGTTTAAAATATGAAAAAATATTTATTTTTTTAAGTTTAGTCGCAGCAAGTTTTTTAAATGCTGAAGTTTTAATTTATGGTCCTGGCGGTCCTGCGCCGGTTATGAAAGAACTAGCATTGAAATTTGAAGAAAAAACTAAAGAAAAAGTTGTAGTGACTGCAGGTCCTACCCCATCGTGGTTTAAAAAGGCTAGAAAAGATGCGGATTTGATTTTTTCGGGTAATACTTCTATGATGGATGGATTTATCAAAAGAATTCCTAGCTTGAATTTAGAAGATTTGGTTGTTTTAAATGCCCGTCCTTCAGGTATCATCGTGCGTCCTAATAACCCAAAAAATATCAAAAGTTTTGAGGATATTTTAAAAGATAATGTAAATGTTATGGTTGTTGATGGTGCAGGTCAAGTTGGACTTTATGAGGATATGGCTTTAAAAGATGGTAAAAGAGAAAATTTGGTCAAGTTGCGTAAAAATATTAAAGTTTATGCTAAAAATTCTAAAATAGCTATAGATGAGTGGAACAACAATCCAAACATAGACGCTTTAATTATTTGGTCGCATTGGGCTAAGGTTTTAGGAGATAAGGCTTTGTTTATCGAAGATGAAAAAGCAGCAGTTTATCGCACAGCTGAAATCATTCCTACCAAAAAAGGACTTCAAAATAAACAAGCTTTAGAATTTGTGAAATTTATTCAAAGTAAAGAAGCCCAAAAAATTTGGAAAAAACATGCTTGGAATGAAGTTGAGTGATTTTAAGCTGAGTATTTAAAGAATTAATAATAATTATTAAGATATAATAATTTTCGAAACATTAAAATTACAAAAATGTTTCAATTTATAAAAATAAAGGATGACAAAATGAGTTCAGTAAATTTTAAAGGAAACCCAGTAAAACTTAAAGGAAATTCAGTAGAAGTTGGAGCAGATGCTCCTAAAGTAGGACTTAAGGCTAAAGATTTAAGCACGATTGAAATTGGTGCTGCAGGTAAAACACAAATTGTTTTAAGTCTTCCAAGCTTAGATACTCCAGTTTGCGCAACTGAAGCAAGAGAATTTAACAAAAAAGTAGCAAGCTACAATGGAGCTGAAGTTGTAGTTGTAAGTATGGATTTACCTTTTGCTATGGGTAGATTTTGCAGTACTGAAGGTATAGAAAATCTAAGTGTTGCTAGCGATTTTGTAGCAAAAGAATTTGGAGAAAAATATGGCGTTTTAATTGGTGAAGGTCCATTAGAAGGTCTTTTAGCTCGTGCTGTATTTGTAATCAAAGATGGTAAAATCGCTTATAAAGAATTAGTAAGTGAAGTGACAGAAATGCCAGATATTGCAAAACTTGATGCATTTTTTGGTGGCTCTAGCTGCTGCGGCGGATGCGGTTGTCATTAATTTTCTACATATAAAGCCCCCAATGGGGCTACTTTCTTAGCTTTTCAAACAAAATCATTTATCAAACATTATTTTATATTTTTATTAGATTAGAGTTTTCTAGCCTGTTTTATTTTTTATAATCTTATTATTTCAAAAATGATAAAAGGACAATAAAAGTCCTATAAAATAGGGCTTTGAAATTATTATTTTTTGCAAAAAATTCAAGATAATTTTATTTTCTATTTTTTATAATAAAATGATTTTTATTATTTTGGAGGATTAGAGTATGAATAGAAGGGATTTTATTAAAAATACCGCTATTGCGAGTGCTGCTAGTGTTGCAGGTCTTAGTGCCCCAAGCCCAGTATTTGGCGCACAAGAGGAAGAATGGAAATGGGATAAAGCCGTTTGTAGATTTTGCGGAACGGGCTGTGGAATTATGATAGCTAGAAAAGATGGCAAAATTGTAGCAATCAAAGGTGATCCTGCTGCTCCTGTAAATCGTGGTCTTAATTGTATTAAAGGATATTTTAACGCTAAAATCATGTATGGAGAAGATCGTCTTGTTATGCCTTTGCTTCGTATGAATGATAAGGGAGAATTTGACAAAAAAGGAAAATTCAAGCAAGTTTCCTGGCAAAGAGCCTTTGATGAAATGGAAAAACAATTTAAAAAAGCCTACAATGAACTCGGCGTTACAGGTATAGGGATTTTTGGTAGTGGACAATACACTATCCAAGAAGGTTATGCTGCTTTAAAACTTGCAAAAGCGGGTTTTAGAACAAATAATATCGATCCAAATGCAAGACATTGTATGGCCTCTGCAGTGGTTGGTTTTATGCAAACTTTTGGTGTAGATGAGCCATCAGGCTGTTATGATGATATAGAACTTACCGATACTATCATCACTTGGGGAGCTAATATGGCTGAAATGCACCCTATACTTTGGTCAAGAGTTAGCGATAGAAAGCTAAGCAATCTTGATAAAGTTAAAATTGTGAATTTAAGCACTTTTTCTAATCGTACTTCAAATATTGCTGATATTGAAATCATTTTTAAACCTAATACAGATTTAGCTATTTGGAACTATATAGCAAGAGAGATTGTTTATAATCATCCTGAAGCTATGGATAAAAAATTCATTAAAGATCATTGTGTATTTGCAACAGGTTATGCAGATATTGGTTATGGCATGAGAAATAATCCAAACCATCCAAAATTTAAAGAAAGCGAAAAAGATACCGTTGTAAAAGAAAATGCAATCACTTTAGATGAAGAAGAAGCAACCTCTCTTTCTTATCTTGGTGTGAAAGCGGGTGATAAATTTGAAATGAAACATCAAGGCGTAGCTGATAAGAATTGGGAAATTTCTTTTGAAGAATTCAAAAAAGGTTTAGCACCTTATACTTTAGAATATACCGCAAAAGTAGCCAAGGGTGATGATAATGAATCTTTAGAAGATTTTAAGAAAAAACTCCAAGAATTGGCTAATTTATATATAGAAAAAAATCGTAAAGTAGTGAGCTTTTGGACTATGGGCTTTAACCAACACACAAGAGGCTCTTGGGTAAATGAACAAGCTTATATGGTGCATTTTTTACTTGGCAAACAAGCTAAGCCAGGTAGTGGGGCTTTCTCTTTAACAGGACAACCAAGTGCCTGTGGAACAGCTAGGGAAGTAGGAACTTTCTCGCATCGTTTGCCTGCAGATATGGTTGTAGCCAATCCAAAACACAGAGAAATTTCTGAAAAAATTTGGAAAGTTCCTGCAAAGACCATCAACCCAAAACCAGGTTCTCCTTATCTTAATATCATGAGAGATTTAGAAGATGGAAAAATTAAATTTGCATGGGTGCAAGTGAATAATCCATGGCAAAATACCGCAAATGCAAATCACTGGATCACAGCAGCTAGAGATATGGATAATTTTATCGTTGTGAGTGATTGTTATCCTGGAATTTCAGCAAAAGTAGCCGATCTTATCTTGCCAAGTGCGATGATTTATGAAAAATGGGGTGCTTATGGTAATGCTGAAAGAAGAACTCAACACTGGAAACAACAAGTTTTACCTGTAGGTGCTGCTATGAGTGATACTTGGCAAATTTTAGAATTTGCAAAACGCTTTAAGCTTAAAGAGGTTTGGAAAGAACAAAAAGTAGATGGTAAGCTTACTTTACCAAGTGTACTAGAAGAAGCAAAAGCTATGGGTTATAGCGAAGATGATACGCTTTTTGATGTTTTATTTGCCAATAAAGAAGCAAAAAGCTTTACTTCAAATGATGCTGTTATGAAAGATTATGACAATAGTGAAGTTAAGGGTGATGAAAGAAAAATTCAAGGCAGTGATGGAAAAGAATTTAAAGGATATGGCTTTTTTGTTCAAAAATATCTTTGGGAAGAGTATCGTAAATTTGGTTTAGGCCATGGTCATGATTTGGCTGATTTTAACACTTATCATCAAGTAAGAGGTCTAAGATGGCCAGTGGTAAATGGTAAAGAAACACAATGGAGATTTAATACTAAATTTGATTATTATGCCAAAAAAGCTGCTCCAAATTCAGATTTTGCTTTCTATGGTGAATTTAATAAAATGCTTACCAATGGGGATTTGATAGCTCCTAAGGATGAAAAAGAACATAGTATTAAAAATAAAGCTAAAATTTTCTTTAGACCATTTATGAAAGCACCTGAAAGACCAAATGAAGAGTATCCATTCTGGCTTTCAACTGGAAGGGTTTTAGAGCATTGGCATAGTGGGACTATGACTATGCGTGTGCCAGAGCTTTACCGTGCTGTTCCAGAAGCACTTTGTTATATGAGTGAAAAAGATGGTGAAAAATTAGGTTTAAATCAAGGAGATTTAGTTTGGGTAGAATCGCGTCGTGGTAAAGTAAAAGCAAGAGTAGATATGCGTGGCAGAAACAAACCACCTGTAGGACTTGTTTATGTGCCTTGGTTTGATGAGAATGTATATATCAATAAAGTTACTCTAGATGCAACTTGCCCACTTTCTAAGCAAACTGACTTTAAAAAATGTGCGGTAAAAATCTATAAAGCTTAAGATAAAGGTTTGATTTGATGAAAGATAGAAGAGAATTTTTTGCTAGTGCTTTTAAAGGTTTGTGTCTTTGTACTGCGGGTGGATTTTTGGCAAATTTAAGCTTAAAGGCTGACGATGATTACGCCTTGAGGCCACCAGGAGCTGAAGATGAGGCGAGATTTTTAAGCAAATGTATTCGTTGTGGTTTGTGTGTAAAAGCCTGTCCATACAATACTTTAAAACTTGCTACTTTGTTAGATAGTGCAAAAAACGGAACTCCTTTTTTTAAGGCTAGAGAAATTCCTTGTTATCTTTGCAAGGACATACCATGTATTAAGGAATGTCCAACCGATGCTTTGGATAAAAAACATTTAGAGCAGGGCATAGAATCTTTAAAAATGGGTATTGCGATCGTAGATAGTGCTTCTTGTGTAGCGCATTGGGGAATTCAGTGTGATGCTTGTTATAGAGCTTGTCCTTTGATAGATAGGGCTTTAAAACTTGAACTTAAACGCAATGAGCGCACTGCTAAGCACGCCTTTTTATTGCCTAGTGTTGATCATGAAGTATGCGTAGGCTGTGGGCTTTGCGAGCTTGCGTGTATTACGGAAAAGCCTGCTATTCGTGTTTTACCACGCGAGTATGTTTTAGGTAAGGCTGGTTCGCATTATGTAAAGGGCTGGGATCAAGAGGATGAAGATCGTATAAAAGATGCAGATACTTCTAAATATTTTGATGCTAAAAAGGCAACAAATTATTTAAATGAGGGAGAATTTTGATGAGGTATTTAATCGCTAGACGCATCGTTCAAATCGGAATTTTAGCTCTTTTTAGTTTTAAGGCTACGGATTTTATCTTAAAAGGAAATTTAAGTTCTTCTAGGCTTTTTGATACCCTGCCTTTAAGCGATCCTTTTGCAGTGATTCAAATTTATTTAGCAAGTTTTAGCATAGATTTAATGGCACTTATGGGAGCTTTGATCGTTTTAATTCTTTATGGAGTTTTCTTAGGTCGTGCTTTTTGTGCTTGGGTATGCCCTGTAAATTTGATTACTGATTTTGCTGCCTTTGTTCGCTCTAAAATGGCTTTTAAACAGAGTAAGGTTTTAATCTTAAGTAAAAATTTAAGATATTATATTTTAGCTTTGAGTTTAATTCTTTCTTTTGTATTGTCTTTGCCTGTATTTGAAAGTATGTCTTATATAGGCATTATACATAGAGGGATTATTTTTGGCACCACTTCTTGGATATTTATAGCTTTTATACTTTTTTGTATAGATGCTTTTTTGAGTCCTAGAGCGATATGTTCGCATTTGTGTCCTTTAGGGGCTTTTTATGCTCTCATCTCTCGTTTTGCGCTTTTAAAAATCAAGCACAATCATCAAAAATGCACTAAGTGTTATAAATGTATTGGAATTTGTCCTGAAAAACAAGTTCTTTGGATGATAGCTAAAGAAAGCGCGAGTGTAAATTCGGGGGAATGTATAAGATGTGGACGCTGTGTAGAAGTGTGTAACGATGATGCTTTAAATTTTAATATATTTGATTTAAGGAAAAAATAATGAAAAAGAAAACGATTTTACTAGGAAGCGTTGCTATAATGTTTTTAGCCGCTTGTGCGTTAAATAGTGGGGTGAGTTCAGAGCAAATTGGACTTAGGAAAGCAAGTTTGGAAAATGAAAATAAGGTAGCTTTGGTCGATGCTAGTTTTACTGCTTTACAGCCAGGTGAATCTGTGCTTTTTGAGCGTTCTTTTGAAAATGCACCACCGCTTATTTCGCATACTATTGAGGATATGTTGCCTATTACTAAGGATAATAACACCTGCCTTAGTTGCCATGATAAAGCAATTGCAACCGATGTTGGCGCAACTCCTCTTCCTGCGAGTCATTATTATGATTTTAGAACTAATAAAACCACAGGAGATGCGATCAGTGATTCGCGCTTTAATTGTACCCAATGTCATGTTCCACAAAGTGATGCAAAACCTTTAGTTGGAAATAGTTTTAAGGCTGAATTTAAAAATGAAGGCTTGAAAAATCGTTCTAATTTAATCGATGTAATTAATGAAGGTGTTGAGTAAAATAATGAAAAAAATTCTTTTCATTTTAAGCTTTTTATATATTTTATCTCCTGCTTATGAGCTAAAGCTTAATTCAAATATTACAGCTTTAAAGCTTGATCAGCAGGAGCTGTATATAGGCACTGATAAGGGTGAGATTTATGAGTATAATCTAAAAGATAAAAGCTTAAAAGAACTTTTATCTTTGCCTAAAATTAAAAATTATTATGAGGGTGATTTTGCTAGAATTTATAATATCGATGTTTATCAAAATTCTCTTTTGATACTTAGCGAAGGCGATTTTGGAGCAAAAAATTTAAGCCTTTATAATAACAATCTTCAAATTCAAACACTTCAAGAAAGCAGTGTTAAAGAGGCTTTTTTTATAGATGAAAATACCTATCTTTTGGTTTTATTGGGTTCTAAAATAGAGCTTGTTGATAAGGATTTAAAGCGTATAAATGAGTTTAAATTCTCTCATTCTAGTTTAAATGATGCAGCTTTAAATGAAGAAAAAACCAAGTTTATAGCAGGATTTGAAAGTGGGGAGGTGGAACTTTTTGATTTGAAAAGTTGGAAAATATTAAAAAACTATGATAAAATGCACAAAGATAATATCTATCAAGTTGATTTTAAAAATGATACTCTTATAAGTTGCGGCACAGATAGGCGTATAGGTTTGGTAAAAAATGAAGAGCAAACTTTTTTGCAAAAAGATTTTTTAATCTATACTTGCGCTTTAAGTCCTAGTGGGAAATTGGCTGCGTATAGTGATAATGAAGAGGGTTTTAATGAGGTTTTTGATACAAATACCCTAAAAACTGTTAGAATTTTCAAGGATGAAAATTTAATGAGTGAAATTATCATTTTTATCAACGAAAGAGAATTGATTATCTCAGGCTTTGGAGATAAAATTGTATTTAGGAGTTTAGATGAATCTTTCTAGCGTTTTGATCGTAGCTAAAGTACAACATATAGATGAATTAAAAAAAGAAATCTTAAAAATTCCTTCATGTTTAATAGAGCTTTGTGAGAATGAAAAAATCATCGTTGTGATAGAAAGTGAAAGTTTAGAAAAAGAGCTTGAGTCTTACAAAATGCTTGAAAAATTACCTCATATTATCAGTATAAATATGGTTTTTTCTTATCAAGATTTGGATAAAGATATCCAGAAAGCTATAAATAGCGGAGCGATACAAACTATAGAAAAAAATGAAAATGCTGAAAATATTCGTTATTATGGTAGTATTTACAATCAAATGTCTTGATTAAAGCTTTTAGATGGTTTTTTTAATTCCTTTACTTATTATTATAGCTATTATTTTTGGTATTGATTATTTGTATTTTAATGATGAAAATGTCAAAGTAAAAGAAGAGCGACAAATTCATAAAAGCGATCCAAATTTAGATAAACAAAGAGAAGAATATCTAAAACATTTATTCAAAGAGAAAAAATGAAGCAAAGAGAACTCTTTCTTCTTACTATCCCTGTTTTAATGGGTTATATCCCTTTAGGGGCTGCTTTTGGAATTTTAGCTGCTAGTAAAGATTTTTCTTTGTTTGAAATTTTGCTTAGTTCAATTTTTATTTATGCAGGTGCTGGGCAATTTCTTTTAGTAGCTTTAGTGGCGCAAAATGTATCTTTTTTGATGATTTTTTTTACTTTGTTTTTATTGAATTTTCGCCATTTTTTCTATACTTTATCACTTTTAAAAGAGCTAAAATCCATTAATTTTCTAAGGCACTATATTATCTTTGCTTTAACAGATGAAAGTTTTGCTCTTTTAAGCTCTATTAAAGAGAAAATCAAAAATCTTAGTCGTGCGCAAAGATCGCTTATTATGTTTGAAGTTTGTTTATTGAATCAAATTTATTGGGTAATAGGTTCTGTTTTGGGTTATTATTTTAAGCAGGGTTTAAATATTGATTATTCGGGTGTAGAATTTAGTCTTAATGCCCTTTTTATTGTGCTAGCTTATGAGCTTTATAAACAAAATCCTAATTTAAAAATTTTACTTTATTCTTCTTTTGTGGCACTTTTTGCTTTATTTTGCATAGACAAGCCTTATATGTTGGCTTTTTGTATTTTTATCGCTCTGATGATTTTGATTTTTGGAAAAAAATATGTTAGATAAAAATATTTTATATGCGATTTTAGCAGCTTCTTTAGCGACTTATTTAACTCGTGTTTTAGCTTTTATTTTGTTTAAAAATAAAAAAGAAAACTATCACTTGCTTTTTGTGCAGTATAATATGCCTTTAGTTATCATCATCATTTTATTTTTTTATACTTTTTATGAGGTGGATTTTTATTCTTATCCTTATGGGCTTGATTTTATTGTATCTTGTATTTTGGTATTTTTGATACATCTGCTTTTTAAAAATGCACTTCTTAGCATTATTTTAGGAACTATTTTTTATATGTTTGTGTTAAGATTGTTTTAATGGACTATACTTTATTTATCTTGACTTTTGTTTCGGTTTCTTTACTGCCAGGATTGTGTATGAGCCTAGCTTTTTCCTTGGGACTTTCTTTAGGATATAAAAATACTTTATGGATGATATTTGGCGAGCTTGTGGGATTAGCATTAGTGGTTTTGTGTTGTGCTTTGGGGATAGAGTTTATTTTGCGATATGAAAATTTATTTAAATTTTTTCAAATAGCGGGTGCTTTATATCTTTTATATATTGCTTTTATATTGTTTAAATCAAAAAGTCAAATTACTCAAGAAAAAATCATCCATAAGAAAAAATTTTCTCTTATCATCCAAGGCTTTATAGCTTCATCTTCTAATCCAAAAGCATGGATTTTTATGTTTTCCATCTTGCCTTCTTTTTTAAAATTTCAAGTGAATGTAAATATTTTGCTTTTGATTATTTTGTTGATAGAATTTTGCTCTTTAAGTCTTTATGCTTTAGGCGGAAGTATATTTAAGATCTTTATGAATAAGCATTTAGATAAAATCAATAAAATCAGCGCTTTGTTTATCTTTGCAATGGCTCTTAGCGTATTATATAAAGTTTAACTTAAAATGCTTTTTGCTAAAATTAAAAAAAAATATTAGGAAAGATAATGAAAAACACAGTTACAGAAGCTTCCATTTATGAAGCCCAAGGGCTTAAGGATGAAGCTTTAGAGATTTATAAAAATATTTTAAAAGAAGATCCTAATAACCAAAATGCAATTGATGCAGTGCGTCGTCTTAGTGGGTTTCGTTCTAAGCATCAGGATTTAAATACTCAAATGCTTGATTTTTTTATAAATATGAAAAGCGATGAAGAGATCAATGAATTTAAAAGGTGGTTGATAAAAATATGAATTTAGAAGATTTGGCAAAGAAAACTATCAGTGAAGTTAGCTCTATCATGGAAGAACAAAGAAGGCAAAGTGAAATTCTAAAAGAACAAGAAGAGCTTAGAAAGACTCAAATTCAAGAGGATATGCCTACGGTTAAACTTAAGGAAGAGCCTATTTTGGAGCAAGAATTAGAAGATAAAATTTCTATGGCGAAATTTGAAGAAGAGCAAAAAATTCAAGAAGAGATAAAAAATTTAGATGAATTAAATCAAGAAAATAAAGAGCCAGTTAAAGAAGAGGCTGTTTTGCAAAGTGAAATTTTAAACCCTAGTATTATAGCAGAGGTGCAAACTCTTAATGAAGATATATTTTTAAAACACCTTAGAGAAAGAATTTTGGTTCTTTTTGAGGGTTTAAATAGTGTTAAGGAGGAGAATTTGGAACACAGACTTCAATTAACTATTAATTTTTTAGAGTTTTTGCTTGCAAACATCGAAGATAAGCTTAAAAAATAATGCAGATTTAAAATTTGTCATTGATTTTCTAAGTCCCTATACTCAAAGGGCTTATTTGGTTGGTGGGAGTGTAAGGGATTTATTTTTAGGTTTAGAAATTTATGATTATGATATAGAGCTTTACGATATAACGCCTAGTGATTTTGAAAAAATGATGAAAAAACTAGGCGCGCAAGGCTTTGGAAAAAGTTTTTTTGTATATAAATTTAAAAATTATGATTTTGCTCTTGCTAGAACTGAAAACAAGACAGGTTATGGGCATACGGGTTTTGAGGTGCAAATTTGTAATGATGAAAAATTAGGCGCCAAAAGACGCGATTTTACTATAAATTCTATGATGATCAATCTTTTTAATGATGAGTTTTTAGACTTTTATGGAGGATTAAAAGATCTAGAGCAGGGCATTTTAAGGCATATTGATCAAACAAGTTTTCAAGAAGATAGTTTAAGAATTTTAAGAGCAGTGGCTTTTGCTTCAAGATTTGATTTTAAAATAGCAGATGAAAGCTTAAAATTAATGCAAAGCATGAATATAAAAGATCTTAGCAGAGATAGGATCAATGCTGAGCTTTATAAATTTTTTAAAAGCTCTAAGCTTGAAGTGGGCTATAAATATTTACAAGAGCTTAATATGGAAAAAGAAATTTTTGGCTTTGATAGTGCTTTTAAAAGCATGGAATTTCAAGCTTTGCTTAGAAAAAGTAGAGAAGTAGTTAAAGACGATGCTTTGTTTTTGTATTTGTATTTAAATTTTTTTAATTTAAACAAAGAGGAATTTTTTAAAAAAAGCAAAATAAAAAAAGAGTATTTCAAAAAGGCAAATCAAGCTTTTTATCTTGATGAAATGAGTGATTTTGATTTAGCAAGTATTGCTTTGGATATGCCTTTAAAAGAATGGCTTGGGCTTTGGGATAAAGAGCGCATAAAGTGGGCTAAAAAATTCAAACTTTATGAGAACAAATTTAAAACAAGTATTTTAGCAAAAGATTTTCTTGATGCTGGAATTTATGGTAAAATGTTGGGTTTAAAGCTTAAAGAAGCAAGAGAAAATGAATTATATGAATATATTAAAAGGTTAAATTAAATGATTTCTGTATTAAAAATTTGCACCAAGGATCAAAAAGGTTTGATTTATCGTATTTCTGATGTGATTTTTAAATATCATATCAATATAGTAAAAAATGATGAATTTGTGGGCGAAGAAATGTTTTTTTTCCGCGCTATTTTAGAGGGTGAATTTGATAAAAAAGCCTTTGTTGGGACACTTGAGGCGATGTTGGGAGAAGAAGCTTATATAGAGCTTTGTGAAAAAAGAAAGAAAGATATTATTGTTTTTGCTACTAAAGAAAGCCATTGTTTGGGAGATTTATTGATCAAGTATTATAGCAATGAGCTTGAGGCTAATATCAAAGCCGTGATTTCTAATCACGACACTCTTAAAAACTTAGTAGAAAAATTTGAAATCCCTTATCATTGCATCAGTGCAGAAAATTTAAAGCGCGAAGAGCAGGAAAAACAAGTTTTAGAATGTTTAAAAGAATATCAATTTGATTATTTGGTTTTGGCAAAATATATGAGAATTTTATCCCCTGATTTTGTCAAACATTTTGAAGGAAAGATAGTTAATATCCATCATTCTTTCTTGCCTGCATTTGTGGGAGCAAATCCCTATAAACAAGCTTTTGAGCGTGGGGTGAAGATTATTGGAGCTACGGCACATTTTGTTAATAATAATCTTGATGAAGGGCCGATTATCACTCAAGCAGTTTTGCCTGTAAGTCATGAATACACTTGGCAAGATATGCAGCAAGCTGGACGCAATGTTGAAAAAAATGTGCTTTCAAAAGCTCTTGATTTGGTTTTTGATGATAGAATTTTTATACATAAAAATAAAACCATAGTATTTTGATAAAAGATTGAGTATTTTTAAGCAAGTAAGTTTTATATTTTTATATAAAAATATAAAACTTAAAACATTTTAAGTTCTCTTTTAATTATAAAGAATATAATTTTTTCCATTTTTAAAATTATCTTTATAAGTAATGAAACAAGAAGAGGATATGGTATGTTTATTTTTAGTCCTTTGTTTACGATTTTTATCTTACTAGCAGGTGGGTATTTTGCTAAAAGAGTGGGTATCTTAAAACAAAAACAAGCAAGAACCTTTTTAGATTTTGCTATCGTTTTTGCTTTGCCTTGTTTAATTTTCGATAAAGCTTATCATTTAAATTTTGATTTCTCTTTGATTGTTTTGATATTTATAGGATTTTTTAGTTGTGCTCTTGCTGCTTTTATAGTCGTATTTTTAGGTTTTATTTTTAATTTTTCAAAAGCAACACTAGTGAGTATGTTTTTACTCTCTTGCTTTGGAAATACTATTTTTGTGGGTATGCCTATCGTTGAAGGCATTTTTGCTAATGCGCAATTTGGCGCAGAAGTAATACTATATGATGCTTTAGCTACTACTTTGCCTATTTCTCTTTTGGGGCCTTTTATCCTTTCTTTGGGAAGTGGTGAAAAAGTAAGTTTGGTAGCAAATATTAAAAAAATTCTTTCTTTTCCACCTTTTTTGGCTTTGCTTTTGGGTTTTTTGTGTAAATTAATATCCTTGCCTGAATTTATTTTTTCCCCTATTCGTTTATTTGGTGGTGCAGCTACTCCAGTGGCACTTTTTGCCATAGGTTTGGGGCTTGGTTTTATGGCGATTAAAACTGCTTATAAACCTACTATTCTTGTGATTTTAGCTAAAATGGTTTTAGCACCTTTAATTTTTGTGCTTTTATTAAAGCTTTTTGGTTTTGAAATGAAAGCTTCAATCATAGTTGCCATCATAGAAAGTGCCACGCCTACAATGACTTTAGCAGGAGCTATGGTAATGAAGGCTAAATTAGATAGCAATCTAGCTGTAAGTACTGTGGCTTTTGGAGTGCTTTTTGCTTTTATTTCTATGCCAATTTTAGTTTGGGCTTTGGCGTAAATTTAAATATATGAAAGAATTATAAGAAAAAATTAAAAAAGCAAAGAGTATTTATCTCTTTGCTAAAAATTTATTATTTTAAACCAAGCTTTTTGCTAATTCCTTAGCGCCTTTTAAGTCCACTTTTCCAGAGCCTAAAAGTGGAATTTTTTCTACTTTTAGATAGCGACTTGGCTTGAAAATAGCAGGCATACTTGAGCTTTTTATAGCTTCGCAAACACCTTCAAAGAATTCTTCATCACATTCTATAAGCAAGGCAACTTGTTCGCCTTTTTTCTCATCTTCTAAAGCTACGGTGCAAAATTTCACTATATTTGTATCGATGAATTTAGCGATTTCTTCTTCTAGAGCACCTAAAGATATCATCTCTCCACCGATTTTCGCAAAACGCGAATAACGATCTACGATATACAAAAATCCATCTTCATCTAAATGCCCTTTATCGCCGGTGTTATACCATCTTATGCCATCGATTTCTTTGATGACTTCATCGGTTTTTTCTTTGTTGTTAAGATATCCTACCATGACTTGGTGTCCGCCTATGAGTATCAGCCCATCTTCATTTGTTTTTAGAGTTTCGTAAGTATTAGGATCGACAATGCGAACTGCAGTTCCAGGTAGAGGCATGCCCACACTTCCTTCTTTGCTTGCGCGGTGAACTATCCAATAATCCGCATCAAAGCGATTAGGCAAATTCACGCTTGCAACAGGAGTGGTTTCAGTCGCTCCATAGCCCTCAAAAATACTCTTTTTAAATTTCATTTCAAAGGCAGATCGAACTTCGCTTTTAAGCTTTTCAGCTCCTGAAACAACCACTCTTAAGCTTTCAAACATAATGGCATCAAGCTTTTTATTTCTAGCGTAAATTCCTAAGAAGGTCGAGGTTCCACACATTATCGTAACATTGTTTTTGGCTACAGCTTTTGCTATGCCTAAAGCATCGGTTGGATCAGCAAAAGTAATGCTTTTAATACTTTCAAGTAAAGGTAAAAATGTAGTAACAGTTAGCCCAAAAGCATGAAAAGGTGGCAAGGATGAAAGTATTACATCGTTGTTTCTTGTGCAAAGCACATCTGAAATTTGAGCGATATTGCTTAGGATATTTCGGTTATTTAACATTACGCCTTTTGGAGTGCCTTCGCTACCACTGCTAAAAAGAATAGCTGCTATGGCAAGATTGTTTTTAGAAGGAGCAAAGATCGCTTTTAATATAAAGCTAGGTAAAATACTAACTGCCATCATCATTGCTAAAATTTTACTTTTTTGTTTTTTAAAGATTTCAACCACATCTTCCATGTAGATAAGATTTACTTCTTCACCAAAATTTAAAGACACGCCTTTGCTTTCTAATTTTTCTAAGAATTTCTTAGAAGTATAAATTTGTGAAATTTGAGCACTTTTTACTGCTGCTTGTAAGGCTTTTTCTCCCGCAGTAAAATTTAAATTTACTACAACTTTTTGTGCAAGCAAGACACTTAAATTTAGCAAAGAACTAGCAAAAGAAGCAGGAAGTAAAATTCCTACACATTCTTCTTTGGGCGCATAAGATCCGCGTTCAAAATTGCTATTGATTTTTTTTGAATTTTCTTTTATAAGGGTGCTTAAAATAAAACTAAGACTCAATAATTTTCTATAGCTAATCGCTCCTGCTAAAGAGTCGATTATAGCTATATTACTAAGATTTCTCTTAGCGCTGGTGATAAAAGCTCTTGCTATGGTATGCATTGCTTCGCATTGAGATTTCCAAGCCATAAAAGAAAGTTCAAAAACTTTAGCTTTTACCTCTTCTTTTTTAGAATGTAAAGACATAGGAGCACCAAAGGCTATAGCGATATTTCTTTTGCTTAAGGTGCGATTTCTAGCTGAAAACTCCTCATCACTTCTTGAAAAAGTGCTACCCCAAAGTCCGCGTATATAAAAAGGTAAAATCACCCCATCATCTTCTTCTAAATTTGAGCAAACATGTTCAAATCCACCTTTAAATTCATTGAGTTGCCCATGTCTTGAAAGCACGCCTTCAGGAAAAAGACAAACCAAATCCCCTTGTTTAATACGCTCTGCAATAAGCTCTAAGCTAGCCTTGCTTGCTGCACTTGAAACAGGAATGACACCAAATTTATCAAGAAAAATTTTGATATACCATTTAGAATAAATACTTCGCTCCATGACAAAATAAATTTTTCTAGGAATTGCCATTTGCACTATAGCCCAATCGATAAAAGAAATATGATTGCCCAAAAGCAAGGCACCGCCTTTTTCAGGGATATTTTTAAAGCCTTCCACAAGCAAACGATAGCGTCCTAAAAATGCTATGCTTAAAAGCATTCTTACTAAAGAAAAAGGGAGTTTAAAGACTACATAAATCGCACCCAAAAAAGCAACAAGTGTAATGAAGTAAAATAAATAAATTACATTGATTTCTAAATTGGCAAATAAAGTTGCCAAAACAAGAAAAGTAAGCATGGCGATATTTTGTATGAAGTTATTGCCTGCTAAAATTTTACCCAGTTCATTTTCTTTTGCATGAAATTGTATAAGAGAATTTAAAGGTATGATAAATAACGCACCGCAAAAACCAAAGATAAAAAAGATAAAACTATATGTAATCAAACTTGTAAAATAGGGCATAATCAAGGCCATTAAAAACACGCCCAAAGCCCCAAAAGGAATGAGTCCAAGCTCGATATAATTTTTAGAAAACCTACCCGCTATTAAAGAGCCTAAAACGACTCCAATCCCTGAAAATCCTAAAGAAACTTGTACAAAAAAAGTATTTTCAATAAAAAGTTCATTTTTACTAAATACGGGAAAACTTACAAGATATAATTGCGATATCGCCCAAAATATCGAAATTCCAACGATACAAAGCCAAATTACTTTATTTTCAAAAATAAGTTTTAAATTGCTCATCAACAATTTTCCGCTCAAATAGCGTTTAGAATCAAATTTTAATTCTTTTATCTCATCTTTAAGTTTAGGTAAACGCCACGCTAAGTAAAGCTCTATGAGTGAAAAAAGTATAAGTAAAAATCCCAAAGGTGCAACTTGCTTTAAAACCTCTTCTGAGCTGTTATGATTTATATCATATAAGCTTTCAAAACTTAAAGAAAAAAGACTCATTCCAGCTAGTATAGCCACGATGCTTACTGCATTAACTGCACCATTTCCCATCGCAAGTAAATCTTTTCCGACTAATTCTTTAATAAAGCCGTATTTGCTAGGAGAATAAAGTGCAGCTTGAATTCCCATGATGAAAGTAAGTGTAAAAGCTGTCCAAAAAGCCCCATTATAATAGCTTATACAAATGATAATCGTAAGCATAACGCTAAAAGCTGCTGAGAGTTTCATGATAAGATTTTTTGGATATTTGTCTGCTAAAAATCCTGAGGGTGAAAGCATTAAAATAAAAGGTAGAAGGATAAGAGCATTAACAATGGCTGTTAAAAGAAGCTGTGTGCTACCTTCATAAACCTTATAAATAGTATTTTGAATGATGATTTTATGCCCTAAATCTACAAAAGCATTGATGAAAGCTACAAGCAAAAAGGGTATGAGCCCATAGATTTTTAAAAAAGAATTTTTTTGCATATAATTTACTCCTAAATTTATGAAAACTTTATAAAAGTGGCATTGATTTTATCATAAAATTCTAACAATAAAATAGAAGATGATTTAAGATAAGAATTAGAAATCTTTCTTAAATATCTTTATCTTTAAAATTATTCACAAGATAAACTTACATAAAACTAGGTGCATCATTAGAAAAAAGTATCAAATCGCCTTGTTGGGTTTCTTTTGCTAAAACCTTAACAAGATCTGCTTTTTCTTTGAGTATGATGGTTTTTATTTTAAGTTCTTTTTTAAAGATATCAGCATTAACCTGTGCTGTGATGACGGCAAGATCAAAGCATTCATTGATGATTTTGGCTAATTTTACATTTTCATCCTTATCTACTTCTACTATACCAGGGCTAACTAAAACCTTGCGCCCTTTATAGTTTTTGCAAAGCTTATAGCTTGCACTCATACCTTTATAATTTCCATTAAAACCATCATCGATGATGAATTTAGGCTCTTTAGAGATGATTTGTAAGCGATGTTCTACTGAATTGATTTTTAAAACTTGCTTTTGAATTTTTTCTATTTTTACGCCTAGATAATTTGCACAAAGTATACAAGCGCAAAGATTTTGAGCATTAAAATCTCCTAGAATTTGGCTTTTAAATTCATATGTTTTATTTTCTAAATTGATCTTAAATTCCAAACCTTGAAGACTTGCTTGAATGTCTTGTAATTTATCATCGTAAAGCAAGATAAGCTCATCTTCGCTTTTTTGGGTGCTAGTATGTAAAAAAGCTTTTTCTAATCTTTTGGAATTTAAAGCTTCGAGTTTGGTTTTTCGCGTATTTTCTATATTTTTAAAATACTCTAAATGCGCATTTCCTATCTCTCCTACAATGCAAATTTGAGGCTCTAAAAAACGCGTTATAACATCAATATCGCCTTTTACTCTTGCTCCTGCTTCTGCTATGTAAATTTGTGTATCATCGCTTAAATTTGTATTGATATCTGCGATAATGCCAAGTAGGGTATTTACAGAGCGAGGGGTTTTGTAGGTTTTAAAATCATCTTTTAAAAGCTCATAGAGGAAATTTTTAATACTTGTTTTTCCAAAACTTGCAGTAATGAGTATGATTTTTAATTGTGGATTGTTTTGAAGTTTGGCTTTGGCTTTATTTTTAAAATATAAATTGCTAAATAGCTCAAAGATTTTAAGACTTATAAGAGCAAAAGGCAGGGCAAAAAGATTAAAAAGAAAAGAAAAACGCAAAGCAAGTATGGCAAAAAGGGTATTGTAAATAAATACGAAAACAAAAAACCATTTAACCTTACTTGTAAAGACGAGTTTTTTATCTATGCTTTTATTCCAAAAATATAAAATCGGAGTATGAATAAGTGCAAAATACGCCAAAGAATATAAAGGAAAAGTCAAAAAGAAAAAATAAGGTAAAAATAAAAAATACAAATGCCACAAAGGTCTATGATAGTGAAAAAATACGCGTTTAAATTTATAAGAATACCATTGTAAAGCGCTCATAAGATAAAAAGCTACACAAAAATTAAAAAACAAAGAATTGATAAAATAAAGTGTATTGGTTAGCATTGGTTTTCCTTGATTTTATTGGCTATAAATAAAGAATGTTTTAAAAAGAAAAAATGATCCCCTTCTAAAGGATAAAATTCGCTATTTTTGATAAGCTTGTGCATTGCTTCTCCGCTTTTTAAAGGGGTGGCTTTATCATCAATCCCCCAAAAAATAAGGCTTTTATTGTCGATTTTAGCAAAAGTTTGACTCAGATCTTCATCTACTACATTTTTAAAAGTTTGATACATCAAAGGGTTTAAATTTGCTCCATCTTTGCTTGCAAAATAACGATAAAATCTACCCAAACCCAATTTTTTTAGAAATTTAAACAGCATGATTTTAAAACGCACTTTAAAAGATTTTTTTGCAAGTATGCCTGAATTTGAAAGCAAAACAAGTTGAGCTTTTTGAAAATCCAAAACAAGTAAAGCAGCTATTTTTCCACCAAAAGAATGTCCTAGAAAAATATCAATATCAAGTTTTTTTTCTTTTAAAAATTCTTTTATGATATTTACATAATCTTGACTATAAAGACTTTTTGGCGCACTTGAATTTCCAAAACCAGGTAAATCTAGATAAATTTGACAAAAATCATTTAAATTTTTAGAAAAAGCTTGCTTCATAAGCTCCTTATTTGCACCCCATCCATGCAATATGAGTAAAGATTTTTTCTTATCTTGATTTAAAATTTCATAACTTAATTCATAAGTATCATTATTATAAATCACATTTACAAGCGCCATCTTAAACCTTTTGGTTTTTGTAAATATTTTCTAAGAGTTGCATAGCATTTTGCAAGCGTTCAAATTCTTTCATACTGAGCAAAACGGCCTCAAATTTATTATTTTTTAAGATGACCATTTTGCCCGATTCGCTTTTTTTTAGTTTTTCGATCAAAGGGCTAAAGTTTCGCACAACTTCTGTGGCGGTATAGATTTCATCTTGTTTAAAAGAAAGCATAAATTTTCCTAAAATACATAAAATTTTATGTAAAATTTAACATACTTTCTCTTAAAGCTTTATAATTTGCCTTTTTGTCCATTAATAGAATGTAAAAATTCATAAGTGATTTTAATCTTCTTTTCGCTTTCTATACTTAGAGCAAGTTGCTCTATAATTTTGTTAAAATCTTTGAAAAGATAATTTGCTAAAGAGCCTGGATTTGGATTGATTTCATTCAGATAAACTTCATTATCTAGGATGAAAAAATCACAACGGATTAAAGCACCTTTAAATAAAGGATTATAAATTTTGGCAAAATTATCTTTAAGCTTTTGCTTTAATTCTTCGCTCAAATCAGCTTCGATAAGTTCGTTATGGCCTGAAAAACTAAGATATTTTTGCTCAAAATTCAAAAATTCTTTTTTCTTTGGTTCTTCGATGATTGAAAAGATAAATTCATCTTTGATCATACATCCTGCAAGATTGTACTCTTTGATGTTACTTTTAAAATCCTCTACCAAAATATCAGTATCAAACTCAAAACCCACATCCTTAGCATAATCCAATTCCTTTTCATTTTTAGCTATGCTAATCCCTATACTGCTCCCAAGTCGTGCAGGCTTTAAAATGCAAGGAAAATGAGCTGTAAAATCTTGCTTTTGACTTTTTCTAAGCATTTGATAATCTAGAGTTTTAACCCCAACGCTTTGTGCGTAAAGTTTTGTGAACTCTTTATTGAAAGATAAAACACTTGCTTCAACCCTAGGACCTATGAATTTGATATCAAAAAATTCAAGCAAAGAAGCTATCTTTCCGTCTTCTCCATCTCTTCCGTGGATGAGGTTGATCACACAATCTAAATCTAAGTTTTTTTCACTCCATAGACTTTTATGATAAAAAGCCTTTTGTCTTAAAAATAACTCCTTTTCTTTTTGGTAAGCACCACCGCTAAAGGTTTTAGAATTCATTTTTTCGCTAGGAATTAAATAAAATCTCCTTTTTTCATCGCAAAAAATAAATGTCAAATCCGTATTTATCACTTTTTTTAATACCACAGCACTTACAATGCTGATTTCATGTTCGTAAGAATTTCCGCCAAAAAGTATCGCTAATTTCATTATTTTTCCTTATGCTAGTTTTTTTAGTGCTTCTTTGATAAGTTCGCTTGTATCTTTTCCGTTGCAAGTACTTAAAACGCTTAATATTTTATCTTGTTTAAATCCCAAAGAAAGCAAAGCAGCCAAGGCTTCGCTTTTATCATCGCTCACACTTTCGAGTTGGACTTTGGCATCTCCAAGTTCTACGATGATGCGTTTGGCGCTTTTTGGACCAATGCCTGGAACTTTTTTAAGTACACTCTCATCTCCCAAATTTAAAGCCTTATAAAAAGAATTTACATCCAAACTTGAGCATATAGCCATCGCAGTGCTTGCGCCCACTCCATTTACTTTTAAAAGCATTTCAAACATTTTTTGCTCATCTTTATCTAAAAAACCATAGAATTTATTAGAATCCTCTTTGATGATTTGAGTGATGAAAAGCTCGTATTTTTGATGAGTTTCAAGCTTAGCAGCACAAAAAAGTGAGATAAAAACCCCATAGCTTAAACCACTAGCGCATTTTATGATAGCAAAAGTGGGTTCTTTTTTTGTGATTATTCCTTCGATGGCAACAACCATTCTATATCCTTTTCTTCATAGTCAAGTTTTTTATCAATCTCTATATATTCTTGATTATTTTGTATGATTTTTTTCAAAGCTATAAATTTTGCACTTTCTTTAGTGGAAGAAGAATAAAAAATATCTTCTTTAGGTTCTAAAAGCGAAAATCTGATTTCATTCATATCGCTCCATTTTCCACTTTTGTTGATAAATTTAGCTTTAAATAAATCCTCTTCTAGTGCTAAAAGCTCATCGTGGATTTTTTTTCTATATTCTAAAAGTTCTTTTTCTTGGTTTTGAAGTTTATTTAAGTTTGCATTTTGTATAGAGAAATTTTTTAAAAATTTTTCATATTGGCTTGGTATATTTTGTCCTTGATTTTTAAGCTCTAAGACTTTTTTTTCTATATCTAAAACATTGTTTTTGTTTGATAGAATGTATTGTTTGAGTTTGCTTATTTTATGATGAAGAGATGAAATTTCATTCTTTATTTTTAAAAGTTCTTGATCGTAGTCTTTATCCATTTTTTTTATTTTAGTATGAAATTTATTATTTTCACCTTCAAAGCGTTCTATGACAACATTATTGTAAAACACACATGAATTATTGCTTTCTAATTGTTCTATATAAATTCTATCTGCTTCTATCACTCCACCTAAGCTTTTTTTAATCCTTACTTCCTTGGCTTTTATATTGCCACCCTCTAAGAGATCTATGTTTAGTTTGTCTGCTTGAGCAAAACCGCGATGTGTTTTTATATAGGCTTCTTTGGCATAAATTTTAGATTTTGTGTGCGTGGTGCCTTCAACTCTCATTCTTGTAGCTTTTAAATTTGTATTGCTTCCAACGCTTCCTGTGATATTGAGTTCTTCGCATTCTATTCCTACACCTGAATTAACAGCATCTTGCATATCGGATATAAATTTGATATTTATTTTTACATTTTTATCCAATCCTGCGCGGATTATGCCTATATTTTTAAAATCAACTTTATTATTAAATTCAAGCAAGTTTGCAATATCAAATTTATCTTGATCTTCAACTACATAACCCTTTTTTAGCGCCAAATATTCTGTGTAATCTTCGTATTCTACAGTCTTAAATGCTAATGAGGAGCAGTTAAATTTGATTTTGTTTTGATTAGCATCTATAACTTTTAAAGTATGTAAATTTAAGTCTTTTCCTTCTTTGCCTTGCTTGAATTTGTTATATCTTAATACAACTTCATTTTCATCAACTGCTATAATACCCGAGCGTTTTTCATCTATAGTATAATCTTTAGCCTTTTCTTTATAAAGCAAAACTAAGGCTTCATCTTGGCTTTGTATAGGTTCAACACCTTTGGCTACATTGATTTGCAAGGTTTTATTTAAAGTATTTTTCTTGTGTTCATTGCATATACGGATGAGTTCTTTTTTAAAATCAAAGATACGAATGCCTATTAAAAACTTAAGCTTTAACATTTTTTTGTAGATAATTTGCAAAAGTTCAAAAGTTAATTTTTCATGATATTTTAACTCATTAAAATTGATTTGAGCGACAATTTTTGTTAAATTTTTATTAGCAATCAGCTTGATAGCATTTGCGGTTTTATCTTGGCGTGTTTGATGAAAAATTTCGATTTTGTACTCTTGTTTGATTTGCAAATCCTCTTTTAAAAATACTTCATCTTTTTCAAAAAGAGTGAGATCTTTTTCAGCGATTTTTATCCATTCGGTATTTTCAAGACAATATTGTGTCGAAAAAGCTAAAAGATGAAAATCAAGTTCATTTAAAGCGATATTAGTTCTTGAAGCTACAGATAAAAGTTCGCGAGAAGGATTTTCGGTATAGGAAATGATTTTCTCATCTAAAGCCAAAACTTTCCCCTTTATTGTTTAATTTAAATTCAATATTATAGTCAATTTTTAATCAAATTTAGTTAAAATGATAGCTTTTATATTTGAAATTTTGTGAAAATTTATGAAGAGTTTAGTGTTTAAAAATTTTATTATCAATGCTTTAGGAATTTTATTTTCTCGCGTTTTGGGTCTAGCGCGTGATGTTTTAATCGCTCTTTTTTTGGGGGCTGGAATTTATAGTGATATTTTTTTTGTAGCATTAAAAATGCCTGCCTTTTTTAGAAGAATTTTCGCTGAAGGGGCGTTTGGGCAAAGCTTTTTACCTAACTTTGTCAAAGCAAAGAAAAAAGGCGCTTTTTGCGTGAGTGTGATGTATCAATTTAGTGTTATAGTGTTTTTATTTTGTCTTTTAGTAAGCTTTTTTTCTTCATTTTTTACCAAGCTTTTTGCTTTTGGGTTTAGTTCCGATACTATAGCTTTAGCCTCTCCTTTGGTGGCGATTAATTTTTGGTATTTGTTTTTTATTTTTTTGGTTACCTTTTTAGGAGCGATTTTAAATTATAGACAAAAATTTTTCATCACTTCTTTTTCGGCAGCTTTGTTTAATCTAAGTATAGTTATAGCCGCATTTTTTGTTGATAAAGATGCTCCTCAAGATACGCTTTATTATTTTTCTTATGCGACTGTATTAAGCGGTGTGGCACAATTGATTTTGCATTTAATGGTGTTGCGAAAAAATCCTGTGATACGCGCTATGGCATTAAGTGTGAAATTTAGACGAGCAAAGGCTAAACTAGAGGGTTTTTATAGTAATTTTTTTCATGGAGTTTTAGGCTCTTCTGCTACACAAATAAGCTCTTTGCTTGATACGACAATAGCGAGTTTTTTAATGACGGGTAGTATTTCTTATCTTTATTATGCAAACCGCGTTTTTCAGCTTCCTTTAGCTCTTTTTGCTATAGCCTTAACTCAAGTTTCTTTTCCTAAAATTTTAAAGCATTTAAAAAGCGATCAAGAAAATTTAGCCTTAAGTTTTATGCAAAGAGCTTTAGCGGTTTTAAGTATTTTGTTGATTGTTTCAAGTATTGTAGGTTCTGTATTTGCTTTAGAAATTTCAAAGCTTTTATTTGAAAGAGGGAATTTTACTCACGAAGATAGTATTATCACAGCTTATGTTTTAATCGCTTATTTGATAGGGCTTTTGCCTTTTGGCTTACAAAAATTATTTTCTTTATGGCTTTATGCTAAATTCAAACAAAAAACAGCCGCTTTTATCGCCTTTAAAGCTTTGCTTATTAGTGCTTTATGCTCTGTGCTTTTTATTTTTTTAATCAAAGATGAGAGTTTAAAGGTTATAGCTGTGGCGCTTTCAAGCTCTTTAAGTGCTTTTTATTTGCTTATTGCCAATATCAAAGAATTTGGTTTTAAGAACTTTTTTGCTTTAATATCTTTTAAATTTTGTTTTTTAATGATTACAGGACTTGTTGTTTTTACAATTTTGCTTTATGAGATCAAGCCTTATCTTATAGAGGCTTTGTTGTGGATCGTTGCTAGTGTTAAAGGAGTGTTTTGATGAAATTAATGGATAGCGTTTTAAAAGAAAAAATCGAACTTGATCAAGATAATGTCAATATTTATTTATGTGGACCTACTGTGTATGATGATGCGCATTTGGGTCATGCTAGAAGCAGTGTTTGTTTTGATTTGTTGCGTAGAGTTTTACTTTCTTTGGGCTATAGGGTGCAATTTGCTAGAAATTATACAGATATAGACGATAAAATTTTAAAAAAAATGAGTGAAAGCGGTAAGAGCTTAAATGAGCTTGTTGAGTTTTATATAGCAAATTACGAAAGAGATATGAAAGCTTTAAATGTTTTAGAGCCTGATTTTAAACCTCGTGCGACATATTATATAGAACCTATGTTAGATCTTATCCATAAGCTTAGTAAAAATGGCTTTACTTATACTTTAGAAGATGGAGTGTATTTTGATACTAGCAAAGATGAGGATTATCTAAGCTTATCTCATCGTAACACAGAAGAAAATGTTTCAAGACTGAGTAATGAAGTTGAAAAAAGAAATGAGAGTGATTTTGTTCTTTGGAAATTCGATGAAAATTTTTATGATAGTGAATTTGGAAAAGGGCGACCAGGTTGGCATACTGAATGTGTGGCTATGATTGATTCTATTTTTGGCGATACTCTTGATATACATGCAGGTGGAGTGGATTTGTTATTTCCTCATCATGAAAATGAGGCAGCACAATGTCGTTGTGCGTGCAAAAGAACTTTGGCAAAAATTTGGCTTCACAATGGCTTTGTAAAAATCAATGGAGAAAAGATGAGCAAAAGTTTAAACAATAGCTTTTTCTTAAAAGATGCACTCAAAGATTTTATGGGAGAGGCTTTAAGATTTTATCTTTTAAGTTCTCATTATAGAGCTCATTTTAATTATTCTTTAGATGATTTAGAAAATGTAAAAAAACGCTTGGATAAGTTTTATCGTCTTAAAAAAAGACTTGCTGTGGGAAAAACCCCAGATTTTGGAATTTTAAATGATATAGAGATTCATAGCAATATCGCCAAGCAAATCTTAGAAGTTTTAAGTGATGATTTAAATATCTCTAAGGCTTTGGCGCTTTTAGATGAGTTTATAACTAATGCAAATTTAGAGCTTGATCAGCAAAGTAAAAATAAAGAATTAAAACAAAAAATCAAAGAAGCTTTAAGCGAACTGGCTAAAATTTTTGGCTTTGGTTTTATGGATGAAAATTTATATTTTCAATGGGGTGTCGCCAAAGAGTTGAAAGAAAAAATTCAAGATCAAATTTTGCAAAGAAACGAAGCTAAGAAAAATAAAGATTTTGCCAAAGCAGATCAGATCAGAGAAGACTTGCTCAAGCTTGGTATTGCTTTGCAAGATACGCCGCAAGGAACGATTTGGGAGAAAATTTAAATGCATAAAGATATGACTCTTAAAGATGTTTTAATCCGTTTTAAGCCTTTTTATAAAAAATACAAGAAAGAATTTGCCATTGCTATTTTTGGGATGATACTTACTAGTATAGGAACGGCTGGAAGTTTCGCATCTTTAAAGCCTATTTTAGATTATATTTTTGTTGAAAAAAATGAGGCCTTGCTCTATACCTTACCTTTTCTACTTGTTATTATTTATATTTTAAAGAATTTGGGTTTTTATTTACAAACTTATTATTTAAGTTTTATAGGAATGGATACTTTAAGAATTTTGCGTTTTAAGGTTTTAAAAAATCTTTTAAAGCTTGATATGGATTTTTTTAAACGCAACAGAAGCGGAGAGCTAGTAAGTCGTTGCACTAATGATATTAACGCTCTTCAAAGCATAGTTTCTAATATCATTCCTGATTTTTTTAGAGAGCTTTTAACCATTGTGGGTTTATTGATAGTGGTATTTTATCAAAGTCCTATTTTGGCTTTTTTTGCTCTAGTAGTTTTACCTTGTGCGATTTTGCCCTTGGTGCATTTTGCTAGAAAATTAAAAAAATACGCTAGAAGTATACAAGAAACAAATTCTGATTTGCTTTCAAGACTGAGTGAAATTTTTTCAAATATTGAGCTTATTAAGGCGAGCAATACTCAAAACAAAGAAAGCGAAAAATTTGCCAAACAAAACAATGAGCTTTGTCGTTTGAATTTAAAATCCACTCGCATTGATGCTCTAACTAGTCCACTTATGGAGATTATTGGATCGCTTGGAGTGGCTGCGGTAATTATCATCGGAGGAAGAGAAGTGATCCATGGTACGATGAGCGTGGGTAGTTTTTTTGCTTTTATTACAGCACTTTTTGCTATTTATACACCCTTAAAAAGATTATCTTCGCTTTATGGTAGACTACAAGGCGCAATAGCAGCAAGCGAGAGGACTTTTTATTTACTTGATTTAGAGCCACAAATTCTAAATGGAAGTAAAAACTTAGAAAGTATAGCAAGGATTGAATTTAAACAAGTAGATTTTGCTTATGAAAATCCTTATAAGAGTGTTTTAAAAGATATTAATTTTGAATTTAACAAGGGTGAAATTCTTGCACTTGTTGGAACAAGCGGGGGTGGAAAATCATCTATCATCAATCTTTTAATGCGTTTTTATGATAAGCAAAAGGGTGAGATTTTATTAAATGATCTAGATATCAGTGAATTTAGCATAGAAAGCTTGCATGATAGAATAGGCCTTGTAACACAAAATATTTATCTTTTTAACGACAGCTTTGCTGAAAATGTAGCCTACAGCGAAGAGCCTAATAAAGAAAAGATTATCAAAGCTTTAAAACTAGCCAATGCTTATGAATTTGTCCAAGAAATGGGAGGAATTTATGCAGAGATAAAAGAGCATGGTAAAAATTTAAGCGGGGGTCAAAAACAACGCATTGCCATAGCTAGAGCCTTGTATAAAAATCCTGATTTGCTTATTTTTGATGAAGCAACTTCAGCTCTTGATAATGAAAGTGAAAAAGCCATCATCGAGACTATAGAAAATTTAAAAAAAGATAGACTTGTTTTAATGATTGCCCATCGTTTAAGCACTATAGAAAATGCAGACAAGATCGCAGTGATTGATCAGGGGCAAATGATTGCTATAGGAAGCAATGAAGAGCTTTTGCAAAGTTGCGAACTTTATCAGAAATTTAAAAACAAAGAAGTAGATAAAGTCTAGTTTTAAGTTAAATTTAGTTAAAATTTTAAAAAAACGAGGAATAATATGCTTTATAATTTTATAAAACCCTTACTTTTTAAGCTTGATCCTGAAAATGCTCATGCCTTAGTGGAGGGCAGTTTAAGGTCCTTAAATGCCACTTTGCCAGGCTCTTTGAGCTTTTTTGCTTATAATTATATTGTAAATGATGATAGCTTGAAACAAAAATTACTAGGACTTGATTTTAATAATCCTGTGGGTTTAGCAGGAGGATTTGATAAAAATGCCACCATGATACGCCCTTTAGCGGCTCTTGGTTTTGGTTTTTTAGAGTTTGGAACCTTTACTCCAAAGCCTCAAGAGGGAAATGAAAAACCGCGTTTATTTCGCCTTGTAAAACAAGAAAGCATACAAAATGCAATGGGTTTTAATAATCAAGGAGCAGAAAAAATCGCCGCAAGATTATCAAAAATTTATCCTTTTGTTTTGCCTTTGGGAGCAAACATAGGAAAAAATAAGATCACAAGCAATGATAAAGCTTTGGAGGATTATTTTACTTTATTTAGAAATTTTAAAGATTTGTGTGATTATTTTATCGTCAATATTTCTTCACCTAATACTAAAAATTTAAGAGAACTTCAAAATGATGATTTTTTAAGTCATCTTCTTGAAGAAGCTAGAAAAATCACTAACAAACCTATTTTGATAAAAATCGCTCCTGATATGCCTATAGATAGCGCTTTAAAGCTTTGTGAAAATGCTATCTTAAAAGGAGCAGATGGTTTTATCATAGCCAATACAAGTGTAGATTATTCTCTTCTTGATAATAACAGAACTTTTGGCGGCATAAGCGGAAGGCTCATCACTGAAAAAAGCGGTATTTTCTTTAAAGAGCTTGCTAAGGTTTTATTTGGAAAAACTTTACTTATTGCAAGTGGAGGGATAGACAGCGGCGAGCTTGCTTATGAGCGAATCAAAAATGGAGCTAATTTAATACAAGTTTATACAGCATTGATTTTTAAGGGGCCTTCATTGGTAAGAGATATTAATAAAACTCTTATAGAATTATTAAAACAAGATGGTTTTATGCATATTAGCGAAGCGGTGGGAGTAAATTTAAAATGATAGACTATAGTAAAATTACACTAAAAAATAAACTAGATGTTTATACTTTTCCTGTAAATAAAAACAGCGATGTTATCAGTGTAGATATTTTTTATAAAGTGGGTTCAAGAAATGAGATCATGGGAAAAAGCGGTATAGCTCATATGCTTGAACATTTAAATTTTAAAAGCACTAAAAATTTAAAAGCAGGGGAATTTGATGAGATAGTTAAGGGCTTTGGCGGGGTTGATAACGCCAGCACGGGTTTTGATTATACTCATTATTATATCAAATGTTCTAAGAAAAATTTAGACAAAACCTTAGAGCTTTTTGCGGAGCTTATGGAAAATTTAAGCCTTAAAGATGAGGAATTTCAACCCGAAAGAAGTGTGGTCTTAGAAGAGCGTAGATGGAGAACGGATAATAATCCTTTAGGGTATTTGTACTTTAGACTTTTTAATCACGCTTTTATGTATCATCCTTATCATTGGACCCCTATAGGCTTTTTTAAGGATATAGAAAATTGGAGCATAGAAGATATTAAAGAATTTCATAGTACTTATTATCAGCCTAAAAATGCTATTTTGATAGTAAGTGGGGATATTGATAGCGAAGAGGTTTTTAGTGGAGCCAAAAAACATTTTGAAAAAATCAAAAACACTAAACCTATTCCAAAAATTCATACCAAAGAGCCTAAACAAGATGGAGCTAAAAGGATAGAGATTAAAAAACCAACTCAAACCGAACTTCTTGCCATAGGTTTTAAAATTCCTAATTTTAAACATAAGGATATACCTGCTTTAAATGCCTTAGCAGAACTTTTAGGAAATGGAAAAAGTTCTATGATGAATGAAATTTTAGTCGATGAATTAAATTTAGTCAATGAGTTTTATTCTTTTGCAAATGATTGTATAGATGAGAATTTGTTTATTTTTATTTGTAATTGCAATGTGGGCGTAAAAGCAGAAAAAGTAGAACAAGAGCTTTGGAAGATCATAGATAGACTTAAAAAGGGCGATTTTTCGAGCAAGGATTTGCAAAAAGTAAAAAATAATGTCAAGAGTGATTTTATCTTTTCACTCGATACAGCAAGTGCGGTTTCAAATACTTATGGTTCTTATTTGGCTAGAGGGGATTTAAAACCTCTTTTAGAATATGAAAGCAATATAGCCCATTTGTGCGAGCAAGATTTGGTTAAAAGCGCTAAAAAATATTTTGATAGATCAAATTCGACTACATTGATTTTAAGAAAGGATTAAAAATGGATAAAAATATCATTATCGGAGCAATGACAGCTTTGATTACACCTTTTAAAAATGGCAAGTTAGATGAGCAAAGTTATGCAAGATTGATACAAAGACAAATTGATAATGGCATCGATGCGGTAGTTCCTGTTGGGACAACAGGAGAGAGCGCGACTTTAACCCATGAAGAACATAGAACTTGTATTGAAATTGCAGTAGATATTTGTAAAGGAACTAAGGTTAAAGTTCTAGCGGGTGCTGGAAGTAATGCTACCCATGAAGCTGTGGATTTGGCTCAATTTGCCAAAGAGCATGGAGCAGATGGAATTTTAAGTGTGGCTCCTTATTATAACAAACCAACACAGCAAGGACTTTATGAGCATTATAAAGCGATCGCAAATAGTGTGGATATTCCTGTGCTTTTATACAATGTCCCTGGAAGAACAGGCTGTGAAATTTGCACTGAGACTATTATTAAATTATTTAGAGATTGTGAAAATATTTATGGGGTTAAGGAAGCAAGCGGAAATATAGACAAATGCGTTGATTTGCTTGCGCATGAACCAAGGATGATATTGATTTCAGGTGAAGATGCGATCAATTATCCTATACTTTCTAATGGGGGCAAAGGGGTGATTTCAGTTACTTCAAATTTGTTGCCTGATATGATTAGCAAGCTTACTCATTTGGCTTTGGAAGAAAATTATAAAGAAGCTAAAAAGATTAATGATGAGCTTTATAATATCAATAAAATTTTATTTTGCGAGAGCAATCCCATCCCTATAAAAACTGCCATGTATATAGCAGGACTTATTGAAAGTTTGGAATTTAGACTTCCTCTTTGTTCTCCAAGTAAGGAAAATTTTGCTAAAATTGAAGAAGTGATGAAAAAATATAAGATCAAAGGATTTTAATGAATACAGAATTTCAAGGAAAAACTTTAGTGATTAGCGGTGGAACTCGCGGGATAGGTAAAGCTATAGTTTATGAATTTGCTAAAGTGGGTGCAAATATAGCTTTTACTTATAATTCTAATGCGCAAATTGCTGATGAAATGGTTCAAGATTTGGAGAAAAATTATAAAATCAAAGCTAGAGCTTATGAGTTTAATATCTTAGAACCTGAAACCTATAAAGAACTTTTTGAAAAAATTGATGTGGATTTTGATAGAGTGGATTATTTTATCTCAAATGCTATCATTTCAGGACGTGCGGTTGTAGGTGGCTATACTAAATTTATGAAGTTAAAACCAAAAGGAATTAACAATATCTTTACCGCTACTGTAAATGCTTTTGTTGTAGGAGCTCAAGAAGCAGCTAAGAGAATGGAAAAAGTAGGGGGTGGAAGTATTATTTCAATTTCTTCTACTGGAAATTTGGTTTATATAGAAAATTACTCAGGACACGGCACAGCAAAAGCTGCGGTTGAAGCAATGGCAAGATATGCAGCAACAGAGCTTGGAGAAAAAAATATCCGTGTAAATGTAGTCAGCGGTGGGCCGATTGAAACAGATGCTTTAAGAGCTTTTACAAATTATGAAGAGGTTAAACAAGCAACTATAAATTTAAGTCCTTTAAATCGTATGGGACAGCCTGAAGATCTAGCTGGTGCTTGTCTTTTTCTTTGCTCAAATAAAGCAAGCTGGGTAACAGGACATACTTTCATCGTAGATGGTGGAACGACTTTTAAGTAAGATAAAAATTTAATTTTACTTAAAAAATATTATTTATTTTTTAAGTGCTTGCTTAAAAACTTGCACTTATAAAAATAAATTTTTTAAAACAATTATAAAAACAGAGTTTAATCAAGTTTTAGCTTCCAGCCCATATAAGCACTCAAAAGCGTAAATAAGAAAATCAAATTTAAAAATAAATCGCCAAATCCAATATAACCTATAGACAATACACTATAAAAAAATCCACCCACAGCAGAATAAATACAAATCGTACTTAAAGAGCCATTTTCTGCCATTTGTTTGCAAGGACAAATTTTATAAAATTTTTTATCATTGAATTGATTTTTTTTCTTATTTCCTAAGAGCAAGCCCAAAAGCGCAAAAGCATCTAAAAAAACAAAGAAGCAAAGCAACACAAAATCTAAATTCACAAAAATCACCTTTAAAAATATCTAAGCCAAGAAGGTAAATGCACTTGTTCAGCTCTAAGGCTTGTTTCTTGCCCATGTCCAGGTAAAAGTCTAAAGTCTTCTTTATAAGTCATCACTTTTTCCAAGCTTTGTTTCATTAAATTAGCATCTGAATAAGGAAAATCCCATCTTCCTATACTTCTATAAAATAAAAAATCTCCGCTAAACATCAAATTTTCACCCATAAGTTCTATCATGGTACAGCCTGGCGTATGCCCAGGGAGAAAATGGAATTTAAACCGAGTGTTAGAAATTTCAAGCTCATCTTCATTTTCGATTAAAACATCAGCTTTACTTGGCTCAAAACCTTTTCCAAAAGGATCTTGTAGCATAAATTCATCATTTTTATGGATATAAATAGGAATGTCAAATTCTTTTTTTACTCTAGCATTATCCCATACATGATCATAATGCCCGTGAGTGTTTAAAATCGCTAAAGGTTTTTTAGCGTATTGCTTTATAAAACTTAGAGCATTAACGCCAGGATCTATTATAAAATCCCCTTTAGAGGTGTTTAAAATATAGCAATTTGTCTCATAAGGACCGCAAGCTTGTTTTAGAATTTGCATTTTTAGCCTTTTTTATTGAAATTTGAACCTAAAATGAATTATAATTATACATTGATTGTTTAAAGGTAAGTTTATGGATTGTGAAAAAATTTCTCAGACTTTATGTGAATTCATTCAGCACAAGGTTAAGGACTCGGGCTTAAATGGCGTTGTTTTAGGACTTAGCGGGGGGATTGATTCTGCTTTGGTGGCGACGCTTTGTAAGAAGGCTTTGGGTGAAAATGTTTTTGCGCTTTTAATGCCTACAAAATTTTCTAATCAAGAAAATTTAAACGATGCTTTAAAACTTTGTCAAGAATTGAATTTAAAATACAAAATCATAGAAATTCAAGACATTTTAGAGGCTTTCTTAAAACAAAGTGAAAATACAGATGAGTTAAGCAGGGGAAATTTTGCTGCACGTATTAGAATGAGCTTGCTTTATGATTATTCTGCTTTAAAAAAAGCTTTAGTGGTTGGTACTTCAAATAAAAGCGAATTACTTTTGGGTTATGGGACGATTTATGGAGATTTAGCTTACGCTTTTAATCCTATAGGAGAGCTTTATAAAAGTGAAATTTATGGATTAGCAAGATATTTAAATTTAAATGAAAAATTCATTCAAAAAGCTCCAAGTGCGGATCTTTGGATAGGACAAAGTGATGAGAAAGACTTGGGTTTTTCTTATGAGCTTATAGACAAAGGATTAAAAGCGCTTGAAAATCAAGATATGAAAGCATTAGAAAATTTAGATAAAAAATTATTAGATATGCTTCAATCAAGAATAAAAAACAATGCTTTTAAAAGAAATATGCCTGAAATTGCGAGTTTGAATAAATAATGAATGAAGAAAAAAAGTATCAACTTTGGCTTGATAATTATTTTTTTAAGCCCAGCTTTTTTCAAAAATGTTTAGCTTTTATTTTTTTACCTTTGAGTTTGCTTTATGGTTTATGTGCGATTTTAAATACTTGTTTTCGCCAAAAGATTGATTTTAAAAAACCCATTATAAGCGTAGGAAATTTAAGCTTTGGAGGAAATGGAAAAACGCCTATTTGCAAGGCTATAGCAAGGGAATTTGAAGGCGTTTTTATAGTGCTTAGAGGCTATAGGCGTAAAAGCAAGGGTTTGCTTGTGGTTAAAAATGAAAATGCAATTTTAGCTCAAGTTTCACAAAGTGGCGATGAGGCGATGGAGTACGCATTTGAAGAGTGTGTAAAGGGTGTGATTGTAAGTGAAGATAGGGTAGCAGGAATTCAAAAAGCTTTTGAGTTAGGGGCTAAAATAGTGCTTTTAGATGATGCTTTTTCTAAATTTCATATCCAAAAATTTGATATTTTACTTGAAAGCAAGATCAAGCCTTATTTTAATTTTACCTTACCAAGCGGTGCTTATCGTTTGCCTAAATTTTATGAAAAAAAAGCTGATTTTATAGCTTGTGAGGGTAGGGATTTTATACGCTATTCTTATGTAAAAGAAAATCCTAAGGCAGTTTTAGTTACAGCGATTGCAAAGCCTTTTAGGCTTTATGAGCATTTTATAAAGGCTAGGGCTTGTTATTTTTTTAAAGATCATTATGAATTTAAAAAAGAAGAATTGCAAGCTTTGTTGGATAAACATCATTGTGATACTTTAATGCTAACTTTTAAGGATTATGTTAAGGTGAAGGATTTTGGATTTAAGTGTCAGATTATAGAATTGAATATAGAATTAAAAGAAAATTTCAAAGAAAAATTATATCAATATATAAGGAGTTTTAATGTTGCTAGTTGAAAGTAGAAATATAAACAATAAAGTAGATTTTAAAAATGCATTAGTTAATCCCAATGCTCCACAAGGTGGGCTTTATTCGCCTTTAAGTTTACCTCAATTTGATGGGGAAAAATACACGAACTTATCTTATAAAGAATTTGCTTTAAAGTTGATAGAGAGTTTTGAATTTGGACATGAGGCTTTGTTTGATAAAGCTTTAAAAAGTTATGAAAAATTTGATGATAAAAACTCACCTATCGCTTTAAAAAAGATAAAAGATAAAACATACATCAACGAGCTTTGGCATGGGCCTACAAGAGCCTTTAAAGATATGGCTTTGCAACCTTTTGGAGTGCTTTTAAATGAATTTTCTCAAAATGAAAAAATTTTAATCATTTGTGCTACGAGTGGAGATACAGGACCTGCAACGCTTAAAAGCTTTGAAAATTTAGAAAATATTAAAGTGCTTTGCATGTATCCAAAAGGTGGAACAAGTGCTATACAAGAGCTTCAAATGAGAGCTTTAGATAAGGGAAATTTAAAGGTTTTTGCTATCAGGGGAGATTTTGATGATGCACAACGCACTTTAAAAAATTTGCTTGCAAAAGAAACTTTTAAGGACGAGTTAAGCAAAGTAGGATACGGACTTTGCGCTGCTAATTCTGTAAATTTTGGTAGAATTTTATTTCAAATCATCTATCACTACTATGCAAGCTTAAAACTTTATCATGAATTTAAAGAAGAGATTGAAATTCTTATACCAAGTGGGAATTTTGGCAATGCTTTAGGAGCGTATTATGCTAAATTAATGGGAGCTAAAATTTCTAAGATAAAAATTGTTTCTAATGCTAACAATATCCTTACTGATTTTTTCACCAAAGGAGAATATGATCTTAGGGATAGAAGTTTAAAAAAGACGATTTCTCCAGCTATGGATATACTTATTTCTTCAAATATTGAAAGATTGTTATTTTCTAAATTTTCAGATCTTAGGACTAATGAATTGATGAATTTGTTAAAAACTGAGAAATATTTCAAATTAGAAAAAGAAGAATTGCAAAGCTTACAAGAGGATTTTGAAGCTGATTTTTGTACTGATGAAGAATGTATGAAATTTATTAAAGAGAGTAAAATTTTAATCGATCCTCATACAGCAACTTGCTTTAAAATGCTTGATACTTCAAAGCCAAGTATTATTACTTCAACAGCAGAATGGACTAAATTTACTCCGAGTATGGTAAAAGCACTTTTTGGTAGAGAATGCAAGGATGAAAAAGCAGATTTTGAGCTTTTGGCTAAAGAATTTAAAGTAGATATCAAAAAAGATCTTTTAGAGCTTTTTGATCTTAAAAATGCTGATGAAAAAGTCTACGAGATAGGAGATATCGAAGGTGAAATTTTAGAATGGATTAAAAAATGATTATCATACCCACAAGACTAGCTTCAACGCGTTTTCCTGAAAAAATTCTTTGTGATATAGGTGGTGTGCCTATGTTTATCGCTACTGCTAAACAGGTTTCTAGTGTGGATGAGGTTTGCATAGCAGTAGATGATGAAAAAGTGTTAGAAATTGCCAAACAATATGGTTTTAAAGCGGTTTTAACAAGCAAAAATCATGAAAGTGGCACAGATAGGATCAATGAAGCTTGTAAAAAGCTTGGTCTAAAAGATGATGAAATCATCATCAATGTACAAGCAGATGAACCCTTTATAGAATGCGAGAATTTAGCCAAATTTAAAGAATTTGCTAATTCTTGTTTGAAACAAGAAGCTTTTATGGCAAGTTGTTATAAAGATATCAGTAAAGATGATGCAAGCGATCCGAATTTGGTGAAAGTGGTTTGCGATAAAAATGATTTTGCTTTATATTTTTCAAGAGCGAAAATTCCTTACGAAAGGGCAGACTATGAGGAAAGTTTTAAAGGACATTTAGGAATTTATGCTTATAGTGTTAAAGCTTTGTGTGAATTTTGCACTTTGGAAAATTCCGCCCTTGAAAAAGCTGAAAAATTGGAACAATTAAGAGCTATTGAAAATGGCAAAAAGATAAAAATGCTTCAAATTAACACTAGTAGCATGGGGATTGATACCAAAGAAGACTATGAAAGGGCTTTGCGAATTTATTTAGGAAAATAATTTATTCCAAAATGGAACAGATCTTGCTTATATTATTTTAATATATTTAGGTTGAAGGCAGAAAAATCTAAATTAAGGAATTAATATGAGTATCTTTAGCATCAATGATAACTCAAACTATAATTCTATACTTTCACAAAGTAAAGCTAATAAAGAAAGTAAAGAAAATTCTAAAATAAGTTTTGCTAATGCTTTTTTAAAACAAAATGCCAGCAAGTTAAGTGATATAGAAAGTAAAAATTCACAAACTCTAGCAAGAAGTGAAATATTAAGTAACAACAATGCATTAAACAATAGTTCAAATTCTACTAATATATCAAATAGTAGTAATACTAACCTTAGTATTAATAATGCTACTAAAACAAGTTCTCCTAATTATGATATATCTAGTGAATTTAAAAACTCTATTTATACTCTAAAATATAAACAAGCAGATATAAGCACTTCTACCAATACAGCCTATGGTTATAGTGTAGATAAAGATGGTTATATGGGAAGTGATTTTAACAAAGCTGCGGGACTTCCTGAAGATTTTAAGATACATAAATCTACTTTGGATGAGATAGAGAGATTTAATCAACATGGTATGGCTGATGAAACTAGTGGTAATTATTATGATAGTTTTGATATGGCTTCTATTGTTAAATCCTATTATAATAGTTTTAATCAAGTAATAAGTGCATTTCCAAATGATAAAACAAGTTTTAGCGAAGCTGATTTAGAGCAATTACCAAAAGGACTAAATTATGGTCGTAATGAAAACAAAGAAAAAATTGTAAAAAATATATTTAATGCGGAACAATTTCACGAAGCACAAGCGATTAAGTATTCTACTATGAATTTGGGTATGAACCTTATGAAACTTGACTTTTCTCCGCAAAGCATGGAGCAAGGACCTTCAAATGAAGGTGAATTTAATCCTGATATGTCAGTTTATCCACAAAATGAAGATGGAAATTATTCTAAAGAAGCTTTGTTTATGAGTTTTTTAAAATCCTATCCGCCTTTTCCATCTCCAAATCAAGTTGTTTTTAGTCCTGAAGCAAAAGTTCGTGAAGCAAAACTTGAGCTAGAAATGAAAGCAAATCCCTCTTTTGATATTTCCTTAGACGACATTATGACAGGCAAAGTAGATTTTGCAAGTTTATTAAAAGGTTATGCACAAGATGGCTGGCTTGATGCAGGTATATATGCAATGGAAAAAGGAGTTAAATGGCAAAATGTATACGTAGGCAGTGGAATCTCTTTTGATAGAGAATTTCATCAAGCAAAAGCTAATGGTTGGAAAGCAAGCAGTGAAAGTATAAATTCTTTTGCTGATTCTATAGCGGATAGATTTAATAATCTTATAGGACAAACTAGGGTTTAAGGGTTATGGATAAGTAGGTTTAAAAACTTGTTTATCTATATAAAAAAATAGAAAAATCTAAATTAAGGAATTAATATGAGTATCTTTAGCATCAATGATAACTCAAACTATAATTCTATACTTTCACAAGCAAAAGCTAATAAAGAAAGTAAAGAAAATTCTAAAATAAGTTTTGCTAATGCTTTTTTAAAACAAAATGCCAGCAAGTTAAGTGATATAGAAAGTAAAAATTCACAAACTCTAGCAAGAAGTGAAATATTAAGTAACAACAATGCATTAAGTAATAATTCAAATTCTACTAATATATCAAATAGTAGCAATACTAACCTTAGTATTAATAATGCTACTAAAACAAGTTCTCCTAATTATGATATATCAAGTGAATTTAAAAACTCTATTTATACTCTAAAATACAAACAAGTAGATATAAGTAATACTTCTACCAATACAGCCTATGGTTATAGTGTAGATAAAGATGGTTATATGGGAAGTGATTTTAACAAAGCTGCAGGACTTCCTGAAGATTTTAAGATACATAAATCTACTTTGGATGAGATATATAGTTTCAATACAAGTTTTAAAGAACACACTGCAAACGATTTAGGCGTTTCAAATTATTATACAAACATAGATATGGCCGATACCATAAGACAATACTATTCCAAATTTAATCAAATTATAAATCATAGTTTTGGTAATTCTAATAAAACTAGCTTTAGTGTAGAAGATTTAAATTCTTTACCAAAGGGGTATAGTATTCATAATACGGATTTTAAGTTTATGTTTCAAAATTTAGATAGTCAAACTATAACAAATTTCTATAATACACAAGAACGATATAATGAAGCAGAACAATTAGGAATGTTTGGGCATATTAATATAGGCTTACAACCATTAAATTTCACTCCGCAAAGTATGCAAACTCAAAATTTAGATGAAAATAGTGCAAAATATACTTTTAATCCTGATATGTCAGTTTATCCACAAAATGAAGATGGAAGTTATTCTAAAGAAGCTTTGTTTATGAGTTTTTTAAAATCTAGCGGTGGAGAAGCTTTAGAAGGTGGTAATACAACATTAAATCCATTAGTTAAAGCACATATTGAAGCTATGACGAAAGAAAGCTTTGATGGCTCTTTAGCTTCCTTAGACGACATTATGACAGGCAAAGTAGATTTTGCAAGTTTATTAAAAGGCTATGCACAAGATGGTTGGCTTGATGCAGATATATATGCAATGGAAAAAGGAGTTGCTTGGCAAAATACAAGCATAGGTTATGGTGGAGCTTGGTTTGATAATCAGTTTAATCAAGCAAAAGCTAATGGTTGGAAAGCAAGCAGTGAAAGTATAAATTCTTATGTTGGATCTATAATGGATAGACTTAATAATCTTATAGGACAAACTAGGGTTTAGGAAATAAATAAAAAGAAATTAATATCGCTTAATTGCGATATTAAAATCCAAAATGTTCTATTTCGAAATTCAAAGATTTTTGATTAAATTTGATTTAGGGCATTTATTATGATAAAATGAATTATATTACATTTTAAAACAAGGAGCTAAAATGTTAAAAAAATTACTAAGTGTTGCAGCTTTAGGTGCTTTATTGTCAAGTTCTGCTTTTGCAGAAGATATTCTTGCTAAAGTCAGTAATGGAGCAATTAGCGATAATAGTGCAGGTGTTAAAGTTCTTAGCCTTGATGAGATGAAAGAGGTTAAGGGTGGGTTCAATTTTGTAAGAGATAGTAGGTATGATAATATTGCAGGTATTAGAAGTTATGCCTATGTTGTAACCGATGCAGACAAGAGTCAGTTGCAAATAAGTTCAAATAGCAAGGTTCTTGCTAAATACCGCTATGTAAATAATCAAAAAGATTATTATTTGCAAAGCTATAACAATGGAACTTTAGGGACAATTTTTCCTAATTATTCTACAAGTTGGGGACAATATGCAATGAAAATCATGAACGAATTCAGAAGTAAATATTAATTCTCACTCTCTGTTCCATTTTACTCCAAAATGGAACAGATCTTGCTTATATTATTTTAATATATTTAGGTTGAAGGCAGAAAAATCTAAATTAAGGAATTAATATGAGTATCTTTAGCATCAATGATAACTCAAACTATGGTTCTATACTTTCACAAGCAAAAGCTAATAAAGAAAGTAAAGAAAATTCTAAAATAAGTTTTGCTAATGCTTTTTTAAAACAAAATGCCAGCAAGTTAAGTGATATAGAAAGTAAAAATTCACAAACTCTAGCAAGAAGTGAAATATTAAGTAACAACAATGCATTAAGTAATAATTCAAATTCTACTAATATATCAAATAGTAGCAATACTAACCTTAGTATTAATAATGCTACTAAAACAAGTTCTCCTAATTATGATATATCAAGTGAATTTAAAAACTCTATTTATACTCTAAAATACAAACAAGTAGATATAAGTAATACTTCTACCAATACAGCCTATGGTTATAGTGTAGATAAAGATGGTTATATGGGAAGTGATTTTAACAAAGCTGCGGGACTTCCTGAAGATTTTAAGATACATAAATCTACTTTGGATGAGATTAAAAAAGCTGCTGAAAATGAACCTTATATTGCAGATATGAAACAATATTTTGGTGTAAGTGAGTATTATACTAATATAGATATGGCTGAAACCATAAAACAATATTATAATCTTTTTTCCAATGCTTTAGGTCAAAGTTTTCCAAATGATAAAACAAGTTTTAGTGAAGCAGATATAAATTCTATGCCTAAGGGGTATGCTATAAATGGAATAAAATCGATGGATTTTAATGATCCAAGCAATAGAATGAATATCACTCACCTAAGAGATTTTTCAAATTCTTTAATTTCAAATGTTTATAAAACCCCTGAACAAGCAAAAGAAGCTGATGAAATTTGGCTTGATTCAGGATGTATGATCAAAGGATTATCATCTGAGACTTTAGGTTTATCCTTAGAAGAAATCAAAAATGTTTCTAAAGGTGAAGATTGGCAGTTTAATCCTGATATGTCAGTTTATCCACAAAATGAAGATGGAAGCTATTCTAAAGAAACTTTGTTTATGAGTTTTTTAAAATCTCAAGGTGGACAACCTGTTGAGAGTCTAAAAACCACACTTAATCCAAAAGTAGAAGCTTATAATAGAGCTATGGCTAAAGAGAGTTTTAGTGGTCCAGCCATACACTTAGATAGTATTATGACAGGTAAAAGTGACTTTAAAAGCTTTTTTAGATACTGGGCAGAGCGTGGCATAGAAGAAGGTGATTTATATATGTATGAAAATAACATTCCTAAAGAATCTGCTATGGGTAATTGGGCTTTAGATGCTGAAATTAAACAAGCCATTGCCAATGGCTGGAAAGCAAAACCTAGCACCATTAATTCCTACGCTGATTCTATAATGGATAGATTAAATAATCTTATAGGACAAACTAGGGTTTAGGAAATAAATAAAAAGAAATTAATATCGCTTAATTGCGATATTAAAATCCAAAATGTTCTATTTCGAAATTTAAAGGTTTGGGTAAATTGAGTTTGTAATCTTTGAGTTGTTTTTTAGGATTAACAATTAAAGCAAATCCACCTTTATTGTATCTATCCCAAACACTATAAAATTCTCTTTTAGAACTGATATATTCTCCATAACTTGGATCAAGTATTTGTAAATAATTACCTTTATGATTTATAATCACCACAAAATGTGGAAAGCGTGGATCATCTTCAATTTTAACTAAAATAGGAACAGATATAATATTCTCTAAAATCTTTCTATCGACTTTATAAGACTTGCTTTCATAGCCAAGCTTTTTTACTGCATCATTTAAATCTGCAAAGCTTACCATATCTGTATAAAGTTTTTGTCCACTCATGGTTTTTAATAAATCTAATTCTGTTAAATTATTATCATCAAGTGTATTAATAAGCGTAGCCAAAGAAGCAGCACCACAAGATTCTTCATAATTTTGCCTTACAACTTTTTCATTTTTGATTTCTTGGTAAGACTTAACTACAAATTCTGCCTTTAAAAACAAAGGCAAAAGAGCAACCATTAATGCTATTTTTAGAATTTTTTCCATAGATTGATACCAAAAATTGCATCAGGAGCAGCAGAGCTTCCACCTAGACTTGCACTGACTGAAACAGCAGTATCTTGATTTATGCTATAAGTAGAACCGCCACTAATTGTAGGAATTGATCTGATTTCTGAATTTTTTACACCATTGATTTTTTGTTCGGTTTGAAATCTTTGTTCTGCTCCTAAATCCAAAGTAATTTTAGGGCTTAAAATTATAGATAAATTTCCACCAAAGTAAATACTATTGCCATAATCTATTTTTGCGATTTTAAATTTTCTTTGGGCGTTATAACCAAATCCTGTATAAATACTATATACCACTGGATCGCTATATCCTCTTAAACTTGCCTCTAAGTTTTGGGATTGAAAATAAAAGTTTTTAGTTTGCAAAACTGTTTTTTCTCTTTGAATGATCGCTGTTTGAAATTTAATCTGCGGAACAAAGTCAGCAATGCTTTCTCCTGTATAAATAAAGCCTATCCATAAAGAATCAAAATTTAAAGTATTTTTGCTTGTAAAAGCACCTGAAATAATATTGTTATACTCTTGTCTTGCATAATTTCCACCGCCTGAAATAAGTAAATCGAAATTAGGTGTAAGCGTATAAATAAAAGTTTGATTCAAATAAAGTTGCTTTGTATCATTCCAAACATTTAAATCTCCATTTACTCCAATATTTGGATAAATGTAATAAGAGTGAGGATTTCCTGTGCTAAGCAAGGATAAACTTGTAATGCTTCTTAAGCCTATTTGCTTTTTAAACAAGCTATCGATATTTAGCTCATCGCTAGCAAAAAGACAACCACTTAAAACTGCCAAAATAAGAATAATTTTTTTCATTTTATTACCTTTTAAAATATTGCTTTGAAAAATTAAGCAAGGAGCGTTCCAAATTTTTAGTATATTCTTTATATTTTATTCCTTTCTTTTATAAATTATCCATCTTTTAATCTCATTATTCCTAACACTTGTCCATTGCAAGATTAATTGAGTTAAATTGTAATACAATATAAAAAATTATTTGTTTATATTTTAGATTAGCTTTATTACAATTTTATACATTTTTTTAAAAAATAAAAAACTTTCACAAATACCATAAAATCATTATATATATTTTTTAAATATCTATAACATAATACTTTGATTAAATTTGATTTAGGACATTTATTATGATAAAATGAATTATATTACATTTTAAAACAAGGAGCTAAAATGTTAAAAAAATTACTAAGTGTTGTAGCTTTAGGTGCTTTATTAGCAAGTTCTGCTTTTGCAGAAGATATTCTTGCTAAAGTCAGTAATGGAGCAATTAGCGATAATAGTGCAGGTGTTAAAGTCCTTAGCCTTGATGAGATGAAAGAGGTTAAGGGTGGGTATTATTTTAAAAGAGATAGTGCCTTTGATTATGGTGCAGGTTCTCTAAGTTCTTATGGATATGTTGTGATGAATGACAGTTTTCATCAGGATTCAAATGCGGTTACACAATCATTAGGTTATTCTAGTGGTTATATCGTAGCCAAATACCGCTATGTAAATAATCAAAAAGATTATTATTTACAATATTTTTCAAGTAAATATGGTTCAGGCACAAATATTTGGGCTTATGCAAATAGCCCTGCTTATAAAATTCTAAACGAATTCAGAAGTAAATATTAATTCTCACTCTCTGTTCCATTTTATTCCAAAGTGGAACAGATCTTGCTTATATTATTTTAATATATTTAGGTTGAAGGCAGAAAAATCTAAATTAAGGAATTAATATGAGTATCTTTAGCATCAATGATAACTCAAACTATGGTTCTATACTTTCACAAGCAAAAGCTAATAAAGAAAGTAAAGAAAATTCTAAAATAAGTTTTGCTAATGTTTTTTTAAAACAAAATGCCAGCAAGTTAAGTGATATAGAAAGTAAAAATTCACAAACTCTAGCAAGAAGTGAAATATTAAATTCTACTAATACAACAAATACTAGCAATAATACTAATTTTAGTATAAGTAGTAAGACAAGTTCTCCTAATTATGATATATCAAGTGAATTTAAAAACTCTATTTATACTCTAAAATATAAACAAGTAGATTTAAGCACTGATACAGCCTATGGTTATAGTGTAGATAAAGATGGTTATATGGGAAGTGATTTTAATAAAGCTGCGGGATTACCTGAAGATTTTAAGATACATAAATCTACTTTAGATGAGATAGAGAGGAAGGCTGAAAATAACTCTTATACTTCAGATATAAAAAAATATTTAGGTATAGATAAATATTATACAAACATAGATATGGCTGAAACCATAAAACAATACTATAATCAATTTAATCAAATTGTTAATCATACTTTTAATGATACCAATAAAACAAGTTTCACTGAAACAGATATAAATTCTATGCCTAAGGGAATTAGTGAATTATCATCTGATAAAACTATAGGTATTATGCCGAAAAATTATGATAAGCTAACAATAACAAACTATTATAATACACAAGAACGATATAATGAAGCAGAACAATTAGGAATGTTTGGGCATATTAATATAGGCTTACAACCATTAAATTTCACTCCGCAAAGTATGCAAACTCAAAATTTAGATAAAGACACTGCAATAGATACTTTTAATCCTGATATGTCAGTTTATCCACAAAATGAAGATGGAAGTTATTCTAAAGAAGCTTTGTTTATGAGCTTTTTAAAATCAACAGGTGTATTGCCAAGAGAAGGTAGTGCAACATTAAATCCTATAGCTAAGTCTTATGCTGAAGCTATGGCCAAAGAAAGCTTTGATGGATCATTAACTTCCTTAGATGACATTATGACAGGTAAGGTTGATTTTGCAAGTTTGTTAAAAGGCTATGCACAAGATGGTTGGCTTGATGCAGATATATATGCAATGGATAAAGGAGTTGCTTGGCAAAATACAAGCATAGGTTATGGTGGAGCTTGGTTTGATAATCAGTTTAATCAAGCAAAGGCTAATGGTTGGAAAGCAAGTAACCAAAGTATAGACTCTTATGTTAATTCTATAATGGATAGACTTAATAATCTTTTGGGACAAACTAGGGTTTAGGAAGTATTAATTTTTTAAGTTTGAAATAAATTGCTAATAATAAAATAAGATAAAATTAGTATAATTTTTTTACAAAAAAATTTGAAAGGAAATTATGAAAAAAATTATTTTGATTTTTATCTCTTTTTTTGCTTTAAATTTGAGTGCAAAAGATTTGGTTGTAGGAATGGAGCTTGGATATCCGCCTTTTGAAATGAGCGATAAAACAGGCAAAGCAAGTGGAATTAGCGTGGATTTTTTAGAAGCTTTTGCAAAGAAAAACGGCTATAAACTTGTAGTAAAAAATATCGCTTGGGATGGTTTAATACCTGCTTTAAAAACAGCCAAGATAGATCTTATTATGTCCTCTATGACAATTACCGATGAGAGAAAGAAAGTGGTGGATTTTAGCATTCCTTATGCTAAGGCAAATTTGGCTATTTTAACTCCTTTGAACTCTGATATTACAAATATCAAAGATTTAGATAAAAAGGGCAAAGTTTTGGCTTTAAAGCGTGGTTCTACAGGGCATTTATATGCGGTTAAAAATTTAAAAAATGCAACTATTAATTTATTTGATAAAGAAAATGCTGCTATTTTGGAAGTGATTCAAGGCAAGGCTGATGGATTTTTTTATGATCAACTTACGATTTATCGGACTTGGCAAAAGCATCAAGATACAACCAGAGCCATTTTAGCGCCTTTTCAAGAAAATCCTGAGTTTTGGGGTATAGCTGTAAGAAGAGGTGATGAAGCTTTAAAGGACAAGCTTGATAATTTCATTGATGAGAGTAGGAAAAATGGCTTTTTAGATTTTTTGGGCAATAAGTATTTAAAAGACATTAAAGAAGTTTTTAAGCAAAATAATATCACTTTTTTCTTGTAGGCTTTTAATAAAATATTGATAATTAATATTAATTTTATAAATTTTGATATACAATATCATTATCTAAATTTTAAATAAAAGGATTTAAGATAATGAAAAAAGTTGCATTTTTTTTGTTATTTTTGTTTTTATCTTGCACTGTACTAAACGCAGCTAGGGAGTATTGCAAATATGCTTATCAAGAAGATAGAGCTATACCTTTAATTTTAAATTATGGAATAAGATTGGGGGTAGTAGGTGCTGGGGTTGCGAATGTACCTGCACCGGGCGGAAGTACTTACAATTCAAAAATTGACATGATGGCTGCAAGATGCCACCAAGCTTAGTTTTTGGGTGTATTTTACAATGCTAGAATTTATTTTTACTCTTATTTTAGATTTTACTTTTTATTCTATCAAGACCCTAGAAAAAGTCTTTCTAGGGCGAACAGCCTTAGTAATTCTTTTTGTTGTTTTTATAGCTCTTTTTTGCGTTAAAGGCTTGTTTTTGTATATGCTTTTAACTTTAGAATTATTTTTGCTTTTGTATCTTTTTCTTGGAATTTTGTTTTTAAGATTTTATAAATCTTAGGTTACAAAGCTTTCCACAAGCCTTTGCACTAGCAAATTCCATCCATCCACTAATACAAAAATCAAAAGTTTAAAAGGCAATGAAATCATAACAGGAGGAAGCATCATCATCCCCATCGCCATCAAAACCGAACTCACAACCATATCGATAACCAAAAATGGCAAATAAATCAAAAAGCCTATCTCAAAAGCAGTTTTAAGTTCTGAAATCATAAAAGCAGGAACTAAAACCGTAAGTGGAACATCATCTATGGTTTTAGGATTAGGCAGGTTTCGTATGCGGTAAAATAAAGCTAAGTCTTTTTCGCGAGTATTTTTAAGCATAAAATCTTTAAAAGGTTTCACACCTCTTGCAAAAGCTTCTTCATAGCCTATTTGCTCTGCTAAATAAGGCTTGATGCCTTCATTATAAGACTTTGTAGCCACAGGCTCCATTATAAAAAAGGTTAAAATCAATGCCAAGGTTACTAAGATGGTATTAGGCGGCATACTTTGAGTTCCCATAGCTTGACGCAAGAATGAAAAAACTACAATCAAGCGTAAAAAAGAAGTCATAACAAAAATTATACTTGGAGCTAATGCAAGTATGGTTAAGACTATGACTATGTTTAATGTTGTAACAAGTTGATTAGGAGTATCAGGAGCACTTAGGCTTAAATTTACTGTAGGAATTGTTGCTTCGGCAGCGAAAATAACGCTAAAAAAACCGCTGATAAACAATAATGTTAAAATTTTTTTCAAAAATAAACCTTGATTAAAAAATGAAACTTAATTTTAACTTTTACTCACTAAAAAAGAGTTTAACTTGTTTTAATTTAGAGAAAAATTTAACTTTAAAATGTTAAAATTAAAATAAAATTATCCTCAAAAGGCTTTTTATAATGAAAACTTCCATTTTGATTTTAGCAGCAGGACTTGGAACAAGAATGAAATCACAAAAACCAAAGGTATTGCAAGAGCTGTGTCAAAAAAGCATGATTTTACATATCTTAGAGAAAGCTTTTGCTATAAGTGAAGATGTGAGCGTGGTTTTATCTCATCAAAAAGAACGCGTTGAAAAAGAAATTTTAAAACATTTTCCTAAAACGCAAATTTTAGAACAAGATTTGATCAATTTCCCAGGCACTGCAGGCGCTTTAAAGGAATTTAGGCCTAAAAATGAAAAAGTTTTAATTCTTTGCGGGGATATGCCTTTGGTTGAGCAAACAAGTTTGGAAGCTTTGTTGAGTAATAATGCAAAATTAAATCTAGCAGTTTTTAAAGCAAGAGATCCTAAAAGTTATGGTAGGGTGGTGATAAAAAACGATAGCGTTGAAAAAATTGTTGAATTTAAAGATGCAAATACGCAAGAAAAAGAGATAAATACTTGCAATGCTGGGGTTTATGTGATTGACTCGAGACTTTTAAAAGAGCTTTTACCTTTGATTGATAACAATAATGCGGCAAAAGAGTATTATTTAACCGACATTGTAAAACTAGCAAAAGAAAAAGATGTGATGATTAAAGCAGTTTTTGTAGATGAAGATGAATTTATGGGGATTAATGATAAATTTGAACTCAGTATAGCTGAAAATTTCATGCAAGAAAAAATTAAAAAATACTGGATGCAACAGGGTGTGATTTTTCATTTACCGCAAAGCACTTTTATAGGTGCAGATGTTGAATTTGTAGGTGAATGTGAAGTATATGAAAATGTAAGGATAGAGGGCAAAAGTAAGATTATAAACTCTATCATTAAAAGTTCAAGCGTGATAGAAAATTCCATCGTAGAAAATAGCGATGTAGGGCCTTTGGCACATTTGCGTCCAAATTGTGAGTTAAAAAACACTCATATAGGAAATTTTGTAGAATGCAAAAATGCAAAGTTAAATACCGTAAAAGCAGGGCATTTGAGCTATTTGGGAGATTGTGAGATAGATAGTGGAACCAATATAGGCTGTGGGACTATCACTTGTAATTATGATGGGGTAAAAAAGCATAAAACCATCATAGGAAAAAATGTTTTTGTAGGTTCTGATACGCAATTTATCGCACCTGTAAAAATCGAAGATGAAGTAATCATAGCAGCAGGAAGCACAGTAAGTGTCAATGTAGAAAAAGGTGCTTTGTTTATCAATAGAGCAGAGCATAAAATGATAAAAGATTATTATTACAAGAAATTTCAAAAATGAAAACCATACTTTTAGCCATTAGCGGTAGCATAGCTTTTTATAAATCTTACGAGCTTATTTCTTTGTTTAAAAAAGAAGACTTTAGGGTGAAAGTTTTGCTTTCTAATGGTTTGTTAAAATTTGCTAGCAAAATGAGTTTTGAAGCCTTGGTTGATGAAGTTTTATGCGAGGAAAATGAAAGTTGGCAAAATTCAAACAATCACATAGCTTTTAGTAAGGATGTAGACCTTGTTTTGTTTGCTCCTGCAAGTGTTAATTCTATCAATAAACTTGCTTTTGGTATAGCGGATAATCTTTTTATCCAAACTTTAATCGCAGCAAATAAACCTCTTATCATAGCTCCTGCGGCAAATACAAATATGTTTCATCATTTTAGCACGCAAAATTCTTTAAAGATACTTAAAGAAAATAAAGCTTTGATTATAGAGCCTATTTGTAAAGTTTTAGCTTGTAAAGATGAAGGCGTAGGAGCCTTAGCTGAAGTTAAGAATATTTTTAATATCGTCAAAAGAGAACTTTTAAAAGAAAAGTTTTGGTGCGATAAAAGTGTAGTTATCACAGGTGGCGGCACAAAAGAAAAGATTGATAATGTGCGTTGTGTGAGTAATTTTTCAAGTGGAAAAATGGCAAAGGCAATCGCTGATGCGTTTTATTTTTTGGGGGCTAAAGTAACGCTTTTGAGTTCGGTTTATTTTGATACTCCTTATTCTCTTAAGAGTTTTGAAAGCTCGCGAGAATTAAAAGAATTGCTAGAGCAAAATTCAAACAAAGATTATTTAATCATGGCGGCAGCTGTAAGTGACTTTATACCTGAATTTAAAAAAGGCAAAATCAAAAAAAATGAGCATTTAAAGGGTTTAAATTTGCATTTAAGATTAAATGAGGATTTGCTTAAAAATTTAAATTTTAAAGGTAAAAAAATAGGCTTTAAGATGGAATTTGACGCTCAAAATGCTTTAGAAAATGCGAAAAAATCGCTTAATGATAAAAAACTTGATATGGTTTGTTTAAATATCTTAGAAGAGGAAAATTATTTTGGAAGTTCTAAGAATGAAATTCATTTTATTACAGTAAATAAGATAGAAAAAAGTGGTTTAAAAAGCAAGGAAGATTTGGCTTTTGATTTGGTTTCTTGGTGTGAAAAAATATGAATATGATAAACTCAACCCTACCTATACAAATGAAAGTTTTAGCAAAATCAGGCTATGCACACTACACACTTTTGCTCAATCATAGAAAAATTCAAACCAAAAGCATGATAGAATTAGAAATTGGAGCTGAGTATTTAGCCGAGCTTTATATAGAAAAAGGCGGCGCGATCGCATTTAAGCATTTATCTAAAAGGCCTGATTTTCATCCCTTTGAAGAGGGATTATCTTTGATGGTTGAAATTTTAGAGGGTAGGATTGATTATAAAAAATATATTATTTCAAATCTTTTAGAGTGCAAAGATAAAAATAAATATCATATTTTAAAAGAAATGCTTTTTGCAAGTTTTGAAAATATTTATCATATCCCTTTTATCTTTAAGGGTAAGGCTTGTTTGTTTCAGATGAAAAAAAGGGTTAAATTTTTAGAAATTTATCTTTATTTTAGCGTTTTTGGAGCTTTGAAAATTCTGATCGATGAGGGTGGAATTTCGATATTTACCCCCTTTTTTAAGGTGCAAAAATTTTTAAACGAGCACTTGCAATTTAATGTTTTGCAAGATAAAAATATACAACCTTTATTTGTATTTAAAAAATTATTTGATTTTAAAGGGTGATAATGAATGAATTAAAACATCTTGCTGTTGTAATGGATGGCAATAGGCGTTGGGCTAAGGCAAAAGGTTTTTTAGCTAAGCTTGGATATTCTCAAGGTGTTAAAACCATGCAAAAGCTGATGGAAGCTTGTGTAGAGGAGGGAATTTCAAATTTAAGTCTTTTTGCTTTTAGCACGGAAAATTGGAACAGACCTCAAGATGAGATTGAATTTATTTTTGAGCTTTTGGATCGTTGTTTGGACGAAGCCTTAAAAGAATTTGAAAAAAACAATGTAAGATTAAGAGCTATCGGGGATTTATCAAGACTTGATACACATTTACAAGAAAAAATAGCCCTTGTGGAAGAAAAAACCAAGCACTGTGATTTGCTTTGTGTGAATTTAGCTATCAGTTATGGAGCAAAAGATGAAATCGTGCGTTCGGTTAAACGCTTGATTGAAAAAGGCTTGGAAATCAATGAAAAAAACATAAGCGATAATTTAGATTTGCCTTTGGATGTGGATTTGATGCTTCGTGTGGGAAATGCTAAAAGATTGTCTAATTTCTTGCTTTGGCAATGTGCTTATGCAGAAATTTATTTTAGCGAAACCTTATTTCCTTCTCTTACAAAAAGAGAATTTAAAAAAATTATAAAAGAATTTAGAAAAAGAGAGAGAACTTTTGGAAAATAATCCCATAGCTTTTTTGATTTTAGCTATTTTAGGAGCGAGCTTGGGTTCATTTTGTATGAGCTTAACAATGCGTTTTTGTGAAAACAAGCCCTTATTAAGCTTGCGTTCTTATTGCTTTTCTTGCTATCAAAAACTTAAGCCTTTGGAATTAATACCCATTTTTTCTTATATTTTTCTTCGCTTTAAGTGCAAAACTTGTCATATTAAAATTCCTTTTTCTGTTTTTTTGACTGAAGTTTTGGGGATGATTTTTGCATGGATTGCTTATTTGCTAAGCCAAAATATAGGGGAATTTATCCATTTACTGATTTTTCTATTTGTTTTATTTGCACTCTCTTGCATAGATTTAAAATTTCAAGCTGTGCCTCAAAAATTGCTTTGGTTGATTTTTTTTATTGCATTTTCTTTTGCTTTTAATAGCAATGAATTTGCGTATTTTTTTATATTTGAAAATTTTCAAAATGGATTTATGGTTCAAGCTTTTATTTTTGCTGGTTTTTTGTTTTTACTTAAAAATTTTATAGCATTTTTAAAAAATTTTAGAACAAAAGACATACAAGAAAATTTAGGTGATGCGGATATTATTATCCTTGCTAGTATGGCAGGGGTATTTGGTTTTAAGAGTGCTTTTATAATTCTTTTTCTTGCTTCGTTATTGTCTTTACCCTTTTTTATCCATAATAAAAATACAAAACTAGCATTTTTACCCTTTATCAATGCTGCTTTTGTGATATATTTGATATATTTGATTGTTCAGGAATTAATATGAAACTTGCTTTAAGATATGTTTTAAATCAATTTTTAAGTACAAATTTATCGATTTTTTTTGTGCTTTTTACTATAGTTTCTATGGTTTTTTTTATACAACTTGCTAAGCTTACTTCTAGTATAGAGATTAATTTTGTAGATTTGCTTAAATTATACGGCTTTATGCTGCCTAGAATTCTTATTTTTACCCTGCCTATAGCTTTTTTTATCGCTCTTACTTTGGCTCTTTTTAGGCTTTCTAGAGAGAATGAAAGCATAGTGTTATTTACCTTGGGATTTTCACCTAAAATTTTAGCTAAGTTTTTTTTAAAAATCGCCGCTTTAGTAAGTGCATTGATGTTAATTATAGCTTTGGTTATGATACCTATAGTGTTTGAATTGCAAGATAATTTTGTTAATTTTAAAAAAACTCAGGTTAAATTTAATTATAAAACGGGTGAATTTGGACAAAGATTTCTTGAATGGATGATTTTTATTGAGAAGCAAGAAAGTGATAGATATGAAAATATCATCATGTATCATCCAAAACGCAATATAGAAGACAAAGAGCAATTGATTATCGCAAAAGAAGCAACAGCACAAAGAAATGAAGACAGCTTTGCTTTTAAGCTTTCTAATGGCAAAATGTATAATTTTGAAAATGGCCAAACGCTTTTTATTGGAAATTTTGATAAGCTTATAGTCAATACACAATTTAATGATCAAAATTTACAAACTAAAAAATTTTATGAGTATTGGAATGATTTAAATACAAATCCCAAACGCGCGAAAGAATTTGTAATCTATGTAACCATAGCATTATTTCCACTCGCAAGTACGCTTTTTGCCCTTTCTTTTGGTATAGTAACTTATCGTTATGAAAAAGGTTTTATTTATTTTGGGATGTTTGGGGTTATTGCTGTGTATTTTGGGCTTTTAAGTTCTTTTTCACAGCCTCCTATTTTAGCTTGTATTGGAATATTTGCTTTAAGTTTTATTGCGTCTATTGTTTGTTTTAAAAAGATGATTTTGAGTCGTTATTGATGAAATTAAAAATTATTTTTTCCTATGATGGATCGAAATTTTTAGGTTCAGCTACCCAACCTCACAAAAAAAGCGTTCAAGATGCCTTGCAAGATGCCTTAAGTCATCTTGGAATTTTTTCCTCTGTTTTGATGGCTTCTCGCACAGATAAAGGGGTGCATGCAAGCTATGCTGTTGCTTGCGTGGAATGCGGGGAGCATTTTAGGGATTTAAACTATCTTAAAAAACAAATCAATAAATTTTCTCATCCTTTTATACATGTTAAAAATTTAAAAATCATGCCTTCAAATTTTGAAGTAAGATACGATGTAAAAAGTAGAGAATATCGCTATATTTTTTATCACGGGGTTTATAATCCTTTTTTAGCTTCTTATGTTCATTTTTATCCTTTTATTGATGTTTTAAAGGCTGATCTTGTTTTGCAAAATTTTGTAGGTATTAAGGATTTTAAATTCTTTTGCAAGAGCGGAGGAGATAATAAAACGACTATCAGAGAAATATTTTTAGCTAAAGCGTATTCTTATAAGGATTTTACCATTTTTCGTTTTAAGGCTAATGGTTTTTTAAGGGCGCAAATAAGACTAATGGTTGCGAGTGTTTTAAAAGTTTTAGAAAATAAGATGAGTATAGAAGAGTTAAAAGAGCAAATCGAAGTTAAAAAACAATACAATCATTTTTTAGCCCCGCCTTGTGGACTTTATCTGAGTAGAATTTCTTATTAGAAAGTTTCGTAAAAATCAAAACCTTTATCTTTTAAGATATTTCTAACTTCTTCTTGATGTTCTTTGCCTTTAGTTTCTAAGGTAATAGAAATCATAGCATCGCCATAATCAAGCTTTGTTGAAAATCTATCATAATCAATTTTGACTATGTTTGCATTGGCTGATTTTAAGCTATCTGTAAGATTAAGTAGGGCTCCTGGTTTATCGATTAAAGTAACATTGATTTGCATTTTACGATAAGCTTTAAAAAGACCCTTTTCTATGATGATATTTAGCATTTGCACATCGATATTGCCGCCACTTAAAACAACGCCGATTTTTTTAGAATCTTTTATATCTATTTTTTGATGAAGTAGGGCGGCTACGCTTGCAGCACCTGCGCCTTCAACTATAATTTTATGTTTTTCAAGCAAAAACAATACCGCATTAGCGATTTCTTCATCGTCTACTTGAACAAATTCATTCACGCATTCAAGGATGATACCTAGGTTAATAGGATTAGCATCGCGTACAGCAATACCATCTGCTATAGTACGGACACTTTTAGAGTTTTTAACTTCTTTTGCTTTAAAGCTATCATGCATTGCAGGAGCTCCTTTAGCACCTACTGCAATAATTTTGATATTGGGATTAATCTGCTTTGCAGCGCTTGCTATACCGCTAATAAGTCCACCACCACCTACAGGAGCTATGATGGTATCAAGATCGCTTACATCATCAAGCATTTCAAGTATAAGTGTGCCTTGTCCTGCCATTACAAGTTCATCTTCAAAAGGATGAATAAAACTTAATCCATTTTCTTTCGCATAGTTTGTTGCAAAAGCATAAGCTTCGTCAAAATTATCACCCTTTAAAATAACTTCTGCACCCAAGCTTTTGGTAGCAGAAACTTTTAAGAGAGGGGTGGATTCTGGCATCACGATTATAGCTTTTGTGTCAAATTTCTTTGCACTTATGGCAACACCTTGAGCGTGATTTCCAGCACTAGCAGCTATAACTCCTGCTTTTTTAGCTTCTGGGTCTAAATTAGCTATTTTGTTATATGCACCGCGAATTTTATAAGCTCCTGTAATTTGCAAATTTTCATTTTTTAAATACACTTCACTTTTGCAAAGTTCGCTTAAAAAAGAAGAGTGTATAAAAGGAGTTTTGCTTACAAAATCAGCAATTTTTTGTTTGGCTTGATAAATTTTGTTCAGTTCTAACATTTGCTTATCCTATCTTGATAAAGTGGCAATTCACGCATAATGCATTTATCCTGTATAAAATTAATCTTTAAATTTTCGCATTCTTTAGCAACTTCATTGTTGCAAATTCCAAGCTGCAGCCAAAAATTTTGAATTCCTTTACGGATAATACTTGGGAGTAATGAAGAGGCAAATTCGCCCTTGCGAAACATTAAAACAAGATCTATTTTTTCATCGATATCATCTAAGCTTCGATAAACGCGTTCTCCTAAAATTTCATCACATTTAGGATATATAGGATAAATTTTATAATGATTTTCTTGTAAAAATTGTCCTATCATAAAAGAAGGCTTGCTTTCATCGGGGCTAAGTCCTACTATGGCAATGGTTTTTGTGTTGTTGAGTATTTTATCTATGATTAAATTTTCATCCATCGTTGTTACTTTATATAAAAATTTTAAAAATTTAATCATAATCTTATTTCGCTTAAAAATAGATTTTAATTTAAAAATATATTTATATAAAATTAACTAAAGTGAATTTTTTAAAGATAAAAAATTGCTAGAATATTAAAAGCTATTAAAAAAGGAGTGAAATATGGTTCAAGCTTATCCTTATATTTTAATCATTCATCTAAGCTGTGCAATCTTTTTTATAGGTTATTTATTTGTCGATATTTTTATACTCAATACAATTAAGAGAAAAAATCCAAATTTTGATAAAAATCTTTTTTCTTCCGTGGGTGTTAAGATTATGCCTTTTATCGTATTATTGCTATTTTTAAGTGGTGGTGCGATGATAAGCTTTCATCTTAATCCTTTAAATTTAATTTTTTTGATAAAATTGATTTTAGCCTTTAGTATTTTGTCTTTAGTGGTGTTTTCTTTATTTTTTCATTTTGTGCTAAAGAGAAAAAATCCTTTAACGCGTTTTATACATCCTTTTGTTTTTATGCTTTGTATTTTTATCGTGGTTTTAGCTAAGTTGATGAATTATTATTTTTTATAATTTATCAACTTTCAAATTGAAGATTGCTTAGAATGTAAAGATTTTAAAAGTATTCCACATTCTAAATGCGGAGTATTAACAAACTGATCAAAAAGCGCAAATTTTTCAACTTTATGCGTAAGAGCAAGTTCTTTTAAATTTTCTTTCAAGCTGATAGGATTACAAGAAATATAAATGATGTTTTCATAATTTTTAATTAAATCAATCACACTTTTATCAAGTCCTGCACGCGGTGGATCGACTAAAATATGAGAAAAATTAAAATTATCTAAATCAATATCTTTTAAGCGAAAAAATTCCCTTTCTTTTTTTAAAGCTTGGGATAATTCCTCGCTTGAAAGTCTTGTAAAATGGATATTTGAGATATTGTTGATCTTGCAATTAAGCAAGGCAAAATTAATATTGCTTTTTGAAATTTCAGTGGCTAGTACATTGTTAAAAAAAATTGCTAAAGCTAGAGTAAAATTTCCATATCCACAATAAAGCTCAAGCAAGTCTTTTCTTTCTTGGGTTTTTAAATTTTCACACACCCAAGTTATCATTTTTTCATTGATGGAGGTATTAGGCTGTATGAAACAATCATTGTTAAATTCATAAAATATTTTTCTACCTTGTATATCAAGCTCTTGTCTTAAATTTTCTTTTTTAAAAACAAGTTTTTTACCTTTGCTTCTTGCGATTAAATTTGCATCAAGTTCTAAGCTTAAATTATTTAAGTCATTGTAAATAAGCTCTATATTTTTATGATAAAGTAGAGTGGTGCTTAACTCGTTTTTAGTCGCTAAAAACTCTACACCAAAAAGTTTTTCTTTTAAATTTGTATTGTTGCGAATTTGTTTTAAGAGTTTGGGCATAAAAGCGGTGATTTTTTCATCTGCAAATTCTAAGCTTTCTATGATGATTTTCTTTTTATTTTCAAACATCGCATAATAAATTTCGTCTTTATCATGATAAAATGAAAGCTCTGCTCTTGTGCGGTAATGTTTATCTTTGGAAGAAAAAAGCTCGAAATTTCCTTGATAAAAATCTTTGAAAAATTCTTTTATAAAAGAAGCTTTTTCTTCTAATTTTAAAAAATTTCCAAATTCTTGAAGACTCATGAAACTTTCTTTCCGATAATTCTAAGCAAAAATGCAATAAGAATTAAATTTAAAGGAAGAACCAACCATACACTAAGCCCTAAAGAAACAGGTATATAACCAGCAAATAAAGAAATTACACAAATAAATAAGGCATAAGGAATTTGAGTGCGAACATGCTCCATATGATCGCATTTTGCACTCATTGATGAAAGGATTACATTGTCTGAAATAGGCGAACAATGGTTTCCAAAAATGGCTCCAGTTAAGACACAACTTATATTAATCACCATATAATGATGCATTGCATCCATATCCATTGCATTTATTTGTGCAACCTTATAAGCTAAAGGCACCGCCAAAGGCATTAAAATACCCATAGTCCCATAGCTTGTTCCTATCGCAAAAGAAATAAGCGAAGCAAAAGCAAAAATGGTAGCAGGTAGGATAAATTCAGGCAATTTATCAGCGAGCAAGCTTGAGATAAATTCTGGAGTTCCAAGCTCTTTTACTATGCTTGAAAGCGACCATGCAAACAAAAGTAAAACTATGGTAAAAATCATAGTTTTCCAACCATATATCCAAGTTTCAACCGCTTCTTTAAAATTAAAAATTTTGCGATACACTCCAATAAAAATTGCTACAATAGCGGCAAATAAGGCGGCTTGAAAAAGCACCACAGAAGAATTTGCACTTCCAAAAGCTAGCCTAAGGGTTTCAAAAGATAAAGGATTTGCATTTGCTTTTAGTAATTCTTCACCTTCTAAAGTACTTAGTCCATTAAAATAAAATCCAAGTATAGCTAAAACAATCAAAGTTAAAATAGGAATCGTAGCATCTAATGCACGGATTTTAATATCTTCTTTTGGAGCTAAAAACTGATCTTCAAGTTCTGCGGTATCTAGGGTGCTTGATTTTGATAAAGGAGCGATTTGTCCTGTAGTTCTTGCACGAATTTCAGCTTTTAACATAGGACCAAATTCACGCCCCATAAGCGCAGTCATTAAAACAAAGAAAAGCATAAAAATATTGTAAAATCTATAGGGTATGGTTTCAACAAAAACCCCAAAAGCGCTGATATTGCTAATGCCTATATCTTCATAGGCATTTTTGATTAAAGATACTTCTAAACCTATCCAGGTAGAAATCACAGCAATCCCTGCAACGGGTGCAGCTGTAGAATCGATAATAAAGGCAAATTTTTCACGAGAAATTTTAAATTTATCTGCTAAAGGACGCATGATAGGTCCTACGATGAGTAAATTAGCGTAATCATCAAAAAAGATTAACAAACCTAAAAACCAAGTATTTACTTGTGCCGATACTGCTGATTTTGCTCTTTTTGCAAATTTTATAGCCACAGCTTTTGCGCCACCCATTTTGGTGATAAGTGCAACAAGCCCACCTATGCATAAAATTTGCAAGATGATACCAGCATTTACAGGATCTGAAGTTGATTCTAAAATATAAGAAATAATTTTTGAAAAAGAATCTATCGCAGTATTATAAAAATGAATAAAACTTAAGCTGTCGGCTTGAAAAATATTAGAAGCAAGACTAAGCAAGAAGGTTCCGCTTAAAACTCCTGCAAAAAGAGACAAGATCACATCTTTTGTAATAAAAGCTAGAGTGATAGCAACCAAAGGAGGTATAAGAGTGAAAACTCCAAATAAATTTGCATTTGCCGTAGCTTGATGTGTATTGGCAAATGCAAGTAAAGGCAGTAGGAAAAATACTAAAAATCTCATTGATTTTGCTCTATATAAAAGCCATTCCAAGTTTGAGTAACAGGCATTAATTCTATTTCATTGACATTGATATGGCTTGGCAGATTGATGATTGACATCACTACTTTTGCTATATCTTGTGCACTTATGTATTGCGTCCCTTCATAGACTGCATTGGCTTTTGCCTTATCTCCTTTAAAGCGAACTTCACTAAATTCAGTTTTGCAAAGCCCTGGAGCTATGTTTGTAACCTTGATATTTTCTCCCCTTAAATCATTTCTTAAGGCCCTAGAAAATTGTCCTACAAATGCTTTAGTTCCACAATATACATTGCCACCAAAATAAGGATTTCTAGCTGCTACAGAGCCAAGATTGAAGATATAAGCACTTTTTTGTTTGCGAAGTATAGGAATGATCGCTTTTGCTACATATAAAAGACCTTTGATATTAGTATCAACCATAGTGTCTATATCTTCTATACTTAATTTATCAAATTCATCTATGCCAAGAGCTAAACCAGCATTATTAAAAAGTACATCTATTTCTTTAAAATCGTTAGGTAGGTTTTCAACAGCTTTAAAGATCTCTTCTTGTTTTCTTACATCAAGACAAAGTATGTGAATTTGATCTTTGTATTTGGCTTTTAATTCATCTAAACGATCCTTTCTTCTTGCTAGAGCAATGACTTTGTATCCTTCTTGTATAAAAGCTTCAACGCAAGCATGCCCAAAACCAGAGCTTGCTCCTGTGATAAATGCAGTTTTCATTCTAAACTCCCTCCGTAAATTAAATTTTCATTGGGTTTTAAACCCAGACTTTGCAGATAATTAGCATTATCTTTTTGATTGGCTGCTAGGGCAAAATCTAAAGCATTAAAACCTAAATCATCTATTTCGTTAATATCAGCACCTTTTGCAACAAGCATTTTTAAAATTTCTACATCTCCATAAGCGGCCGCATGCATAAGAACATTTTTAGAAGTGTGCTCCAAAGCACAAAAGGTGATAAAATAAGGAGTGTTTCCGCCTATATTTGCGCTTAGGGCTAATTTTTCATTATCGTTAATGTATTTTTTATTAACATCAGTACCATATTCTAAAAGCAATGAAACAATATCTTTGCGCTTAAATTCTATAGCGTAAAATAAAGGTGTCTTGCCAAAAGTATTGGCACTATTGACATTTAAACCTAGTTCTAATAAAAATTTGGTATTATCGTAGTTTTCTAAAGCATAAAACAAAGCATTTTCATAACCCTCATCGATTCTAGCACCCAAACGGATCAAAAGATTTAAAATATCTTTGTTGCGTTGGTTTAACAAGGCTGCTTGAAGCCCTATGGTAAGTTCATCTCGGTTGAGATTATTGGTATAAATAAAATCTTGGATATAAGTTATTGAATGTTTTTTATTGGATAAAACTTTTGCTAAAGGACTTATATCTTTGTAAATTTTAGTTTCTCCTACAGCCCAATTTAAAAATTCATTTAAAGCATTGGTGGTATAGTAAATATTGCTACCCTTGTCGAATTTGAAATTATTTTCAAAATATTGTTCTAAGGGTTCTATGGCATTATTGTATTCTTGCCAAAATTCTTGATAAAGTCTAAAATTTCCTATACTTTGATAAGCCCAATATCTAAAATAAGATCTTAAAAGAGTGTATTTTTTTTCTAAATTTTCAGGAGCATCTAGACCTTTTTGATATTCTATAGGATCAATAGAAATTTTTAAAAGCAAAAAGTCAAATTCTTGTAGTTTTGGAAAATATTCAATACCACTACAAGCAGCATTTCCACCGCGAATTTCATTGGCGAGTTGATAAAGTCTTTTGGTAAAAGCTTGATTTTTTAAAGAAAAATCACAAGTAGAAGCAATATCAAGATAGTCTTGCTTTGGACTATCTTGAAAAACTTGGGCTTTGTTATTTTTTATATAATCACAAGTAATTAAATTTTCGGCCTTTAAACCTAAAAAACAACAAAATAAAATAAATAATAATCTCAATTTTATCCTTTGAAAATTTTAATCTATAATTTTAACCCAAATCTGCTTTAAATTTGGATTAATTATCTAGTTTAAAATTATCAATTTCATTAAAATTAAGATATTTATAAATATTTGCTTTGTGCGCATCGCTTAATTTATCGCTTACGATTTGCAAATATTCTTCTTTGCTTGGGATTTTACCTAAAATCGCACAAACTGCTGCAAGTTCAGCACTTCCTAGATATACTTTAGCACCCATACCCATACGATTGTCAAAGTTTCTTGTAGAGGTTGAGAAGACAACAGCACCATCATTTACTCTTGCTTGATTTCCCATACATAGCGAACAACCTGGAACTTCTATTCTAGCGCCTGCTGCGCCAAAGATGCTGTAATAACCTTCTTTGGTGAGTTGTGCTTTATCCATTTTTGTTGGAGGCACTACCCAAAGTCTGGTTTTAAGTATGCCTTTATCTTTTAAAATTTCTCCCAAAGCTCTATAATGTCCTATGTTTGTCATACAAGAGCCTACAAAAACTTCATCGATATTTTTTGGACGCTTATCATCGGCTAAAATTTCGCTTAAGGTTGCCACATCATCAGGGTCATTTGGACAAGCTAGAATTGGCTCCTTGATATCGTTAAGATTAATATCGATAATGTACGCATATTTTGCATCTTTATCTGCTCTTAAAAGAGTAGGGTTTTTAAGCCATTCTCTCATTTTATCCGCTCTTCTAGCAAGAGTGGCTTTATCTTCATATCCTGCTTCTATCATTGCTTCTATAAGTGAAATATTTGATTTGATATATTCGCTTACACTTTCTATGCTTAAATCTACACTACAAGCAGCTGCAGATCTTTCAGCACTTGCATCACTGAGTTCAAAAGCTTGTTCTACTTTTAAGTTTGGCAAGCCTTCTATTTCTAAAATTTTTCCTGCAAAAATGTTCTTTTTATTTTTCTTTTCAACAGTAAGTTGTCCTTGTTTGATTGCATAATAAGGTATAGCATTTACAAGATCTCTTAAGGTAACTCCAGCTTGCAATTCTCCGCTAAAACGCACCAAAACACTTTCAGGTACATTCAAAGGCATAGAGCCAGTTACTGCAGCAAAAGCTACAAGTCCACTTCCTGCAGGAAATGAAATTCCTATAGGAAAACGAGTGTGAGAATCTCCACCTGTTCCTACTGTATCAGGTAAAACAAAACGATTAAGCCAAGAGTGGATTACCCCATCGCCTGGTTTTAAGCTTACTCCACCACGACTTGTCATGAAATTAGGTAAAGTTTTGTGCAAATTTGAGTCACTAACCTTTGGATAAGCAGCAGTATGACAAAAACTTTGCATTACAAAATCCGCATTAAATCCTAAGCTTGCAAGCTCTTTAATCTCATCTCTTGTCATAGGACCTGTAGTATCTTGAGAACCTACAGTAAGTGTGCGAGGCTCTATATACATACCTGGACGCACACCTTCAACTCCACAGGCACGCCCTAGCATTTTTTGAGCTAAAGTATATCCACCGCTTGAAGCTTCAGGTTGTTCTGGCTTAGTAAAGATATTTTCATTTTCCATTCCTAAGAATTCTCTAGCTTTAGCACAAAGTCCACGACCTATGATAAGTGGAATTCTTCCTCCTGCTCTAACTTCATCTAAGATGGTATTTGGGCTGAGTTTAAACTCTGCAACAACAGAACCATTTTTTACAATCTTTCCTTCATAAGGGTGAATTTCAAACTCATCTCCCATTTCTAGATTGGACACATCGCAAATAATAGGTAAAGCACCGCTATCTTGAGCTGTGTTAAAGAAAATCGGAGCTATGGTTGAGCCCATTACTATACCACCACTGTGTTTGTTTGGCACACCATCAATTTCTTTTCCTAAATGCCATTGTATGGAGTTAATCGCAGATTTTCTACTTGAACCTGTACCTACGACATCGCCCACATATACGACTTCACGACCACTTTTTTTGAGTTCTTTGATTTTTTCTAGAGAACCTGTTTGTCTTACTTTTAGCATAGCATTAGCATGTAAAGGGATATCGCTTCTTGTAAAAGCATCACCAGCAGGGCTTAAATCATCTGTATTGGTTTCTCCTGCTACTTTAAAAACTACACATTGAATCACTTGAGGTAATTTTTCTTTTTTATTAAACCAATCTGCATTTGCCCAACTTTCCAAAACAGCTTTAGCATGATTATTGCTTTTGCTAAGTTCTGCTACGGTATGGAAATTATCATGTACAAAGATGATATTTTTAAGTACTTCTGCTGCATCGCTAGCTATACTTTCATCTTTTAATGCATCGATTAAAACTTTTACATTATAACCACCTAGCATTGTTTCAAGCATTTTTAAAGCGAGTTTTTTATCTATGGCTGGAGCTTGAAATTTATTTTTTAAAATTCCATCTAGAAATTCACATTTTATCAAGGCTGCATCGTCAACGCCTGGATTGACACGATTTTGCAATAAAGATACCAATTTTTCATCATTTTGGGTTTTTAAAAGTTCACAAAGTTCTTTAGTTTGTTCTGCATTTAAAGGAAGGGGTGGGATACCCAAAGCTGCTCTTTCTTCAACAAGCTTATTGTAATCTTGCATAAAAGACATTTTTTACTCCTTAAATATTTTTTAGTATAATTTTAACTATTTAAAGGATAAAATATGTTTAAAGTTTATTATAAAATACCATTTTGTTACTTATCTCTACATAGCAATGGAGATTTCTTAACAAAAATCGATTTTTGCGATCGTTTGGATATTGAAAATACTTGTCCCCTGCTTGAATTTGCCAAAGAAGAACTCAGACTTTATTTTGCTAAAAAGCTTCAAAAATTTCAAACACCTTTATGGATACAAGGGGGTGATTTTGAACAAAAAGTATATAAAGAATTGATAAATATCCCTTATGCAAAGCTTGTTACTTACAAAGAAATAGCTATAAATATCAACCATCCCAAAGCTTTTCGCGCAGTGGGTAATGCAAACTCTAAAAATTTAATTCCTATTTTTATTCCTTGTCATAGGGTTATAGCTAGTAATGGCTTGGGTGGATATAATGGCGGTCTTGCTATAAAAAGATTTTTGTTAGAATGTGAGGGGGTTGATTTAAGTCAGTTTAAAAATAAGCTTGGAGATTGATTTTCTTCATTTTTAAATTCACGCTCAAAAGCTTCATAATCTTCTAAAAGCAGGCAGTATTTAAAATTTTTTAAGTTTTTAAAATCTAAAAGTTTGTCGTATGAAAAATCGCAGAATAATGAATTATGCAAAGCGGTTTTAAAACCCTTTATATTTTTAAAATTTTCTTGCCAAAAATCAAAGGTATTTTGATTGCTTACGATGATAAATGCTCTTGCACTTGAGCCAAATTCAGAAATATTAAAATTTTCATCCATGAAATAAATTTTAAAATCATCTATTTTATTAAAATCAAAACTCATTTTTGTATTTTTTTCTTTAAGATAAAACATAATTTTTGCAAAAATTTTGGCATAAATAAAGGGAAGATTTAAGTTTTTAAAATACAAATTATCACAAACTAGAGTCGTAAAAAAAAAGCTAGAGCGAGAAAGTAGGGTAAAATTTGCTTCTTTTAGGATTGTTAAAGATGCGCAAAGTTGAAGTAAGTAATTCTCATCGCTAAAACAAAAAATTTCACCCTTTTTAGCCTTGATAAGTGAGTTAAAATCTACAAATATATTTCCTTTTAAAATGTTTAAAGAAAATGCTTTGCAAATTCCTAGCTCATAAGCTTGAAGTGCTATAAATTCACACTCTTTTTCTTCGCATAAAAAACGCAAGAGTTTAATTAAGGCTGATTCTAGATTATCCACCTGAAGATAATAAATTTCTTTATCATCAATACAAAGCTCATGCTCTGAAATAATAGCAAATGCGCCTTTTTGCACTGCTTGGATTATCTCTTTTTTATTATTGCTAAAAAAAGCGAAGCCATTTTTAAGCTCATGAAGACTTAATGCAAAGCCTGTAACGCTTAAAACACTGCCTTCATTAAGCATATTTGCATGAATGAGTTCGCTTAGATTGCTAATATTCATCCTAGCCTACTAAAGAGCCGTTTTCTACAAGTTGTTCAGGGCTTATGAGCACAAGTTTATCCCCGCTTTTTGCAGAAAGTATCATACCATCGCTTTCATGTCCAAAAATCTTAGCTTTTTTAAGATTGCTTATAACACAAACTTGCTTTCCTATCAAATCGCTTGCTTTATAATACTTAGCAATACCTGAAAGCACTTGACGAATTTCTTTATTGTCAAGTTCGAGTTTAAATTTTAAAAGTTTTTCACTGCCTTCTATATTTTGACAATCAATCACCTTGGCTACCTTAATCTCTATTTTTGCAAAATCATCGATTTTGATTTTAGGCTTTTCTTCTTTTTTGACTTCTTGTTTTTCTTCTTGAGATAAGAGAGGTTTTTCTATTTTTGGAAATAAAGCTTCACAGGCGCTAGCCTTAAAATCTAAAAGTTCATTTTGTAAGATAAGTTTTTGATAGTTTGTAGGAGAAATTTCAAAATTTAAAGCCAAACCTACTTTTTGACAAGATTTTGGCAAAGTAGGGCTTAATAAAAGACTTGTTTTAGCTAAGATATTTGCACAAAGTCCTATAAGAGCATTGGCTTCTTTGATTTTATTTGCTTTGATTAAATTCCAAGGTTCGTATTTGCTAATGGCTAAATTTGCAACACTTAAGGCTTTAAAAAGCTCTTCTAGATAGCGATTACATTGTAGGTTTTCTAAAAAGTTTATAGCGTTATCTAAGTGCTCTTTAGCCGTATCAAGTTCGTTTTTATAAAATTCTAAAACGCCTTCTTGAGAAATATTACCTTGATTATATTTTATACTCATTCCTATGATGCGGTTGAGTAAATTGCCAAATTCATTGCCTAGTTCTGTATTGATTCTATTAATCAAAACACTTTCGCTAAAATCACCATCATTCCCAAAAGGAACTTCTCTTAGCAGAAAGTATCTAAAAGCCTCTAAGCCATAAGCATCTACCACTTCTTTAGGTTTTACGACATTACCTTTAGACTTGCTCATTTTTTCACCCTCTTTAGTCCACCAACCGTGCGCGCCGATAAATTTAGGCAAAGGTAAATCCACGCTCATTAAAAAGGCTGGCCAATAAATCGCATGAAAACGCAAGATGTCTTTGCCTACTAAGTGTATGTGGGCTGGCCAAAATTTAGCATTTTCTCCTTGGCTTTGATAATCAAGCGAGCTTATATAAATAAAAAGCGCATCAAGCCATACATAAATAATGTGTTTATCGTCTTTAATTTCTTCTGGGATTTCAATACCCCAATCAAAGCTTGTTCGAGTAATAGAAAGATCTTTAAGTCCACTTTGGACAAAATTAATCAATTCATTTTTTTTATTTTTAGGCAAGATAGGATCTTCTTTATCATACCATTGAAGAATCTTATCTTGATATTTTGAAAGCTTAAAAAAATAACTTTCTTCTTTTAATAAAGAAGTATCTTTGCCACAATCAGGACATCCACATTCGTTTATAAGTTGACTTTTTGCAAAAAAACTTTCACATGAAATACAATAATGTCCCTCATATTCATCCTTATAAATATCTCCTTTTTGCCACATTTTTAAAAACATAGCTTTAACAAATTCAACATGCCTAGTATCGGTTGTTCTTGCATATATATCATAAGTGATTTCAAACTCATCCCAAAGTTTTTTAAATTCAGAACTGATTTTATCAGCGTATTCTTTTGGGGTTGAGTTTCTTATTTTTGCTGCTTGTTCTATTTTTTGTCCGTGTTCATCAGTACCTGTTAACAATCTAGTCTCATGCCCTTGCAAACGATAAAATCTAGCTAAAGTGTCCGCAATGATAGTGGTATAAGCATGTCCTAAGTGAGGCACATCATTTACATAATAAATTGGAGTTGTAAGATAACGCATTTTATTCCTTTAAAAATCAAATCCGCCTTCGGTTTTACCCTTAGACATACTATTGTAAACTGCATCTACATAATCTTTTCTTGTAGAGCAATTAAAAATTTCATCGCAATTATAGCAAGACTTTAAGCCTTTTGAGCTTTGGCAAGAGCTTAAAATTTCTTTTTTTTTATCTAAGTCTTGCTCAAACTCATCTCTTATTTCACTCATTATAAGCCTTTAAAAGCTCTGAAATTTCATATTTTGAGCCAAAAAAGCAAGGTGTGGTTGCGTGAATTTCATCAAAATCAAGTTCTAACAAGGAATGATTTTTTCCATTTGTGGTTTTACCTCCTGCTTTTTCTATAATAAAAGCTAAAGGAAATACTTCAAAAAAAGCGCGCAATTTACCCTTAGGCGCATCACTAGTTGCTGGATAGCTAAAAAGTCCACCACCTTTGAGCAAAATTTGATTGATATCACTTACCATAGCTCCTGAATATCTTAGGCGATAACCCTCATCGAATAATTTTTTGATAAACTTAGCATGCTTTTCTTCCCAAAATTTTTGAGTACCGCCTGTAGCATTGATTTTACCTTTTTCTTGCATTTGAAGGTCTTTTACAAAAACAAATTTGTTGTTTTTATCAAGACGGTAGAGTTTTGGCTTATCTTCGCAAATAACAAGTTCCAAGCGAGCTCCATACATGCTATAAAGCGCAGCTTTTAAATTTTTAGCACTTGCTTTTTCTTCATAAATAGCAAAAATAGAACCTATAGTAAAATTAACATCCATTAAACTTGAGCCATCAAGCGGATCGTAAGCGACGATAAATTTCGCATTTTCATTGATATTTAAAATCTCATCTTTTTCTTCGCTGATAATAGCTTTAATGCTAGGGCACTGACTTAAAGTATTTGTGATAATCTCATCACTTAAAACATCAAATTTAAGTTGAGTATCGCCTGTGGAGTTTTGGTTTTGACTATAGCTTGTATCGGGAAATTTTAAAGCATTTGAAATTTCAATTACTGCTTTTTGTATGTAGGAAATAAGTTCTTGCATTTTATAATTCTCCTTGTAAATTTTTCGCATTTTTTAAAATATAATTGCAAATTCTTTGCACGTCATTTAAATCAAGCCAAGTTAAATTCGGATAAGAATCAATTTTTTCATAGCTTGCAATAGCATTAGAAAAAGCAAAATAACTTTCATCAATTTCTTTATAAAAAACACTTATGCGTGGTAAATCTAAGGTTTTTAATCCTTCAACCAAACATAAATCAAAATCAGGCGCTATTTTTAACGCGCTTAAAATATCTCTTTTTTCATGAGAGAAAAAAGTCGTGCGAGTAGGACTTAAAACCATCACTTCAGCACCACTTTGAAAAAACTTAAAACTATCCTTGCCATTGACATCAAATTGAGCTTTATCTGCAGGATCGTGTTTGATAATCAAAACTTTTAGGTTTTGTTTTATAAATTCATTTGCAATTTTTGTGATCAGTGTTGTTTTGCCTGAATTTGAGGGACCGCTAAAAGCTATGATTGATTTTTTCATTACCATTTTCCTAAAATAAAATGTAAATTATAGTATTTTAAACCAAAAAATAGAGTTAAAAGGTTAAAATATAGAAAAAAATTAGGAAAAATATGAAGATTTATACCTTAGCCCTTGCAGCGTTAATTTTTGGTGCTTGTTCTTTAAAGGAAGAAGCGGTTGTGGATGCGAATTTGAAAACTCAAACTTTAATGTTTGCTCAAAAATATAAAATTACTCAAGATAAAATGAATGCTATAATTACCCTGTCTTATTTAAATCCTATTTTAGATAAAGCTAGCGAGGAGGATATTTTTGCTTTGACTATCACTCCTGATACTTTGAAGATAGAAAATTTAGAAATTTTTATCAATGAAAGAAAGGCTAATATAGAAGAACTTGATGAAGAGTTTTTTAAATACTTGATACAAAATCGTTATACCCGTTATCTAAAAATAACTCTTCCAAGCGTAAAAAAAGAAGACAAAATTATCGCTAAGATTTGTTTAAATCACCTGCCTTGTTTTGAGTTAAATTTTCAAAAATATCCGAAATCTTTATACTATCGTTCAGAAGACGTCGATACACAATATAATTAGCCAATACTTTTTTTCCATAAATTCGACTTTCTTGATAAGGGACAAATTCCATAGATAAGAAAGGTTCGAATTTGCCTTGTTTAAACATATCATCTCTTGCAAGCATACGATTGGTAAAGCCTATGCCTCCATTATAAGCATAAGCAATAAAAAGAGGAGATTTTAAATGTTTTTCTAAATAATTTAAATGATGATTTCCAAAATAATAGGCATTTTTTGGCTCAAACATAAAATCTTGATCAAAATTTGGAATTTTTAATTCTTTCTCGCCGATATGATTGGCTAAAAATGGCATAAATTGCATCATACCTAAAGCATAAGAAACCGATATCGCAGTAGGGATAAAACGACTTTCTTGTCTAGCAATGGCTAAGATAAGCGCTTGTCTTGGGGCGCTATAATTTTTAATGTATTCATAATAAGGCATTATAAAATAATGGTTTTTAAATTTTGATTTTCTTTCTAAGATATAAGCATAGATAGGCAGAGTTTCTTTTGAGTCAAATTCTTTAGCCAATCTATCAAGTTCGCTTGCATTAGCTTCGCGAATTTGTTTGTTGAGTTTTTGCCATGCAAAAGGATCTTGCATATTGAAATTGTTTTTTTTCTTATTTGTAGAATCTATGACTTCAATTTTAAGAAATTCAGAATTTGTTAATTCTTTAGCGTAAAGACTATAGATATTTAAAGAAGAGCTTTTGGCTAAAGTTTGCAAATCTTTATCATCTTTTTTAATCATCCACATCCAAAATATAGCATTGTCTTTGTTGCTTTGCATTTTAAAAGTTTGTGCTGCTTTGGCAAAGAAATTGTAAGCCAGTTCCTCTTTATTATAGGCTAAGGCATTAATGCCTAAATAAAAAGCAGAATCCTCATTTACAAATGTTGGATCTATTTTTAGCATTGAAGCCCTAAATTTGGGATTTTCTTTTTTTATGATAATATTTTGTGCAAAATTCTTAAACCCTACATGAGTGGGTAGCTTATTGGCAAAACTAGCATTTAAATCAAAATCATATTTTTTAGAATAATTACGAAGTCTAAAAAAACCATTAACATCTTCTTTTTGAATGATATAAGCCATAGGTTCGGGAGTGTTAAAAGCTAAAAGTAAATTAGCCAAATCGTCTCTTTGATGACTAAGTTTTTGAGCTAAGGCACTTCGGCTAGCATTATCAAGGCTTGCTATAAAGGCTATTGAGTTTAATCTTACACTTTGGCAAGTTTGATTTGCATCAAGTATATTAGCTTTGGTGTAGTTGTAGCATGGAGCGTATTTAGGATCGATGAAAATTTTTACAGGAATTATTTTTTCAAGTTCGGATTTGATTTTACCTACATAGCGGAAGATATGAGAATTTAAGCCTTCAGCCTCTTTTTTACTTATTGTTTTTTTTTCTAAAAGACGATAGATATAATAATCTTTAGCTATGGAATTTTCCTCTTGTTTTAATCTTTCTAAATTATAGGGGCTAGCATTTAAAAATACCAAGCTTAAGCTAAGTAAGATAAGTATTTTTCTCACAATAAGCTCCTTAGGATATTTCCAAGAAAAATACTAAGAAATTGTAAGGCTAAAACGATAATCAAAGGCGCAAGATCTATGCTTCCTATGCGTGTTGGAATTTTTCTCACTAAAGCATAAGCAGGAGAGCTTAGCTTATATAAAATTTGAACGATAGGATTGTAAGGATCAGGATTTACCCAACTTAAAAGTGCTGTGATGATGATAATCCAAGTGTAAATATTGATAATAATTTGAATCACTTGAAAAATAGAAATAATCAAAGAATCTACAACCATTATTTATATCCTTGCTAATTCGTTAATATAATTTTTTATATAAGGGTAAAGATCATTTAATTCAGGGCCATGAGTATTTCCAGTTAGGATAATTCTTAGAGGCATAAAAAATTTTTTACCCTTTAGTTGACTTTTTTCTAAGAGATAGCTTTTAAACTCTTCATAACTCTCAAAAGGTTCGATTTGACTTAAAAGATCTTTTAAAATTTTACATTCTGGTTCAAATTCGTTAAAATCTTTAGCACCAAAGATAGCTTCTAGTTTTTCTTTGATTTCTTTGATGGTGCTTGCTTCTTGGGTATAAAATTTGGCAAGTTGTGCTAGATCTTTATTTAAATTTAAAGCAGTATTGAGTTCATTATCTGCCATCATTTTTATATGTTCGCGATTGATTTGCAAAAGTTTTTTAAGATCAAATCTCGCTGGAGCTTTAGAAATTTTGCTAATATCAAACCACTCAATCGCTTCTTCTAAGGTAAAAATTTCACAAGGAGTTTTATTGCCTAGCATGATAAGATAATTTGCGATCGCACTAGGTAAAATTCCACTCTCAAGTAACCATTTTACTGAAGAATGAGCCTCTCTTTTGCTCATTTTTACACCCTCTTCATTTAAGATAATAGGTAAATGTGCATAAGTCATAGCTTTATCATAACCTAAACTTGCACGAATATGTTCTTGTTTTGGGGTATTTGAAACATGATCTTCACCGCGTATGATGCAACTTACATTTTCAAGCATATCATCTACCGCACAAGCAAAATTGTAAGTAGGGGTTTTATCTGTTCGCATAATCACAAAAGAATCGATATTTTCAGGCTCAAAACTTAACTCCCCTTTGATAAAATCTGTAAATTTCATAGTGTGAGTAGGTTTTTTAAGGCGAATTACAAAGGGTTTTTCACATTTTAAAACATCAATATCTGCTAAATTCTGACAAGTGCCATCGTAGCGATAGGCCTTGCCTTGCTTTTTGGCGAGTTCTTTTTTTGCTTCAAGCTCTTCTTCGGTGCAAAAACAAGCAAAAGCTTTTTTTTCACTTACAAGCTTTAAAGCCATTTGACGATGAAATTTTAAATTTTCACTTTGTACATAATAATGCTGCCATGAAATGCCAAAAAGATGCAAAATTTCTTTAATCTCTTCTTCTTTTCCTGTTATATTTCTAGCCTTATCGGTGTCTTCGATACGCAAAATGAAATCCATATTTTTTTGTCTAGCGCATATATAATTAAATAAAGCCGCGCGTAAATTTCCTATATGCATATCGCCTGTTGGAGAAGGTGCAAAACGATACATTTGATAACCTTTGATTTTATTAAAAGCTTATTATAACAGAAAAATTTATATGGATATTTAATTTGCTTTGCTATAATTAGGATTATGATATTTTTTATTTTTTCTTTCGTTACGTTATTGATTTTTGGTTTGGCAAATATTTATATTTATAAAAGATTGATTAAGAAAATTTTTATCTTTAAGTATCTTTATAAAATTTTTGCCTTTGTTTTTACTCTGCTTTTTCTAGCTCAAGCGATATTTTTAATCTTTCGCAGAAATGAATACCTAAGCGATACTTGGTACGAATTTTTGGCTGCATTGTATGCACCGACTTATTGTTTATTTTTTATAACTTTGGGGCTTGATTTTATAAGGCTTATTTTAATGTTAATGGGTAAGATGCATAAAAAATATAGTCTTGCCCTGCGCTCGGTTTTTGATTTAACTATCATAAGCTTAGCAGTAGTATTGATTTATACAAGTATAAATAACGCTATAAGAGTGCCTGAAATTCAAAGTACGGATATCTATCTTGCCAAACTTGATCGCGACTTAAAAATAGCTATGCTTACAGATATACATTTGGGTAAAAATTTGCATAAGGATTTTTTGGATAGGCTCATCGTTGAAGTAAATTTGCAAAAGCCTGATATGGTGGTTATAGTGGGGGATTTAGTAGATACAAATCCTAAAGAATTGCAAAATTATATTTCAAGGCTTAATGATTTAAAATCCACCTATGGAACTTTTTATGCTTTGGGTAATCATGAGTATTATCATGGAGTAGATGAAGTTTTAAATTTACTTAAAGAATACACCAATATGAAAATTTTACTTAACCAAAATTTAGACCTAGGTTTTATAAATATCGCAGGACTTGGAGATTTAGCAGGGCTTAGTAAGGGTTTGTACGCTCCTGATTTAGCAAGGGTTAAGGTAGATTTAAACACAAGTAAAGCTAGTATTTTGCTTGCTCATCAGCCTAAAACAGCCTTGCTCTATAATTTAAGTGATTTTGATCTTATTTTAAGTGGTCATACGCATGGGGGACAAATTTTCCCTTTTATGTTTTTAGTAAAGCTTCATCAAGGTTTTATACGTGGGCTTTATGATTTAGGAGAAAATACCAAACTTTTTGTTAGCAGTGGGGCAGGTTTTTGGGGGCCTAGTTTAAGAGTTTTTGCTCCCAATGAAATTGTAATTTTAAATTTGAAAGGTGAAAAATGAGTTTTTCTAATGAGAGTTCAAGAATTTTTGGACTTATAGCAGGGGTTGAATTTCCTAGTTTTATACAAAAAATAATCAATGAAAAATATGTCAATTATTTTAAGATCGATATGAGCGAATTTAAAGCTCCTTGTGAATATGAAAGCTTAAATGCACTTTTTACAAGATCTTTGCAAATTCCAAGAGAGATAAATGAGGGTTTTATAAGTCCAAGTGATGGGAAAATTTTAGAGTGCGGAAGTGCTTTTTTAGCAGATAATGCACTCTTTGCTTTTTCGATTAAAGGGCATACTTATAGCATAGAAGAGCTTTTAAAGGATAGTTTTAAAAAAGAAGAATTGGAAAATGGGCTTGATTATGTTAATATCTATCTTTCTCCAAGAGATTATCACCGCTATCATAGTCCTTGCAATATGCAAATTTTAAGTGCAACTTATACAAGCGGGGCACTTTATAGTGTTAATGAAAAGCATTTAGAGCGTATTAGTAATTTATATGTAAAAAATGAAAGAGTGAGTTTAAAATGTCAAAATGAAAAGGGTATTTTTTGGCTTGTGTTTGTAGGAGCTCAAAATGTAGGAAAAATGCGTTTTAAATTTGATACAAGCATACAAACTAATGCAAAATTTTCTCATAATTTTACTAGAAAATATGAAAATTTAGAGCTTAAAAAAGGTGAAGAATTGGGAAATTTTGAATTAGGTTCTACCATAGTTTTAATTGCTCAAAAAGGACTTTTAGATATCAAGCTTAAAGCAGGGCAGAATGTTAAATTTGGAGAAAAAATAGCAGATTAATTTTTAGGTGTTTTATTTGCCATTTGATAAATAAAAGCAAAAACTTCAGCCACAGCTTTATACATATTGGGTGGAATTTCATCTCCTAAGTCTAATTTACTTAAAATTTCTATCAAATCCTCATCTTCTTTGATAGGAACTCCGTGTTCTTTAGCTAAAGAGATAATTTTAGCAGCACTTTCTCCTTTGCCGCTAGCAAGAACTTTAGGTGCTGAATTTTTTTCTTTTTGATAGCCTAGAGCGACAGCTTTTTTGATTGATTTTTTTATCTTGCTCATACTTTTTTATCCATACCCATTTCAAGATCTAAATTTTTGACATTTCTTGTATCAAATTTGCTTCTTATGATATCTCCTACAAAGAAATTTGCACTTAAAAGTCCCGCTTTATTGATATTTCTTTTAAGTTCGTGAGCATTTTCATAGATGGTTTTTCTAAATTCAACATTTTCTGCCATGATATTAATATCTATGTATTTATCATTGTTTAAAGAGATAAGAATTTCCAAATCGCCAAGCTTGGCAAATTCAAGTTTGATTTGAGCAAAAAATTTATCCTTTTTTCCGCGCCTAAACATGATCTTAGAATCATCTAAATCCTCCCAAGAAAAGGGCAGATAGGTATTGATAGAATCATTAGCTAAAGACATGAGTTGATTGAGTTCAATTTGCGCTAAAAGACGATTGGCTTGATTGTATACAGCTTCGTTACCTTCATTTTTGGCTAAATTTGAAATTTGCAAAAGGGTTGATTTTACATCATGATGTAAAGATTCGGCTATATCCTGCTCGGTTTTTGGTTTAATTTGTGCTAAATCTTTTATGGATAAATTTAATTTATGTTCTAAGGTTTTTAATTCTGCTTGATTGAGTTTGGCATTTTGAGTATGGGGTTCGAGTTCTTTTAGGCTTTCATTGACTTTTCTTGAAAGATTGCTTAAGCTTTTGCTTAAATCCTGCACTTGCTCTAAGTCCAAATTTTCTACGCTAAAGGCCAAATTCTTTACAATATTTTGTTTTATAAATTCTTGATTTTTTATGATATTTTGGGCGGTTTGATTGTTTAATTGTTGTGTATTTTGAGTATTGTTTGGATTATGAGTGTTTGCTGAAGTTTTGTTTTCTGTTTTTGTTTCGTAAAATTTAGGATTTTCTTTGGTTATATTTTCTTTAATTTTTTCTTGTTTTTCATCTTTGATTTTATCCTGGTTTGAGGTGGAATTTTTTGTATTGTTTTCTGCTTGATTTTCTTCTGTTTTATTTTTTGAATCTTGAGTATTGTCTTTACGATTTTCCGTTTTAGAATCCAAATTTTGATCCTCTTTTGGATGAAAATCTTCTTGAGATTCTAAATTTTCTTCTTTTTTGATATCTTGTTTTATATCCGCATCATTATCATCTAATGAATTTTCTTTTTTTGGTACTTGAGGGGATTTTTCTTCACTTTCTTCTTGTTTGATGCTAGAGTCGGGGCTTTCATCTTTGGTATATTCATCATTCTTGTTAATGTCTTCGTTTTGAGCTTTTATATCTTCTTTGATATTTTCGTTTTTAATATTTTCATTTTTAATGTTTTCTTTATGATTTAAAAGACTTTCTAAAATACTTTCTTTTTGGGGTGTTTTAGGAAAATGATCACCTAGGATATTTTTTAAGGTATTTTCTAATTTTTCAAAAGCTTTTGCACTTTGTTTTAAAAGCTCGGTATCTTTTATCATTAAATTTTCTGGTCTGTTTAAAGCTTTAAAAAAATCATTTTTTATCGCATTTAATTCTTTTGCAATTTTACTAGCTATAGGAAGAATTTTTTCTTGAGTATGGCTTGGATTTTTAGCGATATAGTTTTTAAAATTCTCTAGTTTTGAGCTTAAATTTAAAAGAGCTTTAAAAGAGCTTTGATTTAAAATTTGCTTATTTTCATTTTTATTAGAATAAATAATATTTCTTAATTCTTTTAAGGTGTCTTTAGGACTTAAATTTGCATTTGCAAGCTGTGCAATTTGCGCACCAATCTTTTCACTGCTAAGACTTTTAATCATGCTTATAAGAGAATGAAAACTTTTGGGTAATAATTCCTCGTTTAAAGCGTCTTTTAATTTCGCTTCAAAAAAGATACCCGAATTTTTTAACAATGGCGCTAAATTACTATTTTTTATTTCACTTGCGGGTTTTAAAATTTGGTTTAATTTATCCAAAACTTGAGTAAAGGTATCGCTTTTTGCAAGTTCTGTGCTTAAGACTTTTAATTCATTGGCAAAATTAGGAGCTAAATTTAGATTTTTTCCTTGTTTAAGCATAGGTGAGTCAGGATTTTTTTGTGCATTGATTTGATCTAAGAGCTTATTGACAAGTTCTTTTAATTTTGCGCTTGTTTCATTTTGAACAAAACGAGTTAAAACTTCTTCATCGCTTGCATTTTTACTTAGTCCCAAATTTTGTTTTAAGGCTTGAGAAAGTGCTTCTTTAGGATTATCTTTAGAATTTAATTTATCTTTACTTATCCCACTATCGGTTTTTATGTCATTTTTTTGTGCATTTGCAATTTGGCTTGTAAGTTGAGTATTAATCATCAAGCATCACCATATTTCCTGGTTTTTTCTTAAATTTTTTATTTAAAATATTGGGTTTATTAACTGCAAAAAGGATAAGAAATCCAAGAGAGGCTATATAAAACCAAACAAAACCATCTGTATTAAAATATTGTATTAAAAATCCTAAAATTAAAGGACCAAACAAAGAGCCTAAAGAATAACAAAATAAAACCCCACGACCCAGTTCAACGCCTTGATTTTTGTTTGTTAGCATATCATTAGCCCTTGCAAGAGCTAGAGCATAAAGACAAAAAACTCCTATACCAAGTAAAATGCCTAAAAAATATTGCATATACAAATGAAGTTTAAAAAAAGCAAAGATAAGCATGGTAAAAAAACCTATGCTTGAGCAAGTGATGATTGCGAATTTTCGTCCCATTTTATCAGAAATACTTCCTACTACAATTTGGGCTAAAAATCCACCCAGCACCCCACAAAACATAAAATAAGAAACTTCTTGAGCTCCAAAGCCTTGTAAAAGTATAAACAAAGACGCCATAGAAAAAAACCCATTAATAAGCATTCCAGCTATAAAACTTGTAACAATAGCTAAAGGAGCTATATCAAAAATTTTAGGTATAGAAATAGGACTTGGTGCGGGCAAGACGGGTTCTTTGATCTTGATTAAATTTAAAGGCAATGATGAAAGCAAGATAAGTGCTGCACTTAAAATAAATATATTATGCTTGTTTAAATCTAAAGCAATAATCAAAATCCCAATACCAAACGCAAGATAAAATACGATTTCATAAAAACCTAAAATTCTAGAACGAACGGCGTTTTTGCTTTTTTCATTAAGCCATGATTCTATTACCATTAAAAGCCCATAATAGCAAATTCCTATAAAAAATCTTAAAATCGCCCAAAAAACAAGATTTTCACTAAGGGTATGAAGCATAGCAGAAATTCCAAACACCGCACCAAATAAACCAAAAGATCTTATATGTCCTATGCGAGAGATGATTTTATGTGCTCCGATGGTGCCTATAAGGGCTCCTATAAAAAAGCAAGAGCTTAGCACTCCAACAGCCAAGGAGCTTTCTTTATTTTCTTTTAAAATAACACCTATGGAGCTTACGATCAAGGCATTGCCTGCAAACAAAAATGTCATACTGGCAAAAAGTGCTGTCATGGATCTAATGATTTTTTTTGGACTCATATCTTCTTATATACAGCATAAAAATAAAAACACATACTAGCAAGGATGAAATTCCACATATATAGGATAAAATATCTAATTTATCTTGACGATGTAAAAATAAAAATCCCGCAACTAAAACCCCATAGGCTATCAATTTAAATAAGGCAAAAAACAAAGTAAAAAAGCGTAACCTATCTTTAAAATTTAGAGATAAATCGTCTTTAATGGAAATAAATTTAACAATTCTAGGTAACTTTTCTATCTTTTTTATATAAAATAAACTCGGATAAATGAAATCTTTTTGATGGTTTTTTGCTTGAGCTAGGATAAATTTCTTATAATTAGAATAAGAAGTAAAAACGATCAATAAAATGCTAAAAAAAGCAAATTCATAGCTTAAAATTATATTTAAATTTATCCATTTAAAAATAACAAGAATGCAATAAAACAAGACGTGAATTAAGCACAAGATAATAAAAAAAGCTTTTTTATTTTCCATTATCTTGTTCTTTTTGGCGAATTTTCTCTTTTATAAACTCGTCTCTTTGTTGAAATTCTCCATAGCTTTTAACTTGTGATTTATAGGTTTTATAAACATTAAGTATTGCTGCTGCAACACCCCAAAATACACCCAGCCAAAAAAGCCAAGGGTAGGGTGTAAATTTTTTTAACAAATACCCCACGCCAATCCCGATTAAAATAGCAACGACCATGGAAATTCCAAGACTAAGCCCATCTGCGGCTTCTATAGTCTTGCGAATGATTTTTTGTCTTTTATTAGAATTCTCACTCATAGTTTCTTAAAGCTTTCATGTGTACTTTGTAGGGTTTTATCGATATGCTCTTTATTCATTTTAGCGCAGATAAATCCTGTTTCAAATTGAGAAGGAGCTAGATAAATTCCATTTTTAAGCATATTTTGATGAAATTTAGAAAAGAGTTTAAGATCAGATTTTAGAGCATCTTTATAATTATACACTGGATCTTGTGTGAAAAAATATCCAAACATAGAGCCTATATAGCAAGTTTGTAAAGCAACACCTCTTTCATTTGCAAGTTCTTTCATTCCCTTAGTAAGCCTTTTGGCTAATTTTCCAAGTTTAGTATAAAGATCTTTTTTCTTTTTGGCTTTAGATAAACTAGCAATTCCTGCAGCCATTGCCAAAGGATTTCCACTGAGTGTTCCTGCTTGATAAACTCCTCCTAATGGACTTAAAATATCCATGATTTCTGCTCTAGCTGCAAAAGCTGCTGCAGGTAAGCCTCCACCTATAACCTTGCCAAAAGTAACGATATCTGCTTGTATGTGATTGATACCATAAGAGCCAAGATATGAAGCTCTGTATCCACTCATCACTTCATCAAAGATGAGCAAGGTATCGTTTTCTTTGCAAATTTTGACAAGCTCTTCTAAGAAATCTTGCTTGCCAGGAACTAATCCCATATTTCCTGCAATAGGTTCGATAATAACACAAGCAATGTCTTTATTTTTCTCAAAAAGCTCTTTTACGCTTTCTATATCGTTATAAGTTGCTACTAGAGTATGCTTTGCTACATCTGCTAAAACCCCTAAAGAGCTCGGTGAATTAAAAGTAGCAGCGCCACTTCCAGCACTTACAAGTAAAGAATCTGAATGCCCGTGATAGCAACCTTCAAATTTTAGAATTTTATCTTTTTTGGTAAAACCGCGAGCAAGGCGTATGGCACTCATGGTCGCTTCTGTACCACTGCTTACAAAGCGAATTTTATCTAAATGCGGAAAGTCTTCTAAAACAAGCTCGGCCAGTTGTGTTTCTAGCAAAGTCGGCGCACCAAAGCTTGAACCCTTTTTTAAAGCCTCATTGCAAGCTTTTAATATATCTTTATCGCAATGCCCAAAAAGCAAAGGTCCCCAACTTTGCATATAATCAATATAGCTATTGCCTTCTATATCAAAAATATGAGCTCCCTTTCCATGGGATATAAATCTAGGCTCACTTTGCACATTGGCAAAAGCACGAACAGGAGAATTTACACCTCCTGCAATAAGACTGCAAGCTATTTTAAAAGCTTTTTTGTTTGTCATTTTTGCTCCTTTTTAGATTGCTTGATGTAATTATATAAGGTTATAATTTCATCATTGGTTAATGAGTAATTTGGCATGATCGATTTTGCATCTTTGTCTTGATTAAGAGAATTTTGAAATTCTTCAAAACTAAGATTTTGAATACTTGGGACTTTATAGGCTGTTTTAACTCCATTTTTCATATAAAAACCTAGAGTTTGTTCGCTTCCATCGTTACCATGGCATTTTTTACAACTAATACCCCTTGGGTTTTCATAGAGCATTTTCGAATACTCTTTAAGTGTTATGAAATCAGAAGCAAAAAGATTTAAAATGGCTCCTAGAAATATTAAAACAGCTTTCAAAATTTCACCTTGTTAATGAAGTTTTAATATGATACAATTTTTACTTTAAAAAAGTGATAAATTTATAAAGGAAAAGAATGACTTTGCTTGATGGTAAAGCTTTAAGCGCCAAGATTAAACAAGAACTTAAAGAAAAAAACAAAATGTTAAAAGAAAATGGAGTAGAAACTTGCCTTGCGGTAATTTTAGTAGGTAATGATCCAGCAAGTCAAACTTATGTCAATTCTAAAGCTAAAGCTTGCGAAGAATGTGATATAAAATCTTTGGTTTATCGTTTGGATGAAAATACAACTCAAAATGAGCTTTTAGCTCTTATTAATACCTTAAATCACGATGATAGTGTCCACGGAATTTTAGTTCAGCTTCCTTTACCAAAACATATCAGCAAGGATTTAATTTTAGAAAGTATCATCAGTAGTAAGGATGTGGATGGCTTTCATCCTATTAATGTGGGTTATTTAAATTTAGGTTTGGAAAGTGGATTTTTACCTTGCACTCCACTTGGCGTTATGAAGCTTTTAAAAGCTTATGATATCAATCTTGAAGGACTAGATAGCGTTGTAATCGGTGCTTCAAATATAGTAGGTCGTCCTATGGCTACCATGCTTTTAAATGCGGGTTGTACGGTAAGTATTTGTCATATAAAAACAAAAGATTTGAGCGCTTATACTCAAAAAGCAGATTTGATTATAGTAGCAGCAGGATGTGTTAATTTGCTTCGTGCAGATATGGTTAAAGAGGGTGCTATTATAATTGATGTAGGAATTAATCGCCTTGAAAATGGCAAAATAGTAGGCGATGTGGATTTTGAAGAGGTTTCAAAAAAAGCCAGTTTTATAACCCCTGTTCCAGGCGGTGTAGGCCCTATGACTATAGCGATGCTTTTGGAAAACACAGTAAAATCAGCTAAAAATAGTTTAAAATCAGGAATATAAATGAATTTTTTAAAAAAACTTTATAAATTTTCACAATCATGGACAGGAACGGTTATCATCGTTCTTTTAGTAATCTTTTTCTTTATACAAGCCTTTGTTATACCTTCAGGTTCGATGAAAAATACCTTGCTTGTAGGTGATTTTTTATTTGTTAAAAAATTCAGCTATGGAATTCCAACTCCACATATTCCGTGGCTTGAAATTCCAGTTTTACCGGATTTTGATAAAGATGGACATTTAATCAAAGGGCAAAGCCCCCAAAGAGGCGATATAGTGGTTTTTAGAAACCCTAAAAATGAAAAAGAGCATTTTGTAAAACGCTGTGTAGGAGTGGGCGGAGATAGAATCGTTTATGCCAATAAAACACTTTATGTAAGAATGCATGAGGGTGATGAATTTATGAAAGAACATTATCCTGATGATTTGGCAACCCTTGGAGGGCAAATTTATGTTAAAGAGCCTTATAGGCAAAAAGGGATTCATTATGATTTAAACAAAGATATAGAAAGTGATATTTTGCGTTTTCTTAGTGTGGGCAAATTTGCTATGTCGCCAACTTATTTTAAAGAACTTGGAAATAATATAGGCTTTAGTGGTGGTAATGCCTATGTTTTTGATGTGGCCGAAGAAGAATATTTTATGGTAGGGGACAATAGAGATTATTCTTATGACAGCCGTTTTTGGGGCTCTGTTCCTTATCGTTTGATAGTAGGAAAGCCTTGGTTTGTTTATTTTTCATGGGATCAAGATAAAAATGTTCGCTGGGAAAGGATAGGGCGTTTTGTTGATACTTTGGAAAATGAAGAAGAATACATTCATGATCATGATGATGAGGATAAATTGAGTTGATTTTGTTTTCTGTATAAGCAGTAAATAAAATCACTTTCTTAAATTTGGCTTATTTTATTTTTCACAATCACTACAAATGCCTTTTATAAGCACACTTTTAATCGTACCTTTTACTTTTGGCATTTGAACATCGCTAATTTTATGGCATTTATCACAAACAAAATGTGCCTTAGCGTGATCTGCTAATTCATAAAAACTTTTGCGGTTTAACTCACTTTTACTAACAATACCCTTTTTTTCAAAAAGTTCCATATTACGATAAAAACTGGTTTTATTGGCTTTGATATCAAAATGATCGTAACTTAATGGAGTCTTTGCAAGGGATAAAATTTGTAGTAATTCTACGCGTAGGTCTGTTATAGCTATATCGTGTTTTTTTAATAATTCAAGAGCTTCCATAAGATTTACCTTTAAAATATAAATTATATTTTATTGTAGCATAAAAAAGCTTTATGTTTGCAACTTTATGTTTAAGTTGCAACTAAGTTGCATTTTGTATAATTTCAAAATATTTTATTATAAGGAAAATCTATGTTGAGAATTTTATTATTAAGTGTATTATGTGTTTTTGCTTTTGGAAAGCCCATAATTAGTGTCAGCATTCCACCTCAAGCTTTTTTTGTGAAAAAAATAGCTAAAGACAGCGTTGAAATAAATATACTCATACCACCAAATTCAGATGAGCATACTATGGAGTTTAAGCCTCAAGCATTGAAAAAATTAGAGCAAAGTGAAATTTATTTCTTAGCAGATTTAGAGCTTGAAAAAATTTTGGAAAAAAAATTTAAAAGTGTATTAAAAAATGTAAAAATTGTTAATATTAATGAAGGTATTCATCTTCTTGAAGGAGGGCATGATCATGAGCATGAACACGATCATGATCACGATAGACATCACGCAGAAGAGCATGATGAGCATAATGACCCTCATGTTTGGCTTGATCCTATTTTGGTTAAAAAATTGGCACAAAATATTACCCAAGCTTTAGTGCAAAGTTTTCCAAACAATAAAGAATTTTATGAAGCAAATTTGGCTAACTTTTTAAAAGAGCTTGATCAAATGGATGCTCAAATCGCAGAGAAACTTAAAAATATTAAAAGAAATGAATTTATAGTTTATCATCCAAGTTGGGCTTATTTGGCTAAAAGATACAATCTTGTGCAAATTCCTGTAGAAATTGATGGTAAAGAGCCTAAAAGTAAAGATTTGCAAAATCTTATCAAGCTTGCAAAAGAAAAAGATATACGCGTTATCTTTGTTCAGCCTGGCTTTCCAGAAAATTCTGCAAAAGTGTTAGCTAAAGAATTAAATGCTCAAATTGTTTCTATTAATCATTTGGCTAGAAATTGGGATGAGGAGCTTCTAAAAAGTATCCAAGCTTTAAGTTCGGCCTTGCAATGAGAGCGATTTTTGTTTTAATATTTCTAGCTTTAAGCAACTTATATTCTTGCGCCTTGTGCGCAACTTACACCCCAAATGTAGATGTAAATTTAGATTTTAATATGAGCAATGAAAAAATCAAACAAGTAGATATAAGCTGGGAATTTTCAGAAGAATTTTTTAATGTTTTGCTTGAAAATTATGACTTTAATTATAATGATAAATTTGATCCTGATGAACTTGAAATTGTAAAATACACACTTTTAGACTACATAAAACCTAAGCATTTTTTAACTCAATTTAGCTTTAATGGCTTGGAAGAAAATATAAATATCAAGCAATTTAAAAATCCTAAATTGCAGATAAAGTCTCCTCGTTTGTTCTTTAGTTATCAAGTTGTTTTAGATATGCCCATTAAAGATTATAACACCTTTAGTATAAAAATTCACGATGATGGAGGATTTTTTAATTTTAATATAAAAAATCAAAATTCTATAAGCCTAAATTCGCAAAATTATATCATTTCTAGTATTGATTCAAGCACTGCATCTTTTGAAGTATATCAAGGGCAATTACCTCAAGATGTATATATAGATAATACTCCAAGTCCTTCTCCTTCAAAAAATTTTTTAGAAAAATTGATTGAATTTAATAATACACTTTTTGCCCATATTAAAGATATATTAAGAAAAGAATTTGATTTTAAATCCTTTTTGATTTTATTAGTGATTTCTTTTGCGTATGGTGTTTTTCATGCTAGTGCTCCAGGTCATGCTAAAATGCTGACAAGTTCGTATTTTTTAACCCATAAAAGTACACCCTTAAAGATATTGTACTTTGTATCTAGGATAGGAGTTATTCACATATTGAGTGCGTTTTTATTGGTAAGTGTTGGAGTGGTTTTACTTGAGCATTTATTAAAAGATGTCAATAATGAAGCTGGCTTTGTATTGACTAAGATTACGAGTTTGTTTATTATTTTTATTGCTTTATTTATGATTAGTAAAAAGATATTAAGCGATAAAAAGCAATGCTGCTGTGCTCATCATAAAAGCAATGAATGGGGTATTATACTTAGTGCTGCTTTAGTGCCTTGTCCCGGGGTTGTTTTACTTATAGTATTTGCCTATGAGTTTAGTTTTTGGTATGCGTTAAGCTCTGCTATTTTTATCACTTTGGGAATGTGTTTAGTATTGTTTGCTTTTGCATTAGGAGCAAATCAATTTTATAAAAGCATTTCACATACAAAAATAAGAATCTTTTTAGAATATTTTGGACTTATTGTTATGTTTTTATTTGGTTTGTTTTTGTTTATCAATATAAAAACAAATGCACTATAAAAGAAATTTCTAGATAAAATGGGTAAAATATTTTTTATCTAAATCTAGATTTTTCAAATCATACATAATTAACAAGCAAGCATGTAGTTTATAAACTATGAAAAAATGCTTAGTGTTTAAAATCAATTCATATAAAAATTATTTTATAATATGCTTATTTTAAACAAAGGAGCATTAAATGAAAATCACAATGATAATTCTAAGCTTATTTTCTTTAGTATTTTTAAGTGCATGTGCTTTTAAAGAAAAAAAGCAAGTGAAATAAAAACTCTTGCAAGTAATTATGGTGGAATTTATATCTTTGATAAAAAAATAAGAGAAGAGATATTGGAAAATGAAAGAAAGAAAGGAGAGGCAATGAAAAAAATGTCTTTAGGGGATGATTTTTGGGATCAATTAAAAGTCATAGAAAAAAATTCCCCCAAATCCTTTCTAATGGTTGTAAATATTATCGTAATGATTATAATTATAAAATAGGAGAATCAAACTTCAACTTCAAAGATAAACCCGAATTTGCATACTATGAAGATCAATTTAAAGCATATATGGGTGAAGAAAACTATAAAAAATTAAGACCTTATTTAGGTATGACAACTTATTATGTGTGTGAGGGTAAAAAATATCCTGTTGTTTTTTCTACCATGATAGATTATAAAGTAAAAAACTATGGTTTATTTGGAGATGAAGGAAGAGGATTTAGCTTTTCAAGCATAAGTCGTAAAAGTGCAGGCGGAGGATCTTTTCATTATTTTACCAATGGTAAATTTATAAAAAGTGATGAAAAATATACAGGACAAAGTTACTGATGAATCCTAAAGAACTTATCTCTCAAATCAAAGACTAAAAATATAAACTATAAAGGATAAAAATATATGAAAAAACAAGCTCTATTATTTTAATGATAAAGAAAAAGTTATACTGCTGAATATAACTTATAAACTATATCTTAATTTTAATAAAATAGAGAGTCTAAGGAGATAACCCATGACATACATATTACTTCTTATTATAATTTCTACTATTCTTTCTTATCTTATATTAAAATTTATTTATAAAATCATCTTTAAATCTACAAAAAGCGTTTCAAGGTTTTTAGTCTTTCTTGGAAGCATAGGCTTAATTATAATGCCTTAGGTATATATACAGGAAAAAACGATCACTCCATAAAACCTCTTGTTAATACTCTCTATTTTTATTCTTATCTTTTAGAATTAGATGCTAACTATAACAAAGTTAAAGATAAAAGCCTTAGTGAGTGTATAGAGTATCTTAATCATTTTATGAAAAATATTCAAATTTATACAGAAACTTTTGTGTTAAAAAATAATGCTACTAATAAAAATAGCTCTTTTGGGTTCAATAAAAACCATCCAGAAAAGATTAACCACTTTGAGTATTCTCTTTCATTAATAGCCATTATAATGCAAGAAACCAATGGTATTTTAGAAGAGCTTGGAGATAGTTATTATACAAGTTATAAAGTTCCTATTATTAGTTAAACAGAAATTATAGATTTTATTTTAAAGGTGCAAGAAAAAGAAAAATATATTTTAATTCTTGATAAAAATGATTTTAATAAATACAGAAAAGATTGTTCCTTTATTAATAATCAAGAAAATTTAGCCCATAAAATTGCCATTGGGGAATTTAGAATTTTCATTGCAGTTTATAAAGATATGAAATGTCTTGAAAATATTAACAATATAACAAAAATATATGGATATAATTCAAAAGTTTATAGGCTAAAAGATCAAATTTGGGATGAGCGGTATTTAGGTGGAGTTTGTAAAATATCGCAAGCTTTATATTTTAGTGGAAAAGCCAAAATAGGTATTATTTAGGAAAATTATGATAGGTAGAGACTTTTTATATTCTATTCATAAAGATAAAAAAGTATTTATTTATTTTGTGAAAATAAAAGCATCATTGATTGTCAAAGCATTTATGAAGAACTTTATAAATTAGAAGCAACGACAGATTTTACTTTTGAAGAACTCCAAAGCTATCAAGCTTATATCTTCCGAAACTCCACCCTCCTTACAGGCTCCACCGAACTTCCTAATAATCCTTTTTACTTTGGAGAATTAGATCAAGATAATCTTATAAAACAAGATATACCCAGTTATTATTTTTCTCCTAAAGATGAAGGCAGTGGTTTAGGAAGACTTAGTATCTTTTATAAAAATGATGAACTTTGCTTGCTTAATTATTCTATTATAGAAAATTCTTTAAATATCAAATTAGAATGCTTAAGAAAACAAAGCTTAGAATACAAAGATTTAATTTCAAACACTCTAAAAGAACAAAAAACCACACAAGTAGATAAAAAACAAAGCATAGCCAAACTTCACGCTCTTTTAGAAAATCAAAACCTAGAATGTATCCATGGAGGCAAAGTCATACTTAAATCAAACAAAGGAAAATCCTTTAAAAGTGATGGTATCCCTATAATGCTAGAAAGTGATTTATTAAACTCTAGTATAGTAGCTTGTCCTCACACTATAGCTAATGTAAGTTATCCTTGTACTAAGGTAGTGGATATTAAAGGCTCCTTATCTCAAAAGAAAGTAAATGGAGAATACGCTATATTACAAGAACTCATCTCAGCTTGTAAAACAGATAAAGGCTTTGCTTTAAAAGTAAGCTTTACCCCTACTAAGTTTAAATTTGATCACAGCTTTGATCCTGAGGAGGGCTTAGGAGAACAAAGCAAAAATCAAATAGAGTTAAAAGAAGCTAGATTAAGAATGTATTATAAAGAGCACAAATATCAAAAAGACAATCTTTTCACTAATTTATATCTAAACGATACCCTATATCAAAACGAACAAGGTTTAGATAAATTAGAATTATCTAAAAATGATTTATTCAATCTAAATGATATTAATGTACTAAATACTCTTAAATAAGACTTTAGTAAAGATTATGAATTTAAAGAGTGTGAGATTAGACTTGGTATGCATTTGTTAAAATTAATCTTTGTTATCCCCAAAAACATTGCCAAAGTTTATAAAAGTGCTTATAAAGAATTTAAAAACAAAGATCTAGGAGTAGGGTATTTTACACAGCTACATGAATATGATAAAGATTATAGAGAAAATGAAAACATCATCCATCATAGAGTTTTTTTAGCTCCTGCTAAAATGCAAAAGATTGGTTTTGAAATTGCAAAAGGTTTAGATGAGTGGCTTGATAATGAAAATGTGTGTCGCTTTAATGTTTATACTAAGGATTATTTTAACGCAAATGATAAAGATATGCTTATAAGTGATAATATAAAAGATGATACAAATACCACACAAGCTCACACCAATGAAAACTATAACAATACTCAAGAAATCATCCCTGATAATGTTATAAGAATACAAACACAAGATGGTAGTGGAGAGTTTATTGAGATAATATTTGATGAATTTAAAGAATGGGAAAAATCATCAAGCGGAGCTATAAAGCCTTTATTTACCCCATTAGAAGGTATAGTGGAAGATATTTCAAATTCACTTGAAAATGTCAGCATTATCGGTGATGCCTTAGCAATGCTTGGTGCAGTGAAAAATCCTAAAAATGCAAAAAATATTATTAAGAAAAAATCCAAATATGCCACTAAACAAGAAGTGATAGAGGTGTTAAAAAATAAATACAATCTTAAGACTTCTAAAGAATTAGGACTTGGTAGAAGCAAGAATGTTTTCTGGGTTAAGGATAATAAACAAATAAAAGAAATTTGGGAAGAGATTACAGATGGGGCAGACATATTAAAAGATATAAATCAAGATAAACTTGGAGGTACTATAAAAATGAGAAAATTAGATGATCAAACTATTATACAATATAAAAAAGCTTCTAAAAGTGGAGGTGAGACCATAGAGGTAATTTCTAATAAACCAAGAGGAAATCTTAGAACAATACATATAGAAAATGGGGTGAAAAATGAAGTATAATTATATCAAATGGAATAAAGAAGAAAAATGTGCTATATTTTTTCCTGATATAGATTATAGCTTATGGAAGAAAACACAATTAAAAGAAAATGCCTACAATAATCCCTCTTTAATTATATCTTCTTGCCTGATAACAAAAATGGATATTTTAGAGTTATTTGAGTATTATATTTTATTTATTTGTGGAAAAAGCATGGGCGTATCAAGATGGGAATGTAATAATTTAATTTTATTGGGTACTTGTAACATTGATAATCTTAGCAACCCTTTCTCTTTAAATACACCCAAACCTACCTATATAAGTGAATATATAAACATCTTAGGACAACTATTCTTAGCAGGATATATAGACTTTGGTTCTTATTGCGATGAAGAAGATAGAAATAAAATAGACTATCCCTCAAACTTATCTTATTATAAAGAAGATAAATACCAAGCTTGGATATATTTTAGAGATAATTTCTTTTATCAAGACAAATTTATTAGAGATTTGGACGATCCTGAAACATTAGACGAGGGTGGATATAGTCTTATTTTAAATGATGTTTCTTGGGATACACCACAATATTGGTCACAATACAATATCTGGGTAGCAACAACCCCCAAAGGCACAAAATACTTTAATGAAATTTTAGCTCCTAAATTTTACAACAAATACAAAGATTTAGAAGTAGAGATTGATGATAAGGGTAATATACTTAGGTGGATTGGAGAGATTAATAGATGAAAGATAAAAATGGCGATTGGCAAAGTAATTCATAAATACGGCTCATTTTTTCCTGATTTTGATGAGATATTTTATAAAATAAAATATGAGATTTATCGTGGTGATTGGGAAATGCTCTTTTTTCTACAAATTCCAAATATTAAAAAAACCGATATTTTAGAATATTTTGAAGATCATTTTTTAGGATCAACTCTGCAAGATGGGTGCGAATTTAATGATACATGTTTTCCTTTGTTTTTTACAGAAGATGAAAACTTAAAAAACTCCATAAAACCGAATTACAATAGCGAGTATGTAAGCATTATAGGACAACTTTTCCTAGCAGGTTATATAGAATTTGGTATGTGTGGTTTGCAAAATAAGGAGGAAAATTTACTTTCCAATCAAGGTGATAAATACCAAGCTTGGATTTATTTTAGAGATAATTTCTTTTATACAGAAGCTTATTGTAGGGATATAATGGAAGTTAAAGAACCCTATAAAGATATGAGTGATGATGATTATGTTTATTCTTCTTGGAATACGCCACAATATTGGGATAGATATAGATTTTGGGTAGCAAGAACAGAGAAAGGCACGAAATTTAGAACCTAGAATTTATAACAAATACAAAGATTTAGAAGTAGAAATTGATGATAAAGGTAGTGTGCTTAGGTGGATTGGAGAGATTAATAGATGAATCTAAAAATTTTAGAATCAAAAACAAAAATTCACAATTTGAGAGATTTAAGATGAAATATAAAGTATTAAATAAAGAGCATATGAATTTTTATTTTTACGAGTTAGGTAAAAAAATAAGTAAATACTATGAAATGCACCTTTTTCTACAAATTCCAAACCTTAAAAAACAGATATTTTAGAATTGTTTGAAATGACAATTTTGACAAGTTTTGATAACGAAGCAGAAATGGATGAAACAATTTTTGCTGATTATTTATTTGATTTTTCAAATTTATATAAATTAGCAAATCATTATGCGGATGATTATGTAGCCATTGTAGGACAACTTTTTTTAGATGATTATATTGATTTTTGGCGTTGCGCATACCATAAAATGGACAATGAAAATACAAAAACTCCTAATTTATCACAATACAAAAAAGAAAATAAATATGAAACTTGGAAATATTTTAGAGATAATTATATTTATTCTTATAATGATAATTTAGTAAATCATGTAACAAAAGGCGATTTTTGGGGGAATTTGGATAATTGGGATGTGTATAATATCAATTGCTTTCGCACTCAAAAAGGCACAAAATATTTTAATGAAATCTTAGCTCCTAAATTTTACAACAAATACAAAGATTTAGAAGTAGAGATTGATGATAAGGGTAATATTATAAGATGGATAGGAAAAATTAATAGATGAGTTTATTTGGATTTTACATTGGATTTTACGAAGGATAAATAATGAGCGAAACTTATGAGATTTATACACCCGATGGATTAACATTAGATGTGGAAAAAGATACCAATAAAATACTATTTAAAGAAAATATTAAACCCACAGGCAATTATACCGAAGAATATTCCAAAGCGGTTTTTAAATCTTATCATATTATGAAAAACTCCCCCTACAAAGACTATCAACCCAAGTATCTAGATCCTAACTTTTATACAGGTAAAGCTTCTACTTTACTTGAATTTACAGAATGGCAAAGCATATATTTAAAAGATCCTATCAAAGGAAGCATAGCTCCTTGGACTAAAGCAGAAAAAGCTTATTATAAATCTTTAAAAACTAAAAGAGAAAGATATAAATATCTAATTATAAGAAGTGGTATAAGAAGTACAGTTATAGATATACCCTATGATGCTTATGCTAATGTAGATGAAAAAGGATATTTAATCAATGAAGAATACGCCTATATTTATGATGAAGTTAACAATAATAAAGAAACCTTAAAATCTTCTCTTTTTAGACAAGAATGGGGTATAGCAGCAGGAATACTAGGAAAACCTGAATATTTTGTGCGTTCTAAAAATCATGGCTTTAATGCCAGAATGATACAATGTTTTATTTTATATATTCAACTCACAGGTGGAGGATATGAAGAATTAGGTATAAAAAGAGGAATTTATAATTATGCTGATAATCTTTTAGAAATAGGTATAGGTATGGCAGGGATACATAAAAATCCTTTAAGGGCTAAATTGGTAAAAGAATTAGCTAAAACTATACAGCCTAATGAATTTGGTATGCTACCTTTTATAGATGAGATTATGGGAGCAGATTGGGTGATTGATTTAAATAAATATGATTTTGCCTATGATGAAGAAGGCAGAATCATTTGGGCTTTATATAATGATATTGAAAAAGGTAAATTAAAAGATCCAAGAGATGTGGATTCTACTCCTGAAAGTAGAAATGAATTTGATGATGCTATGGATGGATATAGAAATGGGATGAAAACTAATTTTGATGTAGATATTAGAAACGAAAGAGATGAAAGATCTGCTAAACTGACTATGGATACCCTAATATTAAGTGCCAAACTCGCAGCCCTCACTCCTCCTCAAGGCTATCCTAATGCCCCTTATTATTTTACGCCTGAAAGATTGGAATGGATTTATAAAAGAGGATATTTAGACAAACTCCTTGATCCAAGAATCCCTGCTATTTATAGATATAATTTCCCAAAGGAGCTTAGAGCTAAGATACTAAAATTTGGTGAAGAAAATGGCATTAAAGATTAAAAAATCACTCAAAATCTTTAATATACTTTTCCAATGCTTTTAGGGTAAGATTCTCAAAAAGAATCTTATCTTCTTTAATATTGTTTTGTATGGCAGCTTCAAGATATCTTAAAAAGTAAAACTGCATTTTAATTTTAATTTTTATAATAATGTAAAGCTTGATTACTTTTTAAATATGGATAAAATTTCATTTAGATATGTTTAAAATTAGAAAAATTTAACATATTTTTTGATACATTAGTTTTTGATTGAATTTTTGACAAAAGGATTCTAAAATGAAAATACGCATATATTATGAAGATACAGATGCTGGAGGAGTAGTGTATCATAGTAATTATTTAAAATTTTGTGAAAGAGCAAGAAGTGAAATTTTTTTTGCTAAAAATGCACCGATTTTTGATGCTAATAAGGGACATTTTTTATTAACAAAAGCAAATTGTTTTTTTATAAAGTCAGCTAAACTTGGTGATATTATAGAGGTTAAAACAAAGCTTTTAAAAATAAAAAATGCTTCAGTTGATATTGCGCAAGAGATTTATAGAGATGAGATTTTGCTTTTTAAGGTTGAACTTACCCTTGCGTATATTCAAAATGAGAAGCCTGCTAAGATAGATGCGGGAATTAAAAAGCTTTTTGAAGAATTATTTTAATTCTTCAAAACTAGCTTTAGATCCTTTCATGAGGCGAACTTTATATAAAATTTGAGAATTTTGAATTTTTTCATCAAAAAGGCTATCGCTTTTGGTATTTAAAAATTGAGTGTAAAAATAATCTGTTCCTATGCTCGTAGCATATGCTATCCAGTTGTAATCTATGCTTTGATTAAAAATTTCGTTTAGATATGATAGATTATCATCGTGATTATCAATAGAATTTGCAAGAATAAAATTTTTACGGTCCCCTTCTTGAGTAAGACTTAAAAATGTAGAATTATAATTGATTTGAGTTGATAAGAGCACAAAAGGTTGGATGTTATATACGCGTAATTGAGAGCTTATAAGTGCTGTTTTGATTAAAGGAGTGTTGAGAAATATTGAAGCATTATTTAAACTGCCTTGCGAGCGTAAGAGTCTATAAAAATCAAGTTTTTCTCCCTCAACACGATAAAATCTTGTATTTGCATTTTGTTCAAGTACGCGAGAATTTAAATTACTCGAAAGCATAGATCCATCGCTAAAGGCTGCTATATCGGAATTTGCCTTGTTTAAAAGTGCTAACACTTGAGCATCATAATCTATGCTTCCAAAGATTATATTTTTGTTTAAATTTGAAAAAGAAACATTATTTTTATGAAGAGTAGGGATGAAAATTTTCATATCTCCTGAATAATCTTTTAATTGATTCACGCCTTTAAGCGTTAGTGCAGCAATAGCGTATTGATAGCCTTGAGCTTGAACTTGCTCGAGTGTTGAACGAATTTTATCATTGTCTTCTGTGCCGGTTAAAAAAACTTTAACTTTAATTTCGGCCCTTTGGCTTAAAAGATAGGCAATGCTTGAGTTGATTATGGTATTAGAATAACTTTTTATAGTTTTTTCAGGTATGATGATGGCAAGCTTTACAGAAGTGATTTTTTGTAAATTTTTGTCAAAATCCGTAATAGAATTTAAAAGTTTGGCATAAATATTTGATAAAAATTGATCATGTTGATCAACAAATTCGCTCAAAAAACTAAGATAAAGCCTTGCTTCTAAAAGTTCTAGTAGGCAGTTTGAGTCACATTCTTGTGTGCTTATTTTTGGATAAAAATTTTCAGCAGGTTTAACATCGACTAATTTTTGCTCCTTGGCAAAAACAAAGCCAAAGCATAAACATAAGATTAAAAATATTTTCTTCATAAAAATCCTTTAATTTTTTTTAGATCTTGTATAAAAATTTTTTCACAGCTTGGATTTTTTTCTATAAATTCAAGCTCAAAACTTGCCATTATAAAGAAATTTTTATAAGCAAAGATTTCTCCTCTAAGAGCGTTAAAGTCTGAAAAACCCAAGCTTTTAAAAGGATACTCACCTAAACAAAGAATCATTTTAGGCTGGACAAGTTCTAACTCATTCCAAAAAAATGGTAAGCAAGATTGTAGCGAAAAATCATCAAATTTTCCATTAGAAAAACATTTAAAAAGATAAGAAAAATAAAATTCTTTCTCGCAAAGTCCTAAAATTTCTTTGAGATAAAATTTTAATCTTTCTCCTTTTTTTGAATTTAACAAAACTCCTTTTTCATTTTCATTTTTATGCGCTAGTGTATCAACGATCATAAGAGAGGCATTTTTTATCTCATTTTCCATAAGCGTAAAGCAGCGTGATTTGGAAAAATGACACAGAGTACATTCTTGAATGTTTTTTCTTAAATCTTTAAAATTTTCTATTTTTGAATGGAGTTTTAAATTTTCATCCGTAAAATCATAACCCATGGCCTTTAGATAATGTAAAGTTCTTATCATAGCTCACAAAGTTTTTCTAAATTTTCTCCACTTAAACGATAGTTACGCCATTGTTTTAAATGCTGCGCTTTCAAACCCTCATAAAAATTTATACCTAAAATATTTTCATTTAAACACACCCAATCAAGTCTTTTTAAATTCTCTTTTTTGCATATTTGTCCCAAAAATTTAAAAACTGCTCGCCCATAACCTTTCTTGCGAAAATTTTTTCTTATGTAAATATCTTCTAAATAAATTCCACCATTTCCCAAAAAGGATGAAAAAGTATAAAAATAAATCATATATCCTATGATATTTTCATCTTCTTTAAGTAAAAATGCTCGGGCAAATTGATTATCAAATAAAGAAGTTTCAAGTTTTTCTTTTGAACATTGTAAAGAATCTTCCATCTCTTCGTATTGCGCAAATTCTTTAATCATTTCAAGCAAAATATCCAATTCTTCACGCTCGAGTGTTGTAATTTCAAATTTTGGCATTTTTTAAATATTCCTTTGTTGATTTGATTTTGCAAATTTATCAAAATAAAATAAAAAATACTCTTAATTAAAAGCAATTTATAAGTAAGATTAAGATAAAATACAAGCTTATTTTATATTTTTTTAAGGAAAATTGAAATGAAAAGAACTTATCAGCCACATGGTACTCCAAGAAAACGCACTCATGGTTTTCGCGTTCGTATGAAGACTAAAAATGGTCGCAAGGTGATCAACGCAAGACGCGCTAAAGGTAGAAAAAGACTCGCTGTGTGAAAACTTTTGGTAAATTCAGCGAAAACGAAGAATTTTCAGCCGTATATAAAACAGGTAAAAAGTGGTATTGCGATGGCATTATCATCTTTTATCTTAAAAATGATGAGCAAAAAATGGCAGTTGTTGCTAGTAAAAAAGTTGGAAAAGCAGTGATTAGAAATCGCTCAAAACGTATTTTAAGAGCTTTATTTACTCAATTTGAAAACAAACTTCAAAATGGAAAATATATTTTTGTTGCCAAAAGTGAAATCACTCAATTTCCTTTTTCTAGATTAGAAAAAAATCTAAAATGGGGATTAAAAAAACTAGAATGTTTAAAATAGTGTGTTTAAAAACTCTTCGCTTTTATCAAAAATTTTTAAGCCCTTTAAAACCCCCTGTTTGTAGATATTATCCCACATGTTCAGAATACGCCTTTTGGCAATTTCAAAAAAGAAATTGTATTCTTGCATTTTTTTCAAGTTTTTTTAGAATTTTAAAATGCAATCCTTTTTTTAAAGGGGGATTTGACTATCCAAAAATTACTAAAAATATTACTTCTTGTAATCTATGTTTTAAGCCTATTTTTTTGGCGCAAAAACAGCTTTATTTTTTATATATACCCCACCATCAGGATAAAAGTTTTTATCTTGTTAAAATTATCTTTCAAAGGACAAATAAGTGAATAATTCGAATAATATTTTTCAGCAAAAACGCATTCTTTTAGCTGTAGTTATTTCTTTTTTATTTTTTGTTGTGTATGATTATTTTTTTATACCTAAGCAACAAATAAAATTAGAGCAAAACATTACTACTACACAAGCTGATTCTCAAAACGCAACCAATATCAATGCTCCACAACAAAATCCACAAGCGAATTTAAATGTAGCTGCAACTAGCAATACAATACCTCAAGATAAAATCATTGCCGATATTAAAAGCGAGCATTTTGAAGCGCAGATTGACTCTTTAGGCAGAATTGTAAATTTTTATCTTCAAGATAAAAAATACCAAAATGAAAAAGGCGAAGCTATCAATCTTATAAGCAAAGGAAATTTGCCTTATCCTTTAGAGATGCGTTTTAGCGATCCTGCTATCAATACGCAAGCCTTTAGCGTGCCTTATGCTGCGGATATGAGTGAAGTTTTTATCGATGAAAATGGCAGTAAGACACTAAAACTTACCCAACAGCTTTCAGATTTAATTGTTGAAAAGAAAATCACTTTTTATTCTAAGGGTAATTACGATATTGAAGTTAAATTAAGTAAAAATATAAATTATTTCATAAGTCCAGGTTATCGTCCAAGCATAGCAGTAGATAGCTATACAGTTCATGGAGCTTTGGTTATGGATGATCAAGAAACCATCCATACTTATGAAGATGGCGATATGGACAAGGATGAGAATATTAAAAATGCTTGGATGACTTCGGCTTTTGATAGATATTATGCTGCCTTCTTTTATAATTTTGAAAAACCTTTAAATGTAACTATCAGTAAAGATGCTCAAAATAATCCTTTGGTATTTGTGATGAGTGATAATGAATTTAAAGCCGGTGGTTATATGGGCCCTAAAGAACATGTGATTTTAAGATCTATAGATCCGCGTCTTGAAGCTGTTGTAGAGTATGGTTGGTTTACTTTTATAGCTAAGCCTATGTTTGAATTTTTAAATTTTTTACATAATCATATAGGAAATTGGGGTTGGGCTATTGTTATAATGGTTTTAATTATTCGTATAATTTTATTCCCATTAACCTATAAATCTATGATTTCCATGAATAAACTTAAAGACTTAGCACCTAAAATGAAAGAATTAAGAGAGCGCTATAAAGGCGATCCTCAAAAAATGAATATGCATATGATGGAGCTTTATAAAAAACATGGTGCAAATCCTATGAGCGGATGTTTGCCTATACTTTTACAAATTCCTATTTTCTTTGCTATTTATCGCGTATTACTCAATGCTATAGAGCTAAAAGCTGCCCCTTGGGCGTTTTGGATACACGACTTATCAGTAATGGATCCTTATTTTATTTTACCTATTTTAATGGGTGTAACAATGTTTATACAGCAATTAATCACCCCTATGACCATACAAGATCCTATGCAAGCAAAAATTATGAAATTCTTGCCTATCATTTTTACCTTTTTCTTTATTACTTTTCCAGCGGGTCTTACTCTTTATTGGTTTGTTAATAATCTTTGTTCTTTGGTACAACAATGGGTAATCAATAAAATGTTTGCAAAAGAACATCATAAAAAACAAGCGGAGTGAAAAAATGAGAATTGAAGCAAAAGATCTTCAAAGTGCATTAACAGAAGCTTCAAAAAGCCTTGAATGCTCGGTTATAGATTTAGAATATGAAATCATTCAGTATTCCAAAAATGGATTTTTAGGCTTTTGGCGCAAAAATACTATCATCGAAGCTAGAGCTAAAAAACAGCCTTATAGTAAAAAAAATTCTAGAAAAGATTTTAATGCGTCCAAAAATGATGTTCATAGAAATTATGAAAAACCTTACCGCAAATTCGATGATAGAAGTAAAATAGACAATAAAAAAGAATTTGAAGTAGAGGCTAGAGAAGTTAAACCTAAAGAGAAATATGTTGTCAAAAGCGATGGAATTTTTGATAGCTTTCACAAAGAAAGCGGAGGAACTCGCAATAAGGAAGATATTTTAGATGAAATTCGCATACAGCTAGAGAATTTATTAAAAGCAACTTGTTTTAATATCTCTTTAGTGGAGTTAAGAATGTATGATGAAGAAAGCGTTTTTATCCGTTTAGATGGTGATGATGCAGCCTTGCTAATTGGCAAAGAGGCTCATCGTTACAAGGCTATTTCTTATCTTTTGCATAATTGGATCAACCTCAAATACAATCTTTTAGTTCGTCTTGAAATTGCACAATTTTTAGAAAATCAAATTCAAGGAATGCAAATTTATCTTCAAGGTGTAATTGAAAAAGTTAAAATCAATGGAAGAGGTCAGACAAAACCTTTAGACGGAGTTTTGATTAAAATTGCTTTAGAAAAATTAAGGGCTGAATTTCCAAATAAATATGTAGGTATCAAACAAAACAACGATCAAAGATATGTTGTAATTAACGATTTTTTTAAAAAAGATGAATGATACTATAGTAGCTATTGCAACTGCCCATGGAGTGGGTTCTATCTCGATTATAAGATTAAGCGGGGAAAGAGCGCTTGAAATTGCTTTAAAATTAAGCAAAAAAAATGAACTTTGCCCCCGCTATGCAACTTTTACAAAGCTTTTTAATCAAAAAAATGAATTCCTTGATGAAGCCATAGTGATCTATTTTAAAGCCCCTTTTAGTTTTACAGGTGAAGATATAGTTGAATTTCAAGTGCATGGTGGTTTTAGTGTAAGTGAAATTTTGCTTGAAGAGTTGATAAGCTTAGGAGCAAGACTAGCAGAACCTGGAGAATTCAGTAAAAGAGCTTGTTTAAGGGGTAAAATGAGTCCCTTAAAGGCTTTAAATATACAGGATTTAATCTTAGCAAAATCTGCAAATGCAGCAAAGATTATCGCAAGAAATATGCAAGGAAGCTTGGGAGAACTTCTTGATAAAATTCGCACAGATTTGGTAAAAACTTTAGCTTTTGTGGAAACGAGTATTGATTATGCTGATGATGATTTGCCTTCTGATTTACTAGAACAAATTAGCACAATGTGTGAAGAAAATTCTAAAATTCTAAAAGAAATTTATACACTTTCAGAAAGTAAAAAAGGATTGATAGAGGGTTTTAAAATCGCTATTGTGGGTAAGCCTAATGTTGGAAAATCTTCTCTTTTAAATGCCTTGCTTTCTTATAAAAGAGCTATTGTTTCTGATATAGCTGGAACGACTCGTGATACCATAGAAGAGAGTTTTAAACTAGGTACGCATCTATTGCGTATTATTGATACTGCAGGAATTCGAGAAAGTAAAGATGAGATTGAGCAAATCGGTATAGAGCTTAGTAAAAAGAGCATTGAAGATGCAGATATTATCTTAGCTATTTTTGATAATTCAAGAAAAAAAGATGAAGAGGATGAAAATATTTTTAAGCTTTTAAGTCAAAGTGATAAAAAGATTTTTTATCTTTTAAATAAAAGTGATTTAAAAACTCAATTTGATAAACCTTGCGATATTGATTTTATAGAACTTAGTGTTCAAAACGATATTCAAATTTTAAAAGAAAAGCTTGAAAAATATTTAAATTCGCTAGATAGTGATGGATTTTTAGTTAGTTCTATCGCTCTTATTAATGCTTGTAAAATTTCAAGCGAAGCGATTTTAAGGGCTAAAGAATTACTCAGTGAAAATTCTTTAGAGTTGTTTGCCTTTGAGTTAAATTTAGCCATTGGCGAACTTGCAAAATTTACTAAAGATTTCGATAGAAATGAAATTTTAGATGAAATGTTTGGTAATTTTTGTTTAGGAAAATGAAAGGATACAAATGGACAAAGAAACAATAAAAGCACATAAAATCAGCGATGAGGAATATGAACAAATATTAGAAATTTTAGGGCGTGAGCCAAATTTACTTGAACTAGGTGTCATTTCTGCGATGTGGAGCGAGCATTGTTCTTATAAATCCAGTAAAAAATATCTCAATGGTTTTCCAACCAAAGCTCCTTGGGTGATTCAAGGGCCAGGTGAAAATGCAGGGGTTATCGATATAGGTCAAGGCATGGCAGCCGTTTTTAAAGTAGAAAGTCACAATCATCCTAGTTTTATAGAGCCTTTTGCGGGTGCGGCTACAGGAGTAGGGGGAATTTTGCGTGATGTTTTCACCATGGGTGCAAGAGTGGTTGCAGGGCTGAATTCTTTAAAATTTGGCGATATCCATGATGGGAAATGTGGCAAACATCAAAAATACCTTGTTAAAGGGGTTGTAAGTGGAATTTCTCATTATGGAAATTGCATGGGAGTGCCAACTATAGGTGGAGAATGTGCTTTTGATGAGTGTTTTAATGGAAATATTTTAGTCAATGCTTTTGCTTTGGGTATTTGTAAAAGTGAAGATATCTTCTATGCTAAGGCCGAAGGCATAGGAAATCCTGTGATTTATGTAGGCTCTAAAACGGGCCGAGATGGGTTAGGTGGAGCTGTAATGGCAAGTGATAGCTTCAATGAAGAAAGTAAAAGTTTAAGACCTACTGTTCAAATTGGCGATCCTTTCAGTGAAAAACTTTTAATGGAAGCTTGCTTGGAGCTTTTTAAAACAGATTATATTGTAGGTATTCAAGATATGGGTGCAGCAGGACTTACTTCAAGCTCTTTTGAAATGGCAGGAAGAAGTGGTAGCGGTATGAAGCTTTATCTTGATCAAACTCCTATGCGAGAAAGCGGTATGACGCCTTATGAATTAATGCTGAGTGAGTCTCAAGAAAGAATGTTAATTTGTGCTAAAAAAGGCTATGAAGATAAGGTTATAGAAATCTTTAAAAAATGGAATTTGGATGCTGTGGTTATGGGCGAAGTAACTGATACTGGAAAAATGGAGCTTTTTTGGCATGATGAGCTTGTAGGGCTTATACCTATTGATCCTTTGAGTGAAAAAGCGCCGATTTTGGATCGTCCTGTGAGTGAACCAAAGTATTTAAATGAAATTAAAGATTATAACTTCACGCTTAAAATGTCTCAACAAGAGCTTTTTGAAAAAATGCTAAAAAATGAAAACATTAACAACAAAGCCTTTATTTATGATCAGTTTGATTCTAGTGTGCAAACAAATACTATAAAAGCAGATGGAGCTTTAGGTGCGAGTGTGATACGCATCAAAGAAAATGGTGCAAGTGTAGCAATGGCTATAGAGTGTAATTCGCGTTTAAATTATGTAAATCCTAAAACTGGAGCCGCTTTAGCAGTCGCAGCAGCAGGTAGAAAGGTAGCTTGTACGGGCGCAAAACCTTTAGCGATTAGCGATTGTTTAAATTATGGTAATCCTCAAAATCCTGAAGTAATGTGGCAGTTTGCCCAGGGTTGTGAAGGGATTAAACAAGCTTGTAAAGAGTTAAATACCCCAGTAGTAAGCGGCAATGTTTCACTTTATAATGAAACTGAAGGTGTTAGCATATTTCCAAGTCCAACTATAGTTAATGTGGGCGTTTTAGAAGATGCAAATAAAACCCTAAAAGCAAATTTTGAAAAAGAAAATACTATCGTTTATCTTTTAGGTGAAAGTTTTGGAGAATTTGCGGCTTCAATGGCTATGAAAATACAGGATAAAAAGGTAGCAGGTAGTCTCAAAGAGCTTGATTATAAGGCTGAACTTGCACTTTGGAATTTGCTTTATAAAGCCAATCAAAATTCTTTACTTGAGTGTGCCAATAGCGTAGGAATAGGGGGTATTGCTATGACTTTAGCAAAAATGTTTGCTATTTCTAGTATGGGTGCAAATTTAAATAGTGGCTTTAGTGATGAAAAAATGATTTTTGATGAAAGTGCTAGTCGTGCTATCGTAGGCCTTGATAAAGAAAATGAAGAAGCATTTTTAAAACTAGCACATGAATTGGGTGTAAAAGCTACAAAACTAGGTTTTAGCACTAAAGAGCAAAGTTTTAAACTTGATAGTATAAATTTAAGCAAAGACGAACTTAATAAACTTTATTTTGATAGCTTTAAAGAGCAAATTCAATGATATTTGTTTTAATTATTTTAACTATCTTAGTGTTTTATTGGTATTATAAAACTTGGGGAAAGCAAGATTTTTTAAATTCAGCCACGCGAGGAGCCAAAGGTTTTGCTAAAGGCTTTGCTCGCGGAGTTATGGAAGAGAGGATAGATGAATTTAAAAGGTGTATGAATTACTATGTTATCGCACTTTTGGCAAAGATAGCAAAAAGTGATGGTAGGGTAAGCGAAAATGAAGCAGAAATGATCAGTCAAATTTTAGATGCAAACGCCAAAGACGAAAGAGAAAGGGCTTTTTTAAAAGCAAGCTTTAATGAGCATAAAGAAAATATCCACGATGCTTTTTATGTGGCAAAGGATTTTTTAAAAGAAGTTCCTTTACCGAAAAATGAACGCTTTAATGTGCTTCGCGTACTTGTATTTATGGCCTTGGTTGATGCAGATTTTAGTGCAAAAAAGCGTGAAATTTTAGAGCAGATTGCAAAAGCTTTTGATATTGCAAAAAGTGAGCTTGATAATTTTATTGCGAGTATTTCAAATTTAAAAAGTACTAAAAAAGAACTAAGCCTTGATGAGGCTTATCGTATTTTAGAGCTTTCAAATAATGCGGATTTAAACGCGGTAAAAAAACAATATAGAGCTTTAGCTAAAAAATATCACCCTGATATTTTAAATGCAAACAATGTCAGCGAAGAAGAGCTTAAAAAAGGTGTAGAAAAATTTCAAAAAATCAACGAAGCTTATGAAAAAATTAAAAAGCATTTAGAAAAATGATTTTAAAAGAAAAATATTTTCCTTTAAGAATCTTATCTAAGAATGAGTGGACTTTATCTAGTATAAATTAAATTTATAAAAATATTTCAAACGAAATTTAAAAAAAGGAGTGAATATGAGAGCGTTATTAAGTGTGAGCGATAAAGAAGGTATAGTAGAATTTGGAAAAGAACTTGAAAATCTAGGTTTTGAGCTACTTTCAACGGGCGGTACTTTTAAGCTTTTAAAAGAAAATGGAGTAAAGGTTGTAGAAGTAAGTGAATTTACAAAAAGTCCTGAGCTTTTTGAAGGGCGCGTAAAAACTTTGCATCCAAAAATTCACGGCGGAATTTTACATAAAAGAAGCGATGAAAGTCATATCAAGCAAGCAAAAGAAAATGGAATTTTAGGCATTGATTTAGTTTGTGTAAATTTATATCCTTTTAAAAAAACCACTATAATGAGCGATGATTTTGATGAAATTATAGAAAATATCGATATAGGCGGCCCTGCGATGATAAGAAGTGCGGCTAAAAATTATAAAGATGTGATGGTGCTTTGCGATCCGCTTGATTATGAAAAGACGATTGAAGCTTTAAAAAAGGGTGAAAATGATGAGAAATTTCGCCTAAATTTGATGATAAAAGCTTATGAGCATACGGCAAATTATGATGCTTATATTGCAAATTATATGAATGAAAGATTTAATAGGGGGTTTGGAGCGAGTAAATTCATAGTAGGTCAAAAAGTTTTTGATACAAAATATGGCGAAAATCCACATCAAAAAGGAGCTTTGTATGAATTTGATGCCTTTTTTAGTACCAATTTTAAGGCTCTAAAAGGCGAGGCAAGTTTTAACAATCTTACTGATATTAATGCAGCTTTAAATTTAGCAAGTAGTTTTGATAAGGCTCCTGCTATTGCTATCGTAAAACATGGCAATCCTTGCGGTTTTGCGATAAAAGAAAATTTAGTACAAAGCTATATACATGCTTTAAAATGCGATAGTATAAGTGCTTATGGAGGAGTGATTGCTGTAAATGGAACCCTTGATGAGGCTTTAGCAAATAAGATCAATGAAATTTATGTAGAAGTGATTATCGCAGCAAATGTAGATGAAAAAGCTTTGGCTGTATTTGAGGGTAAAAAGCGTATTAAAATCTTTACTCAAGAAAGTCCTTATTTGATTAGAAGTTTTGATAGCTATGATTTTAAACATATTGATGGGGGCTTTGTATATCAAAATAGCGATGAAGTGGGTGAAGACGAGCTTAAAAATGCCAAGCTTGTAAGCCAAAGAGAAGCAAGTCAAGTAGAAATTCAAGATCTTGAGATTGCTATGAAAGTTGCAGCTCTTACAAAATCAAACAATGTTGTTTATGTAAAAAATGGCGCTATGGTAGCCATAGGAATGGGTATGACAAGTAGAATCGATGCAGCAAAGGCAGCGATCGCTAAAGCTAAAGAAATGGGGCTTGATTTGCAAGGTTGCGTTTTAGCTAGTGAAGCCTTTTTTCCTTTCAGAGATAGCATAGACGAAGCAAGTAAAGTAGGGGTTAAAGCCATAGTAGAACCAGGTGGAAGCATAAGAGATGATGAAGTGATACAAGCAGCAAATGAGTATGGTATAGCGCTTTATTTTACAGGAGTGAGACATTTTTTACATTAATTGAGTGTGTTAAAATAAGATATAATTTATATTATTTAAATAATTTTAAACAAAAATAAAGTAAAATAAAATAAATTTTTAAAGAAAGAAAAAAATGTTTAGAACTATAGGTTTTAAAGTTTCTGCGGCGATTTTTGTTGTTTTGGTGTTGAGTTTTATTGCTATGCAATTGATTTTAAATTTAGACTTTAAAAATACCGCAGATAAGATGAGTAAATCTAATTTAAATACCGTTAGTTCTTCTGTCTTTCAAACCATGAGAATGGCTATGAATTTAGGTGATCCTGAAAAAATTCAAGAAGCCATTGAAGATGCTAAAACGATAGAAGGTATTAGTGATATTAAAATTTACCCTTCGAAAGAAACCATAGAACTTTTTGAGATTAAAAACCCTAAAATTTCACAAGAAAAGCTCATTATAGATCAATTTACACAGCCTAATTTAATTTCTTTAGAGCAAAAGCTTGATAATATTAATCACCTAAGGCTTATTCGTCCTTTGATCGCAGATGAGAGTTGTATAGCTTGTCATGCCAATGCAAATTTGGGTAGTGTTTTGGGTGTTATGGATGTATATCATTCTTTAGAAAACATAGAAAAAGATATTGTAAAAACGAGTAGATCTTATATAGTGATTTTTACTATAGCTTTAATTTTTACGCTTGTAGTGGTACTTTTTGTGCTTAAAATGGTTGTAGGAAATCCTATTATGGAACTTTTAAGCCATGCCAAAGAATTAGCACAAGGAAGTGGGAATTTAAGAGCTAGGATAAGGGTTAAAGGGCGTGATGAAATCGCTAAAGCATGCGAGTATATTAACCAATTTATAGAGAAAACTCAAAAAACAGTAAGCAGTGCAAGTCTTAACTCCAAAAATGTAGAAAAACAAAGCATACTTTTAAATTCTAATGCTATAGAGCTTAATGAAATTTCAACTTCTAGTCATCAAAAGATAGATTCTAGTTTTAAGCTAGGCGTTGATATAGGGGCGGATTTGGATGAAATATCTAATCTTTCTAGCGATGCAAATAAAGCAAATGATAAATCTTATCAGCTCTTAGATCAGATGATACACTCACTTCTTGAAATTGATAAAAAAGTAAGTGATTTAGTGCAAAATGAAAACAACTTGGCACTAAAAATTGAAAATATGGTCAAATATGCACAAAATATACAAAAAGCTACACAAATGATGGGCGAAATAGCAGACAAAACCAATCTTTTATCTTTAAATGCAGGTATAGAATCTGCTAGAGCGGGTAGTTATGGTAAAGGTTTTTCTGTCATTGCTGAAGATATTAGAGCTTTGGCTAATAATAGTGAGGAATTTTTACACAATGTAGAGCTTATAATCAAAGAACTCCTAGAGAGCATACAAGAGGTTACTAAGGAACTTAAGGAAAATTCTCATAGTATTTTTTCACTCAATGAAAATACCCATTTGCTTACAAGTAGTGCAAACGAAGTAAAACTTTGCAATCAAAATTCTAAAAATCTTGTGACCCAATGCACTCAGAGGATTAAAATTTCGCAAGAAAATATTCAAAATTTGCTTATACATATGCGAGAAAATGTTGAAGCAAGCGGTAAAAATGAGGAAATCTCTAAAATTCTACTTCAAGTCGCAGATGAGTTAAAAATAGTGTGTCATAATTTAGAAAGTGAATTGAGTCAATTTCAAATTTAAAGGAAAAATATGAAAAAAACTTTGCAAATTGTTTTAGCTGCAGCTTTTTTTGCTGGTTGTGCTAGCACTTCTGTAAATTCAAAGTCAACTTCTAAAATCAGCAATGAATTTATGCAAAATCAGCTTTTTGAAATAGATAAAATCGTAGTTAATGGTAAAACCTTTGATCCTAAAAATGCTGAAGAAAACCCAAATATCAGTTTTGAAAATAATAAATTTTATGGTTATGCAGGATGTAATCGTTTCTTTGGTTCTTATCAAAGTAATGAAAATACTTTAGAAATTCAAGGAGATCGTGTCGCTTCAACTCAAATGCTTTGCCATCCTTTGGATGTTATGGAATTTGAAAATGCTTTTCTTTCAAATTTTAAAGGAAGTTTTACAATTTCAAATAAAAATGGCAAATTAATCCTTAACAACGGCGAGATGGAAATATTCTTTAAATAACATGCCACACTCCTTAGTTAGGAGTGTTTTTCTTCGACTTGACAAAAAACTAAAAAATGATACAATTATAATTTTATTATCAAAAAAGGTAGTTAAATGATAAAATCAATTCCCGAATGGAGTGAGCAAGAATATTTAATGCTTTCTTTACCTCATGAAAAGAGTGATTGGAAGCCTTATTTAGGAGAGATTATACAGGCTTATAAGGATTTTGTTAAAGCAGCAAGTGAATTTCAAAAGGTTTTACTTATCGCTCCTAGTAAAAGCGACTTTGCTCCATTTGAAAATATAGCAAATGTAGATTTTTTTGTATGTGATACTAATGATACATGGATACGCGATTTTGGTGCTATTGATATTTTAGAAGACAATCGTTTAAAAGCTCTTGATTTTACTTTTAATGCTTGGGGAAATAAATTTCAAAGCGAGCTAGATAATGAAGTAAATTCTAAACTTTTTAAAGAAAAATTTAATGAAAAGCTTACAAAAATCGATTTTATTTTAGAGGGTGGAAGTATTGATTTTAATGGCGAAGGCGTAATGCTTACAAGCTCCAATTGTCTTTTAAATGAAAACAGAAATTCTCATTTAGACAAAAGCCAAATTGAAGCAAAATTAAAAGAAATTTTTGGCTTAAAACAAATTATTTGGCTAGAAAATGGTTTTATAAAAGGTGATGATACAGATCATCATATCGATACTTTAGCAAGATTTATCGATAAAAATACTATAGCGCATTCTATTTGCGAAGATGAAAAAGATGAGCATTATATACCCTTGCAAAAGATGAAAAAAGAACTTGAAGCCACAGGGTTTAATTTAGTAGAGCTACCCTTGCCAAAGCCTTTGTATTATGAAGAAAGAAGACTTGGAGCCACTTATGCAAATTTTGTTTTTGTAAATGATGCCTTGATTATGCCTTTTTATAAGGATGAAAATGATGAAATCATAAGGCAAAGATTGGCTAAGGCTTTACCTAAACGCAAGATTATAGGCGTAGATGCAAGAGTGTTTTTACGCCAAAATGGCTCTTTACACTGCTCTTGTCAAAACCGCTTCAAGGGTCTAAGATGAATTTACAAAAAAAGGCAACGCTTATAGCAAGTTTATGCGCTATAGTATTGGCTTTGATTAAATTTGTAGTGGGTATAACAAGCGGTTCAGTAGCTGTACTTTCAAGTGCGATTGATTCTTTGATGGACTTTGCAATATCGGCTTTTAACTTTTTAGCCTTAAAAAAAAGTTCTCAAAAAGCAAACGAAAATTATAATTTTGGTTTTTCTAAAATCGAAGCTTTAATGGGACTTTTAGAAGGTGTTTTCATCGTATCAGTAGGGATTTTTATTTTTTATGAAAGTATTTTAAAAATTTATTATAAAGAAGAAATTATTAATTTAAATGCAAGTATTTATGTAATGATTTTTGCTTTAATACTTACTTTTCTACTTGTACTTTTTTTAAATTATGTGGTTAAAAAAACTAAAAGCTTAATTATAGAAAGTGATGCTTTACATTATAAAACAGATTGCTTGACTAATGCTTTTACTTTAGCAGCTTTGGTTTTGATTTATTTTACAAATTTGCATATTATTGATGCGATTTTTGGCATAGTCGTGAGTCTTTATACTGCATTTTCTGCTTTTAAAATTATCAAAAAAGCTTTAGCTTTTTTAATGGATGAGGCTTTGCCTAAGGAGCAGGTTAATCAAATTTGCGCTTTAATATCTAGTAATCCTGAAGTGATTTCTTATCATGAGTTAAAAACGCGTAAAACTCCAAATTGCAATTATTTAAGCGTTCATTTGGTGTTTTGTCCTATAATTTCGCTTTTAAGCGCACATAAAGTTTCAGATGAGATAGAAAATGGTGTGCGTGAAATGTTTAATGGGGAAAAATGGGATATACAAATTCACCTAGATCCTTATGATGATGAAGAACAAGAAAGGCAAAGACAATGAAAATTGCACTAATTCAACAAAAATTTCATTTTACTAAAGAAAAAACCATAGAAAAAACTTGCGAATTTATCGAACAAGCCGCCAAGCAAGGAGCCGAGCTTGTTTGCTTAGGAGAGCTTCATCAAAGCGAGTATTTTTGCCAAAGTGAAAATGTAGATTTTTTTGATTTGGCAAATGATTATGAAAAAGATGTGCAGTTTTGGTCGAGTATAGCAAAGAAGCACGGTGTAGTTTTGCTTACTTCACTTTTTGAAAAAAGAAGCGCGGGGCTTTATCATAATACTGCTGTAGTTTTTGAAAAAGACGGAAGTATAGCAGGAAAATATCGCAAGATGCATATACCTGATGATCCTTGTTTTTATGAAAAATTCTATTTTACCCCAGGTGATTTGGGTTTTGAGCCTATAAATACAAGTTTAGGAAAGCTTGGAGTGCTTGTTTGTTGGGATCAGTGGTATCCTGAAGCAGCTAGACTTATGGCTTTAAAAGGAGCTCAAATTCTGATTTATCCTACTGCTATTGGTTGGTTTGACAAGGATGAAAAAGAAGAAAAACAAAGGCAACTTGGCGCTTGGCTAGGGGTTCAAAAAGGACATGCTATTGCTAATGGTTTATATACTATAGCAGTCAATAGAGTGGGTTTTGAAGAGGATAAAAGTGGTGTAGAAGAGGGGATAAGATTTTGGGGAAATTCTTTTGTTTTTGGACCACAAGGTGAAGAAATTTGTATTTTAGATAGTGAAAATGAATGCATAAAGCTTGTCGATATTGACTTACAAAGAAGTGAAAATGTGCGTCGTTGGTGGCCTTTTTTACGCGATAGACGCATAGAGTATTTTGGTGATTTATCGAAAAGATTTATTGATTAAAAATTTAAAAAGCTCTTTAATAAGGGCTTTTTAAAATTAGTCCGCTTTGTTTTTTAGCTTTTCTAAATAATTTGTAATTTGTTCTTTTTCTTCTTTACTCAAATAAATAAAACTTACCTCTTTAAGTCTTGAAAGCAATAAATTTTCTTTTGAAATTTCATCTTTTCCAATTTCTAAGCTAGTAATAACGCTCGAGCTTATAAGCAGTCTTTGGGTTTCGTCTTTTCTTAATCCCCATATATTGTGCACAGCGACATTTTTATCTGAAATTTTTCCTGCATAAAGCATTATGTGACCAGGCAAATAGAGTAAATTTAAATAAGCTTTTCCAAAACGATCTAAGAAATCTTTTTTTTGAGAATTATCAAGAGTGTTTATATCAAAATGCGTAAAAGAATTTTTTTGCGCAGCTGAATTTCTTGGCAAATAAAGCCCAAAAGCTGAAAAGACATCACGAGTAAGTAAAGAGCAATCTCTTTCAAAATTATAACCGCCCCAGCCATAAGGCAAATTTAAAACTTCAGAAATTTGATTTTTTAAATTTTCATCATTGAAGTTTAGAGGAAAATTACTTGCATTATCTTTAGATATCTTGTATTTTTTAGGGCCTATTTTTCCGTAAAAATAATTCTTATCTTCCTTATAATAAGGATAAAGCGCTCCGATTCTGCTTTCAAAGAAAAAATTTCCATCCTCATCTAAAATAGCTAGTTTTTCTTTTAGGGGTGTAAGAAAGTTAAGCTTTTCATAAATTTGCGCTCTATTGTTAGAGAAAAATTCCAAATCTTTGCTTTCTATAAAACCCACCCCTGCTTCGCTTAATACAAAAGCATAACGCTTATCCTTGCTAAAATGCGAAACTAAAATAGGAGTACCCGCATTTAAAATACTATCGCTTGCATAATCAAAAGGAATTCCTTCATTTTCAAGAAAAGGATTTTTTAAAATCGCTCTTTGCGTAGGGATATTTTTAATAAGGGTGTTTTGTATTACTAAAGCTTTTTTATCAAACTTGCCTAGCTCTTTAGTGTTTGCATTATCTATAGTTTTTTCAAACCATGATAAAGGAATTACTTGCTTGTTAAAGAAATAATAAGTATTTTTAGGATTTGTATATAAAGAAAATGACCAAAAAAGATTTTGATTTTTTAAAGTTTTAAAAGAGCTGTGCCATGGGCTAAAAAAAAGTTGTTTGTATTTTTGAGAATCAAAATTTATATTTTGATTCATTTTGGATAAAATGCTGATATTTTGATCAAATTCGAGTTTTGCATAGTGTGAGTCTTGCTGATCTTTAAAATTTAAAATAGTTTGAGATGGGGCTGGACTTAATTTTGTTTCTTTTATAGAACAAGCGGTAAAAAATAGTGCTGTAAGACAAGGATATAGCCAAATTTTCATAATCAACCTTTTACAAAAAGTAGTTATAATTAAAGCCAAGGAAATATAATGCTTGATAAACTAGAGAAATTTTTAGTCTATGATAATGTTTTTTTAAGTGGTGGCGCAGGCGTTGGGAAAAGTTTTTTAACCAATGAACTCATACGCTCTTACAAAAGACAAGGCAAGGTCGTTATAGCTCTTGGTTCTAGCGCACTTTCAGCATTTAATATAGCAGGGGCAACCTTGCATAGTTTTTTTTGTTTGGGTTATTGTCAAGATATGGATACGCTTAGCGTTTTTGATCGCAATCAAAAACAAAGAGAGAAGATTTTAAAGTTAAAAGAAAATCTTAAAAAAATTGATTTAATCATCATCGATGAAATTTCTATGGTAAGTGCTGATATTTTTGAGATGATAGGTTTTAGATTGAAAAATTCGCAATTTGATGGTAAAATTTTAGTTGTGGGTGATTTTTTTCAATTACCGCCCGTGATTAAAGAGAAAAAAGAAAATCTTTTTTTAAATTCTACCTATGCTTTTTCTTCCTTTTTTTGGAAAGAATTAAAATTTAAAAATATCAAATTAACTCAACCAAAAAGAACGCATAATTTAGAATTTTATGGAAATTTATCCTTGATTAGGCAAGGATTTTTAGATGATAAAATTTTAAATTTTTTTGAAAATTTATGTATCAATACAAAAGAATTAGAAGAATTAGATGATGATTATACCTTGCTTTGTAGTATAAATAAAAAGGTAAATGCTGTCAATGATGATAGATTAAGCAAGCTTGAAAGTCCGCTTGTTTGTTTTAAAGCTGAAATTTGCAAAGAATCTAAAGATATAGATGAGCACAAAATTCAAACTTGGATAAAAAGTTTAAATATTTTAGACGAGCTTAAACTCAAAATAGGCGCACGCGTTATTTTTTGTGTGAATAATTGGGATAAGGGATATTATAATGGCGAGCAAGGCATCATCGAAAGTATCACTTATGAAGAGGATAAGACTTATATTGGTATCATGAAAAACAATGGTATTAAAATTATGCTTGAACCCTATGTATTTTTTATGGAAGAGCTTGAGCAAAATAATAATGAAATGTTTATCAATGTACTTGCAAGCGTAAGTCAATTTCCTATCAAACTAGCTTATGCTATTACCATACATAAATCACAGGGTATGAGTATAGAAAAATTAGTATGCGATATTGATCATATTTTTGAAAACGGACAACTTTATGTGGCTTTATCGCGTGCTATAAATCCTGCTACTCTTAAAATTTATTTTACAAAAAGAATAAATTTTAAAGCCTATTTTGCTAGTATTTTAAAATTTGATATAAGTGTGAGAGAATTTTATCAAAATAATGATTTTTTAGATCTTGAATTGGAAAATAATATCATTTAAAAGGATGAGAATGAAAAAAATATTTTTACTTGCTTTTTTATCTTTAAGCCTTAATGCACAAAGTTTAGAGCTTGATAAAATAAGAACAGATTTATACTCAAAAAGCGGAGCAAATGTACTTAAAAAAATTGAAATTTCTTTAGAATTTGAAGGCGAGAAATTAAAAGAAAATGAAAACAAGCTTACAGATGCGGTAAATACCGTGATTTCTGGATTTTTTTATGAAGATATTTTTACAGAGCTTGGAAAAAATAATTTTAAAAAAACTTTAGAAAAATTTATAGATAAAAAATACAAAATTAAAATCAACGAGATTTATATCTTATCTCTAAGCGGAGTAGAAAAATTTGATTTAGAAGAATTTAAGCGTTTCTTGGCAAGTACTGAAGCTAAGGAAAAAAATGTAGGTAGCGAAGTTAAAAAAGCTCTTGATAATTTAGAACTTCCTCAAACTCCCGCGGTTCCAAATATTTCCAATATAGAAACTCCACAAATAGATCAACTTTTTCAAGATGATAATACACAAAATCAATATGACAATGGAGAAATCGATATCAATACTCTTAATATCCCTAAAATGACTTCAGATATAGAAGAGAAGATAAAGCGAGATTTGATTGCAAATCCACCGCAAATTTTTAAAGAAAATAATAGCTCTGAAGAAAAAGGCTTTGAGTTGAATTTGGATACAAATTCAACAATGCCTTAATCTTAGCGAACCATATCGTAATAATTAGGAAATTTGGGTTTAAAAACTTCAGGATTGATAGTAGGATTTTTGATTTGATGGTTTAGAGTGATTAAAATATCGTTTTCAAATTCATCCTTATAAGCAATACTTTGAATTTCATTATCTTTGAGCGTGATAGTATAATTTATATTTTCATATTTTGCGATCAATTGATTATCGTTTAAATGTTTTGCTTTTTTAAAAATCTCATTGAGATTAGGGATGTTATCAAGATGTGAAAAGACAACTTGTTCTAAATCATGCTCTACTAAAACAATTTGATTTTTATTGATATATATTTCTTTTTTGCTTGGAGTGTCGTAGCTCCAATAAGCTTGTTCTTGACTTAAAGTAAAATGTCCTGAATAGGAAAGCGCCGAATTTTTTGATTTTACTGACTGTGTGAAATTGCTAGAATAGGTATTAAAATTAAGATCAGTAGCTAAAATATGACTTAAAAAAAAGAAAAATAAACAAAATATTTTTTTCATACAATTGCCTTATAAATTTATTTTGGAATTTTTGTAGCATTCTAGCTAATTTTAATTAAATAATCGTTATAATCATAGCTTGAAAAAAATATCAAAAGAGGTTTAAAAATGTTTTTAAATACCTTAAAAGCCGTATTTGGGACAAAAAATGATCGTGAGGTAAAAAAATATCTTAAACGAGTAGCACAAATAAATGCTCTTGAGAGCAAATATCAAAAATTAAATGATGATGAATTAAAGGCTGAATTTGGAAAATTTAAAGAGCAAATTCTAAGCGGAGAAAAAAAAGAAAGTGATATTTTAAATGATGTTTTTGCCATAGTTAGAGAAGTGGGAAAAAGAACTTTAAATATGCGCCATTTTGATGTGCAATTAATCGGCGGTATGGTTTTGCACGATGGAAAAATCGCAGAAATGAAAACAGGGGAGGGTAAAACTCTTGTAGCAACTCTACCTGTTGTGCTAAATGCCATGAGTGGAAAAGGCGTGCATGTGGTTACAGTCAATGATTATTTGGCTAAAAGAGATGCGGAACAAATGAGTGCGATTTATAATTTTTTAGGCTTTAGCGTAGGCGTGATTCTTTCATCTCAAAATAGTGATTTAGAACATAAAAAAGCCTATGATTGTGATATTACTTATGGGACAAATAATGAATTTGGTTTTGATTATTTGCGTGATAATATGAAATTTTCAAAGGCCGAAAAGGTACAAAGAGAACATCATTTTGTTATTGTGGATGAAGTAGATAGTATTTTAATCGATGAAGCAAGAACCCCGCTTATCATCAGTGGCCCTACAAATCGTACTTTAGACGGTTATATCAAGGCAAATGAAGTAGCTAAGCAAATGCAAAGAGGGGAAGCAGTTTTACCTCCTGCTAAGCCTGAGGGTGATTTTATAGTGGATGAAAAAAATCGTAATATCTTAATCACAGAAGCAGGAATTGCCAAAGCTGAAAAATTATTTGGTGTGGAAAATTTATACAGTCTTGATAATGCTATCTTGGCTCATCAGCTTGATCAAGCTTTAAAGGCACACAATCTTTTTGAAAAAGATGTGCATTATGTTCTAAGAAATAACGAAGTAATCATCGTTGATGAATTTACGGGTCGTTTAAGCGAGGGTCGCCGATTTAGCGAAGGACTTCATCAAGCTTTAGAGGCTAAGGAAAATGTAAAAATTCAAGAAGAAAGTCAGACTTTAGCTGATATTACATTTCAAAACTATTTTAGAATGTATGAAAAATTAGCCGGTATGACAGGAACGGCACAAACAGAAGCAACTGAATTTTCCCAAATTTACAGCTTAGATGTTGTTTCTATACCTACAAATATCCCTATCAAAAGACAGGATAAGGATGATTTGATTTATAAAACTCAAAATGAAAAATTTAAAGCTGTAATCGAAGAAATCAAAAAAGCAAACGCTAAAGGACAACCTGTACTTGTAGGAACTGCGAGCATTGAAAGAAGTGAAGTTTTTCACAATATGCTTGTAAAAGAAAAAATTCCTCATCATGTTTTAAATGCTAAAAATCACGAGCAAGAAGCTTTAATTATTCAAGATGCGGGAAAAAAAGGTGCAGTGACTATCGCTACAAATATGGCAGGTCGTGGCGTGGATATAAAAATCGATGATGAGATAAGAGCTTTGGGTGGACTTTATATCATTGGTACAGAAAGACACGAAAGCCGTAGGATTGATAATCAACTTCGTGGTCGTGCCGGAAGACAGGGTGATCCAGGTATTAGCCGTTTTTATTTGAGTTTGGAAGATAATCTTTTAAGAATTTTTGGTGGAGATCGTATCAAAAATATTATGGATCGCTTAGGTATACAAGAGGGTGAACATATAGAATCAAGGATTGTAACAAGAGCGGTTGAAAATGCGCAAAAAAAAGTTGAAAGCTTACATTTTGAAAGTAGAAAGCATTTGCTCGAATATGATGATGTAGCCAATGAACAAAGAAAGACTATCTATCGTTACCGTAATGAACTTTTAGACGAAGAATATGATATCAAAACCAAAATTTCACAAAATATTGCAGAATACAGTACTTATGTCATGAATGATTTTATGATCGAAGAAAGTGGAACAGAATTAAATTTTGAAAATTTAAAAGCTAAAATTTTGGATGAATGTTCCATTGAACTTAAACAAAGTGATTTTGAAAATCTTAGCTTGATTGAAATGCAAGAAAAACTAAGCGAAATACTAGAAAAATCATACGATGAAAAAATGTCAAAATTGGATTCTAAACAGCTTCATCACATAGAGCGCATTTTATATTTGCAAGTTTTAGACAATGCTTGGCGTGAGCATTTATATCAAATGGATATTTTAAAAACAGGTATAGGACTTCGCGGATATAATCAAAAAGATCCTTTAGTAGAATACAAAAAAGAAAGTTATAATCTTTTTTTAGAGCTTGTTAATCGTATCAAATTTGATAGCATCAAATTGCTTTTTAGTGTGAAATTTAACCAAGAAGAAGCACAAAATTTAGAAGAAAAAGCAAATCAAGAAAATGAAGCTTTATTTGAAAAATCAGTAGAAATGGGTGCTAGTGAGGATAATTTAGGCGAAGCTGAATTTAAAAAAGTTCCACGCAATGCTCCTTGTCCTTGTGGAAGCGGTAAAAAATTTAAAGAATGTCATGGAAAAAGTGGGCCTAAACAAGGAATTTTAGCTTGAAAAAAAGCGTTTTAAAATATCTACTTTTTAAATACTTAAGATTTGATAAAGAGCAACCCTTTATCAATCTCTCTATGCTTTTAGCTTTTCTAGGAGTTTGTGTAGGACTTTGTGTTTTACTTGTGGCAATGGCTATCATGAATGGCTTTGATAAAGAATTTGAAAAGCGTTTTTTTGTGATGAATTATCCTATTACCATAGTGCCAAAATTTTATTCTCCTATGAATGATGATTTGGTAACAGAGCTTAAAAGAGAATTTCCTCATTTGCTTTTTAGTCCGTATATTAGCACTCAAGTTGTAGCAAAAGCAGACAATCGCTTTGAAGGAGGTGTCCTTTTTGGCGTGAATTTCAACGATGAAGTTAAGATCAATGAAGTGGTAGCTAAAGCTTTAAAAGATAAGAATTTAAGCGGCTTTGATATACTTGTGGGTTCGGTGCTTGCAGATGAACTTAATTTACATAAAAACGACAAACTTTCACTTATCTTTTCAAATCTTAGCCCCAGTGGATTTTCTTTGGTTCCACAAGCTAAACGCTTTGATGTGAAAGCGCGTTTCACTTCAGGGCTTATATTTTATGATAAAGCTTATATGTATACGGATGTAAACGCACTTCGAAAAGTACTTGGTATTAGCAATCAACAAAGTTATGATGGCGTACATGTTTATAGCGAAAATGCATTTAAGGATGTAGAAAAACTTAAATCCTACCTAAAGAGTGATTATGCTGTTGTAGGCTGGTGGGAACAAAATCAAAACTTCTTTTCTGCTCTTAAGCTTGAAAAAAGAGCGCTTTTTATTGTTTTGATGCTTATTATCTTGGTGGCAAGCTTAAATATAGTGAGTTCTTTACTGATGATAGTAATGAATCGTCGCACCGAAATCGCACTTTTACTTGCTTTAGGTGCTAGTAAATTAGAAGTTAAGAAAAGCTTTTTTGCCTTAGGCATGCTAATAGGTGGTGGCGGTATGATCATAGGAATCATACTCGCATTTTTTGCTTTGTGGCTTTTAGGAAATTTTGATATTGTCACCTTGCCCGCAGATGTTTATGGTACGAGCAAATTACCGCTTGATTTATCTGTGATGGATTTTTCTTTAACCTTGGTGGGTGCTTTGATAATCATTGCTTTATCTTCTTATTATCCTGCTAAAAAAGCAACACAAATCAATGTTTTAGATACTTTAAGAAACGAATAGGGAAAAAAGATGGAGCAAAAATTTGACGAAAATAAATTCATGCAAGAGTATGCTAGAAATCAAAGATTAAAATCTCTTACTTTAAAAGGTGTTTTGATTTTTATTATAAGCATAGTTTTACTTATTCCTTTATTGATGTTAAAAACCTTAGTAGAAGATAGAAAATATAATGCACAAAATGTTATTTCATTGATGGGAAAAGCTTGGGGTAGTGATGAGTTTTATACGCCAAGTTTAAATGAAAAAATTTTGCCTAATAAATTAGAGCTTTGGGTGGATTTAAAATATCAAGAACGCATTAAGGGTATTTATAAAATTCCGCTTTATACTGCTTTCGTGGATTTTAATGCAAGTTTTAATATGGAAAATTTAAGCAATTTTGATGAAAATTCTATCCAATTTTCAAATGGAAATTTAAAAGATTTACAATTTAATATCTTAAAAGATGTTTTATGGGTAAGTGGAACTTTACAATTAAAAGGTTATGGCTCTTTTGATGCTAATATGCAAGCTAAAGAAAATATCATACATATAAACTCAAATGCTACAAACCCTTCCTTTGAATATGCTTTGCCAAATGATTATTCTATCGATAAAAAGGGCTTTAGTGCTTTTTATGAATTTCAAAATAGCATCTCAAATGATAGGGTGGAGAAAAGAAGATTGAGTGTTGAGTTTTATCAAGGGGTGGATGAGTATCGCTTGATCGATCGTATGATAAAATATGGGTATTTGTTTATTATTTTAACTTTCTTGGTGTTGTTTTTATGCGAGCTTGCTTCAAAGAAAAATGTTATTTTACTTCAATACGCGATTTTAGGAGTAAGTTTGATAGTATTTTACCTTATGCTTTTAAGTTTTAGCGAGCGCATAGGATTTAATTTTGCTTATCTTTTTTCAAGCTTGGCTATAATTATACCTTTATCACTTTACACTTTAAGCATCATGGGGCAAAAGCGTTTTGCTATAGTAATGGCTACGATTTTATTTATTTTATATTTATGTTTGTTTATTATGTTAAAGCAAGATGAATATGCATTATTGATAGGAACCTTTATAGCTATGTTTGGAATTTATGCAGCTATGTATTTTACTAGAAATTTAAATAAAGATTATCATCAAGGATGATTTTTTTCTTAATGATAATCTTGTATTAGACTTTTTAAAATCACTCCATCAAGTCTTAATTCATAAGCTTTTTCAAGCTTATGTAAATTTTCTACTAGGAGTAAAATTTTGCTATCAAAGAGATAAAATTCCGCTACTTCAGAAGCAAAACGAGCTAAATTTTCATCATCAAAAAGTAAAAATTTAGCCCCTAAAGCATTGCTTAGAAAAATTTCATTTTTATCTTGTATCAAAACAGCAAAATCCAAATTTTCATTTTTTGCATTTTGGATGATTTCTTCATTATACAAAAAGCAAGAAATTTGATCTTTTTTTAGTTTTTTGCTTTCATCAATAAAGCAAAAATTTGAATTTTGTGTTAATAAATAGTGTCCTAAAATCAGCATTTTAGTTTCCTTATTTTGTTTTTATAATCATAGTGAAGTTTAACTTATAAAAAATTTTAAAATTAGAGCTTAATTAAATTTAATTAGACTTTGGCTAAAATATCTACAATAAAAGGAGAAAACTTGTCTTTATTTATACAAAAATGTAAAAATTTTAAATTTCAAGCACCACTTTCTAAAAAAACGATATTTTTTAATTCTTTGGTTTTAATTTTTATTTTAAGCTTATTTTTTTATTTTAGCTTTAGTGTGAGTGCTTATCATTTCAATTTTGTTTCTTTACTAGAATATAAAAATAAAATTATCTATGGTTTTTTTCAAACCCTATCTGTTAGTTTTTTTGCTTTAATATGCAGTATATTTTTGGGGATTATAATTTGCTTTTTTTCTTTAAGTAAGATTATTATTTTGAGATTTTTTGCTACTTTATATGTGGAGCTTATACGAGGAACCCCCTTGCTTGTGCAAGTGCTTTTAGTTTTTTATATCATTGCAAATAGCTTAGGATTTGATGATCGCTACATCGTAGGGATATTTATCCTTTCCATGTTTTCAGCAGCTTATTTATCTGAAATTTTTAGAGCAGGGATTTTAAGTGTACCTATCATTCAAATAGAAAGCGCTAGGGCTTTAGGACTTAGCGAAAGGCAAATTTTTTTATACATCATTTTTCCTCAAGCTATTAAAAATATTTTAGCTCCTATTAGTGGGCAACTTGCTAACCTTATCAAAGACAGTTCTTTATTAAGCGTGATTGCACTTAATGAGCTTACCCAAAGTATACAAGAAGTGAATTCATATATCTTTGCAACCTTGGAAGGATATATCGTTTTAGCTTTTGCATATCTTATCTTAACCTTACCTATAGGTGTATTTTCACGCTATTTAGAAAGAAAATATCAAAAATAAGCTAAATTTCCTTGACAAATCGATATATATTTTGGCATAATCACATTTTCATTTAAAAAATGTCTCGTTAGCTCAGCCGGTAGAGCATCTCCCTTTTAAGGAGGGGGCCGTTGGTTCGAATCCAACACGGGACACCATTTATTTTTTAAGGTCGCTTAGCTCAGTTGGTAGAGCGCCACCCTTACAAGGTGGATGTCATAAGTTCGAGTCTTATAGTGACCACCATTAAATTATTACTTCTTAGGTGCAGCGGTAGTTCAGCTGGTTAGAATGCCGCCCTGTCACGGCGGAGGTCGCGGGTTCGAGCCCCGTCCGCTGCGCCATATGTCTCGTTAGCTCAGCCGGTAGAGCATCTCCCTTTTAAGGAGGGGGCCGTTGGTTCGAATCCAACACGGGACACCACTTATCGGGTTTAGACCCTTTCGTCTAGTGGCCCAGGACAACACTCTCTCTGTGTGGAAACAGAGGTTCAAATCCTCTAGGGGTCGCCAAAAATTAAGGTCGCTTAGCTCAGTTGGTAGAGCGCCACCCTTACAAGGTGGATGTCATAAGTTCGAGTCTTATAGCGACCACCATTAAATTATTACTTCTTAGGTGCAGCGGTAGTTCAGCTGGTTAGAATGCCGCCCTGTCACGGCGGAGGTCGCGGGTTCGAGCCCCGTCCGCTGCGCCATCTTTAAAATTTTAATTTAGCGATACTTTTTTGCAGTGCTTCAAAGAAATAATCAATATCTTCTTTTTCATGAGTATAATGCAAACTAATTCTTAGCCAACCCGGTTTAGTTTTTAATTCCTCATTGTCCTTTAAGCCCAATAAATCATGCCCATAAGGACCAGCGCAAGCACATCCCGCACGTGTTTCTATGTGGTATTTTTTACTCAGTTCATAGGCTAAGTCAAAAGGAGAAATATTTTTAATATTAAAAGCAAAGATAGGTAAGCGAGTTTTTATATTATTAGCATATAGGATTAAATGAGGTATTATTTTTAGTTTTTCAAAGAAGTATTCTTTTAAAATTTCTTCTTTTTTTTCTATTTCTTCTATGCCTATTTCATCCTTTATTTTAAAAGCTAAGCTCGCACGAATGAGTTGTAAAATTCCAGGAGTCCCTCCTTCTTCTAAAGCCTCTTCATTGCAAAGATAGCATTGAGAGGTACGCGAAACATAGCCTACAGTCCCTCCTGCGGCAAAACTAGGTTTACTTCCGCAAAGTTCTTTTTTAATTGCTAAAAGACCAGAACCTCCTATGCCGCCGATTAATTTATGAGAGCTTATAAATAAAGCATCATAATACTTGCAGGCTATATTTTTATAAGGGATAAAGCTTGACGCATCAAAAGCGACTATGCCTTTAAATTTACGCACTAACTTAGAAATGCGTTTATAATCACTTAATATACCTGTAACATTTGAAGCGAGGGAAAAACTAGCAATGATTTTTCTGTGTTGATTTTCTTTTAAAACTTTTTCTAAGATTTCAAAGTCTATATTTCCTTTTTTATCTAGGGGAATTCTTATGCATTCACACAAACCTTCGCGAAAAGAAAGCTCGTTAGAATGATGTTCGTAAGGCCCTACGATAACTAAGGGTAGGGTGTTTTTATCCACTTTATCAAAATACTTTTCTTTGATAAGTGGCGGGATGTAAATTCCAAGCAATTCTTGAAATTTTTTAATGGCGCTGCTAGAGCCTGATCCACAAGCAATAAGTGCAAATTCATCGCTTAAATCAAGGCTTGTTTTGATATCTTTGCGTGCTTGTTCATAAATTTGTTGAGTTTTAAAAGAGTTTAAAGAGCTATCAGAATGAGTATTGGCATAGCTTGGTAGTATTTTAGCAATTTCTTTTTCCACGCATTTTAGCGCTAAAGCACTAGCTGTAAAGTCAAAATGCAAGGTGCCTTTTTTTAAAATTATTTCTTTTTTTAAATCTGAAATTTGCAAGCACAATCCTTTAAAAATTTGCTAAAATTATACTATAAAAATACTTTTAAAAAGGAAAAATATAAATTTTAATCACTTTGCAAAATTTTGCAATACTTCAGCTTTAGCTAAAATTTTTGATTTTTATAGTGTTTTTGAGGGTTTTGAGAGTTTAGATAGTTTAAATTTTGAAGAAGATGTGTTTGAGAATATAGAATATCTTTTATTGAAAAATTACTTACATATTAAAGATTATTTTAAGCTTGATGAAACCGCTTCTTATGCTCTTAGCTTACTGGCTAAAAACAATCGTAAGCGTTTTTCTATCAATAGAAAAATTCAGCATTTTAAAGCTTTATCAACTTTAAAATATCTTTTAAGAGCGGGGATTATAAAACTTGAGCATAGCAAAGAAGCAAAAAGGATAAAAGATAAACGACAAAAACTTAAAAAAGAATTGAGATCTTATGTGATACAAGATAAAATTATCTTTGCCAATCACTTCACCCGTTTCTTTTTTTATTTTTTAAAGCCCAATGAAAAGTTGATTTTACAAAATCGTTATGAAGAAGTTTTGGGATTGATTAAAGAGAAATTTGAGCTTTATCAAAGTTTTTGTTTTGAACAGCTCTCTAGGGAATTACTTGAGAAAAAATTTCAAGTGAGTGGGGTGCAAAGTTATTGGGATAAAAATTTAGAACTTGATCTTTATTATAAGGATGATGAGATAAGTTTTATCGGTGAAGTTAAATTTAAAAATAAAAAAATTTGTAGAAATATTTTAAATCTTTTAGAATCAAAAGCAAAATCTTTAAAGTTAGAACCAAATAATTATATTATCATTTCAAAAAATGGTTTTAGTAAAGAATTTTATAAAATTTGCAAGCAAGATTTACTTTTGCTAGATTTAAATGATTTTAAAATTTTATTAGAGGAAGATAAATGAATGAAAATATTTTAAAAAGTCTTGATTCAAGTGAAAAAGAAACCTTACAAAAAGGCTTACAAAGCCTTATAGAGCAAACTTATATCGTAGAAAATGAATATAAAATTTTAAATGAAAATTACAATTCTTTGCGTGCTATGGTAGATGAGATTATCGAGGTTTTGCCTAGTGCGCTTTGGATTTTAGATAAAGAAAAAAATATTATTTTGCAAAATCAAGAAGCCTTGAAAAAACCTAAATTGCTTGATATTATCAGTCTTGAAAAAAATCGTGATGAGCTTGAATTTGAGAATAGATTTTATGCGGTTAAAATTATCGCTCATAATGAAAAAACCATAGTTTCAGCTACGGATATTAGCGATGAAAAGCGTAATGAAAGACTTGCTAGTATGGGAAGTGTGGCGGCGCATTTAGCACATGAGATAAGAAATCCTATAGGATCTATATCCTTGCTTGCTTCTACACTTTTTTCTCGTAGCGAACTTAAAAACAAACATATCGTACTTGAAATTCAAAAGGCTATTGCTAGGGTAGAGCGTATCGTAAATTCTACTTTACTTTTTACTAAAGGTGTGCACATCAATGCAAATGAGTTTAATCTTTTAGAATTAACAGAAGAGTGCGAAAGTGCCATAAATTCTTACAACTACTCATCTCAAATTGATTTTGAAATTAAGTTTTTAGATATGAAAATTTATGGAGATAAAGCACTTTTGTCTTTGGTTTTGCAAAATTTAATTTATAATGCCATAGATGCGATTGAAGAAAGCGAGTGTGAAAATCCTAAAATCAAAATTCAAGCAAGCTGTGATGAGCAAAATTTATACATTAGAGTTTATGATAATGGTTGTGAAATCAAAGATGAAAATGCAGTTTTTGAAGCTTTTAAGACAACTAAACTTAAAGGCAATGGATTAGGCTTATCACTTTCTAAAGAAATCATTAATACTCATAAAGGAGAATTAAAATTTGAAATTTGGCCTAAAAATTTTTATTTTGTTTTACCTTTGCATTGATAATAATTAAATCTTATAAAATTTTTAATTTTTTAATTGTTAAAATTTGAAATTAAATATCAAAGATAGCTTTAAGTATACAAAATAGCAAGTCAATAAGCCAAAACTGCATACTAAAGCTTAATTCATATCGCTTTTAGTTTGTATTTTTACTTTGTCTGACAATTCTTTCACATAATTCTTTATATCCTGGGATAACTTTTTCTTCTTTTTTGCTGATTAGGTTTGAGGTAGGATTTTTTGTTACTTTTTTGGGTTTTCCTATGGTTTGATATTCTAATTCTCTTATTTTTAGAGCTTCTTGTTTGACTCCTAAAGCATCTTGGTTTAATATAAGAAAATCTCTGATGATTGTTTTATATATATCCATCATTCCGCGTTTAAAGTGAGGGATTGCTCTTTCTAGATTGGTATATCGTGCATCATCTTTTAAAAATACTTCGCATAAATGCGACATGGCATGATGAAATTCATTTAAAACTGGTATGGGGGCACAAGAGATTTTTGCTTCTTTATATGTTATTCCTCCTCTATTTAATCCAAAAAAACCATAGTGCTCTGATGCGCGATTTAGCATTTCTATCGCTATTTTTTTCTATTTTCAAATCCTATATTTTTTCTGAAGGTATTGTATAGATCAATTGAATTATAAAATTCCACAACACACGAGCTTAATATTTGAGAAAGATCTCTATGGTGATTATCCATGCAAATTATTTTTTCTTTATAATGTATTTTCTCTGGTAATCTTTCTTGACAGCGTATAGCATTGATTATTTTTGCTACGATTTTTTGAGTATTGTTTTTATTTAATAAAGCTCTATAATAAAGTAAAAAGCAAAACACAAGTTCATAGTTTCTTCCAGAAATTAAGGATTCTCTATCTATTTTGTAAAAATTGAGAATATAAAATATAGTATTCGAAGTCTAATTTTATGCTACTTTTGCCGACTTCTCCTTTTAAAAACTGATCTTCCAATTCAGTAAAAAAAAGCATTTGTTTTTTTATTAAATGCAACATTTGCAGGAAATATCGCTATTCCTTTTGCTTCCATAACCCCCCCCCTTTTTTTTTTAGTTATTGGTAATAGATTTTTATTTGTATCATAATTTTTTTATGAAAAATAATACAAATATTTCAGTTTAAATAAATATGACTTTTTAATTTTTTATTTAAACTTTCTCTATTGCGCGAACTACATCAAATTTTAATTTAATTTAAGTTTAATCATACATTTTTAATCTTATTTAAGAATATAGGGCTATTTTTATCTTATTTTAAGAGAGTGAGCTTATTGTTTTTAAATAATTTATAATTAAATGTTTAACATAATTTAAAGCATATTTGCTTGCATAAAAATATTCTTCATATATTATAATAAATGCTTTAACTGGGAAAAACTAATATTAAATGAATTTTTCAAAACAAATGGAAACAATAAAAATACAAATGATAAATATTTTTATAATAAAATCTTTGAAGTTAGTTAAATTCAAGTGGAATGGTGCCTGAGGTCGGACTCGAACCGACACAAGGTTACCCTTACCAGATTTTGAGTCTGGCGCGTCTACCAGTTTCACCACTCAGGCTTTATAAAGGTGTAATTATATCTATTTTAGACTAAAAAAGACTTTAAAAATATATAAAATATTTTAAAATTTATTTTTTATTTGCTTAAATGGAGTTTTGTATGAAAAATATCAAAATTTTTTAAGGATAAAATATTATTAAATTTTTATTGATGCCGATATTGTAAAAATAAAATTGGAACAATTATTGCTTGTATTTACAAAGCAATGTTTGAAAAGATTTATTTAAATCAAAACTCCAAGGATGAATATGAGAATTACAAATAAACTCAACTTTACAAATTCTATAAGCACTTCTATGGGCGCTCAAAGCTCTTTGTATCAGATTTCGCAGCAACTTTCATCAGGGATTAAAATCCAAAATTCTTATGAAGATGCAAGTGTTTATATAGATAATACTCGCCTTGAATATGAACTCAAAACTTTAGAGCAAGTTAAACAAGCTACAAACTCAGCTAAAGAAATGACGCAAAATAGCATGAAAGCTTTACAAGATATGGTTAAACTTCTTGGAGATTTTAAAGTTAAAGTAACTCAAGCTGCAAGCGATAGCAATTCTCAAACCTCAAGAGAGGCTATAGCAAAAGAACTAGAACGCATAAAAGAAAGCATAGTTCAACTTGCAAATACTAGTGTTAATGGTCAGTATCTTTTTGCAGGTTCTCAAGTTGCAAACAAACCTTTTGATTCTAATGGAAATTATTATGGAGATAAAAATAATATTAATGTAGTAACTGGAGCTAGAACTGAAAGCCCATACAATATACCAGGCTGGGATTTATTTTTTAAAGCAGATGGAGACTATAAAAAACAAATAAGCACCAATGTTAGTTTTACAGATAATCGTTGGGATTTAAATAAAGACCCTGATAAAACTAAATATCTCACAGGAGATTCTAAATGGCAACAGCTTATCGGACAAGGTTATGTAAAAGATAATAGCTTAGATGCTGATAAAGACTTTGAATATGATGATAGCAAGCTAGATTTTCCTCCAACAACTCTTTATGTTCAAGGCACTAAACCTGATGGAACAAGCTTTAAAAGCGCTGTACTTGTAAAGCCTGATGATACTTTAGAAGATGTAATGGAAAATATCGGAGCTCTTTATGGTAATACTCCAAATAATAAAGTAGTCGAAGTAAGTATGAATGATAGTGGTCAAATTCAAATTACAGATCTAAAGCAAGGTAATAATAAACTCGATTTTCACGCAGTAGCTTACACTCCGCAGTTTGATAATAAAAAAGAATTTGAAGAAATTCAAGCAGAAATGAAAAAGCTTAATCCTCCTATGACTAAGGATCAATTGACAAATGAGATAATGACGGAAGCCTTAAAACGCAACCCTCCAGCCGCAGGAAATAATCCTATCACAAACCTACAATCTCCCGTTCAAGTAACGATAAATAACCAGCAGTTTAGAATCGACCTACATCAAACTGATTTTATCAAAAGTAAAATGACAGATACAGATGGAAATGCCACCAATGGAGCTGATTATGATAATGTATATTTTGAAAAAAATGGAAATACGGTTTATGGTAATGTTTCTCAAGTTATCAAAGGAAGCAATGCTTATGCAACTGATTCAACCAAACTTAGCGAGGTAATGGCAAGAGATAGCCTAAATGATACTACTTTAAATTTAAAAGTCAATTCCAAAGGTGGAAATTCTTACGATGTTGCTATAAATTTACAAACTTCAACTGTAAGCTATCTTGATAATCTAGGTCAAACCATAAGCTTTCCTATTATGCATACTAATCCTGCAACTGGAAATAGTGGGGTTGTTACAGGATCAAATGATATTACTTATGGTCAAATTAATGATATTATAGGTATGTTTGCTGCAGATAAAATTCCTACAACAACCATACAAGCCAATAATGGTCAAATTAATAATGCAGATTATACCCAAATACAACAACTCATGAAAGATTCACAAGCTACTGTTGATGTAAGTATGGATTATAAAGGTCGTATTAGTGTTACTGATAAACTTTCTTCAGGCACTAATATAGAAATTTCTCTTAGTGATTCTCAAAGTGGCCAATTTCCAGCACCTCCTTTTACCACAACTTCTACTGTACAAAATGGTCCAAATTTTAGTTTTAGCGCGAATAATTCTTTAACTATAGATGAGCCAAATGTGGATATTATTAAAGATTTAGATTCAATGATTGATGCTGTTTTAAAAGGCAATATGAGAGCAGACTCCGAAAGTGAAAACCCTAGAAATACAGGTATGCAAGGAGCTTTAGAAAGACTTGATCATTTAGCAGATCATGTTAGCAAGCTTAATACAACTATGGGAGCATATCATAATACTATCGAAGGTGTTAATACACGCACATCCTTTTTAAGCGTTAATGTCCAAAGTATAAAATCAAATGTGATTGATGTAGATTATGGTGAGGCGATGATGAATTTAATGCAAACACAGCTTGCTTATCAAGCTTCTCTTAAAGCTAGTACAACAATTTCTCAACTTAGCTTATTAAATTATATGTAAAAAAACTATGCTATAATGGCTTCTTAAAAAATTATTTTCAAGGAAAAATCATCAAAAAAGAAGCCATCTTTACAAGTTCTACTTTTGGTATCTTTTATCTGTGTCTTTGTATGCTAGCTCCAGATATGGGAGTTTGGCTTTATAAGGCAAATTTGTTTTTGTTTGGAGAATTTGCGTATTATTATCCTTTTTTCTTATTTATTTTAAATTATGTTTATTATAAAAGAAATTACAAATTAGCTAATTTTACAAGAAGAGAGCTTTTTGGTATAGGATTTGCCTTTTTCTCGAGTTTGCTTTTATTTGCAGTTTTTTATCCTAATTCAGGCTATATACTAGAGCTTGCTTATGCGATTTTTTCTGCTATTTTGGGACATACTGGGAGCGGAATTTTCGCTCTTTTACTTTTGTTTTTTTCTTTTATTTTATTGTTTCCAAAAACTACAAAAGAGCTTTTTAAAATTGAAATCAATTTTAATATTTTACTCAAAATAGAAAATGCTTTAAAAGTATTATTAATGAGAGTTTTTGGTGGAGAAAATGAAAAAGATGATTTAAGCAAGATAGAGCCTAAAGCACCTATTGTTACTTTAGAAAAGAATACAGCTTTCGTTCAAGAAAAAATTCAACATGAGAACGAAAATTTAAACTTAAATCCAACAGAAGAGCTTGTTAAATATAGCAATATAAACGCAAGCAAAAATTCCATAATCACCGCAAAAGAGAACTTTGAAAAACTCAAAAACCAAATTTTAGACGAAAAAGTAGAGATAGATAAAGAAAGCATAAAAGAAGCTAAAAGTTTCATTTATGAAAACTCGCAACAAGTAAGAAATTTTGCCCAAAAAGCGAGTAGAATGAGTATAAAACTTGATGAAGATTTTAATTTTATTTCAGAAGAAGAGGTAGATATGATCCCAGAACGATTTTTAAAACCTAAAAAGCTTGAGGATATTAAACAAATTGACACAAGCAATAAAAATTTAGATGAGCCAAGCTATAAAAGAAAAAATATTGAAATTTCTATACCTAAGCAAGAAATAAAACCAAAAATTTTTACCAAAGAATTAGAGCTTAGAGAAAATTTAATGAAAGAGGCAAAATTAGAACAAGAATACAAAGCTTATCAAAATGAAATTTTAGAAAATAAAGTTCAAGAAGAAATTAAAGAATTAGAAAAAAAGGATAGTTTAGAGCCCAATTTAAATCATATCATACAAGGAAGTAAATACAATTTTGGTACACCTTTGCAAGAAGTATCAAGCGCAAAAGAAGAAATAAAAACACAAAATGCACCAATTCCTTCTATCTTAGAAAAGACAAATGAGGTTGAAATTATAGACTTTGATGAAAGTGAAATTGAAATCAAAAAAATGGAAAGCATAAATAAAAGCATCCATGATTTTATACCCATAGTTGAAGAATTGGAACATCCTTATATAGAGCCTACTCCTATTGTAAAAATTGAAGAGCTAGAGCCTTTAAATAATCAAATAAATAAACAAATCCCAATTCAAGAGAAAGATGAAATCACAGAGCAAGACAATAGCTTTAGCAAGGAGCAAATTTCACAAGAACCAAGCCAAGAAATCACTAGGCAAAAAGCAATTTTAGCTAAAGAAATCGAGCTTAACAAAGCTTTACTTAGGGAAATAGAGCAGGGCGAAATGGAAAAACCTAAAGATTTTGAGCTTCCACCGCTTGAGTTTCTAACAAACCCTAGTCACAACAAGCAAGAGATTAATGAAAGTGAAATTGATAAAAAAATCTATAATCTACTTGAAAAATTGCGTCGTTTTAAAATAGGGGGTGATGTTATCAGCACTTACATAGGACCTGTTGTAACTACTTTTGAATTTCGTCCGAGTGCAGATGTGAAAGTCAGTCGTATTTTAAATTTGCAAGATGATTTAACCATGGCTTTAATGGCAAAGTCAATCCGTATCCAAGCGCCTATTCCTGGAAAAGATGTAGTGGGTATAGAAGTGCCAAATGATGAAATTCAAACTATTTATTTAAGAGAAATTTTAGAAAGCGAAGTCTTTAAAAACGCAAAAAGTCCTTTAACCATAGCTTTGGGTAAAGATATAGTAGGAAATGCTTTTGTAACTGATCTTAAGAAACTTCCACATTTACTCATTGCAGGAACCACAGGAAGTGGAAAGAGTGTGGGTATAAATTCTATGCTTTTAAGCCTTTTATATCGCAACTCTCCAAAAACTCTACGCTTAATGATGATAGATCCAAAAATGCTTGAATTTAGTATTTATAATGACATCCCTCATCTTTTAACACCAGTAATCACCGATCCAAAAAAAGCAGTTAATGCTCTTTCAAATATGGTTGCAGAAATGGAAAGACGCTATCGTTTAATGGCTGAAGCAAAAACTAAAAACATAGAAAATTATAATGAAAAGATGAAAGAGCTAGGGGAAGAAGAACTTCCTTTTATTGTTGTGATTATCGATGAACTGGCTGATTTGATGATGACTGCAGGTAAGGATGTGGAATTTTATATAGGTCGTTTAGCGCAAATGGCAAGAGCAAGTGGAATTCATTTGATCGTTGCGACACAACGCCCATCGGTAGATGTTGTAACAGGGCTTATCAAGGCCAATTTACCAAGTAGAATTTCTTATAAAGTAGGGCAAAAAATTGACTCTAAAGTTATCTTAGATGCTATGGGGGCTGAAAGTTTGTTAGGTAGAGGGGATTGTTTGTTTACTCCTCCTGGAACAAGCTCTATCGTTCGTTTACATGCTCCATTTGCAAGCGAATTTGAGATAGAAAAAATCGTAGACTTTTTAAAAGATCAACAAAGCGTAGAATACGATGAAAGCTTTTTAAAAGATCAACAAAGTATGGGCGTAACAAGTAGTGAAAGTATGAATAATGGCGAATATGATGAACTTTATGAAGATGCCAAACGCGTTATACTAAGCGATGGAAAAACAAGTATTTCTTATCTGCAAAGAAAGCTTAATATCGGATACAACCGCGCAGCCAATATTATTGATCAGCTTACAGAAAGCGGAGTGCTTAGCGAACCAAACTCTAAAGGACAAAGAGAAATTTTATAAATCTTTGGTAATTTAAAAGATTAAAGAATGATTTGAAGATCAAGCCCTGAAAAAAAGGGCTTGTGAAATTTTATTTATCTCTGAGATTTAATTCTGTAATTAATTTACTATAAGAATTGTAATCTTTTCTTTTTAGATAAGCTAAAAGTCTTTTTCTTTGACCTACAAGTTTTAAAAGTCCTAATCTTGAAGAAAAATCTTTTTTGTAGATTTTTAAATGTTCTGTAAGTTCTGCAATTCTTGCACTTAAAAGTGCTACTTGAACTTCTGTCGAGCCAGTATCGCCCGCTTTTCTAGCGAATTTCGCAACAATTTCTGCTTTTTTAGCCGAATCCAAAGCCATGATAGACCTCCTGATTGGTGATTTTAAAAGCTAAGATTATATCAAATAAAACAAAAAATAAGCTGAATTTTATATTTTTATTTCAATCATCATTTTTTAAGCCATTTTCTAAGGTTTTTTTATTATAATTAAAACTATTTTTTTATTAAATAAAAGGAGAAATCCGTGCTATTTACCAAAGCTAGCGAGTATGCTTTACTTTCTTTGATTTATATCGCTCATAAAGAAAATCCTCAAGATGTTGATTCTTTAGCATTAGAACTTAATATTCCTAAAAGTTTTTTAGCGAAAATTTTACAAACTCTAGCTAAAGACAATTTATTAAAATCCTTCAAAGGCGCTAAAGGTGGTTTTGCTCTTATTAAAGAGCCAAGTCAATACAGCATAAAAGAAATTGTCAATAGTGCAGAAAAGAAAGAAGTAAGTGTTTTTGAATGCAGTGGTGGAGTATGCCCTAATAACAAAGAAGAAAATTGTACTCTTATGCCAATGCTTGTAAATTTACAAAACAAAGTAGATGAATTTTTAGACTCCCTTACCCTAGCGGATATTATGAATCATAATGGCAAAAAATAAATTAGTCGATCTTGTTTTTCCTTTTTTGGGGCCTTTAATTGGTCCTGTATTAAGGGCTAAAAGCCTTACTATAGTTGGATTTATAGTATGTATTTTAGCTATTATTATCGTTCCTTTGCCAAGTCCTATTTTGGACTTTTTTTTAGCTTTAAGTATTGCTTTGTCAGTGCTTATTATTTTAATTTCTATTTATATCCCTAAACCAACGGATTTAACCACTTTTCCAACTCTTATCCTCATCATTACGCTTTTTAGACTTTCTTTAAATATAGCCACTACAAGAATGATTCTAAGCGAAGGGCAGAATGGTCCAGCAGCAGTGAGTGAGATCATCGCAGCCTTTGGAGAATTTGTTGTGGGTGGAAATATGGTCATTGGGGTGATTGTATTTTGTATTTTGGTTTTGATCAACTTTATGGTTGTAACCAAAGGTAGTACAAGGGTCTCTGAAGTACAAGCAAGATTTACCCTTGATGCGATGCCAGGAAAACAAATGGCTATCGATGCGGATTTAAATGCAGGACTTATTGATGAGCAAACTGCAAGAGCGAGGCGTCAAGAAATTATCGCTGAAGCCAATTTCTATGGTGCAATGGATGGTTCTTCTAAATTTATCAAAGGGGATGCGGTTGCAGGTATTATTATAACCATTATAAATATTATAGGCGGCTTTTTAATAGGTGCTTTTCAGCACGATATGGCCTTATCTGATGCAGCTTCCACCTATACTATACTTACCATAGGCGATGGTCTTGTATCACAAATTCCAGGACTTATCACTTCTACAGCAACAGCTATTATCATTACCCGCGCAAGTAAGGATGAGGAAAATTTTGCCGAAGGGACATTGACACAGCTTTTAAGCGAATACCGAACGCTTTTAATCGTAGGTTTTGTCCTTTTTATCTTTGCTCTTGTTCCAGGTTTGCCACATTTATCACTAGGTTTTATGGCTTTGGTATTTTTAGGACTTGGTTATCTAACCAAACAGGTAAAAGAGGGTAAAATCGAAGTTAATGCACCTAAAAAAGCAAAAGCAAGTGCGGCCAATGCTGCAAGTGGAGCGGGTGGGGCTGGCGGAGTTACTGCTCCTGCTAAAAAAAGCGAAGAAGAAATTTTAAAAGAAGAAGAGCATAAAATAAACGATATACTCAAGGTTGAAATTTTAGAGCTTGAGCTAGGTTATGGTTTGATAAAACTTGCCGAAAGCGAATTAACCGAAAGAATTCGCTCCATGAGAAGAAGTATTGCCGAAAGCTTGGGCTTTTTAATGCCAAAAATTAGAATTCGAGATAATTTACGACTTAAGCCCAATGAATACAGCTTTAAACTAAAGGGCGTATCTATAGCAAGTGCTGAAATTTATCCTGATAAATATTTGGCTATGGATAGTGGCTTTATCACAGAAGAGATTGAAGGGATTGCTACAAAAGAACCTGCTTTTAACTCTGATGCACTTTGGATAGATGCAAATTTAAAAGATGAAGCAACTTTAAATGGCTATATCGTTATAGATCCAGCAAGTGTGATCTCAACGCATATGAGCGAGCTTATCAAAGCACATGCAAGCGAACTTCTTACACGCCAAGAGGTGCAAAATCTTCTTGATAAGGTTAAAAATGATTATCCAATCATAGTAGAGGGTGCTTTAGGTGTAGCTCCTGTGAGTCTTATTCAAAAAATTCTTAAAGATTTACTCAAGCACAATATACCTATTAAAGACATGCTGACTATTTTAGAATCCATAAGCGATATTGCTGAAGTAAGCAAAAGCTTTGATATGATTATAGAGCATGTAAGGGCGTCTTTGGCTAGAATGATTACTAATATGTATCTTGACGATAAAGGAAATTTAGATATTTTCATTTTAGACTCTGCTAGTTCTGCAGTTTTAATGGAAAATGTGCAATTTAGAGATGGTAGCTACCATCTACCTTTAAGTGTAGCGCAAACAGGAACTTTGGTAGACACTTTAAGAGCTGAAGTTGCCGCAGTAGCAAATGGGCGTATCAAGCCTTTTATACTTTGTGTTGAGCCACAACTTAGAAAATTCATTGCTGATATTTGCTATAATTTTAATATCAATATAGTTGTACTCAGTTTTGCAGAAATAGCAGAAAATACAAATTTTAATACCGAAGGTATTATTAGGATAGAACTTTAAGGAAATCAATGAAAATTTATCATCTTTCACATACTGATCTTGATGGCTATGCCTGTCAATATATAGTCAATTTTTATTTTAAAAATGTAAATTTTTATAATTCTAATTATGGTAAAGAGATCAATGAAAATTTTAATGCAATTTTAGCAGATATAGAAAAAGATAATAGTTTTGGGCAGGCTATTATTTTAATCACTGACTTGAATTTAAATTTAAACCAGTGTGAAGAATTTGATAAAATTTGTAAAGAAAAAAATATCAAAATCTTTTTATTAGATCATCATCAAAGCGGTGAAGAGTGTGCTCAAAAATACGCGTGGTATCTACTGGATAATCAAAGATGTGCGACTAAAATCACTTATGATTTTTTCTCTAAAATTTGTAAGCCTGATTTAGAACTTTTAAATTTTGCTCAGGTTGTAAATGCTGTTGATATTTGGCTAAGTGAGGATGCGAATTTTGAGCTTGGAAAAGTTTTTTTGGGTTTGATTGCCAATGCAAAAGAAATCAATCGTGTGATGTTTAAAGAAGCTCAAGTTTTTTATATGTTTTTCTTGCTTGAAAGAGCAAGAAAATTTATAAACCAACCCAATTCACATATTTTACTAGATAATGCTATCCATTTTATTAAAAAAGATTTTTTTGCTAAAAATCATGATGACACTCTTTCTAATCTCATCTCTTATTTTGTAGTAGAAAAGCTTAGCGAGTTAAAAGAAGAATTCAGTATAGAATATGAGGGTCATAAGGGAATTCTTACCTCAAATATAGGCAATACCTCTATAATAGGTAATGAATTTTTAGTTAAAAATCCCGACTATGATTTTTTCATCGATGTAAGCTCTAGAAAAACCTTAAGTTTTCGTGCAAATGGTAAGATTGATGTAAGCTTGATGGCTAAAAAGCTAGTAGGTGGAGGAGGGCATAAAAATGCTAGTGGTGGGCTTTTTGCAGCTTATAAAGATGGAGCAAATTATAACTATATCAAAGCTCAAATCGTTGATTTGATAAAAAGTAAAGAACTTAAAAAAGGAAATTCAGATGCCACAAACACACAATAAAAATTTAAAAAATGAATTAGAAGATCTAAGATATGAATTAAGCATAGTTTTAGAAGCTATGCTTTTATATGCAGGTGTTAAAAGAGAGAAGCTAGAAAGTGCTATAGAAGCTTATATAGATAATATAGACAGTGTCTTGGAAAATTCAAACAAAGAAGGGGTTGATGAAGTTTTAGAAGTGGTAGAATTTTTAAAAAATCAACATTCAGAGCTTTTTCAATGAAAAAAGTATTTCCGATACTTATTAGTCTTTGTTCTTTATCGCTTGCTAATGTTTATGAAAAGCTCAATGATTTTGCATATGAAAAAAAGCCTAATAAAGATTTTAAAATTCAAGAAGTTAAATTGGTGCAATTTTTACAAGATGATAAAAATTGCCTTGAGCTTTTGATAGAAGCAGGGCAGGTAAGAATTCTTAAAAGCTATAATGAGTGTCAAAAATTAAGCAAGGATGCTGACTTTCAAAAATTTCTTAATGAAGATTTTTTAAGATTGTATAAAAACAATGGATATTCTATCAATGAAAATTTGCAAGATCTTAAAAAGGCTATGCAAGATATTATGATATATTATAAATTGCGTTTCGCTTTTAGTAAAAATATACAAGATATGAGTAAAAATAAAAATTTAAGCATTTTAAATATAGATGAAAAAGAAGGAGGCACACTTCTTTATAAAATCAACAATCAAGCTTGCGTAGCCATAGAGCTAGTAAGACACAATTCTAGAATGGCTATGAAAGTCTATGGAATGGAAAATTTAGATAAAGAATGCAAATTATTTATACAGGCTCCATCTTTTAAGAATATTTCTTTTACAAAAAATGATTTTAAATGGTATTATTTAGAATAAAAGAAAGTCTTTAATTTTAAAAGTATTTTTTTAAATAAAAGCACTAAAGCAGAGGGTTCTTTTTTACCAAGAGTTTTGAAAACACAATTATCAAGATCTTTTTTTTCTTGAACGCTTAAATTTTTCATTAAAAACAACCTTTAAAAATATTGCGAACTAATTATAACTAAAGAACTTTATTTTTGCATTAAAAGAAAAATTAATATTAAATTTCAATGCATTATCTAGTGTTAGAAAATGCATTGTTTTATTTTATGGCATATTACTAAGTTTTTTGACGATATCTTCTAAAGCTTGCATTGAACTGATGGCGCTAGGATTGATTTGATATTTACCATTTACAACAAAAGCAGGAGTGCCATAAGTCCTAGCTATATCATTTGCTCTTTTAAATTCGTTTAAAATTTCTTTGGCTTTAGGGGTGCTTAAAAAATTCAATACTTCATTTTTATCGACATTCATAGCCTTTAAGCCTATATCATAAAATTCATCCGAGCTTGAAAAATTGTCCTGCTTGTTTATAAAATAAACTACAAAATAAACATCGGCAAGTTTATGTGATAAACTATCACTATAACTAGCATCTTTGCCATTTTGCTCATCTTTAAATTGGGCAAAGGCAAAAAGCTCGTTAAGTTCATTTGCGTATTCTCCATTCATAAGGCTCACAGGATAGAGTTTAAAATGCAAATTTGGAAAAGCCTCTCTAAGTTTTTCTAAGGTGCCAAATTTATGGTGATTGTAACAATGTATACACTTATAGGAAAAAGCCTCCACAACAGAATTTTTAGAATCAGGCAAAGTTTCTGATAGGGTGATAAAATCATCTGCCATCGCAAAAGTGCAAACAAGACTCAAGCTTGTCAAAATTTTTGTCATTTTTTTAAACATGATTGTTTATCCTTAATTTGATATAAAAAGTAATTCTATTTAAAAAGGATAAACAAGTAAAAAATTTAATCTTTAAAATAAGTATTTTTTAACCCAATATCTTAAGCGCTACAACTAAGCTTATAGTAATGATAGTAAAAATAATTTTTCTTTGACTAAAAACATAGCTTACAAACATTATAAAAAGTAAAATAAAAGAGCATAAAAATGCTATAAAACAGCAAGTAGCCATATTCATAAATTTCAAACTAGGGATTAAATACCAGCCATTATTATAAATTCCATTTTTTCCTACAAAAAATTCTTGGAAAGCATTTAAATAAGCAGACTTTGGAACCATGGGAAAATCCATTCCGCATTGTCCTACGGGTTTAAACCAAGAAGGAAACCGTTCGTGTAAAGGCAGATTAAAAGGGTAGAGTGGAATATCGCGACATCCATTAACACCACTGAAAGGGTTTTCCGTGCTAATAGCTTCATGAATGCGATTTAAATTCAACGAATGTTCTAATCCAAGCCAAATTCCATAAAAAGCTAAAGTATAGGCAAGGATTTTAATAATGGTATTTTTAGGATTTATCAGCGCAATGATGCCTCCTAAAGCTATAATTAACATATCTAACCTTATATAAACACATTGTTCACAAGGTCTCATATAAAGATACTCTTGAAATAAAAAATGCGCTATTAAAACAAGGCTTATCATTATAATACTCATAATAAACCAAGGATTACGCATATCTTGCCATTTAGAAAAATAAACAAACCAATATAAATTTTTCACCTTATTTTTTACTCCTTAAATAATACTTACAGACAAGCAATCATTATAAAAGCTTAATAATAAATACATTCTTAAAAATTTTAAAATTTGTAAAATGTTTTGATGTGTAAATTCAAAAGAATAGGGTATTTATTTTTATTTTATAAATTATCATTTATTATATTATTTTGATAAAAATATATAATGATATGTCAATGCATATTATCTTGACTATTTGAAAAAAAGATAAATTATAGTTTTCAAATTACAAAATAAAATAATCATTTTTATACATTAAATTTTATGGATAAGTTATTAAAATACAAAAAGTAAATATGCTTATAATGCCTATAATATAGCTTATATATTGGCATAATACTTTATAGGATTAGAGTATAAATATAAAAGTTTGAAAATTATAGTTTTCAATACAAAATAATTAATTTTATGTATTTTTACCTTTTATTATACAATTATACAAATATTATTAAGAATTATTTAATATATTTTATATAAGGAATTTAAATTTATTTTTTAAAGTTAAAATGAGCTAGAAAAGCTTTTTTTTACTAAGTTGATACTAAAATACCTTTTTTAGTTAAAATTGATTAAAAACAAAAATTATAAGATTTTAGGAAAAGTTTTTATGAAATATCCTTTAGATTGTGAAGAAAATTTTGAAAAGTCTTTTTTATTTTGGCTTGCAAAATATGTTAAATTTAAACTCAACTCTCTTTCCAATAAAGAACTTAAAAATCCAAAAGCCCTAGCAGAGGTTAATTTTGCACTTACAAGGGGTGTTAAAAATATAGAAGAGCTTGATGCCTTGGCTAAAAAAGCAAGAAATGCGGGTTTAAATGGGGTTAATACTTATTTTAATCCCTTAAAAAAAGTTTTTGAATATCTTAATTTTTATAAATTACACTCCTTAAAGCAAATCGATGAAGAGCTTATAGTGGAGGTTTTAGCAAGTATTACTGGAGCTTTATCGGATGCGAGTAAAAAAAACTACCGTATTGCAGTGATTAATTTTTTTGATTTTTTAGATAAACAAAACGAAGAGGATGAAAAGGCGCATATTTTTAATATTGTACTTAAAAATTGGGGAGGTATTACAGGAAGCAAGGGAGCAAAACTGCCTGAATTCATGAACGAAGATGAGTTAAAAAAATTCCTTGAAGCCATAGAAAATTCAGATTTTAAAAACAATACCATACGCAACAAGCTTATTATAAAAATCATCATTTTTACAGGAATTCGTGTAAGTGAGGCTATCAATATCAAACTCAAGGATATTAGCGAAGAAAACGAACTTTACATTATAAGAATTCGCGCCAAAGGAAATAAATACCGCGTTGTGATGATAAAAAAAGAATTAATCGAGCATTTGTTAAAGGATGTAAGAGTTAATTATTTAAGTGAAGATGGCTTACTTTTTGTCAATCGCAATGGAAAAGCTTTAACACAAGCTTATGTAAGTCGTATTGTAGAGCAAATTTTATTTCGCGCAGGAATTCGCAAGCAAAAAAACGGCGCTCATATGCTTCGCCATACTTTTGCTACCCTACTCTATAAAAAACAAAAAGATTTGGTTTTGGTGCAAGAAGCTTTAGGTCATGCAAATTTAAATACTTCAAGAATTTATACACATTTTGACAATGATAAATTAAAGCTTGCTGCACAAGTAGCAAAGGAATTAAGTGAGCGCTGAAACAAAATTTGCCATTTTTGGTAAATATTTTTATTATGACTTAAAATTTGTTCTTAAAGCCTATAATAAAAAACAAAGTAAAAAATACTTTAAATTTGTGCAAAAACATAAAGATAAATATTATTTTTTAACTCTTGTGGATTATGAATTTTATAAATACTTACAAGATAAAAACTTCACTAGCAAAGAGGCTTATTTGAGCTTTTATGCTTATAAAAAAAGAAAAAAATTCACTGCGATGAGGGTTGATGAAGAAAATTTTATGCCTATTTTTAAAAATCATTTAGATTTTAAAAACTATGAAAAAAACTTTTTGCAAGTAAAATCCGCTATAGCAAAAGGACGAAGCTATCAGGTCAATCTCACTCAAAGTTTTCATTTTGATAGCTTGCTTGATGGATTTTCTTTGTTTAATCTTTTATCCAAAAGACAAGATACTGAATTTAAAGCGTATATTAAAGATGAAGGACGCGAAATTCTTTCCTTTTCTCCTGAATTATTTTTTAAAATCCATAAAAGAAAAATAATCACCCAGCCTATGAAAGGCACGAGTGCAAGATCTAAGGATTTAAATCAAGATAAGAAAAACAAACTTTTTTTGCAAAAAGATGTTAAAAATTTAAGCGAAAATGTAATGATAGTCGATCTTTTAAGAAACGATCTTTCAAAACTTATCGTTAAAAACAGCATGAAAACAAAGCTTTTTAAAATTCAAAGCTACCCTACTTTACATCAAATGACTTCCATTATAAAAGGCAAGCTTAAAAAAGATATTGATTATTTTCAAATTTTCAAAGCTTTATTTCCCTGCGGTTCGATCACAGGAGCTCCTAAACTTGAAACCATAAAACTTATAGAAGAACTTGAAGCAAGAAAACGCGGAATTTATTGCGGTGCTATAGGTTGTATCCATAAAAATAAAAGCAAATTTAGTGTTGCTATACGCACTCTTGAGAAAAAACAAGATTATCAATATAGCGTGGGAAGTGGTTTGGTGTGGGATTCTAAGCTTGAGGAAGAAATTAAAGAATTGGAGTTAAAAACTCAATTTTTAATGCCTAAAAATTTTTATCTTTTTGAAACTATGTATTATAAAAAGGGTAAAATTTTATTTTTTAAAGAACATTTGCAAAGAATTTTAAATTCTGCCTTAAAATTGAATTTTAACACACAAAAACTCATTAAAGATTTTCAAGAAGTGTTAAGCTACAAATCCAATTTAAAAGAATTTAAAAATTTCAATATCCAAGCTTTAAATGAAAAACTTTTTCATAAAAATCATAGCTTTTTTTATCCAAGCATCATTAAAAGTCATCACAAACAGGCTATTTTTAAACTTATCCTGCAAAAAGATGGCAACTATACTATCTTAGAAAATCATATCAAAACAAGTGATAATAATATCTTGCTTTTAAGTGATAAACCCTTAAATTCGCAAAGCGATTCTTTATATCATAAAAGTTCTTTAAGACAAATTTATGATCAAAAAGCTTTTTTATGGAAAGAAAATCAATGCTTTGATATAGCTTTTTTTAATGAAAAAAATGAATTATGCGAAGGTTCAAGAAGTAATATCATCATTAAAAAAGATAAAGTCCTTTATACCCCTACCCTACAAAGTGGACTTTTAAATGGAATTTATAGGCAATTTTTGCTTGATTTAGGACTTATAAAAGAAAAAAAACTTTTTAAAGAGGATTTGTTAAATGCAGATGAGATTTATTGTATCAATTCGGTTAGAGGATTGCAAAAAGTGAGTGCAAAATGAAAAAAATTTTACTCATAGATAATTATGATTCTTTCAGCTATACTATAGTTTTTTATCTTAAAGAATTGGGCTATCAATGTAAAATTATAAAAAATGATGAATTTAAAAAAGCTAAAGATTTAGCTCGCTTTGATTTTTCTCATCTTATCATCTCTCCAGGTCCAAATTCTCCTACTGAATCAAAATTAAGTTTAAAAGCAATTCAATACTTTAAAAAAGATAAAAAAATACTAGGAATTTGTTTAGGACATCAGTGCATAGGCGAGATTTTTGGTGGAAAAATCACTCCGATGCCCTACCCTATGCAAGGTAAAATTTCAAGATTGCATCTTAAGAAAAATGCTAAAAAAAGCCTGCTTTTTAAAGGTATTAAAAATAAAAGTAAAATTTGTTTGTATCATTCTTTACATATTAGCAAAATGCCAAAAAGCTGTGAAATTTTGGCTTTAAATGATAAAAATATCATCATGGCAATCAAGCATAAAAAATACGAGATTTATGGGGTGCAATTTCACCCCGAAGCAATTTTAAGCCAAAATGGCAAAAAATTACTTAAAAATTTTATGAAAATTTAACTTTTTTTAGCATTTAAAATCACGCTTAAGATAATTAAAGCAAAGGCAAAAAGATCTAAAAAGCTGTATCTTGTTCCTAAAAATAAAAAGCTCATAAAAGCAGCTGCTACAGGCTCGATACATGCTATCATGCTTGCTCTTAAAGCTCCTATGTATTCAACCCCTTTAAGATATAGACAAAAAGCCCCTATAGTTCCTATAAATATTATACCTGTTTGGGCTAAATACAAATTAAGAGCAAAATCATAATGCACTAAACCTTCTTTAAATTCAAGTATCCCAAAAAGTATAAAAGAAGCGATTAAACTAGACCAACCCATAACAAAGAAAATTCCATATTTTGCAATGATTTTTCTTGCACCTAAAGAATAAAAAGCAACCCCAAAAGCTCCTAAAATGGCCCAAAAAATTCCCCATAAATTTAGGTTTAAATTGCTTATATCTCCACCACTTGCAAGCAAAAATAGAGCTAGAATTATAAAAATTAAAGCCATACTTTCAAAAATTTTAGGCATTTTTTTATCTTTTAAACATACATAAATCATGATAAGTAAAGGAGCACAGTATTGTATCATAGTAGCAGTACCCGCATCGGTATAAAAAATAGCTTTAAAATATCCATATTGAGTCATCAATAAACCAAAGAAAGCAAAAATCAAAAAGGATAAAAGCTCATCTTTTTTAAATTGAAATATTTTTATTTTCCTTAAGCTATATAAAATAAGCACTATACCTGTACAAAACAATCTATAAAAACTTACCCAATCTACCCCATAATTATTTTTAAACAAATACTCAGCCAAAACTCCGCTTATAGCCCAAAAAATTCCACCCAGCAAAACCAAAAAAACACCCATGATATCACCTTGAAAAATAAAATATTTATCATTACTTTTTAAATTTAAAATAATACAATAAAAATCATCAAACTTGGAAAAATTTAAGCTTCAAATAAATCACAAATTTCAAAACGAAAAGCCCAAGCAATAAACTTTTACAAAGTTTAAAAAGGTATAATTAAGCTTTGAAATTTAAAATAAGGTTTATCATAATGACTTATTTAGAAATACAAGGCTCCCAAAAACTTCAAGGTGAAGTTATAATAAGTGGTGCAAAAAATGCCGCTTTACCCCTAATCGCTTCTAGCATACTTGCAAAAAATGAAGTTAAAATAAATAATGTTCCTAATGTTGCAGACATTAAAACACTCATTTCTTTGCTTGAAAATTTAGGCGCAAAAACTGACTTTAAAGAAAATACAGCATATTTAGATACATCAACACTTGATAAAACCGTGGCTAAATATGATATCGTGCGTAAAATGCGCGCTTCTATCCTTACTTTAGGACCCTTGCTTGCTCGTTTTAATCATTGTGAAGTTTCATTGCCTGGAGGATGTGCTATAGGACAAAGACCTATCGATTTACACCTAAGTGCTTTAGAAAAAATGGGTGCAAATATAGAAATAAAACAAGGTTATGTCGTAGCAAGTGGAAATTTAAAAGGAGCTCAAATTCTTTTTGATAAAATTACCGTTACAGGCAGCGAAAATATCATTATGGCAGCAGCTTTAGCTAAGGGAAAAACTAAGCTTGTAAATGTTGCCAAAGAGCCTGAAGTCGTGCAGCTTTGTGAAGTTTTAGCCAAGGCTGGGCTTGATATAAAAGGCATAGGCACAGATGAGCTTGAAATTTATGGCACAGATAAAGAACTTTTGGATTTTAAAGAATTTAGTGTGATTCCTGATAGGATTGAAGCGGGAACTTATTTGTGTGCAGGAGCTATTACAAATTCTAAAATCACACTTAAAAAAGTAAATGCCGAGCATTTAGGAGCGGTTTTAGCAAAACTCCATCAAATGGGTTTTGAAACTTTGGTAGACAATGATAATATCACCTTATTTCCTGCAAAAGAAATCAAAGCTACGGAGATCATGACTAGTGAATATCCTGGTTTTCCAACCGATATGCAAGCACAATTTATGGCTTTAGCCCTAATGGCAAAGGGTACAAGCATCATCGATGAAAGACTTTTTGAAAATCGCTTTATGCATGTAAGCGAGCTTTTAAGAATGGGTGCGGATATTAAATTAAATGGGCATATTGCTACTATAGTGGGTGGTAAAGAATTAAATGCTGCAGATGTTATGGCTACGGATTTGCGTGCTTCTTCGGCTTTGATTTTAGCAGCACTTGTGGCTAAGGGCACAAGTAGAATACATAGAATTTATCATCTTGATCGTGGTTATGAAAAATTAGAAGAAAAATTTAAAGCCTTAGGCGCTAAAATCACAAGGCTTGAAGAATGAAAAACATTTTTCAAACTTTAGCGCATTTACAAGATCAAATTAAGGCTCTTAATGAGTTTGAATTAATCAGTCTTGAAGAAGCTAAAGATAGGGTTTTGGCTAAAGATCTCTATGCTGTAAAAAATTTACCTAGCTTTGATAATGCTGCGCTTGATGGCTATGCTTTTAATTATGCGGATGTAAATCAAGCTTTAGATATAAAAGGTACGATTTTAGCTGGAGATAAAAACACTTATGAGATCTATAAAAATGAGTGTTTTAAGATCATGACAGGTGCAAAAATGCCCAAAAATGCCGATACTATTTTAATGATAGAAGATGAGTGTATAGAAGAAGGCAAGCTTGTCATCAAAAAGCCACCTAAACAATACAACGCTTATCGTTATAAGGGCGAAGAATTAAAAAAAGATGAGCTTTTGCTAAAAAAAGGCACAAGGCTTAATGCTAGACATATCGCTCTGCTCTCTTCTCAAGGGCTTTATAAAATAGAAGTTGTAAGAAAAATTCGTATTGGAATTTTTTCAAGTGGAGATGAGTTAAAAGAACCTTGGCAAGATTGTGATGAGGAAAATATCTATAATGCTAATGCTTTGCCTTTGCTTGCTTTATTTAAAGATTGCGCTACAAGTTATCTTGGTATTATTAAAGATGATTTTAATGCAACTAAAAAAGCTTTAGAAAATGCTAATTTTGATCTTTTAATCACTTCAGGTGGTGCGAGTGTAGGAGAAGCTGATTTTATGGAAAAGGCTTTAAATGAATTAGGCTTTACTCCACTTTTTAAGGGTTTAAAAGCACGCCCTGCAAGACCAACTAAGCTTTACCAAAAAGATAAAACTTTAGTATTGATTTTACCAGGAAATCCTATGGCAGCTTATCTTTCTGCTTTTATCTTTGCTAGAAAAATCATCGCTTTACTTTACGGGAATTTAGAAAATCCTTTACAAATTCAAGCTTTTATGGGGAGTGATTTAAAAGTAAAAAGTGGAAGAAATAATCTTATCTTAGGGTATTTAGAAAAGGGTATTTTTTATCCTTTTAATGATAATAAATTTGGTTCAGGGATGATACTGCCTCTGATTCAAAGCGAATTTTTACTCATCAGTGAAGAAGAAAAAGTAGATTTTCAAAAAGATGAAAGAATCATGCTTTTTAAACTTTAATATATTAAGATGGTTATTTTAAAAAGTGGATTTATTTTAAAAGATATTTTAGATAAATGAAAAGAAAAATAAATTTGTGAAGTATGGAGCGGGAAACGAGATTCGAACTCGCGACCCCAACCTTGGCAAGGTTGTGCTCTACCCCTGAGCTATTCCCGCAATTTGAAGTCAAATTATAATAAATTTTAATAATTTTTGTCAATAAATTTCATATTTTATTGATAAAAATTTATAGATTTTCACTTTTTTCCAAAACTTCAAAATATTCGCTTTCTACTTTTTCTAATTCTTTTTGTGCTTGTTCTAGCTCTTCATAAAGAGTGTTTATACCTATTTCTTGATATACGCTTGGGTTTGAAAGATCGCTATTGAGTTTAGAAATTTGTTTTTCAAGCATTTCGATTTTTTCGGGATGATTTTTTAAAATTTCATTTTCTTTATAGCTTAGTTTTTTGCTACTTTTTTCTTTTTGCATACGAGTTTGCTCTTGCAAATCAAGACTTGAAACATAATCATCAAATTCTTGCATTTCTTTTTCATTTTCAAGATATTCAGTATAAAGCGTATGCAAAATATTGATCTTAGCGCCGTTCTCAAAAGCATAAAGTTTGGTAGCAATTTTATCTACAAAATATCTATCATGAGATACTAGCAAAATGGCTCCTTCAAAGCTAAGCAAGTACTCTTCTAAAATATTAATAGTCGCTATATCAAGATCATTTGTAGGCTCATCTAGGATTAAAACATCATATTCTTCTGTAAAAAGTAAAGCCAAAGCAACGCGATTTTTTTCTCCGCCACTTAAAATGGAAACGCTTTTATCTAAAAATTCTTTAGGAAATAAGAAATTTTTTAAATACCCATAAACATGCATATTTTTTCCGCGTACTTCAACCCTGTCGCCTCCATTAGGGCAAAAAATTTCAAGCAAGGTTTTATCTGAATTTACAAGACTTCTAGCTTGATCAAAATACCCTATTTTAATCTCTCCACGCTTGATCTCTCCACTATCTTGCTTTAATTCTCCTAAAAGCATTTTTAAAAAAGTAGACTTTCCACAACCATTTTTGCCTACTATAGCAATGCGTTCACCTTGTAAAATACGACTTGAAAAATCTGCAAAAAGAGCTTTTTCTCCTAAATTTTTACTTACATTTTTAAGCTCAAAAAGCATTTTTTTACGATTAGGAATTTTTTCTCCTGTAAAATTTAAAGCTGCCCTTGAAATTTCAAGCTTTAAACGCTTGATGGCACCAGGATTTTTTTTAGCTTCTTCACGCATTTTAAAAATACGCTCCTTGCGCCCTTCATTTCTTTTAAGTCTTGCTTTAACACCTCTTCTAAGCCATTCTTCCTCGCTTTTTAAATGCTTTAAAAGTGTTTCATGGCTTTTAGCTAAACTTTCTAAAATTTGAGTTTTTTTCTCTAGGTAATTCGTATAACCACCCTTAAACACACTAAGTTTACCTTGATCAACTTCTACACATTTATGCGCAATTGCATCGATGAAATATCTATCATGCGAGATAAAAATCACACACATTTTTGAATTTTTTAACAAATCCTCCAAAAAGCTTGTCATATAAACATCAAGGTGGTTTGTAGGCTCATCAAGCAATAAAATATCAGGATTTTTAAGTAAAAGTATACAAAGACCTACTCTGCGAATTTCACCACCGCTTAAAGTGCAAACCAAACGATCAGAGTAATCCAATAGGCTGAATTCTTTTAAAACACGCGTGATTTTAGCTTCGATATTCCAAGCATCTTTGCTATCGATTAAAGCAATTAAATCATCCATCTGTTTTAAATACTCTTTGTTTGTAGGCTCTTTTTCGAGTTTGCTTTGCGATGCTTCATATTCTTTTAAAGTATTATAAATTTCTTCAAGTTCGATTTTTATGGCTTCTTTAACGCTTAAATTTGCGTTAAAATCAACGGTTTGCGAAAGCATGGCTATACTTTTTCCATTTTGCCTTACCGCTCTGCCGCTATCTAGAGCTAGAGTGCCTAAAAGCGCTTTTAAAAGACTTGATTTTCCTTCTCCATTTTTTCCTATGATGGCTATTTTTTCGCCTTCATTAGCGCTAAAATTTGCCTCATTTAAAACAATTTTTTCCCCAAATTTTTTTGAAGCGTCAATTAAATCAATAAGTGCCATTTTTTTCCTTAATGAAGTTTAAAACTGAATTTAGAACCCTGCGATACAGTGCTAGAAATTTCTAAATAGCTTTTATGTATGCTTAAAATTTTTTTTACCAAAAAAAGCCCAAGTCCAAAAGAATTATTGCTCTTAGTGTCAATTTTATAAAATTTTTTCGTAATAAATTTTAATTGATTCTTTTCTATACCCTTGCCAAAATCCAAAACACTAATCTTTTGATCTTGCGCAATCAAAATAACCTCTTTTTGGCTGTATTTTAGAGCATTAGAAAGTAAGTTAATAATCACTTGCTCGATTAAAAACTCATCCGCTTTTACTCTAGTGCTTTTTCCGCGTAAAATCACTCTTTCAAAACCTGGGTTTTTAACAATTTTTTCACACAAAGTAAAAAGATCAAATTCTTGCATTTGCAAGGCTTCGTGGTTGAGATTAAAAACAAAATTAAGCTTATGTGTTAAAGCATTCAACTTTAGGCTTTGGCGTGAAATTTTTTCTAGTAATTCGTTTTTGAGTTTTTCATCTTTTAAATTCTCATCCTTAAGCATTTCTAAGCTAAGATCAATCACACTTAAAGGATTTTTAAGCTCATGAGAGATAGCAGAAATAACACTTGCTAATTGAGTATTTTTAAGAGAAATCTTATCACTTTGTTTTTTGTTTTTTTGAGTATTTTTTAAGATTTTTTCCTTTGTTTTTAAAAGTTTTTTGTTTAGTAAATTTAGCTCTTTAAAAATACTCTTTTCTAAAATAATGGGTTTTGAATCGTTGATAAAATTTAAAAATTCTAAAATTTTTTTAAAACTTTTTGCTAGTTTTCTTCCCATAAAAAATACTAAAATAAAAACAAGCATGAAATAAATCCCAAAACTTATGCTGATTTTTAGCCAAAAAATTTGCAAATTTAAAAATCTTGGATAAACAATGATCATATATTTATAGTCTTTATAGGTAAATTTTTTTACAAGAACTCTTTTTGAATTTAAATCATAAATTTTGTTTTCTTCTAAATTTAAAAATAAATCCGCATTTAAAACCGAAGAAATCTCAAAATCATCTTTCAAAATAATAAAATCCGCCCTTGTATCTTGTGCAAATTCTTTGATATTGTTAGAATTTAAATCTTCTAAAAGAGAAAATTTTAAAACATCATCAAGGCTTTTGATTTTTTGTTCGTATTGTTTTAAGAGTAAAAAATTCAAATAAGAATTTGTAAGCGTATAAAATATCACACCAAAACACAAAATCAACAAAACAAAAAAAGTTATAAAAATATTTTTAGTTTTCAACATATCTTATAACCAATGCCCCTAACGCTTATAATATGCTCTTTAAGCTTTGGAAATTTGTTTCTTAGTCTTGTTAATGCTATATTGATCGTCTTGTCACTTGTGGTATCATCTTTCCATACATTTTCACTTAAAAATTGTCGTGTCAATAAAGTATTGGGATTTTCAAAAAAACATTTTAAAAGCTCATATTCCAAATTTGAAACATCTAATTTCTCATTCTTGTAGAAAAATTCATAATTGATCAAATCCAAAGAAAAATCTTTAAAAACTAGCTTTTCTTCTTCTCTTTTGTGGCGTTTTAAAATAGCTTTAATACGAAGTAACAATTCATTAAAATCAAAAGGTTTGCACATATAATCATCGCAGCCACTCTCAAAACCTTCAAGTAAATCTTGATGCAAGGTTTTAGCGGTTAGAAAAATCACCGCTTCTTTATAACCTTGCTTTCTTAGCTCTTTAATCCTATCTAAAGAATCCCCGCTTGGAAGATTTCTATCAACTATCAAAAGATCGATTTGCTCACTATCTAGCAAATCTTCAACTCCTTTAAAATCTAACAAGGAAAAAATTTGATAATCGCAAGCCTTAAGTCTTAAACTAAGCAAATCATTTAAATCTATATCATCTTCTATGATAAGAATTTTAGATTTCGACATATTGTACAAATATACACGCCTCTAGTTGTCTTAATTCTTCTAAAACTTCTTTTTGCACTTTTTCGTCGATCAATACCACTGCTAAAGCATATCCAAAACCATCTCTACCCAATCTAAAATCAGCGATATTGATATTTTTAGATGCTAAGACAGAGCTGATTTTAGCAATAACCCCTGGGATATCTTTATTTTTGAAAATAATCATTTTTCCTTTTGGCTTGAAATCAGTTTGAAAGCCATTTAATCCAACTATGCGTTGTTCATTTTCATTAAATACAGTTCCTGAAACATTAATATTTGAATTCTCTGTGATGATTTTAACACTAAGTTTGTTGTTATAACCGCTATTTGGAAGGGTTTCGCAAGATAAATCTACACCTTTTTCTTTGGCAACAAATTCAGCATTAACATAATTTATTTTTTCACCTAAAATTCCACTTAAAGCTCCTACAGCAGCAAATGTAAGCATTGAAGTAGCATATTCGCCTATCACCCCTTCTGCTTCTAATTTAATACTTTTTATAGGATTTTTATCAATTTGAACTGCTAAAAATGCCATCTTAGAAACAAGCTCGATGTAAGGTGCTACAAAAGGTGGTAAATCCTCAGTTTTAATAGGTAAATTAAGAGCATTAGGATATGCCACACCTCTAGCCGCATTTAGGGCTTGTTCACAAGCTTCTCTTGCAATATTGTCTTGACTTTCTAGAGTATTAGCTCCAAGATGAGAGGTTACTGAAACATTTTCAAAATCTAAAAGAGGATGGTTGGTAGCAGGTTCTTTTTTGAAAACATCGATACCAAGCCAAGCTATTTTACCACTTTTTAAGCCTTCGCATAGAGCTTCTTCTGTATATAAGCCCCCGCGAGCACAATTAATAAGTCTTATACCATCTTTCATTTTTGCGATTTCATTAGCACCAATCATACCATCAGTTTCTTTAGTTTTTGGCGTATGGATGGTGATAAAATCGCTTTGAGTAAGAATTTCATCCAAACTTTTTGCTTGCTCCATATCTAAGTCTGTGATTTTAGAAGCTGAAATATATGGATCGTAGGCTAGAATTTTCATACCAAAAGCTTTGGCACGGATGGCTACACGCGAACCTATATTTCCAAAACCGATAACACCCAAGGTTTTACCCATGAGCTCTACGCCATACCACTTTTCTCTTTCCCATTTTCTTTCATTCTTTAAAAAATTATGTGCATTAACAAAACTTCTAGCAGAACTTAGAAGATGAGCCATAGTAAGCTCTACTGCAGCAATGGTATTAGCAGTTGGGACATTCATTACTATAACACCGCGTTTGGAACATTCAGGGATATCAACATTATCCACCCCTACTCCTGCGCGTATAAGAGCTTTGAGTTTTTTAGCATGATTTAAAAAATTGACATCTACATCAGTAGAACTTCTAGTAATAGCGACTTCTACATCTGCAAGCATATCCATTAACTCATTCTTTGGAACTTTAGCAGCTTCTATAAGCTCAATATCCTCAGCTTTTCTTAAAAGCTCTACACCCTTATCTAAAATTGCATCACAAACAATAATCTTTTTTTTCATAACCAAATCTCCTTCGCTTCTGTGTTAATTTTATATTTTTTAAGTTCTTTGATAATATCATCAATTAAATTTTTATTGCCCGTATCTAAAAAGATTTCAGGACTTTCGCCGGATTTTAATAAAAAATACTTCACGTTAAAAGAATTTAAAGTCTGTCTTAAACAAAACATGGAGTAAATATCATGCTTATTAACAACAAGTTGATAGTATTTGTTTTTTTCTTTAAGCTCACTAGTATCTGCATCAAAATGTAGAGTAAATTGCTCTACGGCTGGAGTAAAATCTTTACTAGGCCATTTGGCTAATTCTTCTCGCCAAGTGAGTTCTTGGGTTTGCCTTTCTTCAATCTGATGCGTATTTGTATCTTTAGCAAATTCGGGAATAAAGTTAGAATTTGCTTTAAATTTCCAAAGCAGTACAAAAACGACAATAAGCAAGATGAGTAATAAAATACTCAAAATGCTTATAGTTGCATATTTTTTCATCATTAAGCTAACTGATCTTTAATGATATCACCTAAAGTTACTTTATCGTCGCTATTGATTTCATTTAATACTTCTCGCTCTTTAATTCTAACCAAATTCTTAACACTTAGGCGAATTCTGTTTTTCTTTTCATCGATAAATGCAATTGCAGCTTCAATTTCATCACCAATTTTTAAATTCTCAAGAGTTGAAGCACTAATATCTTCTTTATGAATAAGCGCATCTACATTTTTATTGAGTTCTACAAATACTCCAAAATCTTTGATATCTCTAATTTTTCCTTTAACGATATCGCCTACTTTATGATTTTTAGCATATTCTTGAACAGGTGATTCGCTAAGTTCTTTAATGCTTAAAGAAATTTTTTGACCCTCTTCGTCGATTTTGATAATCTTAACTTTGATAATATCACCATTGTTAAATTTATCTTTACATTTTTCATTTCTGTCCCAAGATGCATCTTCATTATGCAAAAGACCCTCTACAGAACCAATTTTTACAAAAGCACCAAAAGAAGTCGTTGAAGTAACTTCTCCTTCTATCACATCACCAATTTTGTGATTTTTCATAAATTCGTCAAAAGGTTTAGAAAGTAAATTTCTTAAAGATACTCTTAAGCGTCTTTCATCTGAATTGATTTCAATAACTTCAACATCGATTTCTTGACCCTTGCTAATATAATCTTTTGGATTTTTTATATTTTTATCCCAAGAAATTTCGCTAATATGCAAAAATCCTTCTATATCGTTACCCAAATCAACAAAAGCACCATATGGCTCTATATTTGAAACAATAACCTTAATGGTATCACCCACTTCTAAGCTGTCTTTAATTTCTCCCCAAGGATCAGGTAAAGCCGCTTTGATAGAAAGGGATAAATGTTTGCGATCTTTGTCATATTTTACTACTTTGACAGGAACTTTATCTCCTTCTTTGTATAAAATACTAGGATTTACAGGTCCTTTATATGAAATTTCACTATAGTGAACAAGTCCATCAACACCACCCACATCAACAAACATACCATAAGTTGTAATTTTTTTTACAACACCTTCGATAAGCCCTTCTTGCTGAGCGATATTATTAATAAGTTCTTTGCGTTTTTTTCTTTCATCATCTAAAGTTTTCTTTCTAGATACAATAATGCTTTGCTCTTCTTTATCAACTTTGATGATTTTAACCTTAAAAGTTTTACCTATAAGATTGTTATTTTCTTTGAAGCCGTATTGTGATTTTGGTAAGAAAAATTCTACATCATCATCATTTACAACAACAAGTCCGCCTTTATTCTTTCCTACTACTTTTACTTCAAAAATATACTCATCATCTTCTTTATAATTTTGAATAAAATCGATAACTTTTTCTTTTCTTAAAGCTTTTTTGTGAGAAAGTAAAGATCTACCACCACGAGAGCCTACAACAGCAACTTTAATGCTATCACCTACTTTAAATAACAAATTAGCATTTTCATCTTGAATTTCATTTAATGCTAAAATACCTTCTGATTTTCTGCCTATATCTACATAGACTTCATCATTTTTAATCTCTACGATTACACCTTCAGTTATAGTTTCTTCTCTTGACTTGTCAAAAGCTTCTAAAAGCTGCCCAAAGTCTTCATCTTCAAGATAGTCCTCTAAATTGTTTTGAACTTTTTTGTTCACCTCGCTCATCATGGTCCTTTTGAAAAAAAATTAAAATTTGACTGATTTTACCTTATTTTTCTTTAATTAGTGTTAAGAATTTTAATTTTTATTAATTTTTTTTAAATTGTAGTTTTATTTACTTTTTGAAAAAATAAAATATCACAATTTTAGCACTTAAACGATTCTATTTTGGCTATAACTTTTTTAATAATCCAATCAGGCGTACTAGCTCCAGCGCTAATTCCGCAATGTGTTTTATTTAAAAACCATTCTTTTTGCAATTCTTCTTCGGTTTCGATCAAATAGCTATCTTCGCAGTTTGCCTTAGCTATTAAAAAAAGTTGTTTGGTATTGGCTGAATTTTTACCTCCGACAACTACCATCACATCACTTTTGACAGAAAGTTCTTTAATAGCATCTTGATTTTTAAAAGTTGCGTCACAAATTGTATTAAAAACTCTTACTTCTTTAACCCTAAGAATTAAAAAATTAACTATTTCCATAAAATGTTCAGGTTTTTTAGTCGTTTGACTTACAACTGCTATTTTATTAGGTAATTTAATATTTTCAAGATCTTTTTTATCTAAAACTACATAAGCTTTTGTGGCTACATAGCTTCTTACACCCTTAACTTCAGGATGATTTTCATCGCCAAAAATTACCACATCGTAGCCTTCTGCACTCATTTGTTCACAAATTTGCTGTGGTTTGGTTACAAAAGGACAAGTTGCATCAAAAATTTCAATATCTTTCTTTTTAAGCTCTTCTAAATCTTGCTTAGTAATTCCATGTGTTCTTATAATGGCTTTTTTTTCATCACTTAAAGCTCTTATGTTCTCTAAGGTTTTAACATTGAAATTCTTTTGCAAGCGAGCAATTTCTTCATTATTATGGATAAGCGGCCCTATGGTTGCCGCATCTTTAATTTGTTCAGCTTTTTTAATTGCTCTTTTTACACCAAAACAAAAGCCATAATTTTTAGCTAATTCAATAATCAATCCTAGCTCCTATTTTTGTAAGAATATCCATAAAGTTAGGAAAAGAAGTTTTAATACACTCACTTTCATCAATCTCCATTCCGCAAAGTAAGCCTAAAATCGCAAAACTCATGGCAATACGGTGATCCCCATAGCTTTTTATTTTAGCTTTTTTGATTTGAGAGCCTTCGATTTCAAAACCATCTTCAAGTTCTTTAGCATTTACTCCACAAAGTTTTAAATTTTCAACCGTAGCAGCAATTCTATCGCTTTCTTTTACCCGAAGTTCTTTAGCATTGATGAGTTTAGATTTACCCTTTGCTAAAGCAAATGCTATAGCTAAAGCGGGTGCTTCATCTATAAGCCAAGCTATATTTTCTTTAACTTCTACTGCTTTTAACTCGCTTGAGCTTGCATGAATTTCGCCTATGGTTTCAAAATCATTTTGTGTAATTTTTATTTCAAGTTTTGCACCCATTTTTTGCAAAATTTTGTAAGCCTCAATACGTGTAGGATTGAGTAAAATATTTTTTAAAACTACTTTAGAATTAGGTAAAATAATCGCAGCTAAAGCAAAATAAAAAGCCGAAGAAGGATCGTTAGGTATAAGAATATCTTGAGCTTTTAAAGCTTGATTTAAAGGAGAAATTTCAAGGCTTAAATAATCATCACTGATTTTTAAAGGTGCATTCATAGCTTTTAGCATGTTTTCACTATGATTTCTACTTAAAGATATCTCGCTAAATTTGGAAGTTTTATCCGCTCTAAAAGCAGATAAAATCATAGCTGTTTTAACTTGAGCTGAAGAAATTTCACTTTTATAATCAAAAGCTTTTAGTTTTTGTCCTTCTATACAAAGTGGAGCTAAATTTGCTTGTTCTCTGCCGTAAATTTTTGCACCAATTTCACTTAAAGGTTTACAAATTCTTTTCATGGGGCGATTGTTAAGATATTTATCGCCACTTAAAACAAAAAAGCCTGAAACACCCGCTAAAAATCCTATCATCAAACGCATTGCAGTGCCTGAATTTCCGCATTCTAAAACACAATTAGGAGAAAGTATCTCACTAGGCGGCATAATACTTACACTAGAACCTTCTCGCTTTACTTTAGCTCCTAAATTTTCTATTATTTTCAGAGTATTTAAAGTATCTTCAGCTAAAAGATAATTTTTAGCCCTATTTTCACTTTGGGTTAAAAGTGAAAAAATAGCAAAACGATGAGATATGCTTTTATCTGCTGCTATATCAGAAATTTCAGTATTAAAAGATTCTAAGGCATTTATTTTCATCTTAATTCAAGCCCCATTTCTTTAAAGCTTTGTAAAATTTTATCCATATGTTCTGCAACTTGAGCCTCTTCTAAGGTTTTATTCATATCTCTAAAAACAAATTTAAGAGTTAAACTATAAGAATTTTCAAGGTTTGCGTCGCTATACAAATCAACCAAGCGGAAATTTTCTAAATTTTCTAAATCTAATTCTTCTATGCAATTTTTAATTTTTTCATATTCAAAACCCTTAGGTATAAGTATGCTAAGATCTCTGCTAATGCTTGGGAATTTAGAATAAGGTTTAGCCAATTTAAAATGATGTTTAATCAAATTTAAATCAAGTTCGCAAATATATGTTTTTAGCAAATCTCTTTCGTTTTCTATTTTTAAATGCAAGCGACCTGCAAAACCTATTTTTAAATCTTTTAAGTAAATATCAGCTTGCTCGTAAGGACTTAAAATATCATGCTTTGAAGCTTTTAATTTAAAATCTCCTATGATATTTTTAAGATCTAAAAGAAAATCATAAAAATTTACCAATTCAGGCTTTGCTTTATTCGAAATTTTAGGCTCTTCCTGATAGCCTGAATGTACAAAAGCTATATGATTGAGTTCTTCATTATTAGTTCCAAAAACTACTCCAAGTTCAAAAAGCTTAATAATCTTTTTAGAATTTTTCGCATTTAAACTTGCTGCGTTTAAAAGATGGTTTAAAAGCGTTGTTCTTAGAGTGTTTAACTCTGCAGTAATTGGATTGATAAGTTTTAATTTTATAGGATTAAAACCAAGAGATTTTAGCTCCTCTTCATTATCTAAAACATAATGCAAACTTTCAAAATATCCGTTAGCTACCGCTTTTTTTCTAAGTTCTACTAGCTCTTTATAATTTTTATAAGTGGAATTTAAACGATTTTTTTCTACAAATTCCAAACCTTTTGAAGCGATATTATCAATACCTATAATACGCACTACTTCTTCACAAATATCAGCTAGATTTTTTATATCAGGGCGATGCATAGGGGCTTTAACATTAACAAGTCCATCAGCGGAAATTATAAGTTCAAAACCTAGTTTTTTAAGAATTTTTAAAACTTCATCCTTATCGATTTCTTGACCTATAGTCTTATTAATGCTTTCAATACTGATTGCTATGTTAGACAATTCCTTATTTGTTATAATTTGTTGTGAGGAGCTATAAATAATCAAATTTGGATTTTTTTCTAAAACGCTCAATAAAAAATCCATACCTAAATTCAATTTAGGCTCACTTCCTCTAAAACTTCTATAAATAGTTTGCTCATCTTGCTTTTTATAAGCCATTTTTGCATCTGCAATAATCATTGGATCAGTATAATTTGCCTCGATGATGATTATCTTAGAATCTTCTTTGCATTTAAATTTTTCTTCTTGGTAAATTCCGCTTACACTAAGAAGTTCATCTTGGTAAGAAATTTTAGTCTCACCCCGTGTTTCTTTGACTAAGCTAAAAGTAAATTCTTCATTTTCCTTATAAAAAGAATTGAGATCATAAGCATTAAAGAGTACACCCGTAGAGTGTGTTGCGTAATTTAATAAATTTTCTATAGGGTTTTTTCCAAAATTTTCTATTTGTGCCAATCTTAAACTAATGAGTAGATTGGTTTGAATTTTTTCTTTTAATTCTATAGCTCTGTAATTATAAAGACTGTTTAATTCTTTTTCAGCACTCAAGCGTAAAATACGACCTATGCCTAAAACATTTTCCCCTTCTTTAAAAGGTGGTTTTTCTTTTAAGTTTAAATTCAAAGCCACTGCTAAATCGCGTGCTATACCATAAATACTAAGACAATCTCCCCTATTTGGAGTTAATTCAACTTCGATCAAACCATCATTAAAAATTTCATAGGAATTTAAAGCTTTTCCAAGCTCTAATTTGCCTATACTATCGTCTAAAAGCATAATGCCATCATTGATTTTTTCAAAGCCTAATTCTGTGCTAGAACAAAGCATACCGCAAGAATCTACTCCTCGTAATTTAGCCTCTTTGATCTCCATACCATTTGGCATTAAAGCACCTTTTAAGGCCACTGCGACAAATTGCCCTTGTGCGACATTTTGGGCTCCGCAAACTATTTGCAAGATTTCATTTCCAACATCAACTTGACAAATGCTTAATTTGTCAGAATTTTCATGCTTTACTTTTTCTTTGACAAAACCCACTACGATTTTATCCGGCACTTTTAAGGTGCAAATTTTATCTACTTCTATACCTATAGAATTTAATGTATGCGCTATATCATCTAAACTTTTATCTTCAAAATCTAACCAATCATTTAACCAACTTTTAGTAATTATCATCTAAATTGCTCCAATAGTCTTAAATCACCTTCAAATAAAGATCTTAGATCAGGAATTTGATGTAAAAGCATTGCAAAGCGTTCTACACCAAGACCAAAAGCATAGCCACTTACATCTTTATAACCTACAAAATTAAATACATTAGGATCTACAACCCCGCATCCTAAAACCTCAAGCCAACCCGTTTGCTTACAAACCCTACATCCACAACCCTTGCAAAATACACACGAAATATCAACTTCTGCTGATGGTTCTGTAAATGGGAAAAAACTAGGACGAAAACGCACTTTTACATCTCCAAACATATAACGCAAAAAGTCCTCTAAAATACTTTTTAAATTTGCAAAACTTACTCTTTGCCCTTCTTCTACTACAAGCCCTTCTACTTGATGAAACATAGGAGTATGGGTGATATCAAAATCTCTTCTAAAAACTGCTCCTGGAGCTATCATTCTAATGGGTGGTTTTTGTGCAAGCATGGTTCGAATCTGCACAGGAGAAGTTTGAGTTCTTAAAAGTCTTTTATCGTCAAAATAAAAAGTATCTTGCATATCTCTTGCCGGATGAGATTTTGGTAAATTTAAAGCTTCAAAATTATGAAAATCATCTTCTATTAAAGGGCCTTTTTCTATGCTAAAATTTAAATTTACAAAATACTCTATAATTCTATCCATAGTACTCATAACAGGATGTAAAGCACCATTTGTAGGACTTTCATCAAAATAGTTAAAATCAAGAGCATCTTGCTTCATTTTTTCTTCTAAAGCAAGATTTTCCAAAATTTTAAATTTTGATAAATAAGCCTCATTAAAAGCATCTTTTTGAGAATTTAATTTAGCTGCAAATTCTTTCTTTTCTTCGCCCGCTAAATCTTTTAGTTTTGCAAAACTCTCTGTTAAGATACCTTTTTTTCCAAGGACAGCAACTCGAAGAGCCTCTAAGTCATTTAAATTTTTACATTCTTGAATTTGTTCGATAAAATTTTGCAATTTTCTACCTTAATAAGTTATTTTTAGTTTTAATTTTATTAAAAACTATTTTAAATTCAGCATAAAAACTAAAGTTTAAAGATATAATTGTATAAAATTAACACTAAAGAAGGATAAATAATGAAAGAAAAAACTGTTTTTGAACTCATTGTTGAAGGAAAAATTCCTTGCAATAAAGTACTTGAAAATAATGATTTTTTAGCTTTTCATGATATAGCTCCTAAGGCGCCCATTCATATACTTATTATCCCGAAAAAACATTTTAAAGATTTTCAAGAATTTGATCCTAAGCTTATGGAAAAAATGACAAGTTTTATACAAGAATTGGCTGTACTTTTAGGAGTGGATAAAAGTGGATATCGCTTGGTAACAAATTGTGGCAAAAACAGCGGTCAAGAAGTTTTTCATCTACATTTTCATATGTTGGGTGGCTTTAGACTTCCTAAAGAAAAAGATGAGAATGAAAATCCTCAAGCTTTATTTTAATTTATGATAGTGTTTTTTACACTATCATAACAAAATGCTTATTTTGTTAAAGGAATAAGCAAACCTTCATATAATGAATTATAAATTTCATCACCGCATAGTTGCTTTGCAAGCTCTAATCCAAATAAAATAGCCGTTGCAGGACCTGCACTTGTAATAACATTTTTATTTACAACTACAGCTTTATTCACTCTATTTCCTTGAAGACCTGTTTCGCAACTTGGATAGCAAGTAAATTCACCCTCTAAAACTCCAGCAGCATTTAATACTATAGGAGAAGCACAAATTGCAGAAACAATCTTGCCTTCACTGTGTAGTTTTTTAATAATACTTAAAATTTCATTTGAATTTTTAAGATTATTCATACCATCAAAACCACCCGCCAAGGCTATTGCATCGAGATTTTTAGTGTCTACAGCTTCTAAAGAACAATCCGCTTTTATGCTGATCCCATTTGCACCTTTTACCAAAAGTTCATTATCCAAAGAAGCGATAATAACTTCCAAATTCCCACTTAATTCCGCAGCTCTTTTTAATACATCTGCTATACCTATAAACTCAGCTTCTTCAAATCCTTGAGCCAAAGGAATCAATACTTTTTTACTCATTTTTTTCTCTCCTTATTTTTAAATTTTTCTTCCCGAATTTTAGCTTTTTCATTCATTTGATAGTTAAATCCCACTATCAAAAATATCATAAAAAGCACAAAAGCTACGATTAAAATAAAATCTAAAACTATCATATCGCAAAACCTTTTTTAAAATTCTATCATATTATTACAAATCTTTAAAGAAAAATCAAACGATAATTTTATAGAATTTAAGTTAAAAATTTTTGAATAAAGGTTAAGATTTGAATCAAAAAAATATAAGAATATTTGTATTTTTCGCCATCATTCTTTTTTGGGGATATTTTTCTTTTCCTATTGAAATTTTACAAATTAAAGAAGCGGATGGGGCTATAAATTACGGATACACTCCAAATGCGCAAGCTTACATAAAAAGTTATTTTATCACTCTTTTACTTACTGCTTGCTCGGCAATTATTGGTGTAGTTGTTGGTTTTAGTCTTGCTATCTTGCGCTTTTCTAAAATTAAAGTCTTAAATTTTATCATAGATGAATATATTGATATTATAAGAGGAACCCCTGTAATATTACAACTTATGATTTTTGCTTTTGTAATTTTTACTTTTATTGATAATCTTTATGCAGCAATATTTGCCCTAGGGCTTAATAGCTCTGCTTATATAGCAGAAATCGTAAGAAGCGGGATTAATAGTGTCGATAAAGGACAAATGGAAGCAGCGCGTGCTATGGGGCTTGATTATAAAACTTCAATGAAAGAAATTATATTACCACAAGCGACCAAAAACATTTTACCCGCTTTGGCTAATGAATTTATTTCTTTGTTTAAAGAAACTTCCGTGGTTGGATTTATAAGCGTTATTGATATTACTATGCAAAGCCAAAGCCTTCAAGCGGTATTATACAATCCAAAACCTCTTATTTTTACAGGACTTGTGTATTATGTAAGTGTAAAAATTTTTAGTTATTTTGCTAAAAAACTTGAGTTAAGGATGAGCAAAAATGATTGAGATTAAAAATTTAAATAAAAAATATGGAAATTTAGAAGTTATTAAAAATATCAGCACCAAAATTTCCAAAGGCGATATTATATCCATCATAGGTCCAAGTGGGGGTGGAAAAAGTACTTTTTTGCGTTGTATTAACCGCTTGGAACTTGCAGACAGTGGAGAAATTCTTATCAAAGGACGCAATATCTTAGATGAACAAACTGATATTAATAAAATTCGTCAAAAAGTCAGCATGGTATTTCAACATTTTAATCTTTTTGCCAATAAAAATGTATTGCAAAACTTATGCTTAGCCCCAGTAAAAACAGGAATCTTAAGCGAAGATGAAGCTATAAATAAAGCTGAAATTTTACTTAAAAAAGTAGGATTATCCGATAAAAAAGAGGTAATACCGCACAAACTTTCAGGCGGACAAAAGCAACGCATTGCCATAGCAAGAAGTTTGATGATGAATCCTGATGTAATTTTATTTGATGAGCCTACTTCAGCACTTGATCCTGAAATGATAGGAGAAGTTTTAAGTATCATGAAGGATTTGGCCGCTGAAGGGCTTACTATGATAGTAGTTACTCATGAAATGGGTTTTGCCAGAAATGTCGCTAATCGCATTTTTTTCATGAATAAAGGAGAACTTGCAGTGGATGCAAGCCCTAAAGAAGTATTTGAAAATCCAAAAAATGAAAGATTGAAAGAATTTTTAAATAAGGTTTTAAATCACTAAAAAGCCTTAAAATTAAGGCTTTTTAATCAGTCCCAGCATTCAGCATTTTTAATACCTAGTTTTGAAGCGCTGAATTTTGGATTTATTTTAGAGTCTTGTTGGGTGTTGAAATCTTTCAATACTTTATTGACTATACCCCCTAAAAGAAGTAAAGAAACAATATTTGTAACTGCCATAAACGCCATAGTTAAATCCGCTAAACTCCAAGCAAGTTTTAAATTCATTTGAGAACCTATAAAAATCATTGCTACAGCAGTAATTCTAAACAAATTCATGACTAATTTGGAATTTGTAAGATATTTTACATTAGCTTGGGCATAATAGTAATTCCCTATCAAAGAAGTGATAGCAAATAAAACAATAGCTATAGTAATAAAATGGACTCCAAAACCGCCATAATATTCACGCATTGCTTCTTGTACTAAAGGCATTGCGGTTAAAAGAGGTTTTCCATCGGCTCCAACATTAAAATATGCCATAGAAAAAAGAACCAAAAATCCTGAACTTGTACAAACAATAACATCAATCAAAACCGAAAACGCTTGTATAATACCTTGTTTTGCAGGGTGACTTGTAAGAGCAGCAGCGGCAGCATTTGGAGCAGAACCCATGCCCGCCTCATTTGAAAAGAGTCCTCTTTTAATTCCTATAACCAAAGCAGAACCAGCAAATCCACCCAAAATCGCTTTAAAATCAAAAGCACTTTCAAATATAAGCACTATTACAGAAGGAATTTTTTCAAAATTAATCAAAACAGCTATAAAGGCAAGTAAGATATAAGCTAATGCCATAAAAGGGACGATTAAAGAGCTTACTTTACCTATTTTTGTATGATGTGAAAAAAACATCCAAATTCCAAAAAGGGTTAAAATAATACCAATAATCATAGGCCAAGAACTTGAAGCAAAATCTGTTGTAGCATTAGGATTAAACATATCATAATAAACTTTAAAAGCCGAAGTCATAGTTTGACTTTGAAGTCCGTTAAATCCATAAGCATAAGTAATAATAAGAATAAAAGCAAAAAAAGCTCCAAAAAAATGAGAACCTAAAGCTTTTTTTATATAATAAGCAGGACCACCTTTAAATCCTCCTGTATTATCTTTAGACTTGTAAATTTGTGCTAAAGTGCTTTCTGCAAAAGCTGAAGCACCACCAAAAAACGCCATAAACCACATCCAAAATAAAGCACCCGCTCCTCCTGCAGCGATCGCGATAGAGATGCCTGCAATATTTCCTATACCTACCCTAGAAGCTGTTGATATCATCAAAGCTTGAAAAGGAGATATGTGCTCTTTGGTATGGTTTTCATTTCTTTCAGTTAGAATTTTAAAAACGGATTTTAACATGCGAAATTGTACAAATCTAGTTAAGAAACTATAGTAAATTCCGCAGATTATAAGTAAAACTACCATTATAGTATCAGTATATGGCAGAACATATTCGAGAATTTTTAATATCTTTTCATCGAATGGAACTGAGGGGTTTAAAGTTAAATTTTGCTCACCCATATTTCTCCTTTAAAAAAGTAAAATTCGCTACAACTTTAGCATATTTTTTATGAAAAAATATTGATAATTTACAAAATATTTAAAAAAATATAAAGTTAAGTAAGATTATAAACTAAAACGATCAAAATTTTGACGCAAGGCTTCATAAGAAACAATGCCGACACTTGTGGCCAAATTTAAACTTCTACCACAAGCTTTCATAGGGATTGTAATGGCATTATCCCAGTTAAGCTGCATTAATTCCATCGGTAAACCATAGCTCTCGCTACCAAAAAATAAAAAATCATTTTCTTGAAATTTGGCTTGAAAATAAAATTTATTACTTTTTGTTGTCGCAAAGAAAAAACGATCTTTGTAAATGAGATTGTGTTCAAGAAAGATATCTAAACTTTCCCAAATTACAGGCTCAAGCTTTTCCCAATAATCAAGCCCTGCTCTACGCACTGCTTTTTGAGAAATATCAAAAACTATGGGTTTGACAATATGCAATTTAAAACCCGCATTAAAACACATTCTACCTATACTGCCAGTATTTTGAGGAATTCTAGGATGAATTAAAACAATATTAAACATATTTACACCAATACTCTTGGGATATCAGGATGGAGTTTTACTAAAATTTCATAATTGATAGTATTGAAAAAATCTGCCCAAACATCTGCATTATCAAACACACATATTTCCTTTCCAAAATCTTGACAAGAAAAACTATCCATTGAAATTTTACCTAAAATTTTTTGTTTATTGGCTAGCAATAAATCTCCCTTGCCATCATAACGAAACAAACCATCTGCATAACCCAAATCATAGGTAGCTATTTTGATTTTTTCTGTCGCACTAAAAGCTCCACCATAACCTACACTTTGACCTATTTGTAATTCTCTATGACTTAATCTATGAGCATATAAACTTAAAACTTTTTTTAGACTTTCATCACCATAACCAAATTGCGCTAAGCCTGTTCTACAAAGCTCATCTTCGGGTATTTTTACAGCTCTAAATAAAGCCGGGGAATTATGCGAGTGAAATATCAAATTTTTATAAATTTGTTTAGCAATATCTTTAGCTTTAGAAAATTTTTCCCTTTGAATAAAAAAACTTGCATCCATTTCATCTGCACCTGCAAAATGTGTAAATATACCCTCTAGCTTCAATGCAGAACATTTGATTTTCAACAAAGCTTCATTTAAATCCTCAACGCAAACTCCATTGCGATGCATTCCTGTGTCTATTTTAAGATGTATTCTTGTATCGTTTTGATAAGCATTGATTTTATCTATATCATTTAGAGCATAAATAAATTTAGAATTTTCTTTGCCATGTGGATGGTGAGAAAGAATTAAAATATTATCAAAAAAATCTTCGAGCTCATAAGCTTCTTTTTCATTTTTAACTGCTACAAAATTAACGCCCAAAGTACTAGCAATCGGAGCTAAAATTTTTGCTCCATGCCCATAAGCATTATCTTTAAAAACGCAAATCAATCTTGAAAAGCTACCTATTTTTTCAGCTATAATTTTTAAATTGCTTTCATAAGCTTTTTGATTGATTTTAATTAAAGACATTATTGTTCTGCTAAGATTTTCATTTTTCCCTTGCTATCAATTTTAACATATAAGATTTTATCCCCTTTAAATTGATAGTTTTTAGTATAATAATCCTCATAAAATGAAATTCTATACATAGTCTCATTTTCTACATTCGGATAAGGGCTGATATTTATATCCGAAAATTTAATCTTTTTGTCTTCTTTTCTAGAAAAAATAGACTTTTTCATAGAAGCAAATTGTTCAAATTTCATTTTATCAAAACGCTTAAATTGTTTCTCATCGTAGAAATTTAAATAAGTATTTATATCGCTATCTGTCCAAGCTAGCTTCCAAGCAAAAAGATCTGCAAGTAAAGCAGCTATATCTTCTTTTTTGGCTCTTACTTTTTCTTTTTCCTCTGTCATAGCAAATACTTTTTTATCTTGTACTACTTTTGCAAATTCTTCAAGATTTTCATTAAATAAGGCTATGCAACCACGCGTTTTAAATTCATCCAATCTTGTTCCATCTAAAGGATAGCCATGTATCCAAATCCCTCCGCCTGTTTTGCCTTGAACTTTATCAAGTAAATTAGGATAAGTTGTTGCAAACGCAAAAGGACCATAATAAGGATCCCCTGGATTAAATTTGCGTCCAAGTTCATAAAAGCCTACTGGAGTTTTTAAATCCCCCTCAACTTGTTTATCCCCCATAAGTCCTGTAATGATAGCTTTTTGTTCAAAGTCTTGTTTAATCTTCCCATCACTATAAGAATAAACACGGAGAATTTTATCTGTCTTATTTGTAAGCACAATAGCAACATCATCATTGTAATATCCTAAAGAGATATTTCTATCGCCTATTTCATCTAACCAAAAATCTTTATTTGTTAATTCTTTTTCAATTGCTACACCTACAGCATCTAAACCCTGATTTAAATAAATTTTTACCAAATCAGAAGCCCCAAGAGCTGAAATGCATATAAAGTAAAATGCTAAAATCTTTTTAAGCAATGCTTTTCCTTAAAACTGTATTTATAATATTTTTTGACAAAAATGTCTGTGATTATATTATTTTTTTTCTTAAAAAATATTAATTATATTAAATTTTATTATGCTATAATTGTAGAATATCCCAAATCACGAAAAAATCAATTTTAAAGGCATTGTTTTATTATCATGAAAAATTTTTTATAGCAGCAATATTTCTGATTATATTTTCATTAACCTTTTATATTTTATATGATAAAAAAAAGGATAATGTGTTTAAACTCAATACCTGCCTTCCATTAAAATGTGATTTAAATTCTCAAGATTGCACCTTTTTGTTTAAAGGAAAATAAATTTTGGTATCTGCTTATCCTAAACCTATAAAAATCTTTAAAAATACCGCCATTAAAGTAAGTAATTTTCCCTTTGATCCAAATTTAAAAATTAAAATTTATAGTTTAAACTCATATATAGGAAACATTATCCCACAATTTACAAACACAAAGGATTCAATTATTATAAATTTTACAGGAAAAAGTGTTACAGATGATTCTCGCTTTAGGGTTGAGTTTTTAAACAATGATAAACCCATAGGCTTTTTCTTTGATTTTGATGTTACTTTGCAAAAAATATACAATAGTGCAATCTTGCCTCAAAATTAAATTTAATAAAAAATTTCATTTTTTAAAAAAATAATTGATTATTTTCTTTTGTTTTGATATAATTAATAATTATTTAATACTAAAATAATAAGGATAAAATATGAAAAAAATTATCACTTTAAGCGCTTTGCTTGCATTAAGTCTTTATGCTAAAGATATAGAAATCAAAGATGCATTTATTAAACAAACTCCACCTAATGCTGTTAATAGTGCTATATTTCTTACCATTGTTAACAATACCGATAAGGACATCTCTTTAATAGATGCAAAAACTGATATCAATCAAGTGAGCGAATTACACACTCATGAACATAAACATGGTATGAAAGCTATGATACAAATTCCTGAGATACCTGTTAAAGCACATTCTAGTACCGAGTTAAAACCTGGAAGTTATCATATTATGCTTTTTAAGCTTAATCAAGCTATTGATGAAAATACTAAAGCGAATTTGACTTTAACTTTTGACAATAATCAAAGTTTAGAAGTTCGTGACATAGGATCAAAAAAGTTATAGATAATGAAAAAAATATTTTTTATTTTGGCCTCAGGCCTATCTCTTTTAATTCTTTATATCATATTTGATTTTTATGTTTTAAAAGATAGAACGACTTTAAGTCAAACTGAGGTTTTATCACCTCTAAGCTGTGATTTAAATATCGAAAATTGCACTTATAGTTTTAAGGATAGAGAGGTTTTGATTTCTATGGATCCAAAACCTCTCCAATCCTTAGAAATCACCAATTTAAAAATTAAAAATTTAGGAAATTATAAAAATTTAAAAATTAAAATTTATGGCTTAAATATGTTTATGGGAGATATAATGCCTAGAGTTACTAAAATAAATGAAACAGATTATGAGTCAAGATTGGTTTTAGCTGCATGTGTTCTTGAAGTTATGCGTTTTAGAGCTGAAGTTTTTGAAGATGATAAACCTATAGGTTTTCATTTTGATTTTGATCTAAAAAGATGAAAAAGGTTTTTTTATTTGCAGTCGCCTTTGTTGCGATGGGTATACTAGCTTTTTGTTTGATAAATAAAAACCAATACGACTTTAATCTAAGATCTGCCTTTAAAGAGCAAACTACTTTAGAGGATTTTAAAGGCAAGAAACTTATAGTTTATTTTGGTTATACTTTTTGTCCTGATATTTGCCCCTCTACTCTTTCTTTAATCGGTAAAAATTTAAAAGCCCTTAAAGATCCAAAAGCTCATGTTCTTTTTATTTCTTTAGATATTTCTAGAGATGGTAATTTAACTTCAACTAACGAATGGTTAAGATATTTTTATCCCAATGCGGACGCTCTTATTGCAAAAAATGATAGCGTTTTAAAGAAAGTGGCTAAAAATTATGGAGTTCAATATCAAAAAATAGATATCAATGATTCTGTGATGAAATATTCCGTTGCGCATAGTAGCGAAATTTTTCTCATCGATGAAAACGGAAAGCTACAAAAGATCATTAGAGATTTGAATCCTGAAGAAGTTGCAAAAGAGCTTAAAAATTTTCTAAGCTCTAAATAAAATTTTTAAGCAAAAAGATCGGTTGAAAGATATCTTTCAGCTGTATCATTTAGCATAGTAAGAATTTTTTTATCTGGAAATTTTTTAGCCAAAACACTTGCTGCAAACACATTTGCACCACTTGAAATTCCTACCATAAGACCGTTTTTAGCAAGCTCTTTAGCTGTATTTATAGCATCTTCATTGCTAACTGTGATGATTTCATCTATAACATCTTTATTTAAGATAGCAGGGATAAAATTTGCACCTATACCTTGTATCTTATGACTTCCAGCTTCACCCTTACTAAGTAGCGGAGAGGCTAAAGGTTCTACAGCAACGACATGAATTTTTCCTAATTTTTCTTTTAAAATTTCACCAACTCCACTGATAGTTCCACCTGTTCCAAAACCCGCTACAAAAATATCAAGATCATTATCCAAATCTTTTAATATTTCTAAGGCAGTAGTTTTGCGGTGTGCATTTTTATTGGCCAAATTGTCAAACTGCGATGGCATAAAAGAATTTGGGGTATTTTTTAAAATTTCATTAGCTTTATCCACTGCACCTTTCATACCTAAACTTGCAGGAGTTAGTTCAAGTTGTGCTCCAAAAAGAGTTATCATTTTGCGTCTTTCTATACTCATAGATTCTGGCATAGTGGCAACAAATTGAAGTCCTAAATCTGCACAAATCATTGCTAATGCAATACCTGTATTTCCGCTTGTAGCTTCGACTATAACAGTCTTAGAATCGATTTTGCCTTCATTTAAAGCGCTTTGGATCATTGCAAAAGCTGCTCTGTCTTTAATTGAATGACTTGGATTTAAAAATTCGCATTTAGCAAAAAGATTTGCACCAAATTTCTCTAATTGTATTATAGGAGTATTGCCTATAAGTTCATTTACTTTTTTATAAACTCTCATAAAACCAACCTTTCAAAAATTTAGCTTCAAGTAAGTTTATAAAAATAAAGTAAATAAAGGATATAAATTGTCGGATTAATTTAAATTTTTTATTTAAGCAGGGCTAGAAAAATTTCTAGCCTTAATATTATTTTTTCTTTTTAGCTTTTGCAACAGCGTCTTTAAGGTTTTTACCCACTTTAAATTTAGCAACTCTTGTTGCAGGAACCTTAATGGTTTTACCAGTACTTGGCACTCTTGCTTCTCTTGCGGCTCTTTCGGCTGTTGAGAAAGTACCAAAACCTATAAAGCTAACGCTATCACCTTTAGCCAATACATCAGTGATAGTAGAAATAACTGCATCAGTAGCAGCAGTAGCATCTTTTTTTGTTAGCCCAGCAGTTTGAGCAACTTGCGAAATGAAATCTGCTTTAGTCATAAAAGCTCCTTTGTTTTATATTGAAACGCCTAATTCTAGCATATTTAGAAAACAATATCAAGTAAAAACATGTTTTTTAGGATTTTTTTTGCATTTTATAGCGCTCAAATTCCCCACTATTGTCAATTTCATTGCCTATTTTTTCATATAGATCATAGTAGAATTGAACAAATTCTTTGCATTCTGGATGAAGAGGCATAAAAATATCGTTTTTTAAAGCACAAAAACGATTTAAAAATTCTTTAGCATCAAGCTTTAAAGCATAATGTTTAGCTAAATCATGATAATTTTTTAAAGTTGCATCTTTAAAATTTTCATAATATTCCAGATTAAAATTAACATTTAATCTATTGTTTTCAAATTTCAAAACTCCACTTTGAAATAATAGTGATAAATGAATAAGTCCTTCTGTATAATAAGGCTTAACCTCTTCAACTCTTTGCCAAGCTATCAAAGATACAGCTCTTTTAATAAGTTCATGAAAAACAGGTAATTTCAAATCCTCTTGTTCATGATAAAAGAAATTAACAAGTCCGCCACTTGTTGCCTTATATTCTTCGATATTTTTAAAAAAACCACTTTGATTCATAAGTTTTTCACTGTCTTTAGCGATAAAAAATATATGACCAAATTCATGTCCTATAGTAGAAACCTCATAAACTCTTTTCCAAATTTTTTCTTTGAAAAATAAAATATCTCTTCCATAATCCAAAAAATCTTTATTAAAAATTTCACTAGCAATTCTCATAAAAGGTTTTGTTTTAGCATTTTCATAGACAAAATTTAAAAAAGCAAAGATTTTTTTGCCTGCAATAGAACTTACAAATTCATCATTAGGAACAACTTGCGCAGAAAACAAACCCTTAAGCTCAGCTCCATAATAAATCATTGGCGCACAAACATAAAGCTGTGTTTTATCAATATTATGCAAAACTTCATTTTTAAGTTGCTCATCTTGAATTCCGATATTTTCATATACGCGCATAAAGCTTTGCTTGATATCTTTTGAAAATTTCAAGGCATCAAAATCACTCTCATCTTCTATTCTTATATCCCACTCTAAAGCTACAGCATGAGTGTAATTATCTTCATAGTATTCTAAAGGATGACCTACTTGTAATGGAGATTTGACTTTCATCCATGCAAATTCAGCCTCTTGCCACGCTCCTATAACCTTTTCTTCTTCCTTTTCACAAAAAGCTAGTTTTAGCTTTTGAAAATACTCTATATAAGCTAACTCATCTTCATTTTTAGCTATTTGTTTTAATTTATCAATCATATCATCAAAAGCAAATTCAAGTTTTAAAATTTCATCTTCAAAAAATCTTGCATAAGGAACAAATTTCCACATATTTCCTATTCTTACCAAAACACCATAGCTTCTTTCGCAAATATCACCCTTTGGAGTTGTTTGATAGAGTTGATTTTTTCGTAAAAATTCCATCGCATCGTTTAAATTTGGAAATTGAGTTGCTAAAATTTTATTGTTTTTTTCTATAATCTCTTTAGTCCAAGAAACTTCAAAAGCATTGATAACTAAGCCTATATTATGCACTCCTTGGATAAGAACTTGATAAAAATCATTTACGATTTTTCTTTCTTTGATCTCATAGATTAGCTCTTGATGCTCTTTTTCATAAAATTTTCTTATCTCTTCATAGAATTTATGCTTAAGCTTGGTAATTTTTTCTTCTTTGAAATTATTTTTTTTCCACTCCTGTATCAAATTTTCCTCTTTAAGATCTACTAAGCGTCTTAATATAGCCAAAAGAGTTGTTTTATCTCTTTTCAACTCACTAAGAGTTAAAAGTCTCTCAAAATACTCGCCCCATTGCTCAGAATCTAAAAGATCATAAAAAAGATTGATATTTTCTTTACGATTTTTTACAAGTTTTGCTAATTCTTTGAAATTATTCATACTTTTATTCTCCTTTTTTAACTTTATTGAATTATAATTCATTTTTTAAAATAAGGAGTAAAAAATGAGAGATATGGGAGAACCAAAATTAAAAATTGTTGCAATGCCAAGTGATACCAATCCCGCAGGTAATATTTTTGGTGGATGGATACTTTCACAAATTGATTTAGCAGGCGCAATAGCAGCTAGAGAACTTTCTCCTGAACGCGTCGTAACTATATCTATGGATAAGGTAGTTTTTAAAGAGCCTGTTTTTATAGGTGATATAATTTCTTGCTATTCTAAGATTGTTAGCGTAGGAAAGACTTCTATAGGTGTAGAAGTAGAAGTTAGTGCTCAAAGAGTGGATTCACAAGGCTGTACTTCTTGCATAAACGTAACCTCTGCCTTAGTTACTTATGTTAGCGTTACAAGAGAAGGAAAGAAAAAGCCTATTAGTGAAGAATTAAAGAAAATTCATGGATTTACAAATACTTAAAGCTTAATTTTTTGTATGATAAAAACTTTATCCTTGTTAAGCTTATCAGCATTTATTTAAACCGCCGCTGTTATATTTTTTATCTAAACATTCCTTGAAAAATTCTCCTCTAGTTTTTGGGGTTTTTTCAGGATGTTTGTGTTTCATGTGTTCTAAATACTTATCATAACTCGAAAGTCCCACTAAGGGATGAAAAAACCTTTCGGCTTTTTCATAGTAGTGTTTAAACTTTTTGAAATTCATCAAGTTTAATATATTTGGTTTCTTTTAGTGGAATTTTAATCTTACCTAGGCAAATTCCTATGCAAGAGAGTATGACAAGCAATGTGGCCAACATGAAAAACACACAAAGAATGGCATTGATTAAATTTCCGATCTTACTTTGAGTAGCTACGGAAATTTCTTTTTCAATTGCTGCAATTTCATTTTCATCTTTGGCATTGTTTAATTTCAATTCTAAATCTTGAATTTTTTGACTTTGTATAGTAACTGCTGCCACATGGCTTACAGCATTTCCTACTTTATTTCCTTCTTCGTAAGGCATAACTTTTTGTATTCCTCCATATAGGGTTGCTACCAAAACAAATGTAGCAGGAATTAAAGTTACCCAAGTGTATTTTGCCTTGCCCATTTTTACAAGTATGGCTGTAGCAAGAAGTAAAGCCATACCTGCAAGCATTTGATTGCTTACACCAAAGAGAGGCCAAAGGGTATAAATACCACCTTTAGGATCAATCGCACCTTGATAAAGAAAATATCCCCATCCTGCAACACTCAATGCGGTTGCTAAAAGTCCAGCTGGATAATTATGAATATTTCCCAAAGGTTTATAGACATTACCTAAGATATCTTGCACCATAAAACGGCAAGCTCTAGTTCCAGCATCCACAGCTGTTAAGATAAATAAAGCTTCAAACAATATAGCAAAATGATACCAAAAAGCCATTAGATCAATACCACCAAAAAGCTCATGTAAAATTAAAGCTACGCCTATAGCAAAAGTTGGAGCCCCACCTGTTCTAGAAAGTATAGTGTATTCTCCTATATTTGCAGTTAAAGTAGAAATTTCTTCAGGAGTGATACTAAATCCCCAACTTGAAATAGCTTGCGCCGCACTTGCAACATCAGATCCTATTAAAGCAGAACTTGAATTTATAGCAAAATAAAGTCCAGGATGTAAAATACAAGCACAAATTAAAGCCATAATTGCTACAGCACTTTCTGCAAGCATAGAGCCATATCCAACAGGCAAAGCATGAGTTTCATTTTCAAGCATTTTTGGAGTAGTTCCACTTGAAATAAGAGCATGAAAACCACTAATAGCACCACAAGCAATGGTTATAAACAAAAATGGAAAAATAGCACCCGCAAATACAGGACCTGTTCCATCAAAATACTGAGTATTTGCTTTTGGCATTTGCAAATCAGGTGCAACGATAATAATAGCTACAGCCATTACAACAATAACACCAATCTTTAAGAAAGTAGAAAGATAATCTCTTGGAGCCAATAAAAACCATACAGGTAAAACAGCTGCGATAAAGCCATAAGCCATCATAATAATTGCCAAAGTTGGAGCTTCTAATGTGAATATTTTCGCCCAATAAGGATCAGCAGCTATAACACTACCATAATGAATCGCTAGAATCAAAAGTATAAAACCTATAACTGAAGCCTCACCTACTCTACCTGGACGAATAAAGCGCATATATACTCCCATAAAAATTGCTATAGGAATAGTCATTGCAATGGTAAATAATCCCCAAGGTGACTCTGCGAGAGCTTTTACAACTACCATAGCTAAAATAGCGATGATAATGAGCATGATACCAAAAATTGCTACCATTGCAACACCACCGGTAAATTTACCCATTTCATCTTTGATAATTTCGCCTAAACTTCTACCTCTTCTACGAGTGGATATAAAAAGCACAACAAAGTCATGAACCGCACCTGCTAAAACACCTCCCACTAAAATCCAAAGCATAGAAGGTAAATATCCCATCTGAGCAGCCAAAATAGGACCCACTAAAGGACCAGCACCTGCAATAGCAGCAAAATGATGTCCAAACAAAACTGTTCTATTTGTAGGAACAAAATCGCGTCCATCATTTTCTAAAACTGCAGGTGTAGCACGATTTTTGTCAAGTTCTAAAACCTTATACGCTACAAAGCGTCCATAAAATCTATATCCTATCATATAGATACACACAGCAGCAACTACTAGATAAATTGCTGATACACTCTCGCCATTTTGTAAAGCTAAATGAGCAAAACAAATAGCACCTAAAGCTGCGACAAACAACCATAAAATTTTAGTTCCAAAACGAGCCATAGTTCTCCTAAAATAATAAAAATATTTCAAAGGATACCAAATTTATAAATAAATTTAATAAAATGTTTGTTTAGTTTTTTTACATCGTATAAAAAAATATTCTTTTTGTTTCTTTAAGTGACATTTTCAAAAAAAATAAACATGCAATCTTGTATTATTTTTTATGACTATTTTTAAGACAAGTTTTATTAAAGTTAAAAATATTTATAGAATGTTGCTTTATTTTGTTAAAAGTTTGCTTTTATTTTTTAAGTCGTTATTATATTTAAAGATGCACTATCAAATATTTTTTGTCATTAGTAAAAGTAAAAAAATCATAGAACTATCAAAGAGATAGTTCTGATTTATTTTATATTAATATAAGATATTTAAAAAAATATAGAAAATTAAATAAAAAGAGAATTTACACTTTCATTGTGGTAAACGCGGCGTATTACTTCAGCAAATACAGGAGCTACGCTTAAAACTTTTATATTAGGCAATTGCTCTCTTAAAGGAATGGTATCAGTAACTACAAGCTCATCGAGCGCCCCTGAAGCAATTCTTTCATAAGCTTTACCACTTAAAACCGCGTGAGTACAACAAGCCATAACGGATTTTGCACCTTTGTTTTTTAAAGCTTCAGCAGCCTTTACAATAGTACCTGCAGTATCAATAATATCATCGACTAAAATCACCTCTTTATCTTTAACATCTCCGATAATATTCATAACTTCGCTCTCATTAGCTTTTTCGCGTCTTTTATCTACTATCACTATATCAAGTCCTAAATTTTTAGCCACACTTCTAGCTCTTGCTACACCCCCTATATCAGGACTTCCAACAATTGCATTTTTAAAATGCTTGGTTTTGATATAATCATTAAATACTATACTTCCATAAAGATTATCAACAGGTATATCAAAAAAACCTTGAATTTGCCCCGCGTGTAGATCGATAGTAGCCACACGATCAATCCCTGCTGCTTCGATTAAATTGGCAACAAGTTTAGCAGTAATAGGTACCCTTGGATTTGCTTTTCTATCTTGTCTTGCATAACCAAAATAAGGAATAATAGCTGTAATAGAATTTGCACTTGAGCGTCGCAAAGCATCTGTTAAGATTAAAAGCTCCATTAAATTATCATTGGTAGGTACACAGGTGCTTTGGATAATGAAAACATCTTTACCACGTACGCTTTCATCAATTTGAACGCTAATTTCTCCATCGCTAAAACGCTTTACTCCAGCATCACTTAAAGGCAAAGAAAGATATTTAGAAATCTGTTTTGCAAATTCTACATTAGCCGAACCTGAAAAAATTTTATAACCGCGCATAAAAGACCTTTTACTAAATAATATTAAAATAAGATTTTAATAAAATAAAATTTAAAAAATGCTGTAAATTCCATTCTCTTTTAATTAAAATACATATTTTCTAAGAAACATAAGCGGTTTTTTTAGCATAATATCTTACAAGCATGGATAATGAAAAGCATATAGCAAAATAAATCACAGCAACAAAACCTATAGTAGCTAAAATTTCATCAAAACTCGTAAGTCTAGCCAAAATATTTTTAGAATTATAAGTCAGTTCTGCTATTTGTAAACCCGCCAAATAGGCCGTATCTTTTACAGTGGTAACAATTTGAGAAAGCAAAGACGGAACAACCTTTCTAAAAGTTTGAGGTAAAATAATATAAAAAAGAGTAAAAAATTTACTAAATCCTTGAGAATAAGCTGCTTCAAATTGTCCTTTTGGAATAGAATTTAAACCACCACGTATAATCTCAGCCATAACTGAACTTGTGTATAGCGAAAATCCTATAGTTCCCCAAAAAGCTTGTGGCATTTGTGGAAAAAATGATGGCAAAACAAAACAAGCAGCAAGCATCCATAAAAGCAATGGAGTATTTCTAAATATATCAATGTAACAAGTTGCTAATAACCTGCTGAATCTATCTCCATAATTTTTAGTAATAGCTAAAAAAGTTCCAAAAATGATAGATATAATACAAGTCGCCAAGGCAATTTTAAGGGTAAGGACTAGACCTTGCATTAAAAATTCAATATTTTGAGCATTAAAAACATTTTCCATACCAAACCCCTTATCTTGTTAAATGAGCTTTCTTAAGCTTGTCTTCGTAAACTTTTGCAAAATATGCCAAAGGATAACAAATGATAAAATATAAAATCGCCGCAAAAATATATGCAGGTGCGTAATTTCCATAGTCAGCAGCATAACTATCTGCAGAATGCATAAGCTCTGCTCCACCTATAATCAATAATACAGAAGTATTTTTAATCAAATTTACCATTTGATTTGTCATAGGCGGCAGGATAATTTTTATAGTTTGTGGAACTATAATATAACGCATTTGCTGTACATAGGTAAAACCTTGAGAGGCTGAAGCTTCGAATTGTCCCCTAGGAACAGATAAAATTCCACTTCTAACTACCTCACTTACATAAGCACCATGATAAGCACCTATACCCAAAACACCGATGGTAAAAATATCAAGATGAATTCCTAAGCCAGGCAAAGCAAAATATAAAAAGAAAATTTGTATTACCAAGGGAATATTTTGAAAAAGCTCAACATACACTCGAGTGTAGGCTCTTAGGATTTTAATTTTACTTGTGGCCATCACACCACCTATAGTTCCAAAAACAATCGCTATAAGTAATGCAAGAATGCTCACTTCTAAAGTATAAATAAAACCGCTAATAAAAGCATCTCCATTGTCCAAAGCGTCTAGAAATTTCCAAATTGCAAAAGGATTTGTACTACTTTCATCATACAAACCCCAAGAACTAAGGAGTTGCCTTAATTTATCCACAAAGCCTACACTCTCATTCATTTTATAAACCCCATTTTTTAGCTAAAGCGTCGATTTCAGTTTTGTTTTGTTTTACAAAATCATTGACATAATTTGAAAAATTTGCATCATCTTTTTTTGTAACTATGCCATAACTTTGAGGATCGAAACTATCAGGTAAAATTTCATTATTCTCATCTTTATAACCTAGTAAAATAGATTTATCAACTGAAAACGCATCAATTCTTTTTGCATCTAAAGCTGCTTTTATGCTAGGATAATCAGGAAATTCGCTGAATTTTACTTTAACACCTATTTTTTTAGCCGCAGTATTGATAACTTTTTTAGTAGTTGCTGCTTGAGCTACCCCTATAGTAGCACCATTCATATCTGCTAAAGATTTATAATTTTTCTCTTTTAAAACTAAAAGCCCTACAGCATCTTGATAATACGGCTCTGAAAAATTATACACTCTTTTTCTCTCTGGAGTGATAGTAAAAGTTGCTATAACCGCATCAACGCTACCATTATCAAGTAATGGACCTCTTGTTTTAGCATTTACTGCTATAAGTTTAACTTTATTTTCATCTCCTAAAATACTCTTAGCAAGCATTTTAGCAACATCAACTTCAAAGCCTTTAATTTCGCCTGTAGCTTGATCAAGTAAAGCATAGTGTGGTACATCATTTTTTACACCTATAACCAACTCTCCTTTAGCCTTGATAGCTTCAAGTTTTCCTTCAGCTGCATTTGCACTAGTAAAAGCCATACAAGCTCCTAAAGCAAGTGCTGCTAATTTTAATAAAGAATTTCTAAAAACCATTGTTCTCTCCTTTTAAAATTTGGTTTAATTTTTAAGAATTTTTCCTAAAAAGAGTCTTGCTCTTTCAGTTTTAGGATTGGAAAAAAACTTACTAGGAACATTTTCTTCCACAATAGCACCATCTTCCATGAAAATAATTCTATCGGCAACTTCTTTAGCAAAACCCATTTCATGAGTTACCACAACCATAGTTGTATTTCTTTGTGTAGAAATTTCTTTCATTACATCTAAAACTTCTTGTATAGTCTCAGGATCAAGTGCTGAAGTAGGTTCATCAAACAAGATATAAGGTTTTTTAGTACATAGCGCTCTTGCGATAGCAACACGTTGTTGCTGACCACCTGAAAGCGTGGCTGGATAAACATTTGCCTTGTCTACAAGTCCAACCACCTTAAGATATTGATAGGCTGTTTCTTCGGCTTCTTGGCGTAATTTTTTTTGAAGTTTCATAGGAGCTAAAGTTAAATTTTGCAAAACAGTCATATGAGGATAAAGATTGAAATGTTGAAAAACCATAGCACAATATTTCCTACAAATTTCAATCTTATTTTTATGATTTAAAACAAGATTATTTACAACAACTTCACCCGAACTCACCTCTTCAAGTCCATTCATGCAGCGAATAGTAGTACTTTTTCCACTTCCGCTAGGGCCTATGATAACAAGTTTTTCACCTTCTTTAACACAAAGGTTAATATTTTTAAGAACATGATGGGTTCCATAATATTTATTTACATTTCTTAACTCTATCAAAATCTTTCCTTTTTTGATTAAACTTAAAAATTAATAATAACAAGGGTTTATTATATTGACAATATTATAGCACCAAAATCAAAATTTAAGCTAAAAATAGTAACTTTATTTTAGCGAAGATATAAAAAAGTGTAACTTTTTGTAAAATTTAAGAAAATATAATCAAATTTTTTCATAGTACACACCTCGAGGTGAAAAAACTTTCTTAAAAAATGTGGTTTCAGGAATCAAATCGGCATTGCCCACATACAACCTACCGTTATCAGCTAAAATTTGATAAAAACGCTCCATTAATTTAATTCTAGAATCATAGTCAAAATAAATCATCATGTTCCTAGAGACAATAATATCAAATTTACCCAGTCTTAAAAATTTATCTTCAAAAACATTACATAATTCAAATCTACATGTGCAAAGCTCGCTTTTATTAATGCTAAATGTTTGCTCTCCAATATCTGTGAAAAATCTTCTTTTTTCACTTTCGCTTAAACGCTGTAAAGTTCTACCTTGATATTTACCCACCTTTGCTTTTTCGATGACATTTGAATTTATATCAATTCCTAAGATCATCATATCCTTAAGGAAATTTTGAGCTCCCAAAATCGCCATAGAATACACCTCTTCGCCACTAGAACAAGGAGCACTTAAAATATTTACTGTTTTTTCAAGACTTTTAGCATAAAAAATAATTTCTTTTAATTGCGACAATTCTCTTAAAAAGTATGTTTCCCCTATAGTAACAAAATCTAAAGTGTCTTGTCTAAGCTGTCTATTTATTTGAAGTTTGCTTAAAAATTCAGCAAAGGTTTTTACACCCGTACTTGAAACAAATTTTGATAATTTTAAAACTAAAATATTTCTTTTTTCATTTAAATCTATACCGCTGATTTCATTAATAATCTTAATAAATTCATTAAGCTCTAATTCGCTAGGATTAATTTTTTCTTCCATAAATTTAAACCCTCATTCTTCATTTATAAAATTTAAAATTTCTTGTTTAATTTCTTTTAAACTCATAGGCCTTAGTTTTGGATTTATATCTTTTGCTTTTTTTGGCATACCATATACAATACTATCAGCCTCATTTTCACACAAACATTTAACTCCTACTTTATACAATTCAAACAATCCCTTAGCCCCATCATCTCCCATGCCTGTTAGTATTACAGCTAAAATTTTGTTTGTCTTTACCAAAGGTACAGCTGAGTGAAACAACAAATCTACATTTGGTTTAAAGCTTGTGACAACTTCTTTCCAGTTTGCCATAAGATTTAAATTTCCTGATAAAATAGTATTTTTTTGACAAATATAAATTTTATTTGCCAAAACCTCTTTGTCGTTTAAAAGACTTACTTCGCTTAAGGCTTCTTTATTAAACTGATTTACAAAAGAAGGTATAAAACTTGCACTCATATGTTGAGCTATAACTACGCAAGTATTTTTTATATCCACATCTTTTAATAAAAACTTCAGCTGATTAGGGCCTCCGGTAGATGATCCTATCAATAGGAGTTTCATTTAATTTTCCTTCTATTTGTTAAAATGGATTAAAATTCTTAAAATGTATATTGTAACATATATACAAAAAATAAAGCTTAGTTTTAAATTTATTTTGAAAACAAAAAGCTTTTTTTATGATTTGTTATGTTAATATAGATGCTTTAATTTTTAAATTTTGGATTTTTTATGCTTAGAAAAAAAATTTATATTGCTAGCGATCATGCGGGTTTTATGCTTAAAGAAAAAATTTGTACCTTTCTTAAAGAAAAGCAAATTCCTTTTGATGATCTTGGGACAAATGATCCTACTAGTTGTGATTATCCAGATTATGCACATTTGTTAGCTTCTAAAATAGATGAACAAAGCTTTGGAATTTTAATTTGTGGTTCAGGGATAGGAATTTCCATCGCTGCTAATCGTCATAAAAACATTCGCTGTGCCTTATGTAATGAAAGCCTTAGTGCTAAACTTGCTAGAAAACACAATGATGCAAATGTTTTAGCTTTTGGAGGTAGATTAATAGGCATTGATGCAGCTATCGATATGATAGAAAATTTTATTCAAACCCCTTTTGATCAAGGTAGACATGTAAAAAGAATTCAAAAAATTGAGGTAGATTGTTAATGTTTGCAAATTGGTTTATTTTAACTGCACTTATTTGTGCTACTATTTATCTAGTTGTTATGTTGTTTTATTATAAAACCCTGCTTAATAAAGAAAAAACTTCAAAAGATTTTATAAAAAACAATCTTGATGATACTGAAATAGTCATTAGAAAACTACAAATTCAACTTCAACGCAGTCTTGGGAATATCGATATTTTAACCGAAGAGCTCAATAAAATAAAAGCGGATTTAACTTCTCTAAGAACAAGAAATTCTCAATACCGTTTAGAAAATGATAAACTAAGACAAAGAATTAAAGAGCTAGAAGCAAAAATCGAGGCATTATTATGACAAAACTTACACAAAACGAACAGCAATTTTTATCAGAAAGCATACGCGTTATTCCAAATTTTCCAAAAGAAGGTATTATCTTTCGAGATATTACAACTCTACTTAACAATCAAAAAGCCTTATCTTTTTTACTGGATCATTTAAGTAAGCGTTATCAAACTATGAATTTAGATTTTATAGCAGGAACTGAAAGCAGAGGTTTTATTTTTGCGGCAATGATTTGTGCTAAGCTAAATTTACCTTTTGTTCCTATACGCAAACCCAATAAACTTCCATCAAATACCTATTCTTGCGAGTATGAACTTGAGTATGGGACAGATAGAGTAGAAATTCATCAAGATGCATTTAGAAATATAAAAAATGCAAAAATTTTGCTTGTAGATGATCTTATAGCTACAGGTGGGACAGCACTTGCCTCTTTTGAGCTTATTAAAAAAGCAGGAGGAGAATGTATCGAGGCTTGTTTTTTAATGAATTTGAAAAACTTAGGCGGTGAAGAAAAATTACAAAAGCATTGTTCTGTATATAGTGTTTTAGAATTTTAGGAGGGTGCGATGAGAAAATGGTTTAAATTTTTTATCTTTATCGTTTTAATTGCTCTAATAATTTATGTGATTCATGGTTTGGTTAAAAATGATTTCTCCTTGGAAGAATTTATTATAAGAATTTGGAATGAACATGTTGAAACTTGGGGCTACTTGATACTTTTTTGCTGGAGTATTTTAGAGGGTGAGCTTGGACTTATTTTTGCTGGACTTGCAGCCCATGATGGAAAAATGCATGTAGTATTAGCTATATTTATAGCTGGCTTGGGTGGCTTTGTTGGGGATCAAATTTATTTTTATATAGGAAGATATAACAAACGCTATATTCAAAAGAAACTCCGTTCGCAAAGGCGTAAATTCGCCGTAGCGCACTTACTTTTACAGCGTTTTGGTTGGCCTATTATTTTTATACAACGCTATATGTATGGTTTTAGAACTGTAATCCCTATGAGCATAGGTATTACGCGTTATAGTGCTAAAAAATTTGCCATTATCAATCTTCTTAGCGCTTGGGTTTGGGCTGCTATTACCATACTTTTAGCTTGGCATTTTGGTAATTTAATCCAGAATTTTTTAACCTGGGCTAAAAATCATTGGTATTTAGCTGCTATTATGATAATATGTTTTTTATCTTTACTTGTTTTCACCTTTAAACAAATTGAAAAAGCTATACTTAAAGAAAAAAGGAAAAAAAATGATATTTGAATTAAGTGATAAAAAAATTCATGGTATAAAAGCAGATTTTGAACTTGTTTTTATACAAGATAAAAATCTAAAACCATTCACAAATGAAAAAGATTTTTTTAAATTAAATAACTATACAGGCGAGGGAATTTTACTCGATTTAAACAATAAAAGATTATTTATAGAACTTAAAAGTTTAAATTATGAGGATATAAGATTAGCACTTTACACTGCTTATAAAAATTTAGAAAAATTAAACATTAAAAGCGTAAAACTTCCTAGCATATTAGGTGATTGCGTTGTGAGAAGTTTTACTTCTTTGGTTGAAGGTGTGCTTTTTGGAGCTTATAATTTTGATAAATACAAAAGCGAAAAAAAAGAAAGCACTTTAGAAAAATTTATAATTTCTGCCGAAGAACTAAATGCTAAAAAATTTAATCTCGATGAAGCAAAAATAGGTCTTTTACGCGGTGAAATTCTAGCCAATGCGACAAATTTTGCCAAAGATATAGTTAATGAAATTCCTGAAATTTATACTCCTTTAAAAATGGCGGAAGATGCTCAAAATTTAGCTAAAAAAAATAAAAATATCACATGCAAAATTTGCGATGAAAAATTTCTTGCTAAAGAAAAAATGAATGCATTCTTAGCTGTCAATCGTGCTTCTGCTCATCCGCCGCGTCTGATCCACCTTAGCTATAAAGCTAAAAATGCTAAAAAGCGTATAGTATTTGTAGGCAAAGGCTTAACTTACGATAGTGGTGGCTTGAGCCTAAAACCTGCTGATTATATGCTTACTATGAAAGCGGATAAAAGCGGAGCTGCAGCTGCGATGGGAATTATTAAAGCGGTTGCCGAGCTCGCTTTAGAATTAGAAGTACATTGTATCTTAGGTGCAACTGAAAATATGATAGGTGGAAACGCTTATAAACCAGATGATGTTTTAATTTCGCGCGAAGGCGTGAGTATAGAAGTAAGAAATACCGATGCTGAAGGGCGTTTGGTTTTAGCTGATTGTTTATCTTATGCTCAGGATTTAAAACCTGATTTACTCATTGATATGGCGACTCTTACAGGAGCTTGCGTTGTGGGGCTTGGGGAATTTACAAGTGGTATTATGGGAAATAATGAAGAATTGCAAAATGAATTTTATTTAAGCTCTAAAAAAAGTGGAGAATATACAACCATACTACACTTTAACCCGCATTTAAAAGAACTTATAAAGTCAAATATTGCTGATGTTAGTAATTCTGCTTCTAGTCGTTATGGTGGTGCAATTACAGCTGGGTTGTTTTTAGATAAATTCATACGCAAAGAATATAAAGATAAATGGCTCCACCTTGACATAGCAGGACCTGCTTATATAGAAAAATCTTGGGGCTATAATAGCTTTGGTGCGGGTGGAACAGGAGTTAGAATGTGTGTTAATTTTTTAATTCATCTTTTAAGGAAAAATAAATGAGTTTAAGCGTCGGTATAGTAGGTCTTCCAAATGTTGGAAAATCAACTACTTTTAATGCCTTAACCAAGGCACAAAATGCACAAAGTGCAAATTATCCCTTTTGTACCATAGAACCTAATAAGGCTATGGTTGAAGTTCCTGATCTAAGATTAAATGAACTTGCCAAAATTGTAAAACCTGAAAGAATTATGCATTCATTGATAGAATTTGTAGATATTGCAGGGCTTGTAAAAGGTGCGAGCAAGGGCGAGGGATTGGGAAATAAGTTTCTCTCCAATATACGTGAAACAGAAGTAATTTTACACATTGTGCGATGTTTTGATGAAGAAAACATCACCCATGTTGAAGGAGGCGTTGATCCTTTAAGGGATGTTGAGATCATTAATACAGAGCTTATTTTAGCAGATATAGAACAGCTTGGTAAAAAAATAGAAAAACTCAATAAAGAAGCTAGAGCAAATACCAAAGGTGCAAAAGAAAGTCTAGAAATGGCAAATTCTTTGCTTGAACATTTAAATAAAGGTCTTCCAGCTAGCACCTATTTGCAAAAAGAAGATGAGATTTTTCAAGCTTTAAATAAAGAGCTAAGACTTCTTTCTGCCAAAGAAGTGATTTATGGGGCAAATGTTGATGAAAATGGTATTAGCGAAGATAACGAGTATGTAAAAATTTTAAAAGACTATGCTAATAAGAACAATCACGAAGTTATCAAGCTTTGTGCTAAGATAGAAGAAGAATTAGTTGGCTTAAGTAATGAGGAAAGTGCTGAATTTCTAAGCTCTTTAGGTGTAAATGAAAGTGGGCTTGATCAAATCATACGCACTGCTTTTTCTAAACTTGGACTCATAAGCTATTTTACAGCAGGAGTTTTAGAAGTGCGTTCTTGGACTATTAAAAAAGGCTGGAAAGCTCCAAAAGCTGCTAGCGTGATTCATAATGATTTTGAAAAAGGTTTTATCAAAGCAGAAGTGATTTCTTATGAAGATTTTATCACCTACAAAGGAGAAAATGGCGCTAAAGAGGCGGGAAAATTGCGTCTTGAAGGAAAAGATTATATCGTCTTAGATGGCGATGTGATGCACTTTAGATTTAATGTTTAGGCAAAATTAGCCTAAACATTCAAGAAATTTTTCTAAAATTTGAATTTGTTTTTCTACACTAGCAACTGAGCTTGAACCTTCACTTTGTTTAGAATTTAAAGAATTTTCAAAATCAAGCAATTTCATCGCTTTTTCATCAAAGATAGGATCTATTTTTGAAAGATCTTCGATATCACTTATATCAATCCCTTGTTTTTCAGCTTGTGCGACCACATTACCGACTATAAAATGCGCTTTTCTAAAAGGAATATTTTTTTCTCGCACTAAATAATCTGCCAAATCTGTAGCCAACAAATGCCCTTTTTTGCAAGATTTTAACATATTTTCTTCATTGATTTTTACTTCTTTTAACATAGCATTTAAAATAATCAAACTATCTTTTGCTGTTTTAACACTATCAAAAAGTCCTTCTTTATCTTCTTGCATGTCTTTATTGTAAGCTAAAGGAAGTGCCTTCATAATCGTTAAAAGAGAAATCAAATTTCCATAAACACGCCCTGTTTTTCCGCGTATAAGTTCGCAAACATCGGGATTTTTTTTCTGTGGCATGATAGAACTTCCTGTTGAAAAACTATCGCTTATGGTTAAAAATCCAAATTCTGAAGCAGAAAATAAAATCATCTCTTCGCAAAGTCTTGAAGTGTGTGTAAAAATCACTGCTATATCATAAAGTAAATCAAGCGCAAAATCCCTATCACTCACTCCATCCATGGCATTTGGCATAATGTCTTTAAAGCCTAAAATTTGAGCGCTAAGATTGCGATTTGTTGCATAGCTAGTTCCCGCACAAGCACAAGAACCTAGCGGGGAAAAATCCGCAAGCTCTAAACTATTTTGCAAACGCTTGATATCACGCATAAACATAAAAGCATAGCTTAAGATATAAAAAGAAAAACTTATAGGTTGTGCATGTTGCAAATGCGTAAAGCTTGGCATAATAGTTCTTTTATGCGCTCTAGCATGAGAAAGTAGAGTTTGGATAAGTTCTTTTAAAAGCATTATAAGTTCTAAATGGGACTTTTTGGTAAATAATTTAAAATCAGTTGCAACCTGATCATTGCGACTGCGAGCTGTGTGAAGTCTTCCGCCTATTTCACTTCCTATAAGCTCACTTAAACGCTTTTCTATAGCCATATGAATGTCTTCATCTTCTATATTGAAAACAAAGCGATTTTGCTCTATCTCGACTCTAACCTGCTCTAAACCTTTTACAATAGCCTCTAGCTCATCTTTTTTTAAGATTCCGCAATTTTCAAGCATAGTAGCATGAGCAATAGAACCCTGTATGTCTTCCACATACAAAGCTCTATCTATATTTAAACTTGCATTAAATTCTTTTAAGAGTTCGTTACTTGCTTCGCTAAAGCGTCCTGACCACATCTCATTTTTCATCAATGCGCCTTAAATTTTAGGTCCAAACTGACTGTATTCTACACCCTCTTTGACATCTTCATAGCGTTTGAAATTATCGCTGAACATTTTTGCTAATTTATTTCTAGTGGCGATAAATTCATCCTTATCTTTCCAAGTATTGATAGGATTTAAAAGAGAGCTTTCCACACCAGCTAAAGTTTTAGGAATAGCTAAATTAAATACATCAAAATTTTCAAATTCACACTGTGTAATACTTCCATCTAAAATAGCATTAATGCAAGCTCTAGTAGCCTTTATACTCATTCTTTTGCCCACGCCATAGCTTCCACCGCTCCAGCCTGTATTAACAAGATAAACATTTACTTCATGTTTGTCAATTTTTTCTCCAAGCAATCTTGCATAAACTGTTGGATGCAAAGGCATAAAAGGCTCGCCAAAGCAAGCTGAAAAAGTAGCTTGAGGCTCTGTAATCCCTCTTTCTGTTCCAGCTACTTTTGCTGTATAACCACTTAAAAAATAATACATAGCCTGCTCTTTGCTAAGTTTGCTTACAGGAGGTAAAATTCCAAAAGCATCTGCACTTAGAAAAATAATATTTTTTGGATGACCTGCTTTTAAGCTTGGTTCATGATTTTCTATATGTTCTATAGGATAAGAAACTCTAGTATTTTCAGTCTTTGAAGCATCGCTATAATCTACGCTCTTATCACTTCTTAAAACCACATTTTCCAAAAGTGCATTTCTCTTAATCGCTCCATAAATTTCAGGTTCACTCTCAGGATCAAGATTGATAGTTTTTGCATAACATCCACCCTCGAAGTTAAACACTCCTTCATCATCCCATCCATGCTCGTCATCGCCTATAAGCTTTCTTTTTGGATCGGTAGAAAGAGTTGTTTTTCCAGTGCCACTCAGGCCAAAGAAAAGTGCAACATCGCCTTTTTCACCAACATTTGCACTACAATGCATAGAAAGCTTATTTTCAAGAGGTAGCCAATAATTCATCATGGAAAAAATTCCTTTTTTCATCTCGCCGCCATACCAAGTTCCGCCAATAACTGCAATATTTTCTTCTATGTTAAAAATCACAAAAACTTCAGAATTTAAACCATTCTTTTCATAGTCTTTATTGACACATTTGCATGCATTATAAACGATAAAATCGGCTTTAAATTCATCAAGCTCTTTATCATTAGGACGAATGAACATATTTTTTACAAAATGTGCTTGCCATGCAATTTCAGTTACAAATCTTATAGCCTTACGACTTTTCAAAGAAGCGCCGCAAAAAACATCTTGCACATAAATTTCTTTATTGCTTAATTCTTTTCTAGCCTTCATTAAAAGCTCATCAAAAAGTTCTTTAGTGATTGCTTGATTGACTTTACCCCAAGCTATATACTTGCTAGAAGGGTCTTGTTTTACAAAATATTTATCCTTTGGACTTCTTCCTGTAAAAATTCCCGTATCTACAGTAAAAGTTCCATTATCCGTGCATTGCCCCTCTTCATTCTTTTTCTCATGTTCATAGAGTTCATCAAAACTTAAATTATGATAAACTTTTTTTATATTTTCCAAACCTAAATTTTCAAATTTCTTCATTTAAAACCTCAATTATTTTTATATATTGCGACTAAATTATTTTCGCTAACACTATCACCCGTCTTGACACAAATTTTTTCTATTATGCCATCTTTTGGTGCACTAACCTCTATCTCCATTTTCATAGCTTCTAAAATCATAACAACTTGACCCGATTTTACCTCTTCACCTTCATTAATATAAATTTTAAATACATTACCCGAAATTCCAGCTTGTATACCTTCGCTTGAATCCGCATCTTGCATTATATCTTCTTGAGTATCTGCTTTGTGAATACTTTTAATATTTACATCTTTATCAAAGCCTGCACTTATTTCTACATGATATTTGTTTCCATTAACTGAAACTGTAAATTTATTCTCATCAATACCAGTAGAATTTTGTTTTGGCGCAGACACATTCTTGCGCACATTAACTTTAGCTTCACCTTTTAAATACGCTATACCTTTTTCTTTACAAGCTGCTGCAATGAAAATATTTTCCTCGCTTACCGCTATGCCCTCTTTTTCAAGTAAACTCTTAACATAGGCTATACTTTTGGTTTCATCCTTATCCGCTATATCGATAGCAAGTTCTGTAGTGGGCTCTAAATTTAGCTGTTTAGCTGCAAGTTTTTTAACTTCAGCATCAGGCTCGACAGGAGTTTTACCAAAATATCCCAATACCATTTTTCCATAACCTTCAGCAATTTTTTCCCAAGGTCCAAACATGACATTGTTAAAAGCTTGTTGAAAATAAAATTGAGAAACAGGAGTTACAGAAGTTCCAAAACCACCTTTTTCCACAACTTCACGCATAGCATGAATAACTTCTGGGAATTTATCGAGTATATTATTATCCCTCATCATTTGAGTATTGGCAGTTAAAGCTCCTCCTGGCATAGGAGAGAATGGGATTAAAGGACTTACCATTGTAGCTTCAGGCGGTAAAAAATACTCTTTTAAAGAATCTTTTAAAACTGCTTCGTATTTTAAAATCTTTTCTTCTTCTAATCCACCCAAATCATAATTTTTACCTTTTAAAGCATGCATCATAGTTAAAATATCAGGCTGTGAAGTACCCCCACTCACAGGAGCTGCTGCTAAATCTATACCATCAACCCCAGCTTCCAATGCTGCTAAATAACAAGCTATACTCACTCCTGCAGTTTCATGCGTATGAAGTCTTATATGCACATCTTGTGGTAAATTTTTTCTAGCCATTTTAATGGTTTCATAAATTTTATTTGGATTTGAAGTTCCGCTAGCATCCTTAAAACAAATACTATCAAAAGGAATTTCAGCAGCTAAAATTTCTTTTAATATTCTTTCATAAAATGGTACATCGTGGGCACCTTGACAATTTGGTGGTAAATCCATTAAAGTAATTGTGATTTCATGTTTTAAGCTGTATTTTTTAATACATTCTCCACTGAATTTAAGATTATTTACATCGTTTAAAGCATCGAAATTTCTAATTGTTGTAGTGCCATGCTTAGCAAAAAGTTTGGCATGTAAATCAATAAGCTCTTTACTTCCTGTATCCAAAGTAACAGTATTTACACCTCTTGCTAAAGTTTGCAAATTCGCATCTTTTCCAACAATCGAACGGAATTTATCCATCATTTCAAAAGCATCTTCATTAAGGTAAAAATAAAGGCTTTGAAACCTTGCTCCACCTCCAAATTCAAAATGAGTTATCCCTGCTTCTTTGGCTGCTTCTACTGCTGGAAAAAAATCTTGCATTAAGACTCTAGCCCCGTAAACAGATTGAAAACCATCTCTAAAACTTGTATCCATAACATCTATAAATTTTTTAGCCATTTATTTTCCTTATATGAAATAATTAAGAAATTTTAACAAAAATTTGATAACACATTATGCAAATAATTGCTATAGGTGATATAAAACGAATAAAAAATAGCCAAATTGTAAATATTTGACGATTTACAAATTTGGAAAATATTTTATAAATTCGCTTTTTATCCACAAAAAAACCTACAAATATAGAACTTACAATCGCCCCTAGGGGAAGTAATATATTAGAAGTCACCTTATCTAAAAGAGTAAAAAAATCTTTTCCAAAAATACTAAATAAACTAGAAAAATGAGTATTTAAAGATAAAATACAACAAATTCCCAATACAAAAACGATAAAACCTATAAATGATAAAGCTTTAATACGAGAAATTTTATAATTATTAACCACATAGAAAGTCAGAGGCTCTATCATTGAAACCGCAGAAGTAACACCTGCGAAAAAAAGTGCCAAGAAAAAACAAAAGGCTAAAACATAACCTAAAATTCCAAGCTCATTAAATAAACTCATCAAAGATACAAATACTATTCCTGGACCTTGTATATTTGGATTTGCCTCAAATTCAAATATAAAAGTAAAAACTATAAGCCCCATGATAAATGAGATAAGAAGATTAATCAAAACTATAAAAATAGAACTTTTGATAAAATTTATTTTTTTGCTTAAAGCCGCAGAATAAGTCACTATACAGCCTATTCCTAAACATAATGTAAAAAAAGCAAGCCCTAAAGCTTCAGCAATAGAACTTAATTTAAAATTTGAAAAATCAGGATAAAAAAGATAAGAAAAAGCTTGCTTAAAACCATTTTGAAAACTCATACAATAAAGTAGCATAAAAATAAGCATGATAAAAAGACTTGGCATTATAACCACATTCAGTCTTTCAATGCCTTTTATTAAACCCTTAGACACAATCAATAAAGTAAGAAAAAAAGATAAAGAAAAAAATAAAATAGAATTGCTTAAATCAGCACTGATTAAAGTAGAAAAATCACTTCCTGCTTGCTCTAAATTTTTAGGTAAATAATAAAGACTAGTCAAGGCATATTTTAAAACCCAACCCATAATTACCAAATAAAAAGAAAGAACAAAAATTCCACCTAAGGTGAAAATTCCACCATAACGCCATCTTCTGGCATGACTTTTTGCAAGAGTATAGTAAGCATTTGCTAAATCACTTCTACTTAAACGCCCCATTGATACTTCAGCTAAAAAGATACTAAACCCTATACTAAGAGTAAAAAATAAATACAAAAGAACAAAAACAAAACCGCCATTTTCAGCGCTTAGGGTTGGAAATTTCCAAGCATTTCCCAAACCTACAGCCCCGCCTGCAACAGCTAAAATGAAACCTATTTTTGAAAAATATGTTCTCATTTTTAATCCGATTTTACTTTAAAAAAGCACTAATCATAACAACAATAACCGCCAAAGGCGAAATAAATCTTAAAAAGATATACCAAAGTTCAAAAAATATACCCTTCATATAAGGACCAAATAAAATTTGCAAAGCTTCTTTTTTGATCACAAAACCCACAAAAATAGCAGCTAAAATTCCACCCAAAGGCATAATAATTTTACTTGATAAAGTGTCTAAAAGATCAAAAACACTAAGACCAAAAATTTTAAATGCAGTTGAATCCAAAGAAGACAAAATACACAAAATTCCTAAAGTATAAACTATAATTCCTATCAAAATTAAAGCTTTTTTACGGCTCATTCCAAAGCTATTAATTAAGTAAAAAGCAAAAGGCTCTATCATTGAAACTGCTGAAGTAATACCTGCAAAAATCAAAGATATAAAAAAAGCTGCTCCTAAAATATGTCCTATAGCTCCAAGTTTTTGAAATAAAGTCGCTAAAGAAACGAAAATCAGACCTGGACCCTCTTTGCTTGCATCAAAACCAAACTCAAAGATAAAGGTAAAAACGACTAAACCCATTAAAAGTCCGATTAAAAGATTGATAAAAATGATATTTAGAGTGCTGGTAATAAAATTTGTACGCTCAGGTAAACTTGCTGAATAAGTGATAATAGTCCCTACCCCCAAAGATAAACTAAAAAAAGCAAGTCCTAAAGCCTCAAGCACATTAGAAGTACTAATCTTAGAAAAATCAGGCACGAAAAGAAATTCAACCGCCATCATAAAACCATCTTTAGTCATTGCATAAATAAGCATCAAAACAAGTAAGATAAATAAAGCTGGCATCATCCAAACATTTAGTTTTTCAATGCCATTTTTTACACCCTTAGATACTGTGTAAAAAACAATTAAAAAAATCAAGGTAAAACATACAAATTGACTTACAAAATCACTTGAAATTAATTTTCCAAATTCAGCAGAACTTGTATTAAGATCAGGATATAAATTTCCGCTAATACTTAAATATGCATATTTAAGTATCCAGCCAATTACTAAAGTATAAAAAGAAACGATTAAAATTGCTCCTATCATAGTAAAACCTGCATAAGACCAAGCTTTTTTATTTGAAGGAGCAAGTTTTTCATAAGCATTAACAGGATCTTTTTCACTAATCTTTCCTATACTAAGCTCGGCTAGAAAAATAACAAAACCTACACCCAAAGTTAAAATAATATAAAGCAATATAAAAGCAGAACCGCCGCTTTGTCCTACCAAAGTAGGAAATTTCCAAGCATTTCCTAAGCCCACAGCTGAACCGGCAACTGCTAAAATAAAACCTATTTTCGAAAATTTAGAGTTCAAAATTTACAACCTTGTATTAAAAAATTATTTTTAAAGTATTATTAAAGCAAAAAAAGTTTTAATCTTTAATGAAAGTAATAAAAATACTTTAAAAATGTGAAATTTAGTAAATTTCAATAAAATTAAAGATAATTTTTGATATATTTTCAACTTAGTTTTAAATCTTAAGTAGGGATACGCAAGCCGAACTGATTTAAAATTAAAACATTAAAACTCTCTATAAATTTTAAAGAAAGGTTACAAAAATGAAAAAAATCTTTTTTCTATTTTTAGCTCTTGCAGCAACTGCTTTCGCAGCTGAAGCTAATGCACCTGTTGAACAAGAAGCTATCAATGTATGGATCAAAGCGTTTTCTGTTTTAGCGGCAGGTTTAGGACTTGGCGTTGCTGCACTAGGTGGTGCTATCGGTATGGGTAATACTGCAGCGGCTACTATAGCAGGAACAGCTAGAAACCCGGGACTTGGGCCAAAATTAATGACAACAATGTTTATTGCATTGGCAATGATAGAAGCGCAAGTTATTTACGCTCTTGTAATTGCTCTTATAGCACTTTATGCAAATCCTTTTATAGTTTTTGCTTAATCTTAAAAAAGCTCTATTTTAAGTAGGGCTTTTTATTTCTTTGAATTCTAAAATTTGCGGTTATGGTGGAATTGGTAGACACGCCATCTTGAGGGGGTGGTGCGCTCCGCGTGTGCGAGTTCAAATCTCGCTAACCGCACCATTTGTACCATAAGCTACTATAAATATCAGACTTATAAAATATAGATAAAATAGGCATTTGTAGCTATATAAAGCCTAAATTAAAGTTTTTTCCATTAAAATCCATTTTGAAACTTTTTTCCTAACTTTTCTCCTAACTTTTTATTTTTTATTCCAAAAAGTTAGGAAAAATCGATACAAAGAACCTATTTTAAACTACAAATGATATTTTTCAAAAAACATCCAACTATCTCTAGATGATTTTAGTAAAAACCTAAACAATAGATCTTAAAAAATTATAGATAGCTTTTTATCTTTCCTTATTTAAAGCAAAAAACCAAAAATATTTTTTACCCTCTCAAGAGTGATTAGAATACCTTTGGTTCTTTTTATCATAAAACATAGTTAAAATTATATATAATCTCAAAAACCAAAAGGAGCTTATTTTATGGAAAATAATCAAAACAAACAAGAAAAATTAGAAAGCGTTAATATAGACAAACCTATAGAGAAAAAAGAGGAGGATTTGTTCAGTAGAAATTCAGTAGCAGAACAACTAAATACAATTATTAAAAATTATAAAGAAGAAGATAGTATTACTTTTGGAATTATAGGTGATTGGGGTAGTGGAAAGACCTCTTTCGTTAATATGACTTTGGAGGATTTTAAAGATGATGAAAATTTCATTATAGTGAAATTTAATCCTTGGAATATCTCTACTAGAAAAAAACTTATCAGCGATTTTTTTACAACGCTTGCCAAAGAAATTCGTAAAGCTTCATTTCCAAAATTTAAAATTAAAAATTTAAAAAAATATATTCTCATGCAAAATTTAAATTTTTATCTGAAGTACCTAATAAACTAGAAGATTTATCATTGTTATTTAAAATGTCATCTTATATGATTGCAGATCCAGTTGCTTCAGTGGCAATGTCTCGAGCTTCAAGTATTATTAATAATTTTAACAAACTATTAAGTGCAGAGAAAAAGGGTTTAGATGAAATCAAAAATGAAATTAACACCGCTTTATTAAATATAGACATAAAAATAATCGTAGTCATTGATGATCTTGATAGATTGGCCGATACAGATATACAAGAAATTTTTCAACTTGTAAGATCTATAGCTGATTTTAAAAATACCATATATATTCTTTCTTATGATGAAGAGATTGTTTCTAAAGCTTTAGATAAAATTCAAAAAGATAAAGGTGGTAAATATATAGAAAAAATAGTTCAAGTTCCTATTAAATTGTCTAAAGTTAGTCAAGAAAACTTAAAAGATATATTTATAAAAAAACTAAAAACAATTCATATAAAACATGAAGCATTGGATAAAGATGAGTTTATTAAAAAAATAAAAGAAAATAATTTTGCAGATGCTTTTAAAAGTATTAGAGATATGGAGAGGTTTTTAAATGCTTTTAAAATTGAAGTCAATGCTATAAATCAAGAATTATATTTATATGATTTTGCTGTGATCACATTATTAAAAATATTTAAACCTAGACTTTATGATTATATATATGACAATAGAATGTTATTTATTGAACAATATAATCCTTATGATCACATAAGTAGTGAAATAAAAATCCCTGAAAACATTGAACAAGAAATAAAAAAAATTACTAAATCAAATAAGGATTTTGCTTTTAATCTAATTGGGTCTATTTTTCCAAAAATAAATAACCAACCGCAAGATTATAGTCAGCTAATTCAAAACAATACAGACAACCAAAAGAAAAGAATAACTTATCCTTCATCTTTTAAATATTATTTTTTATTAAATTTTCCTAAATAAATATTTTTAAAATAGAAAAATTTTATAAAGTAGCTTTGCAAATCGAAGTTTCATTTTTTGACTTTGATTTGTAGTACAAATTTTATATCCATATTTTACCTTTCAAATTAAAAGCTTTTCATTACTTTTTATATTTTTATATTTAAATTTCTTAAAATTAAAATCAAAGGATTTAACATGCAAATGCAAGAAATAATTGAAAAGTTAAAAAGTTATAGGCAAAGAATTAGGTATCAATCCTGATACTTTTAACCTCATGAATTACCTATCTATAAATTCTACTTAAGTAAAAGTAGAGATAAATAACTCGATCGATTATTTTAAAATTTATCGCTTGCTGTGAAAAGAGTATAGAATTTATTATAAAGATAAATCTATCTACACAATAGTAAAACCAAGTTTAAATTACGAAAAATAAAATTTATCAATTATAAGCAACTAAACTATGCTTTTTAACTAGTTGTAAATTTTTATAAAATATTTTATCACATAAAAAATCTATTCTTCAATGATTTTACTGATAAAAACATATTATATGTATAATTTTACATATTTTAACCTATAATCAAATTGTTTTTGTTATTATTCTAAAATTAGATTATCAAGGAAAAATATGCAAGAAAATCCACTTGAAAAACAATTTTTAAATCATCCCCTATTTTCTAAAATTCAGAATTTGAAAGAAGTCGAACTGGATTCTAAGCTTTATTTAGAAGATAGTGTTACCCTAAAAACAAACTCTCAAGCAAAAAAAGAAATTTTAGAACTCACAAAAGAATTAAAACCATGGAGAAAAGGTCCTTTTAAAATAGATGAACTTTTTATCGATACGGAATGGCAAAGCTTTATTAAATTCAATATCTTAAAACCCTTTATGAGTGAAATTTCTCAAAAATGTGTTGCTGATATTGGTTGCAATAATGGCTATTATATGTTTAAAATGCTTGAATTTAATCCAAAAAAACTTATAGGCTTTGATCCTTCAATCAAATATCGCTTACAATTTGAACTCATAAATACTCTTGCTAAAACTCCTATAAAATATGAGCTTTTAGGCGTAGAAGATTTGCCAAAATATGGGTTGAAATTTGATGTGATTTTCTGTCTTGGAGTGATTTACCACAGAAGCGATCCCATAAAAATGCTAAAAGATTTAAAGGCGGGATTAAATAAAAATGGAACTGTATTTTTAGATACCATGTATATAGAAGATCCAAGAGAAATTGCCCTAGTTCCTAATAAAACCTATTCTAAAATCCCTAATATTTATTTTGTTCCTAGCATTAGCGCTTTAAAAAATTGGTGTGAAAGAGCAGGATTTAAATATTTTGAAGTCCTAGCTACAAAAACAACAGATGAAAATGAACAAAGAAAAACAGAATGGATTGATTCTTTTTCTTTGGAAAATTTTTTAGATCCAAACGATAAAAACCTCACTATTGAGGGCTATGAGGCACCTAAAAGAGTCTATGTTCGCATAAAGGTATAAATTTTTTAATTACTAAGCCGATATAGCATCAAGAAATGTTTTGAAGTAGATAATATAGAACACCAAAGGCGCAAAAATGGCAAAAAAAGATATTTTTGAAGAATATGCACAACTTGAAGAATATGCATCCGCTGAGGATATCTCTCGTGTAAGAGCTGAACTTTTAACTTGTCCAGAACTCAATACCTCCTTAGCAGGAACTATTATCGAGCTTGATAAAAATTTTGCAAAGTCGATACTCATCACTACAAGCGATATGGTTGTAGATGAACAAGGGTTAGTTTTTGATGCTTTTATTTTTGCTGCTGCAAACTATGTCGCACAAGCTTCAATCAATAAAGAATTCTCTGTTGTTATCGGTTCAAAATGTTTCTTTTATGCTCCACTTAAATTAGGCGATGTTTTAGAACTTGAAGCTCATGCTTTATTTGATGAAACTTCTAAAAAGCGAGATGTAAAAGTTGTAGGACATGTAAAAGAGATTAAAATGTTTGAAGCAACCATACAAGTTGTTAGTATAGATGAGCATATATTTAAACTCAAGCGACCTCCTCTTAATACAGCCAAAGCAGCAGAAAATCCTGATTCCCCAACAAGCACAGTAAATCCTGAAGCGATAGGATCAGCATTATCAGCATCTTTACGCAAATAAATCATCAAGGAGTCATTTTAATATCTACCCAATTTTTAGGGCAGTCCTTATGATAAGTTCCACTTGCATCATAATATTCATGGCAATCATCATAAAACCGATTTGAAATGCCTCTTTCATTTACAAAACATCCTGATATTCCAAAAAGCAAAGCTAGCATTAAAATATATTTTTTCATTACCTGCCTTTAAAATCTATTTTGTTTGCGCCATTTATAAGGCTCTATTGGATTATCATCTTTCCAAAGACCCAGTTTATTTTTTTGAGCTTTTTCTTGCTCTTTAATATAAGCATTGGTGTAATATGTATCCGCCCAAGCATATCCTTGACTCACTAAAAACTGATTAATTTCCACATCTTTAAGCTTTACAATAGCGACAATTCTACCATAATTATCTTTGTTTTTAGAAAAAATATAAACTTCCTTATCTTTTAAAATTTTCTCAAGTGCTGCTTTTGATTTTTTGCCAAAATTTTGCTTTAACTCAGGCGCATCTATGCCAAAAAATCGTATTTTACTGGTTTTATTGTTGGTACTAATTTCTATGGTATCACCATCAATCACCCTAATCACTTGAGCTTTAAAACTAGGATTTTGTACTATATAATTTTGTACAAAAGCGATCATTAAAGCAAAAATCAAAAATGCTAAAAGTTTCTTAGGATCGCTTGCAATTTTTCTTAAATTGAATAATTTTTTATAATTTATTCTCATTATTTCCTTAAATTTTTAAAAATATGCCATAATTTTAACAAAAAAAGGAGATGGAATGCAAAATGTTATAGAAAATTTTAAAAATTTGTGCAAGATTCCACATTGTAGCTATCAAACAGAACAAATGAAAGAATTTTTAAGCTCCTATGCTAAAGATAAAGGCTTTAAAGTAAGCATAGATAAAGCAGGAAATATTCACGCTATTAAAGGAAATCCTAAAATTTGCCTCCAAAGTCATTATGATATGGTTTGCATGGGAGAAGCTCCAAAAGTAGAAGTATATGAAGAAAATGGCTTTTTAAGAGCTAAAAATTCAAGTCTTGGAGCGGATAATGGCATAGGAATAGCCATTATGATGAGCGCTATGGCTGAATTTGAAAATCTAGAATGCCTTTTTACAAATGATGAGGAAGTCGGACTCATGGGAGTAAATTCACTCGAGCACACTTTAAGTTCCAAAATGCTTTTAAATTTAGACCATGAAAGCGATGATGAGATCATGATAGGTTGTGCAGGTGGAGTAGATATAGAAGCTGAGCTAAGCTTTAGCACTCTTAAAGCAAGAGGTAAAATTTATGAACTTCAAGCACAAAATTTTAAAGGGGGGCATTCAGGGATCAATATCGTGCGCAATGAAAAAAGTTCTATCAAGGAAATGGCTCAATTTATCAAAGAAAATAAAGGAAAAATCATCTCTTTTGAAGGTGGAGAAAGGATAAATTCTATCCCTAAGCATGCTAAAGCCTTGGTGCATTTTGAAAATGAAGTAAAAGGCAATGGGTGGATAAAATGCGAATTTAAAGAAGAAGGTGAATTTGAAATTTGCGATCAAAATGAAAAGCTTTTAAATACCATCAATGCTTTCGCACATGGAGTTAGAGCTTATGATGAACATTTGAGCATAGTGCAAACTAGCATCAACCTAGCCACTTTAAAAATGGAAAATCAACAAATCAAATTTACACTTTTTGCAAGATCTAATATATTAGATGGTTTAAAACAGATAGAATTTGAAACCATGGAATTTTTTAAAGCTTTTGGCTATAAAGTAAGAAGTTTTAATTTTTATCCCCCTTGGGAAGGCAAAGCTAATGCACTGAGCGATAAAGTACTAAAAGCTCTTAAAAAAGTATCGCCCAAAGCTAGAGTTTCGGCTATCCATGCAGGATTAGAATGCGGCATCATAGAAAAAAAACAAGAACTTTTATGTGCTTCTATAGGGCCAAATATCCACAATCCCCACTCAACTGATGAGCACTGCGAAATCACTTCGGTAGAAAAAATATCTAGAGTTGTTTTTGAAGTTTTAAAAGACAATGCTTAGTTCTTTTGCCTCGCTCCTTGCAAAAATACGCTTAAGTAAAAATACGCTAAATAAGGAGCAGCATCCTACCACCATAAGATAGACACCCATATATTCTTTATAAAAAGCATTGACTATAAAAGGGGTTAAAAAGCCTAAAAGTGCATAAGAAATATTATAAGCAAAGCTAAGTCCACTGAATTTAAGTTCACTTTTGAAAATTTGAGTCATAAAAACAGGAGCAAAAGTAATAATTCCTTGAGCAAAACAAGCAAGTAAAAAATAAAATAAGAAATTTGCATCATAAAAACTAAAAAGCATGCCAAAAAACATAAAAGTTATGCTAAAAATAGAACAAATTCTATAACTTCCCCACTTGCTAGCCAAAATTCCTTGAATCAATGCCCCTAAAATAACAGCCAAAATAGCGAAATTTTGTATCCATAAAGCCGAGGTTTTATTTATAGACAATAACTCTTCAAGATATTTTGGAAGTATCATCAAAGTCGCTACACCGCTGGTTAAAACAACGGTCATTAAAAAGCATACTAACATGCTTGTTTTATAAGTTTTAAGTGCGTCCTTTAAAGGAAAATTTAAAAGTCTATTTTCTTTTTTTATTCTTTCAAATTCAGGAGTTTCGCTAAGTTTTGTTCTTAAAAATAAGGCAAAAAATCCAAAAAATCCTCCTACAATAAAAGGAATTCTCCAAGCATACTCTTCAACCTCTTGCGCGCTAAAATAAGATCTTATCCCTAAAGTGGCAAGATTTCCTAGCAATAAACCTATAGTCAAAGTTGCTGAAATAAAACCTAAAGCTAAAGGAACTTGACGCCCTTTAACAAATTCACTTACATATACCCAAGCTCCACTTACTTCTGTCCCTACAGCTAAGCCTTGTAAAATGCGAATTAAAAATAAAATCAATGTAGCAAGTATACCTATACTCTCATAGCTTGGCAAAAACACCAAAGCAAAACTAGGCAAAACCATAAAAAGCATAGATATGTAAAAAATATTTTTACGCCCGTATCTATCGCCAAAATGCGCCATAACAATAGATCCAAAAGGACGCGCCAAATAAGCAGCACCAAAGGCTATATAAGCATTTATTTGCATCCAAAAAGTATCATTTTGAGGAAAGAAAACCTTAGCAAAAATATCCAAAAAAAAGGCAAAGAGCACAAAATCATAAAATTCTAAAATTCCGCCCAAAGAAGCATAAATTATATTTTTGTATTTTTTTTGCATATTTTATCCTAAATCAACTAAAGGGCAAAAGCCCTTTTTTTGTTAAATTTTACCGCCTTCAATAACTACATCATCGGCTTTTACATCATCTCCAAAATGACTTTTTAAAGTTTCACCATAAGCTTTATGGAAGAATTGTTCTTCTCCTAATTTTGTGATTAGATTATCAATAAATTCTTTAAGCTCTTTATCACCTTTTTTAACAGCAGGAGCAATTACATCTTTATTGCCCAATTCTTTAATGGCCATTTTAAATTCAGGATGTTCTTTTACCCACGCAAAAAGCAAAGTATTGTCATGACTTAAAGCATCACCTCTTTGATCTATTAAAGCGGCAAAAGTTTCGGTATTTTGATCGTATTTTAATGTTTTAATATCAGGATATTCTTTTGTAAAATACGCATCAGCAGTAGTTCCTTTGTTTAAAAGTAAAGTTTTATCTTTTAAATCTTCTATGCTACTGATATTGCTATCTTGAGGCACAGCCACACCTAAAGCTACCTTCATATAAGGTAAGCAAAAATCCACTTGCTCTGCTCTTTCAGGTGTTTGAGTAAAATTAGCTAAAATAATATCAACTTTATTTGATTTTAAAAATTCCACCCTATTTGCAGCTTCAACTAATACAAACTGCACCTTATTTTCATCTCCTAAGAGTTCTTTTGCTATACGTTTCGCCAAGACTATATCATAACCTTGATTTACGCCTTTTTCATCTACATAACCAAAAGGCGGTTTATCTCCAAAAACTCCTATTCTTACTACTCCATCTTGCTTGATTCTTTCAAGAGAATTTGAAGCACCAGAATCTGAATTTCCTCCACAAGCAGCCAAAAATACTGCAACAAAGGTTGTAAAAATACTTAAGAGCATTTTTTTCATACTTTTCCTTTCTTGGTATAAACCCTAATTTATTTTGCAAAAAATGCAAAAGCATTATACTTTAAAAAAAAGCATATTTCAATTTTTTAAGATAAAATTATTTCTTCTTGTGTAAAAAAGTAATATCAATATCAAAGCATAAAAATTTAAGTATAAGATTGTTATAATTTATAAAACTATATTAAGGAGAAGATTTTATGAAAAAAAGTATTGCTCTAACCCTAGGTACTATATTTTTCTTTTCAGCGTGCAGCAACTCGCTTGATAAAACAACAGTTGCAAAATATGAGGAGCGTCTTAACACTCAAATAAATGAAACCCTTAAGGATTTTCAACAAGATATGGGTGTAAGAATAGAAATTTCTAATTTTTCTTGTAAAGGCGATGGAATGTTTCTTAGATGTTCAAGCCCTAATTTTAATGTTTTTGCAAAAGACAATACCCAAACAGAGCAAAAACTCATCGAAGCAAAAAATTTAGAAATTTATTCTAATGAAATTTACACAGGAGAGGAGCAAGGCTTAATCTCTTTAAAAGATTATTACGATAATCTATTGAGTAAAAATAAAAATTTAAAAACAAGTTTTACCCTAGAAGGATTTAAACTTGGAGAAAAAGTAATCAGCGATATCAATGCAAGCTTATCTCAAAGCGATCCAAAGATTCAAGATTATCTCGCTAAACTTAGTTCGGGTGTCTTTACACTTTCATTTGAAAATTCACTTTTTGTAAAAAATAGCGATTATAATAACAATTTCAACATGAAAATAAACAATCAAGACTTAAATTTCGATATGAATTTAAATTTTGACTACAAACAAAGCTTGCTTGATTTCTTCGAAAAAGCAGGAATTAAATACAATACACAAACCTATGCAATAGATGAAAAAGCCGTAGAAGAACTTCTAGATCAGCAAGGATTTGCTCAACCTATACAAGAAAGCGTTATCTTAAATAATTTTAAAATTAACTCTTCTTTAGATACCCAGGGTGTTTTTGAAAATTATATAACAATCGCTAAAGGTGGCCTAGAAGCTCTTAAAATTCAAAGTCAAAATGAAGAACAAACCTTGCTTATAGATAAAGCTTTGTTGGCTCTAAATGAAATCACAAAAGATGAAGTCTATAAACTTGATTTAGAAGCTAAATTTAAACCTATTGCATTAAGTGATTATCCTAAAGAAGGTATTAACGCAGTAGAAAAGCTAACTGTTAACAATCAAGACTTTACAGAAACACTTAGAATACTTTTTGGCTTTATGATGATACCTATAATGCTTGGAGGTGCAACAGGCTTTTAAGTAATATGGAGAGAAATCTCCATATACTCTTTTACCTTTTTTAAGCCTAGTTTTATATATTTTTCGATACTTTTTAGTCTTTAATTTTAAAGATTTAAAAAGGACAAAATTGAAAATTTTATTCTCTCCTAGCGAAAGCAAAAACGATACTTGCAAAGAAAAACCTATAGATAAAAGCTCTTTTATATTTGAAAATTTATTTGATTTTAGAATGCAAGCTGTAAAAAAATATGAAGAATATATCAATAACGCTGATTTGAAAGCCTTGCAAGAACTTTTTGGTATAAAAAATGAAAATGAAATTTCTAATTTTCAAAGAGATTTAAAAAATTCTCCTACCCAACAAGCTATAACGCTTTATAGCGGGGTGAGTTATGAGTATTTAAATTTTGATATTTTAGATAAAGAAAGTCAAAAATACATCCTTGAAAACACTCTTATTTTTTCAAATCTTTTCGGGGTAGTTAAAGCAAGCGATCATTTGCCTTTTTATAAATTCAAACAAGGCGCGAAAATAAATAATTTTGCTTTAGAAAAATTTTACAAAGAACATTTTAGTAAAGCTTTAGATGAATATTTAAAAAATGAAGAACTGCTTGATTTAAGAGCGGGTTTTTATGATAAATTTTACACCCCAAAGCGTAAATTTAGTACTTATAAATTTATAAAAAAGGGTAAGGTAGTTAGCCATTTTGCTAAAGCTTATAGGGGGATTTTACTTGCTCTTTGCGCAAGAATTAAAGCTAAAAACAATGCTGAGATTTTAAATCATCTTCCATCTAATTTAAGTCTTAAAGAAATTCAAAACAAGGGTTTAAAAGAAGAAATTGTGCTTGAAATTTTAGATTAATTTCCAAACACAATTTATCTCTCGCCATACCCTCTTATTTAATAATCAATTTTAAAAATATTGTTTCAATATAGATATAATTTTAAAAAATATTTGTTTTATTTTGTTTAATTTTATGAAATTAAAAATTAATACCTAAAATCATCTCTTTTTAAGAAAATTATTTATAGTATTATAGGTGAGAATAAAGGAGAACAAGTGCAGTATTTTTTTGTATTTTTAATTATTATATTTTTATTTATTGTATTTATGCTCATCATGCGCTATGAGAAAAAACTTGAGCTTTTAAATCAAAGCATACAAAATATAAAAGAAGAAGTGAATGAACTTAAAAACACTACTCAAAACAATCGCTCTTTGATTGAAAAAAATCGCTCTGATATTGAAAGTATCAACAAATAATTTCAAGTAAAAAAAGCCTTAAGCTCATAAACTAACTTGTGATTTAACATTAAAACAAATGTTTTCTCACAAGCTAGCTCTTTTTTGTTTTTATAAACAAAACTTTTTAAAAAATCAAGAAGTAAAAGGCTTGGCATTTTTCCTTGTAAAATTATATACATGGTGTTTTGAGAAATTCCATACTTATAACTTGCTCCGCTAGGAAAGGCATCAAGGTCAAAATTCACACTGTCATTACTAGCATCATAATCTAAAATTTCAATCTTTACAAAACTAGCATCTAAATCTTCAATTTTCAATGATTCAAAAATATTCAATTTTTGATTTTTTTCTACCTTCACACTTTCTTTTTGCTCACAATTATCGGATGTAAAAATAAAGCAATCCTTGTTAAAGATTCTTGAAAAAGTATTAAAAGGAGTAAATCTTGTATTATTTTTAGGAGCTTCATCAATCTTTATTTCTAAAGGTGGATTGCGTGGCTCTTCATCTTGTTTTATTTGACTTGTTATAAAAATTTCCTCTACTATGATGGTATTTTCTTCATTTTCATCATACAAGCATTTTAAAATTTCATCAAATTCAAAGCTATGATCACTAAATTCCAAAAGCCTTACACTATCAGTTATAAAGTCGATCTTATCTCTATTGGGAATTTTATCCTTAACTATAAATGCCCTATTGTAAAAATATGATTTTTCTATCTCATATTCATCACTTTTACCTTGAAAAGTTATTTTCATCTATAAGGCTTTCGCTATAAGTTCCAAAGGACTTGCAAAAATTGCTTTACTAGAATTTTGCTCCAAAGCATTTGAAATTTGCATTCTACATGCCGAACATTCGGCACTAACTACACAAGCTTTGCTTTCATCAATCATACTTGCTTTTTTAAGTCCTACGCTCAAAGCCCTATCATAATAATCCGTTTGCATACTTACCCCACCAAAACCACAGCATGCATTAGGATTACTCATTTCAACGAAATGATAATTTGCTTTTAAAAGCTCTCTAGGCTCTTTAAAAACCCCTTGCATCTTTCTCGCATGACAAGGATCATGATAAGTAATGCTATAATTAAGCTTTTTCTTACTTTCTAAAAGCTCTTTTAAATTTGTAAATTTATAAAAATACTCACTAGCCATATAGATGCGAGAGGAAATCTTTTGAGCTCTTTTGGCCCACTCTGGCTCATTTTGCATATTAAAAAAATGTTCTAAATCTATTTTCAACATTGCCGAGCAAGTTGCCTCAGGAATGATAATAGCATCAAGCTTTTCTAATTTTTTTTCAAAATATTCTATATTTTTCTTAGCCAAAATTTCAACACTTTTAAAATCACCTGTAAAAAATTGCGGTGCACCACAACAAACTTGCTCTTTCATTAAATCCACATTGATTTTTACTTCTTTGGCGATTTTAAGTACAGCATTAGCTGTGTCTATGTAAAAATAATTTGCCAAACAACCCACAAAAAAACCTACAGTTTTTTCTCCTCCATTGTCGATAAAATCAGGGTTTGAATTTAAAAAACTTTTTTTATTAAAACTCGTAAGCAATCTTCCTTTTTTAACAAAAGGCATGGAAAATTTAGCCTTCATACCTACATTTTGATCCTGACTTTGAATTTTAAAAGCACAGCTTTGAAACACATAGCCTAATTTCGCGACCAAATCTAAAATTTTACGCCTTCTTAAGAAAAAAAAGATAATTTTTTTATACCATGCTATACCAAATTTTTTAGCTATATCATAGCGCACTTCTTCGATGGCATTATCTACTCTTAATTTACTCGGACAAACCTCGACGCAATTTGTACACAAAAAACAGGATTCAAAAATCTTTTTAGCCTCTTTATCTAGCTCTAATTTTTCTTCCTTATAAGCTGCTAAAAGATCTAAAAAACCCCTAGGGCTTGTAGTTTCATCGCGATTTACTTCATGAATAGTACAAACCGGAATACATTTTCCACATTTAACGCAAGCATCACTTATTTGACTAAAATTCATCACCATCCCATCAAACCGTTTTAGAAAAGACTTTTTTATCTTCACTTATATTTTTCATATAAGCATCAAAACACATAGCTATATTTCGTATCAACAAAACGCCTGTTTCATTTACTAAAATAAAATTTTCACTCAAATCAATAAATTCTTTATATTCCTCCAAAGCTTTTAAATCTTCTTTAAAATACTCTTTAAAATTGATTTTAAATTCTTTCTCTATAGCTTTAATATCTAGTCTAAAATTTGCCATCAAATCCATAATCACAGCTTTTCTAAGCTCATCATCATAGCTTAGCTTAATCCCTCTTTCAAAAGGCAATCTTCCCTCGCTAATCGCAGCTTCATAGCTTGGCATATCTTTAAAATTTTGTGCATAATGACTTTGTCCTTCTCCTATACTAGTAAGTCCTATACCGATCAAATCTGCGCCGTCCTTAGTAGTATAGCCTTGGAAATTCCTATGTAAAGTCCCATTTTCCAAAGCTTTAAAAAGCTCGTCTTCTTCTTTGGCAAAATGATCCATACCTATCATTTTATAACCATTTTGAGTCAAAAATTTCTCACAAAATTCCAAAATTTCAAGCTTAACATCAGGGCTTGGCAAAGTATTTTCATCAAATTTTCTCATATTTTTCTTAAGCCAAGGTACATGAGCGTAATTAAAAATAGCCAAACGATCCGGATTTAAAAGCATAGCTTTTTCCAAGGTTTTAGCAAAGCTTTGCAAACTTTGAAAAGGCAAACCATAAATCAAATCCATATTGACAGATTTTATCCCCCTATCTCTTACCAATTTTAAAGCATTTTGCGTTAGCTCAAAGGGTTGAATTCTATGAATTTCTTTTTGCACTCTTTCATCAAAATCTTGCACGCCAAAACTGATGCGATTAAAACCATTTTTGGTTAAAACATCAGCTTGCTCTTCATTTAAAAAACGCGGATCAATTTCACAGCTAATTTCAGCATCTTTGGTAAAATTTCCAAAAACAGATTTAATTTTTAAAATTAAACTTTCTAGCTGTTTAGCACTAAAAAAAGTAGGCGTCCCACCACCAAAGTGCATTTGCACCACTTCTCTTTTAGTATCTATAATAGTGCTTAAAATATCAAGTTCTTGAAAAAGATATTTTAAATATCTCTCCTTACTTTCTTCTTTGGCGGTATAAATAACATTACAGCCACAGAAATAACAAGCACTTCTGCAAAAAGGCAAATGAAAATAAAGCGATAAAGCTTTGTTTTGCTTTTTTAAAATTTCTATATATTCTTCATATTTGAAATTTGTGTTAAATTCCACTGCAGTAGGATAAGAAGTATAACGCGGTCCTGCCTTAGAATATTTCACAAAAGCCTTATAATCTCTCATTATTTTTTACCCTTTCTACCATAGCTTGCATATCTACAAATAAATTTGGATGTTCTTTTTTAATATCTGCAAGCAATTTTTCAAGATCAATACTGATCTCCATAACACCCTCTTGCGCCTTGCGTTTTATCTCATCCATTGCCACTATCCACACATCACTAAAATCAATAGGAATTTGCTGATAAATCGCTTTTTCAAGGCGAAGTTCAAAATTCTCTTTTTGAGTTTGTTTTAAATTTTCTAAAATATTTTTAAGACTATTTAAAGAAATAAGTGTATGAATTTGATCATTTTCATCCATTATAAACCAAGGTTCAGGAGAATCAAAACTACCATTTTTAAGTATCAAGCATTTTTCGTTTTCATTCTCACTTTGCTTCATTTCAAATATAGCTCTATCCTCTTTTTTCATGCCTAAATTTTGGCTAAATTCATCAATGCGTTTTAAGCAATTGCTATATTTTTCAAGTTCTTTCACTAAAAACTCCTTATCCTATCTTCTCCAACTTATGAAATTATATAAAATCTTATTTTTCCTTATTTAAAAAGCAAAGCAAGGCTTTTACCACATAAAGGCGATTTTTTGCTTCTTCAAAAATCACTTTTGAATGCTTTTCAAAGCTCTCTTCGCTTACTTCATAACCCCTATAAGCAGGTAAGCAGTGCAATAAAATCGCATCTTGATTTGCCGCATTCATAGCCTCTTCATCAATAATAAAGCCGTCAAAATCTTTAATTTTCTTTTCTTTTTCACTCTCTTCACCCATAGAAACCCAAGTATCGGTAATGACTACATCTTTACCTTTTATGGCCTCAAATTTATCATGAGTCAAAAAGATTTTTGCTCCCGAAATTTTTGCTTTTTCTTTGGCAAATTCTAAAATTTCACTATTGATTTCATAATTTTTTGGCAATGCAACACTAAAATCAAATCCCAAAATCGCAGCTGCAATAAGCCAAGAATTACACATATTATTGCTATCGCCCACAAAGGCTACCTTAGCTATATCATCTTTCATTTTGCCACATTCTTTTATAGTGAGTAAATCCCCTAAAACTTGCGTTGGATGATAAAGCTCGCTTAGAGCATTGATAACTGGTGCTTTAGAATATTTTGCAAATTCTACTAAACTTTCATGCTTGTTTACCCTCATCATTACAAAATCAACCATCGCCCCAATAACTCTAGCTGTGTCTTTTATAGACTCACCTCGGCTTAATTGCAAATCATTACTGCTTAAAAATAAAGCCTTTCCACCAAGCTCTGTGATAGCAAGCTCAAAAGCCATTCTAGTTCTTGTGGAGTTTTTTTCAAAAATCATTGCTAAAGTTTTATCTTGCAAAAGCTTTTTGGGATTTTTTTTAAGCTCGCTTGCATGCTCTACAAGACTTAAAATTTCATATTTAGAAAAGTCTCTTAGTGTTAAAAAATGTCTCATTTTTCTCCTTTTAACATTTTAGCTAATTCTTTAGCGTGATAAGTGATAATTAGCTTTGCACCCGCTCTTTTAAAAGCTATCATTGTCTCATATAAAACTTTTTCATAATTAATCACTCCTGCACGACCCGCTGCTTTTAGCATGGCATACTCACCACTTACATTATAAACACACAAAGGCAAATTAGAATGAAGTGAAATTTCTTTCACTACATCAAGATAAGCTAAAGCGGGTTTTACCATTAAAATATCCGCTCCTTGTGCTTCATCTTCCAAGCTTTCTTCTAAGGCTTCTTTTCCATTTGCAAAATCCATTTGATAGCTTTTTCTATCTCCATAACTTGGCGTTGAATCCGCTACATCACGAAACGGCCCATAATAACTTGAAGCAAATTTAGTAGAATATGCCATTATAGGCAAATTTTCAAAACCTTCCTCATCTAAGGCTTTGCGTAAAGTTTCTATAATACCATCCATCATCCCGCTAGGTGCTATCATATCAACCCCCGCTCTTGCATGGACTAAGGCTTGCTTGGCTGAAATTTCTAAAGTTGCGTCATTATCTACACTTTTGGTTTTAGGATCAATTATCCCACAATGCCCATGATCAGTATATTCACAAAAGCAAAGATCGCTGATAACAAAAAGATTTGGAAATTCTTTTTTTATCTCTCTTATACTTCTTGCAATAAGTCCCTCATCGTCCATCGCATCACTTCCGCAGCTATCTTTTTTATCATTTTCAAGAACACCAAAAAGAATAATCGCTTTTATACCCAGCTCGCTTATGATTTTACATTCTTTTAAAATTTCATCTAAACTCATTTGAAATACATCAGGCATAGATGAAATTTCTTTTTTAATTCCTTTACCATTTACAACAAAAAGAGGATAAATAAAATCATTAATACTAAGAGTGTGTTCTCTTACCATAGCCCTTAAACTCTCATTAAGTCTAAGTCTGCGGAATCTTTTAAACATTTTTTGTCCTTTTTTTGCTACAATGTTATCATAATTTTGATTATAAAGAGTAGCAAATGGATATAAAAATTTCAGAAATTGCAAATCTACCTAGCAAATGGGGTAGTTTTCAAATTCAAAGCTTCAAAGAAGGAGAAAAAGAACATTTATGTATATTTAAAAACACTCCACAAGATATCCTAAATTTAAGAATTCATTCAGAATGTTTAACAGGGGATGCCTTAGGAAGCTTAAAATGCGATTGCGGAGAACAACTTGAATTTTCATTAAAATATATAGAAAAACATGGTGGAATGGTGATTTACCTAAGGCAAGAAGGACGTGGAATTGGACTTTTTAATAAAGTCAATGCTTATGCTTTGCAAGATAAGGGTTTTGATACCATAAAAGCTAATCACCAACTAGGCTTTAAGGCTGATGAGAGAACTTATGAAATAGTAGAATTTATACTAAAACATTATAAAATTTCTAAGGTTAATTTACTTACTAACAATCCACAAAAAATTCACTCTATACAAGATAAAATCATGGCGCGCGTTCCTATACTTATAAATCCTAACCGCTTCAATGCAAATTATTTAGAGGTAAAACAAAATCAAATGGGGCATTTACTTTGAATTTGGATTTTTTAAATTTAATTTTATCTGATTTTAATGAAGAAGATTTTAGGGCTAAGCTTAAAATCTATAAAGAAATTCTAAATAAATTTAACCGCATTCATAATCTCACTCAATTAAAAAATATAGATGAAAATATTTTAGATAGCATTGAAATTCTTAAATATTTTGATTTTTCAAAGGCAAAAAATATAGTCGATATCGGTAGCGGTGCTGGCTTTCCTGCTATTTTTTTAGCCTTTATTTTACCAAGCAATTTTCATCTTTTTGAACCCAATCCAAAAAAAGCTGCATTTTTAAGAAGTATCAAAATAGAATGTAACTTAACAAATTTAACCGTATACAAAGAAAAAGTTGAAAATTATAAAAGCTCATTTAAAGCCGATATTATCACTTCAAGAGCTCTTATGGATGTAAAACCCTTAATAAAACTTTGTTTAAATATAAGTGATCAAAAAACAATTTTTATACTTTGGAAAGGAAGTGAAATTTTTGATGAAGTAGAAGGGTTGAAAGATTATGATATTTTTGAAAATGGCTTAAGAAGGTATTGCGTTTTAAAAAATACTCAAAGTGGTATGAATACCACTTTGTAATTATTGTACTACATCAGCGCTAAAAACGATATCTACTAAAGGCCATGAAATTCCGCCATGTCCTGGTGCAACATCACTCAAAGCTTTTAGAGCTTGAGAGCTATTTTTAAAAGCATGTAAATCAAGCTGTCCTTTGGCTACAAATTTATTGTTTTCTATAGTATAGCTTAAAGGCACAAGCGTGCTCTTTTTATCTATAGTTACTCTAGCTGAGATCACGCCTTTATTCTCACCTGTAACTACATCTTTAAAAACCACTTTAATATCTGAATTTCCAAGCAAACTAGGGAAAAATACTTTAGCAAGATTATCTGTAATGATTTCATTGCCCTCACCCATAAAAACGCTGCTTGGATTTACCACTGCTCTAGCACCTTTTAAATAGCTTGCCAAAGTACTAGTATTTTTAGAAAATTTATATTTAACATCTTTAAATTCTCCACCCACTCCTACCATATCTTCGGTCTTATATCCTTCAAAACTAACTTTCAAGCTATCTTGATTGAAAGAAACAGCACTCAAACTTGTTGCAAGTATCAAAGAGGCTGCGATGCCATAAAACATTTTTTTCATTTTTTTATCCTTTTTTAATAAAATTTTGATTTGCGTGAGAATTATAGCATATTTTTATAAAAAAATAATTTTTTCTAAATAGTAATTTTTATTACCAAAGTATACCTCGAAAAAATAGGGTCAGAAAATATCCTCCAAAAACCAAAACCAATCCCAAAACAAAAGCTAAACCAAAAACTCTTGAGCCACTTTTTAAGAATTTTTTAAAGTCGATTTGAAGTCCTAAAGCAGCCATAGCAAAAACAATACAAAGAGTACAAAGTAATTTTCCAAAAGATATAATATCACTTGTAGAAATTCCAAGAAAATTTTCCCTACTTGCCAAATAAGTATTTATAACAATCACTCCTAAAAAAATAAATGCAAAATAAGGAATACTTATATTTTTTTCTGTTTTTTCCTTACTTGAATGCTGATTTTTAGCAAAAAAATAAGTTATAATCAATAAAAATGGCACAAGCAAAATCACTCTCATCATCTTTATAATAATGGCAATATTTGAAGCACTTTGATCAAAATTTGCCATATCTTTCGCCATTTCAGCAGCTCCTACAACATTGGCTACCTCATGTAAAGTTGCACCCATAAATATACCCATAGCATGTTGATTAAAATAAGGAAAAAGATCTAAAGAAAAAACTATGGGATATAAAAACATAAAAACAAGCCCAAAAATCACCACTGTACCAACGGCTAGAATTCCTTTAAAGGGATCACTTTTTAAGCTTGATTCTAAGGCTAAAACAGCTGCTGCTCCACAAATAGCACTTCCAGCACCTACTAGCATGGAAGTTTCTTTATCTAGTTTAAAAACCTTTACACCCACAATCAAAGCTAAAATAAAAATAAAAAATATAACTATCATAGAAAGTATAAAGCCTTTTAATCCCACACTTAAAAGTTCGGTTAGAGTAATATTAAAACCATATAAGATAATACCCAATCTTAAAAGTTTTTTAGCACTAAAGTGCACTCCTGCTTGTAAATGATGTTGGTATTTAAAAAACCAAGGTGAAAGTAATGCTCCTATAATAATAGCAAAAGCAGCTGCTGCTAAATGGGTTGTATCTTTAATACTTTGAACACTTGAAAGATACATTGCAAAAAACACTATAGAGGCTGTAAAAATCAAACCTTTAAAATTTGAAATCAGTATATTTTTATAATGCTCTATTTTTTTTATCATATGTTTTCTCCTTTAATTTGCAATTATAAAATTACAATTAAATATTTTCTTGCCATTATAGTCATTTTTATATTATAATAAAAATATATTATTTTAATTTTTATAATAAATTTTTTTAATCAAAAAAGATAGAAAGAACTTCAATGAAAATCAAAGATATGGAAATTTTTTTAGATCTTTTAAATACTCAAAGTCCTACAAATACCGCCAATAATTTTTCCATCACACAACCTAATGTTTCCATCATTATTAAAAATTTAGAGCAGGACTTAGGCGGAGCATTGTTTGAAAGACTAGGAAAAAAGCTTTTACCTACTCCAAAAGCTTTATATTTGGGTAAAATTTGGCTAAAACTTGTGCAAGATTATTACAAAAGCTTAGAAGAACTTAATGATGAAAATACCCTCTTAGGAGAAATCAAGATCGCTGCTACTCAAAGCATAGCTGAACACTTTCTTGCTCCTATTTTATTTGATTTTAAATCTAAATTTAGCAATGTTAAAATACATTTTCAAACTCAAAATTCAAAAGAATGTTTAAATTTATTAAAAAATGGAGATATAGAATTTGCCATTGTTGAAGCAGAACTTAATCCTACTTTAATCGATCACGAAGGGTTAAAAATGGAATTTTGGCAAAAAGATGAACTTGTAGTTGCTAGTAGTAATAAAAATTTAAGCCAAAAAGAATTTTATATCGATGAATTACTTAAACAAAAATGGATTTTGCGTGAAACAGGCTCAGGGCTTAGAGATAAATTTCTAAACGAAATAGGCGATGTTTCCAAAAAACTTAAATTCTTTTTAGAGCTCGATAGAATGTCTGCTATTAAAGAACTCGTTATCCAAAAAAATGCTATTTCTATTTTTTCTAAAAAAAGTATAGAAAAAGAATTAAAAAATTCAATTTTATATGAGGTAAAATTAAAAAATATTAATCTTTGGCGTAATTTTTATATCTTAAAAAGAAAAAATTATAATTTTAACAGGGCTTTGGAAAAATTTGAAAAAATATTTAAACAATAAGAACTAAATTTTATACAAATATTAAGCAAAATTTAGATAAAATCTAAAGCTTATATAAAAGTTAAGGAAGTTCAATGAATGCCAAAACCCAAGATATGGAACTTGAAGAGCTCTTTAAAGAAAACGAAAAAGATTATATCACTTACGAAAAATTAGTAAAATACTTCAGCAAGCAACCTAATTCAGCCACTGCCAAAAAAGTCCAAACTTTAATGAAAAAGTATAAAGTACAGTTATTTTCGGCTGCTGAAATTGCACAAATGAAAAATATAGAAGATGCAAAAAGATTGCAAGAAGAAAAACAAAAATTGCAAGATACTAGTCTTGAGAATGAATTTGATTTAGCCAATGAAAATGATTTGCTAGAATGGAGCAGATCGGATTCTCCTGTGCGTATGTATCTAAGAGAAATGGGGCAAATTGCACTTTTAAATAAAGATGAAGAAATCGAAATTTCCAAAAAAATTGAACTTGGTGAAGATATTATCATAGATGCTTTTTGTTCCGTGCCTTATTTGATTGACTTTATTTTAGATTATCGTGAACCACTGATCAATAGAGAAAGAAGAGTAAAAGAACTTTTCAAAAGCTTTGATGATGAAGAAAAAAATGATGATAAGCTTGATGAACTAGAGGACGAGGATGAAGAAAACGATGAAGAATTAGAAAATGAAGAAGAAACTCCTAAAAAAACAAGCAAAAAAGAAGATGAAAGAACTTTAAAAGTCATAGAAAAATTTAAAGCTTTAGAGAAGGCAAAAAAAGATTGGCTAAAAGTTTCTAAAGATAAAGAAAGTGGAGATGAAATTTTAGACAAACTTGGAATTGCTTTTAAGAAAAATATTCTAAAAGAAAAGCTGATGGATCTAGGTCCAACTTCTAAACTCATCAGTGAAATTGTAAAATCAATGGAAACTGCCTTAAAAAGCGATGAAGAATTCGATAAAGAATTAAAACGCCTAGAATACCGTTTGCCAATGTTTTCTGAAGAATTAAAAAATCGTCATGCTAATATCTTAAAAGATATTACAAAATTAAGCAAGGAAGAAATTACCGAAAGAGCGCTTGAAACGACTATGGTAAGCACTTACATGGAGATAAAAAAACTTTTTCAAACTAAAGAAGCGAGCGAGAAAAGCTTTGACTTAGAAAAAGAGCGCTTGAAAGAAATTTTAGAGCAAATCAAACGAGGTAAAAAAATTTCTGATGAAGCTAAAACTAGAATGGCTAAATCAAATTTGCGTCTTGTTGTAAGTATTGCTAAGCGTTATACAAACCGTGGTTTACCTTTTTTAGATCTTATCCAAGAAGGCAATATAGGTCTTATGAAAGCAGTGGATAAATTTGAGTACAAAAGAGGATATAAATTTTCAACCTATGCAACTTGGTGGATAAGACAAGCTATTTCAAGAGCGATCGCAGACCAAGCTAGAACTATAAGAATACCTATTCATATGATAGAAACCATCAATCAAATCAATAAAATTATACGCGAGCATTTGCAAAAAGACGGAAAAGAGCCTGATGTAAGTGTTATAGCCAAAGAAGTAGGACTTAGTGTGGATAAGGTTAAGCAAGTGATTAAAATCACAAAAGAGCCTATTTCACTTGAGGCGCCTATTGGCAGTGAAGATGATGGCAAATTTGGGGATTTTGTAGAAGATAGAAATTCACTCTCGCCTATGGATCACATTTTAAAAGATGATTTAAAAGAGCAAATTGATGAAGTTCTTGATCAACTAAACGATAGAGAAAAAGCAGTTATTCGTATGCGTTTTGGTCTAATGGACGATGAAAGCGATAGAACTTTAGAAGAAATAGGTAAAGAATTAAATGTTACACGCGAAAGAGTAAGACAAATAGAAAGCTCTGCAATTAAAAAACTCAAACATCCAAAAGTGGGTAGAAAACTCAAAAACTATATCGAGGGTTGGAAGTAATTAATCCAACTCCTTTTCCTCTTTTAATTTTCTCACATGTTCAAAAAATATCACTTTTCCGCTATGCGCTTTTAAATCCTTAAAGTCTTCTATGTCAAATTCTAAGCAAAGCATAGATGAAGTAGGAAAAGAAGTCAAACATAAAGAGCCTAAAAATTCTCCAAGTTCCATTAAAGTAGGATTATGCCCTACTAATAAAACTTCATTATATTTTTTATCGATAGTTTGTAAAATTTGATATATTTTAGACAAATTAGCAAGATAAAGCTCATCTATAAATTGAATTTTTTCCTTGTCAAAATTATAAAATTCGGCTATTTTTTTAGCTGTCTTAGCAGTGCGTTTAGATGGACTTGAAAGTATAAAATCAAATTTTATCGCATGGGTTTTTAAATTATAAAAAAGCTTTTCTAAGTCTTCTTTACCTCTTTTATTTAACTTCCTATCAAAATCTTGCACTTCCTCATCCTTAACAGCCTTTGCATGTCTTAATATATATATTTTTTTCAAATTTTTCTCCTTAACTTCCCTAAAAAATATCCACAAATAAAACCAAAAATATGCCCATACCATGCGACATTTACACCCATAAGCAATGGAGCAAAACTCATTAGTAAAATAGCGACTATAAGACCCTTTGTACTACTTTTATCAAGAAAAGCATAATACCCCATCAAAACACAAATTGCTCCACTTGCTCCTACAAGATTTATCATCCCACCAAAATAATAAAAAGAAAAATATACATAAAAAGCACTCAAAAGCGAACACATCAATCCGCCAATTATATACAATAAAAAGAAACGCAAAGCACCTAAATAAGACTCTAAAATACGACCAAATTGAAATAAAACTATCATATTAAGGATGAGATGAGTTAAATTTCCATGCATAAACATTGAACTTAAAATTTGCCAATAAGCTCCTTTGAAAAACAAAATATTTAACCCAAGCAAATTATAATACCCATAAGGAATTGTAAAATAGAATAAGATATTTAAGAGAATCAGTAAAATTACAACCAAAAACAACCTTTAAAATATTTATGTTATTGTCTTGAAATTCACATAAAATTCACATAAATTCACTAAAATTTAGTGCAAAATAATAAATAGGAAAAACTTTTGAAAATAAAATTTTACGGCATTATAGCTATCTTATCCACTTTTTTAAACGCTGATATTATAATATCTCCCGATGAGCTTCCAAGTATTTCTAAAGAATTTTTAAAAAATAATTTTCAAGCTCCCATAGGTATAGTACAAAGAGATAAGCACGCTTATGAGGTTTATTTGAGCGATGGGACAGAATTAGAATTTGAAAGCGATGGTTCATGGAAAGAGATAGAAAGTAAGGTCTTTCCTTTTGATTTAAATTTTTTACCTCCAAATTTAACAAATATCATTCAAAACAAATTTCCCAACACAAAAGCTAGAGAAATCGAAAGAAAAATCAATTATTACAAAATCAAGCTTACTAACAATATAGAAGTACATATTGATTTTAATGGTACGATTTTATATACAGAATATGACGACTAAAACAATTTATTAAAGTCTAAGATAGATGACAAAATCTAAAGCCATATAGATACTTTAAACCTGAACTACTTCTTTAACATCGTTATACTCTATCTTTTCTTTTTCAAGTAAAATTTTAGCAAGCGTTGAAATTTTTTCTTTTAAAGGGAATAAAAACTCATCTAGCTCCCTTTTAATTTCGTTTAAATTTGGTTCTTCAAGCATACCAAAGCTTATCATATAATCAAGCAATTCTTTAACTTTTAAAAAATCATTCTGTGAGTTTGTATAGCTTTCATTATAAATCAAACTCATAGCTCTAGAGCCTGCTAAATAAACCTTAATGCGATTGATAAGTTCTGATTTTGAGCGAATGGCATGCTCGTATTCCTTAAAACGATCTTCAATAAGAGTAATTTTCTCAAATCCTATATCAAAATAATACGCACTCAAAGCTTTTGCGGCCTGATAAGTCGCTTGTATACCCTTTTCTTCATCATTAAAACTTAGAATTTTTTTCTTTCCTAAAAGCACCTTATTTAGTACAGCATAAAAATCGCTTTCTTCCACCAAAGAACTATTTCTTCTTAAAGCATTGATAGCCGCTTCATTAACTAAGGTTTCAAGTCCAGCACCGCTAAAACCTACACTTGCTTTTGCAATTTTATTTAAATCAATATTGTTATTTTTACCCTTCATGTAAATTTCTAAAATTTTAAGCCTATCTTTAAAATCTGGCAAAGATAAGAAAATGCGTCTATCAAAACGCCCTGAACGAAGTAAAGCAGGATCCATTAGCTCGATTTTATTAGTCGCGGCGATTACGATAACACCACTATTATCTTCAAAACCATCCATTTGGGTTAAGAGTTGATTTAAGGTGCTATCTCTTTCGACATTAGACATTTCACCCCTTGCTTTACCCACCGCATCAATTTCATCAATAAAAATAATACTTGGAGCCATCATTTTAGCTCTAGAAAAAAGCTCCCTTACTCTTTTAGCTCCCATTCCTACATAAATTTCAACAAAACTTGATCCGCTTTGATAAAAAAAAGGTACCCCTGCTTCGCCTGCAACCGCCTTAGCAATCAAAGTTTTCCCTACCCCTGGAGGACCTACCATTAAAACACCCTTTGGCATTTTTACACCAAATTCTTTGTATTTTTTAGGATTTTGCAAAAAATCCACAAGTTCACTAAGCTCCATTTTTACTTCACTCACGCCTGCTACATCATTAAAGGTGATATTAGAAATCACAGGTTTTATATTGGAACTTTCTAAATTTGTGGTAGAAGTTTGGGTTTGAGTTTTACTAGATATAGGATACTTAGCTAATTCTTTTTTTCGTGCAAAATAAACAAAACTTAATAAAAGCGCGATAAGAAATACAAATATAACAAAAAATACCCACAAAGTACTGTCTTTTTTGATTTCCACAGGAACTTTTGATAAAAGGGTTTTAATATCTACACCATCTTTTACGATCACATAGCTCTCACCCTTAGCTTTAAGCCAAATTTCATCCTTATCAATCACTGCTTTTTCGATTAAATTTTGACTTAATAAACTTTGGTAAAGATTTTCATCTATGTATTTAGGTTCATTTTTAAAATACAAAATTCCAAAAAGCAAACACAAGATAAGAAAAGATATCAATATAATTTTTTTGTTTTTCATTTTTTACCCTCTAAGTCTGCGAAATTATGCTTTTCTTGCACTTCATATCGCTCTAATTTTAGCCATTCTTTTGCTATATCTTTACTGCTTTTGATTTTTATTTTATTAAAAAACTGATCATAACCTTCAAAAAAACCATCTTTTTGATTTTCAACTAAAATTTCAAGTGGAGTTTTAACTCTTTTTCTAAATTCATAGTTATTATTTTCTATAATAACTTTTAAAGTATTTAATCTTTCTTTAGCCACAGCACCATTTATAGTATCTTTCATGGTGGCTGAATGCGTGTTGTTTCTAGGGCTAAAAATAAAAGCATGGATATGAGTAAGTGGAAATTCTTGAAAATGCTTTAAAGCCTCATGCCAAAGCTCCTCGGTTTCCCCTGGATGCCCTACGATAAAATCAGTCCCCAAAGCATATCCTTTACTGGCTATGGTATTAAAAAGCTTCAAGTCATTATCTGTATGCGATCTTCTTCTCATGATGCGAAGCATTTTTTCACTTGTATGTTGCAAAGCGATATGTAAATGTCGCTCCATCCATCTTTCATCTAAAATTTCTAAAAAACTTTCATCAATTTGAGCAGGCTCTAAACTACCAAGTCTTATGCGTTTTATACCTGAAATTTGACCCATTTTTTGCAAAAGCTTACCTAGTGTTGTTCCATTTTTAAGTCCGTAAGAACCTATGTTTGTACCTGTTAAAACCACTTCGCTATAGCCATTTGCTCCTAAAATTTCAACCTGCCTTAACAAAGCCTGCTCATCAACACTTCTTGATTTCCCACGCACGCTAGGGATAATGCAATAAGAACAAGCAAAATCGCAACCTTCTTGAATTTTAACAAAGGCTTTGGTGTGATTTTCGTACTCACAAACTATATCTTTATCAATAAAATTTAAATTTCCAAGCTCGTAAAAACTTGTTTTTAAACCCAAAAATTCATTGATTTTATCTTTATTTGATGCTCCAAGCACCCCAAAAACTTGTTTTTTATCCAAAAGTTCTTTGCCTTTACTCACTGCACCGCAACCCGTAAGTATAACTCTAACACCCTTTTTTTGCATGGAATTAATATAAGACTTTATTCCGCTGTCTGCACCATTGGTAACAGTGCAAGAATTAACTACGATAATCTGTGCTTTTTCTTCATCATTTACGATTTCATAATCTTTTACATAGCTTTTCAAAAGCTCTGTATCGTATATATTGGTGCGACATCCAAAGGTTTTAAAAAAAACTTTTTCTTTCAATTGTTATCCTTTGTATGAAAATGCATAGAATTATAATGAGTCTCAAAAGGAGCTTGATTTAAATTTCCTAAATATAAATTTTGAGATGGATAAGCTATTTTAATATCCTCATGCTTGTTAAATTCTTTAATAATCTCTTTACTGATAGCGCTTCGAAGTATCAATGCTGCGTATGAATTTGTCATATACCAAGCAGATATTCTCATCCCCCAATGTTCAAAAAAGACAAAAAATCTAGGCTCTACTTTGGGATTTCTTATGCTGTATTCATTTTGCAGTCTTTTCATTGTTTTTTTGGCTAGTTCTGTATAGCCCTTTGCTAGGCGGTTGACAACTTCTTCAACTATAGCTTGAGCTTTTTCTATGTTAGAATCAAAAGTAACGCTAATATCTATACCATCTAAAATCGTTTTCATTCCATGATGAGTATAATTAGAAATAAGATTTGTAAAAACATAATTATTGGGTATGAAAACAATACGCCCTGCTCTACGATTTTTACTATAAGTTTCAAGTGTAATATCTTCATATAAAGTGATACGCAAAAAAGAAATATCTATAATATCCCCCACATAAGTAGTATCATTTTGAAAAACTTTTACACGATCCCCTACTCTAAAGCTTCCACCAAAAACGATCACACACCATCCAAGCATAGACATAAACATATCTTTCATAGCAATAGCTAAGCCTGCTGATGCAAAACCAAGTATAGTAACAAGATAGGTTATATTTTCTATATAAGCAAAAAGCAAAATAAGAAAAATGATATTAAGGTTAATAAAATTGATAATCTTTGTTGCTGTGTAGTATCTTTCATTATCCTTTATGTATTTTTTAGCAACAAGTTTTAACATAAAAGCAATAGCTACAACAATAACAATAGCTATGACTATATTAATCGCTCTTAAACCCTGCGCTTTGATTTCAGCACTTACTCTTGCAATTTCATCATCAATCTTTTTTTCATAAACAGAATAAGAAACACTAGCAAATTTTAAGGCTTGATCAAATTCTTCAAGTTTTTTATCTGATGCTTTTAATGCTTCTATATTTTCGATATTTGATTCTAGATTGACTAATTCTTTGAGTTCTAAATTCTTTTCTCTGATTTTTTCTACCAAATTCTTAAAATCATTAAATTTAAAGGCATATTCTTCTTTTTCTCCTCTTAATTTTTTAATATGAGAAAAAGCCCCAATAATCGCAAAAGGATTGGTGAGCTTAGATAAAGTTTCTATATCTTCAGGTGCACTAAGACTATGGGCAAAGTTTAATTCTTTATACTCTTTAAGGACATTAAGCTGTTCTTCTAAAGTTGCTATTTTTCGTTTTAATTCATCTTGTAAATGCACATCTTCTATTTTTTTTAATTCTAAATTTAAGATAATAAGTTCATCATTTATATCTTGATATTTGATAAAATTTTCATAGCGTACATCCCAAATACTAGCTCCAATGACAGTGTCTAAATTGCTTATTTTTTCATTGATATTATTAATAATAGTGCGATTTATATCGCCAAAAGCAAAAAGACTAAAGCAAAGTAAAAGAAGGATTTTTCTCATTGAAATTCTTCCAAGGTTTCCAATATCATTTCTTTGGCAATATCACCTTTTATGAGTCCCTTGCCCAAAGAATTTGCAAGAATGAAATTTAATTTTTGATTAGCACTTTTTTTATCCATGAAAAAAGCCTCATAAAACTCGTTGATGTTTTCGATTTTATAATGCGTTGGCAAATTAAATTGAAGTAAAATTTTTTCTATTCTCTCGCATTCTTCTTTACTTAATAATCCTAATTTTAAAGCCAAGCGATTTGCCATATTCATCCCTATAGCCACTGCTTCACCATGTAAATATTGTTTATAATCTGTAAAATTTTCTATCACATGAGCAAAGGTATGACCATAATTTAAAAGCATTCTTAAGCCTGATTCCTTCTCATCACACTCCACAACTCTTGCCTTAAGCTCTACGCTTTTAGAAATAATTTGAGTACAAATTTCGTTTTCGCAAGTCGCATTTAAAAAACTTTCCTTATCAATCGCTTCTATAAATTCAAGCAAATCCCTATCAAACATTGCTGCCATTTTGATAAATTCAGCCATCCCTGCGGCCAATTCTCTTCTACCTAAGGTTCTTAAAAATTCACTTTCGCAATACACAGCTTTAGGCTGATAAAAAGTGCCTATTAAATTTTTTCCAAAAGCATTATTAACTCCTGTTTTGCCACCTACTGCAGCATCCACACAAGCTAAAAGCGTAGTAGGGATATTGATAAAATCAATCCCCCTTTGATAAATACTTGCCGCAAATCCACCCATATCGCTAATTACTCCACCTCCAAAGCTTATCAATATACTTTTTCGGTTAAGTTTGGAATTAAACATTTGATTTAAAATTTTTTCCAAAGTGAGTAAATTTTTGTATTCTTCACCATCTTCTATCGTCGCTATAAAAAGCTCTTTAGCCTTAATTTTAGACAATAGTGTTTTTAAATGGAGTCCTGAAATTTTAGGATTTGAAAGTATAAAAACCTTAGTATCTAATTCTAAATTATCCAACTCGTCTATATAAACCTTGTAAGCGTTTTCTTTTAAATCTACATTTATTTGCATTGTTCTACTTTTATTTTGAAATTAAATCTATTCTAGCAAATTAGGGCTAATCATTTTCTTAGTTCTAAGCCATAAAGCTAAGAAAATTTAAAATAAAAATCTTTTTTGAAACACTAAAAAACAAGCTCCTAAAAAAATAATACTTTATCATAAGCCTTAAATGATTCTCATTCTACAGGTATGAAAAGTTGATAATTTTGCCTCATTTTAGAATAATGTCTATTGAGATTAGTGCTTAAACTTTTGCTAAATTCTCCCTCCAAAAGCTCTTTTTCAAAACTCACAAATTGCAACAAATCTGCACGGTAAGATAAAGATAAAATAGGATTTTCATCATTTTTGCTTATAATTTGGATATTCTTATCGTAAAGCTTAGATAAACTTCCAAAATACTCCTCCATATCTGTAGTATTTTGCAAATTAGGATTATAATAATACAAAGTAATATCAAAATCAAGTTGCTTACTAAGATCTGTGATCACATTTGCATTATTTTCAAGTTCGGTTTCATTAGTACTTAAAATAACAGCATTTTGAATATTTTCGAATTTACCCTCACCTATTTTCAAAATAGGAATTTTCAATTCAAAAAAAGTTTTTTTCTCTTGCTCAAAATGTTTAAAATCTGTAAGAATAATACCTATATCATTATTTTCCAAGAAAGAATTTAAATTTGCAAAATCTGTATTAAAAAAATCAAAAAATATACTTTCTTGCTCATCTGAAAGTTGCTTCATTTTATCATATAAAGCACCCAATTTAGGATTAAGCACCCTTATAAAAAATTTCTTAGCATTGCTTTTTTTAACCAATTGCAAAGTGGTATCTAGTAATCTTTCTTGTGTATCTTCACTCATTTTTTTCATATCAATAAGAGTGAAGATATTGCTCCCAAAAGGAAGTGGAAATTGTCCTGCTTTACCTCTGATATTGTGAAAAATACTTTGAAGAACAGCGGGATCGCCTACGATTAAAATGCTGTCGTTAGGCTGTAAAACAAAAGATGGCTTAACAAAATAAATTTTAGAATTTCTATAAATGAGTACTATACGCCATCTTTTTTGCTGTATGGAGCTAATATGCCTGTATGCAAAAATCGACCCTGCAGGAATTTTAACTTCCATAACCTCCCCAACACCCAATCCAACACAATAAGCCGTTAAAGCAATATCAGGCAAAAAATCCATAAATCTTCGGCTCAAAGTCATTCTAGCATCGGCTAAATTTGTATGAACATCATTAATATTCAAACCCCAAAAATCCATGATCTCAATCTCTAAATTTGCATCTAAAGAACGCAAAGCTTCGTAGGTTTTTTTAGTTTCAAATTCATCTTGCATATAGATAAAAGCTTGTTTGAAAGATTTATTCATAAGAGTTTCAAGGCGGGCTGTGCTAGTGGGATCAAAATGATGAAATTCAATATATTCGCTATTTGCACCTAAATTTATATTTTCTTCATTTTGGCAAACTATGGTAAAAAAATATCCCAAGCCTTTTTCAAAACAAAGCCTTTCTAAGAAATGCTTTGCTAAAATACCATCAATTATTATTAAAATATGATTCATTTTGCACTCCAAAAAGGAAATTATAACAAATGGAATTTAAATTAAAGCATAAAGACAACCTAGCTAGAGTATGTGAGATAACAACAGCTCATAGCACTTTTGAAACCCCTATTTTTATGCCAGTAGGCACAGTAGGTGCTGTAAAAAGCCTTGATGCAATTGATCTTAAAGAACAACTTAATGCAAAAATCATCCTAGCAAACACTTATCATATGTATTTAAGGCCTGGTTCTAAAATCGTAAAACATTTTGGTGGTTTGCACGGCTTTACAAAATTTGATAGAAGTTTTCTTACTGATAGTGGTGGCTTTCAAGCTTTTTCACTTTCTGCTAATTCTAAACATTTTCAAGAGGGTATAGAATTTAAAAGCCATATAGATGGTTCTAAGCATTTATTTACTCCTAAAAGCGTATTAGATACTCAATATGATTTAAATAGTGATATCATGATGATACTAGATGATCTTATCGCCCTTCCTGCTACAAAAGAACGCATTAAAGTTTCAGTAGATAGAACTATAAAATGGGCAAAAGAAGCGATTGATTATCACAAACAAATGCAAATTCAAGGACTAGGTCTAAAACAAAATATTTTTGGAATCATACAAGGGGGAACCGATTATGAAGAACGCAAACGCTGTGCTTTAGCCCTTAATGAAATGGATTTTGATGGACTTGCTATAGGAGGACTTAGCGTAGGTGAAGAAAATGCTCTTATGTATGAAACTGTGGAAAATTTAAACCCTTTTTTAGATGAAAATCGCCCCCGCTACCTTATGGGGGTTGGAACTCCTGAGGATTTGGTTGAAAACATAGAGCGAGGGGTGGATATGTTTGATTGTGTTATGCCTACTAGAAATGCTAGAAATGGAACTTTTTTCACCAATTTTGGCAAATTTAATATCAAAAGAGCTGAATTTATCAACGATCATGAAAGCATTGATAATGAATGCTTATGCTATACCTGTCGTAATTTCTCACGCGGATATTTAAACCATCTTTTTAAAGCTAAAGAATTAACCTTTTTTCGCTTGGCTAGTTTGCATAATTTACATTATTATTTAACCTTAGTAGCGCAAGCACGAGAGGCGATAAAAAAGTCTGAATTTAAAAAATTCAAATACGAATTTTACGCCAAAAGGCTAACCAATGGTATGCGATGAGAATTTAAGCAAATTTCTTGCAAATAAAAATTTAAATACTTTATATATGGATTTTTTAGGGCAAAAAATTTTGATTTTAAATTCTTACAGCTCAAAAACAAAAAAGGCGAATTTCAGTGTTTTTGGATTTGAGGATGATACAATTTTCAAACTTGAAAATGCTCAATTTAAACCTTTTTCTTTAAATGATTTTTTAAGCACCATTCGGGCTATTTTAGAGGATTGTAAAAATGAAAATGCTTACTTTGAACGCATTTTAGAACGCAAAGAAAATATACTTTTAAAAGGCAATTTGATCAAAAATTTCTTTAAAAAAAGTTTTATCCTAAAACAAAAAATCAATAAAAATTTAAAAAACCTTTCCTTGCTTGATGAGGCATTGAATTTATTAGCAGGGACAAGCCCGCATAAAAAAGCTTTAAAGCCTATTATCTTTGCTGTCGGGGTTACATTAAAAAACAACAAAGAAATTATCACTAGATTAAACGAGCTTCATTTATTAATGAGTGCAATTAAAAATGAAAAAATGAATCAAAGCTTATATTTTTTAAGCATATTATCTGCAATATTTTTACCTCTTAATCTGATAGTAGGTTTTTTCGGTATGAATACTAATGATTTGTTTTTAAGCAATGTTAAACATGCAACTTGGTATGTTTTTGCTCTTATATGTTTTATTTTATTAAGTGGCTTAATCGTTTATCGCAAAAAAAGAAAGAAAGAATTAGAATTTGAAGATAAAATCTTAAACAAATAACCTAATTTTAAGAAAATTTTTTATACAATTACATCTTTAAAAATACAAAAAGATGCGCTCATAGCTCAGCTGGATAGAGCATTTGATTGCGGTTCAAAAGGTCAGAGGTTCGAATCCTCTTGAGCGCACCATTACTTCTTATATCAATTTATCTCACTTAACAAATAAAAGCCAATAAATCAAAACTTTGTAAGAATGGTAATTAATATCTTTTGATCAATTCAAAAATATGTGCAAAAAATTTCTTCTAAGAATTTACATATATTTTATATGCTTATAAAAAGATGAAAGATTATCAACGATAAACAATTAAAAATTAAGCTGTATTTAAAAAATTTTCATTCTCTTTTATACTTTTCTACATCACTTTGCAAGTCTAAATAAATGATTTTATCTTTTCTTGTATTATAAATATAATCTTTAAGTAGCTTTTATAGCTTTTATTGCTTTAAAATCCTTACTTTTATATATAGCAATTTGCAAAAACTAAAACTCTTTAAACATTAGCAAAGATTACTTGAAAATTTAAAAAGGATAAATATAAAACAAAGATCAACAAAAAACAATTTAAGTTTAAAAGTATAAAATAAAGCCTAATAATATCATAATCACAAGGCTTTATTTTTTTGTGTTTTACTAAAACTTAGCTCCTACTTCAAGTTTGGTGCTAAAGTCTATATTATCTTTAATATCACTTGAAAGCATTAATCTTGTAAAGAAAGATTGATTATGAGTAAAATCAATTTCTCCTTGTAGGTATAAAGAATCTTGATTGCTTAGTTTGCTTTTGGTATAGAATTTATTTAAACTTGCATCTTTAAAGCTGGCATTGTTTTTTAAAGAGTCTAAGAAATAATGATTCCATCCACCCAAGAAATAAAAATTCACAATAGCTTTGTCACTCATACCTTTTTCATAATTTACATTAAATCCCATAAAAGAATTTAAAGCATGGAAATTTTTAGAATCAATATTTAAAGCTGTAGAGTTCTGATTTTCTTCATTGATAGCGAAGTGATGTAAGAAGCTGTGTTCTATATAAGCTAAAGGTCCATAGCTTACCCCATAGTGATTAAAGCTTTTACCTATACCTACCATTTCACTAATAAGATAAGAATTAAACTTAGAATTATAATTTGCACTAAAAGCTCCTATGTTTACATTTCTATTAAGCTTGGTATGCTCATAACCCATTCTAAAACTTCCTAAAAGATAAAAATCTTCTAAATCATATTTAGAAAAAATGCCTGCATATGCCCCTGTGGTTTTTGTATTAGCTAAGGTATCATCTATATCTATATTATTAGTATTTAACACCAAATTAAATCCTAAATTGAAACTATCAAATCCCTTAATAGCTTTGCCTTTACTCCACCTCCATAGCCTTTATAAGCATCAAAATCTCCATTAGCTCTTGAGCTTTGATAAGTTCCAAATGGGGTTACGAAGCTTTGCCATTCATTGGCATATTCGCTTAGGGCTTCTTTATTGAGCTCCTCTTGGAAATCTAAAGAAATTTTAGCACTGTCTAAATAAGCTTTAGCATTAAGCTCGTTTAAACCCTGAGCTATGGTTTGTGCATCTGTAGCAAAGTCCAATTCTTTAAAAAGCAAAGCAATATCTTCATATTTTCCATTCTGAGCTAAAGAATTTAAAGCATAAGCTAAAGAAATATCGCTTGAATTTTTAATATAAGGAGTATAATCACGAACAACTCCTAATTCTTTTGTATTTGCATCATAGATAAAATTTAAAGTAGGAGAAAAATCAAGACTACTATCATAAACAATAGAATTAAAAGCACCTTGAATTTGATTTGCGCTAATTAAATCAGGATCTAACACTACTTTATCTTTATAAAAGTCTTTTAACATGTAAAAATTAAAAGCTCCTACTAAATTAGCATTACCTCCTACATATACTAGACTTTGTCCATTAGCATTAATACCTGCAGTTAGGATAGCATTTGAATCCTGAGTGAAATTGTTTTTAATATATAATAAAGAAGGGTTGATGCCATCTGCACCGAGTAGGCTAAAATGGGCTTTATTGTTTAAATCATAAACAAAAGCACTACCTTGTAGATTAAGATTCTCATTAACATTCATTTTAAAATTATCATAACCTAATACATTAGCTTTAACACTCCAAGTATTATCTAAAGCATTGAAAGCAGCTCTTGATAAGCTAGAGTCAGAACCAAAATTAAGATCTGTATAAAAGCTATCTTTGTATTGATTTGCTAATTTTTCATTATTAGGATCCCAATTAGAAATAATATCTCCTTCTACCTTAGCCCATTGTGCTATGTTGATAGTGTTTACATAAGCATTATCAGCTATATAAATGGAAGCTAAAGAACCTATAGTAGAGCTAGCAGCATTAAGATTTAAGCTTTTAACCAAGGCTCCATCTAGGTTATACTCCGCAAGATCGTCTTGATTATTACCAGACATTTGATGTATATAAGAGCCACGGTATTCTTCAGCATTGCCTAGAGTGTTATCCCCAAAATCTATATTGATGGCTATACCCTCTTTACCTGTAGCTTTTAATTCTCCATTATGTTCAATAACATGATCTTTTCCATAAGCGATTAATAAAGCATTAGAATAATCCCCTAAGGTATAAACCTTAGTATCATTGGCTATAATCAATTGGTTATTCGATCCATCTATACGAATACCACTTGCAGCTACGCCACTTGATAAAATATCATGGCTTTGAGTGGCTATATTATTTTTACCATAGATATGCAAACCCACTCCGTATTCTGTAGGATTGTATTCTCCTATAAGCCATTTGCCATCTTTTCTAGCATAATAACCATGATCGCTTTGCCAGTTTAAAAGATTGCTTTCGTAAATAGAATCTCCATAATAAAGTTTTCTATCAAAATTATAACCTATATCCTGAAGCAAGGCTAATTCTGCTTCCATATAGAAGTTATAATTACGCCAACTTTGATGACTCATTAAAGAATTATCAAGCTCAATATGAGACATATCTAATATAATCCCTTCCCAAGCATTGATAGGAATACCATTAACCCCATCATAACCTAGTTTAGCATTTTTAATAACTTCTGCGACATTTTCTCCTTTAAAATAAACATTGCCCGAAGCATTGCTAAAACTGCCATTAATATAAACACCATCGTCCTTAACTAAGAAAACCGTCTCTCCTTTTAACTTAGCTTCTTCTACCTCTGCTTGGGTTTTAACTATTCTCATTCCTATTTGAGCTTTTACTCCATTAAGATCATATAAATGATCACTAAAACTGTTTAAAAAACCGTTAAAACATTGTCCCAAATTTCCTCCACAACTACCAGCTAAAGATAACACGCCTAAAGCATGAAAAAGCTCATGGGTGAAGGTAGAAAAAGTATCAAACTGATTCCCATTTTTAGGTAGGGTAGTAGGATGAGAAAGCTATATACCAATCAAGCTTTCCCATATTAATATGCCCTAAGTATTCTACACTTGCTTTAGTAAAAAAATCTTCTGATACACCTATAAGTTCTTGTCTAATAGTATCTATACTTTCTCCTTGCAATACCCTATTAAATATAGGATTAGAAAAGAAATCATAAGATAATGCATTGGCATTTGGAATATCAAAGGTACTTACACTGATAGGAATGGGAGAAGAATTGATTGCACTAGCTCCTATAATATTAGCCCGAAATTGAGTCGCACGAATGATTTCATTTCTTTGGATCTCATTTAAAGTATAGGAAGAGGCAACAGTTTCACCAAAAAACCGTATTTTCTCCTTTATTGTAAAAATCAAGTTTAAAAATAGGTTTATCTTCATTATAAATAATAGTAGTATCATAAGCATTGGCTAAATTTGTACTTAAGATTAAAGCCAGAAGCATTTTATAAAAACGCATACTTACTCCTTGATAGGCATATTTTTGTCCGCGTAATTATTAGATGTGATAATAAAATTTTGTTTTAACTTATCCACCATCAACACCTTTGTGTCCTACGCTTGTAAAGCTACCCACCTCTCTTTCATCTCCAAATAATCCATAGCTTTCTACACTATAATTTATCATGGTATGTAAAACAACAAGATATTTTCTGCTTGCATCTTGCAACCAATCTCAAATATCATCACCCAAACTCTCGTCCTTTAGCGCCTTTAAAATATGCTTTCTCTCTGTAATATCTCTTCTCTTATCTCTTTATCAAAATATAAACTCCACCATAATTGCTTGTAATTTCTTTAAAAACACATACGCTTAAAAAATTTAAATCTGGTTTTATTTCTCTTCTTTGATTTTTCTTTTTGCTAAACCCATCTGCTCATAGGCATCGATTTCTTTTTTGTAAGAAGCAGAAATTTTTTTAAGCTCTTGATTTAAAAAACTTACAGTTTGAGGGCTAGCTTTTGGGTTAGCAGCTAAAGCGGATACAAATTCTAATTTATTTTTTGTTTTTTCATCTAATTCTTTAGAAGTTTTAGAGCCTAGCTTATGTGTTTGAACAAAGAGCTTTACCAACTCCTTTAAATCACGATCGCTATATTTTAAATCACTCGCCGCTGCTATCATCTTATTTAAATCATTATCAAATTTGCGGGCTTTAGCTGTATTCTCAGTATTTTTTTGTTTTTTATTTTTCTTTTTATTATCACTGAGAATCAAATAAGCTATCAAACTCAAAAAGAGGAGCAAAGCTCCAGAGGTGCAAATAATCACCCAAAAAATATGGCTCATTAAAGTTTGCCTACAAACTCACGCTTTCTTCTTGCAAGTAATGCTAAAACAATCATAATCACAACTCCCCAATAAACATAACTAGGAATTTGAGCAGCTTCTCCTGCAGCATAAGAATGCAAACCTACTAAGAAATAATTTACTCCAAAATAAGTCATAATAACAACCCAATAAGCAAACATACTCCATAATGCAAAGGTAAATTGATTAGAATATTTTGGAATCATTCTAATATGCAAAATAGCCGCATAAACCAAAATACTTACCAAAGCCCAAGTTTCTTTTGGATCCCAACTCCAATATCTACCCCAACTCTCATTGGCCCAAATTGCACCTAAGAAATTTCCAACAGTAAGCAAACAAAGTCCAAAAATCATTGACATTTCATTAATTCGAGTTGCTTCTGTGATATTTCTTAAAATACTTTGATTGTATTGATTGTTTTCTTTTAAAAAACACATTAACAATAAAGTAAAAATTCCAAGCAAAGAACAAAGTCCTAAAAATCCATAGCTAGCAGTAATAACTGACACATGGATACTAAGCCAATACGAATTAAGCACTGGCATAAGATTTGTAATTTGTGGATTCATCTCACTTAAGTGAGCCACAGCTAAAACAATACCCGCAAGTATAGAAGTCAAAGATAAAGCAATCGGACTTTTTCTAGAAAAGAAAATTCCTGAAAGAGATAAAGCCCAAGCTATATAAACCATACTCTCATATCCATTACTCCAAGGAGCATGATCTGCTAAGTAAGCACGCAATCCAAGTCCTACAGTATGGACTATAAAGGCTAAAATATTTAAAATATAAATGACTTTAAATATAAGAGAAATTTTAAGTTTTGGCGCAACCATTTTAATCAAAAGAACAATCAACAATAAAAATCCCGCGATTAAATATACAGGAGCAAGTTTGACAAAAATTTCAGCTTTATTTGAAAAAATTTCCATCTCTACTTTTGTTTTATTAGGCATAACCTCATGCCCTATTTTCTCTTGATATTGTTTGATAAAACCTAAAGCTTCATTAGCTCTTGTCCAATTTCCATCATGAAAAGCTGAGTCCACAGAAGAAAAATAATTTTTTATAAGTGTAAAAACAAACTGACCCTCTTCATCCTTAAGTGTTGTAATAGCAGAAAAAGGAGCCAACCATGCATTATTGTCATGATTTTGTATAGGAATAAATTTAAAAAGTTCTCCACTAAAAACCAAATTTACAACATTTGCTCTTTCATCTAAATAAATGATTTCTTTATCAAATACCCCTCTAGCATTTGGGTTTTTGCGGTTAGCATTTTCCACATATTTTTGAAGTTTGTAACGATTATTAGCATCAAAGAAATCCTTATATTTGACATATTTTAATTCTGGAGAAATTTCTAAAATTTCAGCGATAGCCTCACGAACATTTTTATTGCTTGGCATTAAAATAAAGGCTTCATTTTGCCATAAATCTACATTGATAAGCATTGAAAGCATTATAGCGCTTGCTTCTTGTCCTTTATAGTCTGCACTCTTATGAATTTTTTCCAAAATTTCTCTAGCTAAAGTATCAAAAGGTATCATTCTACCATCTACAGATTTTTGCACGATAAGGGCTTTAAGCTCTTTAACATGTGCTTTATCCACTATAGGTATATTTTGCTCTAAGCTTATATTTAAATCTTGAGCAAGCATTTTATCTGCTCCAAATAAAGCTACAAATAAAGCCAAAACACTAGCAGTATGCTTCAGAGCGTCTTTGTTGATAAGTCTTGCTAGAGTTCTAAATCTTGAATGTGGGTTTAAGAAATTTAAAAACATACCTAAACAAAGCAAGAAATAACCTATATATGTAGGAATTTTACCCGGGTCTTTATTGACTGATAATATCGTCCCTTTTTCATCCTGATCGTAAGAACTTTGATAAAATCTATAACCCTTATAATCTAACACATTATTCATGAAAATCCTATAATCGAAATTATCTTCATTATTTTTAACCGTAATTTCACTTGCATAAGAAGCAGGAGACATAGATCCAGGATAACGATCTATAACAAAATCTCTTAAATAAATTTCAAAAGGCAATTGCTCATATGCAAGCGCCCAAGAAATAAAGAATTTTTGCCCAGCAAGTTCTACTACGGTAGGTTTATTGTATTCAAATACATAAAATTCTTTACTTTCATTCTTATAATCTAATTGAAGTTTTAGCGCATGTGCTCCTTTTAATTCCAAAGCTTGATAATCCTTACTCATAGCAAAATCTTTAAAATTCGTAAGCCATGAAGCTTTCCAGTTTTGTGGCTCCCCAAAGCTTGATATCATTATAGTTCTTGCAAATTCTAACCAAGCTGATTTAAACCATAGCCAAAAGCTTTCATCTTGCGGCCTGTTAACACCTTGAATTTCTTGAGCTCCATGTAAAGAAGCAAATTTCACTACAAAATTTAAATTATCCAAACTATATAATCTAAGATCTTTAGCATCTGCCTTTTCGCCAATTTTAAGAGTTGAATTCTCGCCTTTTTTCATGTTAAAAACGCTTAAATTTTCACTTGAGCTTAATTTTAAATTTTTATCTATTTTGATATAAGGTTTAGCCACATCATCATTCATAAAGGCAAAATTAATTCCGTTGATATTTTGTACCTCTCCTGATCTAAATTCCAAATTCGCACCTTGGGATTTTTTTTCAGAAATAGTCAAAACAAGCAAGGGTGAAGAAACATTATCTTCTTTATAAGTATAATCTGCATCTAAAATTAAATTTTCATATTTTAAAACAGCTTTTTCATCTCCCATATTTAAATTTAATTTAAAAGAATTTGCAAAAGGTAAATTTCCTATGTAACGATCATTTACGGAAGTATAACGCTCGCCATCTTTAATAGTAGAAATTCTTAAAGAGGTTTTAGAGCTTTCAACTAAAGCATTTTGAGTGTGCTCTCGAATCGCTAATAAACCTTCAAAACCACCATAACGAGTCATAGCAGAGCCAAGCAAGATAAAAAGAAAAGAAAAATGAAAAATCATCAAAGGCATTTTTTTTAGAGCAAACATCTTATAACGAAACATTCCAAATAATAAATTTATGCCTAACAAAAGCTGTATATACTCAAACCAAAAACTATCATATACCATTGCCCATGCAGTAGGTGTACCATAAGCACTCTCTATAAAGGTTGCCAAGCCACAAGATAAAGCAAAAAGCAAAAATAAAACTATAGAAATTCTTAAATCACCCACACTTTTAATAATATTTTTCATATCCTAACCTCTGTATCATAATCCTAAATATTTTTTTCTAATATTGTCATCGCCTATGAGTTTTTTAGCCTCACCTTGCATTGCAATAAGTCCATTTTCTAAAACATAAGCATAATCACTTATCTTTAACGCAGAGTAAGCATTTTGTTCCACTAAAAGTATAGTAATGCCCTCTTCCTTTAAACGCACTATGATATCAAAAACCTCTCCAACTATCTTAGGAGCAAGTCCAAGCGAGGGCTCATCAAGCATTAAAAGCTTAGGTTCGCTCATCAAAGCTCTTGAAATAGCAAGCATTTGAGCTTCCCCTCCACTTAAATTTCCTGCCATAGCATGTTTTTTGCTCGCAAGTCTTGGAAATAACTTATACATTTGCTCTCTTAAGTGCTCATAGTTTTCACTATTATTATAAGCACCTATTTTTAAATTTTCTTCGACACTAAGATTGATAAAAACGCGCCTTCCTTCAGGCACTAAAGCTATACCTTTTTGCACCAAAGTATGAGTTAGATGCCTTTTTGTATCATAACCTAAAAAATTTATTTCTCCAGTTCGTTTTACTGCATTTAAAAGCGCATTGAGAGTAGAAGTCTTTCCTGCTCCATTAGAGCCAATAAGAGAAACTATATGACCTGTTTCTACTTTAAAATCTATACCCTTAACTGCTTCAATCAAGCCATAATAAACATGCAAATTTTTAACTACTAGCATCAAAATCTCCCAAATAAGCAGCAATTACCTCTTTATGATTTACAGCATCACTTATTTTTCCTTCAAAAATAGTCTTACCGTAATCAAGCACCAAAACTTTATCACAAAGCTTATTAACAAATTTCATATCGTGCTCTATAAGCAAAACGCTGATCTTATAGTCTTTTCTAAGCTTTAAAATAAGCTCTGCTAATTCATCGCTTTCGCTAGAATTCATACCTGCAGCAGGTTCATCAAGTAAAAGAAGTTTTGGGTTTGTAGCCATAGCTCTTGCAATTTCAACTTTTCTTTGCTGACCATAACTTAAACTCGTAGCTTTCTCATCTGCAAATTCACTAATACCGAGTTCTTCTAAAAGCTTATAAGCTTTATTTTTAAATTCTTGCTCAACCCTATGGAAACGACCTAAATGCAAAAAAGCTTCCAAAACGCTATATTTCATTTGTTTATCAAAACCTATCATAACATTTTCAAGCACACTCATACTTGAAAATAATCTAATGTTTTGAAAGGTTCTTGCTATGCCTAAATGCACAATTTTATGAGGCTTTAAATCATTAATTTTCTTATTTTGAAAAAATACTTCTCCGCTTGTTGGTTTATAATTGCCTGTAATAATATTAAAAAGTGTTGTTTTGCCCGCACCATTAGGACCAATTAGAGCAAAAATTTCACCCTCTTTAATATGAAAAGAAGTTTCATTAATAGCTCTCACTTCCCCAAATTTTTTAGTAATATTCTTAAGCTCCAAAATCATTATTTAAGTCCTTTTTTAGAAGGTCTTTTAAAGAAGGAATTAAGCTCTCTATCGCCAAAAATTCCGCGTCGTGCAAAAAGCATAACTAAAATAAGAATTAAAGAAAAAACCACCATTCTAAGTCCTGGCATAGAACCCATATCGATACCTAGAAAATCGATTTTAATCTGCATTTCATCTAAAAATCTTAACCACTCTCTTCCACCTATGATCAAAATAGCTCCCAAAATAGCTCCCGTAGTAGAACCTAAGCCGCCTAAAACTATAATTATAAGCAACATAAAAGTAAATTCAAAACCAAATTGCTCTGGAGAAACAGAGGCAAGAAGACAAACCAAAAGTCCTCCACCTACGCCCTCTAAAAAAGCAGAAGTTCCAAAAGCAAGAGTTTTAGTCCAAAAAGTATTTACTCCCATAGCGCTTGCAGCGTCTTCATCATCTCTAATTGCTTGCATTGCCCTGCCAAATTTAGAATAAACCAAATTTAAAATCAAAATAACAGATATAATCGCCACTCCACCTGTCCAATAAAGATTTGAAAGCAAAGGAATACCATTTAAGCCCATAGATCCATTTGTCCAACTTGGAAAATTAATCGCTAATTTTTGGATAATAATACCAAAACCTAAAGTTACAATAGCTAGATAATCCCCTCTTACACGAAAAACAGCAAAAGCAAGGATTAAAGATAAAACACAAGCGCTAAAGCCAGCGACTAAAAGTGCTAAGATGAAAGAATTTGTATGCAAAGCTAAAATGATAGGATTTGGGTCTTCTAAACTGAATAAATCTAATTTTTGTTCCGAGCTTAAAAGCACTAGAGCCGCAGCATAAGCACCTACTGCTATAAAACCATTTGGCTCTAAAGAAAACTGACCTGTGACACCATTGATTAAATTATAACTTACTGCTAAAGTAATATAAATAGCAATTTGATTTAATATACCAATACCATAGCCATCAAAAAATTGTGGAGCAAGCATAATAAAAGCAATAGCTAAAACAATATAAACTAAAGCTGAAATTTTAATTTTTACCATTTTTAAAACCTACTCTTTTCAAAATTTATGCCCAAAATTCCCGTTGGTCTAAAAAGTAAGATAAACACAAGAAAAATAAAAGCAAAAGCATCCTTAAAACCCGAAAGCTCTGGAAAGAAAGCCACGGCCATAACTTCAGTCAATCCTATAATGAGTCCTCCTAGAACCGCTCCTACTACAGAGCCAATCCCTCCTAAAACTGCTGCTGCAAAGGCCTTAAGTCCAACTAAAGTTCCCATAGTAGGATAAGCAGAATAGTAATTACTCGACCAAAAAATCCCTGCTAGAGCAGCTAAAGCAGATCCTAAAGCAAAAACAATGGCAATAATTCTATTTGCATTAATTCCCATTAAATTTACAGTTTGTATATCAAAAGCCAAAGCACGAATGGCTATGCCGTATTTACTTTTATAAAGGATAAAAAGGACTCCAAGCATTACTACTAGAGTTACTAAAGGTACAAGCAACGAACCTAAAGTTGTACTAACACCGCCTATGCTAACCAAAGTTTCAAATATTGGTGGTGCTGGAAATTGCTGTTCGGTTGAAGTAAAAATCACATTAAAAAGATTTTGTAAAAAAAAGCTAATACCGATTGCAGTTATCAATAATGAAATTCTAGGAGCTTTTCTTAAAGGCTTATAGGCAATTTTATCTATCAATATTCCCACAATAGAAGAAAAGATCATAGAAGCCACAAGTGCAGCTGCAAAAATAACAACAAGATATTTTCCAAGCTCATCGCTACCAAAAAAAGTTTGATTTAAATGATTGATAATTGGAGAAAAAAAATTTATCAACAAAAGGGCTATATAAGCACCCACCATCATAATATCACCGTGTGCAAAATTGATCAGCCTTAATACACCATATACCATGGTATAGCCCACGGCAATAAGTGCGTACATGCTGCCTAGACTAAGACCATTAACAAGTTGTTGTAAAAATAAAGTAGAGTCCATATTTTTCCTAAGGATTTATAGTATCTTTATAAGTTTGTTTTTGATTTTTAATTTCTTTCACTACCACAGAACGAGTTGCATTTCCGCTTTTATCGATACTAATAACCCCAGAAACTCCTTCATAATTGTTTGTTTGGTGAATTTTTTCATTAATACACTCACTTGTAAGTGTATTTTGACAAGCATTCATAGCATTAAACATTACAAAATAAGCATCCGCTCCCATAGCTGTAAAATTTGGAACCTCTTTACTTTGATTTTCCTTTGCGTATTTAGCTATAAAATCTTTACTTAGCTGGGTTGTAGGATTGTTTGCATCAAAGCTATCTGTAAAAATATATCCTTCGCTTGCATTGCCTGCTAATTTAATAAAAGTAGCATCTGCAACCCCATCAGCTGAACCCATTGGGGTATTTAAACCTATGAGCTTTGCTTGCCTAACAAACAAAGAAGCTTCGCTATAATAAAGCGGAAGGAAAATAAAATCAGGATTTAAAATTTTAATTTGAGTTGCAATAGCTTTAAAATCTTTATCGCCTGAATTTACTCTAAGAGTTTTTAAAATTTCACCACCCTTAGCCTTAAATTCTTTTTCAAAAGCCTTAGCAAGTCCTAAAGAATAATCCGTACTTTGATCAACCACAATTACAGCTTTTTTGTGGTTTAATTTTTCAAAAGCGTATTTTGCCAAAGATGAGCCTTGAAAACTATCCATAAAGCAAACTCTACTTGAATATAATTTGTTTTCTAAAAGCTTATCTCCTGTTGCAGCAGGAGCGATAAGAGGAACTTTATTTTCTTCAGCTATGCGCATTACTTGTAAAGTATTTGCAGTAACCATTTCACCGATAAGTCCTAATACCTTATCTTGATTTACAAGGCGGGTAGCAGCACTTGCGGATTCGATCTTATCTCCCTTAGTATCCAAAACAACAAGATTGATTTTATCTCCGTTAGCTAAAGTACTTTGCATTTCATTAGCTAATTTTATACCCTCTAAAGCACTTTGTCCATAAGCTGCCGTTGCCCCACTTAAAGGTAAAACAACTCCTAAATTTACTTCTTTTGCTTGTAAACTTAAAGCCAAAGCTGCTGCTAAAATTATTTTCTTTTTCATTACTTTTCCTTAGGATTGATTAAAGTTTTATAAACTTGCTTGCCATCTTGTATTTCTTTTATAACAACAGGACGAATTGCATTACCGCTTGCATCAATGCTAATAATTCCACCCACACCTTCGTAATTGCTTGTTTGATGGATTTTTTCATTGATACACTCGCTAGTAAGTGTATTTTGGCAAGCATTCATAGCATTTAGCATTACATAATAAGCATCCGCACCCATAGCTGAAAAAGCTGGAAGATTTGCATTGCCTTTTATTTTTTCATATTCATTGATAAAAGTTTTACCACGAGCAGTAGAAGGGTTACTTGAGTCAAAACTATCTGTAAAAACCACTCCATTTACAGCAGTTGAGCCCAAATCTATAAAAGTTTGATTATTAACCCCATCTCCAGCAGCTAATAATTTATCAAAACCAATTTGTTTAGCTTGTCTAGCAATAAGAGCAGCTTCAGGATGATAAATTGGCATATAAACAAAATCAGGATTTAAACTTTTAAGCTGTGAAACTACAGCTCTAAAATCTTTATCGCCTGAACTGATTGCAAGTTTTTTGATCACCTTACCGCCATTCTCTTTTAAAGATTTTTCAAAAGCTTTTGCAAGTCCTAAAGAATAAACATTACTTTGATCTATAATAACAACAGTATTTTTAAGGTTTAATTCTTTTGTAACATAACTCGCAAATTTATCCCCTTGAAAACTATCGCTAAAGCACACACGAGAAGCGTATTTTTTGCCCTCTAGAAGTTTATCTCCTGAAGCTACTGGAGCAATGAGTGGAATTTTTTTATCTTCTACAATTGATATAGCTTGTATAGTATTTGGCGTGGTAGCCTCTCCTATAATCCCTATAACCTTATCTTGCGCTATAAGACGATTTACTGCACTTGTAGTTTCAAGTTTATCGCCTTTAGTATCAATAACGATTAACTTTACTTCATCACCATTATCTAACTTAGCATTTAATTTATTAGCAAGTTCTATACCATTAAAAACATCTTGCCCATAAGCAGCCACTGGTCCTGTTAATGGCAACACTACTCCTAAATTAATTGTTTTTGCATATAAACAATTTGCCAAAGCTAAGGCACTAAAAACTAAAGTAACTTTTTTCATCTTATCCATCCTTTCATTAAATTAAACTCAATATTTTATTTTAAAAAAGTATTATGTTTCGTTTTTTGCGGTGGTTCTTCTTCTAATAAATCTTTCACTTGCAAATCAACAGCAAAATTTCCACCCTTGATATATGCAATGATATTATCCATATCATCGTGGCTTAAATTTCTAGCATAAAAAGCCATTTGTGAAGCATTAGCAGAAGTACTACCATCAAGAGTATAACCCACCAAGGCCGCTTTAATATCCTCAGGAGACATATCTTTTAATACTCTAGAACCTGCGACACTTTTTTCAGCATTATCTCCATGGCAAGTATTGCATTTATTTTTAAAATATAAATCCTTGGCTTGAACCATATCGTATTGTTTATTTGCATCAAAAGTATAAGTAAAAAAAGACTTCAAATTTATACCAAAAAGCGCTACAACAAAAATCGAAAAAATTGTCAAGTAACGAAACATATCCTACCTCTATTTTATAGTGATTTCGGTGCGGTTTGTAACATTGTGTTTTTTGTTTTTATTATCTGTTTTTTTAACCCTTTGCGTCTCGTATCTATAGCGCACAACGCCCGAAACTTCAACATCTTTAAAAACTTCATCTAAGGGAGCCGCATAAGAAAAAGTTAAAACATTAATTACCGCCGATAAAATCAAAAATAGCTTTTTCATAATCACCCTTACAAACCAAAATTTTAATTATATCAAAAAAAGATAATCAAGCCTCAATGTCCGCCCTTGTGTAAAAAATAAAGCCCCACACAAAGAGCTAAAATAGATCCGGCAAGAAAAGCCATATCTGTAGGAGTAGCAAATTTCATTTGTAATACCCTTTGAAAGAAATTTACTACCAAAACCATGATAATCACTTTTGCAAGCTTATCTTTAAGCTGATCTAAACTATGCACCTCCAAGACTTTACTTTGCTTGGTTTGTTTAAATTCTTCTATCTCGCTAATAAAAAGTTCATACACTCCAAAAGAAAAAATAAATAAAACCAAAGCCATAAGATAAAGATCTACAGCTCCTATAATCAAAGCTACCACATCTTCATGTAAATCAATCTTGATTCCAGCGCTAAAGAAATATTGATAAGTATAAAGAATTACTTTTAAAACATCATAGCTTGCAATAAAAAATAAAACAAAAGCGCCCACAAGACCGAATATTACGGGTAAAATTGTAACAATACGACTTTTAACAAGCAAGGATTCAAAAATTTTCTCTAACACTCTTTTACTCCTTTTATTTATTTTCTAATTCTAACCATTTTTGAGCAATGCGCACTGCATTTGTAGCAGCACCTACGCGAATTTGATCTGCTACGCACCAAAGATGAAGTATATTTTTATGTGCAACATCTAAGCGAATTCTACCCACATAGGTTTCATTTGTATCGCTAGTCATTAAAGGCATAGGATATTTTTTATCTTTTGGTTCATCTATAACAACAACACTTGGTGCATTTTGGAGTATATCTCTTGCTTTATTTACATCTACTTCTTTTGCAAAATGCATAGTAATTGCTTCACTATGACTTCTTAAAACTGGAACTCTTACACAAGTAGCTGAAATTTCTAAATTTTTATGAAGAATTTTTTGTGTTTCATTGATCATTTTAAGCTCTTCTTTTGTATAGCCATTATCCATAAATACATCAATTTGAGGAATCAAATTAAGTGCTAAAGTATGAGGAAATGTTTGAGCTTCAAATTCATCAAGCTTGAAAGCAAAAAAGCTTTGCATTGCGCGAACCAATTCTTCCATACCTTCCTTACCTGCTCCACTTGCTGCTTGATAGGTACTTACATCCACACGCTTTAAATCAAAAGCATCATTTAAAGGTTTTAAAATATGCACCATTTGTATAGTTGAACAATTTGGATTTGCAATGATACCTGTTTTTTTCCATTCTTTAATATCTTCAGGATTGCATTCTGGAACGACTAAAGGCACATCTTTTTCCATTCTAAAATGACTTGTGTTATCAATTATCACAGCACCTGCTTCTGCAGCAAATTTAGCATATTTTTCACTTACACTTCCGCCTGCACTAAAAAAAGCTATATCTACAGGATTTTCTCTAAAAACATCCTCGGTAAGCTCTTTTATTGTATAAGATTTGCCTCTAAATTCTATTTGATTACCTGCGCTTTTTGCACTAGCCAAAGGCAAAATACTCTCGACTGGAAAATCAAGCTCATCTAATACATTTAAAAGCTCTTCTCCAACCGCACCTGTTGCTCCAACTATAGCTATTTTTTGTTTTTTTGACATTATTTTTCCTTTATTTTGTATTGTTTGATTTTATTGTTTAAATTTTCTATACTCATTCCAAGTTCGTTGCTTACTTTTTCTTTATCAAATTCACATTGCTCTAAAATTTGCTCTAGCAATTCTTTTTCTAAATTTTTTACATCTTTTTTTACACTTCTTGCTTCTAAAAATAAATCTTGTTCTGAAATTTCTAATCCCTCGCTTAAAATACAAGCACGCTGAACTATAGAAATAAGCTCTCTTATATTGCCTGGAAAATTATATTCAAGCAAAGCTTTTTGAGCTTCTTGACTTATTTTTTTCATTTCGAGCTCATACTCTTTACAAGTATTTTCTAAAACTTTTTGCGCTATGCCCAAAATTTCTTCTTTTCTTTCTCTTAAAGGGGGTATATTAATAGGAACTGTATTTAAACGATAATACAAATCCGATCTAAATTCTCCATTATCGATCTTATCTTGCAAATTTGCATTGGTCGCACTAATAATCCTTACATCTATTTTGATACTTTTAGTACTTCCAAGTCTTGTGATTTCTTTTTCTTGCAAGGCCCTTAAGAGTTTGGCTTGAATTTCATAAGGCATTTCACCTATTTCATCTAAAAATAAAGTTCCATTATTTGCCATTTCAAAAAGTCCTATTTTGGTGGCATTAGCATCAGTAAATGCCCCTTTTTCAAATCCAAAAAGCTCACTTTCTATCAAATTTGAAGGGATGGCAGCCATATTGATAGCTACAAAAGGCTTTTGGGAGCGTTTAGAATTTTGATGAATAAAACGTGAAAAAACTTCTTTACCCACGCCACTCTCACCAAAAAGCATAACTGATGCATCTGTTTTAGCAGCCTTTTGACTCAAGCTTAAAACTTGTTCTAATTTATCAGAACTCGAGAAAAAACCATTTTCTTGTTTTTCTTCTTGCTTTTTTATTTTTTTATCCGCAGTTTTTTCTCGAATAACTTTTGCACGCTTGATAGCCTCAACCAAAGTTTCTATATCAAAAGGTTTAGTTAAAAAATCCTTCACACCTAAGCGTACCGCTTCTATGGCGCGATTTAAAGTTGCATTTCCTGTCATAATGATAAAATCATATTTATTTTCACAAGCCTTAATAAATTCTAGTCCATCAATTCCAGGCATATTAATATCTGTAATAATCAAATCTGTATCTGAATCAATTTTTTTTAAAGCTTCTGTGGCTGATTTGTAAGATTTTATTTGAAATTCTTCATATTCCCCAAGAGCTATTTCAAGGGATTTTCGCATATTGATATCATCTTCAACAATCACCAAATTCATAACTAGCCTTTGATTTTTTAGCAAATAATAGCAAAATACGGCTTAAATTTACTTTTTTTTAAGATAGTAAATCAAAGCATTTCTTTCTCCAAATTCTACACTAAAACGCAAAGGTAAAATTTTAACATAGGTTTCATTTTGTGCTTTTAACAAGTCTGTTTTGACTATATCTTTTACAGAAATTCTAGCACCCATAAAACAATCACTTAATTCATCTTTATGGGCATTTAAAAAATCAAATTTAATAGCCTTAGACATATCATCATCTATCATACCCAATTCTGTTCTTGGAAGTTTTTTTAAATCATCATCAGTATAAGAAATTTCGCAAGCAAATTCACTTATAGTATTTTCACTACGCGTCATTGCAGGGGATAAATTTTGACTTTGATGAAAAAGGATTAAATTTTTGTTAGAAAGTTCTGCCCAAAATATAAATTCATCTTGGGCAATTAGTTTAAAACTAAAAAATATTAATAAGCAAACAATTCTTTCCACTTGTCCGCATCAATCTTAAGTTCTACATTAACTCTGTAAAGGCCTTGATTAAAATTCTCATCAATTATGCTAGCATTTTTAATTAAACCATTTACTTGTACAGTGATGGTTGAGCTTCTAAGCATTGCATCTTTTACAGTATCTTTACCATTAACTTTAACGCCATAAAGCTTACTTGCAAGCTGTCTATAAGCATCTGTAATTGCGGCTCTTTTTGCTAATGCTAAAGCTTGAGCACTTGAAACAGTATTAAGAGGAGCAATTCCTTCTCCTACAGCACTAAAACTAAGCTCACTTTCGCTTACATCAGGAGCTAGCATTTTTTCTTCTCTAATAATATCACGAACATCGTCTTTATCCACTTTTTGAACAACAATATCCGATGCTTGAGCTGAAGTACTTGGACTATTTGGATTTTTAGCTGTAGTACTGTTTGTACTCGCTGTACACCCTGCAAAAATTCCTGCTATTATTAGCATAAAATAAAATTTTTTCATATTTACACCTTCAAAATATTGTAATTATTTGATAAAAAAGCAAAAAGCGTTCCAACTCAAATAACTATTATAAATTTAAATCTAAGTTTTCATCGCTTATTTCATCCTCAAGCTCTTCTTTAGGACATTTAGCGATGCTAACCACCTCGTCATTTTCAACATTAACCACAATAACACCACTGGTATTACGCCCCGCTTTTCTAATGCTTTGCATATCAACGCGTATCATTTTACCACTGCTTGTTAGTGCCATTAAATCCATACTTTCATCTACAATTACAACGCTAATAAGCTCTTTGGTTTTATCGGTTAACTTCATACAAATGACACCTTTTCCGCCTCTGCTTTGAAGTCTATATTCTCCCGCATTTGTTCGCTTTCCTATACCCTTAGCGCTGATACTTAAAATCTCTTGCTCATCATTTTCTATAACAACAGCACCTACTAATTCGTCATTTTTCTCTTTAAACTTAATAGCTGTTACCCCACGACTTACGCGACCAATCTCACGCACTTTTGCAAGAGGAAATTTAATACACATACCCTTTTTAGTCACTGCAAAGAGCATTTTACCCTTAATGGATTCAATTAAATTTTCATCAGAGTTTGTATTTTCATCATTAAGACTGTCATCATCTAAAAGTCCTGTTTCTTCATTCTCATCTCTTTGAACGATAATAGCAGTAACTAATTCATCATTTTCATCTAAGTTAATCGCTTTTACACCCACACTTCTGATATTTTGATATTCACTTAAATTGGTGCGTTTTACTATACCATTTTTAGTAAAGAAACATAAGGATTTGTTTTCATCAAAATCAGTAGTCGGAATGATAGCCATGATTTTTTCATCAGCTTGTAAATTAATCAAATTAACAACCGCTTTTCCTTTAGCTGTTCTTGAGCCTTCAGGTATCTTATAAACTTTCAACCAATAAAGCTGTCCTCTATCAGTAACAAACATTAATGTATCATGAGTATTAGCAGTAAAGAAACTTTCGATAAAATCATCATCATAAGTCGTTACAGCAAGCTTACCTTTTCCACCGCGTTTTTGTTTTTCGTATTGTTTACTTGGCACTCTTTTAATGTATCCACGATGAGTAATGGTTACAACCATATTTTCATTAGGAATCAAATCTTCAATATCAATATCATCATAATCATCTTCTATTTGCGTAATACGCGGCACATCAAATTTGCTTTTTATCTCTTTTAATTCATCGCGGATAAGATTTTCTAGCAAAGTTTCGCTTTTTAAAATCTCATCAAGTCTTGCGATTTCTTTCATAAGCTCTGCAAGTTCATTTTCAATTTTTTCTCTTTCAAGTCCTGTTAAACGGCCGAGTTTCATATCTAAAATCGCATTAGCTTGAAGCTCGGTAAGTCCAAATTTAGCTACCAAAGAATCTCTTGCTGTAGTATTATCAGGACTATTTTTAATTAAAGCTATAACTTCATCAATATTATCTAAAGCTATTTTTAAACCTTCTAAAATGTGAGCTCTTGCTCTTGCTTTTTGAAGTTCAAAAATTGTTCGTCTGATAATCACTGTTTTTCTATGGTTTAAGAAAAGATTTAAAAGTTCAATTAAAGAAAAGATTTTTGGCTCTTTGTTGTGAATAGCAAGCATAATCACACCAAAAGTACTTTCCATTGTAGTAGATTTAAAAAGATTATTAAGCACTATCTCACTCATCGCCTCACGCTTGAGTTCGATTACAACACGAATTCCTTCTCTATCACTCTCATCTCTAACTTCTGAAATTCCTTCGATTTGCTTTTCTTTTACAAGCTCTGCAATTTGTTCTATGAGTCTTGCTTTATTAGTCTGATATGGAAGTTCATCTATAACGATAATGTCTTTATTGGATTTTTTTTCTATGTGAGTTTTAGCTCTTATTTTTACTCTACCACGCCCTGTGCGATAAGCTTCGATAATGCCTTTTTTGCCATAAATTATCCCACCCGTTGGGAAATCAGGACCTTTGATAAATTGCATCAAATCTTCTAAACTAGCATCCTTATGATCAAGCAAATACAAAAGTCCATCTACAAGCTCGTTAAGACTATGCGGAGGAATATTTGTCGCCATACCTACAGCAATACCACTAGAGCCATTTAATAATAAATTTGGCACCCTAGCAGGTAAAACATCGGGCTCACTCATAGAATCATCGTAGTTTGGAACAAAATCTACCGTATCTTTATCTATATCGCGTAAAAGCTCTTCTGCTAAAATTGTCATTCTAGCTTCAGTATAACGCATTGCAGCAGCGCCATCACCATCGATAGAACCAAAGTTTCCTTGTCCATCGATACTTGGATAACGCATAGAGAAATCTTGTGCCATTCTTACTAAGGCATCGTAAACAGCAGTATCGCCATGTGGATGATACTTACCGATAACATCCCCTACTATACGAGCAGATTTTTTATATGCACTTCTACTTCCTACGCCAAGATCATTCATAGCATAAAGTATTCTTCTGTGAACAGGCTTTAAGCCATCTCTAGCGTCAGGAAGTGCACGACCGATAATAACGCTCATAGAATAATCTAAATAACTACTTTTAATAGAATTTTCTATATCTATAAGTTCAATATCAGAATCTTTATTAAAAATATTCTCCATCAATTTTCCTTCGCAATTTCAAACTATTATTATAGCATATTAAACTTTTGCATCAGCTAAAACAACCGCAAAAAGAACAGAAATTTTATTTTTTTCTAAAAATTGCTTAGCTTCAAGTAAACTAGAACCCGAAGATACAATATCATCTACCAAAATTACAGGATTGTTAATTTTTTTTAAAAGTTTAAATTTTCTTTTATTGTCTTGTCTAAATTTTAAACTTTTTCCAGAATACTTTAGATGATTTTGTGCATGTAAGGCACCAAATATAGGCTTAATAAATTCTGTCTTTAAATATTTTGCTAAGATGGCTGAATGAGAATAAAGTAAATTTTCAACTCTATCATCTAAAGGAATAACATTAATTTGCTCATTTACAGAAAAAAAATTTTTAAATTTAAAAAAACTTAATTTTGCCAAGAAATGAAATACAAAATAACCATAAAATTTATGTTTAGCGTGCAAAAGATGTTTAATCTCATGATATTTATAAAAAGAATAAACTTTAAAATCTTTTTCAAGTTCTCTTACGCCTAAAGAAAATTCCGATAATTCTTCAGCGCAATGATGACAAAAACAAAGCAGAGTAAAAACTCCGCAATTTAAACATTTCAAAGCTCTGAGATTATGCTTGCTGCTTTATTTGCCATCTGTTTAATCAGTAAATGTGTGTAAAAACTGATATCTTTTAAATTTTCAAAACCTTGAACATCTTGTTTGGTGCGTAAAGTGAATTTTTTATTTTTATTAATATCACTCAAGCTTAATACTCCAACAAGTCTTGAATGAAGTCCTAGACTATCTTGTTTTGCACTATAACCCGTAAAAGCAAGATCAATTTTAGTTACATAAGGTGAATTGGCTTTATTATCATCAAGGACGATAATACCTCTTGCTTCAAGCTCTTGTTTTAAATAAACATAAAAAATAGCATTAAAATCAAGATTTACAAATAATTTTTGCCCATTGGCATTAAGCACTTTTTGCTCTTCTTTTAAATCATAAAATCTATGCAAGTAGACTTTTTTGAGAGCCACACCCGTATCTAAAGTTCTTTTATTTGCACAACATTGTATCCCAATATCGCTAACATATAAAAGGCCTTTGATTTTTGCCTCAAAACCACTAGAACTCTCGCAAGGAACACACTGAGAAGCTTTAGAAAGCTGATTTACTTGAGTAAAAGTATTTTGTTTGCTCGCACAAGCATTTAAAAATAAAGCCAATGCTATAAAAAATAAAATTTTCTTATTCATCTTTTTCTCCTTAAAAAATATTTTGAAAAATATTTTTCTAAATTGTATTAAAAATACAAGCAAATTTCAAGCCAAGTTTTAAATTTATCATCAATCTATCTTTAAAACACTCAAAAAAGCCTCTTGAGGTAAATTTACCTTACCTATAGCTTTCATTCTTTTTTTACCTTCTTTTTGCTTTTCTAAAAGCTTTCTTTTTCTAGTAATATCCCCACCATAGCATTTTGCGGTTACATTTTTACCCATAGACTTAACCGTTTCTCTTGCGATGATTTTATTGCCTATGCTTGCTTGAATGGCCACTTCAAAAAGCTGTCTAGGAACTATTTCCTTCATAGCACTAACAAGTTCTCTTCCTTTACTTTGCGCTTTTTCATTTGGCACGATAATACTTAAAGCATCGACATTTTCACCCGCTACTTTAATATCAAGCTTTACTAAATCCCCTACACGAAATTCAATAGGCTCATAATCAAAGCTCGCATATCCTTTTGTTAAAGACTTTAATTTATCATAAAAATCCATCACAATCTCATTTAAAGGCACATCGTATTCCAATAAAACACGCTCAGGTGTAATATAGTCCATCTTAACCTGCACTCCTCTTTTTCGATTTAAAAGAGTGATTAAATTTCCTAAAAATTCACTAGGGGTAATGATAGTAGCTTTTACATAAGGCTCTTTGATATGATCGATCTTATTCACCGGCGGTAATTCGCTTGGATTTTGAATTTTTATAAGCTCTCCATCGGTTTGATAAATCTCATAAGTTACAGTTGGTGCTGTGGCGATTAAATCAAGATTAAATTCTCTTTCAAGTCTTTCTTTAATTACTTCCATATGTAAAAGCCCTAAAAATCCTACCCTAAAACCAAAACCTAAAGCTAAAGAGGTTTCAGGCTCATAAGTGATGGAGCTATCATTAAGCTTTAATTTATCCAAAGCATCTCTTAAGTCTTCAAATTTATCCGTTTCTATAGGATAAAGTCCTGCAAATACAAAAGCTTTAGCCTTTTCAAATCCCCCTATGGCTTCTTTGGCTTTGTTTTTTACTAAGGTGATAGTATCGCCCACTTGCACATCACCTACTGTTTTAAGCCCAAGCACTACAACCCCTACTTCGCCTGATTGCAAGGATTGAGTTTTGATAGGACTTAAGGGATGAGGATAAAAAAGATCTTGAACTATATGTTTTTTTTCTGTACTCATTACCAAAACTTCATCATTTTTAGCAATGCTTCCTTCATAAATTCTAACCAAAGCCAAAGCCCCTAGATAATTATCAAACCAAGAATCATAAATTAAAGCCTTAGTAGGAGCTTCATCATCTGTTTTTGGTGCAGGGATTTTAGTAATAATTGTTTCTATAAGCTCTTTTATACCCACTCCTGTTTTTGCACTCACGCAAATTGCATCTTTGCAATCTATACCTATAATATGCTCGATTTCATGCTTTACTTTCTCAACATCAGCATTAGGCAAATCGATTTTATTAATCACAGGAATGATTTCAAGATTATTTTCAAGCGCTATATAAACATTAGCTATAGTCTGTGCTTCAACACCTTGAGAAGCATCTACTACAAGCAAAGCCCCTTCACAACTTGCCAAAGAACGACTCACTTCATAAGAAAAATCCACATGGCCAGGAGTATCAATAAGATTTAAAACAAAATTTTCATTATTAAATTTATAATTTAAACGCACTGATTGTGCTTTTATGGTGATACCACGCTCTTTTTCTATATCCATAGTATCCATAACTTGTGAACTCATCTGCCTATCGCTAATAGCACCACACTCGCTAATAATCCTATCTGCAAGAGTAGATTTTCCATGATCTATATGTGCTATGATGGAAAAATTTCTAATATTTTTTACCGACAAAATTTCATCCTAAATATAAAATTTTAAAGCTAGGATTTTAACAAAATTTATGTTTAAAACAAATAAATTTTATTTTATATAAAAAACTTCAATTGAAATTTATATAAAGCATATTAAAATATCAAATGCTTGAAAAATATTTAAAATCAGCTATATTTTTAGCTCTTTATCCCTTAGCAATGTTAGCTTCTAATTTGCACGAATTTATAGCACTAAGTCAAAATAATGAATCCTATCTCATTAAGCAAATGCAAAGCGAACAAGCAAATTTAGACAAAGAACAAGCTTTTAGAAATTACCTACCCTCTCTTAGTCTAAACTCAGCTTATGTAGCCAACAATAAAGATCGCTTCATTATCGATCCACAAGAAAGTTTATTTGCTAAAGTTTCTCTTAATTTTTTACTTTTTGATGGGGGTGCTAGAGAGGCTAATTTAAGAGCTTTAGAAAGCAAAGAAAAATTAAGCCTTTTAGACAAAGAACAAAGCAAAAATTACCTTGCCCTAAATGCAATCACACTTTATTTTAACACCCTAAGTCTTAAAAAAATTTTACTAGCAAATCAACAAAAAGTAGCTTTTTTAAAATCAACTTTTGAAAGATTGCAAAAATTTTACGACGCAGGACTTAGCCCTAAAGATGAACTTGAAAGCATTAAAGCTAAATACCATTTAAGCTTATTAGAGCTCAGTCAAAATGAATTAAAACTTGCCAATATACAAAAAGAGATTAAAATTTTAAGTGATACAGATTTTAAAGTGCAAGGGAATGCTTTTTTAGAAAATCCGCAACAAGAAAAAAGTCAAAACTATGAAGTAATGATAGCTAAAGAACAAATCAATCTTGCTAAAGAAAGTGTAAATTTAGCAAAAGCTGAATATTTTCCAAAATTTTATATTCAAGATAATTTTAACTTTTATAAAAACAATTATAATCCAAAAGTTCCAGCTCCTTTTGTAAACTTAGCAGATCAATTCTTAGAAAAATATTCTCAAGGTAATCAGTTTATTTTAGGTATGGAATGGAAAATTTTTGATTTCAATGCAAGGGCTAAAGAAGTTGAAAAAGAGCGTTTAAACGTTCAAATAGCCAATGCAAACGCAAGATTTAGTGAGAGAAAAAATAAAGAAGAATTAAATTATTTAGACAAAAGTTTAAAAGTTTTACAAGAACAAATTTTAGCTCTTAATCTTAGCTTAAATGCTGCAAATTTGGCTTTTGAAAGTGTAGATAAAAAATACCAAGCAGGACTTGTTTCTTATGTGGAATATCTTCAAGCTTTAGAGGCTAAATTTAAAGCACAAAGCGATTTAGAGCTTGCTAAAAATGAATTTGAAATTACTAAAGCAAATTATTATTTTAATGCGGGTATAGATCTTAATTCAAAGGTTAAAGAATGAAAAAAATTCTATTTTTACTTCTTGCTTTTAATTACGCCTTTGGCGAAGAAATTTACGCGAGTTTCAATGTAGAAGCATCAAAACAAAGCAAGCTTACCCTTGAAAGCATAGGTTTAGTTCAAAAAATTCCTGTAGAAATTGGACAAAAAGTCAGCAAAGGAGAACTTTTACTTGCTCTTGATCAAGAAAGTGAAAAAATAGCTCTTCAAAATGCTCAAAATTCTTATCAACTTGCCCTTGTAGAATACGAAAATACTAAAAGTAGAATGCAAAAAATCAAAGCTGTAGAAAATGTTATAGACAAACAAAGCTATGAAGATATGAAAGCTAAATTTGATGCAGCTAATTTAAATTTAATCAAAGCAAAAATCAATATAGCTTATTATAAAAATATCATGGCAAAAAAAGAATTGCGTGCACCTTATGATGCTATTATCGCAAACAAATTTATACAAGTGGGCGAAGGAGTAGGAGGAGTAGCTCAACCTTTGATAGAAATTTTTTCCTATCCACAAAGCAAACTGATTTTAAGTTTTGATGAAAAATATAAAGATAAAGTTAGATTAGGCGATGATTTCTTTTATAAAATCGATCAAAATGGTACAGAATTGAAAGGAAAAATCAGCCTTATTTATCCAAGTATAGAAGTAAAAACAAGAAAAATTTATGCTGAAGTGCAAACCACAAATCTAACACCAGGGCTTTTTGGTGAAGGTAGAATCATCACTAAAGATTAAAAATGTTTAAACTAGCTATAAACCGACCTATTACCGTGCTAATGTTTTTCTTAGCTCTTATGATTTTTGGGCTAATCTCTGCTTTTAGCATGAGTGTAAATTTATTTCCTAATGTTTCCATACCTCTTATAAAAATCACAAGCAAGATAAATGGGGATTTAAATTTCGTAGAATCAAAAGTCACTAAAGAAATAGAAAATGCTTTAAGTGAAATCGATGGAGTAAAGACCATAACCTCAACTGCATATGATAATTTTAGTGTAAGTGTAGTTGAGTTTAAACTGGGTAAAAATCTTGAAGTAGCTGCCAATGATGTGCGTGATAAAATAGGAACTTTAAGCCTACCTTCTAAGCCTGAAATTGAAAAAATCAGTTCAGATTCTGGTTCTGCTATTTCACTTTTTCTATATTCTAAAGATAAATTACAACTCATGCGTGAAATTAATGATAAAATCAAGCCTTTTTTGCAAAGGATTGATGGGGTAGGAAAAATCGAAGCTAAGGGGTTTTTAGAACCCCAAATTCGCATAGAATTAAAACCAAACGAACTTAGAAAATACAATCTTAACGCCCTTGATGTAGCAAATATCATCAAAAGTCAAAATTTTAAACAAGCCCTAGGTGAACTTAACAACAATCAAGATAACTATATCATCAAAGGCTATTTTGAAGCCACAAATTTAGAAGAACTTAGCAATCTTCGCATAAAAACAGGAGTATTTTTAAGTGATATTGCTAATATTTCAAGCCTTTATGAAGATGAAAAACAAAGTGCTTTATACGAAGGTAAAGAAGGGGTGCTTTTAGAACTCGGAAAAATCACAAATTATAACACCCTTGAAATGATTAAAAATGTCAAAAATGCCTTGCCTATTTTAGAAAAACAAATTCCAAAAGATATAAGCATTAATATGCTTTATGATAAAAGCTTAAATATCCACAAGCACCTTTCTCAAGTGATTTTTGATATGGTTTTGGGGATTTTTCTAACCCTTGTTATCGTGTTTTTATTTTTAAGAAATTTAAGTGCAACTCTCATTGCTTGCATAGCTATACCTACTTCTATCATTTCAACTTTTTTTATTATCGATCTTTTAGGCTATGATTTAAACCGCTTAACTTTTATAGCTTTAACCTTAAGCATAGGAATTTTTATCGATGATGCTATAGTAGTGATTGAAAATATTGCTAAAAAACTAAAAACTTATCCGCCTTTACAAGCTGCTTTTTTAGGTATCAATGAAATAGGTTTTAGCGTTTTAAGCATAAGTATAGTTTTACTTTGTGTTTTTATCCCTATTTCTTATATGAACTCTATATCAGGGCTTTTTTTCAATGCCTTAGGCATAAGCGTTGCAAGTGGGATAGTTATAAGCTTTTTGGTTTCTGTATTTTTAATACCTAGTATTGGGGCAAGATTTTTAAATCCAAAAGAAAACAAGTTTTATGAAAAAACAGAAGCTTTTTTTGAAAAAATAGAGCAAAAGTATGAAAATTTACTCTATAAAATTTTACAAAATAAAGTAAAATTTATCCTAGCCACTCTTGTTTTTATAGGGTTTTCTTTTGCTTTAGCCACTCGCATAGGGCTTGATTTTTTACCTATGGAAGATGATAGTGAAATTCAAGTTTTGCTTGAAAGCAAAAAGGATTTAAGTTTAGAAGCCATGAAAGAAAAAAGTTTAAATTTGCTTGAAAAAATCAAAAATGATAGCAATGTCAAATACGCTTTTTTACTTGTAGGCTATGATGATGCCAAAGATGCTACAAAGGCTAAAATTTATGTTAAACTTAAAAATTTAGACGAAAGAAATTTAAGACAAAGTGCCATAGTAAGTTTATATCGTCAAAAATTTCAAGATGAAAGTTTAAAAATCAAAATTTTAGAACTTCCAAAGATAGAGGGTGCAGGCATTGATGATCCCGTGCAATTTTTAATCTTAGGAGATGATTTAAACACTCTAAAAGAAGCTGCTTCTCAGGCAAAAGAAATTTTAGGTACTAATGCACGCATTGTAGATATAAGTGATAATGCTAATGCTACAAAAGATGAAGTAGCCTTACACATCAACAAAGAAAAAGCCAAACTTTTAGATGTCAATCCTCAATATATCGCTGGGGTTTTAGGGTATTCTTTCTCGCAACTTAGCGTAGGAAGCATGGATAGAGGCAATTCAAAAGATGATATTATCCTAAGTTTTGCTCCAGAATTTAAAAAAGACATAGAAGCTTTAAAGCGCATTAGCATTAAAAACAACCAAGGTATAAATTTAGAACTTTCAAGCGTGGTGGATTTTATATACAGTAAAGATTTAAAAACTATCAATCGTTACAATAAAAACCGCTCTGTGAAAATCACAGCTGGAGTGAATGATCTTTCCTTAGGAGCGGTGCAAAAACTTTTACTAGATAATATGGATAAAATTTTAAATAACAATCCAAGTCTTAGCTATGCTTTTTCAGGCTTTATCAATCTTTTAGGTGAAACCGTGCAAGGTTTTGCTATGGCAGTAGCACTTGCTTTTGTTTTAATTTATCTTGTTTTAGCCGCACTTTATGAAAGTTTTATTCTGCCTTTAATCATCATGATAACCATGCCTTTAGCCTTTGGCGGAGCTTCTATAGGGCTTTTTATCACAGGGCATAATTTTTCACTTTTTGTACTTATTGCCATCATCTTACTTTTTGGTATGGTAGGGAAAAATGCTATTTTACTCGTAGATGTAGCTAATAAAAAATGCCATGAAGGTTTAGATCCCGATAAAGCTCTTTTAATCGCTGGAAAATCGCGCTTAAGGGCTATATTGATGACAACTTTTGCTATGATTTTTGCTATGCTCCCACTTGCTCTTTCAAGGGGTGCGGGCTATGAAGCTAATTCTCCTATGGCAATAGCCATTATCTTTGGACTTATAAGTTCGACTTTGCTTACCTTACTCGTAGTACCTGCACTTTTTAAATTTTGTTTTAAACTAGATAGCAAATTAAGAAAAATTTATGAGAGAGAAAAATTAAATTAACCAAAATGATTAATTTAATTTTTTTAAATATTATTCTTATAAAGTGCTTTTAAGTTATCATAGGCGATTTGTATTTTTTCAAACTGTTCTCTTGCGTAAGCTTTTTCTATTGCACTTTTTCCTTGATGAAAATCAGGATGATAAAGTTTTACCAAAATCAAATATTTTTGTCTGATTTCACTAAGATCATTTTGCGGAGTGCATTCTAAAGTATTAAAATAATTACTAAAAAGCTTAGCTAAAGCATTAAATTTCCATTTCATATTTTCTTTATTGTGAATATTTTGGCGAAATTTTTTATACTCTTCGCGGTCAACTTCAAAATTCACGCAATATTTTAAATGCTCGCTCTCATTTGCAAAAGCTTCAAAAAGTTCAAGGGTATTCTCGTTTTTATATTCTAAAATTAGAATATTTGTCATTTCATTATATTCTATATTATGATCTTGAAAATAATTTCTTATATAAGTAATAAATAATTTTTCATTAGAGCTTAACTTCATCAAAATTCTACCCGCAACAAAATCAATCTTGATAAACAACATAGGCTTAAGCATATTATTTTGCTCAAAAATTAATCTAAAAGTTTTAAAATGAGCATCTTGTAAATTCTCTATACCTTCATTTGTGCTTTTACGATATTTTTGATCTAAAACTTTTAAGAAATAACGGCGCTGTGGAATTTCATTTTCTTCAAAAAAAGAAAAAATTTTATTTTTACGCCCTACTACCTTTGTGAAATTTTTGGTAATTAAGTCTTTAAAATACTGAAAAACATTAATATCATCGGTATTAACATTGATAGTTTCTAAAGTTTGCACGATCTGCATCTCATCTCTCCCATAAAATCTCATTCTCAAAAAGCTCTTTTGTGCCTTTTAAAATTTCATTGGGTGTATAATCGGCTTTATACGATAAAGATTGACACTTTTTTACAAAATATCCCAAATAAATATATTTTAATTTTTCTTTTTTGGCTATCTTTATTTCGCTAAGTAAAGAAAATTTACCCAAAGAAAGATGAGAAAAATCTGGATCATAAAAGCAATAAATACTAGAAATTCCATCTTCAAGCCAATCGATTAAATCCACACAAACAAGCTTATCCTCCACATAAAAAGCAAGCTCATAGCCAAAATTCATAAATCCATCAACATAAAGATTGTAATATTGTCTGAAATTTAAATCATATCTTTTCCAAGTTTTTTTCTCTTCCATAAAGCGGTGATATTTATCATACAAAAACAAATGTTCATTACTTAGTAAAGGTTTTCTTAATATGATTTTGGTATTTGTGTTTTTATTGATCACTCTTCTTTCGCTGCGCGAAAATTGATATTCGTCTACTAAAATTCTAAGGCTTAAACATTCTTTGCAATCCTTGCAAATAGGACGAGAAAAATACCTACCAAAACGACGCCAGCCACGCCTGATAAGCTCGCTATTAATTTCCTTAGAGCAATTTTCTATATATTTGTACTCTATCCTAGAACGCCTATCTTTTAGATAAGGACATTCGTCTTCAAGAGTACAAAAACCAATTTCTAGCATTAAATTTTCTTAATATCTGCATTTTTAATAAATTCCAAAAACTCATCCTGTAATTTCTCTTGTTTTAAAAAAACTTCTTGCATTTCTTTATCTAAGTTCATTTCTGGTGGCTGTGTTTTTATCTCTTCATTAAAATGCTTCATATCCTTTTTATTTGAATTTTTAGGGCTTTTTTGCTCCTTAGAATGAGTTTGCATTTCTTTTTTTATGCTCTTAAGACTATCAAAAAAATCCATTATTCTCTACTTTCGCGTATTTTCTTTAAAGTAGCTGCGATTGCAGCGATAACTTCTTCTTTATTATCTTGATGGCGATCTTCGGTATTTTCTAATAATTCTTGCATATGAGTTTCTATGAAAGAAGTGTCAAAATACCCTCTTCTAAATTCTCTTGTTTTAGTAATCGCGATCAAAAATGGTATAGTTGTTCTAATATCTATGGTAAATTCTTTCAAAGCTCTTTCAAGTTTATTAACCGCTAAATCATAACTTGTAGCTTTTATGATTAATTTTGCAAGCATAGAATCATAATAAGGAGGCACGGTATAATCTTTATAAATATGACTGTCCACCCTTACAGATGGTCCAAGTGCTGGATAATACTCCCCTATCTTACCTGGACTTGGAATGAAATTTTTCCATACATTTTCAGCCGTAATCCTTGCTTCTATAGCAAAACCTCTTGGCTTGATATCACTTTGTTCTAGATCTAAAATTTCCCCGCCTGCGATACGAATTTGACGCACGATCAAATCCACACCCGTAATTTCTTCAGTTACAGGATGTTCTACTTGAATTCTTGTATTCATTTCCATAAAATAAAAGCGGTTATAATCATCAAGTAAAAATTCTATAGTCCCCGCATTTGTATAGCCAACAGCCTTAGCAGCAGCCACAGCAGTAACACCCATAGTTTTTCTTAGATTGTCTGAAATTCCAGGACAAGGTGCGATTTCGATCACTTTTTGATGTCTTCTTTGAATAGAACAATCCCTTTCGCAAAGATGGATAATATTTCCATAATTATCCCCTAAAATTTGAAATTCTATATGGCGAGGATTGACTACATATTTTTCCATAAATACTTCATCATTGTTAAAATAAGTCAATGCTTCTCTTTTACACGAATCAAAAGCATTTTCTAATTCTTCTTCTTTATGAACGACGCGAATTCCTCGTCCGCCACCACCTCCTGAAGCCTTTAAAATCACAGGATAGCCTATTTTTTCTGCAAATACTTTGATTTCATCCATGCTATAAGCATTTAATTTTTCTGTTCCTGGAACGATAGGAATCCCATTTTGAGCCATTAATTTACGAGCTATGTTTTTATTTCCCATTTTGTGGATAACTTCAGATTTTGGACCTATAAAAATAATTCCTGCTTCCTCACAAGCTTTAGCAAAATCATAATTTTCACTTAAAAATCCATAACCAGGATGTATAGCATCAGCCCCACAAGCTTTAGCAATTTCTATAATTCTTCCTACATCCAAATAACCCCTTATAGCATCTGTGCCTATGCGATAAGCTTCATCGGCAATTTTTACATGCAAACACTCACGATCAGGTTCTGTAAAAACCGCAACACTTTTAATATGTAAATCCCTACAAGCACGGATTACACGGACAGCTATTTCAGCACGATTTGCTATAAGAATCTTATGAATTTGTACCATAATTTGCCTTTATAAATTTTATTTACATACTCATATTCTAGCAAAATATCCTTACAAAAACTTAGCAAAAAATTTAATTTATTTTAGTTATAATAAACTTTTAAATTATTCCGAAAGAAAAATTACAATTTTACATGATTGCCGATAAAAAATTATTTTATTTAAGTTGCATTTTAATAAGCATAGGTATAGTATTTTCATATTCTCTTACTGTTTTTACTGTGCTTTTTTTTGATTATAATGAATTTCACTTTTTTATACGCCAACTCTTTTTTGGGCTTAGCGGTATATTAATCATGTTTTTTATTTCTCGTCTTGATCCTGATAAAATACTTGCTAAAAGAATTATCCTAGCCATACTTATAGGCTCTTTTATATGTATTATTATCCTGCCTTTTTTACCCTCTGCTTTGGCGACTGCTAGTGGAGGCGCAAAGCGTTGGATTCGCTTAGGACCTCTTTCTATTTCACCTGTGGAATTTTTTAAAATAGGACTGATTTATTTTTTAGCTTGGAGTTATACAAGACGCATTGATGATAGCAAAAAAGCGATTAAGCATGAAGCTTTAATTCTCTTGCCTTATTGTATTTTAGCTTCTATCGTGATAGGCTATATTTACATCACACAAAATGATTTAGGGCAAAGCGTTATTTCTTTCTTTTTAATTTTAGCTCTAGCTTTTTTTGCAGGTGCTAGCAAAAGACTTTTTGCCTTTGGAATTTTAATCATTATGATGATAGGAATCATGGTAATTTTTAGCAATCAAAGGCGTATCCAAAGGATAGCTTCTTGGTGGGGAAATATACAAGATGCTTTCTTGCCTATGCTTCCTGATTGGATGGCAGATGCTTTAAGGGTAAGTGGCAATAGCGAGCCTTATCAAATTTCACACTCCTTAAATGCCATAGCTCATGGAGGGTTATTTGGTGAAGGACTTGGGCTAGGTACTTTTAAACTTGGTTTTTTAAGTGAGGTGCATACTGACTTCGTTCTTTCAGGCATCACAGAAGAGATAGGACTTTTTGGCTTGGGGCTTATTTGTTTTATTTATCTTTGGATGATTTTAAGAATTTTTAGAATTGCAGGAAGATGTGAAGAAAAACAAGATTTTATATTTTGTTCAGGCATTGCTTTGCTTTTACTCTTTTCATTCTTTATGAATGCCTTTGGTATCATTTCTCTTACGCCTTTAAAAGGGGTTGCAGTACCTCTTTTAAGCTATGGGGGAAGTTCAATGTGGGCAATTTGTATAGGAATTGGATATGTTTTAATGATTTCAAAAAAGGTTAAATTATGACAATAGTTCTAACAGGTGGCGGAACGGGTGGACACCTAGCCATTGTGCGATGTTTACTAGAAAGTGCGATTAAAAAAAACATAGAGTGTGTTTATATAGGAAGTCAAAATGGTCAAGATAGAGCTTGGTTTGAAAGCGAAACTCGTTTTAAAGCGAAATTCTTTTTAAGTTCTCGTGGGGTTGTCAATCAAAACAAACTTGGAAAAATCAATTCCTTACTCCACACATTCAAGCTTAGTAAAGAATGTAAGCAAATCTTTAAAGATTATGATATCAAAGCGGTTTTTAGCGTAGGAGGATACAGTGCTGCTCCTGCTTCTTTTGCTGCTTTGTTTTCACACTTGCCTTTATTTATTCACGAGCAAAATTCAAAAAGCGGTTCTTTAAATAAACTTTTAAAGCCTTTTGCTAAGCAATTTTATAGCGCTTTTGAAAAAGAAATCGTACCCTACCCTGTGGCAGATAAATTTTTTGAAAAAGCAAGAATTCGCAAAGAATTAAAAAATATCATTTTTCTAGGCGGATCCCAAGGAGCTAAATTCATAAACGACTTAGCCTTAAACCTAGCTCCAGAACTTCAAAAAAAAGGCATTAATATCATTCATCAATGCGGAAAAAACGAGCTTGAAAAGTATCAACAAGCTTATAAAGACTTAAATATACAAGCTGATGTATTTGACTTTAGCCCTCATTTAGAAGAAAAAATGCAAAATGCAGATTTGGCTATTTCGCGAGCGGGTGCAAGCACACTTTTTGAACTTTGTGCCAATACTCTACCAAGTATTTTCATACCCTACCCTCACGCTGCTAAAAATCATCAGTATTTTAATGCTAAATTTTTACAAGATAAAGCTTTATGTCAAATTTTTATGCAAAATAACACCTATCCTGATGAAATTTTAAAAGCTATATTCAAGCTAAATTTAGAAGATATTTCTACAAGGCTTAAAGATATGGCACAAAAAAATGGTGCAGATATTTTGCTTGAAAAGGCATTAAAGCTTATCAAATAACTTTGCTTTTATAGGCTAAATATCCAAAAATATTAACAAGTATGCCCACGATAAAAAGTATACAAATAGAGCTTGTAAAATTTCCAAACATATCATGGAAAAATCCTATGATCCATTGCCCTTGCGCTGCGATTAAATATCCAAACCCTTGAGCAAAAGCCGAAAGTCTTGCAGCTATTTTTGCATTAGAACTTTTTTGAGCGATAAAAAGCAAAGCGATGCCAAAAACACCACCCCAAGGAAACCCCACAATAAATGCAGCAAGCATAATCATAAACCGAGTATCAAATGCAAGTAAAATTCCAAAAGATACCGCATACATCGCGCACAATATAGCTATATAAGGCGTATGTAAACTCTTTTTAAGTTTTCCTAAAAGCAAGGGACCAAAAAGAGAGATTGGAGCGGCTACAAGTTGAGAAAAAAGTACTATATTGGTTGCAAAATCTTTATCATAGCCTTTTTCTACGATTATTTGCACATACCAAAAAAACAAAGAATAAGCCAAAAAACTTTGAAAACCCATAAAAAGAGTGATTTTCCAAGTGGTTGGATTTTTTAAAAGATTGATTTTTTTACTCTCTTTTTTCTTGGTACGAAAAAAGCGGCCATTTTTAGCTTGGGGATAATAAATCATTAAGGCAATAAAAGAAAAAACCGACCAAAAAACCATAGCACCCGCTAAATCAAATATATTTAACAAAGGCATAGATAAAGCAATTCCTGCTATAGAAGAAATGCTTAAAACAAGACTATAAATTCCCATCATACTTGCCATTTTTTTAGGAAATTTTTCCTTAATAAAACTTGGCAATAACACATTGGCAATAGCTATACCACAACCTATACCAAGCATTCCTAAAAATAAACCATAAACACCTAAATAAGAACGAATAAGTTCTGCGATAAAAATAAGAAAAATTCCAACAATAATCGCACGAATAGGAGAAAAATAACCCACTATAAAAGAAATGCTACCAAAAGCTATCAAAGGAAGGCTAGTAAGCACACCTGCAAGAGTGGAATTAAGATTATACTCATCTTGGATAATATCGATCATGGGTCCTATCGCAGTAATAGGAGCCCTAAGGTTAAATGCTACAATTATGACAATAGCAACATTTAACCAAAAAATTTTTCTAAAAGAAAGCATTAAATCCTTAATTTTTAAGTTCTACTTTAAGTATTTTACCTTCTACCATCTTAGGAATCCATAAAGTATCACCCTCTATAAAGATATCTGCAGGACCTTTGATAGAAGGCAAATCAAGCTTTAATGCTTTATCATCTTCTAAACGATAAATCACCCCGTTTAAATTTTCACCCCAAGAACTTACAAGCAAGGCATTTTCATAAGGAACGATTCCATCATAAGCTTCTTTTTCATTTTTAATCACGCTTAGTTTTTTGTCATTTAAATCATAACTCATCACAACACCGCCACTAGCACCATCTGGATGATATCCTGCTATAAAAAGCTTATCATTTTTTCTATCTAAGTAAAGTCCATTAGGACCGCCAAATTTAGCGATATCAAGTTTTAATAACTCATCATATTTTTTCGCTTTTAAATCCACTTTTAAAACAAGTCCTGTGCCTGTATCGCTTACCAAAAGTGTATCGTCATTTAGTTTTTCGATAGCATTTAGAAAAATTGCACCCTTTATAGGCAAATTAAACACTTCTTTTTTGCTTTTCAAATCAAAACCACGCACCACATCAATATCCACCACATAAAGTGTATTTACAACTTCCATCATACCTTTTGGGGCATTTAGATTGCTTATAAATTTATGCTCAAGCACTTTGCCATTTTTATCAAGCTTAGAGATAAAACCATCATTGTCTTTTGCCAAAGGCTCAAGTTTTTCACCTACATTAGATACATATACAGAATTTTTATCTACAAAAATACTTTCAGGGCTTTTAAAGCCATCAAATTCTTGATATTTCAACTCGCTTGCTCCAAGCAAACTTGCTCCAACAAGCGCTAAACTTAAAACATATTTTTTCATACTTTTCTCCTTTTGTTAAAAATATTTATGCTGATTATATTGATTTAGATAGAAAAAGTGTGCTAGTTTTTTGATAAAAAATACAAGTTTTTTGATTTTTGATATTGCTTAGGGGTTTGATTGTATTTTTCTTTAAATCTCTCGATAAACCAAGCCACTGAAGAAAAAGCACATTCATTAGCTATTTCATTTACATTTTTTTTAGAAAATTCAAGCAAAACTTTAGCTTTTTGCAATCTTTTTTCATCTAGCCATTTTTTAGGACTTTGCCCGAAGCATTTTTTAAATTCTCTAGAAAAAGTAGCAAAATCAAGCTTTGCAAAATCAGCCATTTCGCTCACGCTTACAAATTCTCTCCCACAATACTCAAAAAGCTGCGAAAGATCTAAACGAAATTCTTTTAAAATTCCAGCTAAAAAGCCTATGAAATAAGTATTTTTATTTAAAAGTAAATGCAAAAAAATCTCTTCAAATTTAAGACTGACTATGGGATCTAAAATTTGTGTATTCTCATCAAAATGCGGGGTAAAACTTTCTAAAATTCCTTGTAAAATTTTATCATTTTTTACCCAAAAAATTTCACTCTCCTCACTTGCTTGTTCTAGTTTAAAAAGATCTTTATACTTATAAATAAGCTCGATTAAAAAAGCATTATCAAAGAAAAACAAATAAGCTTCATAAACACCGCTACTAAGTCCTACATTGCTTAAAGTATAATTTCCCGCTTTTAAAAATAAGGTTTCATAAGAGTCGATTTTATAGTCTTTTGATGCCGTATGTAAAATTTTATATCCTTTTCTTACAAAGGTTAAAAGATGGCTGCCTACATTGACAAAAGAAGAGTGTGAGGCGCTTACTTGGGTATATTTTGCAAAAGTACAGGATTTAAAATTTTTATAATCCACACCTTTTAATTGTTTTAAATCTTGTGGCAAGGAAAGAATTTGCTCCATTGTTTCACTCTTTATCAAAGCAAGTTTCTTTTACATTCAACAAGATATTTTTTCACATCTTTTTCGCGCATTAAAACCTCACGCATACAAACACCAGCTACATTGATATCTTTAAAGCTTGCAATATTTTGTACATTAATCCCGCCTATAGCATAAAGTGGAATTTGGCTAAAAGAAAGTAAAGAATTTAAAAATTCAAGCCCCCTTGGCTCTAAATCTTTCTTACAAGAACTCTCAAAAATATGACCTACAAAAGCATAATTTACCCCATAATTCATCGCCTCTAAAAGCTCTTCTTTACTATGCACTGAAGTGCCTATCATATGAAAATACTTACTCATCTTTGGCTCTTGCCTTAACAAAGCAAGTGGCATATGAAAATAGCGATGTCCTAACTTTAAACACTCTCTATCAAAAAAATGCAAAAAACAAGTTGTTTTATGTTTAGCACAAATAGCTAAAACCTCTTTAGCCAAATCATAATACTCAAATTCACTCAAATCCTTCTCTCTAAGCACAAAAGCATCTATGCCTGATTTAGCAAGCTTTTCTACTTGTTTTAGAAAGTCTATCTCGACGCATTTTCTATCGCTTATAGCAATGATTTTTTTATCCCACATAAATACTATCGCTCATCACAGCTTGCAAATTTGAGTTTTTAAGCATAGCTAAAATTTCATCCACGCCTCGATCATCTGAAATTTCAAATTGTCCATCGCCTTTTTTCTCGCCCTTATGCTCTCCTATACCCACGCTTACTCCTGCACTCATTTTTGTCGCTCCAAGTTTTACAACCTCATCTCTAAAGCCTACTCTTTCACGACTTGATATAGTAATACCTGCAAAAGGCAAAAAAAGTCTATAAGCACAAAGCACTTGCAAAAGACGTTTTTCGCTTACATCTTTGGGGTGAATTTTAGCATTATTGATAATAGGTCTTAAACGAGGTACTGAAATAGAAATTTCAGCATGCGGATAAGCCTTTTGTAAAAAGTACGCATGAAGAGCTGTTGCAAGTGCATCTTTTCTAAAATCATCAATCCCCAAAAGTGCTGCAAAAGCTACTCCTCGCATACCCGCTCTTAAAGCTCTTTCTTGCCCATTAAAACGATAAGGAAAAATACGCTTTTCACCCCCTAAATGAATTTTAGAATACTTTAAAGGATTGTAGGTTTCTTGAAAAATGGTTACATAATCACAGCCATTTTCATGCAAAATTTTATACTCATCCTCATTCATAGGATAAATTTCAACACCTACAACCTTAAAATACTGCCTAGCTATCTTGCAAGCCTTTGCGATGTATTCTACGCTTGCAAACTCTCTTCCTTCGCCTGTTAACATTAAAATTTCTTGCAAACCCGTTTTAGCAATAGCTTGCATTTCTTCATGAATTTCATCTTCACTCAGCTTGGCTCTTGCGATTTTATTTCCTTTTTGAAAACCGCAATAAACGCATTTAGAATTACAATAATTTGACAAATAAAGTGGAGTAAAAAGCGAGATAGAATTCCCAAAATATTTTTGCTTGATTTTAGCCGACTTAAAAGCTAATTCTTCTATAAAATCTTCAGCCGCACTTGAAAGTAAAGCTTTTAAATTCTCAATGCTCAAATGTGTAGCATTTAAAGCCTCTTGCACTTCTTTAGCACTGTATTTTGTTTCATCATAATTTTGAATTTCATCTAAAACCTTAGATAAAATATCACTTTTTATCTCTTGCATATGGGGTAAATACTGCATATAATCTTGCATGATCAATCCCTTAAAAAGCCTGTTAATGGAGAACTAGCCTTAGCCTCACTCACACTTGCTAAACCTGCTAGATAACCCGCTCTTCCAGCCTGTATAGCCAAGGAAAATGCTTTTGCCATCAAAGCGATATCCTTTGCTTCAGCTATAGCTGTATTTGCCATCACTGCACTTACTCCCATTTGCATAGCCTCGCACGCTTGCGCAGGAGTTCCAATACCTGCATCTACAATGATAGGCAAATCGATCTCATTAAGCAAAATTTGTATAAATTCCTTAGCACACAAGCCTTTATTACTCCCGATAGGCGCTGCTAAAGGCATGATAGCTGCAGCCCCTGCATCACGCATAGCTCTAGCCGCATAAAGATCAGCATGCATATAAGGCAAAGGGGTAAAGCCTTCTTTTGCTAAAAGTTCACAAGCCTTAATGGTTTCATAATTATCAGGCAACAAATACTTACTATCGCCTATAACCTCTATCTTTATAAGCTCTCCACAGCCAAGCTCTCTAGAAAGTCTTGCGATACGCAAAGCCTCATCAGCATTTCTAGCTCCTGAAGTATTAGGCAAGAGGGTTATATTTTTAGGGATATAATCAAGTATATTAGCAATCTCACCCGTATTTGCACGGCGCAAAGCCAGCGTGATGATTTCTACTTTGGCTTCTTCTATGGCTGATTTTATAAGCTCTAAAGAATACTTTCCTGATCCTAAAATAAATCTTGATTTAAATTCATATTTTCCTATTTTTAAGCTATCATTTTTTAAATTTTCTTGCATTTTTTACTCCTTATCTGCTAAAAGCTCTAAGACAAGATTACTTTGATGTCCAGCACAAATATTTACACGCGGTGCCATAAGTCCATTTCCCACTTTAGCACCATTTACCAAATCCCCGCATACATAGAAATTTTTAGCGATTTTTCTTGTTTGTATGCTATTGCTATCGCCATATCCTGCAAGTCCTGAAGCACAGATTAAAGTAGTATCTTTATAAAATCTATGAAAATTTTGCGCTATCATAGCCTTTGCAAGCGCGCCATCAAAAGCCTCGCAAACTATATCCATATCTTTAAATAAATCGGGTAAATTCTCTTCATCGATTTTTAAGGTGCAAATTTCAGTTTTGATATAAGGATTTATTTCACTGATTTGCTCTTTTAAAGCCTCGGTTTTAAATTTCCCCAAATCACTTACGCGGTAAGCTTGGCGGTTAAGATTGCTAGGCTCAACCACATCAAAATCAATCAGCTTTAAATACCCCACACCGCTTCTTGCCAAATTTATCGCTATATGTGAGCCAAGCCCACCCAAACCACAAACCGCCACGCGCCCATTTTTAAGCTTATCGTGAAGTTTTGGAGTGTGTCTTGCCCTCATCATCGCATCTAGAGCATCTTTTGGAGGCAAGGTGTTTCTTTCTATGCAAAAAAGCTCATCATTTTCGTGAATTTTTATATTTTCTTTCGTTGCAAAACCATTGACAATCCACACATCATTTTCATTTTTGCTTACACTTTTGAAAAAATCCAAACTGGTGCTAAATTCTATATCTAGTTCCTTACCATTGAATTTAATTCTCATCAGCCACCCCCTACAAAACTCACGATTTCCGCTTTATCGTCTTCTTTTAAAATCAAATTTTCAAATTCACTTTTAGGTATAATCTCTCCATTTAATTCTAAGGCGATAAGTTCGATTTTAAAACCCTTTTCTTTGATAAAATCCATAAATTTAAGCTCTTTAAGCTCAAATTTTTCTCCGTTGATAATCATACTTTTCCTTGTATTTGCTCTTCTACTTTAATTTTTGCATTATCTAACAATTGTTTAGATTTTTTCCTTAAATTAAAACTTTCTTGTATATATTTTGCAATTTTTTCTTGAGTTGTAGGATCTATTTTAGGGATAAAAATTTTAGACAACTCTTCTTTGTTTATAGCGCAAAGTATTGTTCCGCTTGGAAATTTCTTTAAATATTCTTGAAATATTTGACTTTTAAACATTACAAGCAAAGTTTCACTATTTAATAATTTTGAATTTAATACAAAAAACCCTGTTGAGACTAAATGCTTGTCAAATTCTTGAGTAATCAAAGCACAGCTTGATAGGCTACCCTCGATACTTGAAATAATTACATCTCCATTGCTTACTATTCTTCTTGCTCTTGTGGGTAAATTTTTTCCCAAATCACTAATTGGCTCGTTAATATTACCATTGTTGCCTATATTTGCAAGTTCTATGTAATTATAATTTTCATTGTTTTTAGGTGTAAAATTTGTGTCTTTATTGTTTATAATGTTTAAAAAGCTATCATATCCATTTGAATAAGATTTTATAAATTTTTCTATGTCTTCATATTTACTTTGATAATATTCACTATCCAACCTTCCTGTTTTTAGAAAAGATTCTTTTAGGGTGCGTATGGAAATATTTGGTGAGTTTGTAGAATTATTTGTTTTAGAATTTAGTAAACTTTGCAATGGATTCTTTGGATCAAGTCCTAGTTCATTATATAAAATTTCCTCTGCTTTTTTATACAACTCTTTGCTTTCTTCTAATGCCTTATGAGAATCTTTTACCAAATTTTGAATTTCTAGCTGAAATTCTATAGGAAGAATGGGGATTGGTAGTTTCTCATAAAATGCCGTTGGCACTCTTTGTCTTCCACTAGTACCTACCATATTATCAGTGGCTATCTTTCTTATAGAGTCCCTATTTAAATAACAAAATACAAACTCTGTGAGAAATCTAGGATCACGAATTCTAAACACATTAAATTCTGTACTCCCAAAACCAATGCCATTGTATAAATCCGTAGCAATTGCACATTTGCCATGTTCCATACAAGGCGTTATTTTGGCAATCAAAATATCATTTTCTGCAAAATAAGTATATCCATTTTCAAATTCTACAATTTGTCCCTGTTCTCTATGATGTATAAAACCACTACCTAGATTTTGCATTGACAAAAAAGTAACAATCGCATCTTTTGAAAAATTATTTATTTCAGCTTTTGAAGGATTTATATCTGCAATATTTGATAATTTTTCATATGATAAATTAGTATTTGTATATAAATTTGATTTTTTAAATGGTTCAGAATCTATTCTAAAGCTCTCATTATCCTTTTGAGCTTCACTAAGCTTTAATACACTTACTTCTAAATGTGGATATTTTTCCTGCAAAGTTTGGTTTAGATTCATTTTATTCCTTTTTTTTATTTCAATCTAAGTAAAAAATATTTATAATTATAAAGCTCAACTACCGGTGGTAGAAAGAGATGGCTAGCTTTATGCTTCTTGCAGATGCCTAAATCTGCACCAAACCCCTAAAACCATTCGCAATTCTTTAGCTCTATATCATTTCCGTTTATATAATTTCTATATCTTTTTTCATAAGTATTTTTATTATATCCTTTATCTATGTAGAAACTTGTCACTAAAAATGAACTACTTCTGCCTAGCTTTTGCAAAATAACTATAAAGTTATGGTTATGTAACCACAAATAAAAACGGATTGCCCGTTTCTCTTTATAATAAAAAGCTTTGATTTCAGAATGAGTATGATTGATAATAATTTGTTTAATCCAATTTATTCTGCAAGCTCTTTGGCTATCAAACTCCCTTGTTTTATTTTGTTTGTTTTCTCGTGTTGTGATATGCCAAAATATCTTTTCTTTCCCCTTATGCTTCTTATGTGATTGCGGATCTATATAAATACAACCTGCTAAATACAATGGAGCCTCAATAAAGTCTTGTTTGAAAATTTTATAAGCTAAGTCAAATTTTTCATTTTCACATTTACAAGTGCTAAAATCCAAGAGGTGATACATTATTGTTTACCTTTACTCAATTGAATCCTAAAAATATTAAATTTATTTTCCCAAGGTGGCGTTCCTTTATCTAATTCAATATTTGCCAATGTTTCAATTTTATTTATAATATAATTTTTTATTTCGCTTACATGTTCTATATCATTTCTTGCTTTGTATGAAATAGCACCTATTAACAAATCCACAAGTTGAACAATATTTGATTCATGTGATTGAATTGTAAAAATTTTTATATTTACTGATTGTTTAAATTTATTAAACAAAACTTTTTCCAATCCTTTTATTTTATCTCCACTCTTCGTATCTTTATAATCAAGATATATTTTTATTTTTGTATCAATATCTATTAAATTATGCAATGCTTGATAATACATTTTATAATAAAATAAATCGTGATCTCCTTGATTGTAAATATCATGTTGTAGAATGGTTTTATTTGGAATTAATACAGCTTTAAACCACATATATACAGAAGAAAAAAAGAATTCTAATAATTCATCATAAAAACCTTTTTGACTTAAATTTAGTTTTGTCCATTTAATTTCTTTATTATATTTATATTTATGCTTTAAATATTTAATTGTTTTATTAATTTTAATAATTTCAGATGATGGAACTTTAAGCGCTCCTAATACCATAACCTTTGAACACAAAGTTAGATTATCTTTGTAGGATAAATGATTGCTTTCATCGCAAAAAATTTTAAATTCTTTCATACTATCCATTCGCTTATTCTTTCCAAAAACTCAAATTTTCTGCTTTTGCAAATTCAATAAAAGCTTCAGCTATGCCATCTTTTTGCAAGTCTTTATATTTTTCTACATTTAACCTATATTCTTGTATTCTTTTGTCAAACTCTTCTTGGCTTTCATCTTTTTGTTTTATAGGCTCATCGCCTTCTAAATGCGGATGAAACAAATCATGTTTTACAACTAAATGATCATGAGAATCTAAAAGTGGGTAATAAATCTTTTCACCTGAATTATCCTTACTGGGCTCACTCATAGTAGCAAAGAAGATATTATAGTCCTCACACTTTGGACATAATTTATCATCCCATTTTTGTAAAAATAAAACACTTGTTTTTGTCCCCGTGTGTGGTTTAAAGACATTTCCATGAAGTCCTACAACTGCCAAGATTCTAGCTTTTTGTGCGATAAATTCTCTTATATATTTATCGCTTGAATTATTAAAACGCCCTTGTGGAAGCACAATAGCCATTCTGCCACCAGGACGCAACATATCTAAATTTCGTTCGATAAATAAAATATCTCTTCCTACTTTACTTTGAGGTTTGCCATTTTCCTTTTTGCCCAACTCATATCTAGCTAAAATTCTACTCTCTTTTATATCTCCTGCAAAAGGTGGATTTGCCATTAAAATATCAAAATTAAAATCCCTATTTTGATTTTTAGTCGCTCTTAAATTTTTTAAGCGTTTAAAACCTTCAAAATACACATCTTGCCAATCTTCATCATCTTTTACCCATTCATCCCATCTATCAAAGTCAATGGAATTTAAATACAAAACATTTGTATGCCCATCACCTGCAATTAGATTAAGCATTTTTGATACGCGCACACTCTTTTCATCAAAATCTATACCAAACACTTTTTCTTTTACATAATCTTGACACTCAGAAATCTTTTCTTGGGCTGTAAAGAGATGGCTTGCTTCTATGCCTCTTTCTTTATAAATTGAACGCCACACATAAAAACAAGTATGTATCGGAAATCCACAACTTCCACTTGCAGTATCTATCATACTTTCATCTTTTTTAGGATTTAGCATTTTTACACACATATCTATTACATAACGCGGAGTAAAATATTGCCCTTTTTCACCTTTTGAGGATTTATTCACTAGATATTCAAAAGCATCATCAATCACTTCTAAATTTGAGTTAAATAACTTTACATTTTGCAATGATGATACACATACACTTAGGTGCGAAGGAGAAAGTTTAATTTTCTCATCATTATTAAATACACCTTCCCATTTTTTCTTTGCTTTATCAAAGAGTTTTTCTATTTTTTGCTTAAGTTCAGAATCAGACTCTCCATAATTTCTAAACTCTAAGCTCTTTGTTCTATCTCTTGCACCCTCTAGCTCATCAAAAAGTTTTATAAATATAAGCTTAAAACATTCTTCAAATACATCAACTCCAGCATTTGCCAACACCTCATCTTCCATTTCTGTAACTAAATTCTTTAAACTTCGCTTTTGACTTTTTAAAATATCTTCTTTAATCAAATCATCAAAGGTAAATTTTACTTTCAACAGATCTGGTAATGTCTGGTTTGATGCAGGAATATTTGGAATAGATTCAAAATAATTTGGATCTTTTCTATGATAATAGCTAATTTCTTTACCATTGCACCACACAGCCATAGTTGCACCTGTAGCATTACAATAACTTTTTAATTGTTCTTTGCCATCTTTCAACTTTGGCTTTTTTACTTCTATAATGATGTATGGGGTTGTGATTTGGATTTTATCCATTATCACAATATCAGCCCTTTTTACTTCGCGTCCAAAATGCACACCAAATTCAATTTTTATCATATCTTTAGGATAGTTATATTCATTTAAAAGCTTATCGATATAAAGCTGACGCACAATTTCTTCTGGCGTAAGTTTAATTTCTTTATCGCGGATAAGGCAATTAGTATAGTATATAATTTGGTTATTTTTGTTTGTTTTAGCTATAATTTTAGTTTCCAATTCAGCAATAGCTTTTTTACTAAATAGATCTAGCTTGTAATCACTATCTTTTAAAATTTCCTCAATCATTCTAAACCTTTAAAAATTTTCTATCAAGTCTTTAAAAACAAGGCAAAGTTTTTCAAATTCTTCTATACTTACTCTTTCATCAATAGCGTGAATTCTATCATTACAAACCCCAAATTCCACTACCTTTACACCGTATTTTGCAAAATACCTTGCATCACTTGTGCCGCCTTTAGTATTAAGCTCTGGCACTTCATGGGTGATTTTTTGAACGCTTTCATTCATTTTTTGAACGATTTTATTGTCGATATTTGTCAAAAAAGCTTCGCTTGATTGTTTTAGCTCTAACTCATAGTTTAAACCATGACAAATTTTTTCTACATAACTTTTTACATCTTCTAAATTTGTATCAGGAGAATTGCGAACATTAAACATAAGTCTTAAATCATTTGGAGTAACATTACACACCCCCATACCTCCACGAATATCAGTTATAACGATTTTTGAAGGGCTAAATTCAGCACTACCTGGATCAAGATCAAAACCCGCTAAAAGTTTTAAAACCGGTGCGAAATCATGCACAGGATTGATACATTTTTCAGGGTAAGCCGCATGTCCTTGTTTTCCGCGTATCAAAAGCTTACCATTGATAGAACCACGACGCCCTATTTTAATACTATCGCCGATTTTTTTAACACAGGTTGGCTCTGCAACCACAGCATAATCAGGTAGCATATCTCTTTCTTGCATCCATTCTAAAACAGCCTTAGTTCCATATATAGCTTCGCCTTCTTCATCACTTGTTAAAATAAGACTCAGTCTTGCTCCTTTAAAATCCGCATTCTTTACCGCATCCACAAAGGCTGCTACTCCGCTTTTCATATCTTGAGCACCCCTTGCATAGATAAAGCCTTCTTTTTCCACAGGCGCAAAAGCATTATTACTCCAACCCTCGCCTGCAGGCACCACATCTACATGCCCACCAAAAGCTAAATGCTCGCCTTCATCTTTAAATTTTTTAGTGAGTAAAAGGTTTTTAATGCCTTCTTTTTCTATAAAAAAAGCTTCAAAATCACTCAGTTCCATAGCGATGAAATTTAAAGCTCCATCATCATTTGGCGTAACAGATTTAAATTTTAAAAGTTCGATTAAAAATTCTTTTGCATTCATTTTTTTATCCTATAAAAGTTTTATATAATAAATTAAGAGCAAAATACTCTATAATTATAGCTGAAATTATATTGATTATAAAAACAACTTTTGCACTAAAAACATGACTATATCTTGCCACCACAAAGGCTAAAGCACTTACCCAAAAAAGTATAGCCACAACAAGCCCTAAAGTCATCAAATAAGCATGATCACTACTTAAAACCACACTTGCAGCGCTAAGCCAAAAACCTATCACATAAGGATTAGAGCCATTTAAAATGATACCTTTAACATAGCTTTTTAAAAGACTTTCTTTAAAATCTTTATGCTGATCCAAATGCAAATCTTCATTTTTCTTTTTTAACATCAAATAAGCCATATAAGTTAAAAAACAAAAACCAAAAATCGCCAAAAAACGCATAAAAATGACATTGTCTAAGAAATTTAAAAGCCCAAATTGAAGCAAAAAAAGATAAAGCATATCTATACTAAATGCTCCAAGTCCTACAGCTATGGAATTTTTAAAAACTTTTAGTGCATAAGTTAAAATCAAAATATTTACAGGTCCAAAAGGCACACTCACTCCAAAGCCCAAAAAAACTCCACTTAAAAAAGAATCAAACATTGCCATCTTTCATAAAATTTTCTATATCAAGTGCGATTTTATCAATAGCGCTTATAATATCTTCAGTGTAGATTTTATCAAAATACCGCTCTAAATTCGCATCTTTTTCATAGATATTTAAAATACTTTTTTCGCATATTGAAGCATAACGCCCTACAGGCAAAACCGCCCCACTTGTGCCTACGCTGATAAAAAGCGAAGTTTGATTTAGCAAAGAATAAAGCGTAGCATAAGCAGGGGCTTGCTCTTCAAACATGACTATATTGTGTCTTAAATCCTTACTTTTGCATTTTGGACATTGTTTATCTGTGAATTTTTCATAGCCTATATTAAAAATTCCTTCACATTTTAGGCAACGAAGTTCGGGCAAAAATCCATGCAAATGTACTACATCTTTACACCCTGCACGCTCTAGCAAATCATCTACATTTTGCGTGATGACAAAAAGGTTTTTACCCCATTTTTCTTTTAACTGTGCGATTTTTTCATGGGCGTGATTTGGCTTTACATTTTGAAGTTGTGCCCTTCTTGCATCGTAAAAATCAAGTACTTTTTTAGGATTTTTTCTAAAACCTGTTGCAGAGCAAACCTCCATCACATCGTATTCTTCCCAAAGTCCATCATTGTCTCTAAAAGTTTTAAGCCCGCTTGGAGCAGACAAACCCGCTCCGCTTAATATCATAATGTTTTTCATAGCTAAACCTTATAAAATTTACAAAGTTTAGCGAAAAATGCTTTAAGAAAATAAATATTTTTGTAAGATTTTTTCTTTTTCTTTTTCTAACAATTCTAATTTAAGATTAAGAAAATCAATTTGTTGTTCCACTAATTCAATGTTTTGAACAATTTTTTCTTGAATTTCTAGCGGTGGGAGTGGGATTGTAAGATTTTCATAAAAACTTATAGGAACTCTTTTGTGTCCACTTGCTCCAGTCATAGCAAGAGCTGCTTTTTCTCTTATATTTTGTTGATTTAGATTATAGAATAAGAAACTGCTATCAAGCCCTGTTTTTGCTCTAAAAATATGAAATTCTGTGCTACCAAAACCTATGTTATTTGTTAGATTTTTTGCGATAGCACATTTACCATTTTCCATGCAAGGAGTAATTTTTGCAATCAAAATATCATTTTCTATAAAATATGTGTAGCCTTTTCTTACTTCGTTTAATGACCTATCTATCTTACTTTGAATATAACCCTTATCTGAAACACTAGCCATTTCTATAAATGAGACAAGCATATTTTCATCAAGTTTTGATATTTCTTTTTTGCTAGGATTAAGTTCTATATATTGTTCATTCTTTAAAGAAATTCTCTTCCAGCCATCTTTTGGTGGAGTTGAGAGAGTTTGTAAAAGCTCTTGTATGGTTTTAGAAAAGTTTTTAAAAGCATTAAAATCTTGCTTTCTTTCCTTGCTTTGAGTTTCTTCAACTAATACTTCAGAATGACTAATTTGTTCTTCAATTAGCGAAAGCAAAAGATTAAAGTCAAGTTTAGATTCTAATTTTTGCAAATTTTCTAAAATAGAATTTAGCTCATACCCCCCCCCATCATCTATAATACCGCATTTTTGAAGTATTGTCTTGATTAAATTTTGATACTCTTCTACACTCATTCTTATTGTGTTATACTGCTCTTCTACCTTTTCACATTCTGCCACGATTTGCTTTTGAATCTCAAAGTCTGCATTTGGTATTAAAATAGATTCTAAATTTGTTTTATTGATTCCGCCTTGAGCCGAACCTGTAATTTTAGATTTTAAAGCTTGTTGTCCACTATAAGAATGTAATATATAAAATAAATATTTTTGTTTTGCTATATTATCACAACGCAATAAAAAAATATGCTCATTAATCATTGCAGATTTCCTAATAAATTCATTACGCACCATTGCAATTTTTCCAGTTAATGCACCATCTTTACATATTAAAATATCAAATTGTTTTACAATTCCTTTATCTTGCAACGCAAAACTTTCATAAAATTCTATTGGTACATACTTAGGATTATCTAATTTGATATACCCACTTTTATTGTCTATATGTTCTCCACCAAGACTCAGTGCACCGTTTTCATATTTGCCGACACCACCACTAGGACGCTTTGCGGTTTGAATATCTAATACAAAATCTTTAAGTCTTACTAACTCAAATTTAGAATTTATAAAAGGATTAGACATCTCACTTTGCGTTGAATTGCTAGGATTTAAACTTATAGCTTTATTAAATTCCACTTTTTCAAAATCCATCATATCAACAAGCCTTGCTTTTGTAGCATAAATCTGCAATTCTTGCGGGATAACATCAAGCGTATTTAAAAAAGATTTGTAGATTAAAGTATTAAGCTTAGTTTCATTTTGTGGATTGCCTCTTTCAAAAAGTGGGCTCAAATAAGGCTCGTGCAATTCTTTTAAACCTTCATCACCTTTTCTATTACTCCACTCATAACCTAAAAATTTCTTTTGTTCTTTTATATCACTTGGGGATTTTATGATTAAAACTTCTTGATTAAGACTTAGACTAAAATAAAGCAATTTATCCTTTTCGATTGCCTGAGCATAAGCTAAAAAGGCTTTATCTTCTAAATCTTGCTTATCTTTACTTTCTTTATAAATTTTAGATTCTTTAAGTTTTTTATAATCACTTGTTTGCCTAAATGCATTGCGATAATCTTTAAAGGCTTCTAGCTCTGCAAGTTTAGAATCTAAATTACCATTTAAAAAATTGCTATAAAGCTCTTTATCAAATTTTCTAAAATCACAATACGCACTTAGATAATTTTGATAAAAGTTTTCATTGTCTTTTAAATTTTCAGTTTCTATGCGTTCTTTAATCAAACTATAATCTTGAGAAATAAGATGATTTTCTTGTTTAAAAGTTTCTTTTTTGCGTAAAAATAAAATAATCGTATTTGTCCCTGTTGCTCCAAATGTTTGATTACCTAGCTCTACAATGGCAATAAAATCAAAATTTTGAAATAATATTTCTCTTGTATTTTTATAAATAGAATCTTTATTTAAAATAGAACTTGGTAAGATAATAGCAGCTTTAGCATTATCATTTAAAATTTGATTTGCTCGCTCGCAAAAAAAGCATTCGATAGAATTATTTGTTTCTATGTTTATATCATCGTTGAAAAGTTTATAAGTATTTTTAGATTTATCACTTAAAGTTTCTAAAAATCCTTTTACAGAATAAGGCGGATTTGCTATAAGCAAATCAAAACTATTTGATTCTATTTGTGGTTTTGCTTTTTCTCCTTCTAAATTATTTGTATTTGCTAATTCAAAAGAAGCAAGTGCATCAGCATATAAAATATTGATTTCATTTTGCCCATACATTGCACTTGATACCTTAGAAACCTTACTTAAGCGATACTCTTTTTCAATACCATAAATATTTTTATAATGCTCTTTAAGCTCATCTTCTGTTAGATAACGCTTAAGCTCATTGGCATAGGTGTTTAAAAAATGTCCAGCACCACAAGCATAATCAATCACCCTTAAAGCTTTAGAGCTTTTGCTTAACATTTCTTGAAGCGGTAAAGAATACATAATAAATTCACAAATTTGAATAGGGGTAAAAAACTGCCCTTCATCTTGCTTCATACCTTTTTGTAAAAAAAGTTCAAAAAGATTGCCTAAAAATTGATTTGTAGAGTTTTGAGTAAGCTTGTAATTTGCAAAAAGCTCTACTATTTCTTTTAATACAAGTGCATTTTTTAAGAATAATTCTTTATTATGCACTTCTAAAATGCAAAATCATTATTTGAATAAAATTTTAATTCTTTGATGTAATTTTGCATTACTTCTTTTAAAGTTTTTATCTTTAATTGCTTAAAGTCTTTTTCTATATCTTCATTAGATACAAAGGTAATTTTCTCTCCTAAGAATTCTTTCATAGCTTCTTTATAAAGCCACATTAATCTATCTTGCATATTTGCATAAGTATCTGCCATTACACCAAAATATCCAAATTTGAGATTGTTTTTATTAAAAGTTTCATCATAAATTTTGCAAAGAAAAATATTTACAAGTTTATCAAAGGCATTTTCCTTGCCTGATATATTATGCTTGCGTAAAATTTTTGCAAATTCGTGATATTTGCCTTCTTCTTTAAGTTCTTTAAGATTATCAAAAGTTGGAGTAATTTCTAAAATTTTATAGGCATTGACATTTGCTTCAAAAATACCTTGTTTAAAATATTGCAGTTCATAACTTTCTTTCCAAGTTTTAAAAAGTTCTATATTGTTATTAGATTTTTTATAAGAATTTTGCAATTCCTTTTCTTTTAGATATTCTTCGTTATCGTAAGCTTGTATGATGTAATTTTTATATTCTAACTTATCGCTAAAATCACTTGTATAAAGACAAAGATATTTTACACCTTTTTCTTGCTGAAAATAAGAAAAAAGCTGTCCGCCATCTTCTTGCATTCTATTCCATTCTTTTATAAATTCACTATTTTTAGAATCTGTGGTTTTACATTCTATAATCAAATAAGGATTGTTTTCATTATCCTTTACTAAAATATCAGCCTTACCACCTTTTTTATCCCTGCCAAGATTCCATTTTGGCTCTAACTCTAAATGTTCAGCCTTATAACCTTTTTCTAAAAGTCTATGCACACATTCAAAAACTACAAAATTTTCAGGGTGTGAAAAATTAGAAGTAGTTTTATCGTGAATTTTTATTTCTTTTGGATAATTAATACTTTGGTTTTTATAATCTATTAAAAGAGTGTAATTATTGATTGTTTTTACATAATTTTCATTTTTATTTTTAAAGCCTAAGTTTTCTAAAACTTGTTTTAAATTATCTTTTGTAATCATTTATTTCCTTATAATTTTACCACCTTAGCACCAAAACCACCTTGATTGATCGGTGCGTCATTAAAGCCCTTGACACTTTTATGAGTTTTCAAAAACTCTCTTACAGCAAAGGCAAGCTTTCCTGTTCCTATACCATGGTAAACTAAAACTTCATCAAAGCCTGCAAGCAAAGCATCTGAAATAAATTTATCAAGCCTTGAAATAGCTTCATCACTCCTAAGCCCGTGCAAATCCAAGCTAACGCTAAGATTAGTCGGTTTTGCCACACTAATGCTTGTTTTTGGACTTATTTTAGGTGCAGGAGTGCTTTTTTTAAGCAGTTTTAAAGGCACACGAAGTTTGATCCCATCACTTTCAACCATAGCATCGTTTTTAGAAATGCTTATGATTTTACCCTTAATTTTTTCATATTTTACAAAATCCCCCACACGCAATTCTTCGTTTTGCTCCATACTTGGCAAGATGATTTCTTTTTTAAGTTCATTGGCTTTATTAAGACTTCTTTGCTTGTCTTTTATATCTTTAAGCTGTATGGTTTTTTTAGCTTCTTCTATGGCTTTGTGAAATTTAAATTCTAAATTTCTCAAACTCGTACGAAATTCTTGTTCATTTTTTTCTTTTTGCTCTTTTAAGGAAAGTAAAATTTCATCGACTTTTTGCTCTTTTTTCTCGACATTTTCAAGCTTAGCTTTTAGTTCTAATTCAAGATTGATATTTTTACCCACAAGCTCTTCTAAATTTTCTTTATCCTCGCCATAAAGCTTTTTAGCCTCGCTAACTAAATTCGGCGGAATCTGATAACGCAAAGCGGTTTCAAAGGCATAAGATTTTCCTATGGTGCCTTTTAAAAACTCGTATTTTGGGCGTGAAAGCTCTTCATCATATAAGGCAGCGATGAGTTCAACTTGCTCATTCTTTGCTAAAAGCATGGCAAGGCGTTTGTGGTGTGTAGTAATGATGATTTTAAGATTATTAGCTATGAGTTTTGAAATTAACACACTATACAAACAAGCCGCTTCTTCAAAATCTGTTCCAAGCTCTATTTCATCGATACCTAAAAGCAAATTTTTCCTAGAAAAAAGTCTAGAAAAATGCAACATTCTTCCTGCAAAAGTTGAAATGTCGTTTTTAACATTTTGCGGATCTTCTATGATGGCATCAAATTCTTTAAAAGTACCGATTTTACTTTCACTTGCTTTTATATGCATAGGCAAAAGATGTTTAGCTAAAAATGCTGCGCTTAGCATGGATTTTAAAAGCATGGATTTTCCGCCTGCATTTACCCCTGTGATGATTAAAACTTGTTTTTTAAATTCCAAACTCACGCTTTTTGGATTTTTTAAGGCAGGATGAGCGAAATTTTTAAGCACTAAATCCGTACTTTGATCACACAAAACAAATTCAAAATCCCTTTTTTTAGCAAGCAAAACCCTAGCACTATAATGATCAAAAAGATCAAAGGCTGTATTGATAAATTTTAAAAAAGGTAGGTTTTTTGCTAAAAAAGCTGAGAAATTTTTAGCGTATTCATAATAAATTTCTTCTTTTTGATTTTTGATTTTTTCTATATCATTTTGCAAATTTTCAACACTTAAAGGCACGATATAAAAGCCACCGCCATTACTTCTGCCTATGATTTTTGCTTTAATAGCGTGATTAAACCCGCCTCTTACAAGCAAGGCTTCAAGATTGTTTATAAGATGGATTTGTGTATCGATAAGATAAGGCATTAAAGCTTTTGTATAGCAAAATTTCTTAAACTCAGCTATTATGCTTTCATTTTTTAATCTTAGAGCGGCATTAAGATTTACAAGTCTTTCATCTAAACTTTCTTTTAACTCCCCTTTTTCATCGAAATTCAAACAAAGCTCCAAAGCCCCGCTAACAAATTCTATCTTTTGTAGCCAAGAGTCTAAATTTGTTCCTAGTTTTATTTTTTTTAACTTTTCAAAATAACGAAAAATTTTTACAAATTCAAAAATTTCATCTAAATGTAAAATTCCTTGCTTACTTAAATGAACCAAGGCTTTATCAAGATTGCTAAGCTCTGGTATAGTAGGAAATTCCACCTCGCAAAGCTCATGTATACGTTTAAAATGAAGATTAGAATCTCCTTGCAAAAAAATCTCCTTATCTCTTGCAAAAAGGGCTTTAAACTCTTCTAAATAGCTGTTTAAATCAAGCTTTGAGATCAATTCTTCTTTTGTATCATTCATCATTTAACCTACAATCTTTAATATCTATGATTAAAGAATTAAAACTTTGATTATTATCCTTTGAAATAAAACTTCCTGTACCAAATTCATAATTAAAATACGCCTTAGAAACATTGATATCTTTACATAAAATATTTTTATTTTGATTAAAAGCTACGATAATATCTGTTCTTAAATGACTTTTTTGCGTGTTTTCAAATTCAAAAAATACTGCTAAAACAATAAAAATCACAAGCAAAATACCAAAAAAAGGTTTAGTTTTTTTGCCTAATTTTTCACGCAAAGCAAAAGTGATTAAGGCTAAAATTAAGATGATTAAAAGATATAAAAAAAACCTACTCATTCTTTTGCCTTAATTTATTACTGATATCTCCTGCGCCAAAACCTATAATAAGCCCTTCTTCAAAAACCTGCCCCTTAGAAGCCACCAAAAATTTACCCTCTCTTTTAATATCTTCTACAAATAAAGCCTTAGGAAAAACCGCCTTTAAATCAAGTTCTATAGACTCTTCTCCTGCAGCATAAACAGGTAAAATTATAAGCTCATCAACACCTTCAAAAGCCTTTGCAAATTCCTTTAAATTTGTAGCCAAACGCGTGTAGCGGTGAGGTTCAAAGATAGCTGTGATTTTTTTATATCCGCCTAATCTTGCATATTCTTGTGCTGCACTTAAAGTCGCTTTTATTTCGGTAGGATGATGACCATAATCATCGATTAAAACCAAATTTTCATCAGCATGTAAAATATCAAAACGCTTTTTAATACCTTGATAATTTTTAAGCCTAGTTCTTATCGTTTCTATATCTAAGAAATTTAAAGCCGCTAAAATCGCCAAAGACGCATCAAGGGCTAAATGATATCCCATGCCAAAAACTTTAAATTCACCTAAATCTTTCAACTCAAAGCTTGTAAAAGGTTTGAAATTTTCTATACACATGGTGCAGTTTTTGATATCTTTGCTTGGATAAAGCTTGATTGACTCATTTTTATAATTTTTCAAAAACTCATCTTCAGCATTAATCACGCGAATTTTAGCCGTGTCTAAAAACTCTGTATAAGCATGATGGAGTTTTGAAACTTCATTACCATAATGATCTAAATGCTCTGCTTCTGCATTAGTAACTATAGCCAAATAAGGATTTGAATTTAAAAAAGAACTATCGCTCTCATCAGCTTCAAAAACAAGGTTTTGGCTTTCTTTATAAATCATATTTGAACCAAATTCTTTTAAAATCGCTCCGATGATCACAGAAGCATCATCAAGTAAAGAAGCTAAAATACTTGAAGTCGTGCTTTTTCCATGTGCTCCTGCAACTGCAAAAACACGCTTATCTTCTAAAATAAGAGGTAAGGCTTCCTTGCGTGAAAGGCATTCAATGCCTAATTCTTTAGCGTGTTTAAATTCAGGATTTTCTTCTTTGATAGCAGCAGAATAAATAACTAAATCTTTGTTTAAAATATTGTCTTTATGATGAGGGATACTGACCTTAACCCCTTCTTTTTCTAGTTCGTTAGTGATTTTACTTTCTTTAAGATCACTTCCGCTAATCTTAAAACCTTTTTCTTTTAAAAATCTTGCTAAAGCGGAAATTCCTATACCGCCTATGCCGATAAAATGGATATTTTGCATCATTTAAACCTTTATACCTTAAAGGCTAAATTTTAGCACTTTTTTACTAAAATAAAAATATAAAAAAGCTCTTAAAACTTTATAAAAAAGCATTATTTTTAAAAATTTATATATTCTTTATTAACTCCCAAATCATTTCATTTCTAAAAAAATCAATTTTTCATTTCCTTGTGTATTATTTTCATTCATCTTTTTTCTCTTTTCTGAGTTCCATTGCTTCTTTAAGGAAAGTGGTATCAATTTCACTAGTAGCGTTTATATGGAAAAAGATTTTTTCAAATTCTTCATCACTTAAGCCTAGCAAATAAGGCATTACATAGGGTTTTATAATGGCATTAATTCTTTCAAAACAACCTTTTGTTGGATCATCGCCATCACTGAATAAACCAGGTTCAAGGTATTCTTTGGCCTTATCTCCAAAGGTATGTATCACTATATGTCCTGGAGAAGGTGAATATGAAATTTTACGATAATATATAAAAAAAGTTCCTAAAGGAAAAACCAAATCATTTTTAATATGATACTCAATCACAAGTTTTTCTTTTGTGACATAAATTCTTTTAATATTTGCCATTTTATAGATCGCTCGTGCAAATGCATATATGCCTAAAAGAAATGTAAAAAAACTATAAACCATTTATAATCTATTTCTTTATTAAATAATCTAGGAAATAAATAAAGAAAAAAACATAAAAATACAATATATGTTATCCAATAAAGCAAAAACGAAGGTATATCCTTTTTTCCTTCCCAAATGATTTCATCTTGAGTGTCTTGTTCTTTGATTTCTGTGTTATTGTTTGTTTGGCTCATTTTTATCCTTTACTCTGCCTTAAGCTCTCCACCTTTAACCACAAGTCCATTAGAGTCTATAATCACTTCTACTCCGCCTGCTTTAATAATAACACAATCTTTCTTAGTAACAATTTGAGTATCACCTACTTGATGGAGGATTTGATTACCTGCCTTTACTTCACAATCTGTTTGAAAGTCAAAAGTTGAATTGTCTGATTCTAAAGAATATTGCTCTTCTATCTTTGTTTGCATGGAATTAGACTTTAAAGATGTGTTATCTTGTATATGGGCGGATAAATTTTGATGAACATTAAGGAAAAATTCTTTTTCTATTGTTTGGGTTAAAGACTTTTCTATTAATAATTTATTTTCTCCCTTCACATTCCTTATCTCATCTTTATGGATAATAGTATTTTGATTTGCACCTATTTCTATGTCTTTGTTTTCTCCTACAAGCTCATGAGAGTTTTTAGCTATTCTTACTTTATTATCTACTCCTACATTTAAAGTATTGCTTAATCCTACTAATTTTTCAAAAGCGGAAATTCCTATACCACCTAACCGATAAAATGGATATTTTTCATTATTTAAGCCCATATTAAAAAAAGTTATTTATAATAAAAAATTTAAATTATAAATAAACAATAAATATAAGGAGTATTTTATGAATCCATTAAAGGTTTTTAGTAATGTAAATTTAGGTTGGCTTATAAGGCACTACATCTTTGGAATTATTATTTTATCATTCTTTTATTTTGCCTTGCCCACACATGACTTTTATTTATTTTTTACTTTAATAATTAACCTAATATTCTTTCCTTTTGCATGTTTTGTATGGGAAGAACTAAAAAATATGCTATTAGGTGATAATGTATTTATTGTTAATGCTATATTTTTACTTTTAAGTAAAATAATTATTAAATTAATTTTATTTATGCTTGCTATACCTATTGGAATTATTGGATTTTTAATTCTTTGGTTTATAATCAACAAAAAACAAGAATTATGAAATTCACACTAAGCTTATTTAAATAAGCTTAGTGTGAATTTAATCTTTAAAACCCTTTAACTATCTTATCAAAAGCCCAAATTTTTCTAGCTTCATCTGCTTTTTTAGGCTCTATGATAAGCATTTCTTCTTCAGAACCTAATTTACTTTCTATCTCACCAAAAGCATTGATAAACAAAGTATCACCGTAAAAATTCCATTCATCTTTTGTTTTACCTATGCGATTGACTCTTAAAATGCTTGTAGAATTTAAAAACGCTCTTGTTTTTAAAAGTTCTTCCCATCTTTGTTTACTTTCAAAGGTACAAGCACTAGGAACGATAACCAAATCAATTTTTTTCGCCATAATCTGTTGCCAAAAAATATCAAAATGTGTCTCAAAACCAAAAAGCAAAGCACATTTTAATTTTTCATAATTAAAAGTAAAAATTTTTAATTCTGATGGAGTTTTGTTGCTGAAAAATTTTTCTTCATTCCAATGTTCATAAGGCATTAAAATTTGCTGTTCATAACTTTTAACACCATTTGGAGTAACTTTTAAGCAGAGTTTTTTATAACTTTTAGCTTCAACGCTAACATAAGGAGCGATGATTTCTAATTCGTATTTTTTAGCAAGTTTAATCAAGCTTTCTTTTTTAGCTTCGCTTTGTTCTTTTATCATATTTTTTGGCATGTGTAAAAGTTCTGTAAAAAAACTATTAAGCACATATTCGCCCAAAACGACTAAATTTGCTCCACTATCCTTAGAAGCTTTTAGATAATAATCAAGCCTTGATTCGCTCAATGCTAAAGTCGGAAACTGCAAAGCTGCTATTTTACTCATCGATTTGCTCCACTTCAAGCCTTGCTTTTTCAATGCTTTTTAATCCTTCTTTATAAATTTTCACACTTTCATCTAAGCTTAGTTCTTTATCATTGAGCTTTTCTAAGGATTCGTTTGCATTTTTTAAGTTTTCTTCAAAACTCATTGATTTACCTTATAATTTGGCGCTTCATGAGTTATCGTTACATCGTGAACATGGCTTTCTTTAAGTCCCGCACTTGTGATTTCAACAAATTCAGCTCTTGCTTGAAAATCTTCTATATCTTTAGCACCCACATAACCCATAGAAGAACGAAGTCCCCCTAAAAGCTGATGTACAACATTTTTTATACTTCCTACATAAGGCACGCGTCCTTCTATACCCTCAGGAACTAATTTATCCTGTGCAGTTCCTTGCTGAAAATATCTATCTGAACTTCCTTTTTGCATAGCCCCTATCGATCCCATGCCACGGTAGGATTTGTATTGTCTTCCTTGATAGGTAAAGAGCTCACCTGGACTCTCATCAGTACCTGCCAAAAGAGAACCTATCATGATCGAACTCGCACCCGCTGCCAAAGCCTTTGCAATATCACCTGAATACTTAATCCCTCCATCAGCGATCACAGGAACACCATATTTTTTAGCCTCCATAGCACACTCATCAATAGCTGAAATTTGTGGCACACCTACTCCTGAAACGATACGCGTAGTACAAATACTTCCTGGGCCAATACCCACTTTAACAGCATCAGCGCCTGCTTCACAAAGTGCTTTTGCAGCAGCTGCGGTAGCGATATTACCCGCGATTAAATCTAAATTTGGATATTTTTCTTTAACGCTTTTTACTGTATCAATGATACCTTTAGAATGCCCATGCGCTGAATCAAGAACTACAGCATCTACTCCAGCTTCTACCAAAGCATCTACTCGATCCATTTGCCCTACTCCAATCGCAGCCGCTACGCGCAATCTTCCAAAACTATCTTTATTTGCATCTGGATATTCTTTGCGTTTTTTAAGATCTTTTATGGTGATAAGTCCTTCTAAGCGTCCTTGCTCATCAACTATAGGAAGTTTTTCTACTTTGTTTTTGCTAAAAATTTTCTCTGCATCATCTAAAGTGCACCCTTTAGGAGCTGTGATCAAAGGAGCCTTAGTCATTACATTTTCAACCAAATTTGAATAATCATTTTCAAATCTCAAATCGCGATTAGTAAGAATGCCTATGAGCTTTCTATCGCTATCTATCACAGGAACTCCTGAAATTCTATACTCTGCCATGATTTCCAAAGCCTCTGCTACACTTGCTTTAGGACCTACAAAAATAGGATCTATGATCACCCCGCTTTCACTTTTTTTCACTCTTTTAACTTCTCTCACCTGAGAAGCTATATCCATATTTTTATGAATTACACCAAGTCCACCAAGTCTTGCCATCATGATAGCAGCCCTATGCTCTGTCACTGTATCCATAGCAGCAGAGATTAAAGGCATGTTTAAAGTGATGTTTTTAGTAAGTTTGGTGTGAATTTTTACCTGTTTAGGTAAAACCTCAGAGTAGCAAGGGCGTAAAAGTACATCCTCAAAAGTCAAAGCACGCTTAATTATATTCATTTATTTTTCCTTTATAATTTTTTCTAAACTTAAAGCTCCATCTAGCAAAGTCTGCTCATCAAAAGCCTTGCAAATAAGCTGGGCTGAGATATTAAGCCCTTCTTTATCCTTGCCCACAGGCACACTAATGCCTCCAAGTCCTGCTAAATTTACAGAGATAGTATAAACATCTTCTAAATAAGTTTGCATAGGGCTTTTTTGAGTATCAAATTTAAAAGCCGTTGTAGGAGTTACAGGCATAAAAATAAGATCAGCATCTTGTAATATTTCTTCATATTTTGCCTTGATAAAAGCCCTAGCTTTTTGTGCTTTTATATAATAAGCATCATAATAACCACTGCTTAAAACAAAGGTTCCTAGTAAAATTCTTCTTTTTACCTCTTCACCAAAACCTTCGCTACGAGTATTGATATACATATCTTTAAGATTTTCTGCATTTTGCGAGCGTTTTCCATAACGCACCCCATCATAACGACTTAAATTTGCACTCGCTTCAGCTGTTGCGATGATATAATAAGCTGCAATATCAAATTTAGAATCAAGCATATTTTTATAAACAATTTCATGTCCATTTGCTTTTAACATCTCTATACTTTTTAAAAGCGCGGCTTTTACTTCAGCGCTTGCTTCATTGACATAATTTTCTATCACAGCAATTCTCAATTTTTTCTCTGCATTTAAATTAGGAGCAGTAGGTGTAAAATCTACTTTCGCACTTGTGCTATCCATCTTATCATAACCTGCAATGGCATCATAAAGAATAGCTGCATCTTCTACATTTTGCGTTAAAACGCCTATTTGATCAAGGCTTGAAGAATAAGAAGCAAGCCCATATCGACTCACTCTTCCATAGCTAGGCTTAAACCCCACACAACCACAAAAAGCAGCTGGCTGACGCACTGAACCACCCGTATCGCTACCCAAACTAGCCAAAGCCAAACCACCTGCTACGGCAGCAGCACTACCACCACTTGAACCACCTGGAACTCGAGCGAAATTTAAAGGATTTAGGGTTTTTCCATAAAATGAAGTTGCACTTGAGCTTCCCATGGCAAATTCATCCATATTAGTCCGTCCATAAGGACTAAAACCTTTAGATCTTAAATTTTTAATAGCAGTAGCATCATAAGGAGCTACATATCCTTGTAAAATTTTACTTGCACAAGTTAATTCCCAGTCTTTTACACTGATATTATCCTTAATCGCTATAGGTATACCTTCGCCCCCATCGCTTAAGTCTTTACCTAAGAATTGCTCTATATAAGCACCTATTTTATTTTCTTTCTTAGCCTTATCATTGAGTTCTTTTTTTAGATTTTCAAGCTCTTCTTTAGAGTATTTCAAAGCTTCTTTTAAGGTTATCATTCTTTTTCCTTCTGTTTCTTTGCCAAATTTTTAATAAAAACAACCGCCACTGCACAAAAAATAGCGGTGATTGCTATAGTAGCTATAATAATGGAATTGGGGATAGGATTATCAAGCATGTTTTAAAACCTCAGCGCAACGCATGCAAGGCTCATCCTCTTTAGCGCTTTCTACTTTCCAACATCTAGGACATTTGCAAAGCGTAGCTTTCATAATCCTAAAGCTCTCATTCTCCACTTCAAATTCACACAAAACTTCACCCTGTAAATTTTCATCAAAACTTACCATAAACCAATCATTTAATTCATCTTTAGGTATAGAATTTAAAAGTTTTGAATTTGTGTCAAGATTGAGTTCTAATGTTGATTTGATCACTTTGTCTTTTTTTAGTATATCGATATTTTCAAAGAATTTCTCACGCACGCTCAATAAAAATTCATCATCTATATTAAAATCATATTCAAATTTTTCTTCCAAGCTCAAATCAAATACATCCTTAGCATCGCCTTTTATCAAGCTATTAGCATGCTCTAAAGCCTCATCTACACTATAGGTTAAATTTGGAGCTAATAAATTTAAAAGTTCTCTAGCGATTAAAGCCATTGCCACTTGTGCAGATTTTCTGCGCTTGCTATTTTTAGCATCACAATACAGCCTGTCTTTGCTTATGTCAAGATAAATTCCACTTAAATCAGCGCTTAAGAAATTTAAAAGCACATTAAAACCTTTTGCAAATTCATAGGCTAAGAAATTTTCTTTAGCACTTTTAAATACGCGTGTAGCACGAGTCAGTATCCATTTATCTATAAAGCTAAATTCCTCTACTTCTAAATTTTCCAAGTCATTAGTATTTGCAAGTAAAAATCTTATGGTATTTCTTATTTTTCGGTATTGCTCGCCTACTTGTTTTAAGATATTGTCTGAAATTTTTAAATCAGTAGAATAATCACTCAAAAGTATCCAAAGTCTTAAAATTTCCACCCCATAAGTTTTAGCTACATACTCAGGAGCTATAACATTACCTTTGGATTTTGACATTTTTTGCCCTTTTTCATCCGTGGTAAAGCCATGGGTTAAGATACTTTCATAAGGAGCAAATTCATTGATAGCTGTTCCTACAAGCAAAGAGCTTTGAAACCAACCTCTATGCTGATCGCTTCCTTCTAGATACATACTTGCTCTTTTCTCTCCTGCATCGTAAATTCCGCTATTTAAAACCGCATTCCATGTGCTTCCACTATCAAACCAAACATCTAAAATATCATAAACTTTTTCTAAATTGTCTGCATTGTATTTTGAATTTTGTGGTATTAAATCTTTAATTTCAAATTCCCACCAAGCATCTGCTCCATGTTTTTCAAATATATTTGCCACAAAATCAAAAAGCTCAGCATCAAAAATCACTTCTTTAGTATTTTTATCTCTAAAGAAAGCTATAGGCGTCCCCCAATCTCTTTGTCTTGAAATACACCAATCAGGACGATTTTCCACCATAGAGCCTATTCTTTTTACTCCGCTTTGTGGATAAAATTTTGTTTTTAAAATTTGCTCTTTAGCACATTCTCTTAAAGTTTTGCCTTTTAATTTTGGCTCATCCATTAAAATAAACCATTGCTTAGTCGCTCTATAAATCACAGGTTTGTGAGTTCTCCAACAAAATGGATAGGAGTGTATGAATTTAGAAGAATGTAGAAGATGATTTCCTAAAAGCTCTAAAATTTTTTCATTAGCCTTGAAGATATGAAGTCCTATAAACTCATCAAGCAAATCAGATGGCAAGAGTCCTTTGTGGCGTAAGGTTTCATCATAACATCCACCATCATCAACAGGCATTAAAACTTCAATACCGTATTTCAAACAAGCATAATAATCATCTTCGCCATGTCCTGGAGCTGTATGTACAAGTCCGCTTCCACCTTCCATTAAAACATGCTCGCCCATAATCAAGATGGATTTTCTTGAATTTAAAGGATTGATAGCTTCTAATCCTTCAAACTCTTTTGCATTAAGCTCTTTTTGAATTTCACCCTTTGTCAAACCTTTAGCTATCATACTTTCAAGCAAAGCACTAGCAAAAATCAATCCTTCTTTAGTGATAACATAGTTTTCATTTGGATTTAAAGCGATAGCTTGATTTGCCACCAAAGTCCAAGGAGTAGTAGTCCAAATCACTGCACTTGCTTTTGAAATGCCCAATTTTTGACAAGATTGCTCATCCAAGTCAAAAGCCACAAAAATAGAATAATCCTCTTTATCTTCGTATTCTACCTCAGCTTCAGCAAGAGCTGATTTAGCCGCCCAACTCCAAAAAACAGGTTTAGAACGCTCGCAAAGCAAACCTTTTTTAGCAATCTCGCATAAAGTGCGGTAAATCGCCGCTTCAAATTCAAATTTCATCGTAAGATACGGCTTATCCCAATCCGCAATCACACCAAGACTTTTAAATTCATCTCTTTGGATGTTCACAAATTCGTTTGCATGCTCTCTACAAAATGATCGAATTTCTTTTTTACTCAAGCTTTTTTTCTTATCTCCAAGTTTGATTTCAGCTTGCTGTTCTATAGGCAAGCCATGACAATCCCAACCTGGAGTAAAGCGAATGCTTTCTCCATTAAAATAATGCGTTTTGATAATCGTTTCTTTTAAGATTTTATTTAAAGCATGTCCTATGTGGATATGTCCATTAGCATAAGGAGGGCCATCATGAAGAGTAAAAGCTTTCTTCGCCTCTTTGCGTTTTGTTTTCATTTTTTCATAAGCGTAATTCTTGCTAAACCATTTTTCAAATCTCTTTGGCTCAAATTCTGCCAAATTAGCGCGCATTGCAAAAGTAGTATTTGGCAAAAGCAGGGTATCTTTATAATCCATTGTTCCACCTAGATGAAGTTTTTATAATCTTAAATTCTACTCAAAATAATTTAAAATTTAGCTATAATTACTATAAAAAAGGAAAAAATTATGAAACATTTGCTTTTTCTTATCGGTGATGAACTTATAATGAATGAAAATTTTAAGGATTATATTTATCGTAGTTATGAAAATAAATTTAAAGAAATTCATGAAACTCGTTTTCAAAATAAAACCGATAAAGAATTACCCTTTTTGCTTGAAAAATTACTAGACAAATATGATTTCATAACTCTTTTTACCACGCCAAACCACTATGCTACCATAGCAAAAATTTTAGCCACCCTAAGTGAAGACAATCTAGTCTTAAAAGAAGATAATCTAGTCCCTGATAAAGCTTATTTTCAAAAGGATAGTTTTATATGTGATTTTATCAATTCAAAAATCAATGTTATCAAAACAAATCCAGGACAAAAACTTCCTCCTTTGCTTGGAGATATTTTTCCTAATTTTGCTTATTTTTGTTTATTAGGCATAGATGATGAGAGTGCCGTTTTACTGCTTGATACCTTAACCAAATCTTACGAAGTCAGTATAAAATCAAGCAAGATATTAGAAAATCTTACTCTTATTAAAGCAAGTTGTGTTAATTTTGGCAAGCTAGATGGTTTTTTAACGAGTGTAAAAAATCTTTTTGGACAAAAAGTATTTTTAGGCAAAGATCCTATACAATTTATCGTTTCAAAACTTTTAGAAAAAAAGATCAAAATTTCTTTTGCAGAAAGCTGCACAGGCGGACTTTGCGCAAGCACTCTTACAAAATTTAGTGGAGTGAGTGAAATTTTTGAAGGTTCTATCGTAAGCTATTCTAATAAAATCAAACACGAATGGTTGGGTATTAGTGAAAGCATTTTAGAAAATCAAGGCGAATACAGCGAGCGTTGTGTGTATTTTATGCTTAAAGGTATCTTTAAGACCGCAAAACCTGATTTTGCACTAGCTATTAGCGGTGTTACGGGAGAGCAAGATGAAGGGTTGGTAAAATCAGGCACAGTTTATATAGGAGCGATGTTTAAAGATGGAACATTCGTCCAAGAAACTCTTTATTTAAGTGGCGACCGTGAATTTATGCAAAAACAAGCTACTTTAGCGAATTTTTGCTTGCTTTTAAAATTAAAACCTGAAATATTTGAATTTTAAAGGGATTGATAGTGAGAGAAATTAATTTAAAAGAAGACTTAGAAAAAATTTATCCCTTAATAAAACAATTAAGAAATAATCTGTCTTTAGAGGATTTTTTAGAAAAATTTCAACTTGCTAAAAAAACTCAACATTATAAATTTTTTGCATATGAAGACAAGGGAGCTTTCAAAGCAGCTTGTGGAGTCATGCCCTTTAATGTACTTTATCATAATCATTGTCTTTATATTTGTGATTTTGTCGTAGATGAAACTTTAAGAGGAAAAGGTATAGGTCAAGCTTTTTTGAAAAAAATCCAAATTTGGGCAAAAAATCAAGGATATGAAGAATTAGAACTAAGTTCAAGTTTTTTTAGAACACAAGCTCATGAATTTTATATCCAAAAAATGGGTTTTGAAAAATCTGGTTTTGTTTTTAAGAAAAATATCAAACTATAATATTTTTTGATTAAGCTTTGCATTTTATAATTAATATTATTATTTTTGATTTTAAGGAATAAAATGAATTTTAAAGAACTAATTTCAAAACGCAGAGCTTGTAAACTTTTTAATGATAAAAAAATCAATGAAAAGGATTTGCATTTTATCTTAGAAAGTGGAATTTTAGCTCCTAGCTCACATGGATTTGAGCCTTGGAAATTTATCATACTAGACAAAAAAGAAGACAATCAAAAGCTTGCTAAACTTTGTTTTGATCAAGCAAGCGTAGCAAGTGCGAGTCATAATATCATTCTTTTAGCAAGAAAAGACTTGCAAAGCAAGGATGAATTTGCACAAAAACAGATTCGTCGTTTTGCAGGCTCCAAGGAAGAAAATTTTCAAAGAATTTTAAAGATTTATACTCACGATACTGATGCAATGAATGAAAAAGAACTTTATCATTTTGCACAACTTCAATGCTATCTTGCAATGATGCAAATGTCGCTAGCTGCGATGAGTTTGGGGATTGATTCTTGTATGATAGGGGGCTATGAAAAAGCTAAGGTTGATAATTTTCTTAATTTAACTTATCCTTTTGAAACTGCTGTAATTTTATCCTTAGGATATAAAGCCCATGAACCAAAATATTCTACTCAACGCTTAAATTTTAATGAAGTCGTCGAATTTTACAAGGAAAAATAATGAAAAAAGAACTTGAAATTTTTAGCACAAGATATTCTTGTAGAAATTTTAAAAATGAAAAACTTAAAAAAGAAGATTTGGATACTATTTTAGAGATAGCAAGATTAAGTCCTAGTTCTTTAGGGCTTGAGCCTTGGAGATTTTTAGTGGTGCAAGATGACAATAAAAAAGAAGAGCTGGCTCAAATTTGCAATCAACAACAACATGTAAAAGATTGCGGGGCGTTAATTATCATTGTTTCAAGGCTTGATTTTTTAGATTATTTTGAAGATAAGCTTAGAAAAAGAGATATGAGTGAAGCAGAAATTCAAAAACGCTTAGATACTTATATGCCTTTTTTACAATCCCTTAGTCAAGAACAAAAAATATCCTATGCAAGAGAACAAGCTCATATAGCACTTGCGAGTATACTTTATAGTGCCAATGCTTTAAATATAGCAAGTTGTACCATAGGCGGTTTTGATAAAGAAAAACTCGATTCTTATCTTTTGCTTGATACTAAAAAAGAAAAATCTACTTTGGTGATAGCTTTAGGGTATTCTAATGATGAGAAAATTCCACAAAAAAATCGCTTTGAATTTGACAAGATAGTTCAATTTCTTTGATTTTTACCTTGCTCTTTTAGGCAAGGTGTTTATATTTTTTACATTATATTTCAAAAAAATATAAATTTAAATATTTTTTTACTAAAGCTTTGCCTAAATCTTATACAATTTTATCTAATAGTTTTATCTTAATCTAAAATAAGGTTTTTTATGAACATACCCAATACTTTAGCTGTGCTAAGGATGATTTTAGCACCCTTGCTCTTTTTTTTATTGAGTTATAAATTTGATAATATACATCAAAGCTGGATTAATTATTTTGCTGCTTTAACTTTTGCTTTGGCAGCCTTGAGTGATTTTTTTGACGGCTTTATAGCTAGAACCTTACAACAAACCACAAAGCTTGGTGGAATTTTAGATCCTCTAGCAGATAAAATGTTAACCCTAGCAGCTTTTTTAGGCCTTCTTCTATCAGGAAAGGCTAATGAATGGATTGTTTATCTTATCTTAGTGCGCGAATTTTTTATCACGGGTTTTCGCGTGGTTATGGTAAGTGAAAATTTAAATGTCAATGCTTCTTTTACTGGAAAATTAAAAACAACTTTTCAAATGATAGCCATAGGGTTTTTAACTATGGAATGGATAGGTGGAGATATCTTGCTTTACATTGCTTTATTTCTCACGCTTTATTCAGGATTTGAGTATATTTTTAGTTATGTTAAGCAAAGCAAAGGAAAATTACAATGAAATCTTTACTTTTTTTAGCTTTGATTTTAATTCTTGGGTTTAAATTTTACTCTATAGAATTTTTAGCAACCATCTTAGTTATTTCTTTTTTGATTTTCTTTCACGAACTAGGTCATTTTTTAGCAGCAAAATCCTTAGGTGTTAAAGTAGAAATTTTTAGCATAGGTTTTGGACAAAGCTTATTTGAGCGTGAATTTAAAGGTACCAAATACCGCTTGAGTGCTTTACCATTAGGCGGTTATGTTAAGCTTAAGGGGCAAGATGATATGCAACCTGGTTTAGAAAATCAGGATCAAGATAGCTATAGTATTTTAAGCCCTATGAAAAAAATTTATATTCTTTTTGCAGGACCTTTTTTTAATCTTTTCCTAGCCTTTTTGCTTTACATAGCCATAGGAAATTTAGGCATACAAAAACTAAGTCCACAAATAGGAAATATCGCACCTAATTCAGCTGCAGCTTTAGCAGGACTTGAAAATAATGACACTATACTTGCTATAAATGGCATAAAAATTCAAAGTTTTGATGAAATTTCTAATCACCTAAGTCTTGAACCCTTAAAAATTCTTATCGACAGAAAAGGAGAAAATTTAGAATTTCTTATCACTCCAAAACTAGGACAAGCTTATAATGATTTTGGACAAGTTGTTTCAAAAGCCCAGCTTGGAGTAAGCCCTAGTGGAAGCACCACTATAATCTATCATCAAGGCATGCAAAGTATAAATTATGCTTTAGATGAGAGCATTAAAGCTTCTACTCTTATAGTAAAAGGTATAATCAAGCTCATAAGTGGTGAAGTTGAGGCTAAAAATTTAGGTGGTATTATCACCATGACTGAGCTTACTTCAAAGGCGGCTGAGAAAAGCTTGGTTGTATTGCTATTTATCACTGCTTTAATCTCCATCAATTTAGGAATTTTAAATCTCTTGCCTATCCCTATGCTAGATGGAGGACATATACTTTTTAATCTTTATGAAATGATTTTTAGACGCAAAGTTCCACCAAGAGCTTTTGAATACCTTAGCTATGGAGGAATGGCTTTGCTTTTAAGCTTGATGGTTTTTGCAACATTTAACGATATCATGAGAGTGATGCAATGAATTTATTTAAATTTCCTATACCTAATTTTAATGACAAATCCAAAAGTACTATTTTTTGGCGTCATATGCGATTTTATTCTAGAAAATTTTTATACTATCCTCAAGTTAAATTTCTTGAAAAAACGCTCAATATGAAAGGAAATGAACACCTAAAGAACTTTTTTTCAAATAGACCCGATGCTTGCTACAATGTCACAAGAAGATTTTGCGATAAAAGCTTTAGCGCTAATGAGCGTGTTAAAACTTTGATTTATGATGTAAACAAGGGACTTGAAAGTTTTAAATTTCTACCCCAAGATCAAATTATTTTCAAATTTGATGAAGATTTTGAACTCTACTTAGGAAGCAATCGTCATGTATCCGAAGAGGGTTTTTGGGCACTTTCTTTAAGATATCAAAACGCACCATTGAACAATGCTGTTTTTGTTTTACCTTAGATAATAAGCTTTTAATTTCTTGCATACAAGGTTATCAATACTCTGATTTTAATGTTTTAGATATCAATAAAATCTTTACAAAAAAATGCTACGGATTGCGTCCTATTGCCCTGCTTATAGAGTGTATTAAAATGCTTTGTGTATCTTTAAAACTCGATGCCACGCTTGGAGTCCATGAAAAAAATCAAATCCGCTCTCAAAAAGGAGAGGATAAAGGCTATTTTGTTGATTATCAAAAAATTTGGTTAGAAAATGGGGGAAAGCTTGTCAAGATCAATAATCATTTATATTATGAACTTTCTCACAAGCGAAAAAATCTTGAAGAAATTCCAAGCAGCAAGCGTTCAATGTATAAAAAACGCTTTGCTATACTTGAAGAAATCAAACAAGCTTTAGATCAAAGCTTGTTTATATAATACTCTTTAGATATTTCACACTTCTTTCACAACCCTCTTTTTGTAAAATTAAAAGTCTTTCTAGATGCTCTTTAGAGACTTCTTGAGGGTAATAATACTGCATTGCTTTTAAGTCATTAAACAAGGGCTTTTCGATTTTAAAAGCTCCTTTGCCCAGCTCTTTAATCCCACCTGCACCCTCTTCTCTCTTAAAAGTGGCACAATAAGGATAGCATTGTTCTACATTGATACGATCTAATCCAGCTTGTTTTAAAATTTCTACACAAGTCTTAATATCCAAATTTCCCTCACCTAAAGGCACGCCACATACATACTTAGTATCATCTTCTATAAATACGATATGATCTTTACAATGTGTACTAAAAGTATGTTTAGCCATATTCTCACAAGCTTTAATAGGCTCTTCATAAGCCATCATTGAATTCCCAAAATCATATAAAAATCCTATTCTAGGATGATGAATCAAATTTAATAATTCAAGCAAATCATCAGAAGTTTGATATTCGTGATTTTCGATGGCAAGTTTTAAATCATACTCTTCTAAAAGCGGAATTAAAGCTTTGATCTCATCTGCTGTACTTAAAAATTCACTCTTGTCAAATTTGGCCGTGATTTTAGAATCATCATAAGCTCCATCGCTAGCATTTTTAACCTTTTTATTCTTGTCTGTCAAGGGGACATAAGAACGGATGATTTTAACCCCTAAAAGCTGAGAAACTTTCGCAATTTTTTCAAATTTGTCCTTATCAAAACCCTTAGAATCAATCTCACAATACATACCATACGTGTCTAATTTTTCTTTAATTTTTTTAAGATGACTCTCGTCGTTGCTTCCTAAACAGCCCCACTCCTCATCCAAGCCAAAATCTTTGATAATATTTATAATAATGCCATCACAACCTAGCTCCTCAGCAAAATCGATATAAGAAAATATATCCATTCTGCCATTTTGAAACCAAAGGTGCATACTTTCTGTTTCTAAACCAATTTTCATCACGCTACCTCTTGTAATGTTTTTTTCTTAGCTATCATTCTAAGCAAGATAGTTGTTATAATCACTCCACAAATCGCAAAAAATCCCATTAAGGCAAAAACGATTTGATATCCCAATAAACCTTTAAACTGATCTATAATAAAACCATAAAGCGCGAAACAAAAAAGTTGTGGAGAATAACCAAATATACAAGCTATACTCATCGCAGCACCACTGATCTCTCTTGGCATTTCAATCTCATCCACAGGAGCAAAAAATGTAGCACGCATAGTAAAAACAATAGCTGCAAACCCTAAAGTTAAACTCATTCCAAAATAAATATTTAACTTTTCATGCGGCATAAAAATAAAAATTAAAATTGCAACTGCAGCCAAAATAAGAGCAAAGCGCAAGTATCTTGTAGAAGAACGGAAAGTCTTATCTGCCAAATAGCCTCCAATTGGTCCTCCAACCAATTTTAAAGTATATTGATTGATAATACCATAAGCACCCACCAAAGCTACTGGCATACCATAAATATCTTTTAAAAAAGGTATAAAATATGTAAGTCCACAATACACCGAATAAATAGTAAAAATTGTCAAAGAAACTACCCAAATTTCAGGTGTTTTAACAGCTTTTATAACTCCATTCCAAGCAGCTTTATTTTTACTGATTTCATGCCCCTCGTCATCTTTAGTGCTGATCTTATCATCTTCAAGTAGAAAATATGCTAATATACCCGCAATAATTACACAAGCACTATAAAAAAGTATAGCGGCTTTAAGTCCACCTGCTCCAGAACCCAAAAGTAAGAAAATCCCTAAAGCACTAAAAGCAACTATAGTATCTACAACCCCACGCCCTGCTTCTAAAAATCCAAAAAGTCTTCCTTGTTGAGTAGAGTCTCCAAGTAAACGAATAGCCTTTAAAAGCACAGGCCAATACACCACTTCACCAAACAAAGAAAGCAAACCCCAAGCAATCAAAATTCCATAAAATGAAGGAAAAGTAGAAATATAAATTCCCACCAAGCCAACGCAAATCAATGAAAAAGGAATAAGAATTTTTTTGGAAAATCTATCTGCTATATAAATAGAAGCGAAATTTCCTACAGTCTGAACTATCCCATATACTGAAAGCGCAAGCCCAATTTGAGTATTGCTAAGATTCATAAATTCCTGCATAGGTACATAAAAAGCATCTTTTAAAGAAGAAAGTTTAAAAACCGTTCCCCCGCCAATCACTAAAACAATAAAAGTAAACCATCGTATAGGTTTTGCATTTTGCATGAAATATCCTCCCGTATTTTAATTATCTAAACTCAGGTATCATCAAAATAAATAATAACATAAAATCAAAATAAGCAAGTATATAAATATTAATTTTTTTTAATATGTTGTAATTAAGTAACAAATGATAATCAACATAAAACTAAATTAAACATTCTCTATTGACGCCCGAAAAGTAAAGATTAAGTATATTTTGATATAATTAAGCTTTGCATTGTAAAAACTTTGCAAAATCCTTGCCTGTGAAAAACATAGGCTTAACATCCAAAAGGAGAATATATGAAACATTATGAGGTTTTATTTATTTTAAAACCAACGCTTACCGAAGAGGAAGTGAATGCAAAGTTGGAATTCGTAAAAGAAGTCCTTGTAAAAAATGGTGCAGAAATTGAAACCGTTGTTCCAATGGGCACTAGAAAATTAGCGTATAAAATCAAAAAATACGAAAGAGGAACTTATTTTGTAATTTATTTCAAAGCTCCTACAAACTTAATTGCAGAGCTTGAAAGAATTTTAAGAATTACAGAGGAAGTAATAAGATTTTTGATTGTAAAATATGAAAATAAAAAAGAAATTGCAGCTTGGGAAAAACTAAGCCATGGCATCAAACAGTCTAAAAAAGAGATCAAACCTTTAGACGCGCCTGAAATTCAATAAGGAAAAAAATGTTTAATAAAGTTGTTTTGGTAGGTAATCTAACACGCGATATAGAAATGCGTTATGGTCAAAATGGAAACGCTATCGGAGCTTCGGCTATCGCGGTAACAAGAAGGTTTACCACAAATGGAGAAAGACGAGAAGAAACTTGCTTTATCGATATTAGCTTTTATGGTCGTACTGCTGAAGTAGCAAACCAATATCTCTCTAAGGGTTCTAAAGTCCTTATAGAAGGTCGTTTAAGATTTGAACAATGGAATGATCAAAATGGACAAATGCGCTCTAAGCACAGCGTTCAAGTTGAAAACATGGAAATGCTAGGAAACAATCCTCAACAAGGTGGAAATTTTAACAATGGTGGAAATAATTATGGAGCTAATAATAATTATTCAAATTATGAAAACCAAAGTTACGATCCTTATATGAGTGAAAATAATTTCAAAAAAGCTCCACAGCAAGCACAAACAAAAACACAAAATCCTAACCAAAACCAAGAAAAAATTAAAGAAATTGATGTTGATGCTTATGATAGCGATGACACCGATTTACCATTTTAAAGGATAAACTATGGCAGAAAAAAGAAAATACTCTCGCAAATATTGCAAATACACAGAAGCAAAAGTTGAATTTATTGATTATAAAGATACAGCTATGTTAAAACATGCTTTATCAGAAAGATTTAAAATCATGCCCCGCCGCTTAACAGGGACAAGCAAAAAATACCAAGAAATGGTAGAAGTTGCTATCAAACGCGCTAGACATGTAGCTCTTATTCCTTATATAGTAGATAGAAAAGAAGTAGTTAACAATCCTTTCGAAGGACTATAAGTTATTAAAAAAGGCAAAATCAATATTTTGCCTTTTTCTCCCCTCGCTCTAGATTTTAAACCAAAGCGTATTTTAAAACCTCATCAAAATCTTTAACTCCAATTATTTTCATATTATCTTTAACCTCATCAGGAATATCTTTTAAATCTCTTTCGTAATTTTTCTTTGGAATCAAAGCTATTTTAATATCAGCCTTATATGCTGCGATAAGCTTTTCTTTGAGCCCTCCTATAGGCAATACATTACCCGCCAAATCTATTTCTCCTGTCATTGCTACATCAGAACGAACTTTTTTATCACTAAAAACTGAAGCAATAGCTGTACTCATCGTAATTCCAGCACTTGGTCCATCTTTTGGAGTTGCACCATCGGGTACATGGATGTGCAAATTATAACTATCATAAACATTAGTTTTAGGATCAAGAATCATCTTTTTAGGAATTTTAATCTTCCCTTCATCGATTAAAACCTTAATCACACTAAAAGCAATTCTAGCAGATTCTTTCATCACATCACCCAAACTTCCAGTAAGAGTTAACTCTCCCTTGCCTTTGATCTTAATCGCTTCAACCTTTAAAACATCTCCACCCACACTGGTCCATGCTAAGCCATTGACTTGTCCTATGCGGTTTTCTCCATCATGCTTTTCTATCTCAAAAACTTTTTTATCTAAAAATTCATTTAAATTTTTAACATTGATACTTACTTTTTTGATATTTTCTAAAAGTAATTTTTTAGCACTTTTACGGCACAGTTCAGCTATCTTTCTGCGTAGATTTCTTACCCCTGATTCTCTAGTGTATTCGCTTATGATAAGCTCTATAGTCTCATCATTAATATCTAATTCACTAGATTTTAATCCATGTTTTTTAAGTTCATCAGGAATTAAATATTTTTTAGTAATGTGAAATTTTTCATTTGGAGTGTAAGAGCTTAACTCTATAAATTCCATCCTATCTCTTAAAGGAGCAGGTATATTGCTTATATCATTAGCTGTTGCTATAAAAATCACCTTGCTTAAATCAAGATTAAAATTTAAATAATAATCCCTAAATTTAGAATTTTGCTCCGGATCTAAAATTTCTAAAAGAACTGCGCTAGGATCACCTCTAAAGCTTCTGTTTAACTTATCAATTTCATCAAGCACAACTACAGGATTGATTTGTTTTGCTTCAATTAAACCCTGAGTAATGCGCCCCGGCATCGCACCTATATAGGTACGGCGGTGTCCGCGCAATTCATTCACATCTTCTAAGCCCCCTAAAGCTATACGAATAAGTTCTCTTTTTAAGGCCTTAGCGACAGAATTAGCCAGTGAAGTTTTTCCAACTCCTGGAGGCCCATAAAGACAAAGTATAACCTTAGCCCCATCTTTATCTGCTACACCGCGTTTTTCTAAAAGCTCACGAACAGCAAAATACTCTTCAATGCGCTCTTTTGGTTTATTAAGAGCATAATGATCATGATTTAACTGCTTAGCCACTTCTTTGATATCAAGTTTTTTCTTTGCTATTTTCTCAAAAGGCACATCCAAAGCGGTTTCAATATAAGTTTGTATCATAGAAGCTTCAGAATTATCCTGATGTATACGTTCAAATTTTTCAATTTGCTTTTTAATTTCCTTATAAGCATCCTCGTGCATAAATTTCTTTTTGCTTTCTAATTTTTTATAATAATCTCTAACTTCGTCTTCTTTTTGATTGTCACTACCTAATTCTTTTTGAATTTGTCTAAGTTGCTCTTTTAAAAAATATTCTTTATTGACTTTATCAATACGAGAATGAACTTTGTTTTTAATTTCCTTTTGAATTTTATTGGCTTCTATCTCTTGGGCTATCAAGTCTATTAATTTTAAAAGCTTTTCTTCTAGATCGGTTAAGATAAAAAATTGATAAGCTTCTTGCTTTTTTATACGAACAGTATTTAAAATCAAATCACAAATTCTAGAAGCATCTAAACCCTCATCTATAGTTCGGAGCAAATCAGGTGAAAAATAATGGCTAATATTTGCCAAAGCTCTAACTTTTTCTTTTAAAACATCCAGTAAAGCTTCTTTTTTTGTGCCCTCTAAAAACTCTTCTTTAATTAGCTCTATTTTAGCCTCTAAGGGCTTGCTCGAAAGTGGTTTTATAATCCTAGCCTTAGCATAACCTTGAAAAAGTATTTTTACTCTACCATCAGGCAAGGGAACTTTTCTCATAATCGTTCCAACTACCCCACAATCATAAATTTCATCAAAAGATCTTCCATTTTCGAGCTTTGAAGGGGCTACAAAAAGCATTGAATCATTTTTAATAGCTAAATCCAAAGCTTTCATATTTGCTGAATCGCTAATAAAAATTGGAGTAATCATAAATGGATATAAAAATAATTCATCTTCTACTAAAATAGGTAAATTACTTGGATAATTTTGCATTTCTTCAATTTGCATCAGTTTCCCTTAAATCTAAAATTTTTCAAATATACTTCTATACCAAGGAAGTTCTGGCTTGATAATGCTTTGTTGATAAAACTCACTTTCTTGCAATCTTTCTTGGTAAATTTCAGCACTTTGAGTATGACCTGTACGCTCATATAAATCCTGTATTGTATCATTTAAATAAAATACAGCTAAATTAAATTTAGTTAACATAGTCTGTACTAAAGGTTCGTATTCTGTATAAGGATAATCATTTAAAAAACTATCTATTTCTTTTTGGCTTTCAAGCATTAAAGCTTGGTTACGATTTGGCACGGCAAAGGCATCAAATTTAGCTTTGATTTTAAGATAGCGAATATAATCTGCATTGCGTGAATTTCCAAATTTTTTATTATACTCATCTAAATAAAACTCCGCTAATTGATATTCTTCTTCATCCATATGTGCTTGTGCTAAGATAATTTGTGTTGTTTCTAAAAGCGGATCTGCTATATGCTCACTTGCCATACCATTATAATGATCATCAGCTTTTTCCAAATCTTTATCTTGCAAATCTTTAATGATTTGTTTATACCATTCACTTGCACTTAAATTATACAATCCTTCATCATTTTTTGTACTGCAAGCACTGAATAAAATCCCCAATAAAATACATAGAAAGAAATTTTTTTTCATTAATTTTTACCTTTTTCATTTTTTAGTTAAATACACTATTTTAAATGCTTTATGATTATTTCTAGTTAAAATTATAGTGAAAATAAATAAATAAATTTAAATTTTGGAACTAATATTGCTTATTTTGTGATAAAATATTTTATTATAAACTCGAGGAGAAAAAATGACACTAGCTGTTAAATGCCCTATCTTAGGTTTTGAAGAAACCAAAAATATGGAATTTTCAACCATTGATGAAGTGTTTGTAAGACTTAAAAGTCTTGATGGAAAAGATTTTTCTTTTGTTCTTATTAATCCTTATCTTATAAGACCAGATTATGAATTTGAGATACCTACATACTACCAAGAATTGCTTTCTTTGACACCAGAGTCAAATATGAAAATTTTCAATATAGTAGCAATTGCTAAAAGTATAGAAGAATCTACTGTAAATTTCCTAGCTCCTGTGGTTATTAATCTTGATAATAATTCCATGGTGCAAGTAATCTTAGATACTGTAGCTTATCCTAACTTTTTTCAAGCGGATCAAATTGCAAATTATATTAAGAAGTAATGAAAGCTGATTTATATATACTTGCTAATGGTGCGATGGCGCAAGCTTTGGCTTATGGATTAAAAGATTCTTATAATATCTATATAGTCGGTAGAAATTTAGAAAAGCTTCAAATTTTAGAAAAAGAAGGTTTTAAAACTTTACTCTATAAAGATTTTAATATAGAAAATAAAAATATTATCTTAGCTTTTAAACCTTATGCCTTAGAAAGTGTCGCAGCAAATTTAAAAGGCAAGGCAAAAATTTTAATTTCAGTTTTAGCCAATACGGATTTTGATAAATTAAAACTTATCCAAGCCCAAAATTATGCAAGGATAATGCCAAATACAGCAGCTAAATATAAAGCTTCCACAACTCCTTATGTTTTAAAAAATTCAAATTTTAAAGATGAAGTCATAGAAATTTTAAATACTTTTGGCAAAGCTTATAAGTTAAACGAAGAAAAACAAATGAATGCTGCCATGGCTATAAGCGGTTGCGCTCCTGCTTTTTTAGCATTAGTAGCTGAAAGCATTGCTAATGCTGGCGTGTATGAAGGATTATCAAAAGAGCTGAGTTTAAATCTCACTCGTTCGCTTTTTAAAAGTGCTGCAGCCTTGCTAGAAAACGAGCACCCAGCCATCATTAAGGAAAATATCTGCTCGCCTGCAGGTGTTACCATAAAAGGGATTAAAGTATTAGAGCAAAAAGGTATCCGTGGGACTTTTTTTGAGGCTCTTAATGCTAGTGCAACATGAAAGTTGCATTCTCGCTTTTAGAATTAATTCTTTATATAATTATCCTAGGATTAATTTTTACAAGTATTTCTAAATTATTTTATCAGCTAAATGACAATCATGATTATTTAAATTATTTTGAAAGATTATACACACTGCAAGATAAACTTTATACCGATCCTCATCAAAGAGATATAAAACTTCATATACAGAATTTAAAAACTTTTGATTTTAAAGAAAACTTTGTAAATGATAATATCTTTCAATTTAAAAAATTACATATTCAAAATCAAGATTACTCCCTATATTTTTACGATGAATAAAGCTTTTAGTCTTTTTGAAACTATTCTTGTATTAATTCTAATCGGATTTTTAGCACTTTTTCTATCAAGGACATTGTGGGAATTTTATTATTTAAACAATCAACAATTAAAAATGAAAGATTTGATACTAAAAACTCATTTAAGTGTGTTAAGATTAGAAAAATTGCTTCAAACTTGCACTAATATTACTTTTGAGCCAAATCATATAAGCTGTTTGCTTAAAGATGATTTATTATATCTTGATGATAATAAAGAAAAATTATTAAATTCTAGCCTTATTTTAGAAAACAATACAAGTTTATATTCTCCCAATAGTAATTTTAAACTTCAACTTCAAAATCGAAAAGAATTGTATAATGATGAGCAAAATATCATTTATGCTTTAGTAAATAAAGAAATTAAAAAAATATTCATTCATTCAGAAAATAATATCACTGCTTCTTTTAAGGGTAAATTTATCCCTATCCAAGCTAGAATAAAATTATTTCTTAAAGAAGATAAAATTCATTATGAGCTCTATCCTTATTTTAATAATCAGCTTGAGCAATATTCTATATTTATGGATAATGTAAGCTTATTTGAAATAGAAAAACAAAAACTTAAAATATGTTTAAAAGAACAAGAGCAAGAATATTGCCTTACAAAAAGGTTATTCATATGAAACGAGCCTATATTTTACTATCCTTGGTATTTTTAATCAGTGCTTTAGGGATATGGCTTAGTTTAAATATCACCACTTCAAGTTATATACCAAGATTTGTAAAAGATGCTTATTATTATTTACAAGCCCAAATTTTAGCCGATGAGAAACTCGTTAAATATTTACTTTATCAAGCTAAATTAGACGGAAAGGAATGTTTAGATTCTATCACGCTTCACTATCCTAATTTAAACGATAAAATCAAAATACAATACCACTATCCCATAGCCCAGTGTAAAAATTTCAAATTTCAAGCGATCAACAAAGATGCAAATTTAAGCCAAGATGGTATCATAATCGCGCATATGAGTATAGCGTTAAATACACAAAAAAATGTCAATGATGAAATTTTAATAAATAAAACCTTTATCTTGCATACAAAAGAATCATTTTGGAATCAAACTAAATAAGACTTTTAGCCAATTTCACACACTCTTTTAAATCCTGTTTAGAACTTATAAAAAGATTATCTAGATGAGTAAGTTTTTTTGCTGTGCTCTGCCCTATTGCTATGACCTTATCTTCCTTTTTTAAATCATATTGTTTAAAAAAATTTTCCACACTCAAAGGAGAAGTAAAAATAAAAATAGCAGGATGAAGGATTGTTTGCTTGCTTTTTTTAAAAACATTCTTATAAACAATGATATCTTGTAAATCTACCCCATAAGTTCTAAGATCTAAATTTAAAGTAGAAGCTATATTTTCAGCCCTTAAATAAAGGCATTTTTGGTTTTTTAATTCCTCTTTAAAATGATTAAAAAGCTCACTTCCATAAGATTTTGGCGCAAATTGAACCTTTTTAAAACCCATATCCTTAGCAAATTGAGCAGTGTTTTGCCCTACTGCATATACATTAATATCTAAATTTAAACTATTTTTTGTTTTTTTTAAAGCTTTTAGGGCATTTTTTGAAGTACAAAGTAAAGCATCAAATTCATCTAAATTGACACCAAAATCGTAAAAAACTATCTCATTTAAAACAAGATTTTCCACACCCTCAAAAACAGTCTCATTTAAAAGATAAATTTTCATTCATTTCTTGCCTAAGCTCTTTAGCTGCCAAATAAGCATTTTGCGCATCCATTATGGCTCTAACTACTGCAATGCCACTTATTTTAATGCCCTTTAGTTCTTTAATCAGCTCTTTATCAATCCCGCCTATTGCTACCACGCCTATAGGGCTTTTTTCGCAAATTTGACTCAAGGTTTCAAAACTTATAACAAAACTTTCTTTAGTTGGAGTAGCCTTAATCGCACCACAACCTAAATAATCAGCCCCGTCAATATCTTTTAATTGTTCTAAGTTCTTAAGACTTAAGCCTATGATTTTTTCTTTACCTAAAATTTTTCTTGCAAAGCGCACTTCTAAATCCTCTTGCCCTAAATGCACCCCATCAGCATCTAAAGCCAAGGCGATATCGATTCTATCATTGATTAAAAAGGGTATTTCATACTCCTTGCAAAGCTTTTGTACTTTCAAGCCAAGCTTGTAAAATTCTCTTGAACTTAATTCTTTTTCACGAAGTTGGATTATACTTACTCCACCCTTTATCGCTTCTTCAAGCGTGTTTAAAAAAAGCTCGTCACTTTTTTTTCCACGACTTGCTACAAGATAAAGACTAAGATCTAAATCATTTTTCATTTAAAAACCTGAAAAAATGGTTAGTTGGCCCACAGCCCTTCCCTAAATTTAAAGAATAATAAATCGCATTTCTTACATATTCTTTTGCCTCACTTACAGCATTATACAAATCTTTTCCCAAGGCTAAATTACTAGCAATTGCCGAAGAGAGTGTACAACCTGTACCATGAGTGTTTTTTGTTTCTATGCGTTCGCCTTTTAAAATAAAAATTTCATTACCATCAAAAAGCACATCATTGGCATTTTCTTCACTATGCCCCCCTTTAAGCAAAACAGCTTTTGCTCCTTGCGTACATAAATATTTAGCCGCTTTTATCATATCTTCTTCATTTTTTATTTTAAAATCGCAAAGAAATTCCGCTTCTGGGATATTAGGCGTAAGAATATCTGCAAATTTCACTATGGTTTTTTTAAAAAAATCACAATTTTCTTGTGGCATTAAAGCAAAACCATTTTTTGCAAACATCACAGGATCGATAACTATATTTTGGGGTTTGAATTTTTCTAAATTTCTAGCCACGCACTCCATCAGCTCACAAGTTCCTATCATTCCTATTTTAGTAGCCTTTGGCACTATATCTTCAAAAACAGCAAGCATTTGCTCATCCACGCTTTGAGCGGGTATGTCATGAACTGAAATCACTCTTGCTGTATTTTCAGCTACCACACTCAAAACAACACTCATACCAAAAAGATTGTGAGCACTAAAAGTTTTAAGATCAGCTTGTATGCCAGCCCCACCACTACAATCACTTCCAGCTATACTCAATACAGGAATTAAATCACTTCCTTTTGCTTTCATTATTCTTCCTTTAAATTTTGAATCAAATTTTCACCCTCTAAAGTCAATTTTACTCCCTTGAAGGCAACTTTTCCAAAAGCAATAATCGCAACATGGAAAATTTGATAAAGTTCAAAAAGCTCGTATTTTTTTTCTAAAATTTGACACAAATTTTCTTGCTCGTTTTCTATGCCGCTTTCAAAAAATTCTCTCAATTCTTCATAATTTTCAAATTCATAACCCAAATGTGTAGCCAATCTTTGCGTATAGCTATCCACAACCAAAATTTCTCTTTTGCAAAGATAATTTAAAATGCTATCCACGCTTTCAAAGCCTAAACCTTTAGTATTTAAAAGCCATTCTCGATCTACATTTTTCTTAAAATTTTCTATATTGCTATAAGTATCTAAAATCTTATTTGCTAACTCTTTTAAGCGTTTAGCTTTGGTATTGTAAAATCCACTTGGTTTTATCAGAGTAGCAAGCTCTAGATTGGATAAATTTGAAAGCTGCTCTAAGCTTGAAATTCGCGCATTTTTTAAGTTATTTAACGCCTTTAAGACATTATCCCATTTTGTATTTTGGGTTAAAATCACAGAAATTAAAAGCTCAAAATCGCTCAAGCCTTGATTCTCAAGCCAATCAAATTCTTTAAAATCCAAATTGCAAGCAAGAAGTTTTTTAAAAATATCAGCTCCATTCATTCAATACTCTCCTTAAAGGCTAAATAAAATTGCTTTGCAGTTCTTCCACTTCTACTTGCTCTTAAATTTGCAAATTCTTTTGCTTTTTTATGCAAAAGCTCTTTATCGCATTTTATATCTTTAAAATAAAAATCAACAAGCTTTAAATACTCGTTTAAATTTCCTTGATAAAAACTAAGCCAAAGGCCAAATCTATCGCTTAAACTCAATCTCTCCTCAGCCGCATCGCTTGCATGAAGCTCTGTATGAGCAACTTGAACTCCTTGATTATCACTCATACTTTCACTTAATAAATGGCGTCTATTAGAACTCGCATAAATAATAATATTTTGCGGAGGTGCTTCTATACTACCCTCTAACAAGGGCTTTAAAAATTTATAACTATCATCGTTTTTTTCAAAGGAAAAATCATCACAAAATAATATAAATTTAAAAGGCTGTTCTCTTAACTCATCGATAATATCAACTAAAGCAAATAAATCATCTTTAGCTAACTCTACAAGCCTTAAGCCTTTGTCTTTAAATTCATTAAAAATAGCCTTAATCAAGCTTGATTTACCCGTACCCTTAGCACCCCATAAAAGTGCGTGATTTGCTCCTTTATTATGGATAAAATTTAAAGTATTTTGATAAAGGACATTTTTTTGTTCTTCCATGCCCAATAAATCATTTAAGCTGATATTATCAAGATCTATAATGGGTTTTAAATAATCTTTTCTAGATCTATAAATTGCCGCATAAGTTTTATCCCAGTCAATCATTTATTTATCTTTCCTTAAATGCGTTAAAACTGCTTCTATAATATCATCATCATCTTTGCTTCTTGCTTTAATAAACTCTTTTTCATCATTGATCTTTACAAATTGTATATTTTGCTCAAAATTGCTTATGGTTTTAAATTTCCCCAAAGCTAAAATTTTAATTATAATCAGCATTAAAAATTGCTTCGTATAAAGATCAAGTTTCCCAAAGCGATCCTCTATCTCACCTTCAATTTCATAGACTTCATCTATATTTTTACATTTACTAAGTCTACGATAAAGCTCCAATCTTAAACGATCTTCATTGATAAGTTCTGAATTTAAAAAAGCATTGATGGTAAGTTTTAAGTCTATTTTTTTCTCTTCAAAGCTTTCTTTTTTAGTAAGTGCATTTAACTCATCTTCTAGCATTTTAAGATACAAGCTAAGTCCAATTTGCTCTATGTGTCCGCTTTGATCGATACCTAGCAAATTTCCACCTCCGCGAATTTCAAGATCATGATAAGCTAAAACTGAACCTGCTCCTAAATAAGAATTACTCTCTAAAGAAACAAGACGCTTAAGTGCATCTTGAGTAAGTTCTTCTTTATTTTCAACTAAAAAATAACAATACCCCTGCCTATCACTCCTGCCTACACGGCCGCGTAATTGGTGCAAATCAGCCATTCCAAATCTATCACTTCTTTCGACTATCATAGTATTTGCATTAGGCAGATCAATACCGCTTTCAACAATAGAAGTGCTTAAAAGTAAATCGTATTCTTTGTTTTCAAATTTAAGCATTTCTTCTTCTTGAATCTTCGCATCAATTTTAGAATGCAAAATCAAAATCCTTAAATTTTTAAATAAATCAAGTAAATGTTTTTTACATTGCTCTATACTTGCAATATGATTGTGTATATAAAAAATTTGTCCGCCGCGTCTTAATTCTCTTGTTATAGCCTCTTTTAAAAGCGCATCATCATTTTCTTTCACAAAGGTTCTAACATCAAGCCTATCTTCTGGAGGGGTTTGTAAAACACTATAAGATTTTATAGAGCTTAAAGCTTGATTTAAACTCCTTGGTATAGGAGTAGCAGACATAGATAAAAGATGAGAATTTTGGGTTAATTCTTTTAATTTTTCTTTTTGTTTTACTCCAAATTTATGCTCCTCATCAATGATAACAAGGGCTAAATTTTCACATTCTACATTTAAAAGTGCGTGGGTGCCAATCACCACGCAGGCTTTGTTTTGTTCTAAATTTAACATTAAAGTTTTTTTCTCTTTAGTGCTTGTAAAGCGATCCAGTTTAAAAACTTCAATGCCAAAAGGCTCAAAACGCTTTTTTAAACTCTTATAATGCTGATGAGATAAAAGCGTGGTAGGCGCAAAGAAAAAAGCACAAAAACCGCTTTTTACCACGGGATAAATAGCATTCATCGCAACTTCGGTTTTACCAAAACCCACATCACCGCTTAAAAGTCTATCCATCACTTTGCCGTTTTCAAAATCGTTTAAAATTTCTTCACAAGCCTTATTTTGATCTTGTGTATAAGAAAATCCAGCTTTTGAAACAAAATAAGCTTGATCTGCATAATCTATCTTGATTTCTTTTGGTTTAATTAAAGCTCTTTTAGCCGCCATAATAACAATCTCAGAAGCAATAGCCAAAAGCTTGGTTTTTAGCCTTTCTTTTAGCCTGATAAAAGTCATTTTTCCCAAGCGATCTAAAAGCGGTATGCCTCCACTAGCTCCTAAATACTTATCTATCATATAAAGATTTTCAACCGGTAAAAGAAGTTTATCGCTATTTTGATATTCAATGGCAACAAATTCTTTCTTAGCCTCACTAATGCTAATCATTTCAAGACCTAAGAATTTACCCACACCATAATCCTCATGAACGATAAAATCACCAATTTTTAACTCATCTATAATCAAATTTGCTTTACGCTTATATTTTTGTTTTTCTTTATGATTTAATGAGATGATAAGTTCTTGATTGCTAATTAAATTAAGGATCAAATCGCTTTTTTGAAAAGAAATATTTTGTGTATTTTCAAGCTCTAAAGCCTTAAACAAAGCTTCATTTTTAGCCAAAATCGTAATTTTTTTATTTTGTTGCAAAGAAAAGAAGTCTTTATTGTAAGAACTTTTTAAATCCTTATAAACAGAGGATTGGGGTATAATTTTAGCATTGATTTTGCTAAGATCTTTATCCCATTCTTCTTGATTGAATTTTTTGATACTTATAAAATCAAGTTCTAAATAATCACAAAAATCATCAATACACCAAAATCCTAAAGAATTAATATCATTAATCAAAACATCGCTATTGAAATTTTCTAATTTGTCTTTAAAATTTTCATAATTTTCCTCAGAAAAATATGTCAAAAAAGGACAAATTTCAAGTTCTTCATATTCTTTGGGAAATGATTTTTGATTCATAGGATCAAATTTTCTAATGCTTTCTAACTCATCTCCAAAAAGCAAAACCCTAGTAGGTAATTCTTCATTGATACAAAATATATCAATAATCTCTCCGCGTATACTTACCTCACCCTTATCTTGAACCATATCCACAAATTCATATCCAAGCTTGTTGAGCTCATTTTTAAATTCACTTAAATTAAAAACATTTTTCTTAGAAAGTTTGTAATTTTTTAAATGTTTTTGACCGGGTAATTTTTTAAGTATGGTAGACAAAGGGGAAATAAGAATTTTAGTATCTTTTTCCTTGTGATAAGCATTTAAAACCTTGCAAAGCTCAAAAAGCTCCTTGGAAAAAGCCCTTAAATCATCTCCGAATTCAGCTCTAAAATCAGGTAAAACAAAGGTTTTTAGATCCTTAAAAAGAGCAACTTGAGAAAGCAAAAAAGATTCTTTATCATCTTCGCAAAGCACTAATTGTGCTATATTTGAATCTTGTAAATACTCAAAAAAATTTGCTTGCATTATTCTGAGCTATTCTCTAACAACCTTACAGGCTCTTCTTGCTTTATTTTACTAGTCCCATTAAAACGACCGCCATTTTCTATAGCTAAGTCTTTAATGCTGATATTCCCGCTAACCACGCCACCTGCTAAAATTTCAAGGCTATCTGCCTCCAAATCGCCTTCAAAGCAGCCATTAACAACTATCTTATCAGCCTTAAGCTCACCTTTTAAATTCCCATTTTTTCCTATAACTACTATGCTTTCAGAATGCACTATACCATTAAGCTCTCCATCCACATGAAGCATAGAAGCAAAATAAAATTCACCCTCTATTCTAGCACCTGATGAAATTACTGTTGTTTCGGAACTGGAGCTAAGTGCTGTGCCGTTACCGCTTTTATTAAAGATTGCCATGGAACTCTCCTTTCTTGATTAAAAAACTCATTCATATTTTTTCTTTCTAAATTTAAAAAATATAAAGGTTCTAAGGTTTTATTAATAAACCTTACTTCATAGTGCAAATGCGGACCTGTTGAAAGTCCTGTGTTGCCAGTATAGCCTATCAGTTGCCCCTTATTGACAAACTGGCCTGCTTTAACAACATCTTTTCTCACCATATGAGCAAAAACAGTTTTAAAGCCAAAATTATGTAGCAAAATCACATTATACCCATAACCATTGTCACTATATCCTGAAAACTCAACCACCCCACTAGCAGGTGCATATATAGGCGTACCTATCGCTGCTCTTAAATCAATACCTGGATGAAATTCTCTTCTTTTCAAAAGAGGGTGTTCCCTCCATCCAAAATTTCCCGTAACGCCTTTATTTTCAATAGGCCATCCATTAGGAATTTGTCCTAAAATCCCAATTTGCTGCTCATTTGTAAGCTTTAAATTATCAAGCCTATCTGTAATAGTAAGATTATTTTCAGCTTCTAAGCCCAAAGCTTCTTCAAAAGAAGCAATCTTATCTTCTATAGCTGCATATTGCTTTGCTTTTTCTTCAACATTTTTTTGCATTTGCGCATTAGCAAGTTCTAATTCCTTGCTTTTTGCTAAAAGCTCTTCTCTTTTAGTACTAATATCACTCAGTTTGCTATCAAGATATTTAATATAAAAACCGCTAAAAATTAAAAACAAAAATATAAAAGCTACTACATAAAGAACGATTTTTTTAATGATCTGATTTAAATAAAAATGCCTTGAACCATTAATATCTGTAATAGTGATGGTAAATTTATTTTTTATCACTCCACTCCTTTAAAAAACTTTCGACTAAAGCGAAAGAACCAAAAACTAAAGTTTTTTTCTTTTCATCTAAAGAAACAAATTCTTCACACTTAAGATTTAAAGCATTGGCAACTTGATAAATTTTATCATTAGCCAATCTTCTTTCTAAACTTACATATTTATATATTTTTATTGTATCAATAATAGGCTTTAATGTTTTTAAAATCTCAAAAATATCTTTATCAAGATAAGAATTGTAGATTAAAACAAGCTTTTCGCCACTAAATTTTTTACACAGGGCGCTAGCAGCCATAACATTATGACCCACATCCACATACAAATGGGGCGCAATTTGCTCACAGCGTCCCTTTAAATTTAATTTTCCTAATTTTAACAAAGCTTGACTAAGTTTTTCTTTAGAAAGTAATATTTCTAATGCATTTAAGGCTAAAATTAAATTGTGTCTTAAAAATTCAGGCAAATCGTATTTTTGAACATACTCATTTAATTGCATTAAATTTTCATCCTTTAACTGCCATGAAAAATATAATTTTGTATTTTTTAAAAATGCTATTTTTTGAGCCATTTGCAAAACTCTTTCATCTTGCTCGCTTGAAATCAAAGCTTGTTTTGCCATAACTTTAAATTTTGTTCTAGTAATCTTTTCTAAACTATCTCCTAAAATTTGAGTATGATCAAATCCCACCTTTGTAAAAATACTCAAGCTTTTATCAAAAACAGAAGTTGCATCATATTCACCCCCAACTCCTGCTTCAAAAATCGCATAATCACAATCTTTAAAAAGCTCGACTGCTAAAAAAGTAGCATATTCAAAATAGCTAAGTTTTTTTAAATTATCCTTAAAAATATCTAACAAATTTTCATGCGCGAGCTCTAAATCATTTTCGCTAATAATATCTCCATTTTTATAAAAGCGCTCACGAAATTCAAAAATATGCGGACTGGTATAATGCCCCACTTTAAAACCCAAGCCTTCTAAAAGCTGGGTTAAAAATCTACCCGTACTTCCTTTTCCATTGGTTCCTATAATATGCACAATGGGTTTAATCGAAAAATTTGTTTTATATTTTTCATACATTCTAAACATAACAAAACGATCGATCTTGTCATAATTTGTACTTTTTTGTACTAAAAATTCATCAACCTTACTGATCTTTTGCATTGTTTCTTTCATCTAAATTTGAAATTTGATTCATTAATTCTTCTAAAATATTAGCATGGGGCTTACTTTGCTTATCCAAATAAGCTGTGATAATTTTTGGAGTAATAATATCTTGCTTATAAATAAAACGAAAATTTTCAATAGTCTTTAAATTTTCTCGGACAAGCTGTGCCACTTTTTCTTTATTTCTTCCAGGTGAAATAATAAGATAACTCTTTTCATCTATCATCCAAAGCTCATCAAATTCAGAGCAATTATCTTTTAAAATTTTTTTAAAACGCACAAAAATTTCATTTAAGCTACCTACCCCATACCTTTCCATAATAAAACGATAATTTTTTATAGAAAATAATGCTAAAGAATAATTAACTTTATATTTATTGTAATTTTCATCCAATCTCTCAAGCTCTTTTAAAACACTCCAAGATTCACGCTCTTCTAAATTTTGCGTAAATTCAATTTGTGCATTTAAAGAATTAATCCTCTCATTAAGTTGTATAAATTTTTGTTTTAAAAGTTCAAAACTAAGTTTTATTTCCCCTTGTTTATCGGGTTTTAAGGTATTTATAAAATCCATATTTTGCTCATTGGACTTGTTTAACAGCATAAAAAGTTCATAAATCTTTTTCAAGTTATCATTAAAAAAATTTAAATTTTTTTGCACATACATATTATCAACCATCACACGACGATTGACAAATTCTAAAAGTTCATTTTTAAAACCGCTTTCACTTAAAAGAAAGGGTTTTTGAAGTAAATTTTGTGCAAAACCATGAATTTTAAGATCCTCAACCAAAGATGGATTCAAACAAGAGGCCAAAAGTTCAGCAAAAACTTCTAAACTTCTTTCTTCTAACTTATTTAAAAGTTTTTTAACCACGGTATCAAAATCATCATATTTTGCGATGCCATATCTTCTTAATCCACCTTCTAAATCATTTTCGTTATAATTTTTTTCAAATTCTTTCCATTTTTTAGAAAGCAAATAAATACTTTCGCTGTCCATAGTTTTTGAAATTCTAATAGAAGTAATTTTAGCCAAGTCTCTGATTTTTTTATCTTTACTTACTTGCAAACTTTTAGATAAGGTAGCCAAAAAATCGAAAAATTCACTAAATTGCTTTCCATTTTGTCTATTTAATGCGGAGATTAAAAAGCTTATTAATTCTTCTAAAGTACGGATGGATTTAGAATTTAACTCTTGTTGATAGTTTGGTAAAAGCAAAGCTTTATATTTTTCAAGCTTGGCTTTATTTGAGCTTATTAAACCATATTTTTTAGAAAGCTCTTCAAAAATTTCTGTATAATTTTCAGGGGTAGGACGAAGCTTTCTATCCTTAAGTGTGATTAAAGTTTCTTTTGCTATTTCATTAATATTGGGCAGCACGCTTTTGTCCCTTGATAGCTATTACTGAAATAAATTCATCAAAAGCTTCGCTAGAAGCTGAGCGTATAGCTTCGTAGCGCGCTGTATCACTGATAATACTGTTAGGTGATATATCAAAATTATAGCTTCCACTTGTATTAAAATGTTCGACGCTACCATCCTTAAATACCACTTTAAATTCTAGATTAAGTTTGGCTTTGTAGCTTACAACATAACCATTTTGATCATAGATTAAAGGGATAAATTCAAGATTATTCATCCTAACATTGATCACATCATCTGCCTCATGTTTTAAAGCCAATCTTCGTCCCAATTTTGAAATAACCATCTCTTTAAGCGTATCGGCTACGAAAATACTGTTTCTAGGATCTTGAAGGCTTAATTCCACATTCACATATACTTTATCATCAAAAATATTATCCGCTACTTTTGAAGTTGGAACATAACCACACGCCCCTAAAAACAAAGCTACGATAAAAAATAAAATTCCTTTCATTTTATCACCAAATTTACCAGTTTTCCCTCTACATAAATCTCTTTAACTATGTTTTTACCCTCTAGCCATTTTGAAACTTTTTGCTTTGCTAGCTCTAAAATTTCATCTTGACTTGCCGAGCTTGAAACTTCAATTTCTCCACGCTTTTTGCCATTTACGCTGATGCCTAAATTTAAACTATCTTTTACAAAAACTTCTTCTTTTAAATTTAAAACCTTAAAATTCTCACATTTAAAAAGCTTATCACTTAATTCAAAGCACACATGAGGAATAATAGGTTCTAAAATATTTAAGATAATATAAAAAGCTTCCTGTTCTAAAGCTTCATTTTTACAAGGAGCTAAAGCATTAAGCGCTTCCATACAAGCAGCGATTAGGGTATTAAAAGCAAAGCTTTGAGTATAAACTTCAAAAGATTTTTTCAAAGCTTCATACACTTTCAATCTAGCGTATTTTTCTTCCTTATTTAAATCATCATGCTTAAATTCTAAAAGCTCCCCAGCTCTTACATTTTGAGCCCTATCATAAAGCCTACAAATAAACCTATAAGCCCCCTCAACCGCATCATCATTCCATTCAAGTTCTTTAACAGGAGGTGCAGCAAAAAGGATAAAAAGTCTTGCAGTATCGGCTCCGTATTTATTGATAATATCATCAGGATCGACTACATTTCCTTTGGATTTAGACATTTTGGCACCATCTTTTAAAACCATACCTTGAGTTAAAAGTCTAGCAAAAGGCTCATTATCCTCTAAATAGCCTAAATCTTTTAAAACTTTTTGAAAAAATCTTGCATAAAGCAAATGTAAAATGGCATGCTCTATGCCACCTATATATTGATCAACATTCATCCAATACTTCACACTTTCTTTATCCAAAGCCTTTTCTTGCCATGTTTTTTCATCACTTGCAAAGCGTGCAAAATACCATGAACTTTCAAAAAAAGTATCCAAAGTATCGCTTTCTTTTTGTGCTTCTTGTCCACATTTTGGACAAGTACAATTTTTCCAAATAGGATGTTTTTCAAGCGGATTGCCCTCTCCTGTGATTTGAATATCTTCAGGCAAGGTAATAGGTAAATTCTCAATTTTTTGAGGCACAATCCCACAATTTTTGCATTTTACCATAGGTATAGGAGCACCCCAGTATCTTTGGCGAGAAACTCCCCAGTCGCGAATTTTAAAATTAATAACCCTTTTTCCTAACTTTTCATCTTCAAATTTTGAAATAATTCTCGCTCTTACTTCATTGCAATCAAACCCATTAAATTCACCACTTTGGATAAGCTTTCCTGTTTTTTGAACATGAGGAAGCTGTGCATCTTCACACTCAATCACTTGCTTGATTTCAAGTTTGTATTTATTAGCAAATTCAAAATCTCTCTCATCGTGAGCTGGAACAGCCATTACAGCCCCACTACCATAATCAGCTAAAACAAAATTTGCCACCCAAACAGGGAGTTTTTCTTGAGTCAAAGGATGGATAGCGTAAATTCCTAAAAAACACCCTTCTTTATCAGCTATTTGTCTTTCCCTAGCGCTTTGTTTTTGCATATTTTTAATTTGTTCTACTTTTTCATCATCTAAACAATTTGCTTGTATTAAATTTTGCACAATTTTATGTTCAGGTGCTAAAGCTACATAAGAAATACCATAAATAGTATCTGCGCGAGTAGTAAAAACTTCAAAAGATTGTGTCTTTGTTTTTTCCAAGCTTTCTTTGTCTAAATTTAAAGAAAATTCCAAACCTTCACTTTTACCTATCCAATTTTCTTGCATGGTTAAAACCTGAGAAGGCCACTTATCTTTTAAATTTTCAAGTTCGCTTAAAAGTTCCTCTGCATAGGCTGTAATTTTTACATAATACCCTGGCATCTTTTTTTGAACCACTTCATGTCCACAACGCCAACACTTTCCATCTTCTACTTGCTCATTTGCCAAAACGGTTTGATCTTGCTCGCACCAATTTACATTCGCTTCTTTGGTATAAATCAAACCTTTTTCATACATTTTGATAAAAAATTCTTGTTCAAATTTTGTATAAAGCGGATCAGAGGTTGCAAGCATTCTTTTTTTTGAAAAAGAAAACCCTAAAGAAAAAAGTTCATTTTTCATATAGGCTATATTCTCATAAGTCCAAGATTTTGGATGAATTTTGTGCTTAATAGCTGCATTTTCAGCGGGCATACCAAAACTATCAAAACCGATAGGATGTAAAACATTATAACCTATCTTGCGATAATATCTAGCAATAGCGTCACCTATACTATAATTTCTCACATGTCCCATATGTATACGACCACTTGGATAAGGAAACATAGATAAAATATATTTTTTAGGTAGGGTTAAATCATCTTTGGGTTCAAAATACTCATTTTTGTCCCAAATTTCTTGCCATCTTTTTTCTATTAAATTTGCATCATAAGCCATAATATTCCTTTAAACCGTTCCTTTTTCATACATTGCACGATTGCGTTCTTTTTCTTGCTTTCTTTTAAGTTTTTCAAGCTCTTTATTTCTAAAATCAATAACACTGAATTTAAACCAAAGTAAAGTCGGACTAGCTACAAAAATAGAACTTAAAGTTCCTACAACAATACCCACTATCAAAGCCAAAGAAAATCCTTGTATCATCTCTCCGCCAAAAAAATAAAGTATGACAACAGTGGCCAAAGTAAGACCTGAAGTTAATACCGTTCTAGATAGGGTTGCTGAAACACTTTCGTTAATAATAGGAGCAAGCTCGCTTTTTTTACTCGTCTTAATTCCCTCTCTAATTCTATCAAAAATGATGATTGTATCATTTAAAGAATATCCAAGCACTGTTAAAACCGCAGCCAAGGTATCTAAATTTACATCGATTTTAAACAATGAAATCGCCCCTAAAGTAATCACAACATCGTGAATTTCGCTAATAATTGCCGCTAATGCAAAACGCCATTCAAAGCGTATTGCGATATAAATTAAAATCGCTACTAAGGATACAATGATAGCCATAATACCTTTATTTCTAAGCTCATCGCCCACTTTTGGACCCACAACATCCGCGCGACGCACTTCAAATTTGCCCGTATCTTTTAAAAGGGTGCTAATATGCTCTCCTATATCACTACCTAAGCTATCATTGCTTCCTAAAAAACGGATAGTAATCTCTTCTTTGCTTCCAAATTCAGTTACGGATAAATTTTGAAAACTGCCTTGTTTTTCTAAGATTTCACGAATTTGAGGAATGGGAGCTGCTGTATCGTATTTAAGCTGGATTAAAGTACCTCCACTAAAGTCAATACCAAATTGCAAACCCCTATCCCAAAGCAAATAAATAGACCCAAAAAATAAAACGATAGAAAGAGAAATTGCAGCAAAACGCATTCTCATAAAATCATAAATTTTCTTTTCGCTAAAAAACTGCATTATTTTCTCCTATAACCAAACCAAAATCTTGTATTATTACTTTTTTCAATACGGCGCATAAAATAATCAAACATTCCATGCGTTCCCCAAATAGCAGTAATCATAGAAACAACAATACCAATTCCTAAAGTCACTGCAAATCCTTTAACAGCACCTGTTCCATAAGCATAAAGTGCTATAGAGGTTACAAGAGAGGTGATATTAGAATCTATTATCGCGCTCATAGCATTTTTATAACCTTGCTCTATACTTGCTTTGATATTTGCACCCTCGCGCAAAAGCTCTCTGATACGCTCATTAATGATAACATTGGCATCAACAGCCATACCTACAGTTAAAACAAGTCCTGCCATACCTGGTAAAGTCAAAGTTGCACCAAACATTGCCATTACAGCCACAACAACCAAAACATTAACGAGCATTGCAATATTTGCAAAAATTCCTGCCATACCATAATAAAGCACCATAAATACCACGATAAAAATCGAAGCACCTATAAGAGCTATCATACTCATTTTAATACTATCAGCACCCAAAGATGGACCTATACTTCTTTGCTCTAAAAGTTTAACTGGCGCCAGTAAAGCCCCACTTCTTAAAGCCACAGCCACATCTCGTGCTTCTTCTTGAGTAAAAGCCCCGCTGATTTGACCACTTCCACCGCCTATGCGTTCATTAATCGATGGAGCAGAATATACTTTATTATCAAGCACGATAGCCAAACGCTTTCCAACATTTGCTCCTGTATAATCAGCAAATTTCTTAGAACCTTCAGCATTTAAAGTAAAATTAATAACAGGATAATTACTCGTATCACTAAGCCCTACTCTAGCATCTGTAAGCATAGAACCATCTAAAATAGGAATGCTTTTTAAAGGATATTTTAAATTTGGATTTCTAGAATCAGGAACTAAAACAAGCCCATAGCTTGCCGCTTCAGCATCACTCATATTAGAAGCTTGACTCATTTTAGAATCATCCACTTCCATGAGTTGCAAATGAGCTGCTTTAGTAATGCGCTCTTTAGCCCTTAGTTCATCCTCTTTGGTTTTAATTCCTGCCAATTCGACTAAGATTTTATCTTCGCCTTGTTTTGCAATCGTTGGTTCTGCTAAGCCAAATTGATCCAAACGATTTCTAATAGTCTCAACTGCTTGCAAAAGAGCAAAATTCTCTATACTTTTAACCTCTTCTGAGGTAAAAGAAATTGTATAATGCATATCTTCTCTTTGCACATTAAGTCCATTAATTTCCTTAAGCAAATTCTCAGTCTTAACTATATCTGCATTATCTAATAAAGTAAAATCCAAACTATCATCATGAATATTTAATCCATCGTTTAAAATATTCTCTTTGTTAAAAGAATAACTCAAAGAAGAAGCGACGGATTTGATTTTAGATTTTACAGCCTCTTGATTATCTACACCCAAAAGCATATAAAGTCCGCCTTGTAAATCAAGTCCTAAATTGATTTTCACTCCTCGCTCGGATTGCAAAAAAGAAGGGAGTGAAAAAACAACTCCAAAAATAAATACCGCAATAAAAACAACCAATCGATAAGTGATTTTAGAATTACGCATCAATTTTCTTTGCTATAAATTCTCTTGAAATTTTTGCAGTAACATTGTCTTCATTAAGCTTAACTTTGATAAAATCGTCCTCTGGTTTTACGACTTCACAAATAAGTCCGCCATTAGTGATGATTTTATCTCCTTTTTGCAAAGACTCAAGCATTTGTTTATGTGCTTTTGCTTGTTTTTGTTGTGGTCTTATAACCAAAAAATAAAAAATTGCAAATAGCACAACAAGAGGTAACAATGAAGTTAAAATTGAATTTTCTGCCATATTTTTCCTTTATTCCAAAAAAATTAAACACTAATTCTACCATTTTTAAAATAATAAAAGTCTTTTTTATAGCATTTTTGCTTTCAAATTGTATTTATTTATCTTTTTTTGAAAATATTTTTACCCAAGCGATCAGTTCATTTCTTGCAATTTGGGGCTTAGTCTTGCTTTTAAAAAGCAAAAGTCCTAAGCAATATTTTTGGATAGGATTTTTTGTAGGGATACTTTGGTTTTGGTGGATAGGACTTTCTTCGATTTATTTTGACTTAAATTATTTAGTACCTATAGTTATTATCCTTATAGGTATAGTTTATGGAATACTCTTTAGAATTTGTTATTTATTTAAATTCGATTTTTTACGCCTTTGCGGAATTTTTTGTTTAAGCTTTATTCATCCTTTAGGCTTTGATTGGCTTAATTGGGGAGTTTATACTGTATATGGTTTTTTTGACCCAAGTTATCGTGGTATTATTTGTATTTTTTTACTAGCATATATTATTCATGAAAATTATATTTCAAGATATTATAAAATTGCTATTCTCTTAATTATATTTTTTATAGGCTTTCAATACGATGAAAAAAAATCAGAAGAGCTAAATCTATCCTATAAGCTTATCTCCACAGATATATCTCAAGATCAAAAATTCCTTCAAGAAAATGTATCTGTAAATTCAGACAATCTAATCAAAGAAATTATTCAAGCCATCAATGAAAAAAAAGAGCTCGTCATCTTGCCAGAAACCGCTTTTGCATTTAATCTCAAAAACACCTTATACGAAAAAATGCTAAAAGAGCTATCATACCAAATTATCATCATAACTGGAGCATTTAACATACAAGAGGGTAAAACTTACAATAGTACATATATTTTTAAAGGAGGCAATAGCTATATACTCAATAAACATTTTTTAGTACCTTTTGGAGAAGAAATTCCATTTTTCAAAAAAACAATACAAAAATACTTCTTACCCAATATAGCAGAATTTGATCAAGGACCATTACAAAGCAAATACAAACTCAATGATCAAATCATTACCAATGCTATTTGTTACGAAGCTACAAAAGAACAAAATTATAAAAATTCAAAAATTATTATAGCTATAAGTAATAATGCTTGGTTTAATTATTCTAGCGAATACAAACTACAAAAACTACTCATGCAATTTTATGCAAGCAAATATGGAGTTAGTGTATACCATGCCACAAATGGCAAGGAAAGTGGTGTAATCAAACCTAAAGAAAAATTTGTGCAAAAGATTAAAAATTATTTTAACAAGCAAGATAAAAGTTAAAAAATTTTTATCTTTGTGCAAAAAATTATATTAAATACACAAGCTCTCAAAAAAATTAATCATTAAATTTTAATTTTAAGATATTTTAAAATTAGATATGTTTTAATAATTTCTTTATAATTTACAAAAGGAGATAATGCTATGGATAAAGTTGTATTTATTACAGGAGGCTCTACTGGTATTGGCAATGCTTGTGTACATAAATTTCATAATGAAGGCTATAAAGTAGCCTTTATGGATATCAATCAAGAAGAAGGACAAAAAATAGCGAATAATTTAAAAGATGTCTTATTTATAGCAGGAGATACAAAAAATAAAGAAGATATTAAAAATGCTGTCGCTAGAGCATTAGAAAAATTTGGAAATTTTGATGTAATTTCTTTAAATGCAGGAATTCATCGCTGCAATACCATTCTTGATATTAGCGATGAGGAGCTTGATTTGATTATTCAAACCAATATTTATGGCTATGTAAACACCATGAGGATCGCCATTCCTCATATGAAAAAAGAAGGCGGAAGTATTGTAATCAATGCCTCTGACTAATGTTTTGTAGGAAAGCCAAATAGCTTTGCATACGGACTTACAAAAGGTGCTTTAGGACAAATAACAAAATCTTTAAGCTTAGATTTAGCGCCAAAAATTAGAGTAAATGCTGTATGTGCAGGAACTATCAAAACACCGATGGCAGAGAGATTATTTCAAGACTTTGCCAACATTACACATGGTGGAAATACAGATTTTTATTGGCAAAATGAAGCAGAAAAATATCCTTTAAAAAAAGTAGGACAAGCCAATGAAGTAGCCGAGCTGATTTATTTTTTAGCAAGTCCAAAGGCAAGTTTTATAACTGGTGGACTTTATTTGATTGATGGTGGATTAACAGCAGGAATTCCTCATTAAATACAATTTTTACTTAAGAAAAAATCATTTTTGCCGATTTACTTTATAAATAAAACTTTATTTATAAGGTGGCAAAGATGATTAATGGTATAAATTCCTATTCAAGCTACAATTATACAAATACTTTTAGCAATAATACTCCAAATACAAAATCATCTAACACTGTAAATGAAACTTCAAACCTTGTAAGCGATAAATCTGGGGCAGTAAATAAAGTTTTAGGTTATGGAGTAGATGAGAATGGCTTTTTTACAAGCGATTTTAACGAAGCTGCAGGCTTACCAAAAGATTATAAGATTTATGCTAAAGATATAGAAAATTTTGTTAATATTCAAACAAAAAGTCTATTATCAAGTTATATTAATATTGATATAGCAAAAAGTATAGGAAATGCTTATAAAGTATTTTCACAACTTTTAAATGATGAGTTAAACAATAAAATCAATTTTGCAAAAGAAGACTTAGTAAAAATACCACAAGGTTTCGAATTTAATCAAAATACTTTGGAGATAAATAAAAAATATAATTTAAATGATAAAGAGTATAAAGATTTTATGTCTAATTATCAAAATTACTCTCCGACTTCCCATAATATAAAAATAATGACTTTTTTCTCACTTGATGATAAAAGTGATATTTTTAAATATTCTTTAATAGATCCTACTCCTTATAGTAATAATGATAAAACTATAACAAAAAGTGGTATTTTTATGACTTTCTTTACTGGATTTCAAGCAAAAAACTATTTTATCGAAGGACAAACAAGTATTTTAGGCAAAATGCAAGGATTTGATAAAACTATGAGTCAAAGTGAAATTGATAATTTAAACAAATTCATAAGTGAAAATAGTATGAATTTTAAAGGAGATATTTTTAAGCTTTTTGATTTATTAAATTCAGATATGAGCATTGATGATTTTAAACAAAAAATACTAGAACAAAAAGAAAATTTAAACAATCCTACAAAAAATACAAATAACAAAGAAACTTTAGAAGAAGACAAAGAAAAGCCATTTAAACCTATACAAGCGCAAAGTTCAAGCGAAACCTATAAAGATGATAATAAAATGAATGAGCTTTTAAAAAAGCTACTGGAAAATAAATTTGGCACAAGCGATGAATTAGAAATTCTTTTTGGTATGAAGTTTAGCGATGATGATACAGGAGAATTTAATAAAATTCTTTCTTTAAACTCTGCACCAAAAAGCATAGATATTAAGGCTTAAGAATTATTTTTATCTATCAAGCCTTTTAATATCCCTTGCATTTTTTTAGAGTTTTCAACCATCTCACTATCAAGATAAAATAACTCTTCGGCTTTATCCTTTACTTTTTATAAAGCCTTTAAATCTTTAAAATCTCTTATTAGATATTTAAACAATCGCTTGTCTGTTTTTCTTTCTGCGATTATAAATAAGCTTTTTCTGTCTTTTTCATATTCATAAGAAATGGACTATCATACCTTGTATCGTGGATACTTTTGCCTATATATTCTTTTACAATCTCAATAAGTCTATTGATGAAGTTTGAATTTTAAATTGGTTTTATATTAAGATGAAATTTAAAGTATGATAAGCCTTGAAAAACAAGGCTTATTTAATTAAAGTCTTAAATTGATCTATAGCATCAAGTTTTTCCCAAGGATAATCCTTTTGTCCTACTTGTCCGCGAGCTGCTACATCAGCATAAAGAAAAGTGTCTTTGCTAGGTTTATCAAGACCAAATTTATCACGAATCCAATTTGGGGTTAAAGAGAAATTTTTCATTACAAAATCACTTAAAACATCATCATTTACCCCTGTATTGGTTCCTAAACAATCTACACTTACAGAAGTAGGTTTAGCAACACCTATGGCGTAACTGAGTTGAACTATACATTTTTTAGCAAGTCCTGCTGCGACTATATTTTTAGCAAGCCATCTGCCCGCATAAAGTCCACTTCTATCAACCTTGGTATAATCCTTGCTAGATTGCGCACCCCCTCCTATAGGAGCATATCCTCCAAAACTATCCACTATAAGTTTTCTTCCTGTTAAACCACTATCATGTAAAGAAGAGTGATTGACATATTTTCCTGTTGGATTGATCAAAATTCTAGTTTTTTCAGGATTAAAAAGTTCTTTTGGTAAATCACTTTCTAGGATCAATTTATTTACTAAAGCTCTTAAATCCTCTATTTTCATACTTTCAACGCAAGGTACAGAAACAACGATAGTATGAATACTTTGCGGTTTACAATTTTCAAAATTAGCTTTTGTACCATAATCAATAGTCACTTGAGTTTTAATATCTACACCCAACTCTTGCGGATGAGCTTTTGCATAAGCATAAACCTTATCACAAAGCGCTCTTGCGTAGCTTATAGCTGCTGGCATATACTCTTTAGCCTCACAACTTGCAAAACCAAACATAATACCTTGATCTCCAGCACCTGTTTCACCATCTTCTTGATCTACACCTTGATTAATATCAGGGCTTTGCTCATTTAAAAATACCATAACATCGACTTCATCAGGATGCAAACATTGTTCTTTACTAAAATATCCTGCTCCATCATAGCCTATATTTTTCAAAACATCTTTAACTAAATTATCGTAATCGGCTTTACTAAGCTTGTGATTTGATTTAACTTCTCCTCCTATCACAACCTTATTTCCTGCGACAAAAACCTCACTCGCCACCCTTGAATTTTTGTCATTTTTCAAGAGTATATCCACTATTGTATCAGCGATTATATCAGCGCATTTATCTGGATGACCTGCGCTTACGACTTCTGAAGTGAATAGATACATAAAAAGTCCTTTCATAAAAAATGAGTTACAATTCTAACTCAAATAAATTTATTCAAGCTTAATGCTTTAAAAAATTCACTAAAATTAAGCAAAAGTTCGTTAAAATCAAGTCCGATATATTGCATCAAATTTCAAAATAATAAAGGTTCTTATGTTCTCAAAACTAGTTCAAAGCTACGCCAAAGGTAGTCTAATCCTTCAAATCTGCGCAGGTATAATTTTAGGCATACTCGTAGGAATAAGCTCTAAGGAAATAGCTGAAGTTGTCAATTTATTGGGAGTTTTATTTACCAATGCTTTAAAAGCTATAGCTCCTATTCTTGTCTTTATACTCATTTTAACTTCGATTTGTACGAGAGATTTTTCTCAAAGTAGTTCTAAGATAAGAAATATTGTCATTTTATATATTGTAGGAACTTTTTTAGCAGCAGCTTGTGCAGTGATTGCAAGTTTTATGTTTCCTGTGGAATTAGTCCTAGAAGGAGTTCAAAAAGCAGAAAATACTTCTCCTATGCATTTAAATGAAATTTTTAAGAATTTACTTTTAAATATAGTAGATAATCCTATCAATGCACTTTCAAGTGGAAATTATTTAGGAATTTTAGCTTGGGCAATAGGCGGTGGTATAGCTTTGAAAAATTGCTCGCAAGAAGCAAAACAAATTTTTGTAGATATCAATGAAGGGGTTTTAAAAATTGTTAAATTTATAGTAAAACTCGCTCCTTTTGGAATTTTTGGTTTGGTGGCTAATTCTGTGGCACAAACAGGAGCGCAAGGATTGTTAAGCTACGCAAAACTCTTAGTATTGCTTGTACTTACTATGCTTTTTGTTGCTTTTGTAATCAATGCCTTAATTGTTTTCATTTATACTAGAAAAAATCCTTTTCCTTTGATTTTTATCTGCTTAAGACACAGCGCTTTTTTTGCTTTTTTTACAAGAAGCTCAGCTGCAAATATTCCTGTAAATATGGCACTTTGTGCTAAACTTGGAATCAATAAAGAATTTTATAGTATCTCCATCCCTCTTGGAGCAACCATAAACATGGCAGGTGCAGCAGTAACCATAGCTATACTAAGCCTTAGTGCCGCACATAGCGTTGGCATACAAGTAAGTTTTTTGCAAGCCTTTTTATTAAGCATTATTGCTACTTTTGCAGCCTGTGGCGCAAGTGGCGTAGCGGGCGGTTCGCTTTTACTTATCCCTTTAGCTTGCTCTTTATTTAACATAGACTATGATATCGCTATGAAAGTAGTTGCAATAGGGTTTATCATAGGCGTAGTACAAGATAGTGTTGAAACGGCATTAAATAGCTCAACAGATGTTTTATTTAGTGCTATTTGTTCTAAAGATGAGTTAAATTACGATATAAGGTAAATACAATGAGGCATCTCATCACAACAAAAGATTTTACTAATGATGAAATAATGGAGCTTTTTGAAGAAGCAAGAAATTTTTTAGATGAAAAACCTAGAACCTTACTCGAAGGCAAAAGTGTTACAACGATATTCTTTGAAAATTCCACGCGTACACTCTCATCCTTTGAAAGTGCCGCAAGAAGACTAGGAGCTAGAATTTTACGCCTTGATGTTTCAAGATCGAGCTCTAGTAAAGGCGAAACACTCTATGATACAGCGACTAATTTAGACGCTATGAGTCCTAATGCTATCATAGTAAGACATGCAAATTCAGGAGTACCTCATATTTTAGCTTCTCATATGCATTGTCCTGTTGTAAATGGTGGAGATGGCAAACATGCACACCCTACTCAAGCCCTACTTGATCTTTTTACAATTTATGAACATTTTAAAGGTGATATCAAGGGTAGAAAAATCTTAATCGTAGGAGATATTAAAAATTCAAGAGTTGCCTCTTCAAACGCTGAGCTTCTAACAAGATTTGGTTTAGATATCACCTTTGTGGCACCGCCCCATTTTATGCCTCATTCACCTTTAAAAAAATCTTATTCTTTAAATGAAGATTTAATCTCAAAAACCGATATTATAATGAGCTTAAGAACACAAACAGAAAGACATAATAAAATCATTTATGGTTCTTTAAAAGATTATGCAAATGATTTTTGTATCAAGCTTGATTTGATTAAAGATAAAAAACTCATCTTGCTCCATCCTGGCCCTGTACATAGAAATATCGATATAAGCGATGAAGTGATGGATGATGAAAGAGCTTTAGTTTTAAAACAAGTTAAAAATGGCGTTGCTATCAGAATGGCTGTTTTAAAAAAATTGATTTTAGAAAGCTAAGGAGAAAATATGTTAACTTGGGATTTGGGAGTATTGTTTAAAAACGAAGATGAATTAGAAAACACAACGCAAAACTATATTCAACAATCTAAAGAATTCAAAAAAAATTATTCTACTACTTTAGATAAATTAAACCCTGATGATTTTCTAAACGCTTTAAAAGAATACGAACATTTACATTTAATACTCTCAAAAATTATGACTTATGCTTATTTATGCTTTGCTAAGGATAGCTCCAAGGGTTCTTTTTATACTAAATATGAACAAGAATGTAAAAAAATAGAAGAAAATTTATTATTTTTTGAATTAGAATTTTGTGAACTTAGTGAAGAAAAAACTAAAGAATTGATTAAATTTTGCAAAGGCTATGATTTTTACTTGCAAAATCTTCTTCAAAATAAACGCTATAATCTAAGCCAAAAAGAAGAACGCATAATGCTTTATCTTTCAAACACAGGAGCTAATGCTTTTAGTAGATTATTTGATGAAAGCATGACTGCATTAAAAATTCCTTTCGAAGGCAATAAGCTTAGCGAGGAAGAAATTTTAAGCAAGCTTTACAATAATGACAGAAAAATAAGAAAAAAAGCCGCTAAAAAATTTACCAAAGCTCTTGATAAAAATTTAAATTTACTCACTTTTATTTTCAATATGATCAAAACAGAATTAAACAATATCTGCAAATTACGCGGATATGAAAGCGCAGAAACTCCAAGGCACTTGCAAAATCAAATCACCCAACAAAGTGTTGATTCGCTGATTCAAACCACGCAAAAACATTTTTACCTCGTATCTAATTTCTATAAAAGAAAAAAACAAATTTTAGGCTTTAACAAACTTAAAGATTATGATCGTTATGCACCCATTGGCAAAGAGGCAAAATTCAGTTTTGAGGAAAGTAAAAAAATCATTTTAAATGCTTTTTATGATTTTTCTCCTGTTTTTGGAGATATTGCAAAAGAAGCATTTAAAAAGGGTTGGATAGATGTTTATCCACAAGATAAAAAACAAAGTGGTGCTTTTTCACATTCAGCTACCCCAGATACTCATCCTTTTATCTTGCTAAATTATACAGATGGAAGGCGCGATCTTTTTACGCTTGCTCATGAGTTAGGACACACCATACATCAAAAACTTTCTTATAATGTTTCTTTTTTAAATCAAAATACTCCTTTAACTACAGCTGAAACTGCTTCAGTGTTTGCTGAAATGTTGGTATTTGATTATGTTAAAAACAAGCTCAAAAAAGAAGAATTGTTAGCGCTTTATGCTGCAAAAATCGAAGATATTTTTGCCACTCTTTATAGACAGATTAATTTCACTTGTTTTGAAAGACGCATTCATGTTAATGAAAATGAGCTAAAAAGTGAAGAAATTTCTCAAATTTGGATGGAAGAATCTCAAAAAATGTTTGGTGAAAGCGTGGAACTAAGTAAAAATTATGCCCTTTGGTGGAGTTATATTCCTCATTTTATCCATAGCCCTTTTTATTGTTATGCTTATGCTTATGCCCAGCTTTTAGTACTCGCGCTTTATGGGCTTTACAAGAGCAATGCTTGTAGCAATTTTAAAGAACTTTATATCAAAATGCTCTCTCTTGGAGGAAGCGTGAGTCCAAAAGAACTTGTGGGAATGTTTGGATTTGATATAGAAGATAAAAGCTTTTGGGAAATAGGTATAGTAGAAATCAAAAAACTTATCGATGAATTTATGAGGCTAAAATAATGATAGAAAAAATTCTTGAAAATGAAAATTTCATTGCTTTAATGCAAAAAAATTGCTATGATTTACTTTCAATCTTAATCCAAGAAAATATAGAATTTTCTATAGTGGCTAATACAAATTTTATTGATTTTGATCCTGTGTTGCCTGAAAATTTGGATGTTAAACAAAATCCTTTTGCATTATTTGTCCTTGGAGGATATACTTTTGAGTCCATTCAATTAGAAAAAGATCATATACAATTTCATGCAGGTTTTGGTCCTGATGATTTTGCTAGCTATGTTAAAGTAGATCTTGGAGCAATTACTCAAATTCAAGTTGAAAATAGTGTTTTGTTTGTTAATTTTAGTTTTTACAAACGCAAAGATAATACAAAGTCACAAAAATCCAAAAATATCTTTTTAAACAACCCTAAAAACAAAGACATTTTCAAAAAATGAATTTATTTACAGGTTTAAACGAAAGTCAAAAAGAGGCTGCAAGTCATATCGATGGCCCTATGCTTATACTAGCAGGTGCAGGTAGTGGAAAAACCAAAACAATTACAACGCGTCTTGCCTATATGATTGGGGAAGTTGGAATTCCTGCTATCAATACCCTAACCCTAACCTTTACAAACAAGGCTGCAAGTGTGATGAAAAATAGAGCCTTAAGCCTTCTTAATAGCAATGAAAATCCTTTACTTTGCACTTTTCATAAATTTGGCTTATTGTTTTTAAAACTCCATATAGAAAGATTAGGAAGAAAAAATAATTTTATTATCATCGATAATGATGATTCTAAAAAAATTTTAAAAGAACTCATTAATGATGATAAAACTAGCCCTCATCAAATTCTTCAGTTTATCTCACACTTTAAAAATGAAAGTAAAAGTGTTCAAGATGTATTTAATGATCTAGAATTGTTAAAAGATAATGAAATCAAACACCAAGCCTTGCAAAAAATTGCTATTTATTATCAAAACTATCAAGAATATTTACTCAAGCACAATTTCGTAGATTTTGATGATCTTTTACTTTTGACCAATATTCTTTTGGAAAATGATCAAAATTTCGCCAAAGAGCAAAGCTCTTTTTATCGTTATATCACAGTCGATGAATATCAAGATACCAATGCTTTACAATACAAAATTCTTAAAAATCTTTGCTGCGTTCATGAAAATATATGCGTTGTAGGGGATGATGATCAAAGCATTTATAGTTGGCGTGGTGCAAAGATAGAAAATATTTTAAATTTCCAAAGTGAATTTTCAAATGTAAAACTTGTTAAATTAGAGCAAAATTATCGTTCTGTGGGTATGATTTTAAAAGCTGCTAATAACCTAATATCACACAATAAAAAACGTCTTGGAAAAACCCTACTTTGCACAAAAGATGAGGGTGAAGATATTCAAATTCTAAGTTCAGATAATGAAAAAATCGAAAGTGCATTGGTGGCTAAAAAAATCAAAGAGCTTTTAAATTCGGGCATTTATGCTGGAGAAATTGCTGTTTTATTTCGTATCAATGCTCTTTCAAGATCCATAGAGGAAGCCTTTATGAAGGAAAAAATTCCTTATAAATTGCTAAGCGGAATGCGTTTTTATGAAAGACTTGAAATCAAAGATCTCATTTGCTATTTTAGAATTTTAATCAACCCTAATGATGATTTATCCTTTAAACGCATTATCAATAGGCCTAAAAGAAGCATAGGTGAAAAAGCTTTACAAAATTTAGAAGATTATGCACAAAAAAGAAAAATTTCACTCTTTGAAGCATTGTGCGAAAGCGATGGCAGTGTGGGAATTTTTTCTCTTAAAAAAGCACAAAATGAGGCAAAAAAATTCATACAAAATATTTACAAACTTAGAGAATATTCTGATTTAAAAAAAATGATTGAAAAATTTGAAGAACTTTTTGCTCTTAAAGAATTTTACGCTCTTCAAGAGGATGGCGATGAGCGCGTATTAAATATTGATGAATTTTATGCAAGCATCAAAGAAAAAATAAAAGAAGAACCACAAACAACCCTAGAAGATATTTTAAGTGAAATTTCACTGTTAAGCGATCAAGATGGGATTGAGGGAGAATGTGTATATCTTATGAGTGTGCATGCGAGCAAGGGTTTGGAATTTGATCATGTATTTATAGTAGGACTTGAAGAAAGATTTTTTCCTTTGAATGAAAGCGATATAGAAGAAGAAAGACGCCTTGCTTATGTGGCTATCACTCGCGCTAAAAAATGTCTATCGCTAAGCATTGCAAAATCTCGTTTTTACCGAGGAAGTCGCACGGAATTAGACTCTAGTCGTTTTTTAGAAGAAAGTCAATTAACAAAAAAAATCTCTATAAACAAAACCGAACAAGGATATCATAAAGGAGATCTAGTCAAACATAAAATTTTTGGCATAGGACGCGTTATTAGTGTCAATAAAAGCGCAAAAGAAGAAAAACTTACCATAAATTTTGGCGGGATAGAACGCATTATTATGGCAAGTTTTGTGGAAAAAGCCGTATGAATAAAATTTTTGTTGCTTTTAAACCCGCGGAAATGAGTTCTAATGCTTTTTTAGGTCAGATAAAAAAAAGATATAAAAATAAAAAGGCAGGTTATTCAGGAACCTTAGATCCCTTTGCCAAAGGGGTTTTAATAGTCGCCTTTGGGCAATACACTAAGCTTTTTAGATTTTTAAAAAAAACTCCAAAAACATACCAAGCAACACTTTGGCTTGGGGTTAAATCTCTAAGTCTTGATAATAAAAACATACAAGAAATAAAGCTTATAAAAGCTTTTGACATTAAACTCTTAGAACAAATCAAAATGGAACTTTTAGGAAAAATTTCTTATACTCCACCGCAATTTAGTGCTAAAAGAATAGAAGGTAAAAGAGCTTATGAATTTGCCAAAAGAGGTGAAAATATAGAGTTAAAATCTTGTATAATGGAAATTTTCTCTTGCAAAATCATACATTATACTCATCCCTTTTTACAGCTTGAATTAAGCGTTAGCGAAGGAGCTTATATAAGATCTTATTGTGAGCTTTTTGCTAAAAAATTAGGTATTAATGCCACTTTAAGTTCTCTTGAGCGCACCCGTGAGGGAGAATTTTTTTATAATCACGAAAAAAGCTTAAATGTGTTAGAATATCTAAATTTAAAGCCCAATTTCATTAAAGATTTAACAAAACTTGAAAATGGCACTAAAATATCCTTGGAAGAATTAAAATTTCAAGATGAGGGTTTTTATTATATAGAAAATAAAAAGTATTTTAGTATTATAAATATTAAAGAAAATAAAGTAGAATATCTTTTAAATAAGGTTGAAAAATGTTAATATTATCGCGAAAAGAAAATGAAAGTATTGTTATTGGTGAAGGAATTGAAATCAAAATCGTTCAAACTGGAAAAGGATATGCCAAAATAGGCATCGATGCTCCAAAATCTCTAATGATTTTAAGAAAAGAACTCCTTACTCAAATCAAAGATGAGAATTTACATTCTGTGGTAAAAAACGATGTTAAATTAGATGATTTAAGCAAAAAATTGATCCCATGAAAGCATATGCTAAAGCAAATATTTTTTTAAAACTTGTCGGATTTGATAAAAGACGATATCATCTTTTAGAATCTCGCTTTATACTTTTAAAAAACCTTTTTGATGAAATTCGTATCGTTGAAAAAAGCTCTAATTCTCCTAAAGGTTTTGAAATCATTAGCAATTTTAATTGCGAGGATAATATCATCACAAAAGCTTATCATTTACTTTGTCAAAATGGCTATCAAAATAAATTAGAAGAATTTTTTAAAACCAAAAGCTTAAAATTAATCAAAAATATCCCCACATGTGCAGGACTTGGGGGAGGTAGTAGTGATTGCGCAAGTTTTTTAATGCTAATTAATGAAGAACTAAACTTAAAATTAAGCACTCAAAAACTTATAGAATTAAGCACTCAACTAGGCAGTGATATTGCTTTTTTCTTGAGTGGTTTTGAAAGTGCTAATGTAAGCGGATGTGGTGAAATCATAGAAGAATTTAATGATACTATACCGAGCCTAGAATGGGTTTTTCCTGAAGTATCTTGTCAAACTAAAAAAGTTTATGATGAATTTGATAAAGGGGAAATTGATTTTGAAAAAAACATTCTTGAAGCTAAAATTTACAAAGATTTAAACACGAAAGAACTTTTAGAAACTTTTAAAAATACCCAGCTTAATGATTTATTTACTCCTTGTGTAACTTTATATCCTAAAATGTTTCTTTTTTTAGAACAAGGTTTTTTCCTAAGTGGAAGCGGAAGTAGTGTTTTTAAGGTACATCAATGAAAGTCATTGCTAGAAATAAAAAAGCCTTATTTGATTATAGCATTATAGAACGCTTTGAATCAGGAGTGGTTTTAAAGGGTAGTGAAGTCGTGGCTTTACGCGCTGGAAGGGCAAATTTAAAAGACTCTTTTGTGCGTATTATTAAGGGTGAATTATTTTTGCTAAATGCTCATATATCGCACCTTAGCACTACGCATTCTTATTATAAACATGAAGAAAGAGCTGCTAGAAAACTTTTAATGCACCGCAAACAAATAGATAAGCTTTTAGGCAAAGTTAGTATTGAGGGATACACCTTGGTAGTCTTAGAACTCTATTTTAACCATAAAAACAAAGTTAAAGCCACGCTAGCCTTAGCCAAAGGAAAAAATCTGCACGATAAACGCGAAAGTTTAAAGAAAAAACAAGCAGATATGGAAGCAAGATCTGCTATGAAAAATTACAAATAAAGGACTAGTATGAAAAAGAAAACGATATTGTCATTTTTTATCATTATAGGTTTTTTTATAAGCGCTTGCTCGCACCAAGAAGACATACAAAATGATTTTATGTTTGAAGAATACAGCAAAGGCGATAAGATTGTATTAAATAGCGTAAATGGAGGAGCTAAAACCTTAATTCGAACCGATAAAGGCTTCATTGTTGAAGGCGAGGAAGATAAAGTGTTGATGATTGATTTTTTTGGAACTTTTTGCGCTCCTTGCAAAGAAGAAGCTTTAGAGCTTAGCAAACTTTGGAAAAATAACTCAAATAAATTTATTATCATGGGGCTAACACATTTTGAAGATGTAAGTGATGAAACGGTTAAAAAATTTGCTGATGATTATGGAGCTTATTATTTCTTAAGTAATGATTCGCAAAATGATCGTATTATTGCTCAAATTTTAAAAGATATAGATTATCAAAGCATGGAGCAATTGCCTTTTAAAGTAGTAATGAAAAATGGAATTTATCAAAATCTTAGCAATTATTGGGATAGTAACACTTCAACAAATTTTTATTTAGGTAAAATTCCAACAGATTTTATACAAGATGATTTAGATAAAATTTATAAAGAAAAATAATGCCAAAGTTAAAAGTATTAGAAAAAAGTAAGCTTAAAGAGCCTAAAATGTTTAAGGTTATATTATTAAACGATGATGTAACCACGATGGACTTTGTTATTGAAGTTTTAATCAATATTTTCTACCATGATTTTGAAACAGCTAATAAAATTATGTTAGAGGTTCATCTTAATGGCAGTGGAATTTGTGGAATTTACACTCAAGAAATTGCACTTTCAAAGCAAAAAAAAGTTTCTGATGCTGCTAAATTGGCAAATTTTCCTTTACAAACTAGAGTGGAAGAAGAATGAAATATCAAGAAAATTTACAAAAATACCTTGATAATGCTAAACATTTAAGCACTATCAATCGTCATGAATTTACAACTTGTGAGCATGTGCTTTTTGCTATATTAAAACTAAGTTCAGATTTTAAATCAATATTTGAAGAACTCGCAGATGCCGAATTTGAACTTTTAGAAAGTGAACTTAAAAATTATATAGCAGAAAAAAACCAAAGTTTGGATCAAGAAATCGAACCTGTTAATTCTATAGTTTTAGATGAAATTCTTAATCATAAAAATGAAATAAAAATCATTGATTTTTTAGAAAAACTCATCCAAGATGATAGGACATATTCGAGCTTTCTTTTACAAAAACATGGTATGAATTTAGAAAAAATTCAAGATTTTAAACAAAATAGCGAAATAGAAAATTTAAATTCTTACGCAAGCGACTTAACGCTTTTGGCGCAAAAAGGTAAAATAGACCCTTTAATAGGAAGAAAATTCGAGCTTGAGCGTATTATACAAATCCTATCAAGACGCAAGAAAAACAATCCTATTTTAATCGGAGAAGCTGGAGTTGGAAAAACTGCGATAGTTGAAGGACTTGCATTGGCCATTGCTGAAAAAAAAGTTCCAAAAAATTTGCAAAATGCTAAAATTTTTAGCCTAGATATAGCAGGATTGCTTTCAGGGACTAAATATCGTGGCGATTTTGAAAAACGAATCAAAGAAGTCTTAGAAGGACTTCAAAAACTTCCTAATGCTATCTTATTTATAGATGAAATTCACACCATAGTTGGAGCTGGAGCAACTGGAGAATCACATACAGATTTTTCTAATCTACTCAAGCCAGCCTTAAGCAATGGCACTTTAAAATGTATAGGTGCAACCACTTTTATGGAATATAAAAATACTTTTGATAAAAACAAAGCCTTAAGTCGCCGTTTTGCTAAAATCAATGTAGATGAACCAAGCCAAGAAGAAGCTTTTCAAATTTTACAAGGCTTAAAAAGCAAATATGAGGATTTTCATAAGATTAAAATTAGTGATGAAGTCCTTCAGCAAGCTGTTATTTGGGGCAAGAAATTTTTCAGCGATAAATACCTTCCTGATAGTGCTATAGATCTTATCGATGAGCTTGGAGCTTCTTATGTTCTTAAGGCAAAAACTAAAAAAAATGCCGATATTAAAGATTTAGAACAAGTTTTAGCCAAAATGACTCATCATCATAAAATGTTTGAATTTGATCAAAATAAAGCCTTGATGAATCTAAGTCTTAATTTAAAGGCAAAAATATTTGGTCAAGATGAAGTGATTGACAAGCTTGTTGCGACCCTAAAACAAAGTTTTGCAGGATTTAAAAATTTAAATACCCCACGAGGAGTATTTTTATTTACAGGATCTAGCGGAGTTGGAAAAACTGAACTTTGCAAAGTTTTAGCAGAATTTTTAGGTTTAAATTTAGAGCGTTTTGATATGAGCGAATATGCAGAAAAACATAGCATAAGCAAACTCATAGGTTCTCCTGCAGGATATGTGGGATATGAAGATGGAGGACTTTTAAGCAATGCGGTTCGAAAAAATCCTTTCAGTCTTATCCTCTTTGATGAGATAGAAAAAGCTCATCCTGATTTAAGCAATACTTTCTTGCAAATCTTTGATAATGCAGAGCTTACAGACAATAGTGGCCTTAAAGCTGACTTTAAAAATACTATTATAATCATGACTTCAAATTTAGGGCTAAAAGAAAGCAATGAGCTTGGATTCCTAAGCAAAAATGAAGAAAAAAGCAACCGTGCTATTAAAGATTTTTTTGCACCTGAATTTATCAATCGTATTGATAAAATTCTTCATTTTAACGATCTAGATGATACTGTGCTTGTTAAAATCATTCAAAAAGAATTAGATGAAATTTCTAAAAATCTTAAAAATATCCAATTAGTTGCTGATGAAAAAGCTAAGCTATACTTAGCGAAAAAAGCCTACAATAAAGAATTTGGAGTAAGATTATTAAAACGCATTATTTCCGAAGAAATCGGAGAAAAAATCAGTGATGAAATTTTATTTGGAAAACTTAAAAAAGGCGGGATAGCTAAAATCAAGCTTAATAAAAATGGAAAGCTCGATCTTATATTCTAAACTTATGGATGCGCCCAAAGACGCACCCGTTTTTTTAAGTCAAAAACTAGAACCTGATTTTATCTTAAAAGCCTATCGTTTTGGGCTTTTTCCATGGACCAACAAACCCGTTACTTGGTGGTGCCCTGATCCTAGATGTGTATTAAATCCCAGCGAAATTCATATCCAAAAAAATATGAAAAAATTTATCAATCTTTATCAAATTAAACTTGATTATGATTTTTTAAGCCTTATCCATTTGTGTCGCAACACGCGTCCTCAAAGTTGGATTGATGATGAGTTTATAGAAAATTACTATGAGCTTTTTAAACAAGGATACGTTCATACTTTAGAACTTTATGAGGATAAAGAATTAATTGGGGGAATTTATGGACTGATTATAGGTAAGGTTTTTTTTGGAGAAAGTATGGTAAGCCTTAGAAAAAATGCTTCAAAAATAGCTTTAATCAAACTTTGCAAGCTTCTTAAACCCTATGATTTTGTCATAGATTGTCAAGTTTATAATAAACATTTAGAATTTATGGGAGCTAAAAATATCGAAAGAAAAATATTTTTAAATATTTTAAAAGAAAAATGTGATCAAGAAAGTGGATTTACAAATTTTAGCACCTTAATCAATCAAATATAACTTCTCTTCATTTTTATACTTATTTTTTAATTTTTGATTATCATTAGCTTGTGATTTGCATTCATATCAACTTTTTATTGTCTAATCAAATGTTAAATATATTTTTGATACCTATTATAATCATCTTACACCCCATCGCCACAATAAAAACCTGAGCGATACGCGAAAAGACATGTAAAATAAGCTTTCCAACAATTTTTTCAATCGTAGCAGCAAAATGAAAAAGTGCAAACATAAAAATAAAAGCTATTATCACACCTCCAAAAGCTATATCCAATCCACCATCCTCTGAAATCACTATCACACTAGCTAAGGTTCCAGGACCTACAAGCATTGGAAAAGCCATAGGTATTAAACTTTGGCGTAAAATTTCTTTCTCATTTGCTTCTTGATAAGAATCAAAACTTTGAGTTGCAAGCTTGGTTGAAAATAATAAATTTTTAATAGCCATTATAATTAAAACCAAACCCCCAGAAACTCTCAAATCATCTAAAGAAACCCTAAAAATATAATTCATAAACAAAGGTCCTGAAAATAAAAAAGCAAGCACAATAGCCAATGCTGTATAAAGTATAGTTCTAAAAAGTTTTTTTCTAAGGGCTAAAGGTAGGCCATCGCTCATGGCTAAAAATTGCGTTAAATTACCAAAAGGATTTAACACAGCCAATAATGTTATGCCCGCAAAAAACATTAAATAAAGCTCAGAGCCTACATTTGAAAACATTTATTATTCACCTTTTACAAATTCTAAAGAGATGGAATTAACACAATGTCTAATATTTTTAGCAGAAAAACCCTCTCCCTCAAATACATGGCCTAAATGGCCATTGCAATTTGCACATACAATTTCCGTGCGAATGCCATCTTTATCAGGAAGTCTTTTAATAGCCCCTTTGATTTCATCATCAAAGCTTGGCCATCCACAACCTGACTTGAATTTATCTTCAGATCTATAAAGCTTAGACCCGCATTGCTTGCAAAGATAGATCCCTTTTTTGTAAAAATTATTATATTTACCACTAAAAGGAGCTTCAGTGCCCTTGTTTAAAATAACCCTAGCTTCTTCTTCGTTTAATTTTTTCATAGTTTATCCTTGATGAAATTGTTCTAAATTACTACTTAAGAATTATAGCAAATTTTATTTTTTATCAAAATGTATTTTCCAAAAAAGCTTTAGTTTGAATTTTTTATAGTAAAAATTTAGTTTTATATATTAAAATCAAAAAAATATTTTAGAAAGACTTAAAATGCAAAAAGAATTTTTTAATGAACTTGAAAAAATACTCTATGAGCAAAATCTTGATAACAAATTTGAAAATTTTGCTATATTTTATGATGATTTTAAAAGCCAAAAATTCATTTTTAATCACGAGCAAGGAAGTATTTTTAAGACAAATATTAACCCTGCTTTAAAATTATTGCACCCTACTCGCATTAGACGCCCTAAATTTGTAAATTCTACCCATTCTTTAGCAAAGATTGTTCATTCCATTGCGCATATAGAATTTAGTGCTATCAATTTAGCCTTAGATGCAAGTTATCGTTTTAAAAATCTACCTCAACAATTTTATATCGATTGGCTAGAAGTTGCCGATGAAGAAATCAAACATTTCAAGCTTTTAAATGCAGCATTAGATGAGCTAGGTTATAAATATGGGGATTTTGCTATTCATGATAACTTAGAAGCCGCGCTTGAAGCCACAAAAGATTGTTTGAGTTTAAGAATGGGAGTGGTTCACCGAGGGTTAGAAGCCAAGGGGCTTGATGCAAATCCTTTTGTAGTAGCAAAACTTGAAAGCTCAAACCATCCCATAAAAAGTCTTTTAAAAGATGTTTTGCATATTATCTTAAATGATGAAATAAAACATGTAAGCAAGGGTGATAACTGGTGGAAATTTTCCAATCAAAACAATTATGATTTTATAGAACTTTGTAAAATGTTTAATCAATTTTCCCTAGCAGGTAAAAAACTTAATATCGAAGCAAGAATAAAGGCTGGATTTAGCAAAGCAGAATGTGAGGCTATAGCTCAATTCTATGCTTAAGCTTTCATCTTAAATTTAGAAAAAATAAGGGTATAAATCGCTCTTATTATCCCATAAATCACATACAAACTTGCTAAGATTACTAAACTTTCAAGTGGATAAAGATATAAAAAAGAAAAAACAATAATTAAGATAATCAAAACCTTTAAAACACTTGATCTATTAAAATCTAGCTTTTTAAAACTTGGATAGCGTATATTGCTAACCATTAGCAAGCCTAAAATCGCTTGCAAGATTAAAAAAATGATTCCATATGCTCTTAAAAAATCATAATAATAATAACTATAAGTCCAAATAGCACTTACTACAGCAGCAGTAGGTATAGGAAGTCCTATAAAAACAGATGGTTCATAAGTTCCTGTAGTGACATTAAATCTTGCTAGGCGTATTGCTCCAAAAACAACAAAAAAAGCAGTTATTAAAGAGCCATATCTTCCAAATTCAGAGCCAATAACCATATAAAAAAATATGGCCGGTGCGGCGCCAAAGGCTATCAGATCGGCCAAAGAGTCAAATTCAATGCCAAATTTAGAAGTAGTCTTTGTAAGCCTTGCAACACGACCATCAAGACCATCACATATTAAAGAAAAAATAATATACAATAAAGCCATATAATAATTGCCTTGTATAGAGGCGATTATAGAAATTACACCCAAAAACGCTGAAGCTGCTGTAAAAAGATTGGGTAAAATATAAATAAATTGTGATTTATTATTGTTCATTTTTTATCCTTAAGCTAAGTAGCCTAATAAAGAACCTGATTTTAACTCGTCTCCAAGTCCTACATGAATTCGTGTATCTCTTGGCAATAAAATACTTATGGTTCCATTAATTAAAAAACCCATTTTATCTCCAACTGTCAAGCTATGAGATAAATTATCAAGCTTCAATTTTCTATCAAAAGAGCCTGCATATATCCGTAAAACAACATTAGATCCGTTACTTGAAGCAAAAATACTTACATTTTCATTCATTATTCTAGCGCTTTTTAATTCGCTGCATAAAAAAAGTCCATGCTTTAGCGCAATATCATTAATATCCATTTTAAAAGGAGTGTAAAAAGCTCCAGCATCATAAAAAGCATTTTTAATGCTTATTTCAACACTTTCACCTAAATATTTATCAAATGTATTTTCTATTCTAGTTATCCTGCCATCAATAGGTGATAATATAGCCTTACTATCATTGCATACCCTTACACGATTTGGGATTCTAAAAATAAACAAAAGTACCAATAAAAATAAAAAAAGAAGGACAGAAAAGCTATAAAATATCCAACAAATAACAAATAAGATAAAAACTATAGCTATAAACCAATGTCCTTCTTTAGCAATATATTTTCCCATTACTCTGCTTGTTTGCTTTCTTCTTTATGTTCTTCGTTTATTTCCTGCAAACGCGTAGGAAGATTGTTTTCATTTTCATAACTTTTGATAATATCTCTTACCTTAGCACCTTCTATGGTTTCTTCTTCATAAAGTGCTGCAACCATGGTTTCAATCGCACCCTTATAAGTATTTAAAGTGTCTTTAACATCTTTATAACGCTCATCCAAAGTCTTTTTAACATAATCATCTAAAGATTCAGCCATTTTTTCAGAATAATCTTTTATAGTTTGGCCACCTGTTAAAAAAGTATTTCTTTGCTTTTCAAGCACCATCAAGCCTGCAATTTCACTCATACCATACATTGAAATCATAGCCTTGATAATATCTGTTGCTCTTTCAAGGTCATTGCTTGCACCGGTAGAAATTTCGCCTATAAATACCTCTTCTGCAGCACGCCCGCCCAAAAGCACATCAACTTCGGCAATAAGCTCATGCTTTTGCATTAAAAATTTATTTTCTTCAGGCGTATTGAGTGTATAACCAAGTGCAGCAAGCCCTCTAGGAATCACAGAAACCTTACTAACGCGTTTTGCACCCTTTGTAGTTTCAGCAATTAAAGCATGTCCACATTCGTGATAAGTAATGATTTTCTTCTCTTTGTCGTTAATGCGACGTGATTTCTTTTCAAGGCCAGCTATAGCTCTTTCAACAGCTTCTACAAGATCATTTTGTTCTACATATTTTTTCGAATCCCTACCTGCTAAAAGCGCTGCTTCATTGATAATATTTGCAAGATCAGCTCCCGCAAGCCCTGCGGTTAAACGCGCTATATCTTCTACTTTAACCTTTGGAGAAATTTTCACATCTTTCATATGCACTTTTAAAATATCACATCTACCTTTAAAATCAGGCTTATCAACCAAAACTTGACGATCAAACCTTCCCGGTCTTAAAAGGGCCGCATCCAAAACTTCAGGTCTATTAGTAGCTGCTAAAACAATTACTGGAGAACTTTCAGTCCCAAAACCATCCATTTCAGCTAAAAGCTGATTTAAAGTTTGTTCTCTTTCATCATTGCCACCCATCATACCGCTTGCGGCACGACTTTTACCTATGGCATCAATTTCATCGATAAAAACAATAGCAGGAGCTTCTTTTTTTGCATTTTCAAATAAATCCCTCACACGAGAAGCACCCACACCCACAAACATTTCTATAAAAGATGAACCCGAAACGCTAAAAAATGGCACATCAGCTTCACCCGCTACTGCTTTTGCTAATAATGTTTTTCCTGTGCCCGGAGGTCCTACAAGCAATAAACCTTTTGGAATTTTTGCACCAAGCTTAATGTATCTTTCTGGATATTTTAAAAAATCTACTATTTCCTTAACTTCTTCTTTTGCCTCTTCTACGCCCGCAACATCGTTAAATTTAACTTTTGGTTTTTCTGAATTTACAAGTTTTTTAGAGCTGCCTATACCAAGTATAGAACTTCCCATGTTTTTTTGCATACGACTTGCCAAAAACATCCAAATTCCAAAGAAAATAAATATAGGCAAAACCCAAGAAAATAAAATATCTGTAAACCAATTTGTTTCAGAATAAGCTCCATAAGCAATATTCTTACTATCAAGCAAGCTTACAAATTCAGGATCATTAACTTTTTTAGTAGTATAGACTGTATTTTGAGCACTAGAAACTGCTTTTATAGTAGTTTGTCCTATACTTACTTGATTGATCTGTCCACTTTCAATAAGTTTTTTGAGTTCAGAATAAGGTACATTTTTGCTAACCTCAGTTCCATTTAAAGCACCACCTAAAGATCCATTGCCATCAAAAAATCCCTTAAAGACAATTATCATAACAATAGCAAAAATCGCAAAAATAAAAATTGGATTCTTGTTGAAAAAGTTATTGCCCTGCGGATTACCCTTATTGTTAGGAGCATTGTTGTTATTATTCATCATTTTTCCTTTGTTTTATTTTTATATACCAAAGAGCACCATTCATTGATTTGCATTTCATCAATAAGCTCTAAATCCTGAAATTTTTCTTTTACTCTTGTTTTATACTTATCCAAAATTCCAGATAAGATAAGTATAGCATTATCTTCTAAATGCTTTTTAATATCTTTTTCTAAAATCAAAATCACATCAGCAATTATATTTGCAACCACCAAATCATATAATCCCTCTGCCTTATCTACAGAACCATGCCAAGCTTGTGCGAAATTTACATTATTTAACTTTGCATTGTCTAAGGCACTTTCAATAGCCAAATCATCAGTATCACAAATTTCAACTTTGCATCCTAATTTTGCCATAACAATGGCTAAGATACCGCTTCCACAGCCTATATCTAAAGATCTTGAATTATTTTTAGCAAATTTTTGTAGAAATTTTACACAGCCATAAGTACTTTCATGATGCCCAGAACCAAAAGCTAAAGCAGGATTGATTTTAATATTAAGATAATTTTCTTTTTCTTCTTGCCAAGTAGTATGAATATAAATATTATCAATTAAAATGGGCTTTATTCCTTTTTTATATTCTTCCACCCAGTCTTTATTTTCTTTTTTTTCAATGCTTTTATGAAGTATAATATTTTCTTTTAAATTGAATCTTTGACTTAATTTTTGGGCAAAAATTTCAATTGCCCAAGCAAGCTCTTCTAAATTTTCTTCCGAGCGTATATAAATACCATTATCTTTTTCTTCTATAGCGTCTACACCCAAATCGAAAACAAAATCAAGAAATAAATTTTTATACTGCTCTTGAATTTCAAGAAACAGTTCATAATAAAATTTTTGCATTAATTATTAAAAATTACTCAGCTTCAGAGTCTCCGTTGCCGGTACCTAAAACATCTTCAAGTTTTTCTTTTAATACTTGTGGAGTAAAAGGCTTAACTATATAATTGTTTACCCCTGCTTTTAAGGCAGTAATCACCTCAGCCTTGCCCCCTTCGGTAGTAACCATAATAATAGGCATATCTTCATATTTTTTTTCTGCTCTTACTTTTTTAACAAGCTCTAAGCCATTCATCTCAGGCATATTCCAATCAGTAATTAGAATTTTAATATCTTCGTTTTTTTCAAGTAAATCCCAAGCTTCAACTCCATGTTCAGCTTCAAGAACATCATTATGTCCGAGTCTTGTTAGGGTATTTTTTATAATCCTTCTCATAGTAGAACTGTCATCAACAACTAACAATTTCACAATTTCGTCCTTTCAAAATTTTCATAAATTTTATATATTGTATCCTTTTTAGCCTTATTAATCAAGTTTCTAAAAAATTTTAAAAGTGAATTATAGCATTTTTTACTATATTTTTGTTTAATTTTTTTTATAAAAATGATTGTTTTTTAATTTTTTAATCCAAAATTTCATAAAGAATTTCAGTAAAATCAAACTTTAATATATTAAAATAATATTAATTACCATCTTTATTATGATTAAATTCAGGAACTATTTCTTTTAAAATTTCAGCTATATTTTGGCAATCTTGCAATTTTTTAATATAATCATTTAAAATTTGAATATCCATCTTTTCATTTTTAGCAACAAAAATACTCTCATATTCTGTCTTTGCATCATTCTCATCGATTAGCAATTCTTCAAAAAGCTTTTCTCCACGTCTTAAACCTGTGATTTTTATCTCTAAGTCTTCTCGGTTGGATAGAATAAGCATTTTTTTAGCCAAGTCCATAATCTTAACCGGCTCGCCCATATCCAGCACAAAAAGCTCACCTCCTTTTGCGATAGCTCCAGCTTGCAAAACAAGCTGCACTGCTTCACTTACTAGCATAAAATAACGCACTATATCAGGGTGAGTTAAGGTTAATGGCTCATTATTTGCAATTTGAGCTTTAAATTTAGGTATCACACTTCCACTTGATCCTAAAACATTTCCAAAGCGCACACAAGAAACTTCAAAATTTTCATCACTCGAATTTAAGGTATAAAGCTCACATACTCTTTTAGTGCATCCCATGATATTTGTTGGACGTACCGCCTTATCTGTACTTATCATAACAAATTTTTTTACTTTATTTTTTTTAGCTACATCGCATAGAGTTTTAGTACCTACGATATTATTAAGCACAGCAGAATGCGGATTTTGCTCACAAAGAGGCACATGCTTATAAGCAGCTGCATGCAAGATCAATTCAGGCTTATACTCCTTAATAATCTCATCTAAACTTTGCTCGTCTAAAATACTAAGCAAAACAGGGGTAATTTTTTCTTTATATAAGCTTAAATCTTCATTAATCTTATAAAGATTAAATTCGCTATGATCAAGCATTATAAGATGTTTTGCACCAAATTTAATACACTGCTTACAAAGCTCACTTCCTATAGTTCCGCCTGCGCCACTTACCAAAACTACTTTATCTTTTAAAAATGAAGCCACAGCACTATCATCTAAATCTTTAGGTTTTCTAGCAAGCAAATCTTCTATGCTGATATCTCTTGCTTCATTTCTTGTAAAAGAAAAAATCTTAACATCACTGATTCCATAAGCAATAAGCTCTTCAAACAAAGCTTTAAGCTCAGCTTGATCTAGTTTTAAAGCTATAATAGCAGTTTTAACACCTTCATTGACATAATCTTTAATTTTACTTTTATCTTCAACGATAAATTTATCGCAATATGTTCCTATAAGCTCTCTTCTAGCATCTACAACACCCACAGGAAAAAGACCCAAAGAGCCTTCCTTTGCTCCCTTTAGCAAATGCAAAGCCTTTGAAGTAGCACCCACCACTATACAAGGAGTTTCTTCTTCTTTTGCGCGGGAAGGCTTAAAGTCTATAAGCATTCTTTTAGAAATTCTTAAAGTGCCTACAAACATATAAGAAAGAATAAGATCAATACCTATAACCGAACGCGGGAAAGGATTGAAAAAATCATCGTAAAAATAAAAAATCAACAAAAAACAAATTTCAGCCAAAACCAAAGCAAAAAATATCTTTCTTGCTTCACTTAAGGAAAAAAATCGCCATGCCACCTTATAAATTCTAAAAATAAATAAAAAAGCTATTTTTAAAACCAGTAAAATAAGTCCCGCTTTAATCATACCCTCATAAAAAATACTAGGAATTTCCCCGCTAAAACGCAAAGAAAAAGCTAAAAATATAGAGAGTATAAACAAAAATGCATCAAAACATAAGAAAAAAATCAGCCTTTTGCTTTTATAAAAATCCATCATCAAGCCTTTACGCTCTTGATAATAAGTTCTGAAATTTCACGCACATTGTCTTTACTCATCGCTGTGCCACTTGGCAAGCATATCCCTTTTTTAAAGAATAACTCACTATTGCCATTTACATAAGCCTTGGCACCTTTGAAAACCTCTTGAGTATGCATAGCTTTCCAAAGTGGGCGTGTTTCAATTTGCTCTTTTTGCAAATCTGTTATAAGTTTTGAAATTTTTGGATGCAAAATCAAGTCTTTTTGCGAAATTTCTATACATTTTTGATAAGCATTCATTTCGTTTTTATCAAAATCAATCAAAGCCGTGCTTAACCAGCGATTGCTTCTTGAATTTTCAAGCTCATCTAAAAAGACAAAACTATCACCTAAAAATTCTTTATACCACTCATAAATTTCTCTTTTTTTTAGCACTCTTTGTTCTAAAACTTCCATTTGCGCCACGCCAATAGCGCCTAAAATATTACTCAAGCGGTAATTATAACCATAATCTAAATGTTCATAATGCAAACAATTTTCCCTTGCCTGAGTGCTGTAAAATCTCGCTCTTTCGATTTTTTGCTTATCTTTACCTATAAGCATACCACCGCCTGAAGTGGTGATGATTTTATTTCCATTATAAGAATAAGCTCCAAATTCTCCAAAAGTTCCTAAAGCCCTACCCTTGTAAAAACTTCCCAAAGCCTCGGCGGCATCTTCGATTAAAATAATATTTTCTTTTTCGCAAATTTGGACGATCTCATCCATTTTGGCCGCATTGCCATAAAGATGAGTTAAAATTAAGGCTTTTGGTTTTTTTTCGCTCTCTTTAATAGCAAGCTTTAACAGATCAATATCTATATTAAAAGTCTCATCACAATCAATAAAAACAGGTTTTGCCTTAAGATAGCAAATAGGAGCCACTGAAGCAATAAAAGTAAAAGATGAAGCTAAAACAATATCATCTTGCTCCACTCCTGCTACTCTTAAAGCCAAGTGCAAAGCGGCCGTAGCTGAATTTAGCGCCAAAGCATTTTCGCATTGAGCGTAATCTTTAACACTTTCTTCAAAACGATTTACAAATTCGCCCAAAGGAGCTATATAATTGCTTTTAAATACTTCTTCTATATATTTTAACTCATTGCCACCCATGTGCGGAGGAGAAAGAAAAAACCTCATTTTTTATCCTTTATTATAAACAGTGATTTTACTAAGATGATGTATTTTATCTAAAATAATTTACTAAGTATCAAACATTAAAAATTCTTTTGCAATCAAAGCTTATTTTTATTATATCTTAAGATTAAAAGTAATTTTTTAAGGATTAAAATATCTACATTCTTTTTGCAGGCACTCCCACAAAAACACCCTTTTCGCTTTGACTTTTCACTAAAGTCGCCCCACCCCCTAAAATGCTATCATCTGCCAAACTTAAATTTGGCAAAACACAAGAATTAATCCCTAAAAAACAATTTTTGCCAATTTTGACATTTCCTGCACACTTAGCCCCAACGCTTATATGGGAAAACTCACCCACCTCACATTCATGCTCTATCACGCTTGAAGTATTTAAAATCACGCCTTTTTTGATTTTTGCTTTTGCATTTACTACCACATAAGGCATTATTAAAATTCCAGCATCTTCTGCTATATCCGCACTTTGGCTAATAATCGCACTTTTGTGGATAAGATTTACGATCTTAAAGCCACTGTCTGAAATTTGGTTAAAAAGCTTTTTTCTTATTTCATTATTTCCAATAGCTATGAAAATATCATATTTTGGCAAAGAGCTTTCAAATTTTTTACCCTTAAAATCATCTAAAAAAATACATTCTTTATAGCCCAAATTCGTAGCGACATCAGCACAAACAAGCCCATGTCCGCTCGCACCATAAATGTAAATTTTTTCAGTTCTTGCCATTAAATTTCTCCGTTGTAACATGACCTTCTTTGCTTACTCCGCTTCTTTTTAAAACCTTTAAGGCTGTTAAGAACATGATTTTTAAATCTAGTAGAAAAGAAATATTTTTTACATAATACACATCAAGTTCAAATTTTTTTTGCCAAGAAATCGCATTTCTACCATTTACCTGTGCCCATCCTGTGATACCAGGACGCACTTTATGGCGGAGTTTTTGCTCTTCATTGTAAAGGGGTAAGTATTCTACTAAAAGAGGTCTTGGACCCACAAAACTCATATCACCCTTTAATACATTAAAAAGCTGTAAAAGCTCATCTAAGCTTAAACTTCTAACAATCTTCCCAAAAGCCTTCAAACGCAACTCATCACTTAAGAGCTCGCCCTTTTCATCTCTTTCATCACTCATGGTTTTAAATTTATAAATTTTAAAAATTTTTTCATTTAAACCTGGACGATTTTGAGTAAAAATCACACTACCTTGAGTTATTTTTAAAAGCAAAGCAGTGATTAAAATAAGAGGCGAAAAAAGCACCAAAAGAAACAAAGCCAAAACAAAATCAAAAATTCTTTTTATCCATTTCTCATACATTTTTAATCACCCTATCATAAAGTTCTAAATAACGCTGCGCGATAACATTTTCATCGTATTGTAAAGCATCCTTAGCTGCATTTTTACCTAGATTGATTCTTAAACTTTCATCTTCTAATAAAACTTGTATTTTTTCTATTAAATCTTTACTATCTTTGGTCTTAGCCCAAAGCCCATCATAAGCATTTGAAATTGCCTCAACACAACCCTCACAATCACTTACTACAATAACTTTGCCACAAGCTTTCGCCTCTAAAACACTTACTGGAAATCCTTCTTTATAGCTTGGCAAAACAAAGATATCGCAATTTTGCAAAAGTTCTACTATATCACTTCTAGCACCCAAATAAAAAACCTTGCCTGAATTTAAAAATTCCAAACTCGCACAAGAAGGATTATCATCTCTTCCGCCCACTAAAACAAAATTTGCCCTATCTTTTAAATACTCTGCACTTTCATAAAATTCTTTTACACCTTTATGCCACAAAGCCCTAGCTATCATCAAAACAATAGGCTTTTCATCAATTTTTAAATTTTGCCAAAAAGCTTTTTTAGCTTCTTGCTCCACTCTCATAGGAAAGAATTTTTTAAGATTGATACCCACGGATTTAATCACGCAAATTTTATTTTCCTTAAGTCCTAAATTTCGCATAAAATCCGCATTAGCTTGATTTACAAAGATGAAAGAATCAGCGATTTTAAAACTAAGTTTATAAAGAGTATTGATAACAAAACGCACTAAATTTGCTTTAAAACCCTTGTCTATATAAAAAGATCCAAGTCCCTCAACAAGACCGATTTTATAAGGAATTTTGGCATATTTTGCAGCTATTAAACCAAAGGTATTGCTCTTATGAGCTCCACTTTGCAAAAGATCCAAATTTAAGTTTTTTAAAACATTTTTAAGATGTAAAAAATTTTTAAAAACAATTAAAGGATTTAAACTCGCTCTTGAAAGCTCATAAACAACGATATTTAAATTTAAAGCCTTTAATTTTTCGGTATATTCATCTTGTGGCACTATGACAAAAACCTCATCTCCTCTTGCAATCAAAGCTTTAATTATAGGCAATCTAAAATGATATATACTTGCTCCTGCGTGAGTTAAAAAGCCTACTCTCATTGTAAAAACCTTTAAATTTTGAGTTTAAAAACTTTTGCATCTCTAGCATTAATCACTAAATCATACAAATTTTTATCATAATTTCCAAGGAAAAACATTTGCACATAAGCACTATTAAACATAGTTTTATCCATTAAAATAAACTGAGCATAAGGTATGGTGCTATCTTTAAGATAAAAAATATAAAATTGAGCCATATCATCAATAGGAGTGATTTTATATTCACCTTGTTTGATAGAATTAATCTCTATGATACTATTTACGGATATAGTACTATTATTTATTTTAAAACTTCTAAAATCATCACTTAATGCAATACCATTGCTAAGATAAATTTCTCCATTTTTAACATCAAGTGGATAAGCTGCACTAAAAGTAAAAGGTTTATTTATCTCACCTGTCTCCAAATCCACAAAAGAAAAACTAGCCACAGTTGAAAAAATCAAAGACATTCTAGCTGGCATATAGATATACACATCGCGTGTTTTTGGCATATTGATTTTAAAATCAGGCTTGGAAAGCGAAGCTAAAAACAAATCCACATTATTTTGATTATAATCTTTCATCATGGCTTGTAAAAGATCATTTTTTAAAATATCATTTAAAGGGGCGTAAAAACTTTTTTCTGTGTATTCTACACTAAGTCTTGCCATATTTGCAGCAGCCACTTGATCTTTACTTAGAACAAAAGATGGGAAAAAATTATCCTTGCCTAAATGCTTACCCCCATCAGCCAAAGTTTTAACATCGCTGTAATACCTAATAGGATATCCATAATCCCACCAAGTTACTACATAATCTTCTCTTTGTGCAATTTTTTTAAGCTCATCTAATTTCGTAGCCTCATTTTGAGAAAAAACAGTTGGTGCTTTATAATTGTTGATATGATAGAACATAGGAATTAAACTTAAAAAAGTAAAAATAAAAACGCCTATATTGGCCCACCAATAGGTATTATTGTTTTTTTGTTTTCTTTCTTGCAAAAGACTCATTAAAAAACCAAATCCAAGTGCTAAAACAGGTACTGCATAAATAGTAAAACGAAGTCCACTCTTAAGTGCTAAAAATCCTAAAGCTAACATCGGCAAAGCCAAAATCATACTTTTATGTTTTCTAACAAGGAAAATAAAGCCGATTAAAGATACAAAAAATACAAGCTCGCTTCCGCTAATCCTTTGCATAAAAATACTTAAATCTATACTTTCTACCTCTTGTATGGTTTGATTTACATTAAAATACATAAAACCTTGAGCCAAATTTGCACTCTCATCACTTCTAAAAATATAAAATTTAAGTTGATAGAGTATAGGATCAATTCCACCGCTTAGTATCAAAAATACCAAAGTTGCCAAACCTAAAATTCCAAGCAAAGCAAAGCTAAAACGCTTATTTTGCAAAACAAAAAGACTAAAAAGTATGACAATGATGGCGCTTTGATAAAACCAAGCTATATTTGAAAGTGTGATAGAAGCTAGGATAATAGCCATATAAAGCGTTTTTTCTTTTATATGAAAAACCAAGGTATAAATAAAGAAAAGTCCTAGTAAAGCAACATTTAAAGTATAGCTTGATGGATACCACCAAAGATAAATTCCTACAAACAAAGGCAGTGTTATTAAAGATAATAAATCTTTTTTCAAAATCAGCCTTATCATAAAGAAAACTATCATCATTGCAAGAACTATAACAAGCATATCAGTATCATAATATCCGCTCATCGTGCGATTATAATAGCTATTAGCTATACTGGCTAGCAATGCTGCAACAAACCCCATTAAAGGGCGTTTGTATTCATTAGCAATCAAAATCAAAGGTATAACCACCAAAGAAGATAAAAAAGTACTGATATATATAAAAATGCTTTCTAAAGAAAAAGGAGTTATTTTATAAAACCAATATGTGAGCGTTGAAAGCGAAGAACCATAATAACTCAAATCATTAGGTTGATGAAAACCCGCTATCATATCTCTTGCACCCTCTGCAAAAGCATATCCATCATTTGAGATAATCATAAGCTCGTTATTGAAAAAATATTCATTAAACTCACTTGCCCAAAAAATCCAATAAAACCTACATAAAACACTAAAGACATACGCTAAAATTATAAAAGCCAATAAAATAAAAGTTGGGTTTTTAAAGTATTCTTTTTTTAACATATCTTATCCTAATAAATATTTTAAAGCATTGCGTGCGATTTTTGCTTTATCAAAATCAAGAGCCCTATCCTTGGCCTTTTTCTTATAAGCTTTTCTTAAATTTTCATCCTCGAGCATTGTTTTTAAGCCCATAAACATAGAATTTTCATTATTTACTTCTACTAAAAGTCCAAATTCATCATCTCCAAAAAGCTCTCTTGCACCACTTCTATGATCAGTGCAAACCACCGCACAGCCACAAGCTAGACTTTCGATTAAAACATTTGAAAAACCCTCAAACACAGAAGCAAAAGCAAAAAATTCACACTTAGACATATATTTGTAAGGATTATTATCAAAGCCCAAAAGCAAAACTTTATCTTCTAAATTCAAGTCTTTAATCAAAGCCAAAAGCTCATCTTTTAGCACTCCCTCGCCTAAAATCACAAGCTTTAAATCTGTTTTTAATCTCGCATAAGCACGGATAAGCAAGGCATGATTTTTACCCTCATCAAGCCTTCCCACGCTTAAAATAAATTTATCCTTTAAGCTTATATCTTCAAGTGCTTTTTGTTCTATTTTTTCCAAATCTATAGCATTGTATAAAATTTCACATTTTGCTTTGTCAATTTTAAAATTACACAATAAATCTTCTAAATTTCCCTTAGAATTAGGCAAAATCAAATCAGCCCTTGGGTAAAGCAAAGTAATCAAAAGTTTATTGGCTAAAGAATTGAAATTGTTTTTAGCATACATCACGCTTGGAGTGGTACATTCGTTGATTACAAGGCGAGTTTTGTTGCCAAATATTTTTGCCATCAATGCAATATAATTAGGCCTATTTAAAAAAACAAATTCTGTATCGATATTTAATTTTTGGCAAAGTTTTTTATATTTTAAAGCTAAAAAAGGAAGTTTTAAAAATTTTAAAATAGGATTTTCACTAGGTTTTGAACGCTCTAAAAAATGGATTTTGCATTCAGAAATTTCATAAGAAATTTTATCATTCATTAAAATCAAATGCACTTCAAATTTCAAACTTAAAATCGGAAGTAAAGTTGCCACTACTCTTTCAGCACCCCCACTTCCTAAAGAATAAATAAAAATCGCTAATTTTTGCATAAAGCCACCCGAATTTTTGATAGTTTTTCAATCATTTTACTTGGAATTATACTTAAAGTAAGTAATATCAAAGCAGGAGCATTGATTTTAATGCTCAAACTTTTAAACAAACAATGATAAAGTGCTTTATAATTTGCACTTAATTTTGCATAATACGCTGCCATTTTATAATAACTCGCACAAGTTTTTCTATAATCATCATCCCCAGAAGCTTTTAACTCATTTTCTAAAATTTTCGCAAGCTCTAAATACCCCAAATGCACCCTATGAGCATTTTTACTCGCTCCTAGCGTGACACTATCTTTTCTAAAAACACGATAAATTCTAAAAGCTTTATGGATATAAAAACTTTTTTCTTCGTATAAATTCACCCAAAGTGTGGCTTCGTTGCCATAAAATTCCTCGTTAAAACGCTTATTTTTAAGCAAAGAAGCCTTAAAAACAGAAAAAAATTCCCCACTAAAACGCTGCATTAAAAAATCTTTCTTAGAAATTTCATCCTCTTTTTGCAAACCTCTACCGCTAAACTCATCACTTAAAATTCCTTCTTTTTCTATAAGGCAATTTCCAAAAACATGAGAATAACCCTCATCTACTTTTTGCATTAAAACACCCAAAGCATAGGGTAAAAGCTCATCATCATCATCTAAAAAGGTTATAAATTCACCACTTGCTTTATCCAAGCCATTGTTTTTATTGCCATTAGGGCCTTGTTTGTAGTTTTGATTTAAAAAATACTTAATGCGTTTATCACTTTTTTGCAAATTCTCTACAACGCTTTTAGTATCATCACTAGAATTATCATCGCTTATAATGATTTCTAAGTCTTTAAAGTCTTGATTTAAGATACTCTGAACTGCCTTTTGAAGTAATGAAGAACGATTAAAAGTAGGAACTATAACAGAAAGTTTAGGCATTTTTAACCTCATCAATAAGCTCAAGCCATTGCTTTTTAATATGAGAAATTTCAAAATCTTCACATCTTTTTTTAGCATTTATAACGATATTTTTTCTTAGTTGCTCATCTTTTAATACAAGCTCAAGCTTTCTAGCCAAAGCTATTTCATCATCACAACCCACTAAAAATCCATCCTTATTATCGTTAATTAAGTCCTTAGCTCCATTATAATAAGAAGTTGAAATTCTACACACTTCAAAATACAAACTCTCGATCAAAACCGTTGGCAAACCCTCAACAAAAGAACAAAGACAAAGTACTTTAGCCTTTTCATAGAGCGCTTTTACATTTTCAACACGCCCTAAAAACTTCACTCTTATGCCTAAAGATTTTGCCTTATATTCAAGCTCTTGTCTTAATTCCCCATCACCAGCCACAACAAATTCATAATCCTCTTGCAATTTTTTATCTAAATGCGCTATGGCTTTTAAAAACATTTGAGGGTTTTTATTTTGATCTAAACGACCTATAAAAAGCACCGAATTTTCTTTTTCAAAATGCTCATTTAAAGAAATTTCTGTGCTAAAATGACAAGGATTAGGCAAAAGTTTTACCCTTTTTACAAATTTTTCATAATAAATTTTATCACTACTTCCAAGCACGGTCAAAGCATCGCAAAAAGGATAACTCAAGCGTCTTAAAAAACGCCAAATTTTAGATTTTAAATAAGCTTCATTACTATGTTCGCTTATGATTAATGGGGTTTTTAATCCTATCTTAGCAAAAATACAAGCAATATTTGTCGTATCTAAAAAAGAGATAAAAACATCGCTTTCATTTTCTTTTAAAGCTTTTCTTAATGCCAGATATTTTTTAAAACGGCTTGCGATTTTATGATATAAAGTGTCAAATCTAAATTGCTCTAAAGTTATAAGTTTGATATTTTCTTCAAGTTTATAAAAAGAATCGCCCACATGAAATTTGATGATACTTACTTCATGCTGAGTGCAAAGCGCATTTGCTAAAGTCGCTAAAACACGCTCAGCACCTCCTGAATTTAAAGTGGCTATGATAAAAGTTATTTTCACTTTTTATCCTCCTTAAAAAGTTTGCCATGTTCTAAACGATAGATGCTATCACAACGCGTGATGGTTGAAAGACGGTGCGCAATAATAATCATGGTTTTGTCTTTAGAAATCTTATAAATTTCATCCATAATCCTTGCTTCGCTTTCAGTATCAAGCGCAGAAGTAGCCTCATCAAGAACTAGAATTTCAGGATCTAGGTACAAAGCTCTTGCGATGGCTATGCGTTGCTTTTGTCCACCGCTTAAATTACTCCCACCATCGCCTACTTTTGTTTGCACTCCTTGGGGTAAATTTTTCACAAAATGTTCTAAATTAGCTTGCTTAATCACCCTTTGAAGTTTTTCTTCATCTACTTCATCTCCAAAGCTGATATTTTTAGCAATGCTGTCATTAAAAAGATAGATATTTTGCGGGATATAACCTATTTTTTGGCGATAATTCTTAACATTTTTCATATTTAATTCATTTTTATCTACAAGCACCCTACCCTCTCTAGGACTTAAAAGTCCTATGATTATATCCACTAAAGTGCTTTTTCCACAACCACTTTCTCCTATAAATGCGATCTTTTCGCCTTTTTTTATACTTAAATTTAAACAAGTAAATAAATTCTTTTTGTCTTTATATCCAAAACTTAAATTTTCTAGTCTTAATTCTTTATCAAAATCAATTTTTTCTTCACCCAAACTCTCTTCTTTTTGCTTTAAAATTTGATAAATAATATCTAAAGAAGAGCGATAATAAAGTAAATCATGATAGCTTGTAATGATACGATTTGCACTTGGCATCAAGCGATAAAGCGCTAAAACAAAAATGGAAATAGTCGCTAAAATTCCGGATATATCGCTTTGATTTTTAAATACTAAAAAAACCACTATAAAAACAAGTACACAAAAGCCAACCCCTTCAAGATAAATTCTTGGCATGGCACTTACGCTTTCATTGGTGATATTTGCCTTAGCAAAAATCTCGCTTTGAGTTTTAAAAAGATTTAAAACGCCATCTTCTTTGGTTTTGAGCTTTATTAATTTAAAATTATTTAAATTTGTATTAAGAATTTCAAAAAAATTCTTCATCGCTTCTTCGCGTTTAAGACCTGCTTTTTTAACGATAGGACTAAGAACTTTGATCAAGATAAAAGCATTTATAATCATAAAAAGACTTAAAAATAAAGTGATTTTATAATTTACTAAAAGCATGAGAGTGTAAAGTAAAAGCACGACAAAAATTTCACTCATCATCAGCAAAAATGATGAAATCATAGTGCTTAGATTGTAAACTTCTCCGGTAATAGACTTTAGAATTTCGGATTGATTTTTTTGAGTAAAATTTTCATAATCTGTATTTAAAAATTTTGCAAAAACTTTATAAGCGATAGCATGATACCTACCCTTTGAAAAGCGGGCTAAGAGGTGAAAATAATAACTATTTAACAAAGCGCGCAAAACATAAAAGACAATAAGCACAACACCAAAATAAACTATAATCTCAAAAACAGGTAAAGCAAGATAGTCTTTAAGCTGGATTAAATACTTATTTCTATCAAAATAAGAAAAATCACTAGCCAAAGTAATAAAAGGCATCACTAAAGAAATAGCAAAACTTTCTATAAAAGAAATAAAAACCGAAAAAAGCAGTAAAGAGAATAAAAATTTTTTATCCTCTTTACTCAAAATAAAAAATATTTTTTTTAGCACTGCTTTTCCCAATCAAATGCAGATTTGCAAATAAGATCCAAATCATCAAATTTAGGCTGCCAAGAAGTAAGATTTCTAATCTTGCTTGCATCAGAAATCAAAACTGAAGGATCACCTGCACGGCGTGGGGCAAGCTCGACTTTAAAATCCACCCCACTTACTCTTTTCATCGCATCAATAACCTCTTTTACACTAAAACCATGACCATAGCCCACATTAAAAATATTGCTTTCATTATTTTCTAGATAATCCAATGCCGCCAAATGAGCACTTGAAATATCATCTACGTGGATAAAATCTCTTATACAAGTGCCATCTTTTGTATCATAATCATCACCAAATATAAAAAGCTTATCGCGTTTTCCTGCTGCGCATTCTGCTGCTACTTTGATAAGCAAAGTCGCTTTAGGATAGCGCTGTCCTAATTTATAATCCATACAAGCACCTGCAACATTAAAATATCTTAAAATACAGTATTTAAATTCAGGATGAGCCATATTTGCATCACGCAAAACCTCTTCACTCATAAGCTTGCTGCGTCCATAAGGATTGATAGGTGCTAAAGGACTATTCTCCCTTACAACAGGGGTTGTAGGTTCACCATAAGTAGCTGCTGTAGAAGAAAAGATAAATTTACCCACCCCTGTTTGGATACAAGTTTGGATTAAATTGGTTGTATTAATCGTGTTATTCATATAGTATTTTAAAGGATTTTGCATGCTTTCAAACACTTCAATACTCGCTGCAAAATGCACCACTGCATCAAATTTTTCCCTTTCAAAAAGTGCTTTTACGCCTTCAAAATCACTTAAATCTTGCTCAAAAAATTTAAATTCTCTTATATTTTGCAAATCATCAATAGCAATTTTAGAACCCTTAGAAAGATTATCTAAAACGCAAATTTCATGATTTGTTTTTAAAAACTGCCTTAAAGTATGAGAGCCGATGTAACCTGCACCACCACTAATAAGAATTTTCATTTTTTACCTCGATGATTTAAAATTAAAAATCAATTTTAATATATTTATTTTAACGATTAAATTTTCATCTTAGAAATTTCATTTTCACAAGCTTTACAAAAAATTTCCACATAGGCACGATTTGCTTTTTTTGCTTTTAAAAATTCACTCATAGAATTTAAAAAATAAGCATAATCCTCATCGCTTACATTACCCTTGATCAATTCGTATTTTAAAAAAAGCATATAGGTGTTTAAAACATCACTTTCGCAATACTCGTGAATTTTTTCAATCTTATCTTCATAATAAAGCTTCATCACCTCATCGCCATGCACATCGTATTTACCTGGTAAATCTGCCATAGCACAAATCGTATCAAGCTTTAAACCCCTTGTCGAACCAAAACTTTCAAACAAATCACAATGTTTTAATTCTGAAAATCTAGTTTTATAATTATTCCACTTATCACTTTGTGTATCAAGATAATTAGCCGCTTTGATATTGTATTTTAAAGCCCTTAAAACAAGTAAAGGCATATCATAATTTTTACCATTAAAACTGACTAATTTTGGCTCGTATTTTTCAATGAAAGCAAAAAAATTATGGATCATTTCTTTTTCATTTTCTCCATCGATTTTATTTACTTTTATAAATTTTCCATAATGATCGCTAATAACTGCGCAAATGCTTACGATCTTATGATAAGGCAAGGGTAAAAACTCACTTCCGCTTTGCTCTTTTTGCCACTCTAGCGCTTTTAAGCTTACTTCTAAATCTTCTCCTTCAAAAGCCAAAGTTTTGTGAATTAAATCCGTATCTGGGATGCTTTCACAATCAAAAATGCAAATATAACCTTCATTTTTCATCATTTTTAACCTTTTTTCAAATAATTTTGCTAAAATCATAGCAAAAATTTAAAAATTTTAGGTTTTAATGAAAATAGCAATCATTCGTTTATCAGCCCTTGGGGATATTATCCAAAGTGCTGTGGTTTTACAATTTATCAAAAAATTTAAAAAAGATATAGAAATTCATTGGTTTGTGGATGAAAAATTTGAAGGCATACTCAAAAATCATCCCCTAATCGATAAACTTTATGCTTTGCCTCTAAAGGACAAAAAAATCATTCAAAGTTTAAAAATACTTTTAGAGGCTAGAAAAAATAATTATAATGCGGTTATGGATCTTCAAGGGCTTGTAAAATCGGCTATTGTGAGTAGAATTTTAAGTAGAAATAATTTTGGTTTTGATAAAAACAGCCTTAAAGAAAGCTTTGCGCATAATTTTTACAACCAAAAATTAAACATAGATTATAATGAAAATGTTTTTGTAAGATATCTGGGTCTAACTTCTTTCATGCTGAATAAGTATTTTGATCCTAAAGATCTAGCTTTTAAAGAAGATGTTTTTAGCGTGGATGAAAAATTAAAACAACTCTTAAGCGAAAAAATGCAACTTACAAAAAATAAAAAAAACATACTCATCCATGTGGGATCAAGTGAAGAAAATAAAATCTATCCTAAAACCAAACTTGCACTACTTTGCACACTCATCATCAAAGAATTTCCTGAAATAAAAATTTTCTTAGGCTGGGGCAATCTTAAAGAATATGAATTTGCTAAAGAAGTCATAGAGCTAGGCGCTATAAGTCAAGACAATATAGAAATAGCTCCTAAATTTAGTCTTGAAGAATTGATAGTTTTTACAAAATCCATGGATTTAATCATAGGAAATGATAGCGGCCCAACACATCTAGCTTTTGCTTTAAATAGGCCTTCTATAACCATCTTTGGTGCAACGCCAAGCTACCGCAATGCTTTTAAAACCAATATTAATAAAATTATCGATACAGGTAAAAAAATCACAAATGCAAAACATCTTGATAAAAGCGACTTTTGTATAAGTACTATCGAAGAAGAGGATATCTTAAAACTTGTCAAGGAACTTTTCGGAGATGAATAAAGATTATCTTTACCTTAGTGCTTATTATATACTTAAATTTTTAGTCTATACTATGCCTCATTTTATTTTAAATTTCCTTGCTTTTTGTGTTTCAAAGATCGTTTTTAAACTCGATAAAAAACATAGAAAAATCATAGATATAAATTTAAAACTTTGCTTTCCCTATAAAAATGAAAATGAAAGAAAAGAACTTGCTTTTAAAATTTATAATAATTTTGCCAAATTTGGATTAGATTGCATTAAAAACCAAAACACAAGTAAAGAAAAAATTTTAGCTAAAGTCGTCTTTGACAATGAAGAAATTTTAACCCAAGCCTTAAAGGAGCAAAAAGGGGTGATTTTCGCTACTGCTCATTATGGAAATTGGGAGCTTTTAAGTCTTGCTTATGCTGCTAAATTTGGAGCGATTTCCATAGTGGGTAAACAACTCAAAAGTCAAAGAATGACCGAACTTTTAGCTAAAAATCGCACTCAATTTGACATAGAGCTTATCGATAAAAAAGGTGGACTTAGAAAAATGTTAAGTGCTATTAAAAACAAGCGTGCACTTGGCATACTTACAGATCAAAATTGCACCGATAATGAAGGGGTTAGGCTTGATTTTTTTGGTAAAAGAGTAAATTATCAAGCAGGAGCTAGCATCTTAGCCAAAAAAACAGGAGCTTTGATCATACCTGCTTATATTTATCAAGGAGAGGATGAAAAATTTCACATTAAATTTTTCAAAACCCTTGATCCTTTAAACTCTAGCCTAGAAGAACTTACAAAATACCAAGCAAAAACTTGTGAAGAAATGATCCAATTTAAGCCTGATGAGTATTTTTTCTTTCATCGTCGTTTTGCAAGCTATGATGAAAAACTTTACAAAGGTATCAAATGAATCTTGAAAAAATAAGCGTTATCATCATAGTTAAAAATGCTCAAAATACCCTCTTTGAATGTTTAAATTCTTTAAAAGAATTTGGAGAAATCATACTTTTAAACAATGAAAGCACCGATGATACCTTAAAAATTGCCAAAGAATTTCAAAAAGATTTTACGCATTTATACATTTACGAAAGCAAATTTATAGGCTTTGGAGCTTTAAAAAATCTTGCTTTAAGCCATGCTAAAAATGAATGGATTTTAAACATAGATGCGGATGAGATTTTAGAAAACGAAGCCAAAGAAGAATTAAAAAAACTTGAATTTAAAGAGCAAAATATCCTAGCTTTAACGCGCAAAAACCTTTACAAAGGAGAATGGATAAAAGCTTGTGGCTGGTGGCCTGATCATGTTTTAAGAGTGTTTAATAAAAAACATACAAAATTTAATGAAAACTTAGTCCATGAAAGCTTGATCTTATACCCAAATACTCACAAAATTTATCTTAAAAATGGACTAAGGCATTTTGCTTTTGAAAGTATTGATGACTTGCTTGACAAACTTCAAAAATACTCCAAGCTTTGGGCTTTGCAAAATTTACACAAAGAAAGTGGAATTTGCAAGGCTTTGGTGCGTGGGTTTTGGACTTTTTTTAGAAATTATGTTTTAAAAAAAGGAATTTTTTACGGATATAAAGGCTTTATCATAAGTGTATGTAATGGTTTGGGAGCTTTTTTTAAATATATGAAACTATATGAGCTAAAAAAGCAAAAGCCAAAAACTTGCGCTTTAATAATAACAACTTATAATCAAAAAGAACGCCTTAAATTAGTGCTTGATAGTGTTAAAAATCTAGCCTTTTTACCCAATGAAGTTTTAATCGCAGATGATGGTAGCAAAGAAGATACAGCAAGGCTTATTGAAGAATATCAAAAAGATTTTCCTTGCCCTTTAAAACACATTTGGCAAGAAGATGAGGGTTTTCGTGCTGCAAAAAGTAGAAATAATGCTATTAAAGCTTCTAAAAGTGAATATATAATTTTAATTGATGGTGATATGATTTTAGAAAAAGACTTTGTAAAAAATCATTTAGAATTTGCAAAACGCAAAGTAATTTTACAAGGTTCAAGAGTAATTTTAAATAAAAATGAAAGCGAAGAAATCTTAAAAAACAATAATTATAGTTTAGCTTTTAATAAAAAAGATTTTAAAAGTTCTAAAAATTCTTTTTTAGCTAAAATTATCTATAAATTTTCAAAAATAGAGCAAAAATTTTTTGATACCAAGGAAATAGTAAGGGGCAGTAAAACCTGTAATATGAGTTTTTTTAAAACTGATTTTGATGAGCTTGATGGTTTTAATGAAAATTTTATTGGTTGGGGTAGAGAAGATAGTGAATTTGTAGCTAGATTTTTATTTAATAAAGGCATTTTTAGACGCTTAAAATTTAAAGCTATTGCTTATCATATTTATCACAAAGAAAATAGCAAAAAAATGCTCGAATACAACCATAAAATTTATTTAGATACCATACAAAATAAAAAGATTTCTTGGAAAGGTTAAAATCAATGAAAAAAGTTGGTGTGATTGTACCTATATACAATGTAGAAAATTTTTTAAAAGAATGCCTAGAAAGCATAATTAATCAAAGCTTTAACAATTTAGAAATCATACTAGTTAATGATGGAAGCACTGATAAAAACTCTTTTGAGATCGCAAAAGAGTATGCCTTAAAAGATCAAAGAATCACTCTTTTTGATAAAGAAAATGGAGGGCTTAGTTCAGCTAGAAATACGGGACTCGAATATTTTTATAAAGAATATAAGCTTGAGTTTTCAGATGAAAAAGATGATTTTTATACTTTTATAATTGCCAATGAAAATCCACAAAATGTTTATAAAATTTACAAAAGAAAAAATGCTTGCAAAGATAAAATTTTAAAAATTCCTAATATTGATTACTTAATTTTTTTAGATTCTGATAATTCTTGGGAAAAAGATTGCATAAAAGAGTGTGTTAAAAAAATGCAAGGTATAGATGTATTATGGTTTGATCATCTATGTATTTACGAAAAAGAAATTAAAAACAAAGGGCAAAATACAAGAATGCAAATTTTTCAATATAAAGAAGAATGTATTATAAGCCCAAAAGATTATGCCCAAAGAGCTCTAAAAGTTGGTTCAAGAGATATTTCCTTTAGTTGGGGTGGAATGATTGATTTTAATTTTTTAAAACAAATTAAGCTTAAATTTATAAATTATATTATCAACGAAGATATACATTTTGGCATGGTTCTTTTTGCTAGCGCGAACATGATTTATGTCTTACCAAAAAAACTCTATAAATGCTTACTTAGAACAAATAGTATTTCAAATCATGATAAAAAAGTAACCAAAGCCAATATTTCTCATTATTATAAAGATATTTATAGAGCTTTTGATGAAGATGCCAAACTAGCTAAAGAATATTTAAAACTAGCAAGCAGAGTAATTACCATGTTAAAACTCATAGATTTCTTTCAAAATAAACTAGAAAACGAAAATAGTAAAGCTATAAAAGAAGTTTTTTTACCATTTTATGCAAAAAAGGCTTTGAAATTTAACAAAACAAATCTTGATCCTTTAAATCTTAAAAATGAACTAGATAAAATCAAGCCCTTTGCACACAATATTTTACCTTATGATATATGGAAAATTTTACAAAGAATTAAAAATATTTTTAATTAACTTGCATAATGATTTTATCTATATAAGAATCTTTTTTTACACTTCTAAAATGCGTTAGTTTATGTAAAAAACTTTGTTTTTTAATCTCCTCCCAAAGCTTGTTATCAAATTTATCCTTAGCATAAAATTGCAATAAATGGCATTCTATATCACTTTTATTTTCAAAGATTTCATTTTTAATATAACCATTTCGTTTTAGAAGTTCAAATAAAATTTGCTGAGTAAAATAATAAAAATATTTTGAGTTTTCTTCTTTTTGCCAAAAATATATCAATAAATCTCTTAAAACACTAACAATTTTATTATTTTCTTTTGCTATTAAAAAACTGTTTAGAAGTCTAACCATAAAATCATCATTCCAATTAAAGTAACCGTAGGAAAAATATGGACTTTTGATAAACTTTTTTAGTTCTTTCTTATTTGGTCTATGTCTTGCTCTTTCAAAAGCAAAAAATTCCCTATTTCTTAGATCTTGCGGAATTTTATCGCTTAAAAATATACTTGCATCGCACCAAATCCCTCCATAAGTAGCCAATAAACATACCCTTAAAAGATCAGAAAAAAATACTATAGTTTTTTCTCCAAAAGTCTTTTTTTTGATTTTTTCAAGTACAAAGTCTGGAAATTCTAAATAATTTTCTATATTTTTTTCATTTAAAATGATAATTTTATACTCACTACCCATATGCTTCTTTACCGATTTAAAACATTGCCGTATCATATAGCTTGCATTTTCCTCGCCTTGAAACCATAATTGCCATATAATTTTATTGTCTTTAAAATCTTGCTTTTTCTTAAAAACGAATGAAGGAATTTTGCCTTTAAAAAAGGGTTGTATATAATTTTCATCTAAATACTTACTTACTTTTGGATGATCTATTTTGTAAGATATATGAGCCCTTAATTTTCTTCTTAAAGGTTTTATAGGAATTAAATTGGTTAAATTATATATTATCTTATTGTACAAATTCATAGTTTCAAACCTTTTTAAAAATTATTTTAATATAATATCAAAAAATATTTAAGGTTTATACATAATAATGCAAAAAGAAATAACCATTGTTACCGCTTTTTATAATGTAGGCAGAACCACAAGAAGCAATGAACAATATTTGTCTTACTTCGATTTTTGGGCAGGCTTAAAGAATAAGGTAATTATTTACACTACAGATGATATGAAAGAAGCTATTTTAGAAATTAGAAAAAAACATAATTTAGAAGATAAAACTATAATCATTACAAAAGATTTAAAAGAATTTGACAAAGAAAATTTTGAAAAAATCCAAGAAACCTTTAATAACTATGATCAAAGTTTAAATAGAAAACATCCAAAAAACATTGAGTGCAATAATGCAATGTATTGTTATTTAATGTATTTAAAACCTTTTTTTGTAGTTGATGCTATAGAAAAAAAATTAAGCAGTGAAAATATAATATGGCTTGATTTTGGTTTTAATCACAGAGATGAATTTTTTACCAATAAAGCAGAATTTAATTTTTTACTAGAAAAACCAAAAAACATAAATGACAAAAAAATTAATTTTTTCTCAATTAAAAATGAAGAGAAAAATACTATTCCAGCAATTTATTACAATATGGAAATTTTTATAACAGGAAGTATTTTTTATGGCAATATCAATTCTTGGAAGATTTTCAAGCAAGATTTTGAAAAATGTTTAAATTGTTTCTTATCTTTTAATATTGTAGATGATGATCAAATTATGCTTTTGTGGTGCACAAGAAATAATCCAGATAATTATAAAATTATTAGAACTTATGAATGGTTTGGCTCGTTGCTTTCTTTTATTCCTGATGATATTAAATCACATTTAACCTTCAAAAGAAAGAATAGTAAATACTACAAAACCATTAAAGAAGAAATCAAAAAAGATATCTACAATAAACAGTATTTTAAATTTTTATTTCATTCTTTAAAATATGGTTATTATAAATTTATTAATAAAAAAAATATAGATTTATAATCAAATGAACTATAAATTTTTAAAAAGCTTGAATTATTTTAGTAAAATAAATAAAATCTCATTTTTAATTTTAACAATAAATAAACTTAATATAAATTATTTTAATAAATGTTATAATATATTTATAAATAAAAATTATCGCCAAAACCACTCACTTAAAAGTAATTAAATAAGCATGTATGTTTCAAAAATAAAAATCAAAAATTCTGTATAATATAATAGAAATTAATAAAGGTTTTAAAAATGAATAAAAATTTAAATTTTACAAAAAAATCTGTATTAATAGCAGGGAATGGGCCTAGTTTGAAAGAAATTGATTATTCTCTACTTCCGAAAGAATATGATATATTCCGTTGCAATCATTTTTACGCAGAAGATAAATATTATACAGGAAAAAAAATAAAAGCTGCATTTTTTGTTATTCCTTATTTTTTTAATGAGTATTATACTATGCAAAAAATGCTCCAAAATGGTGATTATGAATGTGAAAATATAGTCTGTAAAATGTATAATTTTCAAGATAGAAAAGAGAAAATTTTTCGTGAAAATTTCAAATATTTTTTCCCAGCAGCTATAAATGGATATGATGCTTTCTTTTATAAGCTAAAAGAATTAAGTAACATGATAGATTTTGACTTTTGCTATGAATATAACACAACAGAAATGCTTACTGGCACTTATGTTATATGTTGCGCTGTTGCATGTGGCTATAAAGAAATTTATTTAGCTGGCATGGATTTTGGAGATGAAAAATATAACTATTTTAGCGAAAAAATTGAAAAAATAAAAGAAAGCAAAAAACGAACTACCAAAATGCATCATAAAAGTATTGATTTAAAAATTTTGGATTTTCTACAACAGCAGTATAATGTAAAAATTTTTTCAATTTGTCCAAATAGCTCTATAAATGCATTTATACCTCTACATCCAATACAAAACAATGAAAATATTTTTAAACCCATAGAACGTCCAAAAGATGCTATTAAAACCCAGCTTACTCCACCAATTAAAGCTGTAAGAAGATATAAACGACTTTATTTGGAATCCAATATAATTATTAAGTTTTTTCACGAACTTGTGCAAGTTCCAAGACGCATAAGACATTATTACTCAAAAACAAGATATACAAGATAGGGATAACTATCTATATTGTCCCTTTTTCTCCACTTAATATAATCTTAACTTGAGGATCAAAAAAGGCTTTTATGGTGATATTATAAAATAAATCTTTACTTTCATTCCAAGTAAGTAAATCAATGTCTTGATTTTTAATCATAAATTTAGATTCTTTTAAAAAATGATATAAATATTCCCTATAAGGAAAACTTATAGCGTTAAAATTATCAGTATCGATTGCTTTTTGAATTTGTTTTTTTATTTGATCAGAATTTTGTAAAAGATTTGCACTTGTTATTTCAAATAAATAATAACTTGTATAAAAACCATGGCTTTTAAATATGCCTAAAAACTTAAATTTGGACTTTCAACAATCAAATTTTTAATATTAAAGCCAGTTTCTTTACATATGCCTAAAAGCGTTTGGAGTGATTTTTGCATATTATATTCATTAAGATTTTTAAAATCTATCCACAATTTAGTTTGCAAAGGTCTTATTTCTTCATCTCTAATCACAGCTAATTTTAGCAAATCTTTTAAATTTAAAAATATTGATTCCTCCCTCCTATCATGTCCTATATCAAAGTAATTTTTTTCTGCTAAATAATGCACATCCACTTCAAAACTTTGATACTTTTCTTTAAAATCATTAAATTTTTTTAAATCATTTGTCCTATGAAGCCAAATTTTACTAGGAGATTTAAAAGGATATTGTCAATCACTGCCACACAACTTTAGCTCTTCGTCATAATTTTTATTTGCAAACAATCTAATTCTATCTTTATTATAATTATCGCTAAACAAGCTGCGATTGTTTTCTAAATCTTCCACATCTAAACCTAAAAGATCTAAAAATGCATGCAAAAAATCATCGCTCATAAAAAGTAAATTTTGTGCTTTTTTGATTTTATTGATTATATCTGGATGGTTTTGTTTTAATTTATCACTTGTAAAAATCATAAAAGGAATTTCAGCCATATATCTTGAACCAATTGTTTCAGTATAACCAAAAAAATCTCTAAAATCATAAACTTCATCACCATGATCGCTAAGATAAAAAACAATAGCTTCCTCATCTTTAAAATAATTACAAATTTCGCTTACAACAAAATCATTATAATAGATAGCATTTAAATAGTGTGATTTTATCTTTGCTTGCCTATCATTTAGCTTTGCACTTCCATTTAAATTATCTAAACAATTTTCTTTTAAATCTTTAATGCTAAATTTTTCAAATACTTTAGAGTAACGCTTGGCGTATTCCATATGTGTTCCCTGTAAATGCAAGATATGAAATTCTTTTTCTTTGTGAGAAAGTTTTTTTAATTCCTCTAGTATCTGCTCGTCTCTTGCAAGAGTTTGTCCTGTAAAGAAATTGTCTAAAAATATAGCTTTATTAGATAACCTTGCCATTGATTCTGGCGCATTACCAAGCGTAGATACAGATTCTTGATTACTAATCCAATAGGTATAATATCCACCCTCGCTCATAATATTAACAATATTTTTGTTTAAACCAAGCGATGGAGCTATTTTCATAATTTGAAAATGTAAAAATTTTAGAAATTGCTGGATTTGTATGAGCATGAGGTGCTATAACATCGGTGAAAACAAAAAGATTTTCACTATTTCTTAAAGCCTCTAATTTTGGTGTTGTTTTTAATTTATAATTATAGAGACTCATATAATTCCTTTAAGTTGATTCTCCCATTATAACAACAATTTTTGGAATATTTTTAGAATTGATAACTTTGTAAGTTTTATTTTGTTTTTTTAATTCTCGTTCTAAATCATTAAGTTGCATTAAATACTCATTTGCATTTCCTCTTATTGTTTTTATAGCCTCAAACCAACTATAAAGTAAAAAATCATCTATAAAATACTTATGTGGCTTTTTTACAACTGAAATCAAACATACAAGAAAAATGATAATTTTAGAAATATCTAAAATATGATACTCATTAGGTAAAAATAACAAACCATTATAAGGGATTAAAAATAAAACTATACTAAAAATAAAAAACCACTTAATATACATATTATCTTAAAATCAAAATAGCTTGATATAAATTCTTTTGTTTCAGAAATAGTTGTAAACAGGATAGCTTCTAAAAAAGTTGTATTTAAAAAAGAATTAAATTTAAAAAATAAAAATAAATTCACAATTCCTACTATAAAAAATAAAGCCACCAAAACAAATTCAAATATAGTTTTAAAAAAATCAGGAAAAAACTAATAACAAAAAATAAAATATACAATACACTAAAATTACGTCTTATAATTTGAAACATTCTTTTTGAGAATAATTTAAAATTGAAATAAACTTGCTTAGATAAATATATCAAGGAAAATAAAATAATATTTACACTCAAAACATAAACAAAACTTTTCATAAAAACAACATTTAATATTAATTAATCCCGAAATAAAAATATTATAAAAAATTTATTGTGACATTATTTTACTTAAAATGTAAATTTCTCACTTCATGCAAATTAGATATTTATGTTTTTAAAAATAATATCATATTATTTCAAAATGTGCAATTTTATTTCTAATACTATTTAATTCTTTTTCTTCATCTTTGTTTAAAGTAAACATATGTTTTTTTAAAGTCAATTTTAAATTTTTAATCATCATTTCTTTTAAAAATTCAATATCAAGAATTTTTGGTTCAAAGTCAATTCGATTGTCTTTCAAATCATTAAAAGTATAAGGTTTTAAAATACCCTTTAACGCTGAAAATCTATCTTCATAAACTTTATCTTCTTGCAACAAGATAACAGGAATTCCTAAGGCTATACAAGGCGCTGCACAATGAAGAGCTGTGGTTATAACCAGTTTTGCCTCTGATGCATATTTTTCTAAAATATCTTGAGCTTCTTTATAGCATTCTTGCCATTCATTTTTAAGATTTCTGTTTTTAATTTTTATAGCTTTTTGATTAATTTCTATTGCCTCCTTTTTAATAAAATCGGGAAGCAAGGAACTCATTTCATGATTTAAATTAACCAAAAATATAGAATTTTGCTTTGCACTAACTTCTCTTTTCGGTAAAGTCAAAGTTAAACACCTAGAAAAATAAGCATTTGCACCTTTCTTATTGAAATAATCTAAAGTAGATAAATCTCTACATCCTATTTCAAAATCTTTAAAATCAACATTTAAAACATCAAAATACTCTTGCATTTTTTTAGTGAAATGAGTCCCTATATAAACTGGAAAAATTCGCTCATTAGGCAAAAAATTATAATCATCCGCAAACCAACCTTGCATAATACATATACTTTCTTTTTTATTATAAAGACTAAAACTATCTCTATTGTAAAAATGAAATTTTGCATTTTTATCAATTAGCTCTATGAGACTTCTTGTAGCAATTGTCTGAATATAATCTCCTAAGTTATATGCTTTAATCCCGGGAATATACAAGTATTTAAAAAGACAATAATCTCCTCCTATTTCCTCTCTCCTTGGATATTTTTTCATACCAAAACTAGAAAATTTTTTATTAATCAAATGAGAGTATTTTTTTAAAATAAAATTTTTATTTTGATGATTATACATATAAATTTTATACCTATAATGATCTTTTTTATAAATTAAAGACAATATTTGCCACTTTAAAACACGTATTTTTTTAAAAATCATTTTTAATATCCCTATAAATTATCAATCCTTCTTTTTAAATCCAACTCTTCTTTATTTAAAACATCGAACAATTGTTTGTAAAATTTATCATTTTCAAATTCTAAAGAAAGCTTTTTTATCAGCTCATTGCTTTTTACTTTATCTTGATAATTCTGCCATAAAATTTCTTTATTTTTGTTTTCATATCTTCCATTTGGATTAAATTCATAATGATAAATACAAGTTTTAAAAACAGCTATTTTCTCGCAAAACATAAAATAAATATAACAAAAAAGCACATCTTCGCCGTAACTCAAACGCTCATCTATTTTAATTTTTTCAAAACTTTTTAAGATGATATCTTTTTTAAAGCACTTCGCCCAAACCGACCAGCAAAAATGCCTTTGTTTGCTTAAGAATTCTAAAAATTCCTTTTGATTAAAAACTTCATCTTGTTTAAAACGATAAAATTGTTTGGTTTTTACTCTATGCACAAAGGCATCAAAACAAAGTAAATCAAAACCTTTTTTCATCTCTTTAAACGCTATTTCACAAGCATCAAGCGTCAAAAAATCATCACTATCTAAAAACATTATAAAATCAGAACTGGAATGTAAAACTCCCAAATTTCTGCTTGCAAAAGTGCCTAAATTTTCCTCATTTTGAAAGATTTTTATCCTTGGATCTTTTTTAGCAAATTCTAAAACTATATTTAAACTATTATCTTTACTTTTATCATCAATAATCAAAATTTCAATATCTTTTAAAGTCTGATTTATACAACTTTGCAAAGCCCTTGAAATAAAATCACAAGAATTAAAAAGCGGGATTATGATCGAAAGTTGTGGCATATTTTTCCTAAATTTTGTTAAAATAATAAAAACAATTCTATCAAAGTTTAGGAAATTTATGAAAATTTTTATACATCTTCCCACTTGGCTAGGCGACGCAGTGATGGCTTCACCTGCTTTATACGCTATAAAAGAACATTTTAAAAATGCCCAATTTATCCTTTATGGATCTTTGGTTTCCACAGCACTTTTTAAAGAATTTCCTAATTCTAAAACCATCATAGAAAATAAACAATCCCGCTACAAACAAGCCCTATCTTTACGCAAAGAACTTGGTAAAATCGATCTTAGCTTTGCTTTTAGATCTGCGTTTTCTTCCAAGATTATCTTACATATTCTTAAAACAAAACAAAGATATTTTTTTGACAAAAACAAGCACAAAGAAGAACATCAAGTTTTAAAATACCTTTATTTTATAGAAAACTCACTTAATACAAAAGCTCATTTTAAGGACTTAAAACTTCCATTTAAGCTAAAATTTCAAAACCCTCTTATCTTAAGAAATGGTAAAAAAATTCTAGGACTCAACCCTGGTGCAAGCTTTGGAAGTGCAAAAAGATGGGATGCGAGTTATTTTGCTAAAGTGGCTTTAAATTTCAGCCAAAGTCATGAAATTGTAATCTTTGGCGCAGGAAAAGCCGAACAAGAACTTTGTAATGAAATTTATCAAATTTTAAAAGAACAAAACATAAAAGTAAAAAATCTTTGCAATAAAACCACCATCAAAACCCTTTGTCAAAATATCGCTTTTTGCGATCTTTTCATCACAAATGACAGTGGACCTATGCACATAAGTGCGGTTTATAAGGTAAAAACCGTGGCTATTTTTGGCCCTACGAAATTTACCCAAACTTCACCTTGGCAAAATGAAAACGCAAAATTAGTGTATTTAGATCTAGCTTGTATGCCTTGTATGCAAAAAACCTGTCCTTTAAAACACCACAAATGTATGAAAGATTTAAAGCCTCAAAGGGTTATAGAAGAAGCTAGAAATTTACTTAAAAACCCTCATCTATGATCTGACAAAGCGTGTGCATGATTAAGATATGCATTTCTTGAATTCTAGCCGTATCATCACTTGGCACGACAAGATTATGATCGCAAAGCTCATTCATCTTTCCGCCTCCTTTACCGCTAAGCCCCAAGCAAAGCATATTTAACTCTTTAGCCTTTTTAAATGCTTCTAGGACATTAGGACTTTTTCCACTGGTTGAAATGCCTATTAAAATATCATTTTCATTTCCCAAAGCTTCTACTTGCCTTGAAAAAACAAACTCAAATCCATAATCATTGCCTATAGCACTAAGTGCTGAAGTGTCTGTTGTCAAAGCTATACCCGCTAAAGCTTTGCGTTCTTTTTTATATCTGCCGCTAAGCTCCGCTGCAAAATGTTGAGAATCTGCGGCACTCCCACCATTTCCACAAATTAAAATTTTTCCACCTTTTTTTAAACACTCACACAAAAGCTCGCCTACTTTTGCGATTTGCCCTTTTAAAATTTCACTTTCCTCGGCAACTTTTTGATGTTCTTGCCATTCTTTTTCTACTAAATTTATCATTTTTTATCCTTGATTTTTTCTATAATCTTACTTGTACTAAACCCCTCTTCAAAATCGATCAATTCAACTCTTGAAACTAAATTTGAACCCACTACAAGCTTATCTTTATAATCGGCTCCTTTTACCAAAATATCAGGCTTTAAAAAGCTTATAAGCTCTAAAGGTGTATCCTCATCAAAAATCACTACAAAATCCACAAAATAAAAAGCCGCAAGCATACAAGCTCTTTGAAATTCTGAATTTATGGGACGATCTTCACCCTTAAGCCTTTTTACACTTTTATCAGAGTTTAAACCAACGATTAAAATATCGCCCAATCTTTTTGCTTTTTCAAGATATTTTATATGTCCAAAATGCACGATATCAAAACAACCATTTGTAAAAATGATCTTTTTATCGCTTTGTTCCAAAATCTTTAAAAGCTCTTCTTTGGTTTTGATCTTTTTTTCAAAACCTACGCGTTTAAGACTTTTCATCTCATCAAAGGTCACACTCACACTGCCTATTTTACTCACCACGATAGCCGCTACTTCATTTGCAATCTCACAAGCTTTAAAAATTTCTACCCCACTAGCCAAACAAAAAGCCAAAACAGCGATGACACTATCACCTGCTCCGGTTACATCATAAACTTCTAAAGCCTTAGCAGGAGCTATGCGCAAATTCTCATCAAAAAGAGCAATCCCTGCTTCTGAAAGCGTGATGATAGAATAACGCAAACTAAAATCTTCTTTTAGTTTTTTAATACCTTTTTCTAAATTTTCGCCCTCTAAATTCTCAAATTTCAAAACCTCTAAAGCTTCTTTTTTATTGGGTGTTAAAAGCGTTGCTCCACTGTATTTACCAAAATCATTTCCTTTAGGATCGATTAAAATAGGTATATTTAGCTCATTTGCTTTTTGGATAAAAGCCTTACACACTTTAGGCGTTAAAACTCCTTTTGCATAATCACTTAAAACCACAGCTTTAAAATTTTCAATTCTTTTGTTAAACAATTCTACAAGCTCATCTTCTAGCAAAATCGCACTCGTATCCTCTTCATCAAGTCTTAAAACTTGCTGATTATGTGCCATTATGCGATTTTTAAAAGGGGTTTTGCGTCCTTTTTGGATTAAAAATTCTCCTTTTAAATTTTCTTTTAAAAATTTCCCACTCTCATCATCTCCTACGACACCAAGCGCAAAAACATCTGCTCCTAGACTTTTTAAATTTGCATAAACATTTGCCGCTCCGCCTAGTCTTTTATCTTCTTTTAAAGTTTTTGCCACTAAAACAGGAGCTTCAGGACTAATGCGCGAACAATCACACCAAGTGTAATTATCCACCATAAAATCCCCTATAATTAAAATTTTAGGTTTTTGCTGGCTTAAAAACTCAAGCATTTACTTCCTTTTCAAAAAGTCTTTTTATCTCATCTAAATAATCTTTAATCCCCTCTTCAAGACTAAATTTTGGCTTATAACCCCAAGTTTCATCTAATTTTGCTTGAGTATGAAATTGATAAGATTTTGCATAAGGATTAGGGATATACTCGCAAGTTAAATTTGTATGAAGTTCTTTTTGTAAAATATCTACTATATCTTGAAAGCTTCTTGCTACTCCACTTCCTACATTATAAACCCCGCATTTTGATTCAAGAGCGATTAAATTTGCACTGATAACATCTTTGATATAAGTAAAATCTCTAAAAATTTGATCACTTCCTTCAAATAAACGCGGATTTTTTCCAGCTAAAATTTGATGAGCAAACTGCACCACCATCGAAGCGGTTTTATTTTTATAAAACTCACCCTTACCATAAACATTAAAATACCTAAGTCCTACCAAATGGGCTTTATCGTAGTATTTTTTAGCTAGCTTATCCATCATAAATTTGGAAAATGCGTAAGGATTTTTAGGCTCTTCATCCTTGCCTACGGTTTGTGGGCTTTTTGCATCGCCATAAACAGAAGCTGAACTAGCATAAACAAGCTTTGCGTGAAGTTTTATGCTGAGTTCTATAAAATCTTTAAAAGTATTAAGATTCGTCTGTAAAACCTTAGTTTGATCAAAAACCGTTGTATCTGAAATCGCTGCTTGATGAAAAATCACTTCGGGTTTAAAATCTTCGATTTTTTTTAAAACCTTTTCATCGTTAATATCACCCACAAAAAGCTCACCATTAAAATCGAGTAAATTTTTAAAGTGTCCAAAACTTTGCAAATTTCCATTTTCAAAAGTCGCATAACTACGCATTTTATCGATGATTAAAATTTCATGTTTTTCTTGCAAATTTAAAGCCAGTTGCGAACCTATAAATCCTGCACCACCTGTGATTGCTATTTTCATCTATCTTCCTTTTTTTTGAAAAAATCTAAAAGTTCGTTTAAATTTTTAAATTGTCTAAAAAAATCGCCTTCTTTTTCTTCTTCATTTACCAAACACAAAGTGCCAATTTGTGCATTTTTTCCAGCTTGCATATCGCTAAGATTATCCCCTATAAAAATAGAATTACCCATATCTATATCAAATTCTTCCCTAGCTTTTAAAAGCATCCCTGCCTTAGGCTTGCGACACTCACAACCCTCCAAATGAGGACAATGATAAATTTTATCAATCTTTATATTCTCTTTCAAGAATTCATTAAGCATAAAATCACAAAGCTTAAAAAAGTCTTCTTGGGTGTAATATCCTCTTGCAATGCCTGATTGGTTCGTGGCTACAAAAAGCAAGTATTTTTGCGCTAAAAAATATCTACAAAGCTCAAAAATTCCATCACAAAACTCAAAATCCTGAATTTTATAGATATATTTTTTATCTATATTTATAATGCCATCCCTATCTAAAAATAACGCTTTTCTTTTCATAGAATATATTATAATATAATTCAAATTAAAGAAAATAAACATTTTGATATTTTTAAGAAAAATGTTAAAGTTAAAAATATATAATTATTATGTATTAAAACTTTTCAAGGAGAATATAATGAAAAAATTATTAGTAGTTTCTGCTTTAGCATGTCTTGGCGTATCAGCTTTCGCCGCAGATGGAGCTACACTTTTTAAAAAATGTGCAGTATGCCACGGCGCAAAAGCAGATAAAGTTTATCTAAACAAAGTTCCAGCATTAAAAAGCATCTCTTCAGCTGAAAGACTTCAATATATGAAAGAATACTCAGAAGGTAAAAGAAATGCTTATGGACAAGGCGCTATCATGAAAATCAACCTTAAAGGTTTAACTGAAGAAGATTTCAAAGCTATCGAAGCTTATATCGAAACTTTATAATTTTAAGGCTTTCAAAATTTAGAAAGCCTTTATTTTCTCTTTTCTAAAGCTTCTTTTTTTCTTTTTTCTAATTCTATAGCATCGCGCAAAGCATCCTCATCATCATTTAGAGTAGTAAATTTATAATCATCATCAAATTGTTTAGTCCTTATCCCCCAAAGCAAGGTAGCCAGTATAATAAAAAAACCCAGTATTGAAACCCCTATCATCATCATGATTACACTATTCATTTTTTATCCTTAAAGCATTTAAAATCACCATTATACTACTAAAAGACATAGAAAGCGCTGCAATTAAAGGATTAATTAAACCTAAAAATGCCAAAGGTATGGTAAAAGCATTGTAAGCTAAAGAAAGGATTAAATTTTGCTTGATAATTTTATAAGTATCCTTAGAAAGCTTAATGGCGTATTTTAAAGAAAGCAAATCATTTTTTAAAAGCAAAATATCACTATTTTCAATCGCCAAATCACTCCCTTCTCGCAAAGATATTGCCACAGCAGCATATTTTAAAGCCAAGGCATCATTGACTCCATCGCCTACAAATAAAACTTTTTTCTTATGACTTAAATTTTCAATTGCTTGCATTTTATCTTGAGGCAAGCAGGAAGCATAAAAAGAAGTAATTCCTAATTCTTTGGCAATTTTTTCAACCGCTCTTTCATTATCTCCACTTAAAATCATCGTATCAATCTTAGCTTGTTTAAGATAAGATATAAGCTCTTTAGCACCTTCTCTTAATACGCTTGAAAATTCAAAATAAGCAAGAATTTCATTATCACGCGCAAAGATAAAATGAGAATTGTTAAATTCTTTTTTACATTTTATCCCATTATCTTCTAAAAATTTCGAACTTCCGCCCAAAAATAAAGTATTATCAAGACAAGCTTTAATGCCCTTTGCTTGAATATTGCTCAAACCCTTAAAATCCAAATTTAAAAGCTTTGCATTTTTATCTTGTAAAAACTGCGCTACACTTTTAGCAATAGGATGATTTGAAAGCGATACAAAGCTATAAAACTCATTTAAATTTAGCCTTTCATCTAAAAAAACTTCAGCTATTTTTAATTGGGTTTGAGTAAGAACTCCTGTTTTATCAAATACTGCTATATCGCATTTTGAAAGTTTTTCAACCACGCTTGAATCCTTAAACAAAATCGCCCTTTTTAAAGCCTGACCCAAAGCGATAAGATTGCTTACTGGAGTAGCTAGAGCAAGAGCGCAAGGACAAGCGATGATTAAAACAGAAATTGCATGAACAAGTGAAATTTCAACACTTTCTTTATGATAAAACAACCAAAACAAAAAGCAAAGCAAGGCAAGGGTTAAAATAGTACGAGAAAAATAAGCAGAAATTTGAGAAACCAAACTTTCAAGCCTAGCTTTTTTAGTACTAGCAAATTCTAAAAGTCTTATGATTTGATTTAATTTAGAATCCTTATAAAGCTTATTTGCTTCATATTCTATACTTCCATCTAGCACAATACAAGCTGAATTTACAATGCCACCTACACCTACAAAGCAAGGCTCATTTTCACCACTTAAAGAAGAAGTGTCGATACTTGCTTCACCCTTTTTGCAAATTCCATCTATGAGAATTTTATCCCCACTTTTAAGTAAAATTCTATCTCCGATATTGACCTTTTGAACATCTTTAGGCTCAAAATCTTTGCCATTAAAAACCAAAACTTCATTTTGTAAAAAATCATTTAAGCCATCTACTGTATCCAAAGCGCGTTTTTTGCTAAACATTTCAAGATACTTGCCTATAAAAACAAAACAAATAATCATAGCCACAGAATCAAAATACACCTCACCCACTCTAAAAAACATCGCCCATAAAGAATATCCATAAGCCAAGCTTGCTCCGCTTATAACCAAACTATCCATATTTAAACTACGCATTTTTAGGGCTTTAAAAGCGCTTTTATAAAAATTCGAACCCGTATAAAAAAGCACAGGAGAGCAAAGGATAAATTCAGCAAAATTTAAAATATCTTTAATATCTCTATCCATACCGCTAAAAAATCCCGCGTATTTTGCTACTGCTATCCACATGATATTCATCACACAAGCAATGGCAACTATGAGTTTAGAATAAAATTCGCGCTTGATCAAATCCGCCTTTTTGGAATTTTTAGACGGATCATAAGCACTGGCTTTGTATCCTATGCTTTCAATAAGATTTAAAATTTGTGCCAAAGAAACGCTTTGCTCATCAAAAACAATGCGTGCTTTATGCGAAAGGTGATTGATATCTAATTCCAAAATTCCTTCTTGTTTGGTTAAAACTCTCTCATTAAGCCAAACACAAGCAGAGCATTCTATACCGTGTATCATGAGATAAATTTCGCTAAAACCCTCTTTGGTTTTGGTGATAAACTCATCATAATTTTTGTTAGAAAATTCCAAGCTAACCGGCTTTAGTGCGTTATTGCCCAATCTTTCGTAAAATTCATCTAAGTCACTTTCATGTAAAATTTCCCAAACGCTCAAACAGCCCCTACAGCAAAAAAATTTACCCTTAGCTTCTATCATTTGAGATTTTTGATAATCTAGTCTACAATGTTCACATTTCATAATCATTCTTTAAAAAAATATTTTTTATAATTATAGACAAATTTGACAAAAAGTATATTTTTTTACTAAAATCACGGTTTTAATTTGCTACAAAATTACTGCTTTCTTGCGAGGACTTATGGAAAAAGAAAAAAAACAACATCAAAGAACCCACATTCCAGTGGAGGGTTATAAAATTGAAGACTTAAAACTACTTGACTTAGAAAACCTAGTTAAAATAGCTAATGAATGCGAGATAGAAAATCCTAGAGAATTTCGCCGTCAAGAACTCATTTTTGAAATTTTAAAAGCCCAAACCAAAAAGGGTGGTTTTATCCTTTTTACAGGAATTTTAGAAATTTCTTCAGAAGGTTATGGCTTTTTAAGGGGTATGGATTCAAATTTAAGCGATAGTGTCAATGATGCTTATGTTTCAAACTCACAAATTCGTAAATTTGCTCTACGCGTGGGCGATATAGTAACTGGACAAGTTAGAGAGCCTAAGGATCAGGAAAAATACTATGCTCTTTTGAAAATAGAAGCGATTAATTATTTGCCTTTGCAAGAAGCTAAAGAAAGACCTTTATTTGATAACTTAACTCCTATTTTTCCAACAGAAAAAATCAAACTCGAATACGATGCTATGAAATTAACTGGAAGAATTTTAGATCTTTTTACCCCTATAGGTAAAGGACAACGCGGACTCATCGTAGCACCGCCAAGAACGGGTAAAACAGAACTTATGAAAGAGCTAGCAAGTGCGATTGCTAAAAATCATCCTGAAATGCATTTAATCGTTCTTTTAGTCGATGAAAGACCTGAAGAGGTTACTGATATGCAAAGATGTGTAAAGGGTGAAGTGTTTAGCTCTACTTTTGATTTGCCTGCTTATAATCATGTTCGCGTGGCAGAACTAGTTATCGAAAAAGCAAAAAGAATGGTAGAAACAGGCAAAGATGTTATCATTTTGCTAGATAGTATCACAAGGCTTGCTAGAGCTTATAACACTGCAACTCCAAGCAGTGGAAAGGTACTAAGTGGTGGGGTGGATGCTAATGCACTTCATAAACCTAAACGCTTTTTTGGTGCAGCAAGAAATATAGAAAATGGCGGATCTTTGACCATAGTAGCAACTGCACTTATCGACACAGGTTCAAGAATGGATGATGTGATCTTTGAAGAATTTAAAGGAACGGGTAATAGCGAAATAGTCTTAGATAGAAATATTTCAGATAGAAGAATTTATCCTGCGATTAATATCATCAAATCTGGAACTCGAAAAGAAGAACTTTTACAAGGAGTGGCAGAACTACAAAAAATTTGGGCTATTCGTTCAGCGATTTCTCAAATGGATGATATCGAAGCGCTTAAATTTCTTTATTCAAAAATGTTAAAAACTAAAGACAATGTAGAACTTTTATCTATTATGAATGAGTAGAGATGCTTCAAGCCTTAGCGATTAAATACAGACCTAAAACCTTTGATGAACTCATAGGACAAAAAACAGTCAGCACAAGCTTAAAATATGCATTAAATCACAATCGCCTAGCTCATGCTTATCTCTTTTCAGGCTTACGCGGAAGCGGTAAAACTTCAAGTGCCAGAATTTTTTCTAGAGCTCTAGTTTGTGATAATGGCCCAAGTGATACTCCTTGTGGAACTTGCAAACAATGCCTTGCCGCACTTGAAGGTAAACATATAGACATCATAGAAATGGACGCCGCTAGCAATCGCGGGCTAGAAGACATACAAGCTCTTATTGAACAAACTAAATATACCCCTTCTATGGCAAGATTTAAAATCTTTATCATCGATGAAGTGCATATGCTAACACCTCAAGCTGCTAATGCACTTTTAAAAACACTAGAAGAACCTCCAAGCTATGTGAAATTTATCCTAGCGACCACCGATCCTTTGAAATTGCCCGCTACCGTGCTTTCAAGGACACAACATTTTCGCTTCAAACAAATTCCACAAAATGAAATTTTAAATCATTTAAAAGAAATTTTAAACAAGGAAAATGTCAAATTTGAAGAAGAAGCCTTGAAATTTGTCGCAAGAAGTGGAAATGGCTCTTTAAGAGATACTCTTACCTTGCTTGATCAAGCTATTATCTTTTGCCAAAATGATATAAGCACGAGTAAGATTACTGATATGTTGGGTTTTTTAGATCCTGCTAAAATCAAAGAATTTTACCATGCCATTTTAACCAAAAACAAGGATAGAGTTTTTGATTTTTTAGAAGAGCTTAAAGACTATGAAGCCTCAAGCGTGATCGATGAAATGCTTTTTTATCTAAAAGAAAGTTTTTTTGCAAAAAGCAGTGAATTTTCAACTCTCATTTATGAAAGGTTTTTCCGTATCCTAGCAAGAGCAAAAAATCTCATCTGTGATGATGATGGCTTTACGCTTTGTGTGATGGCTTTTATGATGATGGAAGCAAGTCATTTAAAAGAAATCGATACACAAATTAATGAAATTCAAAAAAACCTTACAAATACAAATTCTAATCTAGAAAAACAAGAGGTAAAAACCCCTATAGTATTAGAGATTCAAAAATCTTCAACGATTAAAAATGCATACGAAATTTTACTTGAAAAAATCTACGATAGAGATTATGAACTTGGAGAATGCTTTAAACAAAGCACTCAATTTGTAAGTTATGAAAATGAAATTTTAACTATTAGTTCAAACGCGCAAGGAAGTAACCGCGATAAGCTTAATAAGGGCTTTAAACTCATTCAAGAACTTTTTAGAAATCATTTTGGCTCTAATGCTAAAATTGTCGTGCAAAAAGCAATCATTATAGATGAGAGCAAATTACAATCCCTAACCCAAGAACTGCCTCAACAAAATAATGAAGCACAAGCTCCTAAAAAAATAGATCTTCACTCTTCTTTTAATGAGCTAAAACAAGGAGCAAAGAAATTTGATCCTCAAGAGGATACAAAAGAAGCTTTAAGAGAATATTTTGGCGAACCCAAAATAGAAAACTAAGTCTCTAAAGCTTAGACTTTTCTAAGTCTTAGAGAATTAAGCACTACACAAAGTGAGCTAAAACACATTGCAAGTGCTGCTAAATGAGGACTTAAAGTGATGAAAGGCACAAAGCCTGCGGCTATGGGAATACAAAGAATATTATAAAAAAACGCCCAAAAAAGATTGAGCTTAATAATATTTTTTGTCTTTTTAGCAAGCTTAAAACACCAAGAAATAAGCCTTAAATCATCTTTCATAAGTATAAAATCTCCAGCATTTTTAGCTAAATCACTTCCTTCTTTAAAACTCATACTCACACTTGCTAAATTTAAAGCAGCTGCATCATTAATCCCATCTCCTACAAAAAGTGAATTTTGCTTATGCTCTTTAATGATTTGCAATTTTTCTTCAGGCAACAATCCTGCCTTAAAATCAGCAATACCCAATAAATTTGTGACACTTTGTACGCTTTTTTCATTATCTCCACTTAAAATAATGCTTTGAATTTTTTGCTTTTTAAAATCCTCTATAAGCTCTTTAGCCCCTTCTTTTAAGGTATTTTTTAGAGTAAGCACCCCTAAGCACTCACCATTTTTAGCAAAATACACACAAATTAAAGCTTCTTCTTTTAAACTCTGTAAAAATTCATCTGCCTTTTCTAAATTTTTTACTCCACTCTCTTGCATAAATTTTAAATTTCCTAGCAAGTATTCTTCATTTTCTTCTATGTATTTTACACCCTTGCCTATAAAAATTTCACTACTTCCTTTTAGAATTTGAGCTTTTATCTTAGAAGCTTTAAAGATAGCCTTAGCGATAGGATGAGAACTTGAACTTTCGATTAAGGCTAGCATTTGAAAATCTTTAGCATTTAAATTGTGCCTAAAAAGTTCTAAATTATTTTGCGTTAAGGTGCCTGTTTTATCAAAAAAAGCTGTCTTGATTTTATTTAAATTTTCTAAAGCAGCAGGGTTTTTGATTAGGATAAAATTTTTCATCGCCGCACCTTGAGCGGTGATTAAAGCGATAGGAGTTGCAAGCCCTAAGGCGCAAGGGCAAGAGATTAAAAGGACTGCACAAGCGTGTAAAAAAGCTTCACTTACGCCTACTTTAAAACTCCAAAATACAAAAACTGCCAAGGCAAAAGCGATTATTGTGATGACAAAATATCTAGAAATTCTATCGACTGAATTTTCCAAAGGAGTTTTGACATTTCCTGCTTTAAAGACAAGATCTTTGATCTGTTCTAAAGTGCTATCCATAGCCTTTTTACTTGCTTTTATATGTAAATTTCCATTTAAAAGTATAGAGCCTGCCTTTATCTCATCATCAACTCTTACACTGCTAGGCAAAAATTCTCCGCTTAAAAAACTCGTATCAATCTCGGCCTTACCTTGGATCACTACCCCATCAACTGCTACGCTTTCACCCTCTCTTACTACTATAATATCTCCATTTTTAACAAAAGCACTTAAAATTTCATTAAGCTCCCCTGCTTCGTTTAAAATTTTAGCCTTTTTTATATCAATTTCATTGAGTCTTTTTTGATAATTCAAAGCCTTAAATTTAGCATTTGTCTCTAAAAATTTACCCAAAAGCACAAAACTTATAATCATGGCCGCACCGCTAAAATAAAGGTGCTTTTCATCTTCAAAAAGATTTAAATATATACAAAAAGAGTAAGCAAAGGCACTGATACAGCCTAAAGCGATTAAGGTATTCATATCTAAATTCCAATTTTTTAAACCCTTAATCGCATGAGAAAAAAAAGTCCTACCGCAATAAAAAATCACAAAAAAGCTTAGAAGCATTTGCATATTTTGACTTAAAAAACTTGTGTCAAACATTTCAAAATACATAATCAAAGCACTTAAAACTATGCTTAAAAGCAAATTTTTACGCAAGGAGATGAGTTCTTTTTTACGGTATTCTTCCAAATTTTGCTCATTTTCTAAAATCTCAAAGCCAAGACTTTGAATTTTTTCAATCACATCTTGACTCCTTGCCTCATCTTCGAGTAAAAATACCCCACTAGAATTCACATAAGAAACACTTGCATCACTCACTCCTTGTATTTTCTTACAAGCACGCTCTATGGCATTAGAGCAATTTACGCAAGTCATTTTGCCTATTTTTACACGAAATTCTTGCATTATTCAATCTTTTCTAAAACTTCAAAACCAAGTTCGCCAAGTTCTTTTTTAAATTCTTCTTCTCTCGAGCTATCTAAATTCAAACTTAGTGTGCGGGGATTTGCATCAAGATCTATTTTGATCTCTCCAAAAATATCTTCTAAAGAATTTTTAATCAAATTTGCACAATTTTGACAATTGATATTTGCGACTTTAAATTTCATTTTTACTCCTTAAAGGTTGAATGGTAATATGCCCTATTTCAAATCGGTGTAACAAATCATGCGACAAATCATAAGATAATTGTTCAAATTCTTTCAAATCATCGATATTAACTCGTAAATGCATAGAAGCTACTAACATTTTATTGGTAATTTGTGTGATATGCAAATCAATCACCTCTTCTACTTTAGAATTTAAAAGCAAAGCTTGTTTTACCTCTTCTATATCCACAGGAGAGGTTTCAAGTAAAATATTTACACTTTGCTTAAGAAGTGTTATAGCCCATCTTAAAAGTAAAAGCGATAAAATAATAGCTAAAATCGTATCTATATAAACTATACCGCTAAAATATACAGCAATACCACCTATAATCACTACCAAAGAGCCCAGCAAATCACTCATCATATGCAAAAAGGCTGATTTCATATTGACATTTTCTAAATTTGCGCCTCTAAACATCATAAAAGCATTTATAGCATTGACTAAAAAACCTAAAACAGCTACTATAATCATAGTTTTAGCATCGATACTGCTTGGATTTATAAGCTTTTCTATAGCTTCATAGATGATAAAAATCGCTGATAAAATGATAGTTAAAGCATTGATAAATGCGACCAAAATTTCTAAGCGAAAATAACCAAAAGTCTTTTGATGATCCTGCCATTTTTCTATAGCGATAATAGCTAAAAAACTAAGTGTTAGAGCAAAAACATCTGAAAACATATGCAAAGTATCACTTAAAAGCGCAAGAGAATTAGAAAGTAAAGAGTATATAAATTGAACCAGCATCATTGAAAAAGTCATCAAAAGAGAAATTTTCAATATTTTTTTATCCACACTCCTTGCATCAGCATGATGATGTTCATGAGAGTGATCTTCGTGGTTATGTTTAGATTTATTCACTAAGGGTTCGTGTAGTAAAAATTCATACATTTTATATCCTTTTTGCTTGATATTTTAAGATATTAAACTAAAAAGGATATAAAGATTTATATTTTTCATAAAAATTAAAAATCAAAAAGTTCGCCTAGCCAGCTTTCTCTTTTTTTCTTTTTGTAATAATGATCGTGGCTTTGATGACTATAAGAATGATCATTATATCTAGGCTCTTGTCTTGGAGCTTGGTTAAAACTTGCCGTATTAGGAGTGCTGCGTTCTATGATTTTATCAAGTTCTCCACGATCAAGCCAAACACCACGACACTTTGGACAATAATCAATCTCAACTCCGCTTCTATCGCTCATTACCAAATCAACATTACAAACAGGACACAACATGTATTTTTCCTTTTTTATAAAATTTTCAAAATTATAATAAGAAAGATTAAACAAAAATCAATGCTTTTTAGCATGCCTTGTCATCATAAAACTTTGCTCAAAGAATATAAGCAAGGTAACGCTTACCCCTATAGCCAAAGCCAAAGTTACCGAAAGTGTGGTAAAAAAATAATCAAAAAACTGCACCAAAAATTCAGACTTAGCCTTTAAATCATCACTGCGTATAAAAGAGATAAGATATAAAATAGCCTTATAAGCATAAATACCAGGTATCATAGGAATAAGCGCAGGAAAAGCAATAACCTCAGCAGGGGTTTTAATAATCTTAGCCAAAGCAATACCCAAACAACCCACGCAAAAAGAAGCTACAAAAGTTGCAATTGCCAAAGTTTCAAAATGAAAATATTCTATCAAGGTAAAGCGAAGTCCGTGAGCAATGGCCGCTAAGAGTGCAGATAAAATAAGAGTTTTTAAAGGAGGATTACAAGCATACGCGAAACCAAACCCAGCCATAGCAGCAAAAAACATATCTTTTAAGATAAATTCAATCATTGTAAAATCCCAAATTTTGAAATACTAAGAGTCATATAAATTCCAAGAGCAATACAGCAAATTAAAATAGCTACGCTGATAATACGACTTAAACCCATTAAAATATGATCTTTTAATATATCGATTATAGAATTGATAAAAAATACCCCCGGTATAAGATATAAGATACTAGAACCAAGTGCTGCATCAGAAGTATTTGTATAGCCCATATCTAAACCCAAAAATACAAACCAAGAAGAAACAAAAGAGCAAAGAATGTATTGAATTCTTAAATCTATTTTTATCTTAGTAAGGGCAAATCTTAAAAGCAGTCCTAAAAAAGTCGCAAAAAATACCAAAACCCCTGCGCCAAAATCCCCGCCAAAAAGTCTACAAAAACCTGAATTAGCTATAGAAACAAATAAAAGATTTAATACATAAGAATGTTTTTTTTGAATACTTATAGCATTAAAGGCTGATTTTGCTTTTTCAAGTTCGTATTTGTGATCGTATATGGCCCAACTTAAAGCACTTAATTCAAAAATAAGTTTAAAATTAATATGAGCATGATGATTAGGTATCACATAGGTTCTTTGTATGGAATTATCTTCAATATCTACAATATTTAAAGTGATATGGTGAAAAAAGAAATTAATATTGATCTCATATCCATAAACTTGAGCTATCCTGCCAACGCATTTAGCAACTCTAGCTGTGTAGGTTCCTGCGCTTAAAAGTGTTTTGGTATAGTCGATTAGAAAATTTGTTAAACTTTGAATATCAGGCTTTTGCATATTTATAATTTCTTTAAAATCAAATTTATATAATTATAACAAAATTTCAAAGCAAAGGAAATAAAATGTCAAAAATCGGTATTGTGGGTTTGGGTTTTGTGGGTGCAGCAAGTGCTTATAATATTGTTGTGCAAAATATTTGCTCCGAACTTTATTTATATGATATCAAGCAAGACTTAGCCTTAGCACACGCGAGAGATTTAGAAGATATGTCTGCGATTCATTCTTCTTATACGAGAATAATTCATGCTACAAATTTAGAACAACTAGCAAGTTGTGATATTATCATCCTAGCTTTCAGAAAAGAAAATTTAAAAGAATTATCCAGTCGTTTAGTTGAGCTTCAAAACAATATCACCGAGCTTAAGGATATTGTTTTGAGTTTAAAACATGCAAATTTTAAGGGTAAATATATCGTTGCTACAAATCCAAATGATACGATTACTTATTATACTCAAATTCTAAGCTCTTTACCTAAAAACCATGTTTTTGGAAGTGGAACCAATCTTGATAGCTCTAGACTTAAAAAAATTCTAGCCAAAGATTTAGATCTTAATCCTAAAGATATCACCGCTTATATGATAGGAGAGCATGGGGATTCGCAATTTGCCGCCCTTTCTACGGCTAGTGTTTTAGGGCAAAATTTACTAACATTTTGCGATAAGATGGGTAAAAAATTAGATATAGAAAATATCGAAAAAGCAGTTGTTGATGAGGGGTATTTTATCTATAAACGCAAAGGAAGAACCGAATTTGGCATAGGAACTTCTTGTGCAAATTTAGCTAAAGCTGTTTTAGAAGATAGAAAAAGCTTGTATCCTGTAAGTGTGGTTTTTGATGATTTAGCATTTTCATTGCCTGCTATCATAGGAAAAAATGGGGTAGAAAAAATCTTTGAACTAGATTTTAACGAAAGAGAAAAAATCAAGCTAGAAAATTCAAAACTGCAAATTAAAAATGCTATACAAAGTGTGAGCGATAAAATTTAAGCCTTTTTAGCAAAAGGCTTTTTTATTTTTATATAAATTAAACTTGCCAAAACTATAAAAATAATTATAACAATAAGAATTTGAGTCAGATAAGCTTTAATCAATTCTTCATTTTCTCCTATATAATAACCCAAAAATGCGAGTATACTTACCCAAATAGCACTACCTAGTGCAGTAAAAAGCACAAAATTAACAAGTTTCATTTTAACCAAACCCGCAGGCATGGAAATATACTGACGAATTCCTGGCAAAAGCCTACAAGTAAAAGTGGAAAATTCTCCGTGTTTATTAAAAAATTCTTCAAATTTGGCAAATTTAGCTTCATTGATACCAAAATATTTACCCCATCTAAGTACAAATTTTTTACCCCAAAAAAAGCAAATATAATAATTAATCAAAGCTCCTAAAACAGAGCCTAAAACTCCACTTAATATACAAAAAACTATATCAAGCTCGCCCTTATGCGCTAAATATCCTGCTGGAATCATCACAACTTCACTTGGAAAAGGTATAAAACAACTTTCTAAAGTCATTAAAATAATAATGCCTAAATATCCCCAATCACTAGCAGTTTCGATAATAAAATGAATGATTTCTTGCATATTAGCCTTATAGAAGAAAAATTTCCAAAATTGTAACTTAAAAAAATAAACAAATTAAAGCAAGTATTTAAAATCATACTTTCTAACTAAGATTTATACAGAAGCTATCTTAGCTAGTCTAGTAAAAGACCAGCTTTAGTAGGCAAGATAAAAATTAATGTAAATTAGATTTTATCACAGATTTTAATATCGATGATTTTATCACCTTGACGAATAGAATCTAGCACTTCCAAACTTTCTTCATCTTTTGGATCAATTTGCCCAAAAACAGTATGAACTCCATCTAAATGAGCTTGAGGGCTGTGACAAATAAAAAATTGAGAGCCACCCGTATCGCGTCCTGCGTGTGCCATAGATAAGGTTCCACGCTCATGTTTATGTTCTTGATCATCACATTCGCAAATGATTTCATATCCAGGCCCACCTACACCATTGCCGTGTGGACAACCTCCCTGTATGACAAAATTTGGGATCACACGATGAAAATTTAAATCTTTATAAAATCCCTCATTAGCCAAAGTAGCAAAATTACAAACCGTTTGCGGAGCCTCATCGCCAAAAAGTTTTAATTTCATTGTGCCTTTTTCAGTTTCTATAAGAGCAAATTTGTATTCATTTACTTTGCTTGTGTCGATTGTTTTTATCATTATTTCTCCTTAATCTATATTTGTATAAACAGCTTGAACATCATCATCATCTTCTAACTTATCTAAAAGTTTTTCTATATCGCTAAGCTGTTCTTCGCTAAAGCTTACAGGATTGTTTGGTATATACTCAAGTCCTGCTTTTTTAAGAACTAAACCCTTAGTCTCTATAGCAGAACTTAGCTCACCAAAGGCAGTATAATCACCGCTAATTACTAACTCTTCTTCATTTTGTTCTAATTCTTCAAGCCCTGCATCGATCAAATCAAGTTCTAATTCTTCTAAATCTCCTGCAAATTTTTCAAGATGAAAAACCGCTTTTCTAGTAAACATAAAGCCTAAAGATCCATTTTGTAAAACTTCTCCACCATTTTTGCTAAAAATGGCTTTAACATTAGCCACGGTGCGCGTAGGGTTATCGCTCATACATTCAACTATAACCAAAGCTCCATGTGCAGCTTTTCCTTCATAATGAATGTTTTTAATATCTGCGCTATCTTTTCCACTCGCACGCTTAATAGCCGCATCTATATTATCTTTTGGCATATTATTTGCTTTTGCTGTGGCTATAGCACTTCTTAATTTTGGATTCATATCAGGATCAGTGCCACCTTCTTTAGCAGCTACTTGTATGGCTTTAGCAAGCTTAGGAAAAAGCTTACTCATTTTATCCCATCTAGCCTCTTTAGAAGCTCTTCGGTATTCAAACGCTCGTCCCATAAATTCTCACTTTCTTTAAAGATTTTTAAACTTAAAAGTATAAACTAAAAAGGCTAATTAAAGCTTTAAATGGTATGATTTTACCATTTATTTTTAGGGAGAAGCTTTTTGAATATCGCAAAAAAAGAACTTTTTGTTGCTTGGTTTTTCTTGATTGCTGCTATTGTATTTGAAGTTTTAGGCACTAGTTTTTTAAAAATGGAAAATCAAATTTTAGGCTATATATTTATGGCTTTATTTATAGCTTTTTCTTATTTTTTTATGGGCAAGGCGATTAAAAAAATTCAAGTAGGCATAGCCTATGCTGTATGGGAACTTTTAGGGATTATTCTTATACTTTTAGTTTCTTTTATAGTTTTTAAAGAGAGTTTAACCTTAACTCAAATTCTAGGCATTATTCTTTCTATCGTTGGAATTATCATGATTAATATAGGCGAGGTTAAAGAATAATGTATATTTTTATTATTGTTCTATCGGCATTGTTAGATATCGTAGCAAATTTATTGCTAAAAAAATCAGATGGTTTTAAGAATAAAATTTGGGGCTTAGCTGCGATTGTCAATGCTATACTTGCTTTTTTTCTACTTTCTTTTTCTTTAAAATATGTTCCTTTAAGCATAGCTTACTCAACTTGGGGTGCTATAGGCATCATAGGAACTTGTCTTGGTGGATGGATTTTATATAAAGAAAAATTAAACAAAATAGGAATTTTAGGTATCATTATCGTGATAATAGCAGTATTTTTGCTAAATTATTAAAACAGCAAAATGCTGTTTTAATGTTCCATTTTGTTTTTTGCTTCAATACCCATTAAAGAAAATGCGGTTTTAATACTAAGAGCAACCAAAGAAAATAATTTAAGCAAATCATTTTCATTTGCAGAGCCTACAACTTTATTTTCATTGTAGAATTTATGAAAATTTGCAGCTAAATTTTTAAGATAATCAGGAATTTTTTGCAAAGCTCTAGCCTCAAAAGCATCGTTTAAAACAGCCTTTAAATTCAAAGCTTCAAAAAGCAAATTTACGCCATCTTGATTTAAACTTTGTAAATCAGCTTTCATTACATCATCGATTTTTTTACCAGCTTTAGCAAACACTTGATGAATTCTAGCGTGTGCATAGTTGATATAATACACAGGATTAGAACTATCTTCTTTTTGCAAATCACTGATATCAAATTCCAAATGCGTATCGCATTTTTTGCTCAAAAAGATATAACGCAAAGCATCACTTCCTATCTCATCAACCACATCGCTCATCAAGATAAAATTTCCTGCTCTTTTACTCATTTTATAAGGTTCTCCATCTTTAAGTAGGGAAACCATTTGTGCTAAAATAATCTCAAGATTATTAGAGTCAAATCCCAAAAATTCCATCGCAGCTTTCATTCTAGGGATATAACCATGATGATCTGCTCCCCAAATATTAATACACTTTCCATAACCACGACTCATTTTATCTTTATGATAAACAATATCTGCTGCCAAATAAGTCCCGCGTCCATCTTCACGGATAATTACCCTATCTTTTTCATCGCCTTTTTGCGAAGAAGCAAGCCAAATTTTACCTTCTTGCTCGTAAATTCCTTTATGCTCTTTTAAAGATTCTAAAGTTGCATTTAAAGCATCATAATACGATCTTTCGCTTACATAGCTGTCAATTTTAATCTTTGCTTGTTCTAAATTTTGTTTAATCAAAACAAGCATTTTATCTTTTGCCCAATCAGCCAAACTAGGGATATTTTCTTCGCTAAAAAATTCTTTACCAAATTTTTCAAAAGCTTCTTTTGCTAAATCCGCTATATACTCGCCTTTGTAATATTGCTCTGGATATTCAACATTTTCATGAAGTATATTTTCTTTCACACTTAGTAAAATAGAAAGCCCTAGTAAATAAATTTGATTACCCGCATCATTGACATAGTATTCTGTATTAAATTTATAGCCCAAATGTCTTGCAAGTCTTGTTAAGGTATCACCAAAAACCGCACCTCTTGCATGCCCTATATGTAAAGGGCCTGTAGGATTAGCACTGACATATTCAAGCAAAAAACTTTCAGTTTTATCCTCTCCTTTGGAAAATTCATTTGGATTTTGTAAGGCTTTATTTGCAAGCTCATTTAAAAAGGTTTTTGATAATCTAAAATTCAAATATCCATTGAGTGCTTCAACCTTATCAAAATAGCTATGTTCTTGAAATTTAGCAGCTAGTTCATTTGCTATAGAAATAGGCGATTTTCTTAATTCTTTAGCTAAAGAAAAAGCCAAAGGGGTAGCAAAATGAGCTAGATTTTTATCCTTTGGATTTTCAAGTGCAAAATCGCACTCTAAAATTTTTTTAATTTCATTAAAAATAATATTTTTCAAAAACTAAGCCTTAAGATTTTTTTACTTCATCTATATTTGCATCAGTATTTGCATGATTGGTTGTATTTTGCTTTTCTTCGATTTTATGCGCATTTTTTGCTGCTTCATCCTCATTGCTCATTTCATCTTTAAAAGTCTTAATACCCTTACCCAAGCCTTTTGCAAGCTCTGGTATCTTTTTGGCTCCAAAAAGTAATACAACAATTAATAAAATAATTAACCAATGACTTGGACTTGACCAACCACCCATTTTATTCTCCTTTGTTCCAAATATTTTGAATTTGCTCTAGATTTTGCCCTTTAGTCTTAAACTTATGGGCAATTAAAATTGCTCTTAATGCTTCGTAACTTTCCTCTAGCTTATCGTTAATGATAAAATAATCATACTCATTAAGCTCTTTCATTTCATCACTTGCATTTTGCAATCTCTTCTCTAGTTGCAATATTGTATCAGTATTTCGCTTAATAAGTCTTTTTTTTAATTCATCTTTATTTTTTGTAGTGATAAAAACAGAAATGATTTTTTCAGCCATTTTCTTTTTGACTATCTTAAAACCTTGTACATCTATATCAAAAACAACTATTTTTCCATCATTTAAAGCATTTTGTGTATGCTCAAGCGAAGTGCCGTAAAAATTTTCATGCACTTTAGCCCACTCTAAAAACTGCTCTTTATCTATACCTTGCTGAAATTCATCATGCGTGATAAAATAATAATCCACTCCATGTTGCTCACCTTCTCTTGGTAAGCGTGTTGTCGAAGAAATAGAAAAATAAAGCTCTTCTTGAAATTCATCAAAAAGCTTTTTTAAAAGAGTGGATTTTCCAGCTCCACTTGGCCCTGAAACCAACAATATAAAAGCACTCAATTTTTATCCTCATTAAAACTAATGCTAATATTTATATTCATATTCATACCCTTAAGTGCTGCTTTTAAGGTATCATCTTTAATGCTTGAAGTGATAGCCCCTGCTATACTTTGGCTTAATTCATTAACAATTTCTTCACCTGCTTCACTTGCTAGTTGATCTTCTTTGATTTTTAATTTCTCGCTTTTGTTATCCTCTAAAGTAGATATTTCTTCGCCTAAAGCTTCTTGTATATCGCTTTCTTTTAAACTATCAAAATCATTGATTTGTAATTTTGGAACAACGATTTCCTCATCATTATTTGGCAAATCTTTATCGTCTAAAATAGGCTCTTCTTTAAAATCCTCTAAAACCTTAATACTATCATCGCTATCAATATCGTATTCAAGCTCATCAAGTTGTGCTAACTCTTCTTTGATTTGATCTTGAGTGCTTAAGCTACTCATTTCTTCAAAATCATCATGTTCATTTAAATTTTCTTGATCTTCTACAACAGGCAAGAAATCCTCTACAGCTTCATCCTCTTCTTTTCTTTGACCTAAAAATTCAGCATCTTCTGGAATATCATCAAAATCGATTTTTCTTTCTTGCTCTTCAACGATAGGAAAATCATCTGTAATAAAATCTTGCAACTGAGTTTTACTAGGCTCCTCTGCATCTTCTAGTACTTCCGGTTGAGCTTCTTCTGCATCTAAATTATTATTTACAATTGCCTCTTGAGCTTCAGAGTTTTCATTATCTTGCACTAAGTCACCATTTAAATTATCAACTTGATCTTCAAGTTCTTGAGTATCTTCTATTTTATCTTGTTCATCTTGGTTTGCATCTTGTTCTTGTGTATCTTGCTCTTGAATTTCAAATTCTTCTTCATTTTCTTCGCTAGTTTTGTCATTTAAAATATCATCTTGAAATGCTACTTCCAAAGCTTGCTCATCTTCATTTTTTTCCTCTATATGATTAGCTGTGGTTTGTTCTGACGCATCATTCTCTTCTTGATCTTCATCAAGACTTAAATCATCTAAATTTAATTCTTTATCGGTATTTTCACTAGCAATTTCTTTCTGGTTTGTTTCTTCTTCCATGTCATATAAAGCTAAAGATTCTAAATTTTCTTCCATAGAAAGCTCATTTTCTTGCGTATCTTCAGTATTTTCATCAGGCAAGTCATCTAAATTTAAACCATCTAAATCTAAACTGATATTAGCGTAAGGATTTTCAGCTTCTTCGATTGGCAAAATAATGTCATCTGCGATTTTAAGATTTTCTTGATTGAGTAAATTTAAAAAGTCTGTAGGTAAAAATGGTTTATGCAAAATTAAGGCATCAATATCCACACTTTGATTACGCGGCGCTAAAAAAATTAATTTATCGCATTTTTCTTTAAGAATTTTCAAAGGAGCAGGTGTATCACTGTCGACTATAATCACATCATAATGACCTAAATTTTCATCATAGGCATTAATTTCCTCAAAATCATAAGACATTTTTTTTGCACTCAAGCTTATAAGTCTTGATACAACAGGGTTTTCATTCAAAAGTAAAATTTTCATCACTTTAATCCTTAAAAATAATTGCTATTCTATAACATTTTCATTTATCCTTTGCTTAGGCGAAAAACAGAGTTTGCATATGAGTAAAAACCTCCAAAATCAAATCTTTAAAATATTGCATCATCACAAGCAAAATAGCTATTAGAACTACAAATCCTAAAGCTATCTTGATAGGATAACCAATTACTAAAAGATTGAATTGTGGCATAGTTTTCATTAAAAGCCCAAAAATAGTATCTGCCAAAAGAGAAATTCCAAGTATTGGAAAACTCATCGTAAAACCTATAATGAAAATATTCAACATCCCCATATTTAGATAATGCATTAAATTTTCATGAGGATAAAAACCGCCAAGATTTATATAACCCAAAGAATGACTTAGAAATAAAAGCATTAAATGATGACCATCAAAAGCAAGAAAAAATAATAAAGCAATCAAATGCAAAATTTGAGAAGTAATAGGCATATTTGTTCCAGAACTTGGATCTAAAACGCTTGCCATAGTAAATCCCATAGTAAAAGCTATCTGCTCGCCCGCCATCATAACAATAGCAAAAACAATCTGCAGCATAAGCCCTGCTATCATTCCAAAAACAATTTCACTTAAAAGCTGTATAATAAAAAAACTATCTAAATGCAAAATTTCAAGTTTTGCTAAAGGAAATAAATACATTGTTAAAAATAATGCAAAAGTAGTTTTGATAATCATAGGGATAGAATTATGAGAAAAAAAAGGGAAAAATACTATAAGCCCACTCATTCTAGCAAAAAGCAACATAAAGGTAGCTACATTTTTATCTCCTAAATAATTAACAAATTCCATTGGTATTTAAAATATAAGTTTTATCACAAAATTGAGCAAGCTTAGAATCATGAGTAACAAAAAACAAAGCAGCATCATTTTCTTTAGCATAAGAAACCAAAAGCTCTATGACATTTTTAGCATTATCAAAATCTAAATTTCCTGTAGCCTCATCGGCAAAAATAATTTTTGGTTTTTTACAAAGCACTCTAGCTATACTCACGCGTTGTTGCTGACCTCCGCTTAATTTACCTATTTTTTGTTTTAAAAGCTCGTGAATGCCTAGTTTTTTTAAGATTTTTTCATCTAAATCTTGGTTTGATAAAACACTAGCAAGTTCTATATTTTCTAAAGCTGAAAAACCTTTAAAAAGATAATGGGTTTGAAAAATGATGCCCAAGTCATAACGACGAATTTTCAGTCTTTCATTTTCACTTATCTTGTAAAGATTTTGACCCTTAAAAAAAACTTCGCCCTTATTTGGCTTTAATAAAGAAGAAATTATATGCAAAAGAGTAGATTTTCCGCAACCACTACTGCCTTGTATAGCAATGCAATCTTTTTGATTTAAAGAAAAATTTAAATTTTCAAAGAGCGGATAATCAAAGCTGTGACCTAAATTTTCCGCTCTTAATAATTCCATTTTGATACTTTAAAGCTGTGCAGCAACTTCAGCAGCAAAATCTTCGGTTTTCTTTTCTAAACCTTCTCCTACTTCAAAACGAATAAATTCAACGATTTTAATTTTTCCACCTAATTCTTTTTCTTTTTCAGCAATTACTTGTTCAATGGTTTTTTTATCATCCATTACATAAAATTGACCCATTAAAGTAAGTTTGCTGTCAAGTTGAGAATTATCCGCTATAAAGCTATTCATTTTACCAGGAATAATATTGTCCCAAATTTTCTCAGGTTTGCCTTGAGCTTTGAGCTCTTCTTTTATATTTTCTTCTGCTTCTTTTAAAATCGCATCGCTAAGTTGTTTGCGGCTTGCAAATTTAGGAATTTTATGCTCTGGTTTGTTTGGATCTTTAAGTCTGCGTCTTTCTTCATTTTCTTTTTCAAGCTCTGCAACTAAAGCTTTGTATTCATTTTCTACAAATTCTATATCCAAATCTTCATAGCTTAAATAGCTTGGCTTCATAGCAGCTATATGCATACAAAGTTGTTTTAAGAAATCTCTTGATTTATTTGCTACCTCAGCATTATCACAAGCTGCAGCGATGATAACACCCACACGACCATTAGTATGGATATATCCATTTACCACACCATTTGCACTTGCTTTTAAGCTAGCAAATCTTCTTACAACCAAATTTTCACCGATAGTTGCAATTTGACTTTTTAAATATTCTTCAAATTTTACGCCGTTGATTGTACTAGAGTGAAGCTCTTCAACACTTTGCAAGCTATTGTTTTGAATGTGTGCTGTTGTATCTTTTGTTAAAGCAATAAATTGATCATTTTTAGCCACAAAATCTGTTTCTGAGTTAATCTCACTTACCGTTGCGCTTGTAAAATCATCACTTACCTTAACACTTACCAACCCTTCTGCGGCAAGTCTATCAGCTTTTTTAGCAGCTTTACCCAAGCCTTTTTCTCTTAAAAGTTGAACTGCTTTATCAAAGTCTCCATTTGTTTCACTCAAAGCATTTTTACAATCCATCATCCCCGCGCCTGTACTTTCGCGGAGTTCTTTTACCATTGCAGCAGTAATTTCAGCCATTATTCTTGCTCCCCATTAAAATCTTCTTCACTCATTGCTTCATCTAAAACTTCTTTTTTTTCTTCATCTGTGATTTCTTTTTCTTCACTTGGCAAAGCTTCACCATCTTGTTCTCTTAACGCTTTTCCTTCATTGATAGCTTCAGCCATTTCTTGGCAGAAAAGTTGCACTGAGCGGATTGCATCATCATTTCCTGGAATAGGATAAGTTACAAGATCAGGATCGCAGTTTGTATCTAACGGAGCTACTACAGGGATTCTTAGTCTATTTGCTTCTTGAACTGCAATTTTTTCTTTTACTGTATCTATAACAAAAATCATATCTGGTTGTGTTTTCATATAACGAATTCCACCAAGATAAGCCAATAATTTTTCTTTTTTTCTTGTAAGCATTAAAGCTTCTTTTTTGGTTAAAAGTTTAATACTTCCATCTTCTTCCATTTTTTCAATAACTTCTAATTTTCTAATTGATTGGCGAATAGTTCCAAAATTTGTCATCATACCGCCCAACCATCTGTGATTTACATAAGGCATACCGCATTTTTCAGCATATTCTTTAATCGCTCCACCCGCTTGTTTTTTTGTACCAACAAAAAGTATAGTTTTTCCTTCAGCAGCAGCATCGCGAACGATATTGTAGGTATATCTAAAATATCTCAAAGTTTTTTGTAAGTCTATTACATAAATACCTTTTCTCTCACCAAAAATAAATTTTTTCATTTTTGGATTCCAGCGTCTTGTTTGGTGTCCAAAGTGTACACCACATTCCAATAAATCTCTCATACTTACCATGAGTTTCTCCTTATAATTTAGCTTTATTCCTCCGCATCCCTTATCTATAAAACAAGCTAAAAGGACTTGATGCGTGTGAAATGAAGCTAAAATTATATCAAATTTAAGTTTAGTATTTACTTATAAATATACTCTTTAGTAAGGCTAAGATTATTATTGATTTCTTTCGTAATTAAAAATTGAAACAAATCTACACTTCCAACGCGAAATGCAGAAGCACAAGAACGAAGATACAGATCCCACATTCTTACAAATTCTTCATCATATTTTTCTCTGACTTGAGGTAATACTTGATTAAAATTCTCACTCCATATATCTAAAGTTTTAGCATAGTGTATTCTCAAGCTTTCTGCCAAAAGAAGATGAAAATCCCACTCACTCATAGCACTTACAACCTCTCTTAACGATGGCAAATAACCTCCTGGAAAAATATATTTATCTATCCAAGCATTAGTTTTTCCTTCAAACATTGCCAAAATTGAATGCAAAAGCATAGAACCTCCTGGTTTTAATACTTGTTTTGCCTTCATGAAATAAAGTCCTAAATTTTCTTTACCCACATGTTCAAACATTCCCACTGAAACAACCTTATCAAAATAATCCTCAAATTCTAAATCTTGATAATTTTGAAGTCTTATCTCCACTCTATCTTCAAGCTTAAGCTCTCTTACTCTTTCTTGGGCTTTCTTGCATTGCTCTTCTGAAATAGTAACTCCAACAACCTTAACTCCATATTTTTGTGCCGCCATAATAGAAAGCCAACCCCAACCACAACCTATATCCAAAAGCTTTTCGTTAGGTTTTAAATCGAGTTTTTTAAGAGTATGCTCTATTTTGTTGATTTGAGCTTCATAAAGAGTATCGCTAGAAGTCTTAAAATAAGCGCAAGAATAACTCATCGTATCATCAAGCCAAAGCCTATAAAAATCATTGCCTATATCATAATGACTTTTGATGTTTTTACTTTCTTCTTTTTGGGCTATTTTACTCAAGATATCTTCTTTATTTTTTAAAAAACGTTTATTGGAAAAATAATACAAAACTTTAGCTATTTCATCATAATCACCCTCTATTTCTAACTTGGACTCCATATAATGTTTTGCAAAAACTAAACTCGTATCACTAAATAATTTTAACAAAGGTATTTTTTCTTTGAAAATTAAAGAAAATTTAGCAGGTTGATTGCCCACATAAAATTCTTCTTGATCCCAAAATACAATTCTAAAATTTCCATAATTCCATTTTGAAAGAATAAATTTAATCATTTGTTTTTCAAGCATGATATACTCCAATTAATAAAAATTATTATTTGATAGTATCTCTTAATTAGGTTTAAAATTTAATAAAATCGAAGAAAAGAAGGATTTTTGCCACAGATGTAAAATAGTGGCAAAAATTTTATAATATTAATGTAGTTTAGACCAAACAGAACGCTTCCAGCCTATAGCAAAAATACTTAGAATTACAAAGAATATCATTATATAAATTCCTGTGCTTTCTCTTTCTTCTTTTTTGCTATCGCCCACTTTTTCAAGATAAGAAACAACTTTAACTTGTGCATCTTCTGTTAAACCTACTCTTGGCATAGCAGTTCCTGGAAGAAGTTTTTGAGTATTATTGATAAAATCATGCAAGTATTGCTCCCCGCGAGATCTAATCATCATAGAAAGATCAGGTGGAACCGAACCTAAATAATTTGCCAAGTCATTATGGTTAGATAGGGTAAAGAAATTATCATACTTAATATCATGACAACGACCACAAGCTTCTATAAAAGTACTTTTATCTTTAGCAAAAGCAATTTCTTTTTCAACTAAAGCTGATTTCTCGTTAGCGTCTTCAATTTTTGAGTACTTAAGCTCTGCCTCTTGTTTAATTGTAGCATTTTCCTTAGCTTCAAATTTAAGACCTACTTCTTTTAAATAAGCAATAACATCGGCTATATTTGCATTTACAAGCTCTTCACTATCTCCTGAAACCTCACTATTGTAAGCAGTCATAATGAAAGCATCACCAAATTTATGATCTACCTTCAAAGCAAGAGCAGGATTCATGATCAAAGCAGCTAAAAACTTCTCATCAAAAATAACACCTGCTGAGCTAAGATCTGGTGGAATTACACCTAAAGAAGAATCTGTAATATTTGCTGCTATATCATCTTCTTTAACGCCATGACATGCAAAACAATTATTATTAAAGAACTCCTTGCCTTTTGCGGCGTTTCCTTTAGTAAAATCAATTTTTGCAACATCTGCCCAAAGCTCTTCTACTTTAGCTAAATTTTCTTTAGCCTTATCTAGATCTTTTTGAGCACTTTCTATTCTTTTTGCGTCATTTGATTTTTTCGCATCTTCTAAAGCTATTTCTTTTTCTGCTATAATACCTTTAGCATAAGCTGTATCTTCTGCTGCATAATCAAAATTAGCAGGAGCAACATGGGGTTTCATTACAGAGTGAGCATAAGGCTCAACTCCCCAATAAACAAGAGCAGTAAAAACTACTACTACTAAAAATATTTTTAGCTCTCTCATTGCTTAGCTCCTTTTCTTTCCATGATAGTTATTACAGGTAAAACGACTATAAATAAAAGTAAAAATATTATAGAAGCATAAAAACCAACCCAAGCATTTACACCTGTTGGAGGTAATTTTCCATAAATAGTTAAAACTATGAGATCTATAAGCAATACCCAAAACCAAATAAAAAATAAAGGTCGTTCATGAGCAGGTTTAACTACATCACTTCTATCAAGCCAAGGAAGCAAGAAGAAAATAATTTGTGCGATACCAAAAGCAGCCAAACCTATATCAAAAGCTTTAATACCTGCAATATCAAAGAAAAATCCTCTTAAAACTTCATAACTCCACAAGAAATACCACTCAGGATAAATATGTGCTGGGGTTTTAAGTGCATTAGCTGGATCAAAGTTGATAGGATCCATTGCAAAACCAAATTTAAAACTTACCAAATAGAAAAAGAAAATCATAAAAAGACAAATATACATAAAGTCTTTAGATAAAAATCCTGGCCAAAAAGGAATTACTTTAGAACCTTTTGTATCACCTGCCATGTATTTTTCAGCTTCTAAATCAAAATCTAATTCTTCAGCAATTTCATTATTTACATGAGGAATTCTTAAAGAATAAAAGTGGAATGCTATGATAGCAATGATTACTATAGGAAGTAAACATACATGAAGCATAAAAAATCTTGTCAAAGTTGGATCAGAAACTGCATAATCACCACGAATCCAAATAACAAGCTCAGGTCCAATAAGTGGAATTCCACCAAAAAGATTAGTAATAACTTGAGCTGCCCAATAACTCATTTGTCCCCAAGGAAGCATATATCCACTAAAAGCTTCGGCAGAGAATACAACAAACAAAAGCATACCGCTTACCCAAATCATCTCTCTACCACGCTTATAAGAACCATAATAAATTCCTGTTAGCATATGAATATAGATAATTAAGAAGATAACCGAAGCGGCAACACCGTGCATATGACGCCAAAGCCAACCATATTCCACTTCCTGCATGATAGTTTTATTTACACTATCAAAAGCAAGAGCAGTATCAGGCTTATAATACATAACAAGCAAAAGCCCTGTAATAAAAAGCACAGTAAAAAGAGTAGTTAAAATAACTCCCATTGCCCAAAGAAAATTGATTTGCTTTGGAATCCAATATTTTACCATTAAAACATCAAGTAATTTATGTACTGCTAGTCTTTGATCAAGCCAATCCACTAGCCCATTAGCCTTTCTAATATGCGCCATATTAAGCTTCCTCCGTCATTTTTTTGTATTCTGGACCTTCTTCACCTAGAACAAGTTTGGTTCCATCTATTTTAAAAGGAGGTATATCAAGAGGTCTTGGAGGAGGCCCAAAGGTATTTTTTCCACTTGTATCAAATTCACCACCATGACAGGCACATTTAAAAAGTTGCTCACTTGCGTGATAAGCAGGAATACAACCCAAATGAGTACAAAGTCCTATAACAACAGTATATGCAGCATTATCTACCACAACATCTCGCTTTGTATCCTTTTCCATATTTGGATCTTTTTTTAAGATAAAAATAGGCTTTTTACGCCATTCTATAGTTCTAAGCTCTCCATCTTGCATTCCTGATAAATCTACTGTAGTAAAACCCGCAGCTTTAACACTTGGAAGCGGATCCCAAGTTTTTTTCACCGCAACAAGTGAAAAAACACCGCCTACAGCAGCTACTGTTCCAAATGCAAAACCCATAAAGCTTCGTCTACTTTCAGATGTAGCCATAACTTTGTCCTTTCGTTTTTTTATTTTTAACCAAATTATTAGTGTATCTAAAATAAAATAAATTTTTTCTTTGTTTACTAAGTTTTGTTTTAATATTGTAAAACAAGTGCAAAAAGTGAACAAGTAAGTACTGGTAAAGTGATTAAAAAACCAAATTTACAATACTTCCAAAAAGAAATTTCTATACCTTTTTTTGCTAAAAGTCCCAACCAAAGCAAGGTAGCTAAAGAACCTATGGGAGTAAGTTTTGGTCCTATATTAACTCCTAAAAGATGTGCATAAACCATACTTTGAGGAAAATTTTTTAAAGCCAAATCGCCAATCAATGCCATAGGCAGATTATTAAATACAGAAGAAAGAAAAGCCGAGATAAACCCTGTTCCAAAAATAGCAGTAATTGCATTTTGAGCCAAAATATCATAGATAAAAATTAAAATATCGCTGATTCCAACTTTATGTAAGGAAAAAACCACCATATAGAGTCCAAAACTAAAAGCAAAAATACCCCAAGGTACATTTTTGATAATTTTCAATGCCTCTCTTTTTTTTAAAAAACAAACAAAAAACCAAAAGAGTAAAGCGCCGCTTACAGCAAAAAAACTAGCATTTAAGTTATAAATTTCTCCTATAAAAAAACTTGATACAAAAAATATTAAATAAATAACACAAAAAATAAAAAGCTTTACCGAAATACAATCATTTGATAAAATATTGATTTCAAGCCCCTTAGGTAATATTTTTGCAAAAATCAAAAATACCATTATAATAGTAGACAATAGCACAAATAAATTAGGCAAAAACATAGTCTTAGCGAATTCTAAAAAATCAAGATTAAAATAATTAGCTGTAATAATATTTGTCAAATTTGAGATAATTAAAGCATTTGAACTTGCATCGCACAAAAAAGAAACACTGAGTAAAAATGCACTTAAGATAGCGCTTTCTTTATAATTTTTAAGAGTTGAAAAAAGCGCAAGTACAATAGGCGTAATGATTAAAATAGCTCCATCATTTCCAAATAAAGCCGAAAGACAAAAAACAAAAGCGAGCATAAAAAGCATTAATTTTTTAGTGTGAATTGCATGAGAATTTTTAAGTTTTGAAAGGCGCAAAATTCTTATAGCTATAAAGCTAAAAAACCCTAACACTTCCAAGCTAAAGGAAAGTATAATCAAGCCCACAAGTGTTAAGGAGCTATCCCAAACAAGATCAAAAACAAAAGAAGCATCCTCTAAATTAACCAGCTTAAAAATAAATGCAAACAAAGCCCCAAAAATAGCAATCAACCATAAAGGCAAATTCCACGGACGCCAAAAAAGTAAAATCAAGGTAATTATAAAAATTACACTGGCAAGCATTAAGATTTTTTCTTTTGCATTTTTATATAAATTTGTAAAATATCCAAAGCCGCAGGGGTAATCCCACTGATCTCACTCGCTGCAAAAAGCGTTAAAGGCTTATGTTTTTGAAGTTTTTCTACAACTTCATTACTCAATCCACTCACACTTGTAAAATCAAAATCACTTGGAATTTTCATATCAATTAAATTTTTCATTTTTTCAACTTGTGATTTTTGCATAGCGATATAATGATAATATTTAGCCTCATTTAAAATTTCTCTTAAAGAATACTCATCCATATTCTCAAAAATCGTATTTAATTTTTTTAGCTTTTCTATATCAAAACTCGATCTTGCGACAATTTTTTGCAAATTGACTATGGAAGTGATTTTTTCCTCTCCTATACTCGCTAGAAAGGCATTATTTTCAGTATTTGGAGTAAATTCTTTTTCAAGAAGTAATTCAAGTCCTTTTTGAGTATTTAAACGAATATTTTCTATAAACTGATAAGACTCATCTTCTAAAAGACCCAACTCTTTACCATACTTTCCAAGTCTTACGATGGCATTTTCTTCTCTTAAAAGCAGTCTAAATTCAGCCCTTGAAGTAAACATTCTATAAGGCTCTTTTGTGCCTTTAATGACTAAATCATCAATCAAAACACCGATATAAGCTTCATCTCTACGCAAAATAAAAGGTTCTTTATTATCCAAAGCTAAAACAGCATTCACTCCCGCCATAAAACCTTGAGCCGCTGCTTCTTCATATCCTGTAGTGCCATTAATTTGTCCTGCGCAATAAAGATTTTTAATTTTTTTTGTTTCTAGAGTATGATAAAGCTCCGTTGGTTCTATATAATCATATTCTATAGCATAGCCAAAGCGTGTAATTTTAGCCTCTTCAAAACCTTTTACTGAGCGTAACATTTGAGTTTGTACTTCATAAGGTAAAGAAGTAGAAAAACCGTTAATATAATACTCCGTCGCATCGATAGTTTGAGGCTCTATAAAAAGATGATGACTTTCTTTGTCGCTAAAACGATTGATTTTATCTTCTATAGAAGGACAATATCTTGGCCCCACACCTTCAATCTGTCCCGTAAAAAGTGGAGCACGATAAAAATTATTCTTAATAATCTCATGTGTAGTTGTATTAGTGCGTGCGATATAACAAGGAAGTTGTATAGGATTAAAATTTTTTGTTCTAAAGCTAAAAGCTTTAGGGTTTTGATCGCCGTATTGAATTTCTAATACATCAAAATCAATACTCTTAGCATCCACTCTTGGGCAAGTCCCTGTTTTTAGTCTACCCATTTTTAAGCTAGTACTTAATAAATTCTGACCCAAATTCACAGAGGCAAGCTCCCCTACCCTACCCGCTGTAAGTTTATTTTCCCCCACATGGATAAGTCCGTTTAAAAAAGTCCCTGTAGTTAAGATCACTTTCTTCGCTTCATAAGTATTTTGAAGATTGGTTTTAACCCCTACAACGCTACCATTTTCATAAATCAATTCGCATACTTGCTCTTGAGAAATTTCTAAATTCTTAAGCTTTAAAAGCTTATTGCGTGCAACGATACGATATTTATCCATATCAATTTGCGCCCTACTTCCTCGCACCGCAACACCCTTACTTTCATTTAAAATGCGAAATTGTATCCCTGCTTCATCGGTGATTTCACCCATAAGACCACCCATGGCATCAAGTTCTTTTACCAAATGTCCTTTTGCAAGCCCTCCTATAGCCGGATTACAACTTGCTGCTCCTATTTGCTCAATCAATGTAGTTAAAAGTAAGGTTTTTTTACCCATTCTAGCAGCAGCAGCACTTGCTTCAACACCCGCATGTCCGCCACCTATAACAATGACATCAAACATATTTTGCCTTAAAAATGTGAATTATTAAAAGAAAGATTATATAATACTTAGACTTAAAACAAACTCGTTTTAAGTCTAACAAAAAATTATCTAGTTTCTTGAAGAGAGAAAATTAACTCATTATAAGTTTTATCTGCATCTTTGCAGAAATTTTTAAGCATCTCAACACCCTTATTTAAACCTTGTTGTTGTTCTACTCTTAGAAGATCACTATAAAGGCTTTCTATCGTAGAAATAGCGCTTTTATTTGGCATACGACGAACGGAATAATAGCCTATGATATTATTATTAATATCTATTGATGGAGTTACATTTGCAAAAACCCAATAATAATTATTATCTTTGGTTTTGTTTTTTACGTAAGCAAAAATTTCCCTACCCTCTCTCATATAATCCCATAAATATTTAAAAACAGTTTTTGGCATCTCTTCATGTCTTACTATGTTATGAGGTTTATTTAAAACTTCACCCATGGTATAACCTGCATATTTTAAAAAATCATCATTTGCATAAACTATTCTACCTTTTAAATCTGTTTTAGAAGTAATTAAACTATCTTCTTGCAAAAAAATTTCTCTTGACATTTTCCCACCCTCTTAATTTATATTTTTAATTTTGCTAAGATTTCAGCACTTCTTTGCTCTAGTGATTTAATATCATTTACAATCGCATCATAAGCTTTTTGATCGATATAATCTTGACTTGATTCTTCTATTGCTTTTTTAGCGTTATCTTTTATAAATTCTTTAGCTAAATTTAACTCAGTTTCAGAACTAAGCTCATTAATAACACCTTGAGCTCTCTCATCTTGACAAAGATTAGAAATTGGATCTACACTTTCAAGATTGAAATTTTGAGCCCCATTTAAATTTAAATATATATTTGATTTATAAAGAATATGATCGATTTTAACCACAGATAAAATCAATCTCTTTGCAAAGGATCCAAAATTAACACCAAGAGTACTACTATTTTCTTCTAGACGTTTAAAAGCTTGAGAAAATTTATTAATTCTTTCTTCAGATTCACTAACAATGTTAAAAACTTGCTCACTGCCACTTTGGATATTTACAAAATCTTGTTGCATAGTCTGAATTGCAATAGAAATTTCACTTGTAGATCTTTGAGTCCTTTCTGCTAATTTTCTAACCTCATCAGCCACAACAGCAAATCCTCTACCATGCTCTCCTGCACGCGCAGCTTCAATAGCAGCATTTAAAGCTAGAAGATTGGTTTGATCAGCTATATCACGTATTACTTCAACCACTGAAGTGATATTTTGAGAATTAGCCACAAAAGTTTGCACTGTTTCCTTGCTTGAATTTACAACATCCATTAAAGAACCCATAGCACTTTGTAAAGAATCCACTTCTGAGCCATTTTCTGTAGCTGTATGAGTAATGGCATCAACTGTATCATATACATTTTTCATCATACTAATATCTTGATTTAATGAGCTAGAAATTTGAGACATATCTTTATTTTGATTTCCAAGGCTTAAATCCATTAAAGTTCTTGATAAAGCATTTTTAAAAGTAGATCTTGCTGTCACTTCTATGTTTGCTAAAGCTTTATTTATAAATTCGATATTATGAGCAAAAATTCCTTTTAAACCTTCAGGTAAAGCCTTGCGATAAAATTCACCTTTTTGAGAACAAGAAATAGACGTATTAATTTCCCTTAAGTAAGCTTCTAGCCCATCAATAGTATTGTTAAGATTATCTGCTATTTCGGCTAATTTTTTGCTTTTTGTTTTTACATAGATAATTCTATTGTCAAAATTTCCTTCTTTTAACTCTCTACAAAGAACCAAAAGTTTATCTATCATTATTTGCTCATCTTTGTGTTGTCTAAACAAATAAATCATTAAAACAGCGATTAAAATAAAAATTATCACTCCAACATAAATATGAAAAAAAATAGCACCTAAAATACCAATAATGCTTAGAAAAATAGTTAATAATAATCCATTTTTCACCATAAATTTACCCCTTTTATTGAAAATTTTTTGAAATCATAAATCAAAACAATACTTTAACGATGCACTGATTTAATTTTTAGTAGAAGATTATATAATAATAAAGATTAGATATATCTTATTTTAATTATTTTCTTGTAAGTTAAAAATAAGCTCATTGTAAGTCATTTTATAAGAACTTACAATATCCATTAAAGCTGAAACTCCAGCATTAATACCTGATTTTTTCTCTTTTTCAAGTAAAATTTTATAAACTTCTTCGATTATAGAAATAGATTTTCTATTGGGTGCACGACGAACAGAATAATAATTGATGATATTTCCATTAGCATCAAATGAAGCACTTACATTTGCAAAAACCCAGTAAAAATTACCATCTTTGGCTTTATTTTTCACAAATGCAAAAATTTCATCTCCTTTTTGAATATAATCCCAAAGACATTTAAATACAGTGCGTGGCATATCTTCATGTCTTACTATATTATGAGATTTATACAAAAGTTCATCAACTTTATAACCTGCGTATTTTAAAAAGTCATTATTGGCATAAATGATATTTCCCTTAAGATCAGTCTTGGATGTGATAAGAGCATCTTTTGCTAAGAATATTTCTTCCATAGTTTAATTTTAATTCCTTAAAATTTTAAATATAATTTCAAATTATTATAATTTATTTATAATAAAAAATAAATAAATTAATTATGATATTTAATGAGATAAATAAAATCATAATAATTGAGAAATTTAGTAACACGATTAAAAAAATTGATTTTACTAAAAACTTGTTTTAATTATTTAAACTATGTTCTATTTATTTTTTGCTAAACTTTTAGAATTAACTTAATCTCTAAAAGTGGAATTATAAGGAGTTATTTTGGAAACTTTAAGTCAAACCTTTGCAGAAAGAAAACCTCCATTATATAAACGCATGTTTAAAAGTTTGGGTTTTTGGGTTATTGTAGGTATTGTTGCAGGCATTGTGCTTGGCTATGTAAATAAAGAAATGGCTATAGCGAGTAAACCTGGAGTTGATTATTTTATAAGCGCTTTAAAAGTTCTTATTGGTCCTATTATTTTTGTTACCCTAGTTTTAGGTATCATTAGCCTTGAAAGCCTTAAAAAAGTTGGAAGTATAGGTGCTAAAGCAGTTATTTATTTTGAAGTTGTAAGCACCTTAGCGCTTGCTTTAGGTATTTTTATGGCAAACATAATGCAACCTGGTCACGGGATGAATCTTGATCCAAAACAACTTGATACTACAAGCGTGCAAAAATACATTTCTCAAACAACTGAAGTAAGTGCAAGTTCAGAGATCATGCATATTTTACAAGATGCTATGCCAAGGGATATCATAACTCCTTTTACCGAGGGCAAAACTATGCAAGTTTTAGTTATTGCTATCATTACAGCTCTTATTATTTCTTTAATGAGAATAGAAGATAGACAAGCTATTCAAAGAGTTCTTGAAGTAATTCAAAACTTTGTCTTTAAAATTTTACAAGTTATCATGTATTTTAGTCCAGTTGCTGCTTTTTCGGCTATGGCGGTACTTATAGCCCAATACGGTTTAGGCTCTTTAATTAATCTTGCATATTTATTACTAGTTATGCTTGTATCATGTCTTATTTTTATTTTTGGAATTTTAGGTTTAATTTGTTATTTTGCAAAAGTCAATATATTTAAATTTATGCGCTTTATTTCTAGAGAAGTACTTATAGTATTTGCAACAAGCTCTAGCGAATCCGCTCTTGCTCCTTTGATGAGAAAACTTGAAAAAGCAGGTCTTTCTAAGGCCACTGTCGGACTTGTTTTACCAACAGGTTATAGTTTTAATCTTGATTGTACCAATATATACCTAGCTATGAGTTTGATTTTCTTAGCTCAAGCTTTCAATGTAAATTTAAGCTTAGCTCATGAAATAAGTATTCTAATAGTCTTGATGATAGCTTCAAAAGGTGCAGTAGGTGTTACAGGATCAGGATTTATTGTTCTTGGAAGTACTCTAGCCGCTTTAGGCAATATGGAAATTTCTGAAGCAAATGCAACTTTAGCACAAGTTTTACCTGTAGCTGCGATAGGAGTTCTTTTAGGGGTTGATAAATTTATGTCAGAAATGAGAGCGGTTGGAAATCTTTGTGGAAATTCAGTTGCAGCTTTAATCGTAGCAATATGGGATAAGCAAATTGACTGGGAAAAATTCCGCTACGCTCTAGATAATCCAGAAAAATTCCACAATGCTGGTATGCATTAACGCACCCTTTGCAAGAAGTCATAACGATTAACTTCTTGCAAGACATTATCCTTTTTTCTAAGTTGCTTCACAAAGCTCTCATTAAAATTGAAACTAAAACCCACCTGCAAAACAGTATCGTCAATAGCTTCATTTGCACTAAAATCACGGTGTAATATTTTTAAACTCAAAACACTATAGGGCGAATACGACACTTGATAATTTATCTTCTCACTATCCTTGCTGATATCAAAGATAAAAGCACTATAAGATGGTATAGTAAAACTTACTCCAAACTGCAAATTTTCATCTGCTTCATTTGGAACATAATAATTACTATAAGCTTTTACAAATTGATAATAACCCAATTCAGCTCCAAAGCTTTTACTTTCTTTTTGCTCTTTTTGCCCATCAATAAAGCCATTTATACCCAATAAAAAATCATCTTTCTCATAACGATTGATTAAACCACCTGAATAATTATAACTATCTTGTGTAGCATAAAATTCTTTTTGAAAAAGCAAAGAATTATTCTCCCCCTCATAAAGCGAGTTTAAATTTTTAATTTGCACATTTTCATTTTGAAAATCTAAATTTCCATCCGTTTTATCAATACCATTTTTATTTTCTAATACATTAGATAATATACCATTTAAAGCACTTTTAAAATCAATATTTTCTTCCTTTATTGTCGGTGCTTTTTGGGTAGCTTGATAATTAAATTTTTGCCATTTATTTTGATTATTTTTTAAGGCATTATCTAACTCATCGGCATTTAGCAAAGAGAAAAAAAGTATAAGCATATATAAAATACTTTTCATCACTTTTCCTAAAATTATAATTTATTTATTTTTCATTATAAAAAATTAAAATAAATAAAAATTAGCTACAGAGAATAAGAGCTCTAAAATTTGCAAATTCAGGATTATAAGGGTATAATTAAAGTTAAAAAAGGCTTAACTTTATGCAAAAAGATAATCTTATCGCATTTATCATCTTTACCATTAGCGTAATCGCATTTATCATTTGGGGATTTGGCTATATCTCCCAGCACCAACTCATACTCTTTATACTCGCTTCCATTTTTGGCATATTTATGGCATTTAACATAGGCGGAAATGATGTAGCAAATTCTTTTGGTACTAGTGTGGGAGCTAAAACCGTAACCATAAAACAAGCTTTGATCATAGCAGCTGTTTTTGAACTCAGCGGTGCTATTTTTGCAGGGGCTGAAGTAACCAAAACTATACGCAGTGGAATAGTTATATTTCCTGAACAATTTGATCCTATGCTTTTTGTTGCTATCATGCTAGCCGCTCTTTTAAGCTCGGGTGTTTGGATTTTTATCGCCACAAAAAAAGGCTTGCCTGTATCTACTACACATAGTATCATTGGTGGTATAGTTGGAGCTAGTATCATGATGGGGCTTTTAAAATTTGATGGATCACAAACCTTATCCATGGTTAAATGGAGCGAAATAGTAAGGATTGCTGTATCTTGGGTGATTTCACCTCTTTTAGGAGGACTTGTAGCTTATATCATCTACTCTTATATAGATAAAAAAATACTCAAACCCTCAGAGAAACTTGGCGAAGAATTAAAAAATTTAAAAAAAGAAAGAAAGAAATTTAAAGAAAATTATTTTTTAAATCTTAAAACCAAAAGTATGGAAGAGCAAATCAAAGAACTCTCAGCCATAGCCTTAGAGGATGAAGGACAAGAAAATAGCTTCTATAAAAATCAAATCAAAGAATTTAAAGAAAAAGAAAAAAATATAGATATTTATTCTGTTTTAAAAACACATATGCCTATTATCGCTTGCATTGGAGCTGCTATAATTGCTGCTATGTTTTTATTTAAAGGTTTAAATAATGTTAGCACTTTAGATATTTTGCAAAATTTTTGGATTATAGGAATTGTAGGAACCATAAGCTATGTTGTAACCTTTGCCATAGTAAAGATTGTTAAAAAAACCGAATTAAACAAAACGACCGATAGACTTTTTGCTTGGTTTCAAATTTTTACCGCTTCTAGTTTTGCTTTCTCTCATGGGGCTAATGATATAGCTAATGCTATTGGCCCTTTTGCTGCGATTTTAGATGTTCTTAAAAACGGTACTATCAATGCAAATTCTCCCGTACCTTTTGCTGCTCTAGCTATGTTTGGAGTCGCTTTGGTTATAGGACTTTGGTTTTTAGGAAAAGAAGTAATTACCACTGTGGGTTCTAAGCTAGCTTCTATACGCCCTACCACAGGATTTAGTGCAGAACTTGGAGCAAGTATAGTCATACTTTTAGCAACTCAATTTGGAATTCCAGTAAGCTCAACACATATTTTAATCGGTGCAGTTTTGGGTATAGGGGTATATAATAAAAATGCAAATTGGATGATGATGAAACCTATAGGTTTAGCTTGGATTATTACTTTGCCAGCCGCTGGGATAATGGCAGCACTTGTATTCCTAGGATTTAAATTAAGCTTAGGACTTTAAGCTTAATTTAAAATTATTTTTTCACCCTTTACAAGATGTAATTTAACCTTTCCAAAAAGTTTGTCATTTGCATAAAGTGAGCTTTTTGGAGCAGAAATTTCTTCATTTTGATCAAAAAGAACCAAATTTGCTTCCTTACCAACTTCTATAATTCCACTATTTAAACCTAAAAATTCACTTGGATTTTGGCTTGTTGCTTTGCAAAGATTTTGCCAAGTTAGAAGATCTTCTTTGATAAGAAAAGTATAACAAAGGCTCATAAATTCACATACACTATGAATGCCAAAAGCCGCCTCATCAAAAGCTAGATCTTTTAAAGAAATAGACTTTGCGCTATGTAAAGAACTTAAGAAGTCTATCTTTCCTTGTTTTAAAGCTTGTTTCAAACTTTCTTTATCTTCTTTGCTTCTTAAAGGTGGATTGAGTTTTGCTGCTGTATTAAATCCAGCACATGCACTATCATCTTTGATTAAATGATGTATGCTGATAAGTTTTAAATTTTCATCCTCTAAAAGCTCTATAGAACGCTTAAGACTGAGCAGATCAAAAATCACTTTAACACCATAAAATTTAGCTATTTCTTGAATCTTTGCTACTTCACTACTTTCAGCTACTGCGCTCATGCCTGCAAGACCTAATTCAAAACCTGTCTCACAATCATTCATCACGCCATTATCATCAAAATTCTCATCATGACATTTTACAAAAATACTTTTTTCTTTCATTAAAGCATATTGCATACCTACACGCAAAATATTTGCATTACTCGAACTCTTAAGTTCTAGAGCATGCGCACCTTTGTTAAAAAGCGTAGCTAAATTCTTAAGCTTGCCTTGTTTGTCTAAAGCACAAATACTTGGAAAAATTTGAATCTTTCTAGTTTTTAAATTCTGCAAAAAAAGCGAAAAGCTTTCTTCATCAAAATCCATGCAATCACGCAAGATTATAGCACCAACCCCTCCTCTTAAGCACTCTTTTTCTAAGAGTTCTAAATTGCTTAGGGAGAATTTATCATTTTTTAAATTTACACATAAATCTACAAAGGATGGCAATAAAGTCATTCCTTGAGCATCTAATACTTCATCATTATCGTCTAAATTTGCGCCTATTTTTACTATCTTTCCATCTTTAATTAAAAGATCTTGTAAATTTTCACCATAAATTTTAGCATTTTTAATCAGCATTGAAACTCCTAATTATCCTTTGTTTTTAATAAATTTTGTACTGCTTGTTTAACATTTTTTCCTTGCAAGATCTGTACTATTTCATTTACAATAGGTGTATAAATTGCTTTATCTTTTGAAATCTTTGCTATAGCATAGGCTGTTTTTACCCCCTCTGCCACCTCACCTAATTCCTGTAAAATATCATCGAGTTTTTTTTCTTTTGCCAAAGCCAAACCCACGCGATAATTTCTTGACAGTACACTAGTTGCAGTTAAAAATAAATCTCCTGCGCCCCCAAGCCCCAAGAAAGTTTCTTCCTTAGCTCCAAAAAATTTACCAAAACGATGCATTTCAATAAGACCTCTAGAAATCAAAGAAGCCCTTGCATTATTTCCAAGTCCTAAACCATCGCTTATACCGCTAGCAATGGCTAAAACATTTTTATAAGCGCCACAAATTTCAGCACCGCGCACATCATCATCTGTATATACTTTAATAAAATCTGGAAAAAAACTTGCAAATTTTTTACATAATTCTTCTTTTATCCCACTTACAACTAAAGCACAAGGAAGATTTTGCATTACTTCGGCTGCAAAAGAAGGACCGCTTAAAACACATAGCTTATCTCTATCTATAAATTCGCTAAAAATTTCATCTAAAAACTTACAAGTTGAAGTATCTATACCCTTAGAAGCGATAAGAATTTTTTGACCCTTGTTAACAAAATTTTGTTTAAGCCAAGAATAAATTCCTTGAGAGCTTAAAGCAAAAACCAAATATTCACAATTCAAAGCCTGCTCTAAACTCACAAAATAAGGCAAATCTCGCTGTGTGCGAGAAGTCATAAAACAAGTATTATTAATACTTAAAGCACTGTATAAAGCACTGCCCCATTTTCCTGCGCCGATGATTGCAATTTTGCTCATCAGCCCAACTTTGCTTTTAAAATTTCATTGACCTTGTTAGGATTAAAGGCTCCCTTACCTTCTTTCATAGTCTGCCCTACAAAGAAACCAAAGAGCTTATCCTTCCCGCTTTTATACTCTGCAACCTTATCAGCATTGGCATTTAAAATTTGCTCAATTACTGCTTCGATAGCTGAATCATCGCTAACCTGCTTAAGCCCTAACTTTTCAATCGTTTCATCAATATCCATATCTGGATTTTCAAAAACATGAGCTAAAACATCCTTTGCTGCTTTTGCACTGATCACACCCTCTTCTATGCGTTTGATTAAGGTACCAAGTTTGATCGCATCTACTGGGGAATTTTCTATCGTTAATTCCCCTTTTAAAAGTCCCATAAGTTCAGTATTTAACCAATTTACACAAAGCTTAGGATTTAAATTTAAAGCAATCAAACTTTCAAAAAAACGACTCATTTCTAAAGAACTGATTAAAACCTCAGCATCACTTTCTTTTATACCAAGCTCGTCTATAAAGCGTGCTTTCTTCTCATCAGGAAGTTCAGGGATTTTAATATCCAAAAACTCATCTTTTAATAAAACAGGCAACAAATCAGGATCTGGAAAATAGCGATATTCTGCCGCTTCTTCTTTACCACGCATACTTCTTGTAACTAAATTTGTTGTATCAAAAAGTCTGGTTTCTTGAACTACTTCTTGTTCGTAAGTTCCATCTTCCCAAGCCTCACTTTGTCTTTTTACCTCATATTCTATAGCTTTTTGGATAAAACGGAAAGAATTAAGATTTTTAATCTCTACTCTAGTGTAAAGCTTAGTATCGCCCTTTGGTCTTATACTTACATTAGCATCACATCTAAAACTTCCCTCTTGCATATTTGCATCAGAAATATCTAAAAAACGTATGATAGAATGAAGTTTTTTAAGATACGCCACTGCTTCATCACTGCTTCTAAGTTCAGGTTCGCTTACAATTTCAAGCAAAGGAGTTCCTGCGCGGTTTAAATCTACTTTAGAATAATTATTTTCGTGGATATTTTTACCCGCATCTTCTTCTAAATGCGCTCTTGTAATACCTATGCGTTTATTTTCGCCATTTATATTGATAAAAAGCTCACCTTTTTCTACTATAGGAATATCAAATTGTGAAATTTGATAAGCTTTGGGCAAATCTGGATAAAAATAATTTTTTCTATTAAAAACACTTTTTTTGTTTATAGTGGCATTTACCGCTTTCCCAAAAGCGATGGCCTTTTTTACCGCTTCTTCATTTAAAACAGGTAAAGCACCCGGTAAAGCCAAACAAGTGGGACAAACATTTGTATTTGGAGCTTCTCCAAAAGAAGTTGCGCATGAGCAAAATATTTTTGTTTTGGTGTTTAGTTGAGTATGTACTTCAAGTCCTATAACTACTTCAAACATTGATTTTCCTTGAATTTTAATGCTTTATTTTATCCTTTTTTCTTTTAGAAAGGCTTTAAATATTATTTTTAAATGTTATAATCTATAAAATAATTTATATACAAAGGAGTTAAAATGCCATTACTTGATAGTTTTAAAGTAGATCATACCAAAATGCCAGCACCCGCTGTGCGTTTAGCTAAAACAATGAAGACACCAAAAGGCGATGATATTAGCGTATTTGACTTGCGTTTTTGCATACCCAATAAAGACATCATGAGTGAAAAAGGTACGCATACACTAGAACACTTATTTGCAGGTTTTATGAGAGATCATTTAAATTCGGATTTGGTTGAAATCATCGACATTTCGCCTATGGGATGTCGCACAGGTTTTTATATGAGTTTAATTGGCACACCTGATGAAAAAAGTGTTGCTAAAGCTTGGGAAGCCTCAATGAAAGATATTTTAAATGTGAGCGATCAAAGTCAAATTCCTGAACTCAATATCTATCAATGTGGAACTTGTGCTATGCATTCTTTGGATGAAGCAAAAGAAATTGCACAAAAAGTTTTAAATTCTACCATAGGCATAATGAACAACGAAGAATTAAAACTTGAAAATATCTAAAAATTAGTCCTTAAATTTCTAATGACTAAGCTTTTTTTAATATATTTTTTTATACAATGTGCAGAATTTAACTTTCTAAGGAGAAAAAATGAAACTGATGTGCCAGATGTGTAATATCTAGTGCGTCCTTTGGCTTTAACATTATGTTTCCAAAGGCCCAAAAGGTGGATAAGGAGATATAATGTGTAGAAAAGTCAAAAAGTTTATTTTTTTCAAAACACAACTTAAAATCCTAATTTTTAGTTAAATCTTACGAAACAAAATCTAAACATTAAGATATCTTCTTATCCTTAAATATAATTTTAAGGAGAGAAAATGAATTTACCTGTACTTGATTTAAAGATTTATGAAAAAGACAAAAGTGCCTTTCTTAAAAATCTAAGAGAAATTACTTCAAATGTAGGTTTTTTTTATCTTATCAATCACGGTATCGATAAAAATTTAAATGAAAATTTATTTAAACTTAGTAAAGATTTTTTCAATCTTCCTAGAAGCTCTAAAGAACTTATTTCCATGGTGCATTCGCCTCAATTTAGAGGTTATACAAGCGAAGGCTTTGAATATACTGCTGGAGAAAAAGATTATAGAGAACAAATTGACATAGGCACAGAAAGAAAAGCTTTAAAATGGGATTTAAATTCGCCCCTATGGCAAAGATTAGAAGGTCCAAATTTATGGCCTGATGAAATTCCTGAACTTAAAGAAATATTTTTAGCTTGGCACGAACAAACAAGAAACGCTTGTTTAAAAATTTTACAAGCATTTGCCGAAGCTCTTGATCTGCCTAGCGATGCCTTTGGCAAACTCTATGGTGAAAATTCTTATGAACATTGTAAAATCATACACTATCCAAAAATCTCCAAAGATGCCTCTCAAGGAGTAGGACCACACAAAGATGGTGGACTTATTACCTTTGTTTTTCAAGAAGAGCAAAACGGACTTGAGGCTTTCATAGACGATCAATGGATTAGTGTTCCTCCACTTGAAGGTAGTGTTGTGGTTAATATAGGAGAATTTTTAGAATTAGCCACTAATGGTTATCTAAAAGCTACTATACACCGAGTAAATTTAAGCCCTAAAGAACGCTTTAGTATAGCTTATTTCCTTGGAGTGCAGCTTGATAAAGATATTCCTATTTTTCCATTAAATCCTGAACTTGTCCAAGAAAGCAAGGGCGTGGATACAGATCCAAAAAATCCACTTTTAAGAAATGTTGCTAGCAACTATTTTAAAAGAATGATACGCTCACATCCTGATGTAGCACGCATTTATCACAGCGATTTAATAGAAAAATTCAGTTTCGCATAAAAAGGAGGGAATAATGACTATATTTGCAAAAGCTTTTTGCATAGCAACTCTTTTTACAGGCTTTGCCTGGGCTAATGAAGAACTTAAAGTAGGTTCTTCAGTTGTCCCACATGCAGACATTTTAAAGTTTATCAAACCTACTCTTCAAAAGCAAGGTTATGATTTAAAAATTTACGAATTTAATGATGGGGTGATTCCTAATATTATGGTGGAAAATGGCGAACTTGATGCAAATTATTTTCAGCATGAACCTTATTTGAAAGAATTTAATCAAAGACAAGGCACTCATCTTGTAAAAGTTGCTAGTATTCATATCGAACCTATGGCGGTATATTCTAAAAAACATAAAGAATTTCAACCTAAAACAGGGGCAAGTATATCAATACCTAACAATCCTACAAATGAAAGTCGTGCTTTACGCATAGTAGCAAGTGCGGGATTAATCGAGATTAAAGATAGCGAACTTGTTACGCCTTTGGATATCGTAAAAAATCCTAAAAATCTTAAATTTGTAGAATTAAAAGATGCCCAACTTACAAGAAGTTTAGATGATGTAGATTACTCTCTTATCAATAGTAATTTTGCAATTTTATCGGGCTTAAATCCTATAAAAGATGGACTTTATACAGAAAATAAATATAGCGAATATGGCAATATCATCGCCGTTAAAGCAGGAAATGAAGAGCTTGATAAAATCAAAGCCTTAGTCAAAGCTTTACAAAGTGATGAAGTTAAAAATTTTATAGAAGAAAAATATCAGGGTGCTTTAATCCCTACTTTTTAATTTAACAACAAAGGAGAACAATATGAAAAATTCAATCATTTCTTACCCAAGAATAGGTGCAAATAGGGAATTAAAATTTGCTATTGAAAAATATTTTAAAGCTCAAAGTTCTAAAGAAGAGCTTTTAGAAACTGCTAAAAATTTAAGAGCTAGACATTGGAAAGATATCCAAAATGCGGGGATTGATTTCATTCCTAGCAATGATTTTTCGTTGTATGATAATGTACTAGATGTGGCTGTGCTTTTTAATATCACTCCAAAACGCTATAAAGATTTAAATTTAGATCCTTTAGATGAGTATTTTGCACAAAGTCGTGGTTATCAAGGAAAAAATGGAGATACCATAGCTCTAGCAATGAAAAAATGGTTTAATACAAACTATCATTATTTAGTACCTGAGTGTGATGATGCAAGTATTATAGCTTTAAGTGGAGATAAAATTTTTAAAGAATACCTTGAAGCAAAAGAGCTTGGCATAGAAACAAAACCTGTTTTAGTGGGAATTTTTACCCTCTTTAAACTCATAGCCTTTAAAGATGAAAATACTAAACAACTCGCTAAAGACAAGCTTTTACAAGCATACATTGAACTTCTTAAAAAGCTTAATTCATTAGGGGTAGCATGGTTAGAACTTGATGAACCTTATTTAGTTTATGATTTAAATCAAGAAGATATTGCTTTATTTGAAGAATTTTACAAAGAACTTTTAAAACACAAGGGAGAAGTTAAAATCTTGCTTCAAAGCTATTTTGGAGATTTAAGAGATATTTATACTAAACTTCTAGAAAGTGATTTTGATGCTTTGGGGCTTGATTTTGTAGAAGGCAAAGAAAGTTTAAATTTAATCCAAAAACATGGTTTTGCTAACGACAAAATACTTTTTGCAGGTATAGTAAATGGTAAAAATATCTATGCTAATGATTACGCAAAAAGCTTAAAACTTATCAAAGAACTTCAAAAATACACTCAAAATATAGTTATAAATACCTCGTGTTCACTCTTGCACGTTCCTTATAGCACAGAATTTGAAACTAAATTAGATTCAAGTTATCTTAAACTTTTCTCTTTTGCAAAAGAAAAACTTAAAGAATTACAAGACTTAAAAGCTATCATAAATAGCAATGAAGAAAATCCTCTTTTTAAAGCCAATCAAGAACTCTTTAAAAATATTCCTAATCGTTTAGATGAAAAAGTAAAAGCTAGACTTCAAACTCTAAAAAAAGAAGATTTTGTAAGAAAGCCTGAATTTAAAGAGCGTATCCAAATTCAAAAAGAATTTTTAGAACTTCCTGTTTTACCAACCACAACCATAGGATCATTTCCTCAAAGTGCTGATGTACGCTCTAATCGTCTTGCTTTTAAACAAGAAAAAATTTCAGCACAAAACTATACTGAATTCAATCAACAAAAAATTAAAGAATGTATCCAAATTCAAGAAGAAATAGGACTTGATGTTTTAGTGCATGGGGAATTTGAAAGAAATGATATGGTGGAATATTTTGGAGAAAATTTAAAAGGCTTTTTATTTACTCAAAATGGCTGGGTTCAAAGCTATGGAACAAGATGCGTAAAACCACCTGTAATTTGGGGCGATGTATCACGCACAAAACCTATCACTCTAGCATGGTCTAAATTTGCTCAAAGCTTGAGTAAAAAAATCGTAAAAGGTATGCTAACAGGTCCTGTGACTATACTCAATTGGTCTTTCCCAAGAGAAGACATCAGCCTAAAAGAAAGCACCGAGCAAATAGCTTTAGCTTTAAGAGATGAAGTTTTAGATCTTGAAAATGCGGGCATTAAAATCATACAAATTGATGAAGCGGCTCTAAGAGAAAAACTGCCTTTAAGAAAAAGCGATTGGCATAGTGAATATTTAGATTGGGCGATTCCTGCTTTCAATCTTGTACATAGCGGAGTAAAAACCAAAACACAAATTCATACCCATATGTGTTATAGCGAATTTAGCGATATCTTAAAAGAAATTGATGCAATGGATGCAGATGTAATATCTTTTGAAGCTTCAAGATCAAATCTCAATCTTTTAGATACCCTAAAAGCTGTTAACTTTCAAACTGAAGTTGGACCAGGAGTTTATGATATACATAGCCCTAGGGTGCCTAGCGTGGAAGAAATAAGCTCAACCATAGAAAAAATTCTTAACAAATTGCCTAAAGAGCAAATTTGGATCAACCCAGACTGCGGACTTAAAACAAGGGGTTATGAAGAAGTTGTAGCTGCTCTTAAAAATTTAGTTATTGCCACACAAAAAATAAGAGAGAAATTATAAGGGGGTTTTATGTGTAGCTTTTCTTTTGAAATTTTTCCACCAAGAAGAGATGAAAACATTAAGAATCTTAATGCAATTTTAGATGATTTAGGACAATTAAGTCCTAACTTCATCAGTGTAACTTTTGGTGCTGGCGGCTCTATAAATTCAAAAAATACCCTAGAAACAGCAAGCTTAATTCAAGAAGAATATAAAATTCCTAGCATAGTGCACCTACCTTGCATTCATTCTAGTAAGGAAAAAATTATAAGCATACTTCAAGAATGCAAAGAAAGACAACTTGATAAAATTCTTGCTTTAAGAGGGGATGTATGTAATGATTTGGAAAAAAGTAAAGATTTTTCTTATGCAAGTGATTTGATCTCTTTTATCCGAAAGCAAGGAGAAATTGAAATTTATGCGGCTTGTTATCCTGAAAAACACAACGAATCTCGAAATTTTATAGAAGATATACACCATCTTAAAAATAAAGTTGATGCAGGCACAGACAAACTCATCACTCAACTTTTCTACGATAATGAAGATTTTTACACTTTTAAGCAAAATTGTGCTTTAGCGGGTATTAATATTCCTATTTATGCAGGCATTATGCCTATTACAAACAAAAGACAAGTATTAAAAATTTCACAGCTTTGCGGAGCTAAAATTCCACCTAAATTTGCCAAAATTTTAGAAAAATACGAAAACAATACTTTAGCCTTAGAAGATGCTGGAATTGCTTATGCCATAGATCAAATTGTAGATTTGATTACTAGCGGGGTGGATGGAATTCATCTTTATACCATGAATAAATCCAAAGCAGCTATAAAAATTTATGAAGCCGTAAAATATTTATTAAAAGAAGAACTTCACGCTTAAAAATAAAACTTACTTGCTTTTATCTTGATTGATTTTAAGTTTTAATTCATAATTTTCTATAAGACAAACAAAAACTAAAGATAAAAGCAAACCCGGAAGAAGTCCTAAGAAAAAATATAAAAAAGAATGAAATTTAAAAAAGAAAAAAAGTGCGCCAAAAAGCATTAAAGCTAAGGACGCACCTTTGAAGAATTCTAAGATATAAATCAATGACCTTCCTCAACTATCGTTGCACCTGCTAGATAAACATAAGTCAAAATCATAAAAATGAATGCTTGTAAAAATGCCATAAAAGTTAAAAGAACATATGCAGGAAGCGGTGCAATATAAGGCACAAGAGCCAAAATTACCATTAAGAATAAATCATCACCCTTGATATTTCCAAAAAGACGAAAAGATAAAGAAACAACGCGAGAAAGGTGAGATACTACTTCGATAGGAAACATCAAAGGAGCAAGGAATTTAATAGGACCCATAAAATGAGCAAAATATTTTATAAAACCTTGAGTACGAATTCCTTCAAAATGATAATAAACAAATACAATAATAGCCAAAGAAAGTGTTAAATTTAAACTTGCTGTTGGAGCATGAAAGCCTGGTATAATACCGATGATATTACTAAAGAAAACTATAATTCCCAAGGTTGCTACAAGAGGAAGATATTTTCTCGCACCTTTTTCATCTCCCATAGTGTCGCGTCCCATTGACAAAACACCCTCTAAAAACGCTTCACCTAAATTTTGCATACCGCGTGGAACAAGTTGCATAGAACGAGTAGCCATTGAAGCACAAATGACAGCAATCAAAGCTACCAAACCTAAATGAAAAAAATAAGAAAAAGTATGACTTGAGTCAAGTAAAGAACTGAATAAAAATAAATCTTTCATAATTTCCTCGCTATTTTTTTAAACTCTAATTATATTATCATCTTGCTTATATTTTAATGAAAACCAACAAAATATTTACTCCTAATTTAATAAAAAAATAGCTCTAAATTTGTTGATGTTAAAACAAAAAATATAAGGCTTTATAGCAATATCACATCCATTCTAAAACTTGGGCAAGCTCTTTGGCTACAAAGCATTTAAGCCCTACATCTTCTAAAGGTTTAGATGGAATAATAGCATTTTTAAATTTTTGCATTTTAGCTTCTTTTAAACGGGTATCAAGACTAAAAACTTCTCTTATTTCTCCATTTAAACTCAACTCCCCTATAAAAACACAATCCTTACTCAAAGGGCGATTTTTAAAACTAGAAATAATAGCCGCAACCACAGCCAAATCAGCCGCAGTTTCATTTACCCTTACTCCACCGCTAATATTTACAAAAACATCATAATGACCAAGAGGAATTTCTAATTTTCTTTCAAGTAAAGCCAAAAGCATATCAAGACGATTTTTTTCATAGCCTGTGGCACTGCGTTTAGGATAAGAACTCTCGCACACTAGAGCTTGCACCTCTAAAACCAAAGCACGAGAACCCTCCATTACAACACCTAAAGCACTGCCTGAAGTAGCTTTACCTCGCGTAAAAAAACGATTGGCTAAATCTTTTGCACTAATTAAACCCTTAGGAGTCATTTCAAAAATTCCCACCTCGCTTGTGCCACCAAAGCGATTTTTAAAACCCCTTAAAAGCCTGATTTCTTTAGTTGCATCCCCTTCAAAATAAAGCACCACATCGACCATATGCTCTAAAACCCTAGGGCCTGCTATGGCTCCTTCTTTGGTGATATGTCCTATTATAAAAGTGCTGATATTGTAAGTTTTGCTTACTCGCATAAGTTCAAAAGTGATCTCGCGCACTTGAGTGATACTTCCAGCTGCTGAAGCAATTTTGTTTGAATATAAGGTTTGTATGGAGTCGATGATAAGAATTTCATAATTTTTCTTATGCAATTCTTCTAAAATATTTTCAAGACAAAGCTCTGTAAGTAAAAATAAATTAGGAGTATTAGCCTCAAGACGATCGGCTCTTAATTTGATTTGCGCCTTACTTTCTTCTCCGCTTACATAAAGAACTTTTTTATTTTTTTTAGCCAAATTAGAAGCAATCTTTAGTAAAAGTGTAGATTTGCCAACCCCAGGGCTACCACCTATAAGCACCAAAGAACCCTCAACAAGCCCTCCACCTAAAACCAAATCCAGCTCATCATCATCAGTGCTACACCTTGAAAAATGCTCGAGCTCCACATCTTCTATACAGATAGCCTCGCTTGCTTTTGTACTTGCTTGTGCGATTTCTTTTAAAACTTTAATTTGTTCAGATTTTAATTCTATAAAACTATCCCAAGAACCACACTCAGGACATTTTCCAAGCCATTTGCTTTGCTGATTTCCGCAAGCTTGGCATTCAAAAAGAATTTTATTTTTAGCCATGATACTTTCTTTAAAGAATATTTATTGCAATAATTTTTCACATTATAACAAAAATTAAATTAAAATTTAACAAAAAGTCAAATAAAATTAAGTTTTATATGATTATAATACAAATAAAATAAAAAAGGCTAGAGTATGCAAAAATTACTAAAAGTCGCCCTAATCCAATTTGCTCCAAAATCTTACGAGGTTCAAAACAATCTCGATAAAGCCTTAAAGCTTGCCCATCTTGCATTAGAGCAAGGTGCTAGACTGATAGTTTTGCCTGAACTTTACGATAGTGCTTATTGTGTGGAAGATCAAGATGAAAAATTTAGCTTAAATTTACATCAAGCACATCCTAATCTTGATGCATTACAAAAATTAGCTAAAAACTATCAAGCTTATATCGTAGCATGTTCTATAGAAAAAGATACCCAACTTTATGATAGTGCTTACATCATTAGTCACAAAGGTCTTTTAGGTGTTTATAGAAAAATTTATCTTTGGGGTAATGAAAAAGAAAGATTTGCAAGAGGAGATAAATATCCTATTTTTGAACTAGAATTTGAAAATTTTAAACTCAAATTAGGTTTGCAAATTTGTTATGAAATAGGCTTTAGCGAAGGATCTAGATTTTTAGCGCTTCAAGGAGCTGAAATCATTTGCTTTCCTTCAGCTTTTGGAAAAGCAAGAACTTATGTTTGGGATCTAGCAAGTAGATCTAGAGCCTTAGAAAATGGTGTTTTTGTCTTGGCTGCTAACCGATCTGGAAGTGAAATTTCTAAGATAAATAATGAAACTTTAACCTTTGCTGGAAAATCAAAAATTATCAATCCTAAAGGAGAAATTATAAAAGAGATCTTAGAAGAAGAAGGTTTTATCATAGCTGAACTTGATCTTGAAGAAGTTCAAATTCAAAGAAAAAATTTACCTTATCTTAAGGATTTAAATCTCAAATTAAATCAAGAAATATTAACAAACATCCATCTTAATACAAAGGAGTAAAAATGGCAAAAGAAATTCTAGTTGCTTATGGCGTGGATATTGATGCGGTAGCAGGATGGCTAGGAAGCTATGGAGGTGAGGATTCTCCTGATGATATTTCAAGAGGTCTTTTTGCGGGTGAAGTGGGTATCCCTAGGCTTTTAAAACTCTTTAAAAAATATAATATTCCTGCAACTTGGTTTGCTCCAGGACATTCCATAGAAACCTTTCCTGAACAAATGAAAATGATAGTGGATGCAGGACATGAAATAGGTGCCCATGGATATTCACATGAAAATCCTATTGCAATGAGTGCTAAACAAGAAGAAGATGTTTTACTTAAAAGTATAGAACTTATAGAAAAAATCAGCGGAAAAAAACCAAGTGGATATGTGGCACCTTGGTGGGAATTTTCAAATATCACCAATGAGCTCTTGCTTAAACACGGCATCAAATACGACCATTCTTTAATGCATAATGACTTCACACCTTATTATGTGCGTGTTGGAGACAAATGGACTAAAATTGATTATAGTAAAGATGCCAAAGAATGGATGAAGCCTTTGGTACGCGGACAAGAAACAGATTTGATTGAAATTCCTGCAAATTGGTATTTAGACGATCTTCCTCCTATGATGTTTATAAAAAAATCTCCAAATAGCTTTGGTTTTGTCTCTCCAAGAGATATAGGCCAAATGTGGATAGATCAGTTTGATTGGGTTTATAGAGAAATGGATTATGCTATTTTTCCTATGACTATACATCCTGATGTAAGCGCTAGACCTCAAGTTTTACTCATGCATGAAAGAATTATTGAACATATCAATAAACACGAAGGTGTAAAATGGGTAAATTTAAACGATATGGCGGATGATTTTTCAAAACGCTTTCCAAGAAAAAAATAAATTTGCAAGGCTTTTAGCCTTGTGAATTCAAAAGGATAAAAATGTGTATTTTATGTGGCGAAATGATAAGTACTTTACATTGGAGTGAATTAAATTTTAAAGAAGAAAAACACGAACTTAGCGTAGGTGAAGAACAAAAAGAAAGATTAAGGATAAGACTTAAAAAAGTCAAAATTTTAAATGAAATTTTAGAATTTTATGGATTAAAACTTAAAGAATGGCAAAATTCAAAATACATACTAAGCAATAAAAAAGGGCGTGATATTATCGTTAATGATTTGGGCGATTTGTGGATTAAGGCTAGCGAGCTTGAAAAAAAATCATTTGATGTATTAGATGAAAATCTACTTCATTTTTTAAGAGCTAAGCATGGCTAAAATTCCCGTTCATGTTGTTACCGGTTTTTTAGGAAGTGGAAAAACAACCTTTTTAAAAGAAATATTAACCAATCAAGCTCTTAACGATATCGCTCTTGTAATCAACGAACTAGGGGAAGTTTCTTTAGATCATAAACTCGTACAAACAGATTTTATCGAGGAGCAAACTTTATTTTTAAATGCAGGTTGTGCTTGCTGCAATAAAAGAGAAGATTTGCAAAAGAAATTTAAAGAATTGCTTGACAATTTTGAAAACAAAGGTAAAAAACCTCAAAGAGTCATACTAGAAACCTCAGGCTTAGCAAATCCTGCACCTATTATCTTTACTTTTCAAAGTGATGTGTTTTTAGCCAACCATTTTGAATTAGCCAATATTATCACTTGTATTGACGCTTTTGAAGGGCTTAATCACTTACAAAATGAAGAAGCTTGCAATCAAATATTAAGCTCTGATTTTTTAATACTCACAAAAAAAGATCTTAATCCCCATACCCAAAGCTTAGAAGAAAAGATAAACACTTTATATCCTAATATACAAATCATAAGCAAAGAAAATTTTAATTTCGATATGCTTTCTAGCCATCATAAAATTCAAAGAGAAATTAAAAATATAGAAATAAAAAGCCATAAAGATGACATAAGTTCTATAACTCTTATTTTTGACAAGGCTATAAATTGGAATATTTTTAGCATTTGGCTTAGCATGCTTTTACATGAACACGGATCAAAAATTCTAAGAGTAAAAGGACTTATCAATACAGAGGAATCTTATCTAACCAACATTAATGGAGTAGGACATCTGATTTATCATCCTACGCATACTAAAATTTCAAGCCTTAATCATCCTTCGCAATTGGTATTTATAGCGAAAAATTTAAAGCTAGATAAGATTAAGGAATCTTTAGAAAATTTTTTAAGGCTTGAACAATTAAATTAATCAAAAACACCCTCTAAAAGTGTGTCTAAGAAATTTTGTGCATTAAATTCTATCAAATCTTGCATTTTTTCACCCACCCCTATATACAAAATAGGAAGTTCTAATTCACGCGCTATACTAAAAAGCGCTCCACCCTTTGCTGTGCCATCAAGTTTAGTAATAATAACTCCATCAAGCTGAACAAGTTCATTAAAAGCTTTAGCTTGTAAAATGCCGGCATTGCCTTGAGTGCCATCAAGTACTAAAATTTTTCTATGCGGGGCATGAGGCATAGCTTTAGCCGAAATTCTAACGATTTTCTCTAGCTCATTGGCTAAATTTTTTTGATTTTGCAAACGACCCGCTGTATCGATGATAACCTTATCAAAACCCTTAGCTCTAGCCTTGCTAATAGTATCAAAAGCAACCGCCGAAGGATCATGACCTTGTTGGGTTAAAACTATATCTACCCCTACTTTTTCAGACCAAAGTCTTAGCTGCTCTATCGCCCCTGCCCTAAAAGTATCACAAGCGCCTAAAATCACTTTTTGACCTTGGCTTTTGTATAAATTAGCAAGCTTAGCTATACTCGTGGTTTTACCCGCGCCATTTACCCCTAAAATAAGCTCCACAAAAGGCTTTTCATCTAAGAATTCTTTATTTTCGTAAAGAAAATAAGAACCCATCACACGCTTTAAATCTTCTTTTTTAACCTCATCACTGGGTGGTAAATAATAAATGATTTCTTCTACGATCTCATACGCCACATCTGCTTCAAGTAAAATTTCCTCTAGTAAATCTTTGGTAATTTTTTTATTTTCACCTTTAACACCCACTATACTTTCAAGGGTTTTTGCAAGTCCTTTTTTAAAAAAATCAAACATTAAAGTATCGCCTTTTGTATATCAATTTCTAACATTTCTTCTGGAATCAATCCTAAGTATTGATTTATAAGCTGAGAGTTTTTATCATATAAAAACATAGTAGGAATTCCATTAACTCCGCCTAAAATTTTAGCTAAAAGATAATTATTTTCACCATTGGCTATTTTATATAAAATCTGATTTTTTTGAGCAAAAGCTCTAAGCTCCTCATCACTCTTATCTTCAAGTAAAACACCCACTATATTAAACTGCTCTTCATATTTTTCTTGAAGCTTATTAAGATGCGGAATCTCTGCAATACAAGGGGAACACCAAGTAGTAAAAAACACAAACAAAGTTGCTTTATCTCCATCAGCAAAATTTAAATTTTCATTATCTTTTTTTATAAAAATTGAATTTCCGTCTATTAAATTGAGATTAAATCTCAAGTTCTCACTTTGACTTAAGCTTGATTGAACGCTTGCATTCATATCACTTTGATCTTTTTCTTTATCATTGCTACAAGCAACAAAAAAACTCAAGAGTATAGCTAGTGTAAATACTTTTTTAATTTTCATTCTATTATTTTCCTTGTATCTTTGTAAAAAATGTTAAAATTATATCATAGTTAAGATAATAATTTTTAAAAAGGCACACGATGCAAAAAACATCTTTTAGGACTTTGCAAAAAAACCGTCTCGCGCAACACAAAAAACTTAAATTCAAGCAAGATTTCATAGTGTTTAAGGAATGTTTTAACTTGATTAAAAAAACAAAAGCGAAAAATATTCTAATTTTCATTCCTTTAGGATATGAGCCAAATTTACTCAAATTTAGACATATTTTTAGTAAAAATCATAAACTTTTTGTCCCATTTATGCAAGATAAAAGTTTAAAAATTGTAAAATTAAGATTGCCTTTTATTAAAAAAAGGTTTGGGGTATTAGAACCCATGGACTCCTTTTTGAAAACTAAAATTGATATAGCTATCATACCCGTGATAGGAGTAGATAGAGAATTAAAAAGAATAGGACATGGGCAAGGTTTTTATGATAGATTTTTTGAAAATTTAAACTATAAACCTCTTGTAATTTTTGCTCAAAGTATCAATGCTATAAGTGAAAAAAAATTAACCCAAGAGCATGATATTGCGGGTGAATTTTATATCAACCCTTATAAAAAATACTACAAGAAAGACAACAAATATGATAGAATCACTTATCGCACTTATAACCGCTATAGTCGGTCTTGGAATAGGATATTTAGTTGCAAAAAAAATCAATGATGCTAAATATGAAATTTTTGTTGAGCAAGCAAAAGCGAAAGCAAAAGCTATAGAATACGAAGCTGAACTGATTTTAAAAGATGCCAAAAATTCAATCCTTAATGCCGAACTTGAAGTGAAAAAAAAATACGAGGATAAAACTCACAAAATTCAAAAAGAATTCAATCAAAAATTTGATGAATTATCCAAAAAAGAGCAAAAACTTCAACTTCAAGAAGAAAGCTTAAAAGAAAATCAAGAAGAATTATTACGCTCTAAAAAACAAATGCTTGATTTACAATCAGATGCTGACAAGCTTAAAAAACAATACCAAACAAAACTCAATGATGTTTTAAATATTTTAGAACATTCAGCAGGGCTCACTCAAGATGAAGCAAAAAATATCATTCTTGAAAAAGTAGAAGAAAACTCACGCAATGAAATTGCTCATATCGTTAGGAGATATGAAGAAGAGGCTAGAAATGAGGCTAAAAGAAAGGCAAATTACATCATAGCACAAGCAACCTCTCGTTTTGCAGGAGAATTTGCTGCTGAAAGACTTATTAATGTTGTCAACATCAAAAACGATGAGTTAAAAGGGCGTATCATAGGCAAAGAAGGACGCAATGTTAAAACCTTAGAAATGGTTTTAGGAGTAGATATCATCATCGATGATACACCTGGAGCCATCATAGTAAGTTGCTTTAATCTTTATCGCCGTGCTATTGCAACTAAGGTGATTGAACTTTTAGTAGAAGATGGAAGAATTCAGCCTGCTCGCATAGAAGAAATTCACGAAAAAGTATGCAAAGAATTTGATAATGCTATTTTAGAAGAAGGTGAAACTATACTGATGGACTTAGGGCTTTCTAAGGTCCATCCAGAAATCACCAAACTTATAGGAAAGCTTAAATACCGCGCAAGCTATGGACAAAATGCTTTAGCACATTCTTTAGAAGTAGCTCATTTAGCAGGAATCATCGCTGCTGAGTGTGGAGGGGATGAAAATTTAGCACGACGCGCAGGAATTTTACACGACATAGGCAAAGCTTTAACGCATGATTTTGAAGGCTCTCATGTAGACTTAGGAGCAGAACTTTGCAAACGCTATAAAGAACATCCTGTGGTTATTAATGCTATTTATGCTCACCATGGACATGAAGAAGCTACAAGCATAGAATCAGCAGCCGTTTGCGCAGCCGATACGCTCAGCGCTGCAAGACCGGGTGCTAGACGCGAAGTCTTAGAAGCTTTCTTAAGAAGAGTAAGCGAGCTTGAAGAGATTGCTAAAAGCAAAGAAGGTATTAAAAATGCTTATGCGATTAATGCGGGAAGAGAAATTCGTGTCATTGCAAATGCAAAACTTGTAAATGATGATGAAAGCGTGCTTTTAGCCAAAGAAATAGCTGCTGAAATTCAAGAAAAAATGCAATACCCTGGAGAAATCAAGGTAAATGTCATACGCGAACTAAGAGCCATAGAATACGCCAAATAAGAGAGCTAATATGCAAGATATGATAGATACCTTACTAAAATACGGCTATATAGTTTTATTTTTCTATTCTTTAGGTGGTGGAATGGTAGGAATTTTAGCCGCTGGAGTTTTAAGCTCTCAAGGAAAAATGGATTTGGCTTTATGTATAAGCATAGCTTTTGTGGCTAATACTTTGGGTTCTACCTTGCTTTTTATACTTGGAAAATACTATAAAAAAGATATTATGCCTTATTTTAAAAATCATCGCCGAAAACTTGCCCTTGCTATGATGAAAACCAAACAACATGGAGTCGTTTTGCTTATAACTCAAAAATTTGTCTATGGCTTAAAAACTTTTATCCCCATAGCTGCAGGCATAGCAAAATATAAATTTATTAATTTTTTCATCATCAATACTTTTGCTAGTTTACTTTGGGCAGTGCTTTTAGGATATAGCGCTTATGCATTTGGTTTTGCCATAGAAGCAATTTTTAATAAGTTAAGCTCTTATCCTTATATTGCACCTTTATTTTTAATCGTATTGGTTGGAATTATTTGGTTTTATTTGACTAAATTTTCTAAAAAATAATGTCTTTTTGGAATTCTTTATATCTAAACCTTAAAGAATTCCGTTATTTATTTTTATTTGGCTTTATTGTTTTTGTTTTTAATATATTTTTAGAATATAATCATTTTTTAAACCTTAAAGAAAAGAAACATTATCTAGTAGAAAATGCCTTGCTTTTACAGTATTATCCAAAACATAATAAAAACAATAAAAAATACTGGGTTTTAAAACTTAAAACAAAGGATTTTATCCTTTATACTACAAGCTTTAAGGATTTAAATTTAAGCAAAAATCAGCTTTTGAATTTAAAAATAATCACAAATAATATTTCCTTTAAGGATTATCTTGGAAAAAGCTTTTATGCTCCTAGCTATGGTTTTGAAGTATTAGGATATCTTAAAAACAATACTCTCATTTCTTATTTTTTAAACCAACATACAAATGAAAAAATACAAGAATTTTACGGAGCTTTATTTTTTGCCCTACCCATCTCCTCAGAACTTAGAAACGATGTTAATCATTATGGTGTTGCTCATTTAATAGCAATCAGTGGTTATCATATAGGTTTACTTTTTACTTTGGTATTTTTTATACTCGCACCCTTGTATAGTTTTTTTCAAAAAAGATATTTTCCCTATAGAAGCTTACGCTTTGATTTAAGCATTTTTATTTTTATCTTGCTTTTTGCTTATGCTTATCTTATAGGCTTTGTGCCTTCTTATGTTCGTTCTTTAATCATGGCTCTTTGGGGTTTTTATCTGCTTTGTAAAAATATCAAAATTCTAAGCTTTTTTACCCTTTTTATAAGTATATATCTTTGTATAGTCCTTTATCCTAGGCTTTTATTGAGTATAGGATTTTTCTTTTCTTGCCTAGGAGTTTTTTATATTTTTTTATATTTGCACCATTTTTCAAAATTATTTAACAATTTCTTAAATATCATCTTAGTGAATATATGGACATTTTTTTGTATGATTACTCCTGTGCTTTATTTCTTTCCTCTTATCAGCTATCAGCAATTCCTAGCCATTATTTTGAGTGGAATTTTTATAGTCTTTTATCCTTTGGTTTTATGTTTGCATTTTATAGCACATGGAAATCTTTTAGATCCTGTATTGATTGACTTTTTTAATCTTAAATTTTATGCTTTAAATATTAAAATACCAACTTGGGCTTTAATATCCTATCTCATACTTTCTTTCATAGCTATGCGTTATAAAATTTTAGCTCTTTTTTGTATTTTTGCGAATTTTATCCCCTTTATCATGATTATGATTTAAAAAATAATAAATTTTAATCCCAAAAAGATAAACAATCCAAGAAATATAAATCCAAATAAAGAAAAAAAGTATAGTAGAAAAAGAACCATAAACACTAGCATAAGTTTTGTTATAAACTATATAATACACAAACAAATTCTTTCCTATATACCAAATAGCTCCCGCCGCAAAAGAAACGAATATCAAGCTTTTAAGAGTTCCTTTTTGAATAGAACTTGAATAAGATATAAAAAACAAACCCCAAATGATCACAAAAGGCAAAATTTCAAAAAAATTAAAACCTATTTTATAATCATCCAAAGCTTTCTGAATCAAACCCGATATATAAAAACTAAGTCCTAAGCCTAGTGGGACAAGGGTTAAAAGCGTCCAGTAAGAACTAATACTTTGCCAAAGTCCTTTTGGCTCACTTTTTGTAATGCGATTGATTACAAAATCATAGCCTGAAAAAAAAGCCAAAGAAGTAAAGGTCATCGCTATAAGACCCACTATACCCAAATTTACACTATTATTTAAAAATGTGTCAAGATAAGCAGCAACTATATCTTGCTGTGCAGGTATTAAAAAAGCAAAAATGATTTGCTTGGCTTTTTCATAATAAGCCTTAAAACTTGAAATTTGCGTAAAAACAGAAAAACACACAAACAAAATTGGTATCAAAGATAAAATAGTATAAAAACTAAGCGCTGCGGCATAATTTAAAATTTCTTTATCTCGCAAATTGGATAAAATAGCAAAAATTCTCTTCAATCTTTTCCTTTTTAAAGCCCCATTTTAAAAGGATTGAGAATATTATTTGGGTCAAAAGCTTTTTTAATATTTCTCATTAAATTCATTTCGGCATCAGAAAAAGCTAATTTCATAAAAGGAGCCTTAGAAAGTCCTATTCCATGCTCTCCACTTAAAGTTCCTCCAAGCTCCACAGTAAGCTTAAATACCTCTTCTACTGCTTCATAGCCTTTTTTTACTTGTTCTTCATCATTTTTATCAGGAACCATAATATTAGTATGCACATTTCCATCACCAGTATGACCAAAACAAGGAATTTTAAAACCATATTTTTTAGAAATTTCATCTATACCTTCAAGTAAAGCAGGAAGTTTTGACCTTGGGACAGTAATATCTTCATTTAATTTTAAAGTCCCATACATAGCTATACTTTGAGAACAATTTCTTCTAGCAAACCAAATATCTGCTGCTTCTTGCTCATCTTTGGCTATTTTAAACTGACTTGCTCCTGCGTCTAAAAAATGCTCTCCTAAAATTTTCAAATCTTCATCAATAGCTTCTTTTACATTGCCATCTACATCAGCAATCAAAATAGCTCCCGCATCCACAGGCAAACCTTTGTTAAATTTACTTTCTACTGCTCTAATGCTAAGATTATCTAAAAATTCCATAGATACAGGATTAACCCCACTTGCAAGACTCTTATAAACTGCATTCATAGCGCTTTTTACACTTGGAAAAATTCCAAAAGCTGTTTTCTTGAATTTAGGCAAGACAATAAGCTTTAAGGTAAGCTCACTTAAAACCGCTAAAGAACCCTCACTCGCGATTAAAATACCTGCGAGATTATATCCTGCAACATCTTTGATGGTGCGTTTACCCGCACGAATGATTTCCCCATTAGGCAACACAGCCCTTAAAGCCATAACATAATCTTTAGTAATGCCATACTTTGCAGCTCTCATACCTCCAGCATTTTCACTTACATTGCCTCCTAAGCTAGAATACTCCATGCTAGCAGGATCGGGCGGATAAAAAAGTCCATGCTTAGCCACTTCTCTTTGTAAATGTATATTAATCACACCTGGTTGCACTACTGCGACTAAATTTTCAAGATCGATTTCTAGAATTTTATTCATATGTTTTTCAAAGCTTAAAATCAAACCTCCATTAACAGCCAAAGCTCCTCCTGTAAAACCCGAACCCGCCCCACGAGGAATGATAATGATATTATTTTCATTACAAAATTTTAATATTTTAGAAATATCCTCCTCGTTTCTTGGAAACAGCACCCCATCGGGCAAATAATGCTTTTTTGTAGCATCATAACTATAAGCACGCTTATGAATATCATCAAAATAAGCATTTTCACTACCTAGAAGTTTTATAAAATATTGTTCAAATTCTTTTTTCATTGGCTTACCTTAGGAATATTAATTAAAGCATCATAATATCTATAATAATTACCCACTTCTTGGGAATTAAAATCAAAAAAATTACTTTTATAACCACCTATACGAGAATAAAAAGGAACTTGTATACTGCTTGGTTTAGATATGGTTAATTCATAAAGCTCACTAAAATCTTGACAATCAACTATCTTTGCCTTATCCTCTAAAGCAAAAATCAAAATTCCCACAGCATTATCGGCACAAAATTTTCTAAAATCACTACGCTTTGGAGCAAGAGATGAAGAGCGGATGAGTTGTGCTCCTAGCATATCAATATGAGTAAAATAAATTTCTGGAAAGCTAAATACAAGCTCATTATAAGTTTGTTCATCTGGAGCAATCACTAAACCTCTATCATAAAGAAAATTTAAAACCACCTCATTACCCTTTTGTGGTACAACATTTGGCAAAGGCAAGGCATCTTGCTCAAGATCAGCAAAAACACTGAATTTTAATTTTGCCAAACCCTTTTCTTTAGCTATAACACTAGCTCTTGCTATAATGCTTTTTGAAGTTTGAAAACGCTGTATAACAACACCGCTTGAATTTAATTTTATATCAGGACTATCTTCAACATAACCATAAATATCTTCAACCTTTAAAAGTTCCATTTTTACAGGCTTTAAATTTAAATCTATTGCAAAAAGACTCATACTTAAGCTTAAAATAAATGCTAGAAATTTAAGCAAACTAACTCCTTAAAAAATCAATTTAATGTATTATAATCCTTTTTTGTTAAGCAATTGTAAGAATTATAAAGTAAAATATAGCTTTTAAAAATTTAAAAATCCTCGAAAAAATAAGGTCTTTATATGAAAAAACTCTTACTCCTATTTGCATTTGTTATTCAAAGTTTTGCCGCACTTAGCGTTGAAGAACTTACTTGGGATAATGGCGATACTTTGCTTAAATTCTTGCAAAGAAATTCTATCCCTATATCGCTTTATTATGGGCTTGATAGAGAAGATCAAGAACTTGCCTCTGATATAGCTTATAAAGTAAAATATCAAGTTTTAAAAGATGAAAATAATAATATAGAACAAGTTTTAATCCCTATCAGTGATGATTTACAAATTCATATTTATAAAGATAAAAACAATCAATACACCCTTGCCTTTTCTCCTATTTCTTATCAAAAAGAAGATAGAATTTTACATTTAACAATCAAAAGTTCAGCCTATCAAGATGTTTATGAAGAAAGTGGTAGCAGTACTCTAGCTCGTGCTATGGTGCGCTCCTTTCGAGGAAGTGTTAACTTTCGCAATATCCAAAAAGGCGATAAGGTTACTCTTTATTATGAGCAAAAAAGACGCATGGGAAAACTTTGGGGGGATATTGCTATAAAAATGGCTGTAGTAGAAATTAACAAAAATGCACAAGAAGTATTCGCTTTTAATGATATTTTTTACAATCGCGATGGAAAAGAAGTGGAAGCTTTTTTATTAACCAAACCTGTAAATTATACAAGAATATCATCAACTTTTAGTACTGCAAGATATCATCCTATACTCAAACGCTATCGTGCACACCTTGGTATAGACTATGCAGCGCCTACTGGAACACCTGTAAAAAGTGCAGGCAAAGGGACAATCACTTTTGTAGGCACTAAAGGAGGATATGGAAATGTCATACAAGTAAAGCATGATTCAGGCTATATGACTTTATATGCTCATTTAAGTCGTTTTGCAAAAATTAAGAAGGGCCAAAAAGTAAATCAAGGTCAACTCATTGGTTATGTAGGTTCAACAGGCATGAGTACAGGCCCACATTTACATTTTGGTGTTTATCTAAACAATAAAGCCATCAATCCTGCTTCAGTAGTTAAAATCGCTAAATCAGAGCTAAGCGGAAAAGCCAAAGAAGAATTTAAAAGCACTATAGTAAAATATGAAGGAATTATAAACGAAGCCTTAGCTGCTAATAAGCCAAATCCTCCTAAAGAAGAAGATTTTGAAAATTATATAGAATTTTAAGGATTGCTAAGCAAAGCCTTATCTTTAGCTTCTATCAAGGAATTAAGAAGAGCTATAAGCCCTTCTCTTTCTTTGCTTTCTATCTCTTTAAATTCAGCATTAACAAGCTGATTTACTAAAGCTTCATTAAGCAAATCCCCATCCCCAAACTCTCTAGCTTTTTGAATAATTTTTAATACTCTTAAATCTTTTTTTTCATACATCAAATCAACCCTTTAGATAAACAACACTCACAAAGCGTTTTAAAGTCTTATCGCGACGATAAGAGTAAAATGTCTTATCATCAAAACTACAAATATTACTGTCGATAATATTTTTAATACCTAAATTTTGAGCCTGAAATTTTACCAAAGCTTTTAAATCAAGTTTTCTTTCATCTAAAAAATCTTTAAATTCTACTCTTGCAAATTCTAAAATTTCTCCATCTATTTCATAGTTTTTAGCACAAATACTAGGCAAGATAAAAAGATGAAATTTCTGCATGTCTAAATTAGGATTTTTTGTATAAATTTTATCCACACACTCTTTTAAAATATTTTCAAAACTCCCTTTTCTTCCTGAATGAAGTGCCGCTATAATGCCACTTTCATGCCATAAAATCAAAGGCAAACAATCAGCACTTAAAACACAAAGTGCGGTATTTTTTTCTATACTTATCAAGCCATCGCAACTTAGATTTTTTAAATTCTCATCATAAATTTCAACTTTATTGGAGTGAATTTGATCCATAAAAACACATTTTTCAATATCCTTAAAACCCAAATGAGAAAATAAATTTTCTTTATGAACTTTGGCTCTAAAGATATTATAGTCTTTATCATAAGCGCAAAAAACACTGACTTTTTGATTCTTTAGTAAAGATAAGCAATTCTCTCCACTTCTTCCCATGATAGTCCCTTATCCTTATCTTGCATTTGTGCATAAATATAACGAGCAAGCAAATCGCTTTCTATATTGATTTCTCGGCCTATTTCATATTCTTTAAAAAGTGTTTCCTTAAAAGTAATAGGTATAATGGTTAATCTAACGCCATTTTCTATAATTTCATTGATCGTAAGGCTAACCCCATCTATACCTATACTGCCTTTTCTTGCCATAAATTTCATCGCTTCTTTAGGCAAAGCTATATAAAAATCAACCCCATTTTCATCTTTTTCAATCTTTTCAAGCCTACCAATAAAATCAATATGTCCTTGCATCAAATGTCCATCTATCCTATCTCCATACCTTAAAGCAGGTTCTATATGCACCTTATCTTTTAAATTTTGTACTGCTATGTGCTTGCGACTCTCGTGTGAAAGTTCGAGTTCAAAACCATCGCTATGAAGTTTAGTCACGCTCAAACAAGCTCCATTAACAGCTACACTATCGCCCAAATTAGGGCGATAATTTGCCTTTAAATTCAAAACATTATTTTGATAAGATTTAACCTTAGCAATCTCTCTTATAAGTCCATTAAACATCACTTAACCTTAAAAAATTTTATTCAATAATTTATTGATACCCTCATCTACTTTTTCTCCTGCTTTTTGAACTCCATCTTGGGCTTTATCGCCTACAATATTTTTAATGGAATTTACTACACTACCCGCTTCAAGTTTAACTTGGGGCTTTTGTGTTGTTCCTGTTATATTGCCTTTAAAATTGGCTCTATCTATCTTGATATCAAAAGGCAAATTCAAGCTTCCGCTTTTAGAATTCAGCATACCTGAAGAAACAAGGACATAAGAACGATCCGCTTGCATATTTAAATCAAGCTTGATGTTTTCTTTGTTAATAAGCGCTTTAGCATTGGCAGTATGAAAAACATCAGTAGTGATATCTTTTAAAGTAATAAGCTTAAGAGCTGCAGTGATAGCATTAGGTTTAAGCTTACCCTCTTTCATATCTGCATTAACCTCTCCTTGCTCGCTTATAAGATTATACTTAGCATCTAAATTTGCCTTGCCTTGATATATATCTATAAAATCAAGTCCACTTGCCAAAGTACTTAAATCCACTCCCTCTAACTTTGCATTTAAAATATTATTTTTCAAAGTACTATCAAGTTTTCCTTCAAATAAATTTTTACTCAATGCAGTAAAATTTAAAGTTTTATCAAAACCAATTTTTCCATTAAAACTCGCCTTTCCTTTGAGTTTTCTATCGAGTAAAAAACCTAGCTTTGAAAAATCAGCAATATCTAAAACATAATCCGAATTTAACACCATTTTGTTAATGTCAAATTTTCCTTTAAAATTACTAAGATTAGCCAAAGAAGAATTTAAAACACCCTCAAAATCAGCGATATTATTTTTTAAATCTGCTTTGATATTTAAATCATAATTTGTATTGCTTGGAAATTTTTTATCCATTATCTGACTTAAAACTACAGCATTTAAAATACCTTTAGCTTCTGCATTTATCTTGCCATTAAGATTGTTAAAATTTATATCATCTAAACGCGCACTAGCATTAACTATCCCGCTTGCATAATTTGGCATACCTACAATAGTAAAAACCTTGGAAAGATCAAGCTTGTTTATATCTAAGTCTAATTTTTTTCCATTAGAATTTGCCTTGATTAATCCACCTGCTATATTTGCATTAGCATTTAAATTCTGAATTTGAGCGCCTATAATATGTGCTTTTGCGTTAAGTTCTGCCTTGCCTTGTAACTTTTGTCCTGCTATGGCATTAAATTGAGATAAATCATCAATAAAAGCATTTAAGTCTGTGTTTAATTCTGCATTTTTAAGATTGTAAGTTCCATCAAGTTTTTTAATATTGAGCAAATTAGACGCTAAAAGCGCATTATAAGATATATTGCCATTTTTAGCTTTAGCTTTGGCATCAAGACTAAAATTTGTATTTGGAAGATCGAGCTTGGCTATTTTTTTAATTTCAGCACTATTTAATTTTGCATTATTGATTTTTACATCTGCATTGAAATTTGCAAAATCCAATCCCTCGCTTACAAGATTTGCATTTAAATTTCCAGAAACAATACCACCATAGCCTATAAGAGCTAGTATTTTTTCCAAGCTAGCATTGCTTGCATTAAGATTTAATTGATTGTTTTTTAAATTTGCCTTCACTTCTCCGCCAAGCCCTATAACATTAGCATTTAAACCAGTTAAAGCATTATTAGCTACACTCGCATCACCCTTTACTCCTAAAGATCCATTTAGCTTTGTTTTTGTAAGCTTTTCAAGTTTTGCAAGATTAGGGACTGATAGATCAAAATCCGTATTTAGGGTATTTTGAATAAGATTATAAAGGGTTTTTTGAGTTTGTAAAGTTAAATAACTATTATAAATTTTACTCACTGTATAGACTGTATCATCTTTAATATTTGCTAAAATTTCAGCTTTAAGATTGGAATTTTCAGGTAAATCTATATTGAATTCTTTTTTAATTTCTGCATAATTTATATAAGTATTATCAAGTTTAATGATAGCATTTCCATCAGGTTTTAAATCTTTAGCAGAAATTTTACTTGCTATATCTATAGTTCCTTTGGCTAAATTTCCTCGTCCAAAAAGTGCTAGCAATTCAGAAATTTGAAGATCGTTAGCGCTTAAATTTAAAGCAATAGGAGAATAATTATAAACTCTTGCATCTAAAAGCACATTAGAGCCAAACAAATACCCCTTGCCATCGATCATAAAATCGCTCGATTTACCATTAATCTTTCCCAAAAAAGCCAAATTTTGATTTAAATTTAAACCTAAATTTTTAGCATAATTTTTATCCAAACTGATAATATAATCAAGATCAAAGCCAAGTTTAAATAGACTTAAATTTCCTTCTAGTTTTAAATCGGCCATATTGGCTAAATTTGCCTCAATATCAAGACTTGAAAAACACAAAACAAACTGAGTAATATTGGCATCAAGACCTGTACTTTGCTTGATTTTATCTTGAATAAAATTTGCGACTATATTATTACCAAGGCTAGTAAAAAGCAAGGTATAAAGTGCGATTAAAAGCACCACAATAAAAGCCGCTACTCCATAAAATATTTTCTTCACTTTAAATCCTTTAGTTTTTTTTATTAATTAACTTTAGTCTAATTAACTAAAGTTTTATAAATATTTTTACTCAAAGTATTGACAAAATTCATTTTTTATAGTATGATATTATCACTCAAAATTAAAGAGTGCTAAAAATCAATATTTTTAAGGATGGACAAAATGAATTTTCAACCTTTAGGAAAGCGTGTTTTAGTAAAACGCGTAGAAGAAACCAAAACAACAGCTTCAGGTATAATTATACCAGATAATGCTAAAGAAAAGCCTTTAATGGGTGAAGTAGTAGCAGTAAGTAAAGAAATCACTGATATTGCAAATGGTGATAAAATCGTATTTGCTAAATATGGCGGAACAGAAATCAAAATTGATAATAGCGAATATTTAGTTTTAAATTTAGATGATATTTTAGGAATTTTAAAATAATTTATAAAAAAGGATAAAAAATGGCAAAAGAAATTATTTTTTCAGATGAAGCAAGAAACAAACTTTATGAAGGTGTTAAAAAATTAAATGATGCAGTAAAAGTTACTATGGGACCAAGAGGACGCAATGTTTTAATCCAAAAAAGCTTTGGTGCTCCAAGCATTACTAAAGATGGCGTAAGTGTTGCTAAAGAAGTAGAGCTTAAAGATAGTCTTGAAAATATGGGTGCTTCACTCGTAAGAGAAGTAGCGAGTAAAACAGCTGATCAAGCAGGCGATGGAACAACTACTGCAACGGTTTTAGCTCATGCAATTTTCAAAGAAGGTTTAAGAAATATCACAGCAGGTGCAAATCCTATCGAAGTAAAACGCGGTATGGATAAGGCTTGCGAAGCTATAGTAGCAGAACTTAAAAAACTTTCTCGCGAAGTAAAAGATAAAAAAGAAATTGCACAAGTTGCTACAATTTCAGCCAACTCTGATGAAAAAATCGGAAATTTAATTGCTGATGCTATGGAAAAAGTAGGCAAAGATGGTGTTATCACTGTTGAAGAGGCAAAATCAATCAATGATGAATTAAATGTAGTTGAAGGTATGCAATTTGACAGAGGTTATTTAAGCCCTTATTTTATAACCAATGCAGAAAAAATGACGGTAGAACTTTCAAATCCTTATATCTTGCTTTTTGATAAAAAAATTGCAAATTTAAAAGATTTGTTACCGGTTTTAGAACAAATTCAAAAAACAGGGAAACCACTTTTAATCATCGCTGAAGATATCGAAGGTGAAGCACTTGCAACTTTAGTTGTAAACAAACTACGCGGCGTATTAAATATCTCTGCTGTAAAAGCTCCAGGTTTTGGAGATAGAAGAAAAGCTATGCTTGAAGATATAGCGATTTTAACAGGTGGTGAAGTGATCTCTGAAGAGCTTGGAAGAACTCTTGAAAGCGCTACAATACAAGATCTTGGACAAGCTTCAAGCGTAATCATCGATAAAGATAACACAACCATCGTAAATGGCGCAGGCGAAAAAGCAAATATTGATGCAAGAGTAAATCAAATCAAGGCTCAAATAGCTGAAACAAGCTCTGATTATGATAGAGAAAAATTACAAGAAAGACTTGCTAAATTAAGCGGTGGTGTTGCAGTTATCAAAGTAGGTGCGGCAACTGAAACTGAAATGAAAGAGAAAAAAGATCGCGTTGATGATGCTTTAAGTGCAACTAAAGCAGCAGTTGAAGAAGGTATAGTAATAGGCGGTGGCGCAGCTTTAATCAAAGCTAAAGCTAAAATCAATCTTGATTTAAAAGGTGATGAAGCTATCGGCGCGGCTATAGTTGAAAGAGCTTTAAGAGCACCTTTAAGACAAATCGCTGAAAATGCAGGATTTGATGCAGGTGTAGTTGTAAACAGCGTTGAAAATGCTAAGGATGAAAATACAGGTTTTGATGCTGCAAAAGGCGAATATGTAAATATGCTTGAAAGTGGAATTATCGATCCAGTTAAAGTAGAAAGAGTAGCTTTACTTAATGCAGTTTCTGTAGCTAGTATGCTTTTAACCACAGAAGCAACAATCAGCGAGATCAAAGAAGATAAACCTGCAATGCCTGATATGAGTGGCATGGGCGGAATGGGTGGCATGGGCGGAATGATGTAAGCCCTACTACGAATAATCAGCAAATTCCTTGCTGATTATTTCTTTTTAAACTGCCAAATTTTATAAGATACAAAAAATAAAATCAAAAAAACAAGAAAATTAAAATACGCATTAAAAATCTGCCAAGATACGATAAAAGACAATACCATAATCACGCCATAAAAATTTGCAAAGCGAGTCATTTGCCTAAAAGTCTTCGCATTTATCAAAATATACTCTAAAAATAAAAGTGAAATTAAGATACAAAGATTGCTTAAATCATTGTGTGTCAATGACATCCCCCAAAAGGTGGTCTTCCTATGTATGTTTGCTCTCCAACACCTGGTGCATTAGCATACGAAATGCCATAACCCATACCAAGCCTTATTAAAGCAGCAATAGGCACAGCCCTATCTTCTCTTTGTTCTTCGGCATATTTACAAACAGCTTGCATAGCTGTATAAGACAAACATAAAGCTATGAGATAAATCAAACTTTTTTCATGGTTCATTTCTCTCCTTTGTAATTTGTGAAATTCTACTTTATATTTAATAAATTTAATATTAATTATCAAAAATTTATTTTATTTTATAAGATTAAATATCTATAATAAAGCTTTTTTAATAAACTTATTTTTATAGAAAAATAAATTTTTATTGATAATAACTATTATAAAATGAGAAAATGTTTATAGAGAGTTTCAAGCAAGTGGATGCAAAAATTTTATTGTCCTTTTTCAAATCTTCTTTGCACTCCAGCTTAACTCAAAAACACTCCCTTGATTTTCTACAGATTCGCAAATGATTTTAATATCATTATCATCGCAAATCTTTTTCACCAAAGAAAGCCCTATGCCAAAACCTCCTTGATCGGTATTAAATCTCGCATATCTATCAAAAATATGCTTAAGATTTGATTTTGAAATTCCACAACCTGTGTCTGCGATACTTAAAAAACCTGTTTTTAACTCTATCGAAATTTCCCCACCTTTTTTGTTGTATTTGATTGCATTACTTAAAAGATTATCTATGAGTTTAGAAATTTGGTTTTTAGAAGCGAAAATACTTGCTTGATGTAAATTAAGCTTTAGACTGATTTTCTTTTGCTCAAAAAATATTTTAAAATATTCTAGCCTTTCTTCAATCAATGCTTTTAGGTCAAGTTCTTGTTTGTTAAGCTCTAAGGTATTGGGAAAATTATAAAAAACAAGATCTGAATACACTTGAGATAAACTTTTTGCAGCTAATTTTATCCTTGTGAATTTGGTATTATGCTCTAGTTTTTGATTTTCAAGTTGTTCTATACTCATCAAAATCACACTTAAAGGGGTGTTAAGCTCATGGGTTGAATCTTTGATAAACCGATTAAGAGTGATAATCTTATCCTCTAGTGGCTTTAGGGCAATTTTTACTAAAATATAAGCTATCAAACCCAATATGCAAAAAGCCATAATAGCAAAAGAAAAAACCTTTATTCTAATCCAAATAAGATCCTTTTTAACATCCTCACCTTGAATTAAAATTTTCAATCTACTTTCAGTATTTGCATTATCTTCATTTGTATGTTTTAAAAAATAATTATCTGTATTCATACGATCAAGAAAAAATACTTTTCCATCGTAAATTCCCCTGCCCTTAAGTTCAACCTTTGCTTTTCTAAAATCAAAATCCAAATTATCAAAAATAGCTTGTTTTTTATCAAAAATAGCAAATTTAAGTCCAGTACTTTGAGCAATATTGCTAGCACTTTCATTCATAGGAACAAAACGAGAATTTAGGATATTTATAATGATATTTCTATGATTTTCTCTTAAAGAAGTACCTTTTACAACCACTAATTCTTCATATAATTTTTGATACCATAAGGTAAAAAAGATTGCTAAAAAAATACCCGTAGTAGTTAAATAAATCAATAAAATTTGCCTAATGACTTTTTTAGCCATAGCAATATCCTCTACCCCTTTGATTGATAATTTTTTCTTTTCCTAATATTTTGCGTAAATTTTTAATATACGCTCTTAAACTAAGCTCGCTAGGTTCTTCATCATACTCCCAAAGCTCTTCAAAGATTCTTTCTGTACTTAAAAAATTATTTTTATTTTTTAAAAGCAAAGATAATAGCTTGATCTCTTTACTGGGTAGAGTTAAAGCCTTATCAAAATGATAAAGAATTTGTGAGGTAAAGCTGAATTTAAACCCATTCCCCAAATCTTCATAATCTTCATTTTTATGAGAAAAAGCTCTCTTTAACAAAACTTGAATACGAATTGAAAGTTCTGCAAGCTCAAAAGGCTTGCGTATATAATCATCACAACCTGCATTATAACCCTCTTTCAAATCTTCTGTCGTATTTAAAGAAGTCATAAAAATAGCTGGAGTTTGTTTTCCACAAGCTCTTAATTCTTTTAATAAAGAAAATCCATCACCCAAAGGAACCTTAACATCTAGTATCCACAAATCAAAATGTTTTTCATAAGCAAGTTCTAAAGCTTCTTTAGCATTGGTGCATAAATAAACTTCATAACCCTCATCGATTAAAAATTCTTCTATAATCTCACTTAAACTTAAATCATCTTCTAAAAGCAGAATTCTAGCTGCCACAAGACACCTTTCTTTGATATTTCTTGAAATTGTATCAAAAAATATTGAAAAAATGGTTTAATACAAATTAATTTATATTTAACTTATTTTTATGTTATAATCTTTAATGCAAATAAATTTTTCAAGGAGTCAAAATGCTTCCAAAATGGGATAGCAGTTTTAGTGTGCACAATGCCAAAATTGATGATCAGCATAAAAAACTTTTTGAGCTTGCAGCAAAGGTTGAAATTGTTTCTGATAGATCGGTAAGCAAAAATGAAGTAAAAGAGCTTTTGGCTGAATTTTTCAATTACATGAAAGATCATTTTAATGATGAAGAAAAATATATGCAACTCATTGCTTATCCAGCATTTGAAGAACATAAAAAAATTCATAAAGAAATCATACAAACTATGATTAATCTTATTAAAGATATCAAATCTACAAATGATCTTAAGGAAAAACTTTACATCATAGCGAAAAAATGGCTTTTAGAGCACATACTCTATGAAGACATGAAGGTAGAAAAATGGAGAAGCTCTTCTTTAGCAACAGATGAAGGTAAAGATGTCAGCTTTGAAGCAGCAGATGATAGTGATGATGACAAGCCGCAATTTTATCTTTATAAATGCAATTGCCCAGGTAAAGTACATGATGTCCCTTATGGTATCCATCAAAAAATTGAATTACAAGGGCACAAATTCACTTGCAAAATCTGTAAGCAAGCAATTACATTTTTTCAAAAACATTCCTAGAAAGGTTAAGTTAATGAAACAAGAAACTAGAAATTATTCCCTTAGAATGCCTTTAGAACTTAAAAAACGCTTAGATAATTTGAGTAAAAATCTTTCCAAGCCTAAATCAAGTATAGTTAGAGAAGCCTTAGAAGCCTATCTTAACGAAATTGAAGATTTTTCTTTTGCAGTCAATGCCTTAGAAGAATTAAAAGACGGAGATTATTCAAAAGCAAGTAAAAAGATAGATAAGGTTGTGGAAAATCTTCAAAAGGAATCAGATGATTTAGGTGATTTTGATTTTGCTATCGAAGCCTTAGAAGAACTAAAGGACGGAGATTATTCAAAAGCAAGTAAAAAGATAGATAAAATCGTTAAGAACCTCAAAAAACCTGAATAAAAACTTTTATAGAAACTTTATCACAATGCGATAAAGTTTCTTGGCTGTAAAATTGATTTAAAAGCCTTAAAAATAAAATCCCATACTTGTATAGAGTCTATCTCTTCTTTTTCCATCTGCTTCGTATTTATAAGCTGCCTTTGCTAAATCTAGTTTAATATAAAATCCATTGGGTTTAATATAAAGCAATTCCAACCCCACTGCATCCACAAAAATATCATTTTTTCCTTCTCTACCCGCCATATTGATATCATTATCTAAATAATCTTCATTCCATCCATGGGCAAATTCATAAAAAAGGGGTAATGTAAAAATTAGGATTAAATATATTAAATCTTAGTCCAATTGTTGTTAAAATCATACTATCTGCCTCTCCAAATCCATTAGGATAAGCTCTAACGCCGTAAGCTCCTCCCAAAGTCGCAGTCTCACTAGAATCTAGCTGATAATCTCCGATAGTTTTTTGATAGCTAATATTAAGAATGTGTGAAATTTTATTATTAAAATAATAAGCATTATTCGAAGCTGCATTAAATTTCCAAAATTCTCCCATGACAGGACTATTTTCTAAAAATACACTTTTTGGCTTTATATCCCCATAAGTAAGTTGCGTGTTATAGCTAAGAATGTTATTAGGAATTAAACCTATAGTTCCTTCAGTTCCTAAATAAAAGGCATTGCTTTCTTTGTTAAAATCAATTCCAAAGCTTCCATAAATATCTTCAAGCTTTCTATAAACATAACCTCCAGTAAGATATAGAGAATTAGTTGTGTTGATAAAGAGTGGATAAGATAAATCCACCCCTAAATCTAAAGAACTTCCATAAGCACCTAAACTTTCGTATTCTTCTCCTAATTCATAATTGCTTTTATTCACTCTAGGAGAAACTTTGAGATTTCCTAAGAAAAAATTATAAGTAAATCCATAACTTTTTTGCATTTCATCAGAAAGTTGTGCAAAGTAATTAAGAGAATCTCCATATCCTAAGAGATTATTTAAAGCGCCACTCACACCAGCTCTATAAACACCAGAGCCCTTGCTTCCATAATTATCAAAGAAAAGTATCGCATTTGCTTTTTTGGAATCTTCTATTGTAATAATCACATCTGTAGTTTCGTACTCACTCCCAGCAACTAAACTTCCGCTTGCTTTAATTCCTGACATTTCATTGATTTTATAAATCGCATCTTCCAATGCTTTAGTTCTTAAAATTTTTCCTTGGAGTGATTCTTTTAGCTTAGAGCTAATAGCACTCTCTTTTAGATGCTTAGAATAATTTTTAACTTGATATTCTCCAAGTTTTCCTAGCATAATATTAATTTGGATTGAATCTGTGATCTCTTGTTGAGGAATATAGGCAGTTGCCGATGGATAACCATGGTATTGAAAATAATAAGAAACGATATTGACAATTTCTTGCAAGGTTTCTACATTTAAATCCGATCTTTTTAGAGCAATAATAGATTCTCTAAGCCATACTTCATTGATTCCAAGATCTTCTAAAGTGAGTGTTTTTCCATCCTCTTTAGTATCCACAAAGAATTTATATTTAAAGCGAAATTCTTCAGAGCTTGGTGCTACTAATCCCTCTTTATCTAAGACTTTCTTAGTATCCTCTTGTAAAGAATCTTGTTTATCCATTTTAATATCTAAAGGGGATTGTTTACTTTTTAGAGTATTTTGAGTGTTTTCGTTTTGAGGGACATTTTTATAATGGGAAATCTCTATCATTTGCTCTAAAGCTTCTGCATTTTCTTTGTTTTGTTGCGAAAGTGCTCTTGTTAAAAGACAAGAAGCTAGAATGATACTCTTTAAAAAAGGTTTTTCCATAAATTTCCTTGCTTTGTATTTTTTATTTTGCTTTAGGCAATTGGGCGATATAAGCACTCACTGCTTCAATATCGGAAGTGGTAAATTTCCAATTTTTCATATTAGCATACATGATAACTTTTGCTCCCCCATTATCTGCTTTCCCTACAGCATAGCCTTGAAGCTGTTTTATGAGATAGGCTTTATTTAATCCTCCGATTTTGATATTACCCTTGCTTCCAGGAGCTATTTTATCTCCATTTACGCCATGACAAGCAATACATTTTTTATAAAGATTCTCTCCCTTTTTGATTAGGATATCATTCGCTATGCATACTCCTACACACAATTTTAAACCCACTAATATTTTTTTCATTTTTTGTCCTTCTTTTAAAATTTTCTTTGTTAAGTTATTGATTTTTAATCACTTTGGATTTCTCCATAAATCACTTTTCCTTTATTATCTAAAGATAAAGTTAAAGGAACAACCCTTAGGTTTTCTTGTTGGAGCTGAGGAATCTTTTTATAATTAAGTGTTTTTGGATTTTTAGAAATCCTCCCTAAGAGTTGATTTAATTGGCTTTTATTCATAGCATTGCCATTAATACCACTAAAACCATTTTGACTTGAAATTAATGCAATTTTACTTCCTTTTTCAGGAGCTTTTTCTCCCTTTTTTAAAAGTAGAGTGATTTAGGATTCTTCAGAGAGATTAATAGGAGTCTCTAAACTTTCAATAAAAGGTTTATCTTGATTATTAGAATGATAAATTAAACTATAATGTTCAAAGTTATTAACTACTCTAGCCCTCAGAGCTTGCTCTAAAATCAAATGGTTATCTTTTGTAAGCTGCGCCAAAGAAGGTGCAGGCAGTGTGATATCATCGGCTTTATTATTTGTATAGTTTGGAATTCTAATCACACTCCCACTTAGCACATTTAAAAGCGATCGCTCATGGATAGAAACATCTCCACCAATATAGAGTGTATTGCCATAAGAGAGTGCTAGATTGCTATTGGCATCAGGAATTGCACTTGCTGCAATATAGATAAAATCTTTTTCTTTATCATAAGCTCCAATTTCTAAATCTTGAATACTTAAAAGATTGTGATGTACTCTCTTGCCAACTCCACCTATTAAAATCAATTCCGAACCTTCAGAAATTCTATCAGTATTAAAGCCTACATTATTAAAAATAACTTGATTATTTTTAGATTCTTCCACCTCACGAATACCATAAATATTAAGCATAGAAGTCGCCCAATAATTGCTTGCTTTAAAGAGATTATTCTTTGCAAGATTGGCTGCTCTAATATACACACTGCTTTCTCTATTAACTCCCTCTCCAGAAGCTTGTGCTTCTACATTGTGATAGAAGACTTGATTGTTTTCTACATTCATAGCCTCTACTCCAGAGCGAATATCCTTTCTTCCAAAGACATTATTTAAGCTAATCTTATTGTGTTTTGCATACTCTGGATAATGGATAGATCCTTCAAAGTTTTCTTGTGTGGTTGCATAAATAAAAAGTGGTAGAGAAGCTTGAGAATCTTTAAAATCAATCACATTAAAATTAGCCTCTCCATCAAGTGTGTATCCACTAAAGAAATCATAAATCCCTTGTACTTTCACTTTTTTACTTATTCTTTTTAGCGCAGGAACATCTTTTAAGACAATGGAGTTTGCATTTGCATCCCCTTTATTTGTCTTTCCTCCAAAGAAATTTGCTAAAAAATAGCGTTATAAAAAATGGGAGTTTTTCCATCCGCTCTTAAATTTAAAAGAAAATTATCTATAACAAGGGTGTTTTTGGTTGCATCATAAGCTTTTTTACCATTCCCATCAACAAAAGCTCCCGCGATATGAACAGGAGCAAAAGAAGAATACAAACCGCTTGGAGCATGGATGTTGAATTCCACCCCATTAAGATTAAGTTTATTTTTTTCAACCTTTCCATTATAGGCTAATCCTCCAACAAGATGGGTTATCCTTTCATCAAGAATAAATTCCCCTACCATATCTCTATAAAAAGAGGCAGTGTGAATATCTACTTTAGAGCCTTTTTGGGCAAGCAAAGAATTTCCTATCGCATCACCAAAGATAGCAAGCCCTCCTACAGCATAAGGAGCTCCGTTTAATTTAAGATTATAAATATTTTCTACTCCCATATTTATATAACTTCCATCAAGAAGTTCTAAGGTATTATTTTTCGCATTTCCTTCTCTAGCAAGCCCACCACTAATAACATAATTTATTTTATCTTTCTCTTCTTTTTTTGGAGGATTTTTTGTTTTTATGTTGCTTGGCTCTAGAAAAACCGCAGAGCTTAATTCTGCCTCTTTAATAAGAAGTTTATTGTTGATAGAATCTCCCTTTAGAGAACTCCCGGCCACTAAAAAAGGAAGGATTTTTATAGGATGCAAGTTTTTATCCATAGGGTTAGCAGCATGCATACTTTGCACTTCCAAGATTTCTTCTGAGGAATGATTAAGAGTTAAAATTTCAAGCTTAGCGCCTTGTAAAGACTGCTTAGGGTTAAAAACTTCTAAAGTGATGTCGCTTACAAGTCCTTGTTTAAATACACCATAATAATTAGTGCCATTGATTTGCTTAAAGGTTTTGTCATCAAAATCCCAAACTTCCTCATTAGAAAAACTATGCCTTGGAGTTTGAAATCTTTTATCGCCTATAGATATAGCTTGACTTGCTGCATACGATACGCTATTAAATATCAAAGCTACGCTCGCAAAAGATAAAAATATTCTATTTTTTAGAAAAAATTTCACCTGCATTATTTTCCCCCTCAACTTAATAAATTGAAATTATATTTGATTAAAATCTTGTTTATCTCACAAAGAAAGCTTTTACTTTCTTTGTGATTAAAATGTGATTGCTATACAAGGATTATTAGTTTTTGCATTGTCACTTGTGATGCAAACTCTTCCTCGTTCTCTTTCGTCTTCTTTGATATGACTTTGTGTTTCTTCTGCAGGAAGAATAAGAATAGACTCTGTAGAGGTAAGTTTTACTTGTTTAGAAAAAGTATTAACTATATCTGTGCTATCTGTGTTGTTTGTAGTTTGGCTATCTCCTGAATTCTCATTTTCTGGAAGAGATAAAATAGGTTTATCTGCCAAATTTTCGATGGCATTAGCATCAATACTACTTCCTGCGATAGCAAATGTCCCTTGAATATCAGTATATTTATCTTCAAATGAATATTCTTTAGTAATTAAATCGTCTAAAAAAGGTTTATTTTTGTTTTTAAGAATATCCAATAAACCCTGTGCTTCAGCATAGTAAGCATCGATTTTTTCTTGTGTGTTTTTATAGACAACTTCTAACTGATCATAAGGAAGTAAATCATTTTGCATAGCTTTTTGATAGACTCTTTCTAATCTTTTTATTTCAGCTTTTAAAAATTCCAATCGATTGAGATTGTTTTTAATACTTTTTAATTCAGGTTTTAAAATAGTGTTTACATACTCTTTTAGATTGGCAAGACTCTCAATGATATAATTGTATTTACCCATAGAGGTTTTGTAAGTACTTTCATCACTTCCATACCATTTTTCAAATTCTGTTTTTAATCCTCCTTTGTTAAATTCAGTATAGAATTCTAAGGATTGTTTTAAAGATTCTTTTAGCTTTTTATCGCTTGTATTTTTTAATAGATATAAAAGAATAGCCACATCACCTTCATTGAATTTGTTAAAATCGATAGAATCTATATTTAACACATAATCCTCATTTAAAATTTCATCGATGATGGTTTTTAAAATTTCATCTTCAAAATCACTCTGTTCAAGAGTAATACTTGAAAGCTCTCCTTCGTTTGGAGCTGTAGGTGAAGAGCTTGATCCTGATCCGTCGGGATCTACCTCTGATATTTTTGGAGTATTGTAAGTAAAATTATCCTTATCGAAGGTGATTTTGAATTTCTCATTTCCTATTTTACCACCATTTATCATATGAAGATGGGAGTTGCTAGTGGAAGTATTTGTAAGATACTCCAAACCTGCAATTTTGCTTTGATTAATAAAAGTTTGAAAATCAGTTGTATTTGATAGATTTAGGATATTTTCATTGTGGGTAATATAATTCTTGTTCGACGATGAATTTAATAACCCATAGAAGTAAATATTAGAATTGGCAATGTTACTACCATTCTCTATATTTCCAACAAATCCACCTGCATAAATAGATTTTTCATCCAGACTAGCGGTACCATTGGCGCTAATTTCTCCTATGTTATTTAAAATAATATTTTTATAAGTTCCAGCGCCTGCATATCCTGTAAAGCCACCTGCATAATTATTATCACTAATATTTTTTATATTATTTAAAGCAATATTTTCAAAAGTTCCATTGTTTATCCATCCGGCAAAGCCACCTATAAAACCAATACCTTTAATACTTTCAATATTGTTTAAAACGATATTTGATAAGCTCGCTATACCATTCTCATTATTAAGAACACCTCCCACAAAGCCACCTGCATGACTACCACTAATCTCTTCTAAATCATTTAGAACAATATTCTCAAATATCACATTACCTTATGTCATTCCCGCAAAACCACCTGTAAAAGCTCCAGATTTAATAAATCTTATATCTTTTAAACCGATGCCATCAAAAGTTGTATTGCCCGTTGTATATCCTACAAAACCCCCACCATTATTCTTACCATAAATACTTTCTATATTACTTAAAATAATACTTGAAAAATCTCCACCGTTAATTTGACCAGCAAAGCCACCTGCATATTTCGCAACTCCAATGTTGCCTAGATTTTTTAAACTGATATTATTAAAAGTCCCAGAATTTATCTCTCCTGCGAAACCACCAGAAGAACTATTTTCGCCATTAAAGCCTTCTATGGTATCTAAAGCAATATTAGAAAAAGTTCCATTTTCTATATGCCCTGCAAGTCCTCCTAGGTATTTATAAGAAAAGGCATATTTGGGAAATTGCAATCCATCAATAGTTAAATTTTGCACACTCCCACCCTTAATATAACCAAATAATCCTACATAAGTTTTATCAGCAACATCAATTTGTATATTAGAAAGTGTATGGTTATTACCATAAAAATTACCTACAAAACCATTACCAAACCCCACAGGATTGATTGTACTAGCACCTGCAAAATCAATATCTTTGCCTAAATATACATCTTTAAATTTTAATTCTCCAAATATCCCCTCATTGACTAATTTTGCAAATCCTTTCCAAGAATTAATCATCTCTTCATTGCTTGCACTTTGAGATCCAATGTAAAGGTATTCTTTAAAATTTCCATTAATAGTAGCAGTACCAGTAAACTCATAATTATCAACTAAATTTGAATCATCTTTATAGGCATCATATACATCTTTTACCTCATATTTAAAAAAGCCTTCACTCCCAATTTCTGCTTTTAAATGAGTAGAGTTGATTCCAAAATCTTCTAAATAAACCTTATCTCCCTTGATATCTACTTTATCTGCTTGAAGTGTTCCTTTTATATTTTCTACCTTGTTTCCTACTAAAACAATTTCATTGGCTTTAATAGTTCCCATATTAACCACATCGCCTTTATTGGCATTAAAAACTGGAGAAAAAGAACCATCGACTGAAAAAGTATTGATTGCATCTATACCCATTGGAGTTATAGAAACTCCAAATTTATTGGCATTGATTGTAGCTCCTTCGCCTACTAATACCCCACTAGGATTTACAATATAAACATTGTTAGTTCCACCATTTAAAGTTCCTAGAATTTGAGAAGCTTTGTTGGTATAATCTAGATTTAAATAGTTTTTGCCATTTGTAGTGAAATTAACAGTATTGTCTTTTCCGATATTAAATCCACCGCCCCAAGCAATCACATTGTGTGTTTTATCTCCTGTGATATTCATTATATTGCCATTTGTAGCAATACTTCCAGTTCCATTGATAAACTTACCTCCGCTAGGTAAATTTGATGCTGTTAAGCTTTGAGCTAAAACCAAACTTGTAATTACAGAAATATTTACAATAACTCTTAAAGATTTGCTAAGATGATTAGTAAAGTATGATGAAGTATTTAAAAAATGTTTTATGTTTAAAAGATTAGTTATGTTCATCCCCCCCCCCTTTTTTTTTAAATACACAATATACGATCAGGACTTTTTAACATTATATTCCCCTTCTTTTTTATGGTTCGGATTATACTTATTGTTTTATTAAAAAAATAAAAATGAGATGTTCTGAGTGAAATTTTAATACAAAATTACTCTTAAATAATATCTTTATATTTAAAATTCTATAATATCTTAAAATTTAAGTATTTTATAATGCTTATAATTCAAGCATCACACGCAAAAATTTACACCATGCTTCATAATGAAAATACAAACATAAAATAAATAAATTTCATATTTCAAATACTAAGAATTTATATCAAAATTTGCTATTTAAAAGATAAAAAATAAATTAAAAAACTGATATGATTATAACATTGGGTTTTGGTATGATAAAATATACTTAATTCCATAACTTAATATTTGGATTTATTAAAAAATAAAATATGATTTTATAGAGAGTTAGAAGTGGCTCCGGATGTAGGATTCGAACCTACGACCAATCGGTTAACAGCCGACTACTCTACCGCTGAGCTAATCCGGAATATCTTAAAAAGTAAAATGTAATTATATTTGATTTTTAAAACTTTGTCAAGCATTTTTTTAAAAAAATGCAAAAAATATTTTATTCTTTAACGATAATACTCTTTAAATTTCTAAAATAAAATAAATTTACACCCTCTTCATAATCATAATCAAGCTTCATTCCATGAGATTCTAAAATAGTATTGACTATGTAAAGTCCAAGTCCAAAGCTTGATTTTTGCTTCGAGCCTCCTTGGGTAAAAGCTTGAGTATAATACTCTAAAGTGTTATTTAATTCAGGACCTCTATTTTTAAAACAAATATAATCATCCATTATATCGATTTGTATAAAGCCATTTTCAGAATGCTTAATACCATTATCAATCATATTTTTAATCGCAGTGGTAAAAAGCTTGAAATCTACATTTACAAAAAAGCTTTCATCCATAAAAATGCGTATGTTATTATCATCTCGCATAGCAATTTCTTTGGCTTCATCCAAAACATCTAAAATATTGTATTTTTTGCGGTTGATAAATGCTGCTCCTGAAGTAATCTGCTCTATGGCCGCAAATTCATTGATAAGAATTTCAAGACGGTTAAATATACTTTCTAATCTTTCTTTGTATTTATTATCCTCTAGCATTTCAAGAGTTATAAGCCCTTTGGTAATCGGGGTTTTAAGCTCGTGCATCATATTTCTTAAGAAAAATTGGCGTGATTGATTGAGCTTACGAATTTGAACGATCGCTTGATAAAAAGCCTCACTTACTTGAGAAATTTCATCCACCCCCGTGCTTACATCTTCTATATCATTAAGCTTTCCTTGTGCAAATTTATCAATTTGCTTCTTTAAAGCTTTTAAAGGCTTCAGTTTTTTAAATATATAAATATAGAGCAACACAAGTATACAAATCACGGCTACAGCTATGGCTTTAATGATAAAATATCTATAGGTTTGATAGTCTTGATCTTTGTAAAGATTTACCTTGCCATCAAAAATGATATTTAAATACACTTGTCTATCATAAGAGATGATTTCGATCAAGCCATTATTGACCTCGACTCTAGCTAACACTTCCCCGCCAAAAAGAATTCTACGAATTTGTCTAACCTCTAAGATAGGCTCCATTTTATTGTAATTTTTCGTTTGTTCTTCAAATTCTCTTTCACTAATTATCCCTGCAAAATTTAAAAGCCTTGCGTTGGCTATTAAAGAATATTTGGTATTTAATTCTCTAGTATAATTTTGCTGATCGTATTCTATAAGCCACAAAAACCCAAGAATAACACTGACACCAGCAAAAATAAAAATAAAAGTTATGGTATAAAAAATAGATGAACGATTCATTGAGTCAGCTTATAGCCTATACCTCTGATAGAATGGATATATTTTGGAGTTTTTGGATCATCACCCATTTTTTGACGAATACGGCTGATGATTACATCGATGCTTTTATTGCTTGAGTCTTCACTGATTGAAGAACAATTATAAACAAGCTCTTCGCGACTGACAACACCGCCTTCTTTTTTGATCAAATAGCTTAAAATGTCAAATTCCGCATTGGTTAAAGTCAGCTCTTGTCCTTTCATTGTGATGATATGCTTGTATTGATCATAAACAAGATCTTTAACGCTTTTTGCTATGGCGCTTTTTGTATTTGAAATGCGTCTTAAATGGCTTTTAATGCGCGCTTGAAGTTCTTTAGGATTATAAGGCTTTGGCAAATAATCATCCGCGCCCAATTCTAAAGCATTAACCTTATCTGTAATATCATGTCTAGCGCTTGAGATAATAATAGGCGTATCATACTTTTTACGAATTTCCTCACACACTTCAAGTCCATCAAGTCCTGGCAAGGAAAGATCCAAAATTATAAGCTGATATTCTTTTAAAGCAAGTTTTGAAAGACCTATATAAGGCTCGTGTGCGATATCAACTTTCATATCAAATTTTTCTAAATACTCAGCCGTAATTTCAGCAAGCTCTAAATCATCTTCTATCATAAGGATATTTGTCATTGCATTCCTTTTACTGTATTTAATCTTAGTTTTTAAATTCTAAACTAAATTATATAACGAAAGGGAAACCCTTTCATAAAAATTATTTAAGTATCAACAAAGTTGCAAAACCATTACGATAAACCCAAATTTTAGTAAATTCTTTTTTCTTCACTTGTCTTAAGGCTTGTTCTAAATCTTTTAAATTTTTAATTTCACTTTGTCCTACGCCTATAATGATATCACCCTCTTTAAATCCTGAATCCTTAGCCCTGCTCTTATCTTTAACACTTTCTACAAAAACCCCATTTACATCTTTTGGAATTTGCAAACGCTCTTTAAATCTTGGATCTAAATTTCTTAAAGTCATACCCTCGATCAAATCATTTTGAACGGTTTTAGGATTTTCTTTTTCTCCTTTAAGGATAAAATCAACCCTTTTATTTTCCCCATCTCTTTCAAAATCGAGTGAAATTTTTTGACCTATCTCTAAAGTGCCTATATAGTTTTTAAGATCGCTTGGACTTTTAATCACTTTATCATTTACCTTAGTTACCAAGTCCCCACGCTTAAGTCCTGCTTCATCAGCACTTGAACCCTTTTGTATATCGGTAATTAAAGCACCATCTTGATTTTTATAAGCTTTTTTAGTATCACCCTGTAAAGCAGAAATAGTTACACCCAAAAATCCTCTATCAATCCTACCCTTTTCAATAAGCTTTTTAGCTATATCTTTCACCATATTCGAAGGTATTGCAAAGCCGATGCCATTATTTCCACCCCCACGAGAAAGAATGGCTGAATTTATTCCTACTAAAAATCCGCGACTATCGACTAAAGCGCCGCCTGAATTTCCAGGATTGATTGAAGCATCTGTTTGGATGAAATTTTCATATTGGTTTAAGCCTATATTGTCTTTATTTAAAGCAGAAATTATCCCGCTTGTAACACTAAATCCAACACCAAAAGGATTTCCTAAGGCAAAAACAACATCTCCTTCCATTAAATCATCTGAATTTGTAAAAGTAATAGCCCAAAGATTGTTTGCTTCTATTTTAATCACTGCTAAATCCGTCTTTGGATCCTTGCCTATAAGCTTGGCTTTATATTCTGTATCACTGCCTGGCAAACTTACACTGATAGTATCTGCATCATCTACTACATGGTTGTTTGTAACGATATAACCATCTTGCGAAATAATCACACCCGAGCCCAAAGAGCTTACCACTTCTTTATCATTTCCTCCTCTTCTTTGTGGAAAATCAAAATCAAAAAATTGTTTAAAATAAGGGTCGTTAAAAAAATCATCTAAAGGACTTGGACGATTGGCTCTTGTAATGGTTTTTGAAGTAGAGATATTTACAACAGATTTTTTAGCATCTCTTATCGAATTATGATAAGAAAGAACTACATCTCCAGCCGCAGGATTGACACGATTGCTTGTTATACTTGTTTCATTAAAATTGATATTTGCAGCAAATAAAGCACTTGCTAAACTCAATGATACAATAAGCTTTTTCATTTTGTTTCCTTTTTTATTTATATTATTCTTAAAACATATAATTTGTAAAATATTTTACGCATTTCATAAGTATAAAACCGAAAATTTACAAAATTGTAAATGAAAGCTTGAGTGATAAAAATTTATAAAACTTGATTGACTTAGGCTAAAGTTTTTGATATAATTTCTATTAAATAAAACAATTATATATTTTTTAAGGAATAACATGAATAGCTTATATGAAACACTTGGAGTATCTAAAAATGCTAGCGCAGATGAAATAAAAAAAGCCTATCGTCGTTTAGCAAGACAATATCATCCTGATATCAATAAAGAAAAAGGCGCTGAAGAAAAATTTAAAGAAATCAATGCCGCTTATGAAATTTTAAGTGATGAAAAAAAACGCGCACAATACGATCAATACGGAGACTCCATGTTTGGAGGACAAAGTTTTCACGATTTCTCAAAAAATACAGGTGGGGTCAATTTAGATGATATCTTAAAAGATCTCTTTGGTGGAGGCTTTGGTGGAGGCTCTTCTAGAGGAAGTCGTTTTAATGGTTTTTCATCAAAAGGCTTTAACACCGGCTTTGGAGGTTTTGGCGGATTTGAAGAAGAGGATTTGGATTCTACTATAGAACTTAGCATTCCTTTTGAAAAAGCAGTGGTAGGTGGAGAATATAGCTTTAATCTTCAAGGAGAAACGATCAAATTTAAGATTCCACATGGGATCAAACAAGGAGAAAAACTTAGAATTCGTAACAAGGGTAAAAATGGCCGCAATGGAACACGCGGGGATTTGATTGTTAAAGTTAAATTAGGAGAAAGTGAAATATATCAAAGAGAAGATGATGATTTATATCAAAAAGTTGATATCTCTTTAAAAACTGCCCTATTTGGTGGAAAAGTCACCGTTAATACTCTTAAGGAAAACAAAAAAGAAGCCACCATAACCATACCTGCAAATTCTAAAAACGGACAAAAAATTCGCCTTAAAGGCTATGGGGTGCAAAATCGCAAAAGTGACATCTATGGAGATATGTATTTGGTATTAAATGTTGTTTTACCAAACACTGAAACCTTAGATGAGAAATTAATCGAAATGCTAAAAGAAAAACTATCATAAAAAAAGGAGTAAAGTCATGGAACACCATTATAATGAACCCGTATATTTAATAAGTGTCGTAGCAAAAGTATTAAGCATACATCCACAAACCCTAAGACAATATGAAAGAGAAGGTTTGATAGAACCTAGTAGAACTGATGGAAAAATAAGGCTCTATTCTCAAAGGGATATCGATCGTATCAAGCTTATCTTGCGTTTAACGCGCGATATGGGGGTAAATTTGGCAGGAGTAGATGTGATTTTAAAGCTTAAAAATCAACTTCATGAATTTGAAAATTTAATCGATGAGCTACGCTTAGAGCTTAGCAAACAACAAAATCCAAATGCAAGCTCAAAAGCAGTTGTAAAACATAAAAATAGTTTTGATTTAATTTTTTATGAAAAAAAATAGATGGATAATTTTTTAGAAATTTTTTTAATTACAGCTGCTCTAGCTATCGTTCTTAATGTTATTTTCAAGAAATTTGAAATTCCTACTATTATCGGTTACATTGCTGCAGGAGAGATTATTTCTAAAATTTATCATCTAAGTGGCAAGGGTGAGATTACACATATTGCTGAATTTGGTATAGTATTTTTAATGTTTACTATAGGGCTTGAATTTTCTTTTAAGCATTTAATAGCCATGAAACAAGAGGTATTTTTAAATGGCTCTTTACAAATGCTTACTTGCGGCTTTGTTTTTATGTTGCTAGCTATAGGAATTTTAGGACTTGGTGATAAAAGCGCAACCATAGTAGGTTTTGCTCTAGCTCTTTCTTCAACCGCAGTGGTGCTTAAAATTTTAAATGATAATGGCGATATTAATGAGCAATACGGAAGAAAAGCCTTAGGGATTTTACTTTTTCAAGACATAGCTGTGATTCCTTTGTTATTGCTTGTGGATATTTTCTCTTCAAATAATCAAAACATAGGACAATTACTCCTTACAACTCTTCTTTCAGCAGTTATCTTAATCGCTTTACTTTTCTTTATAGGTAAATACTTAGTCGATAGGATATTTAGACTGATTATACGCGCTTCCTCGCAAGAAATTTTTATCAGTACTATACTCTTTATGGTGATTGGGGCAAGCTTTTTGGCAAATTATTTTGGTTTTTCTTATTCTTTAGGAGCTTTTATCGCAGGAGCCTTGATAGCAGAAACTAAATATAAACATAAAATCGAAGCAGACTTAATCCCTTTTAGAGATTTACTCTTAGGCTTATTTTTTATAACCGTAGGAATGCAAATTCAGCTTCATATCGTAGCACAAAATTGGTTTATTATCTGTGTCTTAACCTTACTTATAATGGGTTTAAAATTTGGCATAGTATGTGGTTTTTTATTTTTATATACCAAAAAAAGAGTGGCTTTAAAAACTGCTTTTTCTATCGCTCAAGTTGGAGAATTTGCTTTGGCAATCTTCTCGCTCTTGCAAGCAAAAAGTATGCTAGATGTTGAAACTGCTCAAATTTTGATTGTTGTTTCTATTGTAACTATGATTATCACCCCTTTTGTATTAAACAATATAAGAAAAATAGCCAATGTAGTAGAAGATATGACTTTAAACACTAATGTTGTTCAGCAAAGCACTCACAGCACCCTAAAAAATCATCTTGTAATCTTTGGATACGGACGCTTAGGACAAGAGATAGTGCAAAAAATCAAAAATACTGGTGTTCCTTATTTGGTTTTAGAAAGTGATTTAAATTTGGTAGAACTTGGCATAAGTCGGGGTGAAAATGTCGTTTTTGCCAATGCTGCCCAAGAAGAAACACTCAAGATAGCCAATATAACAGAATGCGCAGTAGCAATCGTAACCATAACCAACGAAGCCAAACTCGAAATGATTTGTCAGGTTTTAGCTTCTTATCCAAAGCCTATTGATACAATTATCCATGTTAATGGTAGTCTTGAAAAGATACTTTTTTCAAGTATCGATGAAAACATACGCATTGTAAGATCTGAAAAAGTCATCGCAAGAAATTTAGTCCAAGAGGCTCTAGAATGCAGAATTCACAAAAATACTTAAAGGATGGTATTGGCAAAAATAGATGAAAAAACTCTAAGGGTTAAATATTTAAGAGCCTTGGAAAAATTTGCAAATGCAGCTATTTCGGCTTTAAAAAAAGAAAATTTTGATAAAGAGAAATTTCAAGAAAGAATGGAAAAAAATAAAAAAATAGTTGAAAAATGCGAGGCGGTAAATTTAAATTCAAGCTATAATAAAAGCTTAGAAAATTTTGTAAATCATTGCCTTGATTTTTCAAAACAAAAAGAAGAACTTCTAAGTCTTGCAAATGCTTTAGATAAACTTAAAAAAGGTGAAAAGAAAGAAAAACATAAAACTTATTTGAAGGATTATTATGATTAATGTATTTTTTGATATGGATGGCACCTTAATCGACAGTGCAAATGCTATATCTTGTGCTGTCAATGAGATAAGAAATGAACTAAATTTAAGCCCACTTTCTAGGGAGAAAATCATGCAAACCATCAATACTCCAAATGTAGACTGGGCAAAAGAGCTTTATAGTATAGATAATTTCCATCATTCTAGCTTTAAAGATGGTTTTGAAAAATATTTCATCAAACACTATGAGCAAAGCGTGGTTTTATTTGAAGGGGTTAAAGAAATATTGGAATTTTTAAAAGAGCAAAATTGTTTTTTAGCTATCGCCACTAATGCGCCTCAAAGCTCGCTTTCTAGCATACTTAAAAAACATGAAATCATTCCTTATTTTGATAAAATTTTAGGTGTAAGTCTTGGTATAGAACCCAAACCCCATCCTATGATGCTAGATCTTTTAAAGTCTGAAGCGCCCCACAAAATAAGTGTTTTTATAGGTGATAGTCAAAAAGATAGAGAATGTGCGAAAAATGCTAATGTGCCTTATTTTCATGCGAAATGGTATCAAAAGGATTTACAAGAAAATGAATTTAGCAATGCAAACGAACTTAAAAACTTTTTAGAGAAGTATTTATAAGTTTTTTAATGAAAATTGAGTTAAAATAAAATAAATTTTTAAAAGAGTACATATGAGTGAATTATTAATAGAAATCGGAACAGAAGAACTACCCGCTATTCCTTTACTAAAAGAATTAGCCAATATAGAAAAAAAATGGAAAGATGTTTTAGAAGATTATCGCTTGGTGAGTGATTTTAAATTTTACTACACTCCGCGTCGCTTGGTGATTTTTCATAAAAATTTCGCAAGCAAACAAGAAGATAGCTTTGCTGAATTTATAGGTGCACCTAAAAATGTCGCTTATAAGGATGGTCAATTATCAGCCGCAGGACAAAGCTTTTTACAAAAAGCAGGCATTAGCGAAAATGAGCTTTCTTTTAAAGAGATCAAAGGTAAAGAAGTCTTGTATCATCAAAAAGCCATTAAAGGTTTGCAAAGCCAAGAAGTTTTAGGAGAGATGATTCATCAATTTTTAAAAAGTCTTAACTTTGGTAAAAGCATGCGTTGGGGTGCGAATTCTTTTGAATTTATCCGTGCAATCCGCTCTATAGTTTGCATCCTAGATGATAATTTAGTCGAATTTGAAAGCTATGGTGTTAAGAGTGCTAAAAAAACTTTTATACACAGAAGTGTAAGCTATGACTTGCAAGAATTTAATAACGCAAAAGAATATTTTAGCCTTTTAGAAAAAAATTACATTATCTTAGATCCACTCCAAAGAAAAGAGAGAATACTCAAGCAATTTAAACTCCTAGAAAGCCAAAACAATATCCAAATAGGCGAAGATGAGGAGCTTTTGGCTGAAGTTATTGCTATCACAGAATACCCTAATGCACTTTTAGGAAGTTTTGAAGAAGAATATCTTCAAATTCCTAGCGAAGTTATCATTACTTCCATGAGAGAAAATCAACGCTATTTTGCAGTCTTTAATGAAAAAGGTTTAAGTAATCATTTTATCGTTGTAAGCAATGCAGTGTGCGAGGATTACTCAAAAATCATTCACGGTAATGAAAGAGTTTTGCGCGCAAGACTTAGTGATGCAATGTTTTTCTATCAAAACGATTTGCAAAGTGGCTTAAATCCTGAAAAACTCGCTAAAATGACTTATCTTGAAGGCTTAGGAACAATGCAAGATAAAAGTCTAAGAGAGATAAAAATCGCTGAAGTTTTATGTCAAATGCTAAACAATGATAAAATCGCAAATATAAGCACTGCGATCAAATACGCAAAAGCTGACTTAGCAACGCAAATGGTTTATGAATTTACAGATTTGCAAGGCATTATGGGAAGCTATTATGCACAAAAAATGGGTCTAGATTATGAAATTTGTCTTGCTATAAAGGAGCAATACCTACCAAATTCCGAACAAGCTCCACTTCCTAGCACTGAATTTTCAAGCATAGTTGCCCTTGCAAACAAGCTTGATACTCTCATAGGACTTTTTAGCATAGGTAAAATTCCAAGCGGTACAAAAGATCCTTACGCCTTAAGGCGTGCTGCTAATGGGATAATCAAAATTGCCCTAAATTTAAACAAAGAATTTGACATTCAAGCACTACTAGAAAAACTAGCAAGCCATTATAAAAACTTTGATATGCAAATTTTAAAAGATTTTATTTTTGAAAGACTTTATACCTTTTATAGCGTTAATGCTTCTTTTATCAAAGCGGTTTTAAGCTCTAAAAGCACAGATCTTATCCACATCAATCAAAGCGTAAAAGCCCTTATAGAATTAAGCAAAAAAGCTAATTTTCAAGAAAATTTCACTACCTTTAAAAGACTGGCCAATATCGCTAATAAAACTTCGCACAAAGTCGATGAAAACCTTTTTGTTGAAGAAGCAGAAAATAAACTTTATAAAGCCTTTAAGGAAAAAATTCAAGCACACTCTTTACAAGAAAAACTTGAAAATCTCTTCTCACTTAAACCTTTTATAGACGAATTTTTTGATAAAGTAATGATCAATGCCAAAGATGAAAAACTTAAAAATAATCGCCAAGCACTTATCTATGAAATTTACGAAGAATTTCTAAAAATTGCCGATCTTAAAGAGCTAAGCCTATGAAAGCTTTTTTTCTTTTTTTAAGTCTTGCTCTTTGGCTCTTTGGAGCTCAAAATTTCGAGCTTATCAAAGGACAAGCTTTATTTTTGGAACTGGATAAAAAAGATTTTATTTCTTTGAAAAACGAAGATAAAATTTTAGCTACCTTTCCTCATCCTAAAAATCAAGAGAAAATTTTAGCTATATTTTCACTGCCTTATAAAAATCCTCCTCAAAATACTAAGCTTACCGCTCTTTATAAAAACAAAAAAGAAGAAATTTTTATAAAAACTTTGGAAGGCAATTACAAAAGTGAAAAATTAAGCGTAGAGAATAAAAAAGTTTTTCCACCTAAAGCTGTTAAAGAACGCATTGCTAAAGAATTTAAAGAAGCTAATGCAATTTATAGTTCTTATACTCCAAAAGCTTTATTTGATGGCTCTTTTAATACGCCTTTAAATTCTTTTATTACGAGTGATTTTGGCAAAGCAAGAACCTTTAATGAAAAAGTTGCAAGCTATCATAGCGGAACAGACTTTAGAGCCGCTGTAGGAACCCCCATCTATGCGGCTAATTCAGGTGTAGTAAAAATAGCAAAAGATCGCTATTTTGCAGGAAAATCAGTAGTCATTGATCATGGTTTTGGCATTTACTCGCAGTATTATCATCTTTCTAAAATCGAAGTTAAGGTAGGACAAAAGGTTAAAAAAGGTGATTTTTTGGGGCTAAGTGGAGCTACAGGAAGGGTTAGTGGACCACACTTACATTTTGGTATTTTAGCTGGAGGTAAACAAGTAGATCCTTTGGATTTTATCTCTAAATTTAATACACTTTTTCAATGAAATTTAGCGAATTTTTTCACGCTTGGCTGCATGAAAGTTATTATAAAAACGCTGTTAGTATAGGCAAAAATGGAGATTTTTTTACCGCAGTAAGCGTGGGAAATCTTTTTGGCACTCTTTTAGCAAAGCATTTTTTAGATCTTATAGATAAAAAAGTCTTAAAACTTCCCTTAGAACTTGTAGAAATAGGAGCCAATGAGGGCTATTTGAGTAGAGATTTTTTAGCCGCTTTGCTTGAATTTAGGCCTGAAATTTTTTCCAAGCTTTCTTTTTTTATCATAGAGCCTCATGAAAAATTAAGAAATTTGCAAAAAAAGACCTTAGAAGGCGTGGAATTTACACATAAGAGAAGCTTAAAAGAATGTCATTTTGAAAATGCCTTTTTCTTTTGCAATGAGCTTTTTGATAGTTTTACTTGTGAATTGATAGATGATGATAAAATGGCCTTTATTAAAGATTTTAAACTTGTTTTTGAGCCTATGGAGGCTAAATTAAAAGAAAAATGCGAAATTTTAAATTTAAAAAAAGGCGAATTAAGCCTAGAATTGGAAGAATTTTTTAAAGATTTGGATAAAGCTTCTAAAAAATTTATCTTTGCAAGTTTTGATTATGGCGTGTTTAATCCCCAACAATTTAGCATTAGAATTTATCAAAAACATGAAGTTTTTAATCCTTTTGAAATCACTTTAAAAGATTTTTTTGGTAAAAGCGATTTAACCTACAATGTCAATTTTAATCAAATTCAACAGCTTATAAAAGAACATGATTTTAAACTCTTAGCTCTAAAAAAACAAAACCAAGCCTTGATTGATTTTGGTTTTGAAGAATTATTAAAATACATCAAAGATAAAAATCTTAAGACTTATGAAAATTTTCTTTCACAAAGTAAAATTTTATTTTTTAATTTTGATGAAAAATTTCACTTCTTTGAATTTGCTAAATTCTAGCATGATTGTTTTCTTTATTTTTCAAATCAAGCATTGCATAACTAGCATCTGCTATATTAGCATAGTCTTTGATTTGAGAGATAAGTTCTTTAGGATTCATCAGTAACTTTGTCCTGTATATTTTTCATCACTTTTTATAAATTTACCATTGGTAAAATAATGAAAAGATCCTCCGCCTGCACTTTTACGACTTATGCTTGAAAAGCTAAATCCTCTTCCTTCATCTCCAAATAAACCATAGTTTTTTACTTTATAATCTATCATGGTAGAAAAAACAACAGGATATTTTTTACCCTCACACACATAATAAGTTGTCATACCTAAATAAGGTCTTAATTTTTTATAGTTTTCTTCACCCATATATGCTTTAAATTGATCTTCATAGTATGCAAATTCGGGTTTATCTTTGAAGTTGAAGTTTGATTCTCCTATTTTATAATTATAATCATTACGATAATATTTACAACCATTAGAAAGGATTTGGGGGAATTTTTTCTTCAAATAAGAAAAATTCACAAAATGAGTTTCATTTCCTACTTTAATTTCACTACCCAAATACTTACTACGAAATTCTTCTCTTTTTTTTCTCTAATTCCAATATCTCTTCTCTTATTTTTTTATCAAAGATATAAATTCCACCATAATTACTTGCAAGAGTTTTTATTTCACTTGCTTTTTTTCTTTAAAAGCACATGCACTTAAAAAGATTAGGGTAAATAAAGTAAAAAATAATTGCTATGGTAATTTTCATTGGTAATCTTTTAAATTTAAATCAGCCATACAAAGCCCCTCCCTTAAACCCTCATCAATCACTATAAGTTTTTCTCTTTCAAAAATACTAAAAAGCAAAAAACATCCCGCAACTAAATAATTTTTTCGCGTATTTCCTACCCAAAAACTTGCCTTTTTTTCATCCATATACCAAAGTTTTTGCCCAAAAGTTAAAAAATCATTGATATTTAATCTTGCACCATTGATTTTCTTTGCCTCGTATTTTTCATAATTTAAGCCTTTTTTTAAAGCCGCTAAAGCCGTAGGGACACCTGAATTTAAAACGATATTTTTCATCTTGCTTTGTTTTAATGCTTTTTTTAAACCATTGCTTTGCCCAAAGGCCTCAAAAGCCATGGTTTTTAAAAAATTATCGTGAATTAAAAAATGAATTTTTAGCTTTTTATCTTTAAATCTATAAGGAAAATTAGGATATTTTTGAAGTATTTTTTTAAAAGAAAAAGAATTTGCGATTTTTTTTATCTTGCATTTTTCATAAAAACTGATAATACCAAAATCAAAACTTTGAAAATTATCCCTAAAAGAAAATTCACAAGATGCGCCCCCTAAATCACAATACCCACAATCCAAATTTAAGCCTAAATTTAAAAGCCCCCTTTTCATACCCAAAACGCTGATTTTAGCTTCAATTTTGGCATCTATCACTTTAAAATCAATTTGAAATTCCTGTTTTAAACGAGTAAAAATTTCATTCGTATTGCTTGCTTTTCTAAAAGCTGCAGTTGCGACTGCTCTTGCTTGGCTTAAGTCATATTTTTTAGCTATTTCTTGAAGTGCATTGCGAAGTTTTTCTATGGCTTCATCACTTATCTTTCCAGTTTTATCTAAGTTTTTAGCCGAACCTATGATAAATTCATATTCATCCAATTTTTCAAATTTTTCATTTATAAAAACCGCTCTTAAAGTATTTGAGCCAAGATCTATACCTAACATCACTATCCTTATTTAAATTTATAGTATAATAGCAAAAAAGTTCTAAAGGAAAAATATGCTTTTAGGTGTAAATATCGACCACATTGCAGTATTAAGACAAGCTAGAATGGTAAATGATCCTGATCTTTTAGAAGCCGCTTTTATAGCTGCTAAATTTGGAGATCAAATCACTTTGCATGTAAGAGAAGATCGTCGTCATGCTCAAGATTTTGATTTAGAAAATATCATACGCTTTTGCAAAAGTCCTATCAATTTAGAATGTGCTTTAAATGATGAAATTCTAAACTTAGCACTTAAATTAAAACCTCATCGTATCACCCTAGTGCCTGAAAAAAGAGAAGAGCTTACCACAGAAGGGGGGCTAAATTTAAATCATAATAAAATCAAAGAAAGTATAGAAAAACTTCAAAATGCGCAAATCGAGGTTTCACTTTTTATCAATCCTAGCTTAGAAGATATACAAAAATCATATGAATTAAAAGCTGATTTTATAGAACTTCACACAGGACATTATGCAAATTTGCATAACGCACTTTTTAGCAATATCTCTCATACAGCCTTTGCTTTAAAAGAATTTGATTTAAGCAAAAAAACATTACAAAGTAAATTTGAAGAGGAGTTAAACAATATAGAAATTTGTGCTAAAAAAGGAGTGGAGCTTGGATTAAAAGTCGCTGCTGGGCATGGGCTAAATTATAAAAATGTAAGCCAAATAGCAAATATCAAAAAAATTTGCGAACTTAATATCGGCCAAAGTATTGTAGCAAGATCGGTTTTTGTAGGACTACAAAATGCGATTTTAGAAATGAAAGCACTGCTTTAAAGATGAAAAAATTAGCCATTAGCATAGGCGATATCAATGGCATAGGGCTTGAAATTCTAGCACGCTCACATGAAAAATTAAGCCAAATTTGCACTCCTTATTATTTTATCCATGAAAGCTTGCTTCAAAAAGCTTTAAAACTTTTAAATTTAGAGCTTTTAAATGCAAAAATCGTAGCTTTTAAAGATGCTAAAAATTATGAATTTACACTGCTTAAAAAGCATAATTCTCTTGAAATTTATTCTTTTGGCTTGCCTTTAAATTTAAAAGTGGATGAAAACTTTGACATTAAAGCAGGAGAAATAGATGCAAAAAGTGGCCTATATAGCTTCTTAAGCTTTAAGGCGGCAAGCTATTTTGTTTATAAAAACCACGCACACGCCCTACTTACTCTACCTATACATAAAAAAGCTTGGGAGGATGCGGGGCTTAAATTTAAAGGACATACTGATGCACTAAGATTCTTTTTTAAAAAAAATGCCATCATGATGCTAGGATGTAAGGAACTTTTTGTAGGACTTTTTAGCGAGCACATACCCTTAGCAAAAGTAAGCAAAAAAATCACTTTTCAAAATTTAAGTATTTTTTTAAAAGACTTTTATCAAGAAACTCGCTTTAAAAAAATCGGACTTTTAGGTTTTAACCCACATGCAGGAGATTATGGGGTGATAGGAGGCAAAGAAGAAGAGCTTATGCAAAAGGCTATCGCTTTTGTTAATGCTTTTTTAAATTCTAAAAAAGATGAAAAATTCTTTAAAAAAGCTCTAAAAGATGAAAAATTACAAAAAGAATTGCTTTTAAATTTTAATACAAAAGGTGTTTATTTGCCCTACCCTTTAGTCGCAGATACAGCTTTTACAAAATCAAATTTAAAAGCATGCAATCGCTTAATAGCCATGTATCACGATCTTGGCTTAGCACCCCTAAAGGCTTTGTATTTTGAAAAAAGTATCAATGTGAGTTTAAATTTGCCCATTATACGCGTAAGTGTTGATCATGGCACCGCCTTTGATAAGGCCTATAAAAATGCCAAAATCAGTACTAAAAGCTATTTTGAAGCAGCTAAATTTGCTTTAGAATTGCCTTCTAAAGCTTCAATCTAGCATTATCATCGATCAAGCCCTCTTGGGCTAGATTGTCTATAAAAATTTCCAAATCTATAGGATCTTGAATGCTCATTTGGATTAAATTTTCATATCTATCTACTTGATTATTAAAAATTTGCTTTAATCTTTCTTTGCTTTGAGTATCTTTTTTAGCTTTTTGCATAAGCTCTAAAAATACTTTAGCATAAGTTTTTTCTATACAATCAGTCTTGTAAACAAAAGGCGATTGAGGATCTTGATCTGCTTGCAAAAGATCGTTTGATATAACTTTGGCACAATTTTTTCTTTCTCTAAACATTTTTTTCACAACCAATTTAAAATCTTCTTTTATAATTTCATTTGCATTTTTTAAAAGCTCTTGATATAAACTTATAAAGATATTATCCATCAAAGCAAGTTTTTTATTTTCAAATTCATTAATAGCGCCTATTTTATTGCATATGATTAACTCATCATCATTTTTGCCATTATTTTTAACCTTAGAACAATCAAAACTCGCTCTAACTTCATTTTTATATATAAGCTCATCAAAACTCAAGCCCCATAAGCTAAGAAAACTTAAAATTGTTAGTAAAATTATCTTCATTGCCTCTCCTTATTTTTTGTTTTATTGTAACAAAAATATTTTTAATTTTTTTAAAAAAATCAAAATACAAATTTTTAACCATCACAATACAGATTTATTTCAAACAAATTAACAAAACTGTGAAAACTCCTTTTACTTTTTGATAAATGATCAAAAATTTTCTAAAAAATTATCCAAAATTTCTAAATTGGAATAAAAATTGCTTATCTAATTTAAAATCAAAAAAACAAAAGGAGGAGAAAATGGTGGTAAAAGATATCCAAACAACTTCAAGCTCTATGTTTAGTGCCACAACCAAGGTTAAGGAAAAAAGCACTTCAGCAGATGAATTTCAAGCTACTCTAAATGAAGTTAAAAACAAAGAAGAAAAAGAAGACAAAAAGACAAGTTCAAGTGAATTTACTAATGAAGATCTTGATCTTAGTGCTGTTAAAGAAGATTTTAAATCTTATGCTTGGCAAAAAATGAGAGAAGATCAATACAAAAAAAATGAAGAAGATTTACTCAATAAACTTTTTGCAACCATTGATGCGGGAAATACTGCTAAAATATAAATTTAAAATTTCATTGCGAGAATTTTTCAATTCTCGTATAAATTTATAAAACACCAAAATAAGACAATCACAAATCTTTCATACAACAAAACACATTTATTTTTATTAATTTCTGTTATAATTTTATGAAAAAAACAAAGGAAAATTATGATTTTTATCGACGCTTGCTTTAAAAAACCTACACCCTATACACCCGTTTGGATGATGCGTCAAGCAGGAAGATATTTGCCTGAATATATGAAAGTTAGACAAGAAGCGGGAGATTTTTTATCCTTATGTAAAGACTACAAAAGAGCTTCGGAGGTTTCTTTACAACCTGTTGATATTTTAGGAGTTGATGCGGCGATTATCTTTTCAGACATTTTAGTAGTCCCTCTTGAAATGGGAATGAATTTACGCTTTGAAAAAGGCGAAGGACCGGTATTTCAAACACCTATTTCAACCTTAGAAGACCTTAACAAGCTAGATGATAAAAATGCTTATAAAAAACTAAACTATGTTTATGATGCTTTAAAACTAACACGCGAAAAATTACCGCTTGATAAAGCTTTGATAGGATTTTGTGGCAGTCCTTGGACTATAGCAACTTATATGATAGAAGGAAGCGGAAGTAAAAATTATGCAAAATGTAAAAAAATGCTTTATCAAAATCCAGAACTTTTGCATGAAATTTTAAATAAACTCACTCAAGTTTTAAAATCTTACTTAGAAGAACAAATCAAAGCAGGTGCAAATGCGGTGCAAATTTTTGATAGCTGGGCGAGTGCTTTAGAATGTGATAAATTCTTTGATTTTTCATTTAAGTATATGCTTGAAATTTCTGATTTTATTAAAAACAAATACCCTCACATACCTGTAATTTTATTTCCTAAAGGCATTAGTGGCTATTTGGATAAAATCGATGGAAATTTTGATGTTTTTGGAGTTGATTGGAGTACTCCTCTTGATTTAGCACGCGATAAATTATCCCACCAATACACCCTACAAGGCAATATGGAACCTTGCAGACTTTATGATAAAAAAGCTATCAAACAAGGCGTAGAAAATATTCTTGAAATTATGCAAAATAAAGCTCATATTTTCAATCTAGGTCATGGAATCTTGCCTGACATTCCTGTTGAAAATGCAAAATACTTTATCCAGCTTGTGCAAGAAAGTTCAGCCAAATGAAAATTCTCTTTGGCCCCATCAATTCAAGACGTTTTGGAAGATCTTTAGGTATTGATCTAAGCCCTAGCAAGAAACAATGCAATTTTGATTGCGTATATTGCGAACTTGAGGCTCAAAAACCTCAAGAAAAACAAGATGAGATTGTAAGCGTAGAAGAAATCATTTTAGAAGTTCAAGGCGCTCTTGAAAAAAATGTCCCATTTGACTTTCTTACCTTAACAGCCAATGGGGAACCAAGCCTTTATCCTCATTTAGATGAATTGATCTCATCCTTACGCAAGATTGCTAAAGATAAAAAATTGCTCATTTTAAGCAATGGCACCGTGGTTTTAGATCAAGACAAATTCAATACCTTATTAAAGTTAGATGTGGTTAAATTTAGCCTAGACAGTGCTATTTCTAAAACCTTTTACCGTATTGATAGGGCTTTAAAAAATATTAACTTAGAAAAAATGATAGAAAAAATGGCAGAATTTAAAACCCAATTTAAAGGTGATCTTGTAATGGAGATCCTTGTCGTAAAAGATCTTAATGACAATGAAGAAGAATTTATCGCTTTAAATCAAGCTTTAGCTAAAATAGCGCCCTTAAGAGTTGATTTAAGCACCATTGATAGACCCCCAGCTTATGCGGTTAAAAAAATAAGCGAAGAAAGACTTTTGGAACTTTCCAAACTCATAACTTCCACTCCCGTGCTTTTGCCCAAAAGACACTATGAGGGTGAAAAGTTAAATTTTAATGAAGAAGAATTGCTAAAAATGCTTCATCTACGCTCACAAAGTGAGATAGATATAGAAAATAAATTAGATAAAACTTCTCAACTTCTTTTAGACAAGCTTATAAAAGAAGAAAAAATAAAGATTCTTAATCTAGCAGGAGTTAAATTCTATAAAGCCTAATTTTTAGGCAAATATTTTCTAATCAAAGCTATAAGATCATTTCTGCTGATATCATTTAAAACCTCGCTTACGCAATCAAAATCCCTCACCCTCTCCCTAGAAAAGAATATAATATGACTTTGAGGGTGTTGCTTTTTATAAGCGCTAAGAATAGAACGCATCTGCTCAAGATCAAATTTAATCAATTCATAATCAAGCAATATCAAACGATAAGCTTCTTTTTTTAATTCTTTTTTCAATTCACTAAAAGAATTCACGCGCATATTTTGGGAGCATTGTTTTTCTATGATATTAAAAAACAAAGTTGCATCAAACTCATTTTGTTTAAAAAGCAAAACATTATTTTGATAAGGAGTTTGAAATTTTAAAGCACAAATTTTATCAAGTTTTCTTTGCAAAATATTTTCAAGCTCTTTTTTTTCAAAAGGTAGGCTTAAAAAATACTCATAATATAAGTTTTTACTACGCCCAAACACGATAAAATCATCAGCTTTCTTAGAACTTTGCTCTAAAATTTTATCCTTAATGAAAACCACATGAAAATCATTGATATCAAAACTCAAACTCTTAAAAATAGTATTTTCTATGCCAAAATAAGACAACAAATTTGCTAGCAAAAATGCTTCAAGCCCATCATCACTTACTATCGCAGCACTTGCTTCAAATTGCAAAACATTGCCCTGTGCCACCCCTATGCTTTTATGGTATTCTAAAGCTTGATTAAGTCCAAGTCTAATTTGTTCTTTTTGATGTTTTAATGCATTTAAAACAAGTGATTTGATTTCCTTGCTTGCTTCTTCTTCATCTAAACATCTTACAACGCCCTCAATATTGCCAATTTGATACAAACTATCCTCTAGCAATTTTGCATAAGTTTCTTTTTCATGAGAAATCTTAAATAAATCTTGATTTAAATGTGCTATTTTTTCCCGAATCAAATCCAAACTCGTTTCGATATCTATCTCTTCAGCATGTATAAATTCATTTTTAATTAATAAAATTTTTTGATCTTTCCTAGCCAAAGCTCGTTTTTTTCGAAAAAGGAAAAATATTAAAGTTAAAGACAAAATAAAAATACTAGCAAAAAAAGTAAGTTTAATTTGCTCAAGGCTTTCATGAATTCTTGTAAAATCTATACTTAAAAAAGCCAAAATAATATTAAAAATAAAAATAATCCAAACCAATAACAAATCAATCTTCCTTTATTTTTTGTGCTGATTTTTTTCCTACTAATTGGCACAATTCTTCAAAATTTGCCTCATAAATAGCTTCAAAACTTCCATAATACGCCAAAAGTTTTTGTATAACTCCCGCACTAAGTCCTGATTTTACAAGCTTAGAGCTTGATAAATCTTGTTTTTTCTTAGTGTTTTGATGAAAACTTATGGCAAAACGATGTGCTTCATCTCTTAATTTCTGTAAGAATTGTAATTTTTTATCGTTAATGCTTAGGGCAAATTCTCCTTTTAAAGAGTGAATTTTATCTTTAGCCCCTCCTTTAGCGCGGTGAGCTTTAGCATTGATTTTTTCTTTTGAGATTGCTAAAATATCAACATTTGCCCCACTACTTAAGATGATTTCTTTAGCTAAATCAAGCAAAGCCTTTCCCCCATCTATAAGCCACAAATCAGGAGCAGGCATTTTGTCAAATTCTAATGCTCTACGCGTTAAAACTTCACGCATTTGCTCATAATCATTTTTGTATTTTAAATGAAATTTTCTATAATTTGACTTATCCCAAGTACCCATTTTATAAGTTATCATAGCTCCTACATTCGCCACACCTTGCAAATGAGAATTATCAAAAACTTCTATACAATTTGGCAGATTTTCAAGCTCGAAATAATTTTTAAGTTCTTTTTGTATATTAAAATCACTATTTTTTTGCTCTTTTTGTATATTTAAACACGCATTTTGAAATGCCAAATCACAAATTCTTCTTTTTTCCCCTATTTTAGGAACTTTAATGCTGATTTTTTTATCAAATCTCTGGCTTAAAATTTCTTCTAAAAGCTCCCTGTCTTCAAAATCCTCATAAACATAAACAGTATTTGCAACCAAAGGAATGTCTACGCTAAAATTTTCTAAAATAAGCTGTTTATAAATCTCATTTTTATCAAAATCTGTATTGTTTTTAAGCGGAGTGATTTTAGAATTAGCGCTGATGATTTTTCCATTTTGCACCACAAAACGCAAAGTTGAAAGCATAGAGCTTTCACAAGCTAAAGCAAAAATTTCAAAGTCTTCTAATTTAGCGATATCAATCTCAACTTTAATTTCCAAATCCCTTATCGTAGCAATCTGATCTCTTATTTTTGCCGCTTCTTCATAATTCTCATTTTGGGCTAAATGAAACATTTGTTTTTCCAAATTTTTCACTAAAATACTAGGGCTTAAAAGAGCATTGATAGCTTTATCTAAAATCAAACGATATTCTTCTTGGGTAATTTTTTTATCACAAGGCGCAAGACAACGAGAAATTTGATAAAAAATACAAGGAGATTTACAACTTGCTTTTTGCTTTAAAGGATAGTATAAATAAAGCGCATCTAAAAGCTCTCTAGCTCCTTTAAAAAAGGGGCCAAAATATTTGATTTTACTTTTTTTAACTAATTTTCTAGTGATTTCAAAACGCGGAAATTCTTCATTAAAATCTACATAAATATAAGGATAAGTCTTATCATCTCTTAGTAAAATATTGTATTTTGGATGAAGTTGCTTGATAAAAGAATTTTCCAAAATCAAAGCATCAGCTTCTGAATTTGTTGTAATAAATTCCAAATGCACCGCTTCTTCTATCATTTTTTGAATTCTTAAAGAATTTTTTGGATTGGCGCGTAAATTTGGGGTAAAAGCAAAATAAGATCTTACGCGGTTTTTAAGATTTTTAGCCTTGCCTACATATAAAAGCTTTCCTTCGGCATTAAAATACTGATACACTCCAGCATTTGCAGGTAGGGTTTGAAGCTCTTCTTTGAGAGTATTTTTAAGTAAAATTTCAGCCATTTCTTATCATCTGCCTTATTTCTTCAAATTTCTTTGCTAAAATTTTATTTTCAAATTTATTTTCAAATTTTCCAAGGCTTAATTCTATATAGGGTTTTTTAGCCGTGAAATTTTCATTATTTTTTATTGTATTATTGTATTTTTGTGTAAAAATTTTTAAATCTTTTATATCTGAAAATCCACTCAAAGGATACATTTTTCCGTATTTTTTTATGAGAACTTTAATATAAATTTTGCTATTATCGTGATTTAATTCTTGGTAAGCGGCTGAATTTAAAGTCACTATATTTAAAATATGATTTTTTATATAAATTCTAGCGATTAAACGCTGTTTGGCAGGCGGAAAAGAATTTAAAAAATCTTTACAAAAAAATAAGGTTTTTAAGGGTCGATAATGAGACTTACTCATCAAGTCATTAAGAATGGCGCTAGTATTTTTAATTATCTTTGGACTTTGAAATTTTTCCATAAGATGATTTTAGCATTTTTTTTCTTAATTTTTTTGTGTGCATGTGGCTATAAGGGCAACCCACAATACACTAGCTACGAACAAAATGGTTCAATAAAAAGCATTAAAAAATACGAACAATTAAATAGGTGGTAGAATGAAAAAAGCAGATATTTTAGTTTTAGATTTTGGATCGCAATATACTCAGCTTATAGCAAGAAGATTGAGAGAGCAAGGCGTTTATGCTGAGATTTTGCCTTTTAATGTAAGTTTAGCAGATATCAAAGCGAAAGAACCTAAGGGTATTATTTTAAGTGGTGGCCCTGCAAGTGTTTATGCAACAGATGCGTACTTTTGTGATAAAGAGGTTTTTAATCTAGGCTTACCCATACTTGGAATTTGTTATGGTATGCAACTCATGGCTCATCATTATAAAGCCAATGTTGCTCCAGCAGGACACAAAGAATACGGCAAAGCAAGTATAGAAATTCAAAAAGATAGCGATTTGTTTAAAAATCTACCTAAAAAACAAATCGTTTGGATGAGTCATTCTGATAAGGTTGAAAATTTACCACAAGGTTTTGAAGTTTTAGCAACAAGTGAAAATAGTCCGTATTGTGTTTTTGCAAATGAAGAGAAAAAATTCTTTGCCTTGCAATTTCACCCTGAAGTACAACACAGTGAATTTGGCAAAAGCATCTTGAAAAATTTTGCAAAATATGCTTGCAATTGCGAAAGTATTTGGAATATGGGATCTTTTGCAAAAACTCAAGCTGAAAAAATTCGCGAAGAAGTGGGCAAAGATAAAGTTCTTTGTGCTGTAAGCGGCGGGGTAGATAGCAGTGTCGTAGCAGCCTTACTAGCAAATGCAATCAAAGATCAAGTTATAGTAGTTTTTGTAGATAATGGACTTTTAAGAAGTGACGAAAAAGAACAAGTTGAATTTATGTTTAAAAACACTTTAGGGATTAATCTTATAAGCATTGATGCAAGCAAGATTTTCCTAGATCGCTTAGCAGGAGTTACTGATCCTGAGCAAAAACGCAAAATCATAGGCAATACCTTTATAGAAATTTTTGAAGAAGAAGCTAAAAAACACAAAGATGTGAAATTTTTAGCTCAAGGCACACTTTATACTGATATCATAGAAAGTTCGGTTATAGGTGCAAGCAAAACTATCAAAAGCCACCACAATGTAGGTGGATTGCCTGAAAAGATGAATCTTAAACTTGTTGAGCCATTAAAAGAAATTTTTAAAGACGAAGTGCGTGCTTTAGGTATCGAGCTTGGATTAAGCAAAGAAATAGTTTATCGCCATCCTTTCCCAGGCCCTGGTCTTGCTATACGCATCATGGGAGAAGTCAATCGCCCAAGTCTTGAATTACTACGCAAAGCAGATGTAATCTTACTTGAAGAACTAAGAAGCACAGGTTGGTATAATAAAACTTGGCAAGCTTTTTGTGTATTGTTAAATGTAAAAAGCGTTGGTGTTATGGGAGATAACCGAACTTATGATAATACCATTTGTGTTCGTGTTGTTGATGCAAGTGATGGAATGACAGCGACTTTTTCACACATACCTTATGAAATTTTAGAAAATATCTCGCGTCGTATTATCAATGAGGTTGAAGGTATTAACCGCGTAGTTTATGATATCTCAAGTAAACCACCTGCAACTATAGAATGGGAATAAATTAAAAAATCTGAAAACCTGATAATAATATACAGGTTTTCAAGAATTTAAAACCCTCATTAACAAATTTTTAATACATAAAAAACTAGCATATAAAGTCATAGAAAAAGCTTATATTAAATGTATTAATTTTATTATAAAAATCAAAGAGTGTTAAAATTTTTAGGAATATGGATGGAAAATAGTATAAAAGATTCATACAATAAAATTTGTAAAAAGTGGAGTGAATTTCGCAAAAATACCTCAATCAATCAATGCATTGTCGACTTCGCAAATAATTTAAGTCCAAATTCAAGAGTGCTAGATATTGGTTGTGGAACTGGATATCCTATCGCTTTATATTTATCAAAACAAGGATTTCAAGTTACAGGGATAGATATTTCAGAAGAAATGATAAAACAAGCACAAAAACTTAACTTACATAATGCCACTTTTTTAGTAGAGGATATTTTAAATTTCAAAACAGATAAAAAATATGATGCAATCATCGCATTTGATTCTATTTGGCACATTAGGTATGATAAACAAGAATGTATTTATCAAATCATTTCTTCTTTGTTGACATCTGGTGGATTGTTTTTATTTACTCATGGAAAAAATGATGGCGAAATTATAAGCACAATGTGGAAAGAATCATTTTATCATAGTGCTTTAGATTTAGAAAAAGTACATAAATTATTAAAGCAAAACGGATTTGATATCTTATCTTCCATAGAAGATTATATAGAAGAAACTACGGGTGATCGAGAATTGCTCATTATTGCTAAAAAGAAAGAATTATAATATAGCTTTATTTAAAATTATCAAGCTTTAATCCAAAAATTTTACAATGCGTGCTTATTTTTAGGACAATCCGTGTAATAAAGCATTAAGTTGTGTTTTATCAAAAAAATGGGGATAAAAATTTACTTCTTACAATAATACACCACAGCGGGTGGGAAATTTTGCCAAACAACTTTTGAAATTCTCACCTCTGTAAAAAGAGAAAATATCTTTTGACGAAATTTTAAACTTGAATAAGTAGGTAGCACATAAGCAAAGGTGCTAAAATATCCGTTAGGTTTTAAACTTTTATGGATGATTTTTAAAAGCTTTTCTTGCTCGTGATCCCTAAGCAAACTCCACGGAATTCCACTTATAATCACATCTGCATAGGTGATATTTCTTTGCCTTAAAAAATAAGGTAAATTTTCAGCACTCCCTATTTCTATATCCAAATTTACAATTTTTCTTTTAAGCTTATCTGCCATATTTTTATTGATTTCTATAGCAAAAAATTGTGCTTTTTTATTTTTATATTTTAAAATATTTTCAGTAAAAACACCTGTGCCAGGTCCAATCTCTACGATATAGTTTGCTTGACGCAAATTAATATTTTGAGTCATAACAAAACCTAGCTTTTGAGAGCTAGAACAAAAAGCACCGATTTGTTTTGGATTTTTAAGATATTCATAAAAAAACATTCAATTTTTCCTATGGTAAAAAAAATATAACTAAAAAGAATTTTAAAATCAAACATGTAATTTTATTCTTTTGCTTATAAAATTTTTATAAAAATAAAGCTAAAATTATCTTTTAAAAACTTTCAAGGATGAAATATGCATGGAAAAATAGCTATATATATGGATTCCACAGGGCGTGGAACTGTAACGAATTCAGCAAATACTTTTTTTGACTTTAGTCGTCAAATTTGGAATGATAAAAAAAGTATGCCAAGTGTTGGGATGCTTGTTGAATTTCGCACGCTCTCTAGTGATAAAAAGTCTGAAAACGGCGCTCCTGTGCCTGTAAGCAAAACTATCACAGGGATAAAACCTTCCAAATTTCAAGAATTTAAAGAGGGTGATTTTATCACTGAACATGATTTTTGGAAAACCAATAGTGATGATGAGCTTGAAGATTTACAAAATTCTCGCAGAAGTGCGTATATTACAGAACTTTATAGAAGCATTGATTTTGATTCTATAGAAAAAATTCCCTTATCTTTTACTATTCCTCAAGCCATACAAAAATATTTTGCCCATGAAATTTTATCTGTTGAAGCCTTGCAAGCCAATTTACAAGATGAAAAAGATATTCCTTGTATTTTGGACTATCTCATTCTTAAGAGATTTTTATTTAAAGCTTATGATACTTTAATTTTTATGGATAATAGTATAGATCAAACCCAATTTAGCGCCCTAAAAAGCATTATGATGCACTTAGAAAATTCTTACAAACAAATGATAGCAGATAAAAAACCCAATATCACTAAAATATTTAATGAAACTTTCTTATCTTTACAATGCCATTACCAAGCTTTAATAGCCACTATAGATACAAGAAAAAACCGCCTTGCTTCACTTGAAGCACAAATGAAAGCTTTACAATCTGAAATTCAACTTAAAAGCAATGCGGCCAATGCAGATCCTGAAAAACTCAAAGCAAGACAAGAAAAATTAGCAAAACTTCAAAAAGAAGCGGAGTATTATAGAACAACCCTTAAAAGACTGGGTGCTATACAAGAGGATTTTTATAAGAAAAATTATAATATTTTTGAAAATGCTTTCAAGCTTTCACGCGAAAAACTCTTTAAAAAAATAATTACAGGTCTTAATTTATGTGCTACGATAATGGATGTTAAAATTTGGCACCTGTCCTTAAAATCATCAGGGGTTAAAAATTCTTATTTTACTATGAGTAATATAGAAAATTCTTTCTGTTCTCTTTCTTTTGCAGAACATTACTTAAGTCGCTTAAATAAATCCGCTCTAAATCCTTTTGATCAAAAACTTTTAGTTTATATCCAAAAAATTACCAAAGAACAAAGAAAAAAATTTTTAGTCGTGACTTCGGATTTGGATTTGCTTTGTAAATTAAAAATAGAAACCTTTGCGCAAAATCCTTATTTCATAGTAAAGTACGCCCCTAAAAAAGTCAATTATCAGTCTTTAATGCGTGATAATAGTTTTGATATAGTGTTTATCGATGAAAAACATGTATGGGAAAGTGTAGCAGATATTATTTTAGAAGGAAAACATTTTGATAAAATAGGAAAAACCAAATTTAAACTGATTTAAACATAGAATTTTAAGCTAAATAAGGCTATAATTTGCTTGCCTAAACAGTTCGTGATATTTAAAGTGATCCAACATATTTTTATTAACTGTGATTGTGCGATTTACCGTGTTCTGTGGCGTCGTTTGAGTTTCGAAAGAAGCGAGAAGTTACAGCCTTTAAAAATCGCCTAACGGTTTTCTTTGACTTTTTGGGGTCAATCTTTATTAAGCGGCTGTTTGGGTTTTATATAAGGAGAATAAATGAAAATAATGATTTTGGGTAGCGGTGCTCGTGAATATTCTATCGCTTTAGCGCTAAAGCGTGTGGATGAAAATTTAGAATTTTACTTTGCTCCTGGTAATGGTGCTACCGAAAGTCTTGGAACCAATCTCAATTTTAAAGATCCTGTAGTTTTAGCCACTTATGCAAAAGAAAAAGAATTTGATCTATGCATAGTGGGTAGTGAAAGTTTTTTAGCTGAAGGCGTTGTAGATATTTTTAAACAACACAATATTCCTATTTTTGGACCTACAAAAGCTGCAGCTATGCTTGAAACTTCTAAATCTTTTATGAAAAGCTTTTTAAAAAAATATCGTATTAAAACAGCAAAATTTTTAAACACAAATGACATAGAAAAAGCAAAAAACTTTATATTAAGCTTAACTCCTCCTATAGTCGTTAAAGCCGATGGGCTTTGTGCTGGCAAAGGAGTAATTATCGCAAAAACTCACGAAGAAGCCATAGAAGAGGCTTCTAAAATGCTAAGTGGAGAAAGCTTTGGAGAAGCGGGTAAACTTATCGTTGTGGAAGAATTTTTAGATGGCTTTGAGCTTAGTATTTTTGCGGTATGTGATGGCAATGACTTTGTGCTTTTACCTGCTGCACAAGATCATAAAAAACTTTTAGATGGGGATAAAGGACCAAATACGGGTGGTATGGGAGCTTATGCTCCGAGTTCTTTAGCTAATGAAAGCTTGCTTAGAAAAATACAAAAAGATATCATTATCCCAACTCTTGCAGGTATGAAAAAAGAAGGCAGTGAATTTTGCGGGGTATTGTTTATAGGTATTATGGTTGTAGGCAATAAGCCTTATGTCTTGGAATTTAATGTGCGCTTTGGTGATCCTGAATGTGAAGTTTTAATGCCTTTGATTGAAAATCCTTTAGAACTTATTTTAGCCACTACACAAAAGCGTTTAAGACACACCAAGATAAAAATTAAAAAAGATTATGCAGTGGGCGTAGTATGCGCGAGTGAAAACTATCCTTACAAAAGCTCTCCAAAAAGTGAAATTTCTATAACAAATATTCCTGAAAATACACATATTTCTTATGCTGGAGTAAGTTTAGAAGATGGTAAACTTATGGCAGATGGTGGGCGTGTATTGGTTTGCGTTGGTACAGGCTCAAGCATAGAAGAGGCACAGAAAAAAGCTTACGAGCTTTGTGAAAATGTTCATTTTAAAGGCAAGCAATTTAGAAAAGATATCGCTCATCAGGTTATTCAATGAAAGAAGATTTACTTACGCGTCTTGAGCGAGAAAATCTTACCATTGCTAGTTTCAATAAAAGGATATTGGCATATTTTATCGATAATCTTGTACTTTCGCTGATTGTATTTGTTATTTTTTATGATAAATTACTTAATGCTAAGGATTTATTTGATACAGCTCAAATTTTGGGCGATTTTTACTTAGGATTTTTATTGCTTCATATTACTTACCAAACAATTTTTACTTATTTATATGGGGCAAGTTTAGGAAAAATGGTATGCAAAATCATTATTTTAGATGAAGACTTATTAGACAAACCCAATTTAAACCAAAGCTGTATACGCTCAATCGTTAGGCAAATAAGCGATATGGCATTTATGTTGGGCTTTGCTTGGGCTTTAAGCAATGATTTACGCAAAACTTGGGAAGATTATCTAGCAAGGACAATAGTAGTTAATGTGGCGTAAAATTTTATTTTTAAGCGCTAGTCTTACTTTACTCAATGCCACTCAAGTTGATATCTATGCACTTGATGCTAAAAAACAAGGGGATATACTCACTGCAAACGATGATGTGATTATTTTTTCAGATTTTTATTTTATCACTGCCAATAAGGCTATTTACAATGAAAAAACCGGAGATTTAGAGCTTTTTGGTGATGTGAATATATTAAGAGGACAAAATGAACGCTCTCATTCAAACTATGCTAAAATCAATTTAAATTCAAATGAAGCTAATTTTAATAATTTTTTCTTTTCTAATAATAATTTAGAAGTATGGTTTCAAAGCAAGACTAGCTATTTAGATGAGAATGTTTTCAAAAGCGAAATTTCAGCTGTTTCAAGTTGTAATGTCGAAGATCCTGATTGGGAAATTCGCTTTTCTAAAGGATGGCTCAATAGGGAAAATAATTTTGTTCATTTATATAATGCAAAATTATATGTTAAAGATTTTCCTATATTTTATTTACCCTATTTTGGTTTTAGTGCAGATACCCACCGCCAAAGCGGACTTTTAATCCCAAAAATAGTCTTAAAAAACAGCGAAGGTTTGTATTATGAACAGCCTATTTATATCGCACCTTATGAAAATTGGGATCTAGAATTAAATCCTCAAATTAGAACCGATCGTGGTTTTGGGCTTTACTCAACCTTAAGATTTATCGACTCTCCTTATTCTATAGGAGAGGTAAATTTAGGAGCTTTTAGAGAAAATTCATCCTATTATCATGATGAAAATTTAAAAAACCAAAGTCATTACGGCGCAGAATTAAAATATGCTAGAAATGATTTAATTAAAACCCTGTTGGGCGATAATTTTCAAGAAGGCTTATGGATAGATGCTACCTATCTTAATGATATAGATTATCTTAATCTTGGCAGCAGGGATTATCGTGATTTAAATTCATTAGTTACTTCAAAAATCAATTATTTTCTAGCGGATGAAAATAATTATTATGGAGCTTATGCAAAGTATTATATCGATACTTCTGCATTAAATAACGATAATACCTTACAAGAATATCCAAGCTTTCAATATCATCGTTTTTTGAATAATTTTTTTGATGAACGCTTGCGTTATTCTTTTGATGCATCTTTTCATAATTTTTATCGCCCTGTAGGCCCTTATGCAAATCAATTGAATTTAAATTTGCCTATTTCTTATCATAATGCTTTTTTTGATGACTTCTTGCATTTTACTTTTACCGAACGCTTTTATGCTTCATTTTTAAACTATAGTCATTATCCTCAAAAAGATCATGAGCATTATTTTAGAAATACGCACGATTTTAATCTTTATACTGATTTATCTAAAGCATATGATAATTTTTTTCATACTCTTAATTTTGGGTTAAAATATGTTCTTCCAGGAGCCAAATCAGGAAGTATTTCAGAAGATTATCTTGAAGAAATTGACAAAGAAGAGGAACATCTTGGCTTTTATACTACTCAATACTTTTACAATAATGAAGGTCAAAAAAAAATCAAACATAGAATTAATATTGATTATTTAAACAAGCAAGGTGAGTTTGATGAGATAAGCAATTTATTAAGCTATTATTATAATAACAATATCAGTTTTAATAGTGAGATTATTTACTCTGATCTTCAAGATCGTTTTACAAATATCATCAGTCAAATGGAGATCAATCCTAACCCTAAATTCAATTGGAGTTTTTCGCATGCTTATCAAAACGATGAGTATGGAAAATATAGTTTTATAGGCACGCGCGCAAATTACCTTGCAAATGCAAATTATCATTTGTTTGGAGGAATTTGGTTTGATACCCAAAGAGCGCATGCTAATATGTGGGAGCTTGGATATACTTTTCAACGCAAATGTTGGAATTATTCTTTAATGTATAGAGAAAGAATTGATCCGCAACTTACAAGTGCGGGAATTACTGCTAAAAATCAAAGCGGTATTTATTTTATTTTTAACTTCTATCCTTTAGGTGGAGTTAAATACGATTTTTCTTTAGCAGAAACGGAGAGTAAAATTTAAAATTAAGGAATGAGATTTGCTAAATATTTTTAAAAGTTTGACAAATTTATTATATGGAAAAAAAGGACAAATGATGCAATACAGTATAGAAATCAATGGCAATTTAGAAGTATTCGATATAGAAAAAGTAGCTAAACAAGCTGCAGGTGCTGTGCTTATGCGACAAGGAAAAAGTGTCGTTTTAGCCGCGGTTGCAAGAGAGGAAAAGCCTGTTGAAGAAGACTTTTTGCCTCTAACTGTTCAGTATATAGAAAAAGCCTATGCAGCAGGAAAAATCCCGGGCGGCTATGTTAAAAGAGAAACCAAACCAAGCGATGCAGAAACTTTAACTGCACGCATTATAGACAGAAGTTTGCGTCCACTTTTTCCAAAAGGATATGCCTACCCGACACAAATTGTCGTAATGGTTCTTTCTGCTGATCCTCAAGTAGATCTTCAAGTTATGAGTCTAAATGCAGCAAGCGTAGCACTTTATCTTAGTGATATTCCTATGAAAGCTCCTGTTTGTGGAGTTCGCATAGGTCGCATAGAAGAAAAATTTGTCCTAAATCCAAACAATGAAGAACTTAAAAATAGCACCCTTGATCTTTATGTAGCAGGGGTTAAAGATGAGCTTTTAATGATAGAAATGCGTGCTTTACCTAATCAAAAAGAAGATGAAATCTTTATCGAAGTTCCTTATGCAGATGTTTTAACCCAAACAACTTCACAAAGCATGAATGAACTTAGCGAAGATGAAATTTTAGAAGCGCTAAGTCTAGCCCAAAAAGCTATATTAAATGGCTCTAATGCTTATGAAGAAGCTTTTTTGAAACATAAAAAATCAAGCGATTTAAATTTCAAAGATGAAATAGAAAATTTCGAACTTCTCGCCTTTATAGAAAATAATTTTCACGATCAAATCGTACAGGCTATCAATCAAATGGCAAAAAGTGAAAGAGCGAGTGAGTTAAATAAAATTGCTGAAAAAATATTAAATTTTGAAAGCGCGACAAAATGGGATGAAGAAAGTATTTTAAATGCCCTAGCAAAAGTCAAACATAAAATCGTTCGTAGCCAAATTTTAAATACAAAAAAAAGAGCAGATGGTAGAAATTTAAATGAAGTGCGTCCTATTGCCATAGAAACAAATATTTTACCTAATGCACATGGCTCTTGCCTTTTTACACGCGGACAAACTCAAGCTTTGGTTGTGGCGACTTTAGGTAGTGAAAATGATGCGCAAATGGTTGATGTGTTAACCGAAAAAAATCCTATCAATGAACGCTTTATGGTTAATTATAATTTTCCAGGTTTTTCAGTAGGCGAGGCAAGCCCTATCAAAGCACCTGGAAGAAGAGAGTTAGGACATGGAAACTTAGCCAAAAGAGCCCTTTATCCAAGCATAGATGAAAATTATCCTTATATTATCCGTTTGGTAAGTGAAATTTTAGAAAGCAATGGCTCTAGTTCTATGGCAACGGTTTGTGGAGGGTCTTTAGCCTTAAGAGCAGCGGGAGTACCTAGCTTAAAACTTGTAGCAGGAGTAGCTATGGGGCTTATTTTTGAAGGCGATCAATATGCTATTTTAACTGATATCATGGGCTTAGAAGATCATGATGGGGATATGGATTTTAAAGTAGCAGGTAGCAAAGACGGTATCACAGCCTTACAAATGGATATCAAATTGGGCGGTATTGATCAAAAAATACTCAAAGAAGCCTTGTATCAAGCTAAAGAAGGTAGAATTCATATCTTAAATATCATGGAAGAAGCACTTAAGGAAATTGTTGTTAATGAAGAGGTATTGCCAAAACTCGAGCTTTTCAATGTTGATCCTTCAAAAATAGTCGATATCATAGGTCAAGCTGGAAAAACTATCAAAGAAATTATTGAAAAATTTGGTGTTTCTATAGACTTAGATCGTGAAAAGGGTGAAGTAAAAATTGCGGGCAATGAAAACGAACAAATTAAAGCCGCAAAAGATTATATTATCAATATCACAAGTTCTCAAAAAAATAATAAAAAAGGCTTTAAAGAAAAAGATCTATCAAACTTTGAAATCGGCGAAGAATTTGAAGGAAAAGTCAAAAAAATCACGAATTTTGGAGCCTTTATAGAACTTAAAAATGGAATTGATGGCTTGCTTCATAATTCTAAAAGTAAAAATCTCAATTTAAGTGAAAATCAAATTTTAAAAGTAAAAGTAAGTGAGATTAAAAATGGCAAAATCTCTGTGGATTTATGCGAGTGAGTGAGTTTTTAACTCATCCTTTTAAACCCTTTTTTGATAAGGATTCTAAAATTTTAATTTTAGGATCTTTTCCCTCGGTAAAATCAAGAGAAGATGGATTTTACTACCAGCACCCAAGAAATCGTTTTTGGCCTATACTAGAAACACTTTTTGATACAAGATTAGAAAATATAACAAAACAACAAGCGTTTTTAAAAGAAAAAAATATCGCCATTTGGGATGTGCTTCAAAGCTGTAAGATTAAAAATTCAGATGATAAAACCATAAGTTACGCAAAGGCTAATGATTTAAATTTAATCCTTTCTCAAGCACAAATCCAAGCTATTTTTACCACAGGGAAAAGTGCTTATCGATTTTTTACTAAATTTCATCCTCATTTAAAAGCCATAGCCCTACCCTCAAGCTCTCCTGCAAATTTAAATTTTTCTTTTGAACAACTTTTGCAAAGCTATAAAATAATCAAAAATTTTATAAAATAATTTTTGATTACGTATGTAAAAAATACCCAAAAGCATATATAAAAATAAAATTATTTCACAAAAAAGTAATACATATAAAAACACACCTTCGCATATAAAAAACATAAATCCAAAAAAGGCAAATAAAAATAAAGCTAAAGTTCCTAAAAACAATTTAGAAAGATCTTTAGCACAAAAAATCATATAATTTATAAAAAAATCAAACATTTTAAGATTTATGACATCCTTTTAGCAAATTTTAATCAGCTTTTGTGATAGTGAGTCATTTTTTATTTATATAAATTTAAACTATAGATGAATTTATATTTTAATACTGATATTAAATTATAATCTTGTTTTTATAAATTTAATATTAATTATCAAAATAATTTTTATAAAAAATGAGCTTTTCTAATAAGCTTGTATTAATGTTTTCTATTTAAAATTATTAAAAAATATATAAAGGAGTTTTAAATGCCTTTTGTAAATATACGCATTACCAAAGAAAACGGTGAACCTACAAGCGAACAAAAACAAGAGCTTATCGCAGGAGTTACAGATTTACTCGCTAAAGTTTTAAACAAAAACAAAGCCTCAACCGTAGTAATCATTGATGAAATCGATACAGACAATTACGGCTTAGGTGGAAAAAGTATCACTCAAGTAAGAAAAGAAAAAAGCTAGTTTATATCTAGCTTTTGAGTATTGTCCTTAAATTCAAACTCTACCTTTTTTGCTCCAAAACCTTTGGCTATAGCTTCTAAAGTATCTCTAGCACTTTTGTGAATTTTACTTTCTAAATTTCTAATAAGATTTAATGACAATTCTTTAACCTCTTCTTTGGCTTCTCTTATAAGTTTATTTTTGTCATTTTCACTAAAGCTAAGTCCTGTGCTATTAATAGAATCAGGCAGTAAAAAAGGCAAAAATTTAGCATTTTTTTCATCATAAAATTTCATATCTATAATGCTGTGCTTGTATTTGCATTCAGGCATAATAATCTTATAATGATCATTATCTAAAACTATGATTTCAAAATTTTTATCTCTTAAATCATATAAAAATGTGATCTCAAATTCAAAAATCAAAGCAATCTGTCTTTCGCTTAAAGACCAACCCAAAATACTTTTCCAAATTCCGTTAAAAGCACTATCTTTTTTAGTAACAATTTCTTTACTAAAGACTTGAAAAACACTAAGCTCTCCTATGGATTTAAGTTGGGTAATATCATTGCTAATATGAATGTCCTTCTCTTCTATTTTAGAGCTATTTTTAAACTGCTTTATAATGACAAATACAAGCAAAATAACAATCAAACTAAGTAAAATGAGTTCCATAAAATCACCTTTCTAAAGAATTATAAACCTTGATTAGAAAAAATATAATTTCTTTCAAATATCAAAAAAATTATAGCATTTAAAATAAAAATACAGCAAACAAAAGCAAAAACAAGTTCTACACTAAAATGCGCTGTTATCAATCCTCCTCCAAAAGCACCGCAAAAATTTCCTAAAAACTGACAAGTTTGATTAAAGCCAAATACAAGGCTTAAATTTTTAGCACTAACACCTTTTTTAAGCAAAGCATTCACGCAAGGCAAAAGTCCTCCAAGACCTATTCCTATAAGCAATCTTACGAAAATAAGTGCATAAACATTGGTAGCCAAGGATTGTAAATAAAAACAAATTCCACAAAATATCAAAGCGCTAAAAATAACCTTGCTAGGGCCGATTTTATCTGCTATTTTTCCAAGTTTTGGCGCAAAGAAAAGGTTGCTAATCCCACTTGCAGCTACAACTATACCTGCCCAAAGAGCCAAATTTTCACCTTGATAAATTTGTTCTACATAAAGACTTAAAATAGGCATAACCCCAAAAGTTCCAAACTGAATGATAAAAGTTGTGATAAAAATAATAACAATAAGTTTTTTATTTTCTTTAAATTCTTGAGTATTTTTTTTTGCTTCTTTTTGAATTTTTCTCTCATGAATAAAAAGAAAAATTGTCACAAAAGAACAAGCAAGCAAAAAGGCTACCAAATCAAAAACTACACTAATGCTAAAAATTCCTGCCGCAACTCCACCAAATAAAGGACCTAACAAACTCCCACTGATAGATGCAGTAGAAAGTGTCCCCAAAGCATAAGCTACTTTTTCTTTGGGTGCTATTACAGCGATAAAAACAACAGCTGCTGCGGTAAATCCTGATACAATACCCGTTAAACCTCGTATCAAAACCACTTCCATAGCATCATGAGCAAAACTAAGCCACAGCGTTAAAGCTGACATTCCTAAACTTGCTCGAAGTAGCATATTTTTATAGCCGTATTTTGCACCCAAATATGCCCACAAAGGTGAAAAAATAGCCATTCCAAGTGGTGTGATTCCAAAAGCTAATCCTGAGTAAAATGCGATTTCGCTAGTATCTGTATGTCCTAATTCTTTGATATATAAAGGCAAGATTGGAGCAATTTGACTAAGTCCCATACTTGTAGTAAAGACGCCAAACCAACATACCCATAAAGTCCTATTGAAATTTTCCATAAAATTATTGTATGATATTTTTTATAATTTTCAATTAAATTTCAAGGATGAAAATGAAAAAGATAGTTTTTGTATGTCTTGGAAATATTTGTCGTTCCCCCATGGCTGAATTTGTTATGAAAGATCTTGTTAAAAAAGCAAATTTAGAAAAAGAATTTTTTATAACCAGTGCTGGAACCTCAGGAGAACACGATGGAGAAAATATGCACTATGGCACTCAAAATAAACTTAAAAGCTTAAATATAAAATATCAAAATTTTACAAGCAAAAAACTCACTCAAGCACTTTGTGATGAAAGTGATTTTTTAATCACCATGGATAATTCTAATTTTAAGAATGTTCAAAAAAATTATAAAAATACTCAAAATAAACTTTTAAAAATCACTGATTTTGCTTCTCATTTAGGATATGATGAAGTCCCTGATCCATGGTATAGTGGGAATTTTGATGAAACCTATCAAATCATTTCTTTAGCGTGTAAAAATCTTTTAAGCCATCTACAAAAATAAATCATTTATCTTTACAATATTTAAATATATATCTTTCTAACATAGAGGAATTTCCAGAAATTCCTCCTTGGTGGATATAAAGCAAGGGATTTTTCCATTCTCTTTTTAAGGCTATGCTCAATCCTAGCATGTCATAAAGCAAGTCAAATTCTATTTGACATTCTTGTTTTAAATCTTTATAAAGCTGATAAAATTCTAGATAAAGTTTAGAAAAATGATATTTTTTATCACTTTTTAGAATTTCTAAATTCGAAAAATCATAATTTTTAATAAGATTTAAAATTTGAGTTTTAAGGTAGCACTCATCTCCAACACAAGCACAAGTAAAAACTTTAAATTTGGAATTTTTAGCTAAAAATGCAGCCGAAGTTCCTGTGCCAGAGGGTAGAAAAATATCAAAATCTAAACCTAAATTTTTACTTTGACTTTCTATTTCCTTGGCTAGTTGAATATAACCTGATTCGGCATTTAAATTAGCAACTCCTTGCTCTATAAAAACATCATCTTTTTCACACAAAGAAAGTGCAAATGTTTTTAAGTCTTTATCGCTATGATTTTCAATAAAATAAACATTATTTTCCAAGGCTAATTTATAATTACCGCAAGGATTATTTCTTAGATAAGTAGGAATCTTTTCGCAAGCATAAATAAGAGTTAAATTTCTTTTACTTGCAAATATGCTAAGTGCTACTAAAGCATTACTTTGAATGCCACCATAACTTATAAAGCGTTGGCTCTGATTATAATTTTGAGAAAGGTAAAAAGCAAGTTTTCTAGCTTTATTTCCATTGATCTCTCCTAGCAAATCATCACGCTTGATATAAAATTCAAATCCTTGAAATTGAATTTTTTCTATAGGAGAAATTAGCATTTAAAATTCTTAGTGAAACTCAAAAAACTTTTCAACATCTTTTAAAGCATTATCATTTTTAATACTGAATTTAATCTCTATGCGGCGGCTTTTATCTTTATCCTCTACTCCATTTACAAGAACAGGATCAGAAAACGATCTGCCACTTGCCATCAAAAGTTTTTGCAATCTTATATCCTTATAAAAAGTATAGATAAAATTCATCACTTCATAAGCACGCTTTTGGGATAAATCAAGATTATAAATATAAGATCCATCGCTATCCGTATGCCCTTCAATGATAATATTTTCAATATTAGACAAAATCTTTGGATCATTGATAATAGCATTAAAATACTCACTTAAAATTTTTCTCAAACTCGCCTTAGCTTCATTTTTAAGCGTATAAGAATCCTTATCAAACAATACCTCAGAAGGTAAAGAAATAGAACCTGTTTTTTGATCTATGGTGATATTGCTATCGAGTTTAGCTTGTAGCTCTTTACTTAGATTCTCGCGAATCAAACTTAAATTTTGAACCTTTTCTTTTGCTTTATCAAAGCTTTCTTGCAAATTTCTAATTTCTTCATCTTTCTTTTCTAGCTGACCTAGCAAAATCAAAATTTGCTTATCTTTATTATCTATAGATGAATTAAGCTCTTTGCTTAATTGCTCATAATTAGTGATATTTGCTTCAAGTTCTGCTTTTTGAGAATTTATAAGATTTAAAGCACTTGAAGCATTGTTTAAATCAGAGCTTAATTTAAAAACAATAGCTTCTTTATTTCTAAGCTCTTCCTTGCTTTCTTCTAAGCGTGCTTCTTGTTTGTTAAGATTATCTTTAATTTCTCTTAGATCGCTTTGAGTTAAAACGTATTTAACTACAATAGCACCTATTAACAGGATAAAAACAAAAAGTAGCCCTGCCATCAAGTCAGCATAGGCTATCCAAAAATTACCTTCTTCTTGCTCATTTTTCATTTATCTTCTTTTTCTTCTTTATTAAAATTTTTATTAGAATCTAAAGTGTCGCTATCATTTTGATTTTCTTTGGTTTGCTCTGTATTTTCAGTTATCTTTTCGCTTGAAAGAATTTCATTTTCTATATTATCTTGCTCTTCTTGAGCAGGATTAGGAATTTTACCTATTTTAGCCATCACTTCATTTGTTTCTTCATTTAAATTCTTAATTTCTTGCTTTAATTTATCCATCATTTTGATTTTCGCATCGATACTTTTTTCTTCTTCATAAACTTCTTTAAATTTATGCATACCCTCAAAAAGACTTGCTTTAAAACCTTCAAAAACTTTTTCTTGACTTTCTAAAATGGCTTTTTCATATAATTCAAAATTTTTACCAAAACGATCTACTTTTTCATCAAAAGCAAGCAAGGTTTTATCAAAATGCTGAATTTTTTCACTACTGATATCAAGAAGGCGGTTATATTGTTCAGACATTCGCATATTGATTTCTTTTAAATTTTGATTAAGCATTCCTATACCATTTAGCATTTCGCCATACATTTTTCCAAGATCTCTTTGATCTCTTTGTGCTCTACTTAACTCACCCATAGTTTGCTTAATATGCTCCCCACTCAATCTTATAGCTTTTTCTTCTACATTGAGCATATCTTGAAAAATTCCAAATTTTCTATCTATAGTATGATCAAGCTCTGCAAAAAAATCTTGATTGCTTACTTGTTTAAAAATGGCACTGATTTTTTCAAAATGTTGCAAGCTTTCACTCAAATATCTTTGATCAAGCTCTTCTTTTGTCCAAAAAAATCCACTTGTAGAATTTTTTTGACGATTTAACAAACGCTCGATCTTACTCTTTCCAAATTTTTCAAAAAACATCCACCAAAGAGCTAGAAAAATACCATAAATTGAAACATAAAAAGCAGTTCCTACACCACTTAGCAAAAGAGCGATCTCTTGCTCTAAGGCTGCTGTATCGCTAGAGCTAAAATTAGGCATAGACAAGGCTATACTGATAAAAGTTCCTAAAATTCCCATCATAGGAAAAATAGCTGCACCAATACTAGCAAAGTTTTCATTCCTTGCACCCCTAACATAAGCATAAGCAAAATCATCAAAATTTGCATTAGATTTTGTATCCTTACCTATAGTAAGAAAATGCTTCATAATATGTCTTTTTAAGGCTTGTTTAAATTCATCTTTTTGTTGTTCAAAAATGCTGTATGCGTATTCAGAACTATGCCTTGCAAACACAAGGGCTGTGAAAAAAATAAAGCCTATCATAACAACAGTGTGCAATTCGACTTTAAAATTTATAATATCATAATAACCCAATAAAATAAAAACATAAAGTAAAGCGGGTATAAAAATAATTTTTAAATAAACCAAATATCCTTTTTTCTCTTTACTTTCTGGCAGAATGAGTTCTGAAATTTCATCCGATCTTATATCCATAACACTAATACCCCATTAGCTAAATTCTATTTTAAAGATTGTTATCAAGCAATTTAAAAAATCTTTAAAATAAAATTTGGAAGATTTAAGCCAAAGGCTTAATTTCTTCCTATACAATTTAAATCTTCAAAAGCAAGTTCTAAACGCTTTATCATACTTTCCTCACCGCTTCTTAGCCAAACACGCGGATCGTAGTATTTTTTATTAGGCTTATCTTCACCTTCTGGATTGCCAATTTGGCCTTGCAAATATTCACGGTTTTTTGCTTCATATTCGCGAACTCCGTCCCAAAATGCCCATTGAGTATCTGTATCGATATTCATTTTTACTACACCATAACTCACCGCATCTTTGATATCTTTTAATTCGCTTCCACTTCCACCATGGAAAACAAAATTGATCGGCTTATCAACTTCTAGGCCAAATTTTTCTTTTACAAATTTTTGTGAATTTTTAAGAATTTCAGGTTGTAAACTTACATTTCCTGGTTTATAAACTCCATGTACATTTCCAAAGCTGGCTGCTATTGAAAATTTATCGCTGATTTTCCCAAGTCTTTCATATGCAAGTGCTACATCTTCAGGCTGGGTATAAAGCTTAGAATTATCAATACCTGTATTATCCACTCCATCTTCTTCTCCCCCAGTGCAACCAAGTTCAAGTTCGAGTGAAATTCCCAAAGAATCAAGTTTTTTAAGATATGTTTCGCAAGTGCTTAGATTATCTTCTAAATCCTCTTCGCTAAGGTCAAGCATATGAGAGCTAAATAAAGCCTGTCCGTGAGTTTTTTTGTACTCAGCATTTGCTTCTATAAGTCCATCTATCCAAGGTAAAAGCTTTCTAGCAGCGTGATCTGTATGTAAAATCACTGGGATACCATAAGCCTTAGCAAGCAAATGCACATGCTTAGCCCCGCTAATCGCTCCTAATACATCACCTTGTGGACAATTTTTTCCTGCATAAAATTTCGCTCCTCCATTAGAAAATTGGATGATAACAGGAGAATTTACTTTTTTAGCAGCTTCTAAAACAGCATTGATCGAATCAGTTCCCACTACATTAACGGCAGGGATAGCAAAACCCTGTGCTTTAGCGTATTCATAAACTTTATTAAGCTCATCTCCGCTAACAACCCCTGCTTTTACGATGTCTAACAAGCCCATTATTTGTATTCCACTTTAGCATTGTTTAACAAATCTTGACCTTTTTGATTGATCACTTTTTTAAATTCTTCAAATTTCAAACCATTTTCAATGCCTTTTTTAACATCATCAAATTTGATTTGTTCTTTTGCACGAGAATTTTCTTTTAAGATTACATGATAGCCAAAATTTGTTTTTACAGGAGTGGTTGTAATGGTGCCATTTTTAAGTGCAAATGCTGCGTCAGTGAATGGTTTTACCATTGTTGATTGATCAAACCAACCTAATTCTCCACCTTGATTTTTTGAACCTGGATCGATTGATTTTTCTTGAGCAAGCTGGCTGAAATTATCATCTAAAGCTTTACCTTTTAAACCTTTGAGTTCTTTAATGATATCTTTAGCTTCTTGTTCGCTAGATACTAAAATGTGCTTAGCTTGAACTGCAGCAGGTTTGATATATTTTTCTTTATTTTGTTCGTAAAATGCTTTAACTTTAGAAGAATCAACTTTAATAGAATTAAGAATTTTTTCTTGATAAACATTAACAAGTATGCTATCTTTTGCGCGTTCTAATTCTTTTTTATAAAGAGGATCTTTTTCTAAATTTTGTTTTTTAGCATCTTGTAGTATCAAATCTTGCATGATGTATTGTTGCAAAAGAGCCTTTTTTTGATGATCAGGCAAGCTTTTAAAATCCTCTCCTCTAAGCATCGGTGCAAAAAATTCACTCACTTCAGTATCGCTTATATTTTTACCATTTACAGTAGCTATAGTAGCTGCATTTAAATTTAAAGTTACACCTGCAATTAAAGCTGCGGCAATTAAAGAAACTTTTCTCATTTTAGACTTCCTTTTTTAATAAAATAGATTAAAATCAATTATATCTCAACTTGGTTTAAAGCTAATTAATTAAAATAAAAAAATGAAAAGAAATTCAGAAATCAAAGAACTTTTTTTAAAACATTTTGATAAGCCTACTACAGAATTAAAGTTTTCAAATCTCTATGAACTTTTAGTCTGTGTGATGCTTTCTGCACAATGCACCGATAAAAGGGTTAATCTTATCACCCCTGAGCTTTTTAAAGCTTATCCTGATATCACAAGTCTTGCAAATGCAAATTTATCAAGCCTTAAAACCTATATACAAAGTTGTTCTTTTTATAATAACAAAGCCCAAAATCTCATCAAAATGGCTCAATCAGTCCGTGAAAATTTCAACGCCGAAATTCCACTGGATGAAGAAAAATTAAAATCCTTAGCAGGAGTAGGACAAAAAACAGCCCATGTGGTTTTGATCGAATGGTGTGGTGCAAACTGCATGGCAGTAGATACTCATGTTTTTCGTGTTTCTCACCGCTTAGGACTTAGCAAGGCTAAGACTCCTGAAGCGACTGAAGAGGATTTAACACGCATATTTAAAGACAATCTTAACTATCTTCATCAAGCCATGGTGCTTTTTGGACGCTATACCTGCAAGGCTAAAAAACCTCTATGTAAAGAATGTTTTTTAAACCATCTTTGCAAAAGTAAAGACAAGGAACTTGAATGAAACTTATCATCTTTTTATTAGCATTTACACTTCATGTTTTTGCTTTAGAAGCTTATAAGCCCGATAAAGATTTTGCGCCTTATTTTAATCCTTTAAATTGCTCTGTTGTTTTGGATAAATTTTTTTATACCAATTGTTATGATTATAAACTCAAAGGCACTAAAGCCGTAGCCTATAAAGTCGAAGCGTCCAATCTAAAAGAAAAACAGATCAAAAAACGAGCTCGCTTTGAAGATGACACAAATATCCCTAAAAAATACCGCAGTACTTGGAGTGATTATAAAAATAGTGGTTATACCCGAGGACATATAGCCTCAAATGCTTCTTTTCGCTTTAGTAAAGCAGCACAAACATCGGTTTTTTTGATGAGTAATATCACTCCACAAAATGCACAAGTTAATGCAACGGTTTGGAATGAAATCGAACAAAGAGAAAGAAGTCTTGCTTTTAAATTCCAAAGCGTTGAAGTGCTAAATCTAATACTTTATGGTAAAAATCCTAAATTTATTAAAAATGGCATTGCTATACCGAGTTCTTATGTTAAGATTATCAAAACTTCTCGGTTTGAAGAATGTTATGAAGTACCCAATAACAATATCCAGAGCGAAGAAATCAATGATTATAAAATTTCTTGCAATAAATTCTAAAGGCTATGAATGGAAATCAGTGCTTTAACCATAACCATACTTTACATTATAGGAATTTCAGCAGAGGGTATGACAGGTGCCTTGGCTGCAGGCAGACATAAAATGGATCTTTTTGGAGTAATTTTCATAGCCTTAGTAACTGCCATAGGAGGTGGAAGCATACGCGATGTGCTTTTAGGTCATTATCCACTTACTTGGGTTAAACATCCTGAATATATTGTTTTAATTTGCCTTTGTGCTCTTGTTGCCACTAAAATTCCACGCATTGTTAGCAGATTAGAAAGTTTATTTTTAACGCTTGATGCCATAGGACTTGTAGTCTTTAGCATACTTGGCGCACAAATTGCAATAGAACAAAACCATGGCTTTATCATCGCAATCTCTGCAGCAGTGATTACAGGTGTTTTTGGTGGAATTTTAAGAGATATTTTATGCATGAGAATTCCTTTAGTTTTCCAAAAAGAAATTTATGCAGGAATCGCAATCATAGCAGGGGCGATTTATTATACTTTAATGGTTTATCTTCAACTGCATGCTTTAATTTGCACGCTTGTAACGCTATTTGTAGGAGTTACAGCTAGGCTTTTAGCGATCAAATACCAATGGTCCTTACCCATTTTTTCTTATAATGAGGAAAAATAATGAATTGTATTTATAAAAATTTGCTAAGATAAAAAGAAGCGTGATAAAAGTTTAATTATGCTTTTTAAGGAAAATACTATGAATAAAGCAATACTACTTACCCTTATTTGTTTATTTTTTACAGCTTGTGAACAAACCAAAAGTGTAGAATACTACAAAGCTCATCCCGAAGAAGCCAAAAAAAGAAGTGATGAATGTCGTTTGAAATCTATCATCAGTCAAGATTGTGTAAATGCTCATAGCGTTGCTATCCCAAAAGAAGATTGGGATGAAGGCCATGATACACAAACAAGATAATTTTTATTTAAAGGCTATAAAGGTTTCAAAATTAACCCACTTAAAAACACTTTCTATTTTTTCAAATCCTGCATTCTTAAGCATATCTAAATTTTCTTTTTCACTATAAGGGATAAGAACATTTTCCAAAGCCTCCCTTTTGGCTGCAATTTCGATTTTAGAATAACCTTGTCTTTCTTTATAATCTGCATAAAGTTCTATCATATTTTTAGACAAAAAAGCATCTTCATAAAGAATTTTTTCACTCATGATAAAAATACCACCTTTGTTTAAATTCTTATAAATTTCATTAACAAGTTCTTGTCTTTTAGGCGGACGGATGAATTGCAAAGTATAATTAGCTACAAATACATCACTTTGAAAAAAAACAAAATCACACAAATTCGCTTCAAAAAATTCTATATTTAAGCCATAAGCTTGTGCTTTTGATTTGGCGATTTCAAGCATAGAAGGTGCATTATCCGCACCAAAAAGCTTAAGATCTTTTCTTAAGCTGGCTAAAAAAATTAAAAAATTCGCACTAGAACAACCCAAATCACAAACCTTTGCTCCCTCTTTAGTCAATTTTTTTATCAAATTTGCACAAAGTTCTAAATTTTCCCTATAAAAAGGCACAGAGCGATTAATCATATCATCAAAAACACTTGCGACACTCTTATCAAATTCAAATTGTTTGGTTAGCTTTTCTTTAAAAAGTTCATCTTTCATTTTTTATCCTAAACACTCTTTAGCTTGATTTATATCTTTTGAAATTTGTTCTTTAAGTTGGGCAAGGTCGTTAAATTTTTGATTTTCTCTTAGAAATTCTACAAATTCAAGCTCCAAAACTTCTCCTATAGCTAAGCTTTCATCAAATTTTTCTATAATATGACTTTCTATGGCAAATTGCATATCACTAGAGCGCACACCCACAAAACTTACACTCTTATAGCGCTTATCATGAAAACTCACGATGCTAGCATAAACGCCATTTTTAGGTAAAAAATATTCCTCGCATTCTAAATTTAAAGTTGCAAAAAGCTCTTTTGAGCCAAGCCCTTGACCCTTTATAAGCTTGCCTTTGATTGCATAATTTCGCCCCAAAAAAGAATTTGCCTTTTTGATATCACCTTGCGTCAAATACTCTTTAATCAAGCTTGCATGAACACCTACTCCATCTAGCTTAAATTCATCTATGATCGTTGTTTTAATCCCACTAAGGGCTTCTATATCTTTTGCCTTATAACTTCTATTTTTTCCAAAAGAAAAATCAAAACCTACAACTATACGCTCCAAATTTACAAATTCTTCTTTTAAAGCTTGTAAAAAATCCTTACCATCTAAAGCTTTGATGTTTTCAAAATCAAGCTCTATAATCTCTTTTTGAGCTAGGAATGCTTTGTCTTGATTGGTACAAAGTTTTTTACCCTTAAATTTATCGATAATCAAAAGAGCTCCAGAATCATCTAAACATTCTATAAGTTTTCTATGTCCTAAATGAACTCCATCAAAACATCCTATGGCTAAAGTTTTAATATTATTTTTTAGTGTAGTAGTAAAAATATTCAATATTACCCTCTTTTCCTTTGATTTTAGACTCTTCACAACATTGCAAGATCCAACCTAAACGCGCGCAAGCATTTTCAAATTCTCTCATAGCTTTAAACACGGCTTTTTCATCTTTTAAAACACCCTTTTTATCTCTTTTTGCTTGCTTGCCAACTTCAAATTGAGGCTTAAAAAGCAAAACTATATCCTTTAAAGCTAAATTATCGATATACGAGAGCAAATAAGCTAAAGAAATAAAACTAACATCACAAGTGATGAAATCAAATTTTTGCTCGCTTTTAAAAGTTCTTAAATCTGTATTTTCAATAATTTCAATCCTTTTATCATCGCGTAAACTAGGATGGAGTTGATTATCACCCACATCTAAAGCACTTACTTTTAAAGCCTTGTGTTCTAATAAAATTTGCACAAAACCACCCGTACTTGAACCTATATCAAGGCAGGTTTTATTTGCTATATTGATATTATGATTTTCTAAAAAATATTTGAGCTTAAAAGCCGCGCGAGAAACATAAAGCTCGCCTAAAAGCTCTAAATTTAATTCTTTAGAATTTAAAAGCTCTTCTTGATCTGCTATCTTATTTTTAAGCAAATTTTGCACATCAAAAGAAGCTTTATAAGGCTTGGAATTAAGTAAAATTTCTTCATTTTCTATCAATTCCAAAGCTTTATTTCTGCTAAGATTTAAACGCTTTGCTACAAAAATATCATATCTCATTGAAGACTTTCATTTAAGGCTTTTTGCAATTCTTCTTTCTCTTTGGAAAACCACCAAATTCCTATCTCAAAGGCATTTTTATCCAAAAGTTCTTGCACTTGTTTTAAATTTTTAACTAGTCTATCTTTATCATTTTGAAGCATACTTAAATTTTGCTCTTTTAAAAAAGAAAGATTATTCATCATCAAAACAAGCTCTTTTTGATAAGCTTTTGGATTTTGGTTTTTATCCTCTATGATAAAAAATGAAGCTAGAGTTATAAAAAATGAAAAGACAAAAACATAAGTTTTCTTTTTTGCCTTAAAAGCAAAATTATAAAGATAGGCCACAAAGGAGCAAAAAATAAAAAAATTAATAAAATCAAAAATAAAATTTAAAACCCTAAACCAAAAAAGCCCCAAAGAATATAAAAAATATTCTTTTAAAGCATTTATAAGTGTTAAAATTTGAGAAATTAAATCAAAAATAAAAAACTTTGAGTTTTTATAATAAATAATACTTTGATTAAAATCTTCAAGATTAAAACTTTGTATAGGATTTACCACCCCATTAAAAATCGCATATAACAAAGCTAAAATCAAGCTTGATAAAATGATTATTCTAAAATCATTATAAGCATTATCTAAAAACTGCAACTGAAGTTTTTGCTTGAAAAAAAATAAAAATAAAGGCAAGAGTACAAACAAAAAAAATCCATCTTGTTTTTCAAAACTGATCAAATTTAAAAACAAAGAAGCAAGTGCAAACAAGGCCATAAAAAAACTCAAGCTATAGATATAAAAATCTCCCGCACTCACACGATAAATCAAACTATCTTTAATCATCGTTGCTTCTTTTATGATATTTTTTCTAAGCCTTAAAAAATAAAAAAATTCCAAAAAAAATGCTAAAAAAATAGGGATTAAAAAAAGCGAAACCCAAGCAAATTTTTGCCAAAAAAATAAAAATGCAAAAATACTCAATAAAACAAATAGCTGAATATTATTTTTCAATAAGCTCATTGAATTCATTCTCATCAATACATTTTACACCCAGCTCTTGAGCCTTGTCGAGTTTAGAACCTGCTTCTTGACCAAAAAGCACATAATCAGTCTTTTTAGAAACCGATCCACTAACCTTACCTCCAAGACTTTCTATTAGATTTTTAAACTCATCTCTAGGGCGTGAAAGCGCGCCTGTGATCACGAAAGTCTTGCCAAAAATAACACTATCTTCTTGAATTTGCACCTTTTGCTCTTTTAAATTTAAAAGCTTATAAAACTCATCAATTCTTGCACTATTTACACGAGAAAACTCACACAAAGAAAGAGCCATTTGCTCACCAAAACCTTCTAAATTTGCATAAGCTTCTAAACTTTGTTTATGCCATTCTTTACCAAAACTTAAAGCTAGCTTTTTAGCAGCCACTTCTCCAATATGCTCGATCCCCAAGGCGGTAATAAAACGAAAAAGCTCACAATCCCTTGCTTGCTCAATGGCATTTAAAATATTATTGATCTTTTTTTCTTTAAAACCTTCCAAGCCTTCAAAATCACTAAATTTAAGATGAAAAATACTCTCAAGTGTGTTTATTTTTTTCTCTTTAAACAAAAGCTCGACTATATTTTCTCCAAGTCCGTCGATATTAAGACATTTTTTAGAAACAAAATGAATGATAGAATTTACAAGTCTATCCTCACAATCAATATTTTGACATTTTATTAAAGTTCCTTCATCCAAAAGCTCACTTTGACAAGTAGGACAAAGCTTAGGGCGTGAAATTTCCATCTCTAAACCTTCTCTACGCTCTTTAAAAACCTTAGTGATTTTAGGGATAACATCACCACTTCTTATCACGCTTACAAAATCATTGATTTTAACATCAAGTCTTGCAATCTCATCAAAATTATGAAGTGTGGCTGATTTTACTACAACCCCATCTAAATTTACAGGTTCTAAAACCGCCACAGGAGTGATCACTCCGCTTCTTCCTACTTGTAAATTTACTCCTATTAAACGCGTGGTTTTTTCAAGTGCGGGAAATTTAAAAGCTGCCATAAATTTTGGAAATTTTACCGTATAGCCTAGCTCTTTGCAAAGTGCAAGATCATCAACTCTTACCACCATTCCATCCATCATCATAGGCTTTTGATCTCTTAGGCTTAAAAGCTCGTTATAAGCTTTTAAAACTTCGTCTAAATTAGCACAAAGCTTAATAAAATCATCCTTTAAAAAACCAAGCTCTCTGATAAATTGCATCACTTCGCTGTGCTTGGTAAAATTTAAGGTATTTTCCCCTACTCCCCAAGGATAAAATTTCAAATTTCTTTCTTTAGTGATACTTGTATCAAGCTGCCTTAAACTCCCACTTGCAGCATTGCGTGGATTGGCAAATAAACTTTGATTTAAAAGGGCTCTTTTTTCGTTGATTTTCTCAAAATCATCTTTTAAAATCACCACTTCTCCACGAATTTCTATCTTTTCTTTATAATTTATAGTTTTTGGGATATTGTCGATTTCAAGCACATTAAGCGTTATATCCTCACCCACTTCGCCATCGCCTCTAGTGGCGCCGCTTACTAATTTACCATTTTCATAAAGCAAATTTAAACTCGCTCCATCAAATTTAGGCTCTATAAAAAAGTTTTTTTCACATTTTGCGCGTTTTGCCCAAGCCCTAAGCTCACTCTCATCAAACACATCTTCCATCGACCACATACGCTTTAAATGAGCTATTTTTTTAAACTCGCTTTGTATAGTAGGAGCTATTTTTTGCGTTGGAGAGTCTTTTGAAATTTCATCTTTATTTTGTTCTTCAAAAACTCTTAATTCTCTGATTAAAGCATCGTATTCTTCATCGCTAGCCAAGGGTTCATCTTTTTCATAATACGCCCTCATCCAAGAAGCAGCCAAGGCAACTTTTTCTAAATACTCTTTTTTTGTCATTTAAACTCCTATGCTTTGCATCGCATTTGCCATTGCAAAAAGCTGTTTATGTTCGTATAAATCATGCACCCTTATAATGCTCGCGCCATTTTCAAAAGCCTTTAAATGCAAATACAAAGTCCCCGCTAAGCGATCTTTAACTTCACTTTCATAATACGCATTGATCACACTTTTGCGACTTGCTCCTATAAGCAAGGGCTTTTTAAATTGCAAAAAATGTTCTAAATGCTTGATTAAAATCATATTGTGTTCTGCACTTTTGCCAAAGCCAATTCCCACATCTAAAATGCTTTCTTTCACTCCTAAAGTATCTAAAATTTCAAGTTTTTCTTTAAAAAAACTACTCATTTCATCAAGCAAATCATCATATCTTGGATCATCTTGCATGGTTAAAGGATCATTTTGCATATGCATAAGGCAGTATTTTGCATTGTATTTGCTTGCAAGTTTAGCTAAATTCAGATTTCTTAAGCTGCTGATATCATTGATAAATTTAAAGCCTTTGTTTAAAGCGTATTCTAAGCAATATTCATCAAAACTATCCAAACTAAAAATGGCTTTTTCATAATAATTTTTATCATAAATTAAATCCAACACATTTTTAAGTCTTCTAAACTCTTCTTCCTTGCCACAATATCTAAACTCTTCTTCCTTGCCACAATACACGCTTTTTGGCCTAGAGCTTACCGCTCCTATATCAATATACTCGGGATTTAAGGCCAAAATTTCATTTAATCTTTCTTCAAAATCTTTATAACTCACCCTAGAATCAGCATTAAAACTATCTTCATTGACATTTATAACCGCCATAAGCTCTGCTTGCTTTGGTTTTGAAAAATCATTTTCTAAAAACCTAGCTAAATTTTTAAGCCCAAAATCTTGAAGTTTTTCTTTGTTTATAAGTTTTTGAATTTGTTCTTTTGTGGCCATTAAAAGTGCATTAGAATATGTGATTTTAGCAGTGATGACTTCCTTGTGTGTTATAAGCTCAGCTCCCACCCTTAAGGCATCTTGTTTTAAAATATTTGCCGCAGGAGTAGCTATATCTTTAATCAAAATAAAATGAATTTGAGTTTTTTCACTCATAATTTTTTGCCCCATTTTATGAGGATTTATAAAAGAGCAAAGTAAGTTAAAATCAGTGTTTGGATTGATTTTAAAAAATTTCATTTTTCATTCTTTGTATAATAATTTAATAAAAGCGTAGCCAGTATCAAAGAGCTTTTGGAATTTAATTTTGCAAGCTCATAGCTTTCATAAAAAAATTCAAGCTCATCGGCATTAAAATCTTTAAATTTAACACTTTCTTCTGCAATCAGTGCGATTTTTTCCATTAATTCTGCTTTATCTAAATTTTCATTTTCTTGTAAAAACTCAAACAAAGTCTTTAAATCCATTTTATTAAGTTCTAAATTTAAAGTATTTTTAGCCTTTATTTTGTTGCGTTTTTCACAAATAAGACGCGATTTTATAGTGGGCAAAAGTAAATTTTTAGAAGGAACTACGATGAGAAATTTGATATTTTTTGGTGGCTCTTCAAGAAGCTTGAGTAAAAAATTTTGAGCTTCTATCCTAAAAGAATTCGCCATTAAAACAATGATTTTTTCACTTGTTTCTGCGATATAACTTTCCTTTTCAACTGCCTTAGCATCATCGATTAAAAACTCACTTGCAACTTCTTTAGGTATAAAACGCAAAGAATTAGGATGAAATTGTTTTAAAAGTTCAGCTCTAATACCGTCAAAATCATCAGTGATGATAATTTTACTTACAAACACTAAAGACTCACTTTGGAAAATAAAATCGCATCCAAACTCGTATCAAAAAGTTTATAAAGAGTGATAAGCTTGACATCCAAATCTTTATCTTTGGAATTCAAATAAAAACTATCTTGCAATTGCTCATCAAAAAGCCATAAAAGACTATCGTCGCGTGATTTAGCGATTAATGATTTCTTATCGCTTGCACTTCCTATATAAAAATAAATAAAGCCATTAGGAAACGAAATATCAAGTAAATCATTAAGCAAGGCTATATCTTCGATATTTTGTATCTTTTTTTTACATAAAGATTTTAAAGACACAAAAGGAAGCATGGGGCGAGTAGTTTTGGAATTTATATTTGCTAAAAAGTATTCTTCATACCAAGCCCTTTGTTCATCACACATTAAAACAAAGGTTCGCCCCTCTAAAAGGTATCTTAATCTTGCGGCCATTAAAGGAGCCCATTCTAAACGACGGGACTCCATCCAAGCCATAAATGTTCCGCCATTGCGGATATTTTCAAGTGTAAAACTTAAAAAATCGCTCATTTATTTATCAAGTCCATAGCACTCATGCAAGGCTCTTACCGCAAGCTCGCCATATTTTTCATGTACAATCATTGAAATTTTAATCTCGCTTGTAGAAATCATACCTATATTAATACCCTCATCCGCCAAAGCTTTAAAGGCTTTACTTGCTACACCCGAATGTGATTTCATACCCACGCCCACTATAGAAACCTTAACCACAGCACTATCACTTTCTATAGTTGTCTTAGAACCTAAAATTTTCTGCATAGCATTTTTTGCCAAATCAAGCTCGTTTTGAGGCACGGTAAATCCTAAATTTGTAGCTCCATCTACCCCAACATTTTGTATGATCATATCTACATTGATATTTTCATCCGCTAAAACAGAAAAAATTTCAGCTGCAATCCCTGGTTTATCTTCTATATTTCTTAAAGTTACTCTTGCTTGATTTCTATCTAAAGCAATACCGCTAACTAAAGCTTGTTCCATTCCATCTTCTTTTGTTATCATTGTACCCTCATTATCATTAAAACTACTTCTAGTAACTAATTTTACATTTAATTTTTTTGCAAGTTCAACCGAGCGATTTTGTAAAACCTTAGCCCCCAAACTAGCAAGTTCAAGCATTTCTTCATAAGAAATTTTATCAAGTTTTTTTGCCTTTGGTTCAATCCTTGGATCTGTAGTATAAACTCCATCCACATCGGTATAAATTTCACATAAATCCGCCTTAAGAGCTCCCGCAACAGCAACCGCACTCAAATCACTTCCGCCACGCCCTAAAGTTGTAACATCACCCTCTTTATCAACTCCTTGAAAGCCTGCTACAACAACTATCTTTCCTTCATTTAAAGCCTTGGTGATTGCTTGAGTGTCGATATAAGAAATTCTAGCCTTTGTAGAAACGCTATCTGTAATAATTCCTGCCTTTCTTCCTGAAAAAGCAAGAGAAGGATATCCCCTTTCATTTAGTGCAATAGACAATAAAGCACTCGTTACGCGCTCACCACTACTTAAAAGCATATCCATATCTTTGCCATTAGGATTTTTACTAAAATATTCTGCTTGCTCTATTAAAGTATTTGTAACTCCGCTCATCGCTGAAACTACAACCACAAGTTGATGTCCCTCTTTTGCACTTTTTATGACACGCTCTGCTACTGCATCAATGCGTTCTAAAGTGCCGACACTTGTTCCGCCATATTTTTGAACTATAAGCATTAAATATAACCTTTCTCTTCAAAATATTTAATAACTTTAACATAAATATTTCTTTTGAAATGATTTATGATTTCAAACACTTGTTTTACTCCGACAAATTGATAAGCATCAAATTCAGGATGTTTTGTATTAATATTAATTTTAGCGCCATGTTTTAATCGTACTAAAAAATATTTTTGGCTTTGTCCATCATAAGGATACATTTTTTTAGCAACCTTTTCTGGAAAGTCATAACTCAACCATTCAGGGTGCTCAGCTATGATTTCCACTTCGTCTGTGCCAATCTCTTCTTTAAGCTCTCTTAATACAGCACTTTTAGGGTCTTCTCCCTCATCGATACCACCTTGTGGAAACTGCCAAATATTATCCATATCGCTTCTTTTAGCTATAAAAAGCTTACACTCAAAAGGATAAGCGCTTGATAAAACAATAGCAGCGACATTGGGTCTATATTTTTTTTCTTTTTCCACTTTTTTCCTTCAATTTTAAGCTTATAATTTTAACCTAAATGAAATCAAAATTTCATTAAAATAAGAAAATAACATTATAAATTTTAAGGTTTTTATGCATTTATATATTCATATCCCTTTTTGCGAAAGCAAATGCCATTATTGTGCTTTTACGAGTCTAAAAAAACATGATTATGAAAATAGGTATTTTGAGGCTTTATATGAAGATATTTCTTTTCACTTGCAAAAATTAAATATCAAAAAAAACAGCATTAAAACCCTCTTTATAGGAGGAGGCACCCCAAGTGCTGTTAGTGCAAAAAATTTTGAAATGATCTTAACACTTTTAGAACCTTTTTTAAGTAAAAATATAGAATTTTCAAGCGAGGCCAATCCCAATTCAGCCGATATAGAATGGCTTAAAACAATGAAAAATTTAGGGCTTAATCGTATCTCTTTTGGAGCACAAAGCTTTCATCCTAAAAAGCTGGAATTTTTAGGAAGAATTCACGATCAAAAAATGATTTTTAAAGCATTAGAAAATGTGAACAAATTGGGATTTAAAAAGATTAATTTAGACTTGATTTATGATACAAAATTAGACGATAAAAAAATGCTTGAATTTGAACTTGAACAATTAAAACAAATTAAAAATTTAATCACTCATCTAAGTGCTTATAATCTTACCATAGAACCACTGAGTGCTTTTGCAAAAAAGGAACATTTTAAAAAAAACGCACCCTATTTAATGAAATTTTTCATCCAAGAACTTCAAAATCTTGGATTTTTACAATACGAAATCAGCAATTTTGCTAAAAATAATGCCCAAATTTGCAAACATAATTTAGCCTACTGGAAGGGTTTGGATTATCTAGGTTGTGGTTTGAGTGCGGTAAGTTGCTATAAAAATGAGCGTTTTTATACGGCTAAAAATTTAAAATCCTATCTTCAAAACCCTATATTTAGAGATGTTGAAAAACTAAATCAAGAAGATTTGAATTTAGAACATTTATTTTTAGGACTAAGAAGTATAGTGGGTATTAAAGAATGCAAATTAAGTAAAATTCAAAAAGAAAAGGCTAATTTGCTTGTAAGAGAAAAAAAGCTCAAATTTGAAAAAGGGCGTTATTATAATCTTAATTTTTTAATTAGCGATGAGCTTGCCTTATATCTCTCATCTTAAATTCAACTTTTTTAAGTAAAATGTTCCTTTTATAAAATTTCAAATTTTTAAGAGTATTGTTTATGAGTTTTGGTGAAATTATTGTAATTTTAATAGTAGCAATTTTAGTTTTAGGGCCTGATAAACTTCCTGAAGCCATAGTGCAAATAGCAAAAATTTTAAAGGCTTTAAAACGCAATATCGATGATGCAAAATCAAGCATAGAAAAAGAAGTTCGTATCAATGATTTAAAGGAAGAAGCTAAAAAATACAAAGATGAATTTTCAAGTGCAAATGAAAACATCCGTAAAAAACTTAGTTTTGAAGAATTTGATGATTTAAAAAGAGATATTTTGGATAAAACTAAAGTGGATTTGACTTTTGATAGCAGAGAAAATTCCACCCCTAGCCCAAACGAACAAAATCCAAATGAAAATCAAAAACCCAAACTCAATCCATTTGAAAATCAAGAAAAAGTAGAAAAATAAATGTTTGAAGAATTAAGACCCCATTTAATAGAACTTAGAAAGCGTCTTTTTATTAGCGTTGCTTGTGTGATTGTAATGTTTATAGTATGTTTTGCTTTTCGTAGCTATATCTTAGATGTATTAAAAGCACCTCTTATTCAAGCTTTACCCGAAATAGCTAAACATGTCAATGTTATCGAAGTTCAAGAGGCTTTATTTACAGCTATGAAGGTAAGCTTTTTTGCTGCTTTTATCTTTTCTTTACCTGTTATTTTTTGGCAGTTTTGGAAATTTGTAGCTCCAGGTCTTTATGATAATGAAAAGCGTCTTGTAGTACCTTTTGTAAGCTTTGCAAGCATTATGTTTGCTTTAGGGGCTTGCTTTTGCTATTTTATTGTAGTGCCTTTGGCTTTTAAATTTTTAATCAATTTTGGTTTAAGTGAAGATTTTAATCCTGTAATCACCATAGGAACTTATGTGGACTTTTTTACAAAAGTAGTTGTTGCTTTTGGCTTGGCTTTTGAAATGCCTGTTATAGCATTTTTCTTTGCTAAAATTGGACTTATTGATGATAGTTTCTTAAAACGCCATTTTCGCATAGCTGTTTTAGCTATCTTTGTATTTTCAGCCTTTATGACTCCACCTGATGTCTTATCTCAATTTTTAATGGCTGGGCCACTTTGCGGACTTTATGGACTTTCTATTTTAATCGTTCAAAAAGTAAATCCTGCTCCAAAAGATGAAGAAAAAGAAGAAAGCGATAAATGAAAGATTTACTTCTTTCAAGCTATGATTATACCTTACCCAATGAACTTATAGCTACTTATCCTGTGCATCCTAAAGAAGATGCTAAACTCTTAGTTTTTGAGCAAAAAAATAATCAAATTTCTCATACTACTTTTAAAAATTTACAAGATTTCTTACCTGATTGTGCTCTCTTTTTTAATGATACTAAGGTGATTAAAGCAAGAATTTATGGAAATAAATCAAGCGGTGGAAAAATAGAACTTTTCTTACATCAACCCTGTTTAGATTCACAAGATTCGCTTTTTTTAGCACAAATTAAAGGGCGTGTTAAAAAAGATGAAATTTTATCTTTTGAACAAAATTTAAAAGCCAAGGTTATAGAACTTTTAGATGATGGCTTACGCAAGGTGCAATTTTTTCAAAATGATGAAGTTTTAAATACCTTCAAGCTTTATGAACTCCTTGATACAATAGGACATGTGCCCTTGCCTCCCTATATCAAAAGAAGTGATGAAAAAAGTGATTTAGAAGATTATCAAAGTATTTTTGCTAAAAATTTAGGGGCAGTAGCAGCTCCTACAGCTAGCTTACATTTTAGTGAAAATATGCTTGAGAATTTAAAAAAAAGACATGAAATTTATCATTTAACTTTGCATGTTGGTGCAGGAACTTTTAAAAGTGTAGAATGTGAAAATTTAGAAAATCACAAAATACATAGTGAATTTTTTGATATTCCTAAAAAGGCATGTGAAGTGATTGATTCCCAAAAAAAGATTTTAGGCGTAGGCACTACAGTAACAAGGACTATAGAATACTACGCAAGAACCAAACAAAACCAAGGCTTTTGCGATCTTTTTTTGCATCCTCACAACCCGCCCTTAAGACAGGACTATCTTTTAACTAATTTTCATCTACCAAAATCAACTCTGATTATGTTGGTTTCAGCATTTATAGGCAGGCAAAATTGTCTTAAGCTTTATGATATTGCCATAAAAGAAAAATATCGTTTTTACTCTTATGGCGATGCTATGCTTATTTTATAAATTTATTCTTTAAATTTCATAGCAATTTTTGCTTGAAGTTTAAGCCAATCTTTTTGAAGCATTATAGGAAAACCCCCATAAACCCTACCGCCTTCAAGATTTTTACTCACACCACCGCGTGCTGCAATAGTGCTAAAATCCCCTATTCTTAAATGGCCGCTCGTTGCACTTTGTCCACCCATAACCACATTGCGTCCAAGCTCACTTGAACCCGAAATTCCAGTTTGTGCAACGATAATGCAATTTTGTCCTATATCGCAATTATGACCTATTTGGACAAGATTATCTACTTTTGTTCCTGCTTTAATGATAGTGCTATCAAACACTGCTCTATCTATTGTTGTGCAAGCTCCTATTTCAACAAAATCTTCTAAGATAACATTACCATTGTGATAGATTTTATAATGCTCTCCATTTTTATTGTGCGCATAACCAAATCCATCGCTTCCTATTACGCAATTTGCAAGTAGATGACATTTTTTGCCAATTTTGCTATCATTATAAATCACCACATTAGGATGGATAATGCTTTCTTCGCCTATGCTAACATTATCTCCTATATAAGCTCCTGCCATAATGACAACATTTTCGCCTATATTGACATTATTGCCTATATAAACATTTGGCATGATTTTTGCACTTTTTGCTATATTTTGAACTTTTTCTTTTGCGTTGCTAAATAAAGGTTTAGCAAAAATTTTACTCAAAAAAGCAAAACACAAATGCGGACTTTGAGTAATGAGAGCTTTTGTATCTTTAGGCACTAAATTTTCATATTCTTTAGCAACCAAAATCGCTGCTGCTCCTGTGTTGGGTATATCTTTAATATTTCTTTCACCATCACAATAAGTAAGCTCGGTAAAATTCGCCCTCAATAAAGAATTTAAAGCCGTTATTTCGATATCTTCGCCTTCGTATTCTAAACTTAAAAATTCCGCTATTTCTTTTAATCTCATTTAAGCTCCATTAAAACCGATCCACTGCGAACAATGTCGCTAGGATTGTATTTTTTAATTGTTTTTAGAAAATTTTCTATACGATTTGTATCATCAGCTACAAGCAAGAAAAGAAAATTTTCATTGCTATTTGCAATAGTACCATTATAAGCTTTCAAAACGGCATCAAGTCCACCTAAATTTTCACTGAGTGGAATTTTTACAAGCGCCATTTCTTTTTCTATAAATTCATCTCTTTCTATTACCTTATAAGTAGGTATAAGTTTATGCAACTGCTTTACTATTTGCTCAAAAACACGCTCATCTCCAAAAGTAACTATATTGATACGAGAAAATTCTCCACCTAGTAAAGGAGCGACGGTTAAGCTATCGATATTATATCCCCTACCTGAAAAAAGTCCTACGATACGAGAAAGCACACCATGTTCATTTAAAACTATAACCGATAAAACACGTCTCATTGCTTATCCTTTAATTTTGGTAAAATCATATTATAAATAGCCCCACCCGCTGGCACCATAGGAAGCACATCTTCAAAGCGATCTATAAATACGTTAAGCAAGCTTGTTTTATTGGACTCTAAAGCTTGCTTGAATGCTGTGCGAAACTCATCTTTTGTTTTTATATTATATCCTTCACATCCAAAACCTTCAGCTATCTTTATAAAATCTGCTTGCAAGCTTAAATCTGTAGCCGAAAAATGCTCTTCATAAAACATGCTTTGCCATTGGCGAACCATTCCCAAGAATGAATTGTTTAAAATAATATTTATGGTTTTAATACCATTTTCATAAGCTGTCATCAGTTCTTGAATATTCATTAAAACAGAACCATCACCCACAAAATTTATAACAACTTCTTCTCCTACCGCAAGCTTTGCACCCAAAGCAGCAGGTAAAGAATACCCCATCGTTCCTTGTCCGCCACTGGTTGCAAGCTGTCTTGGGTAATTAAAAGGATAAAATTGTGCAACCCACATTTGATGTTGTCCTACATCAGTGATTATCCTTGCATCTGGAGCAAGTTTTGCACATTCTTGTATTACCCATTGAGGTTTTAAAACCTCATCGCTATCTTCATAAGCTAAAGGATAAAGCTCATCATAACGCTTAAGAGTTTGCCTCCACTCATGGATATTTGACTTAAATTGATTTTTTTTCAATTCTTCCAAAAGCTCTTTAACAACTTCTTTAATATCTCCAACTATAGGAAAATGCGCATTGATAATCTTAGAAATAGAACTTGGATCTATATCAATATGCACTATTTTAGAATGCTTGGCAAATTCACTTGTTTTACCTGTAATCCTATCATCAAAACGCGCGCCTATTGCTACCAATAAATCACATTCACTCAAAGCCATATTAGCTGTATAACTTCCATGCATTCCTGCCATTTTAAGATTTAGCTCATCATCACTTCTTAAAGTTCCAAGAGCCATTAAGGTTTCAACGGCTGGAATTTGAGTAATCTTAACAAGTTCTCTGATCTCATTAGCCGCATTTGATGCTATACATCCGCCTCCAAGGTAAAAAAGAGGACGCTTAGCTTCTTCTAAATTTTCAGCCAATTTTTTAATTTGTTTTGAATTTCCTTTATAAATAGGCTTATAAGTTTTCATTGAAATTTCTTTTGGATAATCCCAAATACCAAGGGCTGCACTTACATCTTTTGGTACATCAATATGCACAGGACCTTTTCTTCCACTTTTTGCTATGTAAAAAGCCTCTTTTAATATTCTTGGAAATTCTTCTATGCAAGTGACTAAATAATTATGTTTTACACAGGGGCGAGAAATTCCTACCGCATCAATTTCTTGAAAAGCATCGGTGCCTATTAATGAATTTGCAACTTGACCTGAAATCAAAACCAAAGGTATAGAATCACTATAAGCTGTCGCAAGTCCTGTGATGGTATTAGTAAAACCAGGTCCGCTTGTAACAACAGCTACACCCACTTCACCGCTCATTCTTGCATAAGCATCGGCTGCATGTACAGCAGCTTGCTCATGACGCACCAAAATATGCTTAAAATACTTTTGCAAATAAATTTCATCATAAATATTTAAGGCTGCTCCACCAGGATAACCAAAAACTATCTTAACATTCTCTTCTTTTAAAGCTTCGCAAATCATTGCCGAACCGCTTATTTTTCTCATAAGGCCTCCTTTGAAAATCAAATTATAACAATAATTCAATCTTTTATTTAGATAAAATATAAAAAAGTTTGAAAATTTTAATTTAAAAGCTCTCTAAGTGTTACATTTAATCTTTTTCCATCCACCCTTGCTCCAAATTTAGCCTTTGCTTCTTTCATCACCAAACCTTGATCTTTTAAAGAACTAACCCCTAAATTTGCAATCATTTCTTTTAAAGCTGCTTGCAATTCCTCATCGCTTAATTGCTGAGGTAAATAACTTTCAAAAAGTGCTATTTCTTTTTGTTCTTTTTGTGCCAAATCCTCTCTTCCACCTTTAGAATAAAGCTCGATAGCATCTTTGCGCTTTTTAATCTCGCTTGCGATAATTTTTAAAATTCTTTCATCACTTAGCTCTATTCTTTCATCTACTTCGACCTGTTTAAACGCGGCATTTAGCGTTCTTAAAGTATCGCGTTTAAAATCATCTTTTTGCTTCATCGCTTCTTTGATATCATTTAATATCTGCTCTTTTAAATTCATTATATATCCTTTTATTTTAGTTAAAATTACAAATTTTAAGATTTAAACCAAAGCCTTTTAAGCCTATATAATCCTTATCACAACTTTGCGACATAAGCTTAATCTCTTCTATGCCAAAATATCTTAAAATTTGCGCACCTATACCATAATTTTTAAATTGAGTTACACTTGATTTTTCACCCTGCATAAAAACTATCACTCCTCCATTTTCACTCAAAAAACGAATTTGATCTAATAATTTAGAAAATTTATCAGAGGTTAAAAGCTCAAAATCACTTCCGCTAATATGAAATTTAACATTTTCACATTTTTGAATTTCTTTAAATGCAAATGCTATATGCTGAGCATTATTATGATCTGTAAAAATGAATTTTTGTGCTTTAAAACCTGCTAAAATAGCATCACTTTTTTCTTGTAATTTAATAAGACTTTCATTTTTTAAGCGATATTCTATGATATCAGAAACAGCTATCATGTTTAGATTATGCTTAGTGCAAAATTCTTCCAAATCACTTCTTCTTGCCATATCTCCATCATCTTTAACAATCTCACAAATCACGCAAGCTTGTTTAAGCCCTGCTAAATGACAAAGATCAACCGTTCCTTCTGTATGGCCTGTGCGCTCTAAAACACCGCCTTTTTTGGCTATCAAAGGATTTATATGTCCAGGGCGTACAAAATCACTCGCTTTTGCATTATCGTCTGCAAAAATTTTTATCGTCATATCTCTTTCATAAGCACTTACACCTGTAGTTGCATCTTTTGCATCCACTGTGATTGTAAAGGCTGTTTCATGATTTGAAGTATTTTTGGGCACCATCAAAGGAAGTTCAAATTTTCTTGCAAGTTCTTCTGCGAGTGCTACACACACAACCCCTCTAGCTTCTTTTATCATAAAATTTACTTTTTCTTTAGTGCTAAATTGAGCTGGAAAAATCAAATCTCCTTCATTTTCTCTATCTTCTGCATCTACCATTACAAGCATTTTTCCTTCTTGTAAATCCTTAATTGCTTGTTCAATGCTTACAAACTTCATTTATAATCCTTAAAATATTATTTTTTTTAAAATTATAACTTCATTTGCTTGACAAATAAATTAAAATTGATTATAATCTCGTTTTTACTTTTTAAAAATTAAATATTGGGGTATCGCCAAGCGGTAAGGCAACAGGTTTTGGTCCTGTCATTCAGGGGTTCGAATCCCTTTACCCCATCCACGAACTAAACTTCAAACACAAATTTGATTGTCGCGAAGTAGAGCAGTGGTTAGCTCGTCGGGCTCATAACCCGAAGGTCGGGAGTTCAAATCTCCCCTTCGCAACCAAAACTTATCCATAACTTTAAATCTTAAATATGCAAAAATGATTTATTTTAATTTTCTAGAATTTTATTTTTTAACTAAAAAAAATCGCATTATAAAATAATATAAAAAATAAATTTATAACTAACACATAAGATATAATATGATATAAATTTTTAAATAAAATTTGATGAAGAACTTAGGAAGAAATTAAAGTCATTTTTAATAAAAAATAAAATGATGGTGGTTAGAGGCAGAATCGAACTGCCGACACGCAGATTTTCAGTCTGCTGCTCTACCGACTGAGCTATCCAACCGAGTCATCTTTAAAAATAAAGTGTAATTATACTTTTTTTTCTTTAATTTAAGTTTAAATATAAAAATAAAATTTTATTTGCCTTAAAGTTTTAATCCGATAGAATAGTCGGTTTAAAATTAAAAACCAATGAGGATTTTTTTGAAACAATTTGGCTTAGACAGACGAACTTTTAAAATTTTGCTAGCAGGATATATTGTCATTGCTTTACTTGGCGCTATTCTTTTGCATTCAAGTTGGGCTCATACAAGTCCTATTAGTTTTATCGATGCTTTTTTTACTAGTACTTCAGCTGTGAGTATGACTGGACTTATTGTTAAAAATACAGCAGTTGATTTTACCTTGGCAGGACAAATTATTATTTTAATTTTAGTTCAAATTGGCGGCTTAGGTTATATGAGTATAGGGCTTTTTGTTTACTTGATTATACGCAAAAAAGTAGGTTTTAATGGTAGAAACTTACTTAAAGAATCTTTATTTTATCCTTCCATGGAAGGACTTTTTAAATTCTTTAAAAAAGTTTTACTATTTATTTTTACAATAGAACTTATAGGCACTATACTTCTTACCATGCGTTTTGCACTTGAGATGAATTTTGGTAAAGCCTTATGGTTTGGATTTTTTCATTCAATCAGTGCTTTTAATAATTCAGGTTTTACTATTTTTGAAAATGGACTTCTTGCCTATAAGCACGATGTAGCTATTAATCTCATCTTTACTTCTCTTATTATCATTGGTGGACTTGGATATTTTGTCTTAGTTGAATTGTATTTTTTTCAAAGAAAAAGACTGCAAAATTTAAGCCTACATACCAAAGTAGTTATTATGGCAACCCTTTTTCTTATCATTTCTTCAACACTTATTATCTTTCTTTTAGAGTATGCTAACCCAAAATCCATAGGTAGCTTTTCTCTTTTTGATAAAATTTTGAGTTCTTATTTTATTGCGATCAATTACCGCACAGCAGGATTTAATACACTCGATATGAGTGGCTTGCATGATGCAAGCTTATTTTTTGGCTCTTTATTTATGGTGATTGGAGGAGCACCGGGTGGAACAGCAGGGGGAATGAAAATCACAACTGTTGTGGTGCTTTTGTTTTATGCTTACTGGAGCATTCGCAATGGAAGGGTAAGAATTTTCAACCACGAAATTCCACAAGAGATCATTTCAAGAGCATTTATTATAGCAGTGGGTTCGGCTGTTTATATAGTTATAGCGGTTATTTTCCTTTCTTTGCTAGAATCAGAATTTAATTTTATCCATCTGCTTTTTGAAACCTCATCAGCATTTGCAACAGTGGGAATTTCGGTAGGAGATGGGGGAGATCTTTCGCTTTGTGCTTTATTTAGCAATCCAAGCAAAATTATTATTATTATTATGATGTTAAGCGGAAGGATTGGTGTTTTTGCGTTTTTACTTTCTGTATTTCAGCAAGATAAAGCGATACATATCAAATTTCCTAAAGGAAAAATCTATTTATAAAGGTTAAATATAATGAAAAAGCTTAGTTACGGGGTTATAGGACTTGGAAAATTTGGATCCGTAGTCGCAGATGAGCTTCTTGCTGGAGGACATACTGTAATCATAGCCGATAAAGATGAAGAAGCTTTAAAAAGTATACAAAATTCACCAAGCTATGCCTATATCTTGGATTCTACCAATATTTCAGCACTCAAAGAAGCGGGTTTTCATGATGTAGAAGTCGTGATTGTAAGCATAGGTGAAAATGTTGAAAAATCCATACTTACTCTAATGGCTCTTAAAGATATAGGAGTAAATAATATTATCGCAAAAGCCACTTCTAACATTCATGGGCAAATTTTATCCAAACTTGGGGCTACAAAAGTAATCTATCCTGAAAAAGAAAGTGCTAAAAAGCTTGTAAAAGATTTTTTAACCAAAGATGCAGATTATGAGGTTTTTGATCTATCGGCTAATACTATCCGTGCTATTAAAATCACTATAGATGACAAATTAGCAGGAAATTCATTAAAGCACATTGCACAAAATATGAGAGTTATTAGCTATAAAAAACTTAATACAGACTGGGAAATATTGCCTGATTTAGAAACAACTACTGTTTATGGTGGTGATGTTGTAATCTTACTTGGAACGGTTAAAGAGCTTAGAGAATTTGAGCATTAATTAAGTAAGATTTAAAGCCTTGCAAACCTTTATAAAACGCTTTAAGGCTGCTTTTTCTTTGGTGGAAATTTTATGATATATGATTTCATCTAAATAATATCTAATATCTTTTATATCTAAATCCCTTGTTTTAGCATAATTTTGGAGTATATAATAAGGAATTTTAATCTTTGTTTTTGGAAATTTTTTTAAGATTTGTTTATATAAAGCTTTTTTTTGCACACATGAAAACCTAGCAAAAACAAAAGGCAGGCCTGTTTTTTCATGCCATTTTGTGCACAAATCAGTATACCTAGAAGGATCTTGTAAATAAAGTTTTAAAGCCTTATCACCTATAATCACCCTCCCCTCTTGTTTTAAAACCTTAGCTAAAGCATTAGAAGTTGCCGAGCTTGGATCTTTAGCATTGGGTGTATTTTTTTCTACTAAAACACTTAAAACTCTTTTATTGGCACAAATACCCAAATCTAAATTTTTATATTTTTTTCTAGCGCTTTCTATACTTGAAACAATAGCTGCATCAATTCTTCTATAAAATAAATCTTTATTTAGCTTACTTGGAACTCCTTTTTTATGCTCCATACTTGCTTTAAAACCATTAGGTAAAGGATATTTCTTAAGATATATATGCAAAGGTAAAAGATTAATATAATCAATTTTTCCAAAAATCATCTCTTTTAAAGAGTGTTAAACACTCTATCTCCTGCATCTCCAAGCCCTGGGATAATATAACCTTTTTCATTTAAACCTTCATCAATACAAGCCACAAAAACTTCTACATCATCATGCATTTGGCTAAATTTTTGCAAACCTTGTAAAGCAGCAAGTATGGATATAAATTTTATTTTTTTAACTCCTTGGCTTTTTAAAAAATTACAAGCCTCTATAGCAGTCCCACCTGTAGCAAACATAGGATCTATAACAATAGCGGTGCGTTTTTTTGCATCTTTAGGAAGTTTTTGAAAATAAAAATCCGCCTTGAGAGTTTTTTCATTTCTAACAAAACCCAAAAATCCTACACTAGCATCAGGAATAAGTCTAAAAATACTATCAAGCATACCCAAAGCTGCCCTTAAAATAGGGCATATCATAATCTTTTCATCTAATCTTTTTACCTTAGCATTAGCAACAGGGGTTTGAATTTGTGTTTCTTTTAAACATAAATCTTTAGTCGCTTCAAAAAGCAAGAAAGTAGAAATCTCATCAATGAGCATTCTAAAATGGAAAGGTTTAGTTTCTTTATCGCGCAAAAACCCTAATTTATGCTCTATCAAAGGATGGCATATGTGATGAATATTTTTCATTTTAAACTCTCAAAATATGTTTTCTCATCAAATTCCTTAAGCAAAGCTACCCCATCTTTTACAGCCGCAGCAGCTACCGCAGTACTTACAACAGCCTTAACCCTCTCATCAAAAGGTTTTGGGATAACATAATCCTTTCCAAATTCTAAATGGCTTATCTTATAAGCATTTTTAACCGCATCACTTACAGGTAATTTTGCCAAATCTGCTAAAGCTTTTGCTGCAGCTACTTTCATATTTTCAGTAATTTTTGTCGCACGCACATCTAAAGCCCCACGAAAAATAAAAGGAAAGCCTAAAACATTATTGATTTGATTAGGATAATCACTTCTTCCCGTTCCTACAATAGCATCTTTTCTAAGCCTTGCCACATCTTCAGGCATCACCTCTGGAATAGGATTTGCCAAGGCAAAGATAACAGGATCTTTTGCCATAGACAAAATCATCTCATCATCTAGTATCTTTGGTGCACTAAGCCCCAAGAATACATCCGCATCTTTCATAGCCTCTTTTAAAGTATCTGCTTGCGTATCGCTTACAAATTCAAGCTTGTATTGATTTAAGTCTGTTCTTTTTTTATTGACCACACCCTTACTATCTACAAGAATGATATTTTTAACACCTAAATTTCTATACATTCTAGCACTAGCAATACCCGCAGCTCCTGCTCCACTTACAACAACTTTAATCTCTTCAAATTTTTTACCACTTATCTCCATAGCATTCATAAGCCCTGCGGTTGAGATAATAGCGGTTCCATGCTGATCATCGTGCATTACAGGAATTCCTAAATCCTGCAAAGCCGCTTCGATTTCAAAACATTTAGGTGCTGAAATATCTTCTAAATTGATTCCGCCAAAAGTAGGTGCTATGGCTTTACAAAAAGCAACAATTTCTTCAATGCTGTGTGCTTCGATTTCTAAATCATACGCATTTACATCAGCAAATTTTTTAAACAAGCAAGCCTTACCTTCCATAACCGGTTTAGAAGCTTGCGCGCCGATATTTCCAAGACCTAAAACCGCAGAACCATCACTAACGATAGCTACTAAATTCGCTTTGTTTGTATAAGTATAAGCAAGCTCATTATTAGAAGCAATTTCAATGCAAGGTTCTGCAACACCTGGACTATAAGCCAAAGATAAATCATGACTTGAATTCATAGGTTTTGACGGCTTTATATCTATCTTGCCTCCTAAGTGATATCTTAAAGCCTCTTCTTTTAAATTCATTATTTTCCTTTAAAATCTAAAAATTTTTTTATTCTTTTTTTACATTCATTGACCCCTAAAAACTCTAAAACTTCAAAAATGCTAGGACTAACCGCACTTCCTGTTAGAGCTATGCGTATAGGTTGAGCCAAATCTTTTAATTTTACCTCATTTTTTTGTAAGAATTCGTTAGTAAATTCTTCAAAATCTTTTGCACTTTTCTCTTCATTTAACTCATTTGCATAGTTTTGAAGCAATAAAAGATTGTTTTCGTTTATAAATTTATTTATAGCATTTTCATCATAATTTTGTGGCGCTTCAACGATACTTTTAGCTCCGCTAATAATTTCAAGTAAAGTTTTTGCGCGCTCTCTTAATAAATCGAGTAAAAATCCTGCTTTTGTATAAACGCTTAGATCAAAACCAAGATCTTTTAACTGACGATTGATTTCTTCAAAAGGCAAAGTCTTGATATAATGAGCATTGAGCCATTCAAGTTTTTTAAAATTATAACAAGAAGCACTTTTGTTGATATGATTAGGATCAAAAAGCCTTTTAAGATCTTCTAAAGAAAAAACCTCATCATCGCCATGGCTCCATCCTAAACGCACTAAAAAATTTAGCAAAGCTTGAGGTAAAATTCCCATAGCCTTGTATTCCATCACATCGGTTGCTCCGTGTCGTTTTGAAAGCTTTTTACCATCTTCTCCATGTATCATAGCCACATGGTAAAATTTAGGAATTTCAAATCCTAAAGCCTCATAAAGCACGATTTGTTTAGGAGTATTTGAAAGATGATCATCCCCTCTAATCACATCGCTTACTCCCATTAAAGCATCATCAATTACAACTGTAAAATTATAAGTAGGACTTCCATCACTTCTTGCTATGATAAAATCATCTAAAATATCTTCTACTTTAAATTTCACTTCCCCTTTAACACCATCTATAAAGCAAATTTCACCCTTTTGAGGAGCTTTTATACGCACCACGGGTTCTATATTTGATGGTGGAGTTCCTGTAAAATCCCTGTATCTGCCATCATATCTTGGGCGTTCTTTGGCCGCTTCTTGTTTAGCACGGAGTTCGTCAAGCTCTTCTTTACTCATATAACAATAATAAGCCTTGCCCTCATCCAAAAGTTTTTGTATGTATTTTTTATAAAGATCAAAGCGTTCAGACTGGTAAGTTACCTCACCATCATAATCCAAACCACACCATTTAAAGGCTTCTATGATAGCTTGCGTAGCTTCTTTGGAATTTCTTTTTAAATCCGTATCTTCTATACGAAGTAAAAAATTGCCCTTATTTTTTCTTGCATACAAATAACTATAAAGAGCGGTTCTTAAACCACCTATATGCAAATATCCTGTAGGGCTTGGAGCGAAACGAGTCGTAAGTTTTCCTGTCATTTTTTGCCTTTTCTTAAATTTTAATTGATATAATGCGATATTTACACTTAAATAAAGGTTTGAAATGAAAAAAATTTTACTAAGTTTTGTATTTTTTATAAGCTTAACTCATGCAAATACTATAAATGCTATTGCTGTAGTGGTAGATAAAGAGCCTATCACAACCTATGATATAGAACAAACCATGAAAACCCTAAATATACCTAAAAATCAAGCCTTGGGGATTTTGATTAATGAAAAAATGGAGCTTTCACAAATAAAACAATTTGGAATTTATACGAGTGAGCTTGAGCTTGATAATGCCATTGGTAAAATGCTAGCACAAAATAAAATTTCACTTGAAGACTTTAAAAGAGATTTACAAGCTAAGGGGCAAAATTACGAACAATTTCGTAGCAATTTTAAAAAAGATTTTGAAAAAAGAAAACTTTATGAAAAAATTGCCAGCACAGCTAAAACCGATTTTAGCGATGAGGGGGCTAAAAAATTTTTCGAACAAAATAAAAATAAATTTACACTCTTTACCGAAATTAATGTAAATATCTATCGTTCTAACAATGCACAAGATTTAGAAAATATAAAAGCTACCACAAAAACTGCACTTAAAGCAGAAAAAGCCACCCTCACTCCTAATAATTCAGATCCAAGACTTTTAGGACTTTTATCATCTATACCCATAGGAAGCTTTTCTCCGGTTTTAAATTCGCAAAAAGGTTATGAAATTTATCAAGTAAAGGATAAAAACGGAGGACAAACTCCAGAATATTATCAAATTAAAAATGAAATACTCAATGCTTATGTAAGCGAGCAAAGACAAAATTATATACAAGATTATTTCGATAAATTACGCTCAAAAATCAATATAGAGTATTTAAGATAAAATCAAGATGGAAAAAATCCATCTTGATTAATGTCTAGCAAGATAGTTGGTATCGTAATTATTACTAATAAAATCAGGATTATCCATCATTGCAAGATGAAAATCTTTAGTAGTTTTAATCCCACCTATAATCAGCTCATCCAAAGCTACTTTCATTTTTGAAATGGCTTTGTTGCGATCTTCTGCCCAAACCACAAGTTTTCCTATCATAGAATCATAATACGGCGGCACGCTGTAGTCTTGATAACAATGGCTTTCCATTCTAACATTGCGCCCTGCAGGTGGAACATACTTGATAATCTTACCTGGACTTGGCAAGAAAGTCTTAGGATCTTCAGCAGTGATTCTACATTCTATAGAATGTCCTTTTAACTTCACATTTTCTTGAGAAGGTAAAGCATAACCTTCAGCTACTTTAATCATTTGTTCAATGATATCAATCCCGCTCACCATTTCGCTCACACAATGCTCAACTTGCAAACGCGTATTCATCTCTATAAAATAAAAATCCAAATTTTTATCTACTAAAAATTCAAAAGTCCCTGCACCCTCATAGCTTATAGCTTTAGCAGCTTTTACTGCTGTTTCGTGAAGTCTTGCGCGAGTTTTTTCATCGAGTAAAATTGCTGGAGATTCTTCTATAAGTTTTTGGTGGCGTCTTTGCATAGAGCAATCCCTCTCACCAATATGGATCACATTTCCAAAACTATCTCCGATGATTTGAACTTCTATATGGCGTGGATTTTGTATGTATTTTTCCATATACATAGTCCCATCGCCAAAAGCTGTCATCGCTTCACTTTCAGCTGACCAATATGCTTTTTCAAGGTCTTTTTCATGCTCTACTACACGCATTCCACGACCTCCGCCTCCAGCTGCTGCTTTTAAAATCACAGGATAACCGATCTCTTTAGCAAGTTTTTTAGCCGCTTCAGCACCCGCTAAAGCTCCATCACTTCCTGGTATAACAGGAACTCCTGCTCTTTGCATAACTTGCTTAGCTTTTGATTTATCACTCATCAAATTCATAGCTTCAACCGAAGGCCCTATAAATTTGATATTGTGTTTAGCACAAATTTCAACAAAAGTTTGATTTTCGCTTAAAAATCCATAACCTGGAAAAATCGCATCCGCTTCTGCAATTTCAGCTGCTGAAATAATAGCAGGTATATTAAGATAACTTTCAGAACTTCTTGCTTTTCCTATACAAATACTTGCATCTGCATATTTTAAATACAAAGCATCTTTATCTGCTTCAGAATAAACGCAAATTGCTTTTTTTCCCATTTCTTTAATTGTTCTTAAAGCTCGAAGTGCTATTTCTCCACGATTAGCAATTAAAATGCTTTTAATTTCCATTTTATAATTTCTCCACCGTAAATAAAGGCATACCAAATTCTACAGGCTGACCATCTGCAACTAAAATTTCTACTATTCTACAATCAAATTCAGCTTCGATCTCATTCATGATTTTCATCGCTTCGATGATAGCGATAGTATCGCCTTTTTTAACTGAACTACCCACTTTCACAAAAGGAGCTGCGCCTGGGCTTGGAGCTTGATAAAAAGTTCCTACCATAGGGCTGTTTATACTTGGTTTATTTGATTTTGCACTTGAAGGCTGTGCTTCATTAACTACATTAACATTAATAGGCTGTGGAGCTGGAACAGGTGGGCAAGCCAAAGGAGCTGGAACATCACAACACATATCTCTTTCAAGTTCGATTTCAAATCCATCTTGCTCTTTGATTTTTATTTTACTGATATTAGCCTCGGCAAACAAATTTACTAATTCTTTAATCTCTTCTTTTGTCATATTTTCATCTCCTGATTTTAAGAACTTAATCTAGTATTATATTAAAAAACTTGAAATTTAACTTTAAAAAATAAAATTTCACGCTTAAAAGTTTCATAAAATATAAAAAATAAGCTATAATCCAAAAAAATTATGTTTAAAAATAAAGGTATATTAAATGGGTTTAAAAGCGGATAATTGGATAAGAAAAATGGCATTAGAACACAAGATGATCGAACCATTTTGCGAAGCAAATATAGGAAAAGGCGTAGTAAGCTACGGACTTTCAAGCTATGGTTATGATATACGCGTGGGGCGCGAATTTAAGATTTTTACCAATGTAAATTCTACCGTAGTGGATCCAAAAAATTTTTTAGAAGAAAATGTGGTGGATTTTGAAGGTGATGTATGTATAGTCCCTGCTAATTCTTTTGCACTTGCTAGAACTATAGAATATTTTAAAATGCCTGATGATGTTTTGGCTATTTGTCTTGGAAAAAGCACCTATGCAAGATGTGGTATCATCGTAAATGTAACTCCTTTTGAACCAGGCTTTGAAGGGCATATAACCATAGAAATTTCAAATACCACTCCCTTGCCTGCAAAAATTTATGCTAATGAGGGCATTGCACAAGTATTATTCTTACAAGGTGATGAAAAATGTGATACAACCTATAAGGATAAAAAAGGCAAGTATCAAGCTCAAACGGGTATAACCTTGCCAAGAATTTTAAAATAGGAACACTTATTGCTTTAATTTTAAAAAAACTTAAACAAAGGAAGGCAAAATGTTTAACAAAAAAAATATCTTAATCACAGGCGGAACAGGCTCTTTTGGAAAAACCTATACTAAGGTTTTATTAGAAAATTATAAACCTAATAAAATCATCATTTATTCTCGTGATGAGCTCAAACAATTTGAAATGGCAAGCGTTTTTAATGCTCCTTGTATGCGTTATTTTATAGGGGATGTAAGAGATAAAGAACGCTTAAGCGTTGCTATGCGTGATGTGGATTTTGTTATACATGCTGCTGCGATGAAGCATGTGCCTATTGCTGAATATAACCCTATGGAATGTATCAAAACCAATATCCATGGCGCTCAAAATGTGATCGATGCTTGCTTTGAAAATGGGGTTAAAAAATGTATCGCTCTTAGCACAGACAAGGCTTGCAATCCTGTAAATTTATACGGTGCAACCAAACTTGCAAGCGACAAGCTTTTTGTCGCTGCAAACAATATAGCAGGTAACAAACAAACACGCTTTGGTGTTACAAGATATGGCAATGTTGTAGGTTCAAGAGGATCGGTAGTACCTTTCTTTAAAAAGCTTATTGAGCAAGGTGCTAAAGAACTTCCTATCACCGATACAAGAATGACTCGTTTTTGGATCAGCCTTGAAGATGGAGTGAAATTTGTACTGAGCAATTTTGCAAGAATGCACGGAGGAGAAATTTTCATCCCTAAAATTCCTTCGATGAAAATCACCGATCTAGCTCATGCTTTAGCTCCTCATTTAAGTCATAAAATCATAGGTATCAGAGCAGGAGAAAAACTACATGAAATCATGATTTCAAGTGATGATAGTCATTTAACCTATGAATTTGAAAACTACTATGCTATAAGTCCTAGTATTAAGCTTGTAGATCAAGAGAGTGATTTTAGTATCAATGCCTTGGGCGAAAAAGGACAAAAGGTAAAAGATGGTTTTTCTTATAGTTCGGATAATAATCCTTTATGGGCAAGCGAAAAAGAACTTTTAGAAATCATCAATCACACCGAAGGTTTTTAAAATGCTTACTTATTCTCATCAAAACATCGATCAAAGCGATATAGATGCGCTTACAAAAGCTTTAAAAGATGAAATTTTAACTGGAGGTAAAAAGGTAGATGAATTTGAAGAAGCCCTTTGCGAATATGTGGGCGTAAAACACGCTTGTGTATTAAACTCAGCTACTTCAGCTCTTCATCTTGCCTACACAGCACTAGACATCAAAGAAAAAATCGTTTTAACCACTCCTTTAACCTTCGCTGCTACAGCTAATGCAGCCTTAATAGCTGGAGCTAAGGTAGAGTTTATCGACATTAAAAACGATGGCAATATTGACGAAAAAAAACTAGAAGCAAGACTTTTAAAAGATAGTAAAAATATAGGAGCTATTAGCGTGGTGGATTTTGGGGGAAATAGCGTTGAAATAGATGAAATTTCAAGCCTTGCTAAAAAATACAATATCCCTTTAATCGATGATGCAAGCCATGCTTTAGGTGCCTTATATAAAAGTGAAAAAGTAGGAAAAAAAGCCGATCTTTCTATCTTTTCTTTTCATCCTGTTAAACCCATCACTACTTTTGAAGGCGGGGCTGTGGTGAGTGATAATGAAGAGCTTATCACCAAAATCAAGCTTTTAAGAAGCCATGGTATCATTAAAAAAAGGCTTTGGGATAGCGATATGATAGAACTTGGCTATAATTACCGCTTAAGCGATGTTGCTTGTGCTTTAGGGATAAACCAGCTTAAAAAACTCGATCACAATCTTGAAAAAAGAGAAGAAATTGCAAGTTTTTATGATAAAGAATTTGAAAAAAATCCTTATTTTTCCACGATAAAAATCAAAAATTATAAAAAAAGCTCAAGACATTTATACCCTATCTTGCTTTTTCCTGAATTTTATTGTCAAAAAGAAGAACTTTTTGAAAGCTTACTTCATGCAGGAATTGGCGTACAGGTACATTATAAACCAACTTATGAGTTTAGTTTTTATAAAAAACTCTTAGGAGAAATCAAACTCCAAAATGCGGATAATTTTTACAAAGCCGAGCTTAGCATACCTTGTCATCAAGAAATGAATCTAAAAGATGCAAAATTTGTAAAAGATACTTTATTTAGCATTCTTGAAAAAGTTAAAAAGGGATATTGTGAATAAGCTAGACTTTAGAAGCCAAGATTTTAGCCAAACTGGAAAGGCTATGTATGAACTAGCTTGCGAACTTTTTCCTATCCCTAGAAGCATCACAGGGCAAGGTTTTAGAGCTAGCTTAGAAATTTTAAATAAAACTCTGGGCGGGGGGGGGTATACTCAAATTTCACTCTATAAAAAGTGGCACAAAGGTTTTTGACTGGATAGTCCCTGATGAATGGAACGCTAAAGAAGCCTATATCATCACTCCAGAAGGAGAAAAAATTTGTGATTTTAAAAAGCATAATTTACACCTTCTAAATTATAGCGAAGCTATCGATAAAGAAATCGAACTTGAAGAACTTCAAAATCATCTTTACTCCATAGAAGAAATGCCCGATGCTATTCCTTATGTAACGAGTTATTACAAAAGGCGTTGGGGATTTTGTCTCACGCATAATGAAAGAAAAAAACTCAAAAAAGGCAAATACAAAGTCTATATCAATGCGAAACATGATGAAAATGGGGTTTTGGATTATGCTGATTTTATCCTACCTAGTACGCAAAATTCAAAAGATGAAATTTTAATTTCAACCTATCTTTGCCACCCTTCCATGGCAAATAATGAGCTTAGTGGTCCTGTGGTGGCTATTTTCCTAGCAAAATGGCTTTTGAGTTTAAAAGAAAGAAAGTATAATTACCGCTTTGTCATCATTCCTGAAACCATAGGCTCTATAGTCTATCTTAGCAAACATTTAGAGCATTTAAAAAAACATGTTAAAGCAGGCTTTGTGCTTTCTTGCTTAGGCGATGATCATGCTTACTCACTCATACACACACCCAAAAAAAACACTCTAAGTGATAAAGTTGCCTTACATACGCTTAAAAATAAAGAAAATTTCAAAGCTTTTAGTTTTTTGGATCGTGGGAGCGATGAAAGACAATACAATGCTCCGCTTGTAAATCTTGGCATTGTAGGAGTATGTCGCACAAGATACCTAGAATACGAACAATACCACACCAGCAAAGATGATCTCAATTTTATCTCTGAAAAAGGTTTAATGGGTGGACTTCAAAGCATACAAGAAATGATTTTAAATCTAGAAATCAACGCCGTATATGAAAACACCATAGTATGCGAGCCCAATCTTGGCAAAAGAGGACTATATCATACCCTTAGCACTGCCAATGACATTCCTTTAGCTTGTAATTTTCTAGCTTACTGTGATGGAGAGAATGATATCATCGATATAGCCAATATCTTAAATATGCAAGCTTATGAATTTAAAGAACTTTTGGAAAAAATTTTAGAATATAAACTTTTAAGCATAATTCATTAAATTTTTAGCATGATTATCTTCAATATCCTTAACAATTACATCATATGCCTTAGATAAATCGATTTTCTTAATACAAAGATTTTCAAATTTTTTAAGCTCCATCACATTTTCTTTTATAAAAAGATTTTCCAAACCATTAACATCTGTTAAAACTCCATCTTTACGAACAAACATATCATAAGTTTTCAGTTGCGTAAATCCTTTTTCGTCTGTATATAAAGCCTCAAAACTTTTGTTAAAACGATAATCGACTTTTAAACACTCTTCCACATAATGCACAAAAGTAAAAGAATCTTGCAAAGGCAAATTTACAATAATCATTTTTGCATTATTTTTATGCATAAAAGCAAAAGGAGAATTATTATCAAAAGCTCCCTTATTCTCAAGCATAACAAGTTCTTTTTGAAATTTTCCAGCAACCGCAAAAGAATAAATAGGGTGTTTTGTTCTTCTAAAATCATCTCTTTTAAGAGCTATATTACCTAAAGCTCCAGTTTGTGATTTAGAATTTAAAATATCATATGCCAAACCTTTACAAAAATCCCAATTAAAAGTATGAATAGCTAGTGTATCTACATTATCTTTCATACAATCTAATAAAAAATTTAATTTTTTTCTATTATCTCCATCTATATTTTGCAAAAATTGCATCAAATTCCCTGTAAATAAAATAAAATCATCTTTATTTAACTCTAAGAAATTTATAAATCGTATTATCTTTTCCATGTTAAAACCTAAATAAAATATTTTATAATTAATGAAAAATTTTATGATACAATATATTAATTTTAAACATTCTTAAGAAAGTGGTATACAATGGAAAAACAATTTTATGAAATTTTAGAAAATATACTTGAAACCAAAGTAGATGAAAATACAAATTTAAGCATGGAAAACTGCAAGAACTGGACTTCTTTAGCTCATATTGATATCATCATGAGTTTAGAAGAAGAATTTGAAATCAAATTCAACAAAGATGAATTAAGTCAGCTAAAATCTCAAAATGAACTTTTAAAAGCTATTAAGGAGAAATTATGTTAAAAAATACTAAAAAACTATTTAAACTCATAGAAGAAAAAAATGCTTTGCATAAAAAATGTTTAGATGGATTGCAACTTTCAGATGAAGAATATAATGATTTAGAAAAACTTATCATCTATTATAAAGATACATTAAACATCAATCTAGAAGAACAAGCTAAAAGTTATATAGTTGTACTCAATGACACTCTAGAAGAAACTAAATATTTTATAGAATTTGGAAAATATAGATATAGCACTTTAGCAGAAGTAAAAAATATGGTATATTTCAATGAAAATTATATGAAGCAATACATGGTGGGACTTGCTATATCTTCTTTTATTTGGAATGCTCATATTGAAGTTAGAAGATATTTTGCTAAATATATAGATAAAAAACAAGATCGAAAAAGCACTTATCTTGAAATCGGTCCTGGTCATGGAGAATTTTTTGTTAAAGCACTAAGAAGTCAAAAATTTATAGAATATTATGGAATAGATATTTCTCCTATAAGTTGTCAAATGAGCAAAGATATGGTAGAAAATCAATTTGGAGTAATTAATCAAAATAATTTTAAATGTGATTTTATATGTAAAGATTTCACTAAATGCAATTTCAACAATAAAGCAGATTTAGTTGTAATGGGAGAAGTCTTGGAGCACGTAGAACAACCTTTACAGTTTATGAAAGATGTAAAAACTTTACTGAATGATGGTGGAGAAATTTTTGCAACCATCCCTATCAACGCTCCTGCTATTGACCATATTTATTTATTTTCCCATCCTGATGAAGTTAAAGATTTACTTAAAAATGCAGGTTTAAAAATCAAAGAATGCGAATATTTTATGGCAAATAATTATTCTTTAGAAAAAGCATTAAAAACAAAAAATGCCATTGTTATGGCAGTGGTTTTGGAAAAATAATGAATCTTTTTTCACCCCATTTAAAACGCAATGAGCTTATAAAATTTGCCAAAGAATTAGACTTTAGTAAAAGTCAAGATCTTCTTATCAATATCCATAGAAATCATGCTTTTGAAGGAGTGCAAAGTATCATTGCTCCTTTTTTACATTTTGCTAATTTAAGAGCTGATTTTAATTTCAGCTCTTATGATGATAGCTTGAGTTTTGATAATTTTAAAGAAGCTAATTTAGAACTTTTATGGCTAGATTTAACCCGCTATAAAAATAATGTGCAAAATTTTATAGAAGAAAGACTTTTAGTATTAAGAAAAATTTCACAAAACCCTATTTTAGTCCTTAGTTTAGGAGAATTTAAAACAGATAAAAAAATTTTAAATTGTGAAATTTTTAACATAGAAAAACTCATAAAAGAGTATTTTGATGAAGAAGATATTTTAGACTTAGCTAAAGAAGAACTTACAGGCTCTAAGCTTAATAATAAAGCCTTGATTTTTTTAGCACAAATTTTAGGACTTAGCCTCATCCCTGCACTCGTAAAACCCGCTCTTAAAGCTCTTGTACTTGATCTTGATAATACCTTGTATCAAGGAATTTTAGGTGAAGAGGGTATAGATAATCTTAATTTAAGTCCTTTGCACAAAACCTTACAAGAAAAAATTAAAACTTTTAAAAAACAAGGGTTTTTACTTGCCCTAGCTTCAAAAAATGAAGAAAAAGACGCAAAAAAACTTTTTGAAATAAGGAAAGATTTCATCTTACAATGGGATGATTTTGATGCTAGAATGATTAATTGGGAGCCAAAGGGTGAAAATATCTTAAAAATTGCTAAAAAATTTAATATAAATACTAACGCTATGCTTTTTATAGATGATAATATCGCCGAGCTTGAAAATACCAAATTTACAGGCGTTAAAACACTTTTATGCGATGAAAATATACTTTATAAAATCAAACTTTTTCCTAATCTTTTAAAACTTTCAAATACCAAAGAAGATCAAATTCGTGCCAAAGATATAGCAGCCAATGCTTTAAGAGAAGAGCTTAAAAGCTTAAGCGATGAAGAATATTTTCAAAATCTTGAAATCAGCTTAAATTTTAGCAAAAATGATCTGCAAAATATCCCTCGCATTAGCGAACTTTTAGGCAAAACCAATCAATTTATCGCTAATTACACACGCTTAAATCAAGAAAAAGTCGCACAACACATGCAAAAAGAACTCATTGTAAGTGTGAGTATGAGTGATAAATTAAGCGATAGTGGGATTATCGCTATTTTTGTTTTTTCTTGTAAAGAAGGAAATTTATTTATCGATGATCTTTGCATTTCTTGTAGGGCTTTAGGTAGAAAACTTGAAACTAGAATGTTTTTTAAAGCCTTTGAACTAGCTTTATATTTCTTTGATCTTAAAAACAATAATGCAAGGCTTTACTATCAAAAAGGCGAAAGAAATATGCCATTTTTGAGCTTTTTAGAACAAATTTCCAAAAAATTTGAAAAAAACTCAGCCCTTATTCCATTTCAAAATTTAAACTTCAAAGGACTTATAATCCATGAAAACTAGATTTGATAAAGCTAAAATTTCAGGCATTTGCGTAAGCGTACCTGAACATAAAATTTGCATTGATGATGAGTTAGAAAGCGTTTTTTCAAATGATATTAAAACCCTTAAAAGAATGAAAAAAGTCATAGGCTTAAAAACACGTTATATTTGTGATGAAAACACTTGTGTAAGCGATCTTGGCAAACACGCAGCCAATACACTTTTACAAGGTTTAAATATAGATAAAAATAGTCTTGATGCACTCATCGTAGTAACTCAAAGTCCTGATTTTTTCATGCCTTCTACGGCTTGTTATTTACACCAACTTTTAAATTTAAGTTCTAAAACTGTAGCTTTTGATTTAGGGCAAGCTTGTGCAGGGTATTTATACGGCTTATTTGTCGCTCATTCTTTAATACAAAGTGGCTTAGGTAAAATTTTACTCATTTGTGGAGATACTTTAAGCAAATTCATCCACCCTAAAAATATGAATTTAGCTCCTATTTTTGGTGATGGAGTAAGTGCAACTTTGATTGAAAAAACGGATTTTAACGAAGCTTTTTTTGAGCTTGGAAGCGATGGAAGACATTTTGATAAACTCATCATTCCAAAAGGTGCGATGAGAATACCTAAAGCAGATATTTTTAACAATGATTCGCTCATGCAAACTGAGGAGTTTAGACAATTAGAAAATCTTTACATGGACGGAGCAAATATTTTTAATATGGCTTTAGAATGCGAACCTAAAAGCTTTAAAGAAATTTTAGAATTTTCTAAAGTAGATGAAAAAGACATTGCTTTTCATCTTTTTCATCAATCTAATGCGTATTTGGTTGATTGTATTAAAGAAGAATTAAAACTTAATGATGATAAAGTTCCTAATTTCATCATGGAAAAATACGCTAATTTAAGCGCTTGTTCACTACCTGCTCTACTTTGCGAACTAGATACTCCAAAAGAATTTAAAGCGAGTTTAAGTGCTTTTGGTGCAGGGCTTAGCTGGGGAAGTGCGGTCTTGAATTTCAAAGATTTATACACAAAAGATATTTTAATTTACACAAAGGAGAAATAATGACAAAAACTGAATTTTTAGAAGAGCTTAAAGAAGCTATGCATAGAGATGAAGACTTAAATGAAGATATGCTACTTGATGATATAGATGAGTGGGATAGTTTGGCTTTTGTATCTGTGATGGTGCTTTATAAAAATCTTTTTGCTTTAAAAATCACAGCCGAGGACTTGAAAAATTGTCAAAAAGTGAGTGATTTAATCGATTTAGCAAAGCTTGATTAAAACCTTTAAGGTTTTAATCTTTTATCTCTAATTCAAATTTATCTCCCACATCTTTAAATATAAACACTTTATTCCCACAAGGATAAGAGATGGAATTTTCTTGCATAAAAGATTTTCTTTTTTGTAATTTTTCAAGCATTAAAGGAAGTTCTTTTCTAAATAAGGCTTTATCAGGTATACCACAACCATGATCTAAATTTTTAATAAATTTTCCATCAATTTTATTTTCATCTATCAAATTTAAGCTTACATCGTAACCTAAAATTTTTAATATTTGCATGGTTTGTTCTTTAAAATTTGCTGGAGTTAAAGGATCTTCTTTACTATGATAACTCACATAAATAATATTTTTATTTTTTTGACTTTGCAAAATCAAATGATCCTTATTTAACAATGTTCTAATAAAATAATTTTCATTATTAAAAAAATAAGGTGAATTTTCTTTACGCGTCCAGTGGGTTTTTAGAAAAAAAATAATCCTATTATGTGGAAAATCTTCATAATAATCACCGTAACTATGTTCCATTTCTCTTCCTAAAATATAATTTAAAGGTGGCAAAGCCGAACCCGAATTATCAACCACACCATCCACATACCAAGGAGCTATCTTTGCTATGAGTAAAGATAGGTATCCTCCATAAGACCCCCCCCCATAAATTTTTGGTAAATCTGCAAATTTTGGAAAGCGTTTAACTAGATCTTTTAAAGCATTGATATGATCAATAGCTGCCATAATGCCAAAATTTTGATAATCTCCATTAGGCGGGATAAAAGTTGAAGTAAAATTTAGTTTAAAGTTATGATCGAGTTTATTTTGCATTTTTAAATTTTCTACATGTTTCACTAAAGAATTCGCTAAAAAAAGCGCATTATCATTATTTATTTCACCATAAGAAAAATGAAACTGATTTAATAAATTTTTAATATTTTCAATATCTTCCTCTTGAAAATATTTGTATGCACTATATTTCTCAACATCTGAACGCCTTTGGCAAAAACAATGATAAAAAACATTTATTGTCACTACATCAAAATTTTTAGCAATATAATTTCTATAAGAATCTAAAAAATATATATTTGCATTAGCTCCATAACCTCCTATGACAAAAACTATAGCTTTGAGATCTTTTTCATCATCATAACTTATGCGGTATTCAAGTTTACTAGTTCTTTTTATATTTAATTCTACATCATCACAAGAATCGATTTCAAAGATTTGGTTTATGAGCATATAAAGGCCTTTTTTATTAATTTATCGATATTATATTACAAAAAATTAAAAAGGTAAATCATGACAACTCACATCTACGATTTTTTAGAAAAAAGTTTAATCAAATTTAGCGAAAAAACTGCTTTTGTAGAACCCTTTGCCAAGGAAAGAAAAGAAATCACTTATAAAGACTTTGATCTTTTTTCTAAGAAACTAGCCAGTGAAATTTTAAAAACTTTAGGAAATGATAATCCTACTCAAGCTCCTGTTTTAATCATCTTGCCTAAAGGGATTGATTGTTTGATTTCATTTTTTGGAGTGGCACTCAGTGGAAATTTTTATACACTTTTAGATGAAAAAAGTCCTAAAGAAAGAGTAGAAAAAGTTATAGAAGTTTTAAAACCTAAACTTTTTATCACTTCAAAGGATTTAAATTTTAATTTAGATTTGCCTACGCTTTATACACAAGACTTTGAAAGTTTTAATATAGATGAGAGTTTGCTAAAAAATGCTAAAGAAAAACATATAGATACTAATTTACTCTATGTTTTCTTTACAAGTGGGAGCACAGGCATTCCTAAAGGAGTAAGCATAGCACATAAGAGTGTGATTGATTATACTTTTTGGGTGTGTGAGACTTTTAAATTTGATGAGAATGAAATTTTAGCCAATCAAGCACCATTTTATTTTGACAATAGCATTTTAGATATTTTTTCAAGTGTAAAATCAGGAGCGACTTTACACCTTTTACCTAATCATCTTTTTGCTTTTCCAAATAAAATTTTAGAATGCTTAGAAAAAGAAAAGGTTAGTGCTATATTTTGGGTACCTTCAGTGCTGATTTATTTTGCAAATACTAACGCGGTAAATGCTTCCACTCTAAAGAATTTAAAAAAAGTATTATTTTGCGGAGAAATCATGCCTAATAAACAATTAAACATTTGGCGCAAACATTTATCCGATACACTTTTTGCCAATCTTTATGGCCCTACAGAAATCACTGATGTGTGTTCTTTTTATATAGTAGATCGTGAATTTAAAGATGAAGAACTTTTGCCTATAGGTAAAGCTTGTAAAAATACAGAGCTTTTAGTCTTTGATGAAAATATGAATTTGATAAATCCTAAACAAACAGGTATAAAAGGTGAACTTTATGTGAGAGGAACTTCTTTATCTTTAGGATACTATAATGATAAAGAAAAAACCAAACAAGCTTTTATTCAAAATCCTTTACATGATAATTATTTAGATTTACTCTATAAAACAGGAGATATCGTTTCTTATAATGAATTTGGTGAGCTTTTATGCTATGGACGTGCAGACAATCAGATAAAATATATGGGACATAGAATAGAACTTGGAGAAATAGAAAGCGTGATAAATTCTCATGTGAATATTAAAAACAGTGCTTGTATTTTTAAAGAAGATATTATTTGTTTTTATGAAAGTGAAGAAGAAATTAATTTTAAAGCCTTTTTAAAAGAAAAATTGCCTAGTTACATGATCCCAAAAAATTTTATTAAACTCGACAAATTTAAGCTTAATCAAAATGGTAAAATTGATAGAAAGGTTTTAAAAGAACTTGTTTAAATAAATATTTTATAATTTCAAAAAACTAAAGGAGAAAAAATGCAAGAAATCAAACAATTTTTTATCAATATAGAAAGAACAGATATCAATGAGAGTATGGAAAATCTAGTAAGTGAAGATTTTATCGATAGTATCGATATTATGGCTTTGGTTGCCGAAATAGAAAAATTTTATAAAAAACCCTTAAAAGCAGAATTTATCACACCTGAAAATTTTGAAAGCTTTGAAAATATCAAAAAAATGCTTGAAACTGCAATGAAAGACTAATCTTTCCTTGCAAGTTCAAGCTGTTCTTTTAAAGAATTGATGATTTCATTTTTAGAAACAATAATTTGTGCTATAAAATCTGCCACATCATCCCAATCTTTACTTAGCATATGGGTTAAAGTATAGTTTTGTTCATATTCTTCCCAATTCACAGGAGTAAAAAGAGAATTTTTATGCGGGAAATATTTGTTTTTTACCCATTCAAGTGAAGAAGCAAAATAATCCACATAAGCTTTAGCAATATCTTTTTGCACTGCAAATTTTAATCTTTTTTCTTTGCTGCCTTCAAATTTTCTTCTTGCCATAAAAAGCAAAGAATTAAGATTATCCTGCTTTAAATCTTTTTGATTTAATCTTGACATAAGCTCCATTCCTAAAAGATTAAAACTTTCATTTTTGGTTTGTTTTAAAACAAAACTCTCATCCCATTCAAGTCCTAAATGATAAACAAAATCCTTAAGTAAAGTCCCTCCTACATAATCCTCCCTTAGAAGTCTTACTATCAAATTTTCTTCTCCAAATACCTCAGCATGAGTTTTGCAAATCCATTCATAGTCAAAAATATATTTTCTAGGATGATCTTGCGGAGCAAAATCAGCAGAATAATACCCCATATTGTTTTTATGATCTTGAGAACAATGTGAGTTTAAATAACCCAAAGTATCTCTAAAATACACAATAATATAAATTTGAGTAAAACCTAACTCTCTCATAATCTTTTCTAAAATTTCTACATGTTTTTTGGTAGAAAAATCCCAAACTATACCCTCAGCTGAAAAAATAAATTTTTTATCTTTATGTAAAGCACTTTCGCTTTTAAAATTTTCTATAGCTCTAAGAAGTCTTTCGTTTTTAATACAGCTTAAAATACTCTCTTTTTGCAAAATATCTTCTTTTTGAACTAGTTCTAAAACCATATCTACCAAAGCCCAATGCCTATTTGCCACTCTAAGGCTTTTTGGATAAATATAAGCTTGATTTAACACTTTATTTTCATTTATAATAAGAAAATTTTGCAAGCTTGTCGTTCCAGTTTTTGGTGTTCCTATATGCAAATATGCTGTCATTTAATTTCCCTTGTTTTAATCTTTTATCTCTAATTTAAATTTATCTCCCACATCTTTAAAAGCAAACACTTTATTTCCACAAGGATAAGAGATAGAATTTTCTCGCATAAAAGATTTTCTTCCTTGTAGTTTTTCAAGCATTAAAGGAAGTTCTTTTCTAAATAAGGCTTTATCAGTCATTCTAAGCCCATGTTCTAAACTTTTTATAAATCTACCATCTACATCATTTTCATCTTTTATTAAATGTAAAGTAGCATCATATCCTAATTCTTGATAACATTTATAAAGCTCTATTTTGTTTTGCGCTGATGCACGCGTATCTTGTAAACTATGATAACTCGAAAAAACAATATCACTATCAATATTTGCTTGAATTTTAAGATGATTTGAATTTAAAATTGCTCTAATTAAATAATTCTCATCCCCAAAATAATAAGAAGAATTCATATTTCTATTCCAGTATTTATATACAAAACAATAAAGTCTATAACCACTTCCTTCGAAATAAAATTCCCCTTGATTCATTTCTCTTCCTAAAATGCACACCAAGAATGGTAAGCAAACACCCGAATTATCAACCACACCATCCACATACCAAGGAGCTATCTTTGCTATGAGTAAAGATAGGTATCCTCCATAAGACCCCCCCCCATAAATCTTTGGAAGGTTTTTAAAATTTGGAAATTTTTTTACAAGATCTTTTAAAACATTGATATGATCAATAGCTGCCATAACGCCATAGTTTTGATAATCTCCATTAGGTGGGATAAAATCACAAGAAAGTTCTATTTTTTGGCTTTCATCAACCAAACCTGCTTGTTTCATTTTATTAACTTTTTGCTCTATAAGAGGAATAATTGATTCAAAATTATCTTTATTAACCGATAAATGTCCTAAATTAATATTTTTTAAAATACCATTGATACGCTCTAAATCATCTTGATTGGGAATAAGCTTTGGATTATACTTTTGATCAATACTTTGTCTTGCACAAAAACAATGATAAAAAACATGTATCACTACAACATCAAAATTTTTAGCAATATATTCCCTATCAAAATCTAAAAAAGAAATATTTGCATTAGCTCCAAAACCACCCACTATAAAAACTATGGCTTTGATATCTTTTTCATCATCATAGCTAATGCGGTATTCAAGTTTGCTAGTTCTTTTTATATTTAATTCTACATCATCACAAGAATCAATTTCAAAGGTTTGATTTATAAGCAATTTTAAGCCTTTTATTGTATTTTAAAGACAATTATACTTAAATTTTAGTAAAATAAAACACAAAAAACAAGGCTTAACTATGAAAAATCTTTGCATAATCCCTGCTCGTGGTGGATCAAAAAGAATTCCTAGAAAAAATATCATTGATTTCCTAGGCAAACCTTTAATCGCTTATAGCATAGAAAATGCTTTAAATTCAGGTATTTTTGATGAAGTGGTGCTTTCAAGTGATGATGAAGAAATCATAGAAGTAGCCTTAAAATACGGTGCAAAAGCTCCTTTTGTGCGTGATAAAAATTTAAGCGATGATTATGCTTCAAGCACTGCTGTAGTGCAAAATGCCATAGAAATTTTACAAAGCCAAAATCAAATTTATGATCATGTCTGCTGCCTTTATGCTACTGCTCCTTTATTAAATAAAGACATTTTAAAACAAGCCTATGAAAAATTTATACAAAATCAAAGCAAGTTTTTATTTGCTGCTACTGAGTTTGAGTATCCTATACAAAGGGCATTTTATCTAAATGAAAACAATCAAGTTTATATGTTTGATGAAAAACATTATAAAAGTCGTTCACAAGATCTAACAAAAGCTTATCATGATGCAGGAGCTTTTTATTTTGGTACAAGCAAAGCTTGGCTTGAGGAAGATTTTATATTTAAACCTCATTCTAGCGTGTTTGTATTGCCAAAAAATTTAGTTTGCGATATAGACACCATACAAGATTTGGAATTTGCAAAAATACTTTATAAGGTAAATCATGAAAGTGCTTTTTAGAAGCGATAGCTCCAGTCAAATAGGCTTTGGACACATTAAACGCGATCTAGTCTTAGCTAAACAATATGATGATGTAAGTTTTGCTTGCTTGCCTTTAGAAGGCTCCTTGATCGATGAAATTCCTTATCCTGTTTATGAGCTTAGTAGCGAAAGTATCTACGAGCTTATCAATCTCATCAAAGAAGAAAAATTTGAACTTCTTATCATTGATCACTATGGCATCAGCGTAGATGATGAAAAACTGATCAAGCTTGAAACAGGGGTGAAAATTCTAAGCTTTGATGATGAAATAAAGCCTCATCATTGTGATATTTTACTCAATGTCAATGCCTATGCAAAAGCAAGTGATTATGAAGGTTTAGTGCCTTTTAAATGCGAAGTAAGATGTGGTTTTTCTTATGCTTTAATCAGGGAAGAATTTTATCAAGAGGCCAAAGAAAATAGAGAAAAAAAATATGATTTTTTCATTTGCATGGGTGGAACTGATATAAAAAACCTTTCTTTACAAATTGCTAGCGAATTACCTAAAACAAAAATCATCAGCATTGCAACCAGCTCTTCTAATCCTAATCTTAAAAAATTGCAAAAATTTGCAAAATTACATAACAATATTAGATTATTTATCGATCATGAAAATATTGCAAAATTGATGAATGAAAGCAATAAACTCATCATTAGTGCAAGTTCTTTAGTCAATGAAGCCTTGCTTTTAAAGGCAAATTTCAAAGCTATTTGTTATGTTAAAAATCAAGAATCTACAGCAACTTGGCTTGCTAAAAAAGGGTATGAAGTGGAGTATAAGTATTGATAAAACTTAAAAATTTCACAGAACTTAATTCTCAAGAAATAGAGCTGATTTTTAAATGGCGCAATCACCCCGATATCAATCAATTTATGAAAACAAAATATATTGATTTTGAAGAACATTTAAGATTTTTAAAAAAATTACATCAAGATTCTAGCAAAAAATATTTTTTAGTTTTTCAAGATGAACAGATTATCGGCGTAATTGATTTTGTCAATATCACAACTAAATCTTGCGAATTTGGACTTTACGCAAAACCTAATTTAAAAGGCGTAGGACAAATTTTAATGAATGAAATTATAAAATACGCTTTTGAAAACTTAAAAGTAAATACTCTTAAAGCTTATGTTTTCAAAGACAATCGCAAAGCTTTAAAATTATATCAACAAAATCATTTTACTATTTATGATGAAGATAAAGATTTTTACCATATTTGCCTAAAGCAATCTGACTGCAAAGCCTTGCCTAGCTAATTCTTCTTTTACATCTTTAGGGGTATACTTAGAAAAATGAAAAATATAAGCACCCGCTAAAGCATCAGCACCTAAATTTAAAGCCTCGACTCCATCACTTGGATTGCTAAGTCCTCCATTGATAATAAGAGGAATTTTAAGTTTATTTTGAAAGATCTTTAAAAGTTCTAAATCATAACCCTTTGCCCTTCCTTCAAAATCCACAGAAGTTAAAAGAAGCTCTCCAGCTCCTTTTTTTTCATATTCTAAAGCAAGTTCTAAAGGACTTTTTTCAAGTAAATTTCCCCTGTCATAAACACAAAATTGCTCTCCTTTTCTTTTAACATCTATAGAACAAACTATACATTGAGAACCAAAACGATTAGCCGCTTTACTTATAAAATCCATATCTTCTAAGGCCTTAGAATTGATAGAAATTTTATCCGCACCTAAATTTAAAATCTTTTGTATATCTTCAAGGGTTTTTATCCCGCCACCTATAGTTAAAGGCATAAAACATTCTTTAGCAAGATCTTCTATACTTTCAAAATCTATTTCTCCACTTTTTGAAGCATCTATATCTAAGATAATAAGCTCATCAACATTGCGTGCATTATAAATTCTCATTGTTGAAGTTAAATGCCCTATAGTGCGAAAATCTTTAAATTCTATACTTTTAACAAGTTGAGAATTTTTAAGCAAAACACAAGGAATTATTCTAGTTTTTAACATTTAAAGCCTTATAAAATTTTCTAAAAGTTTTAAGCCTAAATTTTGACTTTTTTCAGGATGAAACTGCGTCGCAAAAATATGATCTTTTTGCAAAGATGCGACAAATTTATGCCCATATTGTGCTTTAGCACTTACAAACTCATCTTTGCATTTCACATAAAAAGAATGCACAAAATAAAAATCACTCTTATCTTCTATGCCTTGATACAAAGGATCTTGTTTTAAAATTTCAAGCTCATTCCAACCCATGTGTGGGATTTTTAAATTTAAATCCTCTTCAAATTTGACTACTTCACCTTCTATAAAACCAAGTCCTTCGCAAACTCCACCTTCATAGCCCCTTTCTAAAAAAAGCTGCATTCCTAAACAAATGCCTAAAATAGGTTTTTTTTGTACTAAAACTTGCTCTTTTAAAGCTTCTATAAAACCAAGTTCTTTTAAATTTTTCATCGCTTCTTTAAAAGATCCCACTCCAGGTAAAAGCAATTTATCTGCTTTTTGCAAATCTTTTGGATTTTTAGCTATGAAATTTATAGCTCCTATTTTTTCAAAAGCCTTAGCAACAGAGTTTAAATTTCCCGCCTTGTAATCAATGAGCGCTATCATTTTAAAACACACTCGTCTTTTCTTACCAAAGAACCATCATAATCTCTTATAAATTTACCATTTTCATCACGTTTAAAAATTTTTTTATTGGTAAAAGAATCTACTATTTTTTGAAATTCTTCCTCGCTAAAACCACTGAATTCAAGGTATTTTTTAATAGCCTTTTTAGGGGGCTTGCCATCGTATTTTTGTACCAAACGCACCCCTTCTTCACGACTGATATAACCTAAACGAATATCCAAACAAGCATTATCTGTTGCTCTACCAAAGCCGTATTTGCAGTATTTTAAATAATCATGCACATGATTAGAATAACAATCTAAATTTTCAAAATTTTCATAAGTAGTCTCAACAGGATGATCTAGAGTTAAAAAACCATATTTTTTAGAAATTTCAAGAATTTTTTTATAATCCCATTTAAAATAATACCCTAAAAATAGCCCCGTAACCCCTACTCTTTGAAGTTCTTCATCACTTGGATAAGTATATAAAAACAAATCTTTTTCAGTGATACCATTTACCCCAAGCATATCAGAAGCACGATTTCCTAAAAGCCCGCCAAATTCTTCAAGCCACTCTCTGCCTAAAATATTTTTATTTTTACTACTCGCAGGACCGCCATACTCTATCTGTGGACTTTCTCCCCAGATGATCAAAGGCACTCCAAAATTTACCGCTATGCGTGGAACAGAAGTAAAAATTCCCAAATGGTTTTGCCACTCATTATCCCCTGTTCTTATAAAAGCTTCACGGGCAAGTTTTTGATAAACTTTTGGATCACGCTTGATATGGATCAAATCCACGCCAAGATGATTTAAATTGTCTAAATTTTTGCGCCCTATTTTCGTAGGCACACTAGGCTCAAAACACACACACAAAGGATTAAGTCCAAGTTCAAGCATTTTAACCACTTGAAAAGTAGAATCTTTTCCGCCACTTACTCCGATAACACAATCATAAACAGGATGTTTTTTGTATTTTTTTATAAGCTCAAAAAATTCTTTTTCTCTTTCTTGCCAATTAATATTTTGATTTTTAGCTTCTTGAGAACGACAAGCATCACAAACACCTTCTTCATCAAAATGTAAATCAGGCTTAGTATCTGGCATCACACATTTTTTACAAAATCTCATAAATTTCCTTTAATTAGTCTTAAATATATATCGTTATAATTAAATTTTATTTTATAATTTTATATATTTATATTATATAAAAATTAAAAAATGAATAAATTCTATGATTTAAATCCCTATGGCATTTTTTGAATGAAACCAAGCAAAATCATAACAAAGTCGTAATATTTATATAATATAAATATATAAATTGAAGAAATATATAATATAATTATATATCATTTTAGTCAGGAAATTTACCAAAGAAAGAAAAACATGCAAATAGGAAATTTTAACACCGATAAAAAAGTTTTTATCATAGCAGAACTTAGTGCAAATCACGCAGGAAGTCTTGAGATGGCACTTCAAAGCATAAAAGCAGCCAAAAAAGCAGGTGCTGATGCGATAAAAATTCAAACTTACACTCCAGATAGCATGACTCTAAATAGCAACAAAGAAGATTTTATTATTAAGGGTGGGCTTTGGGACAAAAGAAAACTTTATGAGCTTTATGAAAGTGCAAAAACCCCCTATGAATGGCATTCTCAAATCTTTGAAACCGCACAAAATGAAGGCATACTTTGTTTTTCAAGTCCCTTTGCTAAAGAAGATTTGGAATTTCTAAAACGCTTTGATCCTATAGCCTATAAAATCGCTTCTTTTGAAGCTAATGATGAAAATTTCATGCGTTTAATCGCCAAAGAAAAAAAACCTACTATCGTTTCAACGGGCATTGCTACAGAAGAAGAACTTTTTAAAATCTGTGAAATTTTTAAAGAAGAAAAAAATCCTGATTTAATCTTTTTAAAATGCACTTCGGCTTATCCTACTGCCATAGAAGATATGAATTTAAAAGGCATAGCAAGTTTAAAAGAAAAATTTAATGTTGAAGTGGGACTAAGTGATCATAGCTTTGGTTTTTTAGCCCCTGTTATGGCAGTAGCACTTGGAGCTAGAGTGATAGAAAAGCATTTTATGTTAGACAAAAACATAGAAAGCGAAGACAGTAAATTTAGTCTTGATTTTGATGAATTTAAAGCTATGGTAGATGCAGTAAGACAGGCTGAAAGTGCTTTAGGTGATGGTAAGTTAGACTTAGATGAAAAAGCTCTTAAAAACCGTGTTTTTGCAAGAAGCTTATATGCAAGCAAGGATATCAAAAAAGGTGAAATGTTCAGTGAAGAAAATGTAAAATCCGTGCGTCCTTCTTTTGGACTACATCCTAAATTTTATCAAGAACTTTTAGGAAAAAAAGCTAGCAAAGATATAGAATTTGGCACAGCTTTAAAACAAGGAGATTTCCAATGACCTTCACTCCTACTCAAAAAGAACTCTTTAATAAAAACATTGAGGCTTTAAGTAATATTCTTTTAAAAGAAAGTTTAAAAGAAATTAAATCAAGTAAATTTGAACTTATCTTAGGTAAAGATAATCTAGATATCAATTTAAAAGATACAAGTATAAAAAATAATGGGGGGGGGTATAATGAAAATTTACTTTATCAAGATCCCATTAAAGAATTGCAAACTATGCTAAACACTTATAATGATAAATATCTACTTTATCCTGTATTGTATTTTTATGGTTTTGGAAATGGAATTTTATTTAAAGCTTTATTGCAAAATAAAAATCATCAACATATTGTTGTTTTTGAAAAAGATATAGAAATCATTTGGATAATGTTTCATATCTTAGATTTTTCACATGAATTACAAAGTGCAAGATTGATAGTTTTGGAAAATGATAAATTACAAGCTCAAGATTATACTGAACTTTGTTCTTCTAAACCTTTCTTTCAATTTTCTAGAATTTATTTTTTAGAACTGATGAGTCATTATTATGAAAGATTTCATGAAGATATTTTAGGATTGAATAAAAAATTAGCAGAAAATTTTAAAAATTCTATTGTTTCTTATGGTAATGATCCTCTTGATGCTCTTCAAGGCATAGAACAATTTGTTTATAATCTTCCTCAAATGATTACTCATCCTAGTTATAAAGAATTACTTTCTAAAAGAAAAAATTTAAGTGATACAGCTATCATTGTTTCTACGGGACCATCTCTTACTAAACAACTTCCTTTGTTAAAAAAGTATGCTAGTAAAGCTACGATTTTTTGTGCGGATTCTTCTTATCCTATTTTAGCTAAACATGGCATAAAGCCTGATTATGTTTGTATGCTAGAAAGAACTGAAATTACTGCTGAATTTTTTAATAATAATTTTGGGGAATTTGATAAGGATATTGTATTTGTTTGCGCAGGGGTTGTTCATCCAAAAACAATTGAATATTTAAAAAATAAAACTTTTATCATAACTCAAAAAGTTCTTGCCTTTCCATATTATATAAATCTTAAAAATTTTTGCTATGCTGCTGTAGGATTTAGTGTTGCACATACATTATCTTATCTAGCAACTCATCTAAGTCATAAAAACATCATTTTTATAGGACAGGATTTAGCTTATGCTGAAAATGGCAATTCTCATCCTGATGATTATCAAAATTCAGCTAATTATGAAAGTCAAATGTATGAACATATTTTAACTATAGCTTATGGAGGCAACGGAAAAGTTGAAACTCATAGTATATGGCTTTTATTTAAAAATTGGTTTGAAAATGAAATGATTCCAAATACTAGAAAAATGGGTATCACCACCTACAACTGTACCGAAGGTGGAGCAAGGATAGAAGGAACCATAGAAAAACCTTTTCTATGGGCTTGTGAGAATTTACTTGATAAAGATTTAAATAAACCTTTTGAAAAATTAGAACCTTTAAGTTTAAATAAACAAAATGAATTTTTACTTAAGGCTTATTATAAAGTTTATCAAAGTATTAAACATTGTAGAGATTTTAGTAAAATACTCAGCAATGATTTTGAAAATATACAAAGTGTATATTTGAGTTTAAATGAAAAAGAAGAGGATATCAATTTAGCTATTAAAAAAATAGATGAATTTAAAAACAAATTAGAAAATATCAAACAAATGCAAGATTTATATGAAATTTTAAGTCCTTTGCTAATCCAATTTGAACTTAATCTTGCTAAAATTTATGTCTTAAATCCTAAAACCAAAGAAGATGCTTTTAATAAAAGTATTCTTTGGATAAAAGAACATTTAGAATTTATGGAATTAGTTTATGGACATATTAAAGCACAAGAAAATGCTTTGATAAAAAATATACTTCCTTTAGAAGAAAAACTCAAAGAAAGAAAATTAGATAAATGGATGGAAAGGGTGAGAAGGTGAGAAATATTTTAGTTACAGGTGCTGATGGTTTTATAGGTTCTCATCTTTGTGAAAGTTTAGTCAAAAAAGGTTTTAAAGTCAGAGCTTTAAGCCAGTATAATTCTTTTAATTTTTGGGGACATTTAGAAAAAAGTCCTTTTTTAAAAGACATGGAAGTTATAAGTGGAGATTTAAGAGACAGTTTTTTTTGCGAAAAAATCACCAAAAATATAGATGCGATCTTTCATCTTGGCGCTTTAATCGCTATCCCCTACTCCTACACAGCCCCACAAAGCTATGTGGATACCAATGTCAATGGCACTTTAAATATGCTCGAAGCAGCTAAAAAAAACGAGATTTCACATTTTATCCACACCTCAACAAGCGAAGTTTATGGCACAGCCTTTTATGTACCTATCGATGAAAAACACCCTTTACAACCTCAAAGCCCTTATTCTGCAAGCAAAATCGCTGCAGATATGATGGCGCTGAGTTATTATAATTCTTTTAATTTAAATGTCAATATTGCACGCCCTTTTAACACCTATGGACCAAGACAAAGCGCAAGGGCTATCATACCTACCATCATCACACAAATTTTAAGTGGAACAAAGGAAATCAAACTAGGAGATTTAAGCCCTAAAAGGGATTTAAATTTTGTGCTAGATACTTGCGAGGGTTTTATCTCTCTTTTAAATTTAAAACATTTTGGAGAAGTTTATAATATAGGCTCAGGAGTGGAATACTCCATGCAAGAAGTACTTGATCTCATACAAAAAATTTTAGATTCTAAAGTAAAAATCATCCAAGATGAACAAAGATTGCGTCCTAAAAATAGCGAAGTTTTTAGACTTTGTTGCGATGCAAACAAGCTTAAAAAAGCTACAAATTGGCAAAGCAAAATAAGTCTAGAAGAAGGCTTGAGACAAAGCATAGAGTATTTTAAAGAAAATTTAGAAAATTATAAAAGTGAGCTTTATAATGTTTAAAAAAGAAATTTCTTTTATAAAAAGTCTTTTTAATAAAGAAAATATCGCCCTACATGAGCCTTGCTTTATAGGCAATGAGAAAAAATATCTCTTAGAATGTATCGATAGCGGTTTTGTTTCAAGCGTAGGAGAATTTGTAACGCGTTTTGAAGAAGCTTTAAAAGAAAAAACCAAAGCACGCTTTGTCATCGCTACAAATACAGGCACAGCAGCCCTTCATATCGCTTTACTAGCTAATGGTATCGATGAAAACTGCGAAGTCATCACTCAAAGCATAAGCTTTGTCGCTACGGCCAATGCTATCGCTTATACAGGTGCAAAACCCGTTTTTTTAGATATAGATGAAAACACTCTAAGTTTAAGTCCTAAGGCTTTAGAGCATTTTTTAGAAAATCAAACTTATCAAAAAGATAATCTTAGCTATAACAAAACCACACACAAACCCATCAAAGCTTGTGTTATTATGCACACCTTTGGTTTAAGCGCTCATATAAAAGCCATCAAAGAGCTTTGTGAAAAATACCACATCCTTTTAATTGAAGATGCTGCAGAAGCCTTAGGAAGCACCTATGAAAACAAGGCCTTAGGCACTTTTGGAAAGTGTGGAATTTTAAGCTTTAATGGCAATAAAATCATCACAGGTGGATGCGGTGGGGCGATATTAAGCGATGATGAAAATTTAGCCAAACTTGCAAGACACCTTAGTACCACAGCTAAAATCCCCCATCCTTACGAATACGATCATGATAGGATAGCTTATAATTACCGTCTTTGCAATATAAACGCAGCAATCTTGCTTGCAGGACTTGAAAATTTAGAACTTTTTTTAGAAAACAAAAGAGAACTTGCTAAAATTTACAAGGATTTTTTTAAAAATCACGATAAATGTAAATTTATCGATGAAAAAAGCAATGAAAGAAGCAATTTTTGGCTCAATACCTTGCTTTTTAAAAATGAAAATTTAAGAAATATTTTTTTAGAAGAATGCTTGAAAAATAATATTTTCGTCCGTCCTGTATGGAAAAGCTTACCGAGTTTAAAAGCTTTTCAAAACTGTCAAAGCAATGAGCTTATAAACACTAAAAAATTAGAAAAACGCTTGATTAATTTACCTAGTAGCGTTAGAATAGCAAATAAAAAGGAATGATGCGTTGCAAAATTTAATTCAAAGCATTAAAAAAATTTAATAAGAAAAAATATGAGAATAGCGGGGGGGGGGATTTGATTTTTTTACTTCTTCTTTTAGGAGAAGTGCGTGAAAAATGTCATCATCATAGGAGCGGGTGGCTTTGCTAGAGAGCTTTATTCTTATTTAAAAGATGCAAATTACGAAATTATAGGCTATATTGATATACAAGAAAATAATTTTTTTGACTTAAAATATCTAGGCAATGAAGATAATTTCGATAAAAAGTTGATTCAAAAAGCATCTTTTGCTTTAGGTGTAGGACAAATCAATTTAAGAAAAAAAATCCTTGTAAAACTTTCAAAAAAATCATGTAATTTTATCACTTTTATACATCCTCAATCTTTTGTTTCAAAAGAAGCTAAAATAGGACAAGGGGTATAGTGTGTCCTTTTGTAACCATTAATGCTAATTCAAATATAGGAGATTTTGTGCTTTGTAATATTTATTCAAGCATAGCTCATGATTGTAAGGTAGGAGAAGGAAGTATTTTAAGCCCTTATGCTACACTTAATGGAAATTCAAGCATAGGAAAAAATTGTTTTTTAGCTACTAGAGTTAGCCTGTTGCCTTGCGTAAACTTAGAAGATAACTGCATAGTAAGCAGGTAGTATTATTAGCAAAAACTACACATCCAATCAACTTATTTTTCATAAAAATATAATTAAAACAAGGAAAAAACAATGAAAGAAATTAATATCATAGACTTTGGTTTAATGGGTAAGCAAATAAGTGCTTTATTTTATTTATTAGGCTATGAAATAGGTGTTTATAATAAAAGCAAGCTCAATATATACGAATTTGAAAAACAAATAAAACTTCTACAAAGAAAAATAGATTTTTCTAATTTTAACGCCGGAAAAATAAACATTTACCAACATATAGAAGATCTTAAAAATAGCTTGACTATAGAAAGCTTAAATGAAGATTTAAATTTAAAAAAGAAATCATGCAAATTCTTAGAGATAATAATATAGTTTTTCGAATTCAAGTTCTTTGAGTATGGATGATTTAAACTGCGATTTTATACATTTTTTCAATACTATTTATATCAAATTAATAGAACTTTGTGGTTCTAATTTAGAACGATTTACCCCATTGAAAGATCTTAAAAAATTAGGATTTCATATCATTTGCAGTAAAGGCAATCGAGGAGCTTTAGCAAATTTGCTTTTGTTCAATGAAATTTCATCATTTTTTAAAATTATAGAAAAATACGATTATAATTTCAAAGAATGTCAAACAGTTTATGATTTGCTTTATGAAAAAAGAAATTTGTTAAATATTATCGACACTATAGGCATAGAACTTTGTAATAAAATTTGTAAGAATTTAAAAGAAGATGATGAAAATTTTTACCATCCAAAAATCTTTAAAAAGGCCTTATAAAAAGGAATTTTAGGTAGAAAAATAAAACAAACATAAGTGATATTTTATAAAATAAGCAAATATTAATTTAATATTTTATACAATCTAATATTTTTACTAAATTGAAGGGGTGGGGAATGATTTATTGTGATCACTGCGTGATGCCAAATACTAGACCTGGTATTAATTTTACAAAAGATAAAGAAGGTAAAAATATCTGTTCAGCTTGCATCAATCATAAAAATAAAGAAAATATTGATTATAAAGCAAGGTTTAAAGAGCTTGAAGTCTTATGCGATAAATACCGCAGAATGAATGGAAAATTTGAATATGATTGTGCTATTGCCGTAAGTGGAGGTAAAGATTCGCATTTTCAAGTGCATATCATGAAAGAAAAACTTGGAATGAATCCTATTCTTTTTAGCGTTGAAGATAATTTCACCATGACTGAAGCAGGTAAGAAAAATCTTAAAAATTTAAGTGAAACTTTTGGTTGTCATATTATTAGCTTAAAGCCTGATATCAAAACTCAAAAAAAAGTTATGCTAAAAACCTTTGAAAAATATGGAAAACCCACTTGGTTTATTGATAGACTAATTTACAGCTATCCTTTTGCTATGGCTTTAAAATTTAATACACCTTTATTGGTTTATGGAGAAAATGTTAGTTATGAATATGGAGGTAGTGATACCGAAGAAACTCCTAGCGCTAAAGAAATATTTTTAAATGGTGTAGCTAGTGATTTAAATATAAATGAATTTATAGATGATGAAATCAAAGAAGAAAATTTGCAACTCTTTTTCAATCCAAACAAAGATAAACTCGATAAACTTAACCCTATCTATCTAAGTTATTTTGTAAAATGGAATTCTTATAGCAATTATATTTTTGCTAAAAGTCGTGGTTTTACTGATCTAGAAGGCGAATGGGATAGAACAATGTGTGCAGAAAATTTTGATCAAGTTGATAGTATAGGCTATATCCTACACGCTTGGATGAAATACCCTAAATTTGGTCATGCTTGTGCGAGTGATTACGCAGCTCGTTTCGTGCGTTATGGACTTTTAAGCAGAAAAGAAGCTATTGAACTTGTGCAAAAAAGAGATCATAAGCTTGACAATAAATGCGTTGAAGATTTTTGCAATTTCATAGGTATTAGTAAAACTACATTTTGGAAAATAGTAGAAAAACATTACAATATGGATTTATTTTATAAAAATGATTTTGGAGAATTTAAATTAAAAAACAAATTACAATAAAAATATAAAGGAAAAAAATGCAAAACTCATTAGAAGCTTATACAATGAAATATAATGAAAATGGATACGGATTACTTTTTCCAGATGGTCATGTAGTACGTTTTTATGAAAGAATTTTAAAATACAAACTAAATAAAATAAATGGAAATTTACTTGATTTTGGTTGTGGCAATGGTGTACATTCAGCGTATTTTCAAAGCAAAGGGTTTAAAACTTTTGGAATAGATATAGTTCCAAGTTTAAAAGAAATTTGGGAGCAAAATATTAGCGGGGGGGGTATTGTAAAATTATAGAACCAAATTCTAGCATCAAAGGACTTTTTGATGAAAATATGGATATTATCTTTGCAAATCAAAGTCTTTACTACATACCTCTAAAAGAACTTAAACAAAATATTTTAGAATTTTACGAACTTTTGAACACAGGTGGAATACTTTTTGCTACAATGATGAGCAAGAAAAATTATTATTTTTCCCACAGTCAAAAAGAAGAAAAAAATGGCTTGAGTAAAGTTGAAATTAATGGAAGATTAAATGAAACAAGCTTTATACATTTCATCGATAAAGCCGAAGATCTAGAAAATCTTTTTCAACCTTTTGAAACTTTATTTCTAGGAGATTATGATCCTATTAATTTTTATAATTTTGAAGGATCGGCACACCATTATATTTATATAGGTATTAAAAAATAAAATTTTGCCTTTATTTTAAGGCAAAATAAAGGCAAAACTATGAAAAAAACTTTAATCATCGCAGAAGCAGGAGTTAATCACAATGGTGATTTAAATTTAGCTAAAAAGTTAATAGAAATCGCAGCAGATTCAGGAGCTGATTTTGTTAAATTTCAAAGTTTTAAAGCCAAAAACTGTATCAGCACAAAGGCTAAAAAAGCACCCTATCAGCTTAAAACCACGGCTAGTGATGAGAGTCAGCTTCAAATGGTACAAAAACTCGAACTCGATCTTAAAGCTCATAAAGAGCTTATCTTACACGCAAAAAAATGCAATATTGCCTTTCTTTCTACTCCTTTTGATCTTGAAAGTGTAGATCTTTTAAATGAGTTAGGCTTAAAAATCTTTAAAATTCCAAGCGGAGAAATCACCAATCTACCCTATCTTAAAAAAATTGCAAAGCTTAATAAAAAAATCATACTTTCAACAGGTATGGCAAATTTAGGCGAGATAGAAGAAGCTTTAAATGCGCTTTGTAAAAATGGTACTAAACGCCAAAATATCACTCTTTTACACTGTACTACAGAATACCCTGCCCCTTTTGATGAAGTCAATCTTAAAGCCATGCAAAGCTTAAAAGACGCTTTTAAGCTTGATGTGGGTTATTCTGATCACACTCAAGGCATACACATTTCTCTAGCTGCAGTTGCCTTGGGAGCTTGTGTAATAGAAAAGCATTTTACTCTAGACAAAAATATGTCAGGGCCTGATCATAAAGCAAGCCTAGAACCTCATGAACTAAAAACGCTTTGTACTCAAATAAGACAAATACAAAAGGCTATGGGTGATGGCATAAAAAAAGCAAGCAAAAGCGAAAGAAAAAATATCAACATAGTAAGAAAAAGTTTAGTCGCTAAAAAAGATATCCAAAAAGGAGAAATTTTTAACGAAGAAAATCTTACTACCAAACGCCCAGCAAATGGTATAAGTGCTATGAGATATGAAGAGTTTTTAGGTAAAATTGCTACAAAAAACTACAAAGAAGATGAGCTTATCTGTGAGTAAAAGAAAAATTTGTATAGTCAGTGCAACAAGGGCTGAATGGTATCTTTTAAGAAATTTATGTCGTGAAATTCAAAACGATAAAGATCTAAGCCTTCAAATCATTGCTACAGGAGCGCATTTAAGTCCTGAGTTTGGACTCACTTATAAAGAAATAGAAAAAGAATTTAAAACCACTAAAAAAATCCCTATCCTGCTTGCAAACGATGATAAAATAAGCCTTTGTAAAAGTATGAGTTTAGCTTTTAGTGCTTTTAGCGATGCTTTTGAAGACTTAAAGCCTGATATGGTGGTCATTTTAGGCGATCGTTATGAAATGCTTAGCGTAGCAAGTGTATGTCTATTGATGCACATACCTTTAGTGCATTTATGTGGCGGGGAGCTTACTTTAGGGGCTATTGATGATAGTATAAGACACAGCATTTCAAAAATGTCACATTTACATTTTGTAAGTCATGAAATTTATAAAAAAAGGCTTTTGCAACTTGGAGAAGAAGAAAAAAGGGTTTTTAATATAGGATCTTTAGCTTCTACTATCATAAAAAATATGAATTTTTTAAACAAAAAAGATTTAGAAAAAGCCTTAGAAATGAAACTAGATAAAGAACTTTACTTAATCACTTATCATCCTTTAACCTTAAATGTAAAAAATACTCAAAAAGAGATTAAAACCTTACTTAAAAAACTTGACACCCTTAAAAACGCAAGTTTGATTTTTACCAAAGCAAATGCCGATGAAAACGGACTTTTAATCAATGAAATTTTGCAAAATTACTGCCAAAAAAACTCACACAAGGCTAAACTTTTTGATAATCTTGGCTCACAAAAATACCTAAGTCTTATGAAAATAGCCAAGGCCATGATAGGCAATTCTTCAAGTGGTATTAGTGAAAGTCCTTTTTTTAAAACTCCTTGCATTAATATAGGCGATAGACAAAAAGGGCGTTTAAGAACTCAAAATATCATTGATTGTGAAATTAATGATCTTGATCAAGCTTTTGAAAAATTAGAAAGCAAAGAATTTAAACAAATTTTAAAAAATTTTAAAAACCCTTATGATAATGATAAAAATCCCAATAAATTCATAAAAACTTGCCTAAAAAATGTAAATTTAGATACAATTTTACATAAAAATTTCATCGATTTATAAGGCTTAGTGTGGATATAAACAAACTCAAACTCACCCCTGATTCTAGCATAAAAGAAGCTTTAAAAATAGTCGGGCAAGAGCGCGTTAGACTAGGCATTATAGTTGATAAAAAGGATAAATTTTTAGGAGTCATTAGTGATTCAAACATCAGAAAAGCTTTAATTAGTGGCAAAACTTTAAAAGATAGTATCAAGGATATTTACACTAAAAATCCCATCACCATAAAAGAAAACACAAGCAAAGAACAGCTTTTAAGAATTTCTGCTAAAACCGATATTTACGACTTTCCTGTTTTAGATGAAAAAGGGCAAATTCTTTCCATAAAATCTGTCTCATCGCTTTTAAAAACCAATCCAAACTCCATTGTCATCATGGCTGGAGGCTTAGGATCTCGCTTAAAAGAGCTGACTAAAGATACTCCAAAACCTATGTTAAAAGTAGGCAAAAAACCCATTTTAGAAAGCATAATCCAAAGACTTAAAAATCAAAATTTTGAAAATTTTATCTTTTGTGTGAATTATAAAAAACAAATCATAGAAGATTATTTTCAAAAAGGGCAAAAATTTGGGGTTAAAATTTCTTATATTAAAGAGCGTAAAAAACTAGGCACAGCAGGAGCTTTAAGCCTTATAAAACAAGAATTTAAAGAAAGTTTTATCGTTATGAATGCAGACATTTTAACCGAGCTTGATTTTAATGATCTTTTAAAAGCGCATAAAAAATCAAAAGCTTTAATGAGCGTTTGCGTGCGTGAGTTTGAGCAACAAATTCCTTATGGAGTGATCACTCAAAAACAAGGTTTTATAGAAAATATAGAAGAAAAACCTACCCAAAAATTCCTAGTAAGTGCGGGGATTTATGTACTTGAAAATGAAATTTTAAATTTAATTGCTAAAAATGAATACCTAGATATGCCAGAACTCATCAAACTCGCTCTGCAAAAAGGTAAGGTAAATACCTATATCATCAACGATTATTGGATTGACATTGGAAGGCCAGATGAGTTTTTAAAAGCCAATGAGGATTTTAAATGAAAGTCTTAATCATAGGCTTTGGAAGCATAGGAAAAAAGCATTTTTTAGCCTTAAAAAATTTAAATCATGAAGTGAGTTTGCTTTCTTTAAGTGCTAAAAAAGAAGAATTTAAAAACACTCCAATTTATCGCTCTTTGAAAGAATGTGATTTAAACGAATTTGATCTTTTTATCATCGCAAATATCACCACAGAGCATTTTAACACCTTAAAAACTTTAGATGGGCTTGTAAAAGATAAAACCATACTCGTAGAAAAACCTTTATTTGAAAAAAGCCAAAATTTCACAAGTTTAAAAAATCACATTTATGTAGCATATTTACTGCGTTTTCATCCTGTGATTGTCGCTTTAAAAAGGCTTTTAAAAGGTGAAAAAATTTATTTTGCTAGTTTGATTTGCAATTCTTATTTGCCCCATTGGAGAGCTTTAGACTACAGGCAAAATTACAGCGCTAAAAAAGAGCTAGGTGGTGGGGTTTTACTCGATCTTTCTCATGAAATCGATCTAGCCTTTTTTCTTTTTGGAAACTTAGAGCTTATATACTCCCAAAATGCTAAAATTTCAGAGCTTGACATAACAAGCGATGATTTTGCCTTTTTGGCTTTAAAAAATTCACAAAAAGCTAAAATTCATATAGAACTAGACTATTTTTCTAAATTCAACAAAAGAGAAATTACCATCCATACTTTAGAAAAAAGCTTTAAAGCCGATTTAATAAACAATAAAATCGAAATTTATCACAAAGATCAAAGTCAAAAAATCTTAAATTTTGAAAATGATACGATAAAAACCCTTCAAAATTTACATCATGCAGTCTTTGAAAAAGACAAAGAACTTTGCGATCTTAAACAGGCTTTAAAAGTGCTTGAACTTTGTGATGAAGTAAGGAAAAAAAATGGCTGAAATTTTATGTACCATTTGTGCTAGAGGTGGAAGCAAGGGTGTTAAAAACAAAAATATTAGAAAGATTAACGAACTTGAAATGATAGCTTATAGCATCATACAAGCTCAAAATTCAAAGCTTTTTAAACACATAGTCATAAGTACTGATAGTGATAAAATCGCAAGTGTAGCCCAAAAATATGGCGCTGAAGTTTTTTTCAAAAGAGAAGCTCATCTTGCCAATGATCGGGCTGCAAAACTTCCTGTCATGCGTGATGCCTTGCTAAGAAGTGAAGAGCATTTTAAAACGCGTTTTGAAACTCTCATAGACTTAGATGCTTCAGCCCCGCTTCGCTCAAGCCTTGATATAAAAAAAGCTTATGAAAGTTTTGTTGAAAATGATAATTCCAATCTCATCACCGCAGTTCCTGCTAGACGTAATCCTTATTTTAACCTCGTAGAAATACAAAATAACAAGGTAGTAAAATCCAAAGAAGGAAATTTTACCACTCGCCAAAGTGCCCCAAAATGCTACGATATGAACGCTAGTATTTATATCTTTAAAAGGGATTATCTTTTAGAAAATGATAGTGTTTTTGGAGAAAAAACAGGGCTTTTTGTAATGGATGAAAGCACGGCTTTTGATATTGATAGCGAGCTTGATTTTAAAATCGTAGAGTTTTTAATCTCTTTAAAAAATTTATCGCCAAAGGATTTTTAATGCTTGAAAATAAAATCATCTTTGTAGCAGGAGCTTGTGGGCGTATAGGTAAAGCGCTTTGTCAAAAAATACTTCTTAGCAAAGGTATCCCTATACTCGCAGATATCAACAAAGAACGCTTAAATAAATTGCAAGAAAATTTAGAAACAAATTTTAAAACAAAACTTTTAAGCTTAGAACTTGATATCACTAAACAAGAAAGCTTACAAACCGCCCTTCAAAAAAGTCAAGAAAGATACGGCAAAATCGATGCTTTTGTTAACTCAAGCTATCCTTTTGGCAAAGATTGGGGTAAAACGCCTTATTATGAACTCAAATACGAACAAATTTGTGAAAGTTTAAATTTACATTTAGCAGGCTTTATGTTGGCTGCTCAAGAATTTGTGAAATTTTTTAAACAACAAGGCTATGGTAATATCATCAATCTTAGCTCCATCATGGGAGTTTATGCGCCAAAATTTGAAAACTATGAAGGCACTTCCATGCAAAGCTCTTTAGAATACAGTGTGATAAAAGCAGGGATTAATCACATGAGCTCTTGGCTAGCTAAAGAGCTTTTTAATCAAAACATACGCGTTAATACTCTAGCAAGCGGAGGAATTTTGGATAATCAAAATGAACTTTTTTTAAAAGCTTATAGAAAATGTTGTGCGAGTAAAGGTATGCTAGATGCAGATGATATATGTGGAACTTTGGTATTTTTACTTAGCGATGAGAGTAAATTTATCACAGGGCAAACTTTAGTGGTAGATGATGGATGGGGCTTATGATGACCTTCACCCCTACTCAAAAAGAACTCTTTAACAAAAACATTGAGTCTTTAAGTAATATTCTTTTAAAAGAAAGTTTAAAAGAAATCCAGTCTAGTAAATTTGAACTTATCTTAGGTAAAGATAATCTAGATATCAATCTAAAAGATACAAGTGATAATACTTTTCTTTATGAAAATGTTATTGATGAATTAAACTCTATGCTAAACACTTATAATGATAAATATCTACTTTATCCTGTATTGTATTTTTATGGTTTTGGAAATGGAATTTTATTTAAAGCTTTATTGCAAAATAAAAATCATCAACATATTGTTGTTTTTGAAAAAGATATAGAAATCATTTGGATAATGTTTCATATCTTAGATTTTTCAAGTGAATTACAAAGTGCAAGATTGATGGTTTTGCAAACAAGTTCTTTGGATATAGAATTTTTTTCTAATTTTTGCTCTAGCAAACCTTTCTTTCAATTTTCTAGAATTTATTTTTTAGAACTGATGAGTCATTATTATGAAAGATTTCATGAAGATATTTTAGGATTGAATAAAAAATTAGCAGAAAATTTTAAAAATTCTATTGTTTCTTATGGTAATGATCCTCTTGATGCTCTTCAAGGCATAGAACAATTTGTTTATAATCTTCCTCAAATGATTACTCATCCTAGTTATAAAGAATTACTTTCTAAAAGAAAAAATTTAAGTGATACAGCTATCATTGTTTCTACGGGACCATCTCTTACTAAACAATTGCCTTTATTAAAAAAGTATGCTAGTAAAGCTACGATTTTTTGTGCGGATTCTTCTTATCCTATTTTAGCTAAACATGGCATAAAGCCTGATTATGTTTGTATGCTAGAAAGAACTGAAATTACTGCTGAATTTTTCAATCATGATTTTGGGGAATTTGATAATGGAATTTGTTTTATTATCAAATCCATAGTACATCCTAATGCCATAAATTACCTAACCAAAAAAACCGATAATTTTACTATAGTTTCAACCTATGCAAGTTTTATACAATATTTAAAATTAGATTATTTTGGATATTTTAACATGGGATTTAGTGTTGCACATATGGCTTGTTATCTTTCCTTACATTTAAATCATAAAAACATCATTTTTATAGGACAGGATTTAGCTTATGCTGAAAATGGCAATTCTCATCCTGATGATTATCAAAATTCAGCTAATTATGAAAGTCAAATGTATGAACATATTTTAACCGAGGCTTATGGTGGGAAAGAAAAAATCAAAACTCACCATGTCTGGCTTATGTTTAAACGAAATTTAGAGCAAGATGTGCAAAAAATACAAAAGTATTTAGATACTAAAGTTTACAACTGCACCGAAGGTGGAGCAAGGATAAAAGGAACCATAGAAAAACCTTTTCTATGGGCTTGTGAGAATTTACTTGATAAAGATTTAAATAAACCTTTTGAAAAATTAGAACCTTTAAGTTTAAATAAACAAAATGAATTTTTACTTAAGGCTTATTATAAAGTTTATCAAAGTATTAAACATTGTAGAGATTTTAACGATAATTTTATTAAAGTTTATGATAAAATAAAAAACTCTTTTATGAGTTTACAAAATTCTCAAAAAAATGAAATTTTTATTCAAGAAATTATTCAAGATATAGACAAAACCAAAACTCAAATAGATGAACTTTACAATACTCAAAAAGATTTGATACAAATTTTAGGCCCTTTACTAACACAATTTGAACTTAATCTTGCTAGAATTTATGTTTTAAATCCTAAAACCAAAGAAGATGCTTTTAATAAAAGTATTCTTTGGATAAAAGAACATTTAGAATTTATGGAATTAGTTTATGGGCATATTAAAGCACAAGAAAATGCTTTGATAAAAAATATACTTCCTTTAGAAGAAAAACTTAAAGAAAGAAAATTAGATAAATGGATGGAAAGGGTGAGAAGGTGAAAGAAGAGCTTTTTTTAAAAAATACTCAAGCTTTATTTGAAGTTGATGAATTTTTAGCTTGTACACTGAGATCACTTAAATACTTAACTTTTGCACTTATCCAAGATGAAAATGGAATAAATTTTAAAAAAGATGATATTTTTCTTTATGAAAATCCCAATAAAGAGCTTTTGGAAAACCTTACTCTGTTTAAAACCGAATATAACAAATATCCTGTTTTGTTTTTTTATGGCTTTGGAAATGGAATGTTTTATAAAACTTTATGTAAAAACAAACAACATAAACACATTATCATTTTTGAAGACAATCTTGAAATTTTAACTTTAGCTTTTCATTTATTTGATTTTAGCGAAGAATTAAAAAAAGAACAACTAATACTTTTTTATACTCCAAATATTAATACAGCACAACTTACCACACTTTTTACTTATGAAATCATTCAAAAAAGTGTAAAAATTTTTAATCTTTTTATCCATAATGATTTTTATCAACAATTTTATAGCACTCAAATACAAAATATAAATACTCAACTGATAGAAATGATACGATTTATCGTTTTAAACAAAGGTAATGATCCACATGATTCTTTAGTAGGGATCAAACATACCCTAGACAATCTCCCTAAAATGTTAAATCATGGAATTTTTCAAGAATTTCTCAAAGAAAGAAGAGCTAAGGTTAAAAATGCTATCATTGTTTCTACAGGACCATCTCTTACTAAACAACTTCCTTTATTAAAAAAGTATGCTAATAAAGCTACGATTTTTTGTGCAGATAGTGCTTATGTTATTCTTGGAAAATACGGTATAAAGCCTGATTATGTTTGCATGCTAGAGCGTGATGACATAGTTTCTAAATGTTTTGATAATGATTTTGGCGATTTTAACAAAGGCATACTTTTCATACTTGCTTCTGTGGTTCACAAAGAAGTATTAGATTTTTTAGAAAAAGATCAAAGAGCTTATATGCTTGTACATCGCCCTTTAAATTTTGCAGCTAGTTTAAAACTTGATGAATATGGATATCTTGGAGTAGGACACAGTGTTTCCAATATGATCTATGAACTAGCAGGAGCTTTAAGATTTGAAAATATCATTTTTATAGGACAAGATCTAGCTTATGGCGAGGATGGAAGTTCACATCCTAAAGAGCATATACATGGAAGCCAAGGTGAAGAAATCAGAGGAGAAAAATATACACTAGCTTATGGGGGAAAAGGCAAAGTAAGAACTCAACTCACTTGGAATTTATTTCGTCAAGCTTTTGAAAAAGATATATTTTGGGCAAAAGAAAAACTCAATATCACCACCTACAACTGCACCGAAGGTGGAGCAAGAATAGAAGGAACTATCGAAAAACCTTTTTTATGGGCTTGTGAAAATTTACTTGATAAAGATTTAAATAAACCTTTTGATTTTCCAAAATTTCTAGATAAAAAACTAGCCAAAGAAAAATTAGAAAAAACAAAAAAATATCTCCAAAAAAGCATTTTAGAATCCAAAGAATTTATAAAAAAAACTCAAACTCAGCTTCAAAAGCTTAGATACACTTTAGAAAAAAATGACAAGAATTTTCAAACTCTTGAAAAAATCAAAAATGATCTTTTAAATCTTTTTAAAGAATTTAAAAAACTCAAGCTTTTTAATGAACTTTGTCAAGCTATTTATTTTCATAACGAATGCGAAATTTTAAAATTTGAAGTTTTAAACACAAATAAGCAAAAAGAAAATTTAATAGACTTTTTAAAAATACAACACAATTGGTTTATCCAAGGCCTAGGATATCTTGATACTCAAAACAAAACCATAGAAAAAAGTTTAGAAAATTGGAATTTTGACGATATAATCAAAAAATAATTAGGATTTCCAATGATCTTCACCCCTACTCAAAAAGAACTCTTTAACAAAAACATTGAGTCTTTAAGTAATATTCTTTTAAAAGAAAGTTTAAAAGAAATCCAGTCTAGTAAATTTGAACTTATCTTAGGTAAAGATAATCTAGATATCAATCTAAAAGATACAAGTGATAATACTTTTCTTTATGAAAATGTTATTGATGAATTAAACTCTATGCTAAACACTTATAATGATAAATATCTACTTTATCCTGTATTGTATTTTTATGGTTTTGGAAATGGAATTTTATTTAAAGCTTTATTGCAAAATAAAAATCATCAACATATTGTTGTTTTTGAAAAAGATATAGAAATCATTTGGATAATGTTTCATATCTTAGATTTTTCAAGTGAATTACAAAGTGCAAGATTGATGGTTTTGCAAACAAGTTCTTTGGATATAGAATTTTTTTCTAATTTTTGCTCTAGCAAACCTTTCTTTCAATTTTCTAGAATTTATTTTTTAGAACTGATGAGTCATTATTATGAAAGATTTCATGAAGATATTTTAGGATTGAATAAAAAATTAGCAGAAAATTTTAAAAATTCTATTGTTTCTTATGGTAATGATCCTCTTGATGCTCTTCAAGGCATAGAACAATTTGTTTATAATCTTCCTCAAATGATTACTCATCCTAGTTATAAAGAATTACTTTCTAAAAGAAAAAATTTAAGTGATACAGCTATCATTGTTTCTACGGGACCATCTCTTACTAAACAACTTCCTTTGTTAAAAAAGTATGCTAGTAAAGCTACGATTTTTTGTGCGGATTCTTCTTATCCTATTTTAGCTAAACATGGCATAAAGCCTGATTATGTTTGTATGCTAGAAAGAACTGAAATTACTGCTGAATTTTTTAATAATAATTTTGGGGAATTTGATAAGGATATTGTATTTGTTTGCGCAGGGGTTGTTCATCCAAAAACAATTGAATATTTAAAAAATAAAACTTTTATCATAACTCAAAAAGTTCTTGCCTTTCCATATTATATAAATCTTAAAAATTTTTGCTATGCTGCTGTAGGATTTAGTGTTGCACATACATTATCTTATCTAGCAACTCATCTAAGTCATAAAAACATCATTTTTATAGGACAGGATTTAGCTTATGCTGAAAATGGCAATTCTCATCCTGATGATTATCAAAATTCAGCTAATTATGAAAGTCAAATGTATGAACATATTTTAACTATAGCTTATGGAGGCAACAGAAAAGTTGAAACTCATAGTATATGGCTTTTATTTAAAAATTGGTTTGAAAATGAAATGATTCCAAATACTAGAAAAATGGGTATCACCACCTACAACTGTACCGAAGGTGGAGCAAGGATAGAAGGAACCATAGAAAAACCTTTTCTATGGGCTTGTGAGAATTTACTTGATAAAGATTTAAATAAACCTTTTGAAAAATTAGAACCTTTAAGTTTAAATAAACAAAATGAATTTTTACTTAAGGCTTATTATAAAGTTTATCAAAGTATTAAACATTGTAGAGATTTTAGTAAAATACTCAGCAATGATTTTGAAAATATACAAAGTATATATTTGAGTTTAAATGAAAAAGAAGAGGATATCAATTTAGCTATTGAAAAAATAGATAAATTTAAAAACAAACTTGAAGATATAAAACAAATGCAAGATTTATATGAAATTTTAAGTCCTTTGCTAATCCAATTTGAACTTAATCTTGCTAGAATTTATGTTTTAAATCCTAAAACCAAAGAAGATGCTTTTAATAAAAGTATTCTTTGGATAAAAGAACATTTAGAATTTATGGAATTAGTTTATGGACATATTAAAGCACAAGAAAATGCTTTGATAAAAAATATACTTCCTTTAGAAGAAAAACTTAAAGAAAGAAAATTAGATAAATGGATGGAAAGGGTGAGAAGGTGAGAGAAGAAAATAATTTTAACAAAAATTTAAAAGCTTTAAGCGGTTTTGAGTATAACAACTTACGCAAAAAACTTGAGGATCTAAAAGAGCTTAGAGAATTTACTTTCACTCAAGGAAAAGATAATCTTGATATCAATATCATAAAAAAAAGAAATTTAAAAAAAATGTATCAAGATCCCATCAAAGAGCTTGAAAAAAATTTAGAATATTTTAAAGATTTTGCACGCTATCCTGTGCTTTTTTTTTATGGTTTTGGAAATGGAATTTTATATAAAATTCTACTTCAAAATCAAGCACTTAAAAGAATAATCATCTTTGAAAAAGAATTAGAACTTATCTTTTTGGCTTTAAATTTCATAGATTTTAGCAAAGATTTAAGCTTAGGGCGACTCATTATTTTACATCATGATGATATTAATCTTCCTAAAATGGATAAAGTTTTTCGTTTGATAGGGGATTTGTTTTATCGTTCTTATAACCTACACATTGCTAATGATTTTTATGAACACTATAAAGAAGATATTTTAAAACTTAATAAACTCAATATGCAAACCATCAAAAATCACAATCTTATGCATGGTAATGATCCAAAAGATGCTCTTCAAGGCATAGAACAATTTGTTTATAATCTTCCTCAAATGATTACCCATCCTAGTTATAAAGAATTACTTTCTAAAAGAAAGGGTATAAGTGATACAGCTATCATTGTTTCTACAGGACCATCTCTTACTAAACAACTTCCTTTGTTAAAAAAGTATGCTAGTAAAGCTACGATTTTCTGTGCCGATAGTGCTTATCCTATTTTAGCTAAGCATAATATTAAGCCCGATTATGTTTGTATGCTAGAACGCGATGAAATAGTAGCTGAATGTTTTAATAATGATTTTGGGGAATTTGATAAAGACATCATTTTTCTAGTAGCTTCTTTGGTGCATAAAAAAACCATTTCTTATCTTGAAAAAAATCAAAGAAAATACATTTTAATCATAAAAGGCCAGCCTTTTGCTAGATGCTTGGGGCTAGACGATTATGGATATATTAACGGAGGTATGAGTGTATCTCACATGGCTTATGAACTGGCTGAAAATTTAGGACATAAAAACATCATTCTCATAGGTCAGGATTTAGCTTATGCCAAAGATGGGCAAACACACTCTCAAGGTTTTATCCATGCTAATTTACACAATGGAGACTATGAAAGGGACTTAGATAAATTTAGCACTACAGCTTATGGAGGAAATGGAAAAGTTCAAAGTTCTGAAATTTGGACACTTTTTAGACAAATTTTTGAAAATTTCATTGCTTTTAGCAAAAGTAAAACTTATAATTGCACCCAAGGAGGTGCTAGGATAGAAAGCGCTATAGAAAAACCTTTTAAAGAACTTTGCGAAGATTTACTCAAAAATAAAAAAGATAAAAAATTTAAAAAATTACAAGTTTTAAATACTAAAGAACAAGTAAAACTCGGATTAAAAATCTATCAAAAAATCAAAAAAAATATGAATTTATCCTTGAATTTTAAAAAAGAGTGTAAAAAAGTTCAAAAACAAATTTACAATCTTACCCATGGAAAGAACAAACTCTCTCTTGAACAAATAAATCAAAATATAGACAAAATCAAAGAAAAACTTTCAAATAAAAAATATCTCTTTTTGCAAGAAATTTTAGGCCCTACTTTACATCACGAACAAAGTATATTAACGCCTTTATATCTTAAAGATATCAAAGATGAATCTGATAAACAAAATAAACTTTTTGCTTGGATTTATGCGCATGAATCTTTGATAGAAAATATCATAGAACTTTTAGAAGTCCAAGACAAAAGACTTAAAATCGCTATTTTACCTTTGCAAGACTTTTTAGAAAAGAAAAAAGCACTTTAAAAGCTTAGATGCATAAAAGCATCTAAGAAATTATTGAAGAAGTTTTAAAACATTTTGCTGCACTGCATTAGCCTGACTCATAGCATAAGAACCTGATTGCGCAAGGATGTTATATTTAGAAAAATTTGCACTTTCAGCTGCAAAGTCTACATCTCTTATGGTTGATTCAGCTGCTTTAACGTTTACTTGAGTAACAGTAATGTTGTTTATAGTCACTTGAAGTTGATTTTGCACCGAACCAATGTCGGCTCTGATTTGATCAAGATTTGTTGTGGCTGTTTCAGCTATATCCATCACTGCCATAGCACCTTTAAGTGTAGTAACACCTGCTGTTTCATCTTTAGCTCCAAGAGAGTTACCTGCTGAGGTTTTCATGGTTGCAAACTGAGAAAGTGTTGAACCACTTGAAAAACCAGAACCTGCAGAAACATTATATATTTTAGAAACAGCTGAAGTATTAGAAATTACTACGGCATTAGCAGCAATCACAGCAGAATAATTTTTGCCACTACCTGCGGAATAACCTGAACCTGCAGAAAATCCACTTCCTGCAGCACTCATATAAGCGCTAACAGAAGAAGCTCCAGCTAATATAACTCCTTTATTTACAGAACCAAATCCCATAGCATCAGCGATATTAGCATTAAGCTGTCCTTTTGATTCTCTTAAAGAAACAGAAGCCTGAGAGATAAAATTACCTGCTCCAAAACCTGCAGATTCAAGACCTGTACCGCTTACTAAAATATCTTTACCATCGTTTTTAACCAAAGATAAACGACCATAATTTTCCATCATATCTTTATTGATAAAAGCTCCACCACCGATGCTTCCTTCGATTTTAATTCCTCTTCCTTCTCTTGAGCTAAGCAAAAGCTGTCCATTAGCATCGATTGAAGCTTCAACCCCTGTAGTATCTTTAACCGAATTGATTGCAGCAACCAAAGCACCGTTGCTATCGCCATCTTTATATTCTACTTTACCAATTTTGACTCCATTGATAGCAAAGTCATCTGAAGTAGTTCCAGCTCTAACTGCAGCCATACCTCTAGTTTCTACCGTAAAAGTAGCTCTAACACCTGTTTTATCAGCATTTTTATTGATCTCATCTGCTAAGGCTCCAAGTCCTGTTCCAACTGAAGTTGAAATCACAACTTTTTGAAACTGAAAATCATCTATACCATTGTAATTTTTAAGGGTAAATTGCACTTCACCACTAGTTGAAATTCTTCCTCCTGTTTCAAAGCGTGTTAAACCTATCTTAGAAGACTGGGTTGCTCCTATAGTAGCTTTTACAGTTTGATTTGAACTAGCACCGATTTGAAATTCTTGATTGATAAAATTTCCACTTAAAAGTTGCTTACCGTTAAATGAAGTAGTATTTGCGATATTGTCAAGTTCTTCCATTAAACGGTTGATATCTGCTTGAAGCATGGTTCTTGTTTTTAGACTTTGTCCATCTTGAGCCGCTTGAGTTGCCTTAGTTTTGATTGTATCTAAGATTTTAAGTTGCTCATCCATAGCCTTATCAGCAGTTTGTAAGATACCTAAAGCATCGTTACCATTAGATATAGCTTGACCTAAAGTATTAGCTTGAGATCTTAAACTATCTGCTATCGCCATCCCTGAAGCATCATCTGCTGCGGAGTTGATTCTAAGACCTGAACTAAGTCTGCTTAAAGAAGCATCTAAACTTTTACTATTTAAATCAGCGTTTGCTTTAGCATTTAAAGCTGCAACATTGGTGTTAATACGAAATCCCATTTTAAATCCTTTTAAAAAAATTCAAGCTCATCCATGAACTTGTTAAATGCTATATCGTGCAATCAAAAAAATATTTTATACTTTAGCAATAAAATTTCATACTTTTGACAAAGACTTGTATTTTTGCTCTAATTTTTCTATAAAATAAAGCAACCATTCATGGTAAGCTTTAATATAAGCTGTGATGAAATGTGTTTCATCTTTTATATGAAGTTTCAATACATCAGCAATCATTTTTCCACGATAAGCAAAAGCTCCTCTTAAAACTTCATCCTGTATAAACTCATCTTCATCTAAAGAGTGATTAAAATTTTCTATGTTTTGATATACTTTTTCTAAAAATTCTAAAGGTAAAAGAAAATCTTTACTGAGTATATTTTCTAAAATTTGTTTTAAAGCTAAAGCATCGTCTAAAAATCTTTTAGCATTATCTTGATCTTTTTGTATTTTTTCTTTGAATTTAACTAGGAGTTTATCACTTCTATTTTTAGTTAAACTTTTTGGAAGTTCAAATTTGGGTTTTTCTTTTGTAAGGAGTTTTTCACAACATTCTTTAAAGGAAAGTTCTTCAGTGAAATTAATCCTTGCTCCACCTTCAGTAGCATTGTAAAATTTAGCCTTTTGATCATTGCAAGCAAAAAGATATTCAAGTTTTATACGATAATCATTCCAAGTTATATGGGTTAAAACTTCACCTTTACCTGCATAGGCAGGGACTTTAAGTTTATCTATATTTTCTTCACCACTAAATTTCTCTCCAAAATCAAAACCTTTTGAGTGTGAATTTCCTTCTTCATCAAAGGCTAAATCTTGCCCTATCATAATAATATTTTTAAATCCCAAAGCCAAAGCTAAAGTATAAGAAAAATGACTTACATGAGTACCCGTATCTATATAGCCAAAGTCATTAAGGTTAAAGCGTTGATAAAGGGCTTTATTTCTTAAAACAATCATACAATTTTCAGCATTTAAACTACGCACGATATTAGGATGCGTAGCACACTCAAGAGCAATGATGCTTTGTTTTAAATTTTCTTTATTTTGAAAAAATTTCATTGCTAGATCAGTAAAATCTAAATTCGTAACATAATCAGGCACTATACCTTCTTTTTCAAGCATACTCAAAGCCCCATCCGCGCAAAATATCACTGCTTTATCTTGATAAGCTTTAAGTAAAGGAAGTTGTTTAGTAAGAGAAGGTCCTGCAGAAACTACTATAGCATTTTCGAATTTGTTTTTTCTTTGGCTTAAGATTCTTTGAAAAGGAATGCTTTCAAGCATAGAAGGGATGTTTTGTAAAAACTGTCCATGTGTTAGCAAAGGTAAAAAACAAGTAATATCTGCATTCCTTATTGCTACACTTGCACTTTTAATACAAAGTTCATTTAAAGATAAAATAGAAGTTTCATAGTATTTAAGATAATAATGCGAGCTAATAAACATTTCATATAAACTTAAATACTCTAAAATACTTTGCTGATCAAAAATCATAGCAATTTGAATTTCTAAATCCTTTGCAACACAGTCAAATAATACAACCTTATAAACTTTCAACTCTTCACTCAAATCTATCGTGCTTAAAGCTAGGATAAAAAGTTCTATTTCACTTTCAAATACAAAAAGATGTTTATAGTGTTTGGATAAATTTTTAATCAGTAAAGCATTGCCTATACCATAAATACATATAAAAGGATATCTATGAGTTTTTTCTAAAATACTTTGATAGAAAAAATTTAATTCTTCTTCTAAATTTTCATACATAAAAACATTATGAGTTTTATCATAGATATTTAAATTTTCATCTATATTAAAACGAGAACAAGTTTTATTTTGTATGAAATTTAAAAGTTTATTTCCTAAGGGTTCATTTACCCCACTTAATAAAGCTTGTATGTTTTTTTCTAGCAAATTCATGGAAGTTCCTTAGGAAAATTTATAATAATATTTATTTTTTGTTCTAACTTTTCCATAAAATAAAGCAACCATTCATGGTAAGCTTTAATATAAGCTGTGATGAAACTAGCATTATCTACAATATTTTTTTTATAAACTAAACTTATCTTAAGTCCTCGCTCATACATCACTGCTTTTAAAATACCATCCTGTATAAACTCATCTTCATCTAAAGAGTGATTAAAATTTTCTATGTTTTGATATACTTTTTCTAAAAATTCTAAAGGTAAAAGAAAATCTTTACTGAGTATATTTTCTAAAATTTGTTTTAAAGCTAAAGCATCGTCTAAAAATCTTTTAGCATTATCTTGATCTTTTTGTATTTTTTCTTTGAATTTAACTAGGAGTTTATCACTTCTATTTTTAGTTAAACTTTTTGGAAGTTCAAATTTGGGTTTTTCTTTTGTAAGGAGTTTTTCACAACATTCTTTAAAGGAAAGTTCTTCAGTGAAATTAATCCTTGCTCCACCTTCAGTAGCATTGTAAAATTTAGCCTTTTGATCATTGCAAGCAAAAAGATATTCAAGTTTTATACGATAATCATTCCAAGTTATATGGGTTAAAACTTCACCTTTACCTGCATAGGCAGGGACTTTAAGTTTATCTATATTTTCTTCACCACTAAATTTCTCTCCAAAATCAAAACCTTTTGAGTGTGAATTTCCTTCTTCATCAAAGGCTAAATCTTGCCCTATCATAATAATATTTTTAAATCCCAAAGCCAAAGCTAAAGTATAAGAAAAATGACTTACATGAGTACCCGTATCTATATAACCAAAGTCATTAAGATTGAAGCGTTGATATAAAGGGTCATCTCTTAAAACTACACTTTTATTATCTAAAAAATGAACCAAGCTAAGATGAGTAGCACATGAAAGCACATTTAAAGAAGTTTTATTTTCTTTATTTTGAAAAAATTTCATTGCTAGATCAGTAAAATCTAAATTCGTAACATAATCAGGCACTATACCTTCTTTTTCAAGCATACTCAAAGCCCCATCCGCGCAAAATATCACTGCTTTATCTTGATAAGCTTTAAGTAAAGGAAGTTGTTTAGTAAGAGAAGGTCCTGCAGAAACTACTATAGCATTTTCGAATTTGTTTTTTCTTTGGCTTAAGATTCTTTGAAAAGGAATGCTTTCAAGCATAGAAGGGATGTTTTGTAAAAGATGAGAATAACACTCAAAACCGATACATAAACTGGAATTTAAATTTCTTATCACAACTTTAATATTTTTCTCGCAAAGTTCATCTGCTTTATGCCAAATATCTTCATAAAACTTTTTGCAATAAACATTATTTACAAACATTTCATATAAACTTAGATACTCAAACATATCTTTCATATCAAAAAGTATAAGTAGTTGAATATCCACTCTTTCTTCTTCGATATCCACAAGATAAATTTTTCCACTACAAAGTTCCTCGCTCAAATCTATCGTACTTAAAGCTAGAATAAAAAGTTCTATTTCACTTTCAAATACAAAAAGATGTTTATAGTGTTTGGATAAATTTTTAATCAGTAAAGCATTGCCTATACCATAAATACATATAAAAGGATATCTATGAGTTTTTTCTAAAATACTTTGATAGAAAAAATTTAATTCTTCTTCTAAATTTTCATACATAAAAACATTATGAGTTTTATCATAGATATTTAAATTTTCATCTATATTAAAACGAGAACAAGTTTTATTTTGTATGAAATTTAAAAGTTTATTTCCTAAGGGTTCATTTACCCCACTTAATAAAGCTTGTATGTTTTTTTCTAGTATGGTCATTAGATTTCCTTAAATTTTATCTATCTTTAACAATATTTTGTCATCTTTTTCGCTAAATTTATACAACAAATCCTCACAAGGATAAGAGATGTATTTTTCTTTACAATCTTTTTTTAGATTTTGTTTTATTTTTTCTAACATTAAAGGAAGTTCTTTTTTAATCAAAAGTTTTACTGGAATTCCCATGCCATGATTTAAGTTTTTAATAAATTTTCCATCAACTTGAGATTCTTTAGTAATAGAACACAAAGTTGCATCAAAGCCAAGTTTCTCAAGCTCTTCATAAAGCATAGTTTTTTCTTTTAAAGAAACATACTCATCATATAACGAATGATAACTTATAAAGCAAGTTTTTAAATATTTTGATTGTTCTAAAAGATGATCTTCCTCTAAAAGATTTCGAATTTTTCTTCTTGCGGGAGAAAAAAAACAAGGCGATGAAGAATTACTTGTCCAAAAAGTTTTTGTCGAACAATGTGTTTTAATATGATGAAAAAAATCAAAAGTAGCAAATTCACTATACTGCATAAAATCTATTTCCTTTCCAAAACCTACAACTCTCCATAAAAACTTAGCGTATGCAGAATTATCCAACACTCCATCTATTAACCAAGGTGCAATCTTAGCCGCCAAATGTGCTAAATATCCCCCGTGAGAACTACCTATCATAATAACTGGTATACCCCCCCCCATAGTATCAAAAGGAGCATATTTTTTAAGGTAAAGTGTGACATTTAAAAGATCTTGAGCTTGCATAATCCCAAAATTTTGATATTCGTTTTTTGCAGGTTGTAAACTCACATGTAAATTTAAAAAATAATTTGGTGTAAAATTACCTTTTTGCTTGCCTTCAATTATTTGATTATTTACAAAATGAAAAATCTCACTCATTTGTTTATAGTCTTGAATTTTATCAACATCATAAGGAAGCTTGATATCCGCAGCTTCACAACTTACTTTTAAAATAAGCTTGTCTATATCATCTAAATAAAAAGTTGATCCAGTTTGAGGACGATTACCAATACAATGATAATTTACTCCAACTACAGCAGTATTAAATTGCCTTACCATATAATCACCAACATATTGGATCGATGATATATCATCGCCCATACCTTGCACCACAAACACCAAGGCTTCAGGTGTTTTTTCATCATCATACCAAAGCTTAAATTCAAGCTTTGATTCTCTTTTTATACCAAGCTCTACATCATCACAAGAGTCAATCTCATAAGCTTTACTCACTATCATTACATTCCCCCTATTAAAAGATAAGTTTTACTAGCTAAATTTTTAAAATTCTCATTTTTACTTAGTGCCACGCAAGCTTTATTTTTTGAATTGCTTGTAAAATCTAAGTTTTGAAATTCTTGTTTGGGGTTATTGGCTATATTGATTATGGCATTTTTGCTTGCTTCATTACTAGAAATTCCCATCAGTACAAAATCATTTCTATCGATGAAAATCAGTTTTATACACTCTTTATCCTCTCCGACCCTAAAATTTACTTCTTTTATGCCTATAAAATTGTTAAGATCGACATTTTCTACTCCACTTACATTGCTCATAAAATTCATAGTGTTTAAATGACTATTTTTTAAGGCATAGATGCTTATATCATTGATTAAAGTTTTAAGATTGTTTAAGGATTTACTCACTTCAGCTTCATCTCTACTAGAACTGAATTTTGGCAAAGCAATCGCTGCTAAAATTCCTAAAATCACGATAACAAAAACAAGTTCTAATATAGTAAAAGCTCTTTTCACTTTTTACATCCTTAAAAAATTTTTATTTTTTGGGCTTAAAATCTCCTCTTCAAGCTCCACAAATTCTTTTCTTTTATAAGTATCAACCCCAGCTCTTGCTATCATCAAAGCATTATCAGAGCAGTATTTTAAAGGGGCTAGTTTTAATTTACTTTGATATTTTTCACATAAATTTTGCAAACGAGAACGCAAATTTAAATTCGCACTTGCTCCTCCCACAACACCAAAGGTTTTAAATTTATAAAGATTAAAAATCTTTTCTAATTTATCCATGATATGCTCACATGCTACATTTTCAAATCCATAAGCAATTTCTGCTTTTATATCATCGCTTAAATTTTCATGCTTTAAAATTTCTAAACGCACCGCATTTTTAAGCCCTGAAAAACTATAAGCAAGCTCTTTAGAGTGTTTTAAAGGGATGTTAAAATGGATATTTTTTGATTTAGCTTTTTGGGCTAAATTTTCTATAAGCACTCCACCAGGATAGCCCAAATTCATCATCTTAGCTACCTTATCAAAGCTTTCGCCAAAGCTATCATCATTGGTCCTTGCTAAAATTTCTATTTTTCCATCTTCCTTAAGATAAAGAACCTTAGTATGCCCACCACTTACGAGCAAAATTCCCATATCAAGGCAAATAGGCTCCTCTAAAAAAAGACTATAAATATGACCTTTAAGATGATTGATAGCCATTAAGGGCAAATTTAGGCTAAGTGCTAAAGTCTTTGCCATGCTTATGCCACTAAGCAAAGAAACACTAAGTCCAGGTTCATTTGTCACAGCTATGGCACATAACTTATCAAAATACCCCTTGCATTGCTCAAGTATCTTTGGCAAAGCCTCGCTATGAAGTCTTGCTGCAAGCTCAGGTACCACTCCGCCATAAACATTGTGCTCCATTTCTTGAGAGATTTTTTTATGAAATTTACACTCTAAAGTATCTTTATCAATCACTGCTATAGAGCTATCATCACAAGAACTTTCTATAGCTAAAATAAGATTTTTCATTCAAATTCCACTAAAATAGAACCGATAAATTTATCTTTAGCTCTTGCAGTTCTTAGCGTAGCAAGATCAAGCATTTTAGCATTTTTGATAAGCTTGCTTTCGACACTATTTTCTAAGAATTGCTGCAAATTAGCCCCTCTTAACTCATAAAATTCTACGCGATAAATTTTTCCTGCCATATCTAAAGAATAAGGCTTTTGCATATTTTTTTTAGAAACTAAAATATTGCTTTCATCCTTGCTATGATCAAAACCTATGATATTTACGCGCACATTAGCTATCTTTGGAATAAGAAAATTCTCTTTTACTTTTACCTTGGTTCCAAAAGGAACTGTGGTTTCATTGCTATCAACTTGAAAAGTTACTTCATTAAAAGGGTTGCTAAATTCAAGATATTCAGGATAGAGCCTTGTTTGAAATCGGTTGCCGTATTGGATATAAAAAGAATTATTTTCAGCTATGACCGCGGTAAGTTCATTGCTGGTATTATAATTTAACTCCTTATTAACAGGAAAAGGCACATAATTGATAACTTGTCTTGGATTTTTTAAAGAAAGTAAAATTTTATCATCAAAAAGCTTGACTTCGAGCTCTTGATTGATGGCTTTATCAACACCTTGTGGGGTAAGTTCAAAAGTTCTAGTAAATTCAATTCCTGCTGTTTTGAGATAGTTTTCAATAGCCAAAAGATGATAATAAGCTCTTAAATTTACAGGCAGATTTTTACTCGCTTCATTTGCAAAAGCGGCTTTGCGATTGGATATAACAAAATATGTTAAAGCTTTTAGCATTTCAGCATCACCAAGCTCTTGAGTTTTAGTATTTTTAAGATGATAAGCATGTTTTGGATCAACCAAGGAAGCATTGACACTATTTACAGTTTGAGTGGCTATGCTTTCAAGATCAGGATATTTACTAGCATTGATTTCATTTGTATCAATCACACTTGAATTTCCCCAACGCTTAGGATTTTGCATAGCATCGATATAGGTGGGCTTATAAAAACCCCAACCATCATGAAGATTGATGACCATACTGACTTCAGGAAGCAAAATAAGCTCTTTAATGCGTTTAACTGTTTGATAATCAGGATCTTTTGGACTTATGCTTGCAAATTTGCGATTTAAATCTCCATTTTTCCCGCGTGAGCGTTTAATAATGCTATCAAAAGCTAAATTAGGAGCAACTATGATTTTACCCTTAGTGATATTATAATCACTCAAAAGTAAGCTTGCCGCATGAAATCCACCAGGCTCATCGCCTTGAATTCCTCCAAAAATCAAAACCGTATTGTTATCATCTAAGCTTTTTCCATTCTCTCCCACGCTAAATTCTAAATCTAGAGCAAAAAGTCCGCTTATAAAAAAAATAATCGATATAAAAAATTTCATTTCATTCCCCTTAAATACTCTCTTGTTTTATAATCATACTCAAAAACCTCATCAATACTTGAAATTTTAGGCACACCAAAATGATCCAATGCTTTAAAAACAACATGAGCGATATCTAAAAATTGTATTTTATGATCTAAAAAATTTTGCACTCCAATTTCGTTAGCAGCATTGATAATCACGCCTAAATCAGGATTGTTTAAAAGCTCGTCTTTGAGTTTAAAAATAGGATATTTTTTCGTGCTGATTTTATAAAATTTTAAACCAGAAAGTTTAACAAAATCAACCGGCTCTAAAATTTTACTATCATGCTTAGAAAAAATAGCCTCTGATATAGATAGTTTCATATCAGCCCTTGAAAAATACGCCGTACTTGCACCATTTTTAAACTCACACATGGCATGGACTAAAGATTTTGGTTCGATGAGAGCATCGATATTTTTAAAATTATACAAATGATAAGCTTCGATGATTTCAAAAAGTTTATTTGCCATTGTTGCACTATCTATCGTGATCTTTGAACCCATATTCCAATTTGGATGCTTTAGAGCATCTTTGACACTCACATGACTTAAATCTTTAATTTTGTGTTTATAAAAAGCTCCGCCACTTGCGGTAACATAAAGCTTTGCTATGTCTTTTTTACCCTCAAGTAAAAATTTCAAAGCCGAATGCTCGCTATCTACGGGTAAAAATTTCGCACCTTTTAGAAATTTTCCAGCAACGACCAAGCTTTCTTTGTTTGCCAAGGCGATTTTTTTGCCAAGTTCCTTTGCTTTTAAAGTGCTTTTTAATCCTGCAAAACCCACAATGGCATTGAGCAACAAATCATCTTCACACAAGCTTAAAATTTCTTCTAAACCCTCTTGTCCTACAAAAACTTTATCGTGTTTTACTAAATGCTTATCTTTAGAGTTTTTAATCGCTACAAATTGGGGTTTAAATTGTTCTATTTGCTCATTTAAAAGACTTATATTTTCCCCGCAAGCAAGAGCAGAAATCTTGATATTTTTTAAAGTGGCAAGTTTTAGGGCATTAAGCCCTATACTTCCTGTACTTCCAAAAACTATCATAAAAGAGCAACCATCACAAAAGTAGCGATAATCACCGCATCAATTCTATCTAAAATTCCACCATGCCCTGGTATAAGATCTCCACTATCCTTTACACCCGCTTCTCTTTTAAAATAACTCTCAAGCAAATCACCAATGACTGCAAAAAATGCTACAAAAAATGAGCAAAGCAAAGAAAGCCAAAAACTATAAACAAAAATTCCTATCAAAGTGCCCAAAATACTCGCACAAACAAGACCACCTATCACACCTTCTAGGGTTTTGTTAGGACTTGTTGGAGAAAAAGGAGTTTTACCCATAAGTTTTCCGATAAAATACGCCCCACTATCACAAGCTGCAACGATAATGATAAGCCAAAAAAGTGCAAACATACCCTGATCTAAATACACCTGCCAAAGCGCTAATACAGGCAAACTAGGATAAATATAAATAAGAGCTGGTTTTAAGGAAGTCTTTTTATAAACCAAATATCCAACGACTAATAACAAAGCTAAAATCCCAAAAAGCAAAGCTTTATGCGATAAACTTCCCAAAATAAAAGCTATAGCCAAAGGGATAATAGAGATATTTTCTAAAGCAAAAAGTTTTTTTGCTTCACTAAAAGATAGATACAATAAAACCGCAAAAACGATAAAATTGATAAAAAATTGATCAATCAACGCGATAATAATAATAGCCCCTATCATCACAAGAGCTGAAATAATTCTAGTTGTATTAAACATATTTTTCCTTATATACTAATATCTAAGCGATGAATGCTTTGTGCGTCTTTAAAATTTGGATCTTTAGACTCATCTTCTTCATTTTTCTCATCATCGCTGGTTTTAGCTTCTTGATTGTGTTTTTTCTTTTTTTCTTCTTGTTCGGCTTTTTCTTTGATCTCTTCTTTGATTTCATGAGTCTCATTGACTTTCTCAAGCTTGTTTAAAGTTTTTTCTTTTTCATTAAATTCAGCCATATTTAGCGTAGCTGCAAAACCTTCTTTTGCAAGCTCATTGCTTGCTTGTGTAGCTGGATAAGCCATATTCTGATTAACAAAATTCATATTTCCTATTGGGCTAACTGGCATTTTAATCCTTTGTGATATTAATACTTTTAAAATTTGTATATTTTACAAACGCCTTTTGCTGAACCTTAACAAAATTCTTTAAAGCATAATCGACCCAATATGAACCTTTCTTTAATCCTGAAAAATTCACGCAAAGCCTTGCGCTAAATTCTATCACTTCTTCGCTGATTTTTTGCTTGTTTGAAATAATTAAAACATGAGAACTTGGAATATCTCTTACATGCAGCCACAAATCATCTTTTTTTGCGCTCTTTAGCAAATTTTCATTGCCTTTTTCATTTTTGCCTACGCAAATTTTAAACTCATTAAAATAAAAATTAGCTATGCCATTATCTTGCTTGTTTTCTTGATTTTTCTTGGTGCTTTTTTTAGGCAATAAAATTTCAAGCTCAAATTCATTTTTAGCCTTGCTTAGCATTTCTTTTAAGCCATAAGCAAAGTCTAATTTTTCTTTTAAATTTTCTCTTTGTAAATTTAAATTTCTAGCTTTTTGTTCTAATTTTTTAGCATTTTTATAAAATAAATTAGCGCTTTCTTTTGGACTTAAATCGAGTTTAAATTTTACTTTTTTTCCTTCAAAATCATCAAGTTCAAATTCTCTTTCGTATTCTTTTAAAATGCTTAAATTAGCAAATAAAATATCCGCTTGCTTTCTTAAATTTAAAGCTTGATCTAATAAAACTTCTTCTTTGTCTAAAGCAAGATAAAGCTCTTTTAAATTTTCTATTTTTTTATCGATTTGAGCGAGTTTGAGTGTTTGAATTTGCTTGATTTTATTTGCATGTAAAATTTCAAATTTTTGAGTAAAATAATCTTTAAAATTTTTTATTTCTTCAAATTTTTCATCCATTTTATAAGGCTTTAAAGCCTCTAAAACAACATTAGGCTTAACAACGCGGTAACTTTTATCAATATGCCTTAAAGCCTCTATAATCAAATCTTTTTCATCTGTAATAATTACATTGGTATTTTTACCTGTAAATTCAAAATAAATCTTGCTTTCATAGCTCTTATAAGCTTTATCTACCTTAACACTAAAACACAAAATGCGATTATCTTGAAGCAATTTCACCTCTTTGATAAAAGCATTATTAAAGTATTTTTTTAGCATAAAATCAAAAGGAGCGTTATGGTTTTTACTCATTAATTTTGCAGTATAAATAGCACTCATTCCACGAGTTAAATCAAAAATAAATCTTTCTCTATTAAAGCTTAGCTCTAAAATATTATCATTAACACGCTTGATAAAATCGATTTTTTTAAATTGGGAAAAAAAATTTTGTAATTGCATAAGTTCTGTGTATTTCATAAAAGAGATTATAAGATATTTTTGATGAATTTATGATAGAATTGAAATAAAAAAGGAAATTTTTGAAACTTGAAAATTTAAATTGCGTGATTTTATGCGGTGGTAAATCAAGTCGTATGGGAGAGGATAAAAGCAAATTGATTTTTAAAAATCAAACCTTAACCCAATTTCAAGTAGAAAAATTTTCAAAAATATTTAAAAATGTTTATGTGAGTGCTAAAGAGGACAAATTTGGAGCAAAATTTAAACTCATAAAAGATTGCCCTGAATTTGAGATTTATTCCCCCATGCTTGCACTTTATTCTATACTTTCAAATTTTAAAGATGAATTTGTTTTTATTTTAAGCGTGGATAGTCCTAATCTAAGTGATAAAGAACTTTTAAAGTTCTTGCCTTCTTTAAAGCAAGACTATCAAATCATCATTGCCAAAACTCCTTCACATAAACATCCTTTATGCGGATTTTATCACAGCTCTGTAGCTCACTTTTGTAAAAAATTGCTAGAAAAAAATGAACAAAAAATCGCTTTATTATTTTCTAAAGCAAAGACCCACTTTGTAGATTTTGAGGATGAAAGTCCTTTTTTAAATCTTAATTTTTATCAAGAATATGAGCAATTTAAAAGCGAGTACGAGTGAAAAAAATTCTTTTTTTGATATTTTTTTATAGTTTGGTATTTTGCGATGATTTTGAACAAGCTTTAGAATTTGAGAAAAAAGGACAATATGAAAAAGCTATGCAAATTTATAAAAAACTAGCCTTGCAAAATTCTCCTAAACAAGATTTAAAAGAAAATAATGCTTCTTTACTTTCAAGCATAAAGCACGAAACACAAAATACCCAAAAAACACCTAGCACAAAAGAGGATTTTTCGCGCATTGCTTTGGCAAATTATTTAGGAGAAAATTCAAGTTTTAATCCCCTTGGAATCAGCTCATATAAGATGAATTATTTCCTACCTTTTGCTTATAGTTTTGGCTCATTAGGCGGGGAAAATAGAAAAACTGAAATGAAATTTCAACTCAGTATTAAAAAAAGATTATTTGAAGATTTGTTAGGATTAGGTGAAAAATATTATGTAGGCTACACTCAAACATCTTGGTGGCAAAACTATAAACATTCCTCACCCTTTAGAGAAACAAATTATCAACCTGAATTTTTTGTAGATATTCCTTTGCATTTTGAAGATTATAAATTTCTTAATAATCTAAGAGTAGGAATTTTGCATGAAAGCAATGGCAAAGGAGATGAGAATTTAGAATCACGCTCTTGGAATAGAATTTATGCTTCAAGCGTGTTTTTATATCAGCGTTTTTTATTTGTTCCTAGAATTTGGTATAGAATTCCTGAAAACAGCGAAGATGATGATAATCCTGAAATCACACATTATATGGGAAATTTTGATATCAATATAGGGTATTTAGGAAATGATTATTTTATAAATCTCATGCTAAGAAATAATCTTGATTTTCATGACAATAAAGGCGCTGTGCAAGTGGATATAGGATATGATATTTTTGATAATGGAATTTATTGGTATTTACAATACTTCAATGGCTATGGAGAAAGCCTTATAGATTACAACAAACGCTTACAAAGACTTTCTACGGGATTTTTGATTTCATATTAAATTTAATTTTCTTTTTTGTAGATTAAATTAAAACAATCAATTGAAATTTTATAAATTTTTATAGTTTTTTAAATTATTTTATTTTAAAATACGATTTTATTTTTGATAATTATTATTACTATAAGGAAAAAATTGCTTTTTAAACACTTGTTTAGTTTAAATATTCTTTTAATTTTACTTGTTGTTTTTGGAATAATAAGCTTATTTATAGGGGTTATTCGTATCAATTTAGACGATATTTTTTCACTCAGCACTACCCAGCTCGAAATCATTTTACTTACAAGAATTCCAAGGCTTATTGCAATTTTACTTACAGGTATGAGTCTTAGTATATGCGGACTCATCATGCAACAACTCACGCAAAATAAATTTGTTTCTCCAACCACTGCAGGGACTATGGATTGTGCTAAATTTGGCATTTTGATTTCTTTAATATTTTTTACAGGAGCTTCTTTTTTTACTCAAACTATCATTGCTTCTGTATTTGCACTTTTGGGTTCTTTTATATTTATCCAAATTCTAAGAAAAATTAAACTTAAAGATGTGATTTTTGTGCCTTTGATAGGATTAATGTTTGGTGGGATTATAAATGCTATAACCACTTTTTTTGCTTATGCTTTAAATTATATACAAAATATCCAAGGCTGGCTACAGGGCAGTATGGCAAATGTTATGCAGGGAAATTATGAATTGCTTTATATTTCTTTACCGCTTTTTATACTTGCTTATTTTCTAGCCCATAAAATCACTATAGCAGGTATGGGAGAAGATCTTGCTTTAAATCTTGGAGTTTCTTATAATACAATCTTATTTTTAGGCTTAATAATAGTTTCTATTATCACTAGCGTAGTGATTGTAAGCATTGGAGTTATACCTTTTTTAGGTCTTATCATCCCTAATCTTGTTGCCATTTATCGCGGGGATAATCTTAAGAAAAATCTTATCTATATAGCATTATGCGGGGCTTTGTTTTTACTTATTTGCGATATTATCTCAAGACTTGTGATTTTTCCTTTTGAAATGCCTTTGAGTATAACCACAGGTGTTTTGGGCTCTTTAATTTTTATTTTTCTTTTACTCAAAAGGAAAACTTATGCGTAAAAAAATCTTAATCTTAGCTTTTTTAACCCTTATAATGGCACTTGTTTTTGTATTTGCAGGTTTAAAAGATTTTGATGAATACGCATTAAAAAATCGCTTTTTGCAAATCGCAGCTATTGTTATAGTGGCTATTTGTATAGCTATATCAACTGTGATTTTTCAAACTCTTTGCAATAACAAAATTTTAACCCCTGCCATCATAGGCTTGGATTCTTTATATATGCTTCTTCAAAGCGCCCTTGTCTTTTCTTTAGGTTCTGCAAATTTGAGTGTATATAGAAATGATATTAATTTTTTAATCACTCTAGCTTGTATGGTTGTATTTTCTTTAGGACTTTATAAAATTCTTTTTAGCAGTGATAAAAGTATTTATCTTATCATGCTTTTAGGTTTGATTTTTGGAACACTTTTTAGCACACTAAGCTCTTTTTTTGAAATTCTTATCGATCCTGATGAATTTATGATTATTCAAGGAAGAATGTTTGCAAGTTTTGATAATGTAGCTTTTGATGTTTTAGCCCTTGCTTATATCGTAACTTTGCTTAGTTTTATTTGGATTTTTCGCTATATGAAATTTTTAGACCCTTTAAGTTTGGGCAAGGATTTATCCATAAATTTAGGGATAAACTATCAAAAAATTTCAAAACATCTTATGATAATAATTGCTATTTTAACTTCTATTAGCACAGCACTTGTGGGTCCTATCACCTTCCTAGGACTTTTAGTAGTAAATATCACTTACGAACTTTTTAAAACTGCAAAGCATAGCATTTTACTACTTGCTTGCATACTCATTAGCATTTTAGCTTTACTTGGGGGAGTATTTTTTGTCTCTAGAATTTTTGATTACAATACAACCATAAGCGTTATTATCAATTTTTTAGGTGGAATATATTTTATCTATCTTGTATTAAAAGGCAATAAACTATGATAAGATTACAAAATATCACCAAATGCTACGATCAAAAGGCTATCATTTCAGATCTTAGTATCGATTTTCATAAAGGAAAAATTACTTCCATTATAGGGGCAAATGGAGCAGGAAAATCTACTCTTTTAGCTCTTGCAAGTCGTTTAATCAAACCCGATAGTGGGCGAATCTATATCGATGGCATGAATTTAACACTATACAAAGAACAAGATCTTGCGCAAAAAATTTCCATTCTTAAACAGCAAAATCATATTAATTTAAGATTAAAAGTTGAAGAATTGGTCGCATTTGGACGCTTTCCACACTCTCAAGGAAGAATTAATTTAAACGATAAAATGAAAATCGATGAAGCACTTGAGTATATGGGACTTAACACTCTAAGAAATGAATTTTTAGACAGCTTAAGTGGGGGACAAAAACAAAGAGCTTTTATAGCAATGATTATCGCTCAAGATACTGAATTTATCATGTTTGATGAACCTCTTAATAATCTTGATATGAAACATAGCGTACAAATCATGCAACTTATGAAAAATTTAGTAAAAGACTTTAATAAAAGCATAGCCGTTGTACTTCATGATATCAATTTTGCTTCGATTTATTCTGATGAAATCATAGCCCTAAAAAATGGAAAACTCTTAAAACAGGGTTTAAAAGATGAAATCATCCAAGAAGATGTTTTAAGACAAATTTATGATATGGATATCCCTGTAAGTCAGATTGATGGGAAAAAAATTTGTATTTATTTCTAAATAAAGGAGAATATATGAAAAAATCTTTAGTTTTTGCATTTTTTGCATTCTTTTTAAGTCTAATTTTAACAGCTTGCGATTCTAAATCCAATGAAAACAACGCAAGTACTGCAATAAAAACTAGCACTACGGTAAAGGTTATACCTATTAGTATGAGTGATGAGGGTGATAGCTTTTTAGTAAAAGATAGCCTAGGTGAAAACAAAATTCCAAAAAATCCTTCTAAAGTTGTGATTTTAGATCTTGGAATTTTAGATACTTTCCATGCCCTAAGACTTAACGATAAAGTTGCAGGAGTTCCAGCTAAAAACTTGCCAAAATACTTACAGCAATTTAAAGACAAGCCTAGTATAGGTGGAGTTCAACAAGTTGATTTTGAAGCTATTAATGCTTTAAAACCTGATCTTATTATCATTTCCGGACGCCAAAGCAAATTTTATGAAAAATTAAAAGAAATTGCTCCAACTATGTTTGTAGGACTTGATAATGCAAATTTCTTAAGCTCTTTTGAAAACAATGTTTTAAGTGTTGCAAAACTTTATGGCTTAGAAAAAGAAGCTTCTGAAAAAATTGCAGATATTAAAAATGAGATAGAACAAGCAAAAAGCATAGTAGATGAAGATAAAAAAGCTCTTATTGTTCTAACCAATTCTAACAAAATTTCCGCTTTTGGACCTCAATCTCGCTTTGGAATCATTCATGATGTTTTAGGAATCAATGCTGTGGATGAAAATGTAAAAGTAGGCACACATGGAAAAAGCATTAATTCTGAATTTATACTAGAAAAAAATCCTGATTATCTATTTGTAGTTGATAGAAATATCATTGTGGGCAATAAAGAACGCGCACAAGGCATACTTGATAATGCACTTGTAACTAAAACCAACGCTGCTACAAATAATAAAATCATTTATCTTGATCCTGAATACTGGTATCTAGCAAGTGGCAATGGCTTAGAATCATTAAAAACCATGATTTTAGAAGTAACAAACGCTATTAAATAAACCCTATGTAAGAGAAGTTGTTCTCTTACATTCTCTTATCCAAATCCAACTATCAAGTACAAATCTTAAACAAATTTAAGTTTATATCCACTATAAAAAATTCACTTTCGCTTCACATTCTTTTGTCAAAATACCATACAAATTGATAATCAAAAAGGAGAGAAAATGATTAACAAAAACAAATTATTTAGACAAATTCACATTTATGTGAGTTTATTTTTCTTACCCTGTGCTGTACTTTTTGCACTTACAGGGATTGCTTATATCCTTGGAGCCGATCAAGATACGGGTTTAAAGGTAGAAACTTATAAACTTGTAAAAAATATAGAACCTGGTAAAGAAAAAGATGCACTCATCCAATACTTACAAGAAAACAATTTAAAAGTTCCATCTGACGCTGAAGCTACTCAAGGCAAAGGCAAGGGGGCGAATATGGGCGGAATACACCATAATGCCAATGCAGCTCCCGCTAATGTCAAAGCTGGCAAAGGTAAAAACAATGAAATAACTATAGGTGGAGCACATTATAGCGCCAATATAACTCCTGTTGCTCAAAATGAGTATGTAATAACTCTTAAAACTAGATCTTTGTTAGGCGATATGATCATGCTTCATAAAGATAAAGGGGCGTGGTATTTTTCTGTGCTTAGCATAGGCTTTGGTATTGCTTTATTTTTACTCTATATCTCAGGACTTATCATTACTTTATTTGCTAGCAAAAAAGATAGACAAAAACAGCTTGCAACACTTGGAGCTGGGGTTGTTATCACTATACTTTTAGCTTATCTTAGTCTTTAATTTTTTTATCTAGCTTTTTTAAGCTAGGTATTATCTAATTTTTTATATAATCACACTTTAATTTATTGGACAGATGGGTGAGCGGCTGAAACCACACCCCTGCTAAGGGTGCAGATCTTAATCGGGTCTCGAGGGTTCAAATCCCTCTCTGTCCGCCACTGACTTTCAAAAAAAACTATCAACTATCATTTTAATTACCTTTTATATATTATTTGCATTTCAAAAATAAACTTTACAAAGCTTTTTCTTAATCAATAAAATAAAATTCAATTTTATCCTTATTTTTCAACCAAATAACGCAAGCTTTAAAAATAAAAATTTCTATACTTTATCCATCTAAAATAAATGAGCTTTTTTCGTATAATCCAATAATAAAATCGGTTATTTTTCATTTAAAAACGATCTATTTAAAGCAAAGAAGCATTGATTTAAATTCTAATTTTAAAAAACTATAAAAATTATTTTTGTCGTTTTTCTTAAGCAAGTGCTATATTTTTTATAAATCCATCTTATCGTGTGTGCTAAACAACTCAAAATTAATCATAGACTTTTATCTATAAAAATTTACTGCTTAAAAGCATAGAAAATATAAAAACATTAAACAGATAAAAATTATAAGATTTTATTTTGAAAGATATAAAAAAGCCCTAAAATATAGGGCTTTTAAGAATTATTTTTTATCAATTACTTGATAATTATACGGAGCAAGGTTTTTATCGTGTTCTAAAAGTTCTTTTGGAGGATTACCATTTACTTCTATTTCATCACCATAATAACGCTCTCCTGCTTTATGTCCATTAACATCTACTTTATAATAAAGCTCTCCAGGATTAAATTTTTGCATATCTTCAAAACCTAAATTTGAAGTTTTAAAATCATTAATGCCATTAGCATTAGCAATTTCTATAAGTTTAATTTGTCCTGTTTTAGCCATATCTACAGCTTGTAAAAGCATTCTTGAAGCCTCACGAGGATTGTGGAAACCTGTTGAATTTTCAGCATTAACAAAATCAGCTCTCATTTGAGATTTGCGGTGAAGCTCTAAAACTTCTTTAAGTTCTTCACTAATCTTGCTTGCATCAGCTTTACCATCAGTTTGGAATTTTTCCATATTGCCTAACTCATCACGCAATTTTTTAGTATCCATGATTAGGCTAACAATAGCATATTCAGCTGTTCTTTGATCATGCGCTACACTATTTTGTATATCACGAACTTGAGCTCTTAAATAATCCTCGCTTTGTTTATGGCAAGTTTTACAAGCAGAATTAATATCTCTTAATGGAGAAGTGATATTGTGTTGAGAAATTTTCTTAGCACCTTCTCTAACATAAGGCATATGACAATCCGCACAACTTACTCCATTAGCAGCATGCACACCACCACTATAAAGCTCACTTTCAGGGTGTTGAATTTTAATGATTTGCGCACCTGTTAATTTATGAGTGAAATCCGCACCAAATACATTGCGAACTTTATCATAATAATCATCTAACATTTCGATTCTAAAAGGCTGATCTTTTTTCCACTCATTCCATGGGAATGTTAACATGATACCATTAGCTTCGATTTCTTTTGGTTGGTTGCCATCTCTCCAAAATTCATATTCATCATAATTTTTTTGAGTGCCATCCCACCATTTTTTAGAACTATCATCAGCAATGGTTTCGCCCATTACTTTTACTTTTTCTCCTGTTGGTTTAAAATAATACTCAACATGGCATTGTGAACAAACCAAAGTTCTCATCTCTTCTCTTGTGGCTTTTACGCCTTGTACTGGATCTTTTTCATAACCTCTAGCAACTAAAGCGTTAATTGCAGCAGGACGAGTAAGTCTTAAGCTCATATCGTTTGGATTATGACAATCTGCACAAGTCACACCCATTCTCTTACCACCATGCGGTCCTGCATGCTCTGGAGAATTTTCTACTATACCATCAACAGCGGGAACATTTTTAATCATAGTCCAATAATTTGTAGAGTTAAATGCGACAAAATCTCCCTTTGCAATATTATTGATAAGCCATGGAGTCCATCCACTATGGCAGTTCATACACGCTGCTGGCTGACCCTTAAATGCTTTAAGTCCGTGAGCATTAAGAAAATCTTTATTATTTCTTGCGGTTTTCATTTGATCTACTTGAACCCAAAAATGTCCTCTTTCTTCATTAAAATCAAGACTAAAAGGATATCCAGCCCAAAGTATTGTTAGTTGAGGAAAACGAATAAGTTTTGAATAAGATAAGTTACCACCAAATTCTGTAGCCTTAGGCTCTTCTTCTTCAACTGTTAAATACATTTTAAGTTGCTCTGGAAAAACCTTTCCCCATCTTTCAAAATTTGGATTATCATCGCTAAGTAAAGAAAAATCCGCATTTGCAGCAATGGCATTTTTGTTTGCCTCGTCTTCTTTTTTTTGATTTATATCATTATTGAGCCATAAAACTCCCACTATAAGCAAAACTAAAACAACGATAGCTAAGCGTAAAAAATTTTTTTTCATTCAATTCCTCCTTAATTAAATTCCATGTTTGTGACCCACATCTTGATGACAAGAAGCACATTTTAAAGATTTGTCCGCATGTGGATTTGTTGTAGCATTGATGGCTGTTTGAGCAAAATCAGCATGACAACGAACACAATTATCTTGTATCATATTCCTGCTTTTTTCAGTTGCACTCAAATTTGTAGGAAGCTCATCAAGTTTAAAAGTAAAAGCATAAGCATGATTTAAACCGCTTTCAGCTTTAGCTATCCACTTAGCCAAGAAACCATGGGGTAAATGACAATCAACACAGGTTGCCCTAGCTTCTCCTTTTACCTTTTGTGCATGTGGCCCTGCCATATATTCATTATAAACCTCGTTCATAATATGGCAATTGTTACAAGATTCACTTGCATTACTTAAGTAAGATGTACCTTTTGCATTATAAAAGGTATAAAATCCTACCGCAAAGAACACAAAAAGCAAAACAAGAAAAATACCAAAAAGATTCAAAGATTTTTTCAAAATTTTCCTCCTTAAACTTTCAGAATAAATGAAATTGTTATTCTAACATATAGCTTTTTAAGATAAATTTAAAGATATATTTACTCTTAATTAACCGGAATAAAAATTTTGAATTTTATTTCTCTAAAAAACTCATTATTTTCAAAAATAAATGTTAAAATAACGCAAAAAAAGGAGTTTTAATGCAAACAAATCCGAATATGTTTTTAAATAGAGAACTTTCTTGGCTACGCTTTAACTCACGGGTATTAGATCAATGTTCGCGTCCGTTGCCTTTATTAGAACGCCTTAAATTTGTAGCTATATATTGTACCAATTTGGATGAATTTTATATGATACGCGTTGCCGGATTAAAACAACTTTTTTCAGCTGGAGTTAATATAAGCAGTAGTGATGAGATGTCTCCTTTGCAGCAATTAAAAGCTATACGCAAATATCTTCACAAAGAAAAAGATCTTTTAGAGCATTATTTTAATGAAATTATAAGCGATCTTGAAAAAGAAAATCTTTTTATCAAAAATTATGAAAATTTAGACAACAACCTCAAACAAAAATGTGACGAATATTTTTTCTCTACTATTTTTCCTGTTATTGTTCCAATCGCTGTGGATGCGACTCACCCTTTTCCGCACCTAAATAATCTTTCATTTTCTTTGGCGGTTAAAATTTGTGATAAAACCCATCCTGAGCTTATCAAATTTGGAATGATTCGAATTCCAAGAGTTTTACCTCGTTTTTATGAAGTGAGTGCCAATGTTTATGTTCCAATTGAAAGTATAGTAGAAAAACATACAGAAGAAATTTTTCCAGGTTACAAACTCCTTGCTTCAGCTGCTTTTAGGGTAACTAGAAATGCAGATATGGTGATAGAAGAGGAAGAAGCTGATGATTTTATGATGATATTAGAGCAAGGCTTAAAACTTCGTAGAAAAGGTGCTTTTGTAAGATTACAAATTCAAAAGGGTGCAGATGAACAAATCGTAGAATTTCTTAATACTCATATGAAAATTTTCCACAAGGATGTTTATGAGTATTCTATCTTGTTAAATCTTCCTAGCCTTTGGCAAATTGCTGGCAATAAAACCTTTACTCATCTTTTAAGTCCCCTTTATACACCTAAAACCTTACCGCCTTTTGATGAAAATTTATCCATTTTTGATGCGATAGATAAAGAAGATATACTCATCATTCAACCTTTTGAAAGCTTTGATCCTGTTTATAAGTTCATCAAAGAAGCAAGCAAAGATCCTGAGGTTATTTCTATAAGAATGACTCTTTATAGAGTAGAAAAAAACTCTAACATAGTCCAAGCCTTAATCGATGCAGCAAGCGATGGGATACAAGTTACAGTTATGGTAGAGCTTAAAGCTCGCTTTGATGAAGAAAACAATCTTCACTGGGCAAAAGCTTTAGAAAATGCTGGAGCTCATGTGATTTATGGAATCACTGGCTTTAAAGTTCATGCCAAAGTTTCTCAAGTTATACGCAAAAAAGGCGATAAGCTTAAATTTTATATGCATTTAAGCACGGGAAACTACAATGCAAGCAGTGCTAAAATCTACACTGATGTGAGTTATTTTACAAGCAAAGTTGAATTTGCAAGAGATACAACAAGCTTTTTTCATATACTTTCAGGTTTTAGCAAAAATCGTCGCCTTCAAACTCTCTCTATGAGTCCAAATCAAATCAAAGAAAAAATTCTAGAAATGATAGCTTTAGAGGCAAGCAAAGGAAGCGAAGGAGTTATCATTGCAAAGATGAATTCTCTTGTAGATAGCGATATCATAAAAGCTCTTTATGAAGCAAGTATAAAAGGAACTCAAATCGATCTTATCGTGCGTGGAATTTGCTGTTTAAAACCTAATGAAGAATTCAGCAAAAACATACGCGTTAGAAGTATTATAGGAAAATATTTAGAACATGCTAGGGTGTTTTATTTTAAACACAGTGAGCCAAATTATTTTATATCAAGTGCGGACTGGATGCCAAGAAATTTAGAGCGTCGTTTAGAACTTATGACTCCTATATATGATGAAAGAAGTAAGGCAAAATTAGCACAATTCTTGCGCTTGCAACTCAGCGATAATTTACTTGCTTATGAACTTCAAAATGATGGAGAATATGCAAAAGTTGCTAGCAATGAAAAAGTGATTGACTCACAACAAATTTTAGAAGAATATGTCAGTAAAATTTATAAAACACTTAAAAAAGATACAGATCAAAGTCGTGCAACGCACTTAGCTTCCAAACTTTTCAAAGAAAACTAAAAGTTTTTAAGGTTTTTACTCTAAAGACTTATTTACTTGTTTATTATAAAAAAGGGCTTTAAAATAAAGCCCTAGGAGATTTCCCATAGAAATAAACAATCATTTCTAAACTATAAAAAGATTTAGAAATGATTTTTAAGATTAAAATTTATACTTAAGTCCTACTTGACCACTTAAGTAAGTTTCATTTTTATTATCTACTTTACCTGCTAGTATTTGTTTAGCACCAAAGCCAAGATTCATACTGAGTTGATTTGTAAAATCTACATTACCCCCTACGATAATTTGTCCGTATGTTTTTTTCTTGTTGTTAGCTTCAATACTAGTAAAGAAAGCATTATTTACAGCTAGGTTAGCTGTGTAATCATCACCACTATTGATAACAAATTGTTCTATTTTTGGAGTTACAAAAATATAAGAGTTTTCATTCATATATTTTCTAAATTCAGCACCCACTTCAACACTTACAGAATTGTTTTTTATAGAATCAATATCTTTAGCAATAGCACCATTTTCTGTATGAGATGGAGTATAACTAAAATAATAATTTACTCCCGCAAAAGGTTTAATAAATAAAGTATTATCACTAAAGTCAAACACACGACCTACATTAGCACTAAGTCCTAAGAATTTGCTTGTATAATCTGAATTATATGCACCGTCTATTTGAACATTGTCTTGTTTAGTTGGAGAAACTTGAGCATAAGCTTTAAGATTAAGTTCCCATTGTGGAGCTATATTGATAGTAGAATACATACCTAATTGGAAGTTATCGCTTTTTTGTTCTAAATTATTGTCTTTGATTTTAGCATTTGCATAAGTAAAATAAGTACCCCATAAAACATCATCATTAGCTTGTTTATCTACACCTATAGTAGCACCATACATTGCACCACTATCTCCATCGATAATATTAGCACCACCAAAAGCATTAGCCCAAACACTATTGGTATATTCATTTACATAGCTTGGTCTCATATCACTATCTAAAGCAGCAAATTTAAGACCATTCATTTTAGAAGCATAAGTTCCAAAAGGATTGTTTAGCATTGCTACACGAGAACCTATAGAAACATCATTAGAAATATTCATAGTGGTATTCACTGCACTAGAAGCTGAATTGAGATTAGATACAGATTTACCTGTATTGTCTGTGTCTTTTTTGATATCTAAAGCTAGTTTTACACCTTCTCTACTTGCTAAATCTGCTCCTATACTTCCTAATTGTTCTGTAATAGAACGAAGTGCTAGGATAGAAGCTTTATCATTAGCACTAAGATTTAAATTTGAATTTTTATTTACTAAATCAATGTATTTTTCATCATCGATTTTACCACCGTTTTTCTCAGCTTCTTGTTTGAGTTGTTCAAGTTCAGTTTTTTGTTTTTCAAGGGCTTCTTTGGCTTTTGTCCATTCTTCATCTTGACTAGAATCAAATTCATTTTCAAGCAATTTATTGATAGTATCTATATCTACTTGAAGTTGAACTAGCTTATCTTTAGCTGCTGCAGTAGCACCTCCATTAACTACCAAGCATTTATTGCCACCGCAGTTTTGAACGCTAAGTTTATAATCTACTAAACCTCCGCTATATTTGTCATCAGTGATATCCAGTACAGTTCCTGCTTCCAAAGGATCTTTGCCTTGAACATTGGTTGAGATATAATCACTTGCGAATTTTAAAAGTAATGCACCCGCGTTATTATTTGATTTTTCTTCTAAGATATCTTTGTTAAAATCTTTAGCTTGAACTATTACTACATTATTTGCTTCTAAGTCTGTATAAGAGCGCTTCATAAGTCCAAAATTTGAATTTGTAAGATTTGCAGTTCCATTTACCTTAACAAAATTTCCATAAGTAGCAAAAAGGGTTTTATCGGCAGTAAAATTTCCATTTATAGTTAAGCTACCATTAGCACTTTTTCCTTCAACTGCTCCATTATAAAGAATTATACCTGAACCTTTTTTTTCATCCTCGGTAATGGCTCCAGCTCCTGAGCTAGTCATAGTTAAATTTCCATTAATCACCGAAGGTGCAAAAGCTTGTAAAACTATATCTGTTGTTTTAACCTCTTTAGCAGTAGCGTTTAGATTTGTTACATAAGCAGGTTCTTGATTGTTATTATGCGTAAAGCTTAAAGTATTGTTTTTACCGATATCAATGTTAAATCGATAATCAGCGCTATCATAGCCATCGCTTGGTAAATCCCCAATGCCCATTTTGATACTTAAATCTTGCCCTTTGTACTGATCAGGATTTTTAAGATTGATATCCTTACCATTTTCTTCAAAATATTTTCCTATATCTGAAGACCCTGCAAGATTGATTTCTTGTGCAAAAGCACTCGAATAAAGCAAAGTTGCTACACCTAAGCTTAGCAATATCTTGCTCGAAGCATTTTTTTTCATAAGTTTCTCCTTCAATAAATTTAAACTGAAGGAATAATTATACCCCCCCCCTAAAAATAAGCTTAAAAATAAAACTATAAATTTTTAATGAAAAATTATAAAACCCAATATATCAAAATTTTAAGGGTAATAAATCATTCTTAACTTCATATAAAAAATTCTAAAAATTTGAAATAAACTTATGATTTACTTAAAATTAGCGTGATGGTGGAAGCGAGGGGAATCGAACCCCTGTCCAAAAATAATCCCACAAAGACCTCTACATGCTTAGCAAAGATGACTACTTCACCCTACTTCGCTCATCTTCCAAAACTCAAAAGCAAGGCTAAGACCTTATTTCACCTCAACGCTTGTCAAACGCAAGGCTACACTATCAAAAATGACCGAAAATTAAGCTAGATAGTATGACTTAAATTTCAGGCTCAACTGAACTTACGCAGCTTTAGCGTAAGCAGGAGCGAATTTAACGTTGTTTGCGTTTAATTTTATTTGGGCTTTTTACGCTTTGCCCAAAGCGACATGCCATCTAAGCAGACTTACTCCTGTCGAAGCCAAGTCGCTCCCTTATTTAGAAATAATATTTGGAACATTAACAATTAAAGGATTAAAAACCGCTAAAACAGAATCATCATTTTCATACGAACGACAATATTTTTCAAATTGATCACTCATCAAAAGCATCCAATCCGTAAATTCATCACTAGCAGGCCCATTAAAGCGATTTGCTTGCGCCATCATCTCTTCACAAAATACACAAAAATCAGTCACTTCTTCAAGATTTAAGCGTCTTGCTGCCCAAGCGGTATTGTGTGCTAAAGTTTCAAGCTCTTTTATGGCTTCTTTATAACGCACACTATCGCTTCCAAGCTTGATGATTAAAGGTTCAAACCTATCGCACATGGTTCTAAAAAATTGCAAAAATTTTTCTATATCGTCAATTTCATAATCTAATTCTAATTTTGTTAAAATTCCCATTTTTAAACCATAATCATTAAAGTTTAATGTAAATTCTAGCAAATTTTAGCTAAAATCTTATTTTAATTTTTCCAAAATATAAGCAAAGATATGGATAGAATAGTAGAAATAGAAAAATACTCCTTTGATGAAACTTACGAAACTTCGTTGCGTCCTTCAAATTTTGATGGTTATATAGGTCAAGAAAGCATTAAAAAAAATTTAAATGTCTTTATAGCTGCAGCTAAAAAACGCAATGAATGTTTAGATCATATACTTTTTAGCGGTCCTGCAGGACTTGGAAAAACAACACTAGCTAATATCATCTCCTATGAAATGGGTGCAAATATCAAAACAACCGCCGCTCCTATGATAGAAAAAAGCGGAGATTTAGCAGCCATTTTAACCAATCTTAGCGAAGGAGATATACTTTTTATCGATGAAATTCATCGCTTAAGCCCTGCTATTGAAGAAGTACTTTACCCTGCAATGGAAGATTATAGGCTAGATATCATCATCGGTAGTGGCCCTGCAGCACAAACTATAAAAATCGATTTGCCTAAATTTACACTTATTGGCGCTACAACCCGTGCAGGAATGCTTAGCAATCCTTTAAGAGATCGTTTTGGAATGCAATTTAGACTTGAATTTTATAAAGATGAAGAGCTTGCTATCATACTTCAAAAAGCTGCACTAAAGCTCAATAAAAGCTGTGAAAATGAAGCTGCACTTGAGATTGCCAAAAGAAGTCGCTCTACCCCTAGAATCGCACTTAGACTTTTAAAAAGAGTGAGAGATTTTGCAGATGTAAATGACGAAGAAACGATCACCAAAGAAAGGGCTAAAGAAGCATTAAATTCTTTAGGTGTCAATGAGCTTGGTTTTGATGCGATGGATTTAAGATATCTAGAGCTTTTAACAGAGGCTAAAAGAAAGCCTATAGGACTTTCTAGTATAGCGGCAGCTTTGAGTGAAGATGAAAATACTATTGAAGATGTAATCGAACCTTATTTGCTTGCAAATGGCTACATAGAACGCACTGCCAAAGGTCGTATAGCAAGTACAAAAAGTTTTAGTGTACTTAAGCTTAATTACGAACAAACTTTATTTGATGAAAATTGAAGGAAAAAAATGCAAACTGGAAAAATTTTTCTTATCTGTTTTATTTTAGTGGTTTTATCCCTTTTACTTTATCTTTTTAAGGGTTTTTTACTTGTTATTATCATTGCAAGTTTAATGGCAGTTGCTACCTCAAATGCAAATGCTAAATTTTTAAGCCTAACAAATGGACGTAAATTTTTAGCCTCTATGCTAACAACTGCATGTATGGTTTTACTTTTCTTCGCTCCCTTTGTCTATGCGATGATCGAGCTAGCTAAGGCTTTAAAGAATTTTGATATCAATCTTGTCACACAAACGCTCAATTATGTTAAAAATTATCAATTTACCCTACCCGAAAGCCTTAGCTTTTTAGAACCTAAAATCAAAGAATTTCTAGCTTCTATAGACTTAAATAGCATTTCTAAACAAATTTTAAATTATGCTTCAAGTTTTACAAAATCAGGAGCTAAATTTCTTATAGATATGGTGTTAATCTGTATATTTTATTTTTTTGCTAATCTATATGGAACAGAATTAGTAATCTATATAAAATCTGTCATTCCTATCGACAAACAAGAACTTGATGATATTTTAAGCGAAGTGGGTAATGTTATGGCCGTGGTGCTTTATTCTATGATCATTATCGCCATACTTCAAGGAGCACTTTTTAGCATCATTGCTATGTTTTATGGATATGATGCCATCTTAATGGGTGTAATTTTTGCTGTAAGCTCTCTCATACCAGCTTTGGGTGGAGCTTTGGTGTATATCCCTATAAGTCTTTATGAATTTGCTTCAAGCAGTCTTGGTTCTGCACTTGTTATTTTTATTTATTCTGTTGTTGTTATCTCTTTTATCGCTGATACCCTAGTTAAGCCTTTAATCATTAAATGGATTAATGAAAAACTCGTAAAAACACCCGCTAAAATCAATGAACTTTTGATTTTCTTAGCCATGATAGCTGGAATTTCAACTTTTGGTTTTTGGGGTATTATTTTAGGACCTGCAATTTTAACTTTTTTTATTTCAACAATAAGACTTTATATGATTTTAAAAGATAAGAATTTAATTTAAAATAAAAAATGTTTCTCTCGCGTAAGAGAGAAACATCAAACTAGATTTAAGCTTTTGGTCCTATCATTTTAGCAGGATCAACGAATTTAGCAAAGTCTTCTTCGCTAACCAAACCTAACTCCATAGCACTTTCTTTTAAAGAAATACCTTTTTTATGTGCATTTTTAGCTACCTTAGCAGCATTTTCATATCCAATGTGTGGGTTTAATGCAGTCACTAGCATTAAAGAATTGTGTAGATTGTATTCTATTTTTTCACGATTTGGCTCTATACCTACAGCACAATGAATATTAAATGAATGCATAGAATCAGCAAGTAAATCAAGACTTTGTAAGAAATTATAGATAATCACAGGTTTAAATACATTAAGTTCAAAATTTCCTTGACTTGCAGCAAAACCTATAGCCGCATCATTTCCCATCACTTGAACCGCAACCATAGTAATAGCTTCACATTGTGTAGGATTAACCTTACCTGGCATGATAGAACTTCCTGGTTCATTCTCAGGGATATTAAGCTCACCAAGTCCGCATCTAGGACCCGAAGCTAACCATCTGATATCATTTGCTATTTTCATTAAATTTGCAGCCAAGCCTTTCATAGCTCCATGAGTAAAATTAATAGCATCATGGCTTGTTAAAGCATGGAATTTATTTGGACTTGAAACAAATTTTGTACCTATAAGCTTACTAAGTTCTTCGCTCACTTTTTCACTGAGTTCTGGATGAGCATTAAGTCCTGTTCCCACCGCTGTTCCGCCTATTGCCAATTCTCTTAAGGTTGGTAAAGAAGCGATAATTTGCTCTTTTGAATGTAAAAGCATAGAAAGATAACCGCTGAATTCTTGCGCTAAAGTAAGCGGTGTAGCATCTTGTAAATGCGTGCGTCCTATTTTGATAATTCCTTCAAATTCTTTTACCTTTTTTTCAAAAGTAGCAATAAGCTCATCAAGTGCAGGAATAAGCTTTTTCTCCACTTGTTCTACTGCAACTATACTCATAGCAGTTGGGAAAGTATCATTAGAACTTTGAGACATATTTACATGATCATTTGGATGTACAAGTTTTTCTTTACGAAAATCTCCGCCCATGATTTCAGTTGCACGATTTGCAATCACTTCATTCATATTCATATTGCTTTGTGTGCCTGATCCTGTTTGCCAAATTGCAAGTGGGAAATTATCATCAAATTTACCTGCGATAATCTCATCACAAGCTTGAACTATAGCACTTTTTTTAGCATCATCTAGCTTGCCAAGTTTATTATTTACCAAAGCTAAGGACTTTTTAAGATTTGCAAAAGCATAGATTAGCACCTTTGGCATCTTTTCGCAACCAATTTTGAAATTTTCAAAACTTCTCTCTGTTTGAGCACCCCAATATTTGTCATTTGGAACTTTAATTTCGCCCATGGTATCATGTTCAATTCTATATTCCATTAGGTTTCCTTTCTAGAAAATTGTTATGCAATTATTTAAACAAAAATAAGCATAAAATTAGCTTATAATTTAAAATTTATTTATTTTTTTGGAATTTATGAGAGTTTATGTGCAGTTTTATAACTGCACGGGGTTTATTCAACGGTTACACTTTTTGCTAAATTTCTTGGCATATCTACATCATTGCCAAGTCTTATAGAAATTTCCATCGCTAGAAGTTGAGTGATCACCATCATTTCAAAAAATTCACACATATAATGATCTTGCTCGTTGGTTTTTATAAAATCATCACTTAAATCAAAATCCAAAGGAGAAACGCAAAGAACAGTAGAATCCCTAGCTATCAATTCCTCAACATTTGATTTGGTTTTTTCATAAAGTAGGGTTTTAGGCATTAAAGCTATAGTATAAAGCTTAGAATCAGCCAAAGCTATAGGTCCGTGCTTCATTTCTCCTGCAGGATAACCTTCAGCATGCAAATAAGAGAGTTCTTTTAATTTTAAAGCTCCCTCTAAAGCCAAAGGATAGAACACATCTCTACCTATAAAGAAAAATCCATGGCCGTCTAAGTAACGCTTAGATAAACGATGAATTTTTTCATGTAATTTAGCACTTACCGCAACGCAATTAGGAGTATGTAAAAGAGCTTTGATTTGGGCACTCATATCAATTTTTTTCTTTTGAGCAATAAAAATTGCCAACATCCAAAGTGTTAAAACTTGAGTTGCAAAAGCCTTGGTTGAAGCTACACCTTTTTCAATGCCTGCGCGCGTTAGAAGACTTAAGTGTGCCAAACGGACTATATTGGAATTATCCACATTACAAATAGCAAATGTTTTAGCTCCTTGCTCTTTTGCAATTTTTAAGGCTTCTAAAGTATCTGCGGTTTCTCCGCTTTGAGAAATTACGATAAATAAAGAATTAGGCTTAATAATGGCTTCTCTGTAGCGAAATTCACTAGCAATTTCTACCTTAGCCTTAACCCTAGCCAAACGCTCAAACAAATATGCGCTTGCCATAGCAGCATGATAGCTAGTTCCACAAGCACAAAGTGTGATTTCATCAACTGTACTTAAATCCTCATTTTCAAGCTCATCAAAAACCACCTCATCACCATTAATGCGCCCCATCAAAACCTCGCTCATTACGCGACTTTGCTCATAAATTTCTTTTTCCATAAAAAAGCGAAAACCATCTTTTTTTGCATAAGCTTTATCGCCTGAAAGCTTGGTAAAGGAATTTTGTTTTAATTGATTATTTTCATAAATAACAAGTTCCTTTTCATTAGCATAGCCTAAGCTTAAATCCTCAAGATAAATTACCTCATCGCAAAGCCCTATCAAAGGCGTATCAGCACTTGCAAAATAAAATTCATTATTTTGAGATTTTCCTACAATTAAAGGAGCGGCATTTTTAGCAAAAAATACACGAGTAGGATCTTTTTTACTCACTAAAAGTGTGGCAAAAGCACCTCTAAGTTCTTCTATTGTTTTTTTCCAAGCCTCGAAAACTTCCATTTTTTCTGCATAAAATTCAAAAAGTTGAACTATAACCTCTGTATCTGTTTGGCTTAGAAAACTCACTCCTTGGTCTTCAAGCTTGTTTTTAATCTCTTTATAATTTTCTATAATACCATTATGAATCACACAAGAATACTGACCCAAATGAGGATGTGCATTGATTTCATTAGGTTTTCCATGAGTTGCCCAGCGTGTATGACCTATAGCAAAACCAAATTCCTCACTTGTAAAATTTGCACATTTATTGGCCAAATTTTCAAGCTTACCTACAGCTTTGAAAAAATCAAGCTCTCCATTTTTCATCACTGCTAAACCCGCACTATCATAACCGCGATATTCAAGCTCTTTAAGCCCACTTAAAATGGTATGTTTTTTTTCATTTTTTCCTATATAACCTACAATTCCACACATGATTTACTCACTTATTAAAGAAATTAACAATTTTTCTTCATTTTTCTCCAAATTTTCATTTTTTTGAAAAATAAAGGTATTACGCGTTCTTTGGCGTATGGTTTGAATTTTTGCTGCAGATAAAACCAAACCTAACTCGTTAAAAATATTCATCATATATGCCATCAAACCTTGTTGATCTTTAGTATTTAAACTAAGTTTTGCATAGATTTTGGAATAATTTAAATCCAATTTTAACTCATCTTTTTTAATGATTGGCTTTTTGATCTTTCTTGAAGAAAAACCACTTAAATTTGAATTTAAAAGCTCGCAAAGTTTGTTTTTTTGCTCATCTGTAATGATATTATCATACTCAAATCTTAAATAAATTTTATCATCAAATAACTCAAATAAATTCATAAAAACTAAATTTAAATTTGCTAAAGCGGTCAAAACAATTTCTATTTTAAAATCCTTAAAAGCAACGATTTGAAGACTTAAATTTGTACTATTGCTAAACCAAAATTTAAAATCATTTTCCTTTGCAAATCGTGCAATTTCAACAATATCTTCAAAAGTATTTTTGATGATAAAAAGATTGGATTTTATATGAGTGATCTTATCTTGTAAAATAGCATTTTGCTCCAAGAAAAGCTTTGTTCTTTTGAGTGTTAATTCTTTTTTTACACGCCTTGCGGTTTCATCAAGTAAATTTTCATCATCAAAACCTTGTTTAGCATTTTCTAAAATTCTATCTATAACCTTATAAAAAAATGGATTACGATTTAAAGCTTTTGCTTTAAGCCAAGTAAGAGTATGTAAAAGCTTTAAGGTTTTTAAATTTTCAACCTTAGAAAGCAAAGCACATATAATGATAGGATTATAAACGTCTTCTTTTTCGGCAAGCTCTTTTAAAGCATTGTGATTTTTAAAAATCCTAAGCCCAAGTTCAAAAATATCATTTTTTAGATTAAATTTAATACAATAGGCCCTATATATACTCGCTAAAGAAATTTCATTTTCATTGTTAATTGCGCTTAAAAGTATGACTAATTTTAAAATCATTTTCTCATCTGTATTTAAATTTTTCAAACTCTCAAGTTCATCTTCGTATTTTTCAAATTCTTTTAAAAGCAAAAATGCTTGCTCATCAAAACTATAATCCCCCTCCTCATCGCTTAAAAAACGCACCATACCAAAAGGCTTGCATAATTCTTTTAAAATTCCACTATCAAGTAAAAGTTTTAAAATACAAAAACTATGTCTTTTATAAAATATTTTTTCAAAAAGAGCTAAAGCTTTCTCTAAATCCTTTTTTTCATAACTTAAATTTTTAAGAGCAAAAACCAAATCTAAATCAAAAGCAATATCTTGATCTTTCAAACCCAACAAAAAAGTTAATGCTTCTGCTAAATTTTTAAATCGGTATTGTTTTTGTGCAATATTTTGTAATTCATTTTGAATTTTATAAGCTAAAAAATGGGTATAAAAACCTATAGTATGCATACTTTGCAAGGCTTTTTGCACTAAGATTTTTTCAGCATCTAAATTTTTCTTGCCCTTTCTATACATCAATTCTGCAATCTCGTGAATATTGCTAAATAAAAATTCGTCTTGATCTTTATTGCTTTGCAAATTTATAGCAGATTTTAAGGACAATAAAAAATCCGCCGCTAAGCGCAACTCGCTTACATTTTTTTCATCCATAAAATTTAAAGCATAATTTTTAGGGGAATTTTTAAAAAGAGTTAACAAGCTTTCTAAAGCTCGTAAGTGATCTAAGCCCCCAAAATCTTTTTTTATGTTGAATTCTTGCTTGATAAAAGGAAGGTTAAAATCTTTAAAATTAGCAAGTAAAATTTGAGCAAATTCATTTTTATTTGCATGGAGTATGCTGTCAAATTTTTCCTTGACTGATTTAAATAAAATTTTAGATCCACATATAAAGCGAGCACCTATTATGGTTGTTTTAAGCTCATTGCTAGCATTATAAAGTCCATTTAGTTCTAAAACCACATAATCAATTTGCAAATGCACATCATTTAATATCTCTATAAAAGCTTTAATCATAGGTTTTAAATGATAAGCTTTAATATCCTTATAAACAAAAATCAAAGAAACGCTTTCATTTGCACAAAGATTATTTTTTGCATATCCTTTGCTTGCCAAAACACAAAAGGGTATATTATCGCTTGTAGGCAAAAAATTTTCAAAACATTCCTTTAATACTATATCATAAGTTTTTTTTAAAAAATTATCCATATTTTTAGAATGATACAGACTAAATGATCCTTGTTTTAAAAAAAATTTTCTATAGTTTTGCGCATAGGTATTGAGATTTTTCTTAAAAAGTTCTAATTCTTTATTTAACAAATCTTTACTCTCTTTTAAAATTTCATTTATAAGATTTTAACAAAAATATCTTTTATTTTGGCTTTGCTATAAACTCTTTTTCAGTAAGCAAAATTTATAATGTTTTTTCAAAAATTCTAAAAATTTATAGAAGTGAAAATCAATGAAAAATCTACTTGAAAAACTAGAAAATGAAGAAAGATTAAATGAAAATGAAGCAAATGCCCTATGGGATTTAGATCTTTTTACCTTAGCTAAATTCGCACACAAAAAACGCACTAAGCTTCATGGAAAAAAGGTGTATTTTAATATAAATCGCCATATAAATCCTACAAATATTTGTGCAGATACATGTAAATTTTGTGCTTTTTCAGCACACCGAAAAAATCCAAATCCTTATCTTATGAGCCATGAAGAAATTATGAAAATAGTTGATGATACTATAACTCGTGGCACTAAAGAAGTGCATATTGTTTCAGCACACAATAAAGACACAAGTTGGCAGTGGTATTTAGAAATTTTTAAAATGATTAAGGAAAAATACCCTCAAATGCATATAAAAGCTATGACAGCGGCAGAAATTGACTTTTTGCATCGCCGTTTTAAAATGAGCTATGAAGAAGTGATAGAAAAAATGCTTGAATACGGCGTGGATTCTATGCCTGGGGGTGGAGCAGAAATTTTTGATGAAGAAATACGCAAAAAAATCTGCCATGGAAAAGTAAGCAGTGAAAATTGGCTCAAAATTCACAAACTTTGGCATGATAAAGGCAGACAAAGCAATGTTACTATGCTTTTTGGACATATCGAAGAAAGACGCCATAGGATAGACCATATGTTAAGACTTCGTGCCTTGCAAGATGAAAGTGGGGGTTTTAATGCTTTTATTCCTTTGGTTTGGCAAAGAGATAATAGTTACATACAAACAGATAAGATAATGGATAGTGAAGAAATTTTAAAAACCATAGCTATTTCTCGCTTAGTACTTGATAATATCAAAAACATTAAAGCTTATTGGGCGACTATGACTTTAAATTTAGCCATGGTTGCGCAAGAATTTGGCGCAAATGACTTAGATGGCACTATAGAAAAAGAAAGTATACAAAGTGCAGGAGGAGCAAAATCTGCTAAGGGTACCAATCTAAAAACCTTTATAGAAATGATAAAAACAGCAAATTTAACTCCTGTAGAGCGCGATAGTTTATATAATGAACTAAAAACCTACTAAGGATTAAAAATGGATTTTTTTAAACTCAAAGAAAATGGTACCAATATTCGAACCGAAGTTGTAGCAGGATTAACAACTTTTTTAGCCATGGTTTATATCATTCCTGTAAATTCAAGCATAGTAGGCAATACAGGCATGCCGATAGAAGCTTTAATTACTGCAACTGCTTTAATTACTATTGTTGCAACTGCTTTTAATGCCTTTTTTGCTAATACTCCAGTAGCCATGAGTGTTGGAATGGGTTTGAATGCTTATTTTACTTTTGCAGTTTGCTTAGGACAAAAAATACCATGGCAAAGTGCCTTAGGGGCAGTCTTTATCTCAAGTATTATTTTTCTAATCCTTTCTTTTACCCCCTTTCGCCTTTGGGTTATACGCAATATACCTAAAGATTTGCGCTTAGCCATTTGCGCAGGGATTGGATGCTTTATCGCTTTTTTAGGCTTAAGTCAAATGGGCATTATAACGCCAAATAAAGATACTTTAGTCAGCATAGGAAATTTTAAAAATCCCCATGTGCTTTTTGGAATTTTTACCCTCATTTTAATTGTATTTTTTTGGGCTATAAAACTAAGAGGGGCTTTTATTTTAGGAGTTTTAATAAGCTCTATTATAGCTTGGATTTTTGGGATTGATAATGCAAGTTTTCCTAAGCAAATCCTTTCTTTACCTAATTTTAGTAGTGACAATGGCTTAGGAGCTATTTTTTTAGAACTTGATATCAAAAGTGCTTTAAATATCACTATGATACCTATTATCCTTACTTTTTTTATCACTCAACTTTTTGATAGCATAGGCACTATCACGGGTATAGGCGAGAGGGGTAAAATTTTTGATGATGCAAAAGATGGAGAGAAAAAACTAGGTAAAACCCTTATGGCAGATGCTACAGGTTCAGCTCTAGGTGCACTAGGCGGAACTTCGACTGTAACTGCTTTTGTAGAAAGTACAACAGGGGTTGAAAGTGGAGGTAGAACAGGACTTACCGCTTTAGTTGTGGCTATTTGCTTTGCTTTCACACTTTTTTTGCTCCCACTTTTTAAAGCTATTCCCGCAAATGCTATATATCCTGTACTTGTAATGGTAGGAATTTTAATGTTTATGGAAGTTAAAAATATAGACTTTAAAGACAGTGCTATTGCAGTAGCTAGCTTTTTTACTATCATTATGATGCCTTTTACTTATTCGATTACCGCAGGTTTTGCCTTTGGTTTTCTTTCTTATTTATTGGTTCGAATTTTTAAGAGAGAATGGGATAAGATTAATCTTGGTATTATAGTTTTAAGCTTAATTTCCTTAGGAAATTTCTTACTCATTGCTTTGCAATAAAAAAAGGGGACAAAAATGATTTTTTATTCTTATGAAGAATTTAAAGAAGATGTAAAAATTTTGGCTAAAGAAATCAAAGAAGATTTTAATCCTGATGCACTTTTAGCCATAGCAAGAGGAGGAATGAGTTTAGGACATTCTTTAGCAGTTGCTCTTCAAACACGCAAGCTTTTTGCTCTAAATTCTATCCACTATGATGATACAAAAAAACTTGATACTATTGAGATTTTTAATATTCCTGATCTTAGCAAGTACAAAAAAATTCTACTCATTGATGATATTGTAGATAGTGGGGAAAGTTTGGCTGAAATTAAAAAGGTTTTACTTGAAAAATTTCCACATATAGAACTTAAAGTTGCTACGATTTTTTATAAAAAAACTGCACTTTTAGAACCCGAATTTAAGGTAAAAGAAGCTAAAGAATGGGTTGAATTTTACTGGGATATTCATATTGATTAGAATCTGCTATAATAACGGCTTTTAATCTTAGGAGTTTTATTTGAAATTAAAATTAATATCCTGTATTTTACTCTTTAGCACAATCTTTGCTTTTGCAAATGAGCTTGATTTAAATGATTTTGAAGAAGAGTATCAAAGCTATAAAGTAAATGACCCACTTTATGGGTACAATAAAGCAATGACAAGCTTTAATGTAGCTTTGTATGATTATAGCCTTCGTCCTATTCTTAAAGGCTACAATGCTATCACTCCTGAATTTATTCGCACGGGCGTAAGAAATTTTTTTGATAATTTATTTGCACCCCTACGCTTTGTAGGCAATGTCTTGCAATTTAAATTTGAAGAAGCAGGAGAAGAATTTAAAAGATTTAGTGCTAATACCATTATGGGTTTTGGTGGGATTATGGATCCTGCAAGTAAAATGGGACTTAAAAAACACCCTGCTGATTTAGGAACTGTTTTAGCGCATTGGGGAGTGGGAAGCGGTTTTCATATCGTTTTGCCCATACTTGGACCTAGCAATTTAAGAGATACATTAACCCTACCTGCAACTTGGTATGCAAGCCCAACAGCTTATATCGATCCCACTTGGGCAAGCATAGCCATAAGCGCCTATGGCTTTGGAAATGAACTTAGCTTTAGACTTGATGAGATTGATGAGATTTATTATAACACTCCTAACTTATATCCGTTTATACGCGATGCTTACGAGCAAAGACGCAATGAACTTAGTAAATAAAGGAAAAAAATGAAAAAAATATTTTTAATTCTAGCTTTATCTTTAAATATTTTTGCCTTACAATTAGATGAAATTTCTAATACCATGCAAAAAAATATCAATAAAAGTCTACAACTTCTACAAAACAACAAAGAAGATAAAAAACAAGCTGCTGATGGAATTTTTCTAATTTTTGATCATATAATTGATTATAAACTCATGGCTCAACTGAGCCTTTCTAAAGATTATGCTAAATTAAACCCTAAAGAACAAGAAAAATTTGCTAGTGCTTTTGAGGCAAGCCTTAAAAAAAGCTTTACAGATAAACTCGATCTTTATAAGGATCAAGTTTTAATGGTAAAAAATGGAGAATTAAAAAACGCAAAACGATATTTTTTAACCTCTTCGATGATAGTAGATGGGGAAGAAAAAAATATCATCTTTAAATTTTATAACAATAATAATGATTGGCTTATCTACGATATCGATGTTTTGGGTGTTAGTATAGTTCAAACCTATAGATCTCAATTTGGGGATATTTTAGCAAACCAAGATTTTGATACTCTACTTCAGAAACTTGAGAATATAACCATAGAATAATGTTTGCGAAATTCTTAAAAATTTTTATTTATCATCCAAAAAGTACTTTTTTTGCTACTCTTTTTATATGCTTATTTTTAAGCTTTTTCGCTTCTAAATTAAGCGTAGATGCAAGTGCTGAAAGCTTGCTTTTAGAGGATGATAAAGATTTAAAAATTTTTAGAGAACTTTCTAAACATTATAAAAGTGATAATTTTTTACTTTTAGCTTTTAAACCTGAAGATGAAAACCCTTTTTCAGGTAAAAATTTAAACAAATTAAAAGAGCTTCATCAAGAATTAGAACAAGTTTCATTAGTCAAGCGTGTTTTTAGCATTATCAATGCTCCTTTGCTCCAAAGTTCAGAAAATACAGACTTAAAAGAACTTTTAAAAAATATTCCCAATATACAAAGCAAGGATATTAACCTCACCAAAGCTCAAAATGAAATTTTAAACAGTCCTTTTTATAAAAACAATATCATTTCAAAAGATGGCAAAACAACAGGACTTATCATCTATCTTAAACCCGATACAATCTATAATGAACTCATAGAAAAACGCGATCTTAGCACAGATGAGAATAAAAAAGAGCAAATTCGCTTAGCAATTAAAAAACACCAAGAACAACAAAAAATCATTACAAAACAAGGCTTAGATACAATCAAAAATATCATCAAAAAATATGAAAAAAATGAGGATAGATTCTATCTTGGCGGGGTGAGTATGATTGCTGATGATATGATAACTTATATAAAATCTGATCTCATGCTCTATGGAATTTCTCTTGTGTTTTTATTAGCATGTGCACTTTATTGCTTTTTTCGTGCGTGGCGTTTTGTATTTTTACCTCTCTTTATTTGTTTTATAAGTTTAAGTGCGGCAAGTGGCGTTTTTGCTCTTTTAAATTTTCAAATCACGGTTATTTCTTCAAACTATGTTGCTTTGGTCTTAATCATCACTCTAAGCGTAGTCATTCACCTCATCACACATTTTATAGAAATTAGCAAGCTTTATCCAAAAGCTAAAATCGAACGCCTTGTACTTCAAACCCTACTTGCAAAAGCAAATCCTAGTTTTTATGCCATCATTACAACCATGATAGGCTTTTTCTCCCTCATGCTTTCAAATATAGAGCCTATCATAAAACTTGGTATTATGATGAGTATAGGTATAGGACTTGCACTTATTTTTAGCTATTTATTTTTAGCAAGTATTTTAGTGCTTCTTAAACTCAAAAAATACTACAAAAAAGAATTTAAATTTAATTTCTTAGCTTTTTGTGCTAAAACAAGCCTAGATCCTAAAAAACGCTCTATTATATACATACTCTCTATTACTACTATTATCTTGGCTCTAATAGGAATTTCTAAACTAAGAGTTGAAAATTCTTTTGTAAATTATTTTAAAGATGGAAGTGAAATCAAAAAAGGCTTATTGGTTATTGATAAAAATTTAGGCGGAACCCTGCCTTTGGATATTATCATTCGTTTTCCTGATAATAAAAACAACCCTAGTTTAAATGATGTATTTGATAGCTTTGAAAGCGAATTTGATGCTCTAGCAACAAAGGATACTTATTGGTTCAATTCTCAAAAAACGCGTATTGCAAAAAAGGTGCATGAATTTTTAGAAAATAAAGAATTCATAGGTTCGGTTTTAAGTCTTAATAGCCTTTTAAGTCTAGGAAAAAATATCAATGATGGCAAGGATTTAGATGATTTTACTCTTGCGTTTTTAAACGAAAATTTACCCCCAGAACTTAAGCAAGAACTTCTTTCACCCTTTGTTAATATAGAAGAAAATGAGTTAAGATTTAGCATACGCATTATAGATTCTGATCCAAAACTAAGGCGTAATGAATTTCTAACAAATCTCAAGCAAGAGCTCGAAACACTTTTAAAAAATGATGGTGTGGAAATTCAAATCACAGGCATTATGCTACTTTATAATAATATGCTTCAAAGTCTTTTTTCATCACAATTTGATACACTTGTTTTTGTTATCTTAGTTATCTTTGTATTGTTTATCATTATTTTTAGAAGCTTGAAATTTTCAATTATTGCCCTACTGGTTAATATCATTCCTTTAAGTATGGTTTTTGCCCTTATGGGAATTTTAGGCATACCTTTAGATATGATGAGTATTACCATAGCTGCTATAGCCATAGGTATAGGCGTGGATGATACCATACATTATATCTATCGTTTTAAAGAAGAAATAAAAACCAAAAGCGTAGAAGAAGCGATTTTAGCTTCACATCTTAGCATAGGATCGGCACTTTATTATACAACCATTGGTATAGTTTTAGGTTTTAGCGTTATGATGAGTAGTAATTTTATTCCTACGATTTATTTTGGAGTTTTAACTGTATTTGTGATGATTTTACTTTTAAGTGGAAGCTTATTTTTGCTTCCAAGTCTTTTGGTTACAATTTATACTAAGAAAACCAAAGCTTTAAACCCGCATAAAGCACATAAATAAATACAACCACTAAAATATACTTGATAAAATTTCTCACCCTTTTCCTTTATTTAAAACTTTTAAAACAATCCTTGTAAGTTCCAAAGCTTTAAAACGATGCGAAAGTTGGTTTTTTTCATTATGGCTAAGTTCTGCTAAAGTTTTATCAAAGCCTTTAGGGATAAAAAGGCTATCATAGCCAAAGCCATTTTCACCTCTTTCTGTGTTAATTACATGTCCGTGCATAGTTCCATGCATTGTCCATTCACCCTCTAAGCTTACCAAAGCGATAGCAGCTACATAATGAACCTTACTTTTTTCAAAGCCCAAAACTCTCATTTGTTTTACAAGCTCATCACGATTGCTTTTATCATCTCCCTTACCACTAAAACGCGCAGAATAAATTCCTGGCTTACCGCCCAAAACATCGACACAAATTCCGCTATCATCGCTTAAAACAATAAATTCATTTTTTTGATTTTCATCCAAAGCATTAAAAACCGCTCTTGCTTTTATAAGAGCATTTTCTTTAAAACTATTGCCATTTTCTTCTATTTCAAAGGTGGTTAGAATTTCATCAAAGGCATAAATTTCAAATTCTTTTAAAAGTTCTTTTAATTCTATAACTTTGTGTTTATTGCTTGTTGCTAATAAAATTTTCATTATCTTGCTCCAAAAATTGAATTATTTTCGCTAAATTATCATTTTTAATCCCTTGCCAAACTAAGAAAAAATCAAGTATATTCCATATAAAAAGAGCGACGATATTAAAAATCCATACTACAAGCATAGAAGATGAATCAAAAAAACCTGCAATAAGTAAACCTATAAAAATAAAAGCCCACATTGCCATTTTTGCAAAACCAAGCCCCATATCCCCTTTATAAAAACGATCAAAAGTAAGCCCTGATAAAATAAAAGCAGGTACTACGCCTAAAATAAGCCCTATAATAGGATTTTTCAATTCTAAATAACAAAAACGAAACAATGTTTCATCGCTTAAAGTTTCAATTTTATCTTTATAAGCTGCCAGCAGCTCTATATTTACTTTACCTTCCATTGCCAAAGAAAAAGTTTGAAAACGATTCATAAACCCATCCTTTTAAAAAATTAAAATCTTACTTTTTTAAGCCTTTTAAAAAGATAAAATAAAAAACTTAACAATCCTTAATATAATTCATAGTAAAATTATCTTTTTTTGTAAAATTTAAGATTTTTAGGAAACCAAATAATGCTAAATAATGTCTTACCCCTATCTTTTATCGTTGGAACAAGATTTTTTGGACTTTTTATAGTTTTGCCTGTGCTTAGCTTTTATGCTCTTGAACTCCAGGGTGCAAATGAATTTTTAGTAGGACTTCTAGTGGGTGTTTATGCTCTAACTCAAATGGCTTTACAAATGCCTTTTGGAATACTAAGTGATAAAATTGGACGCAAAAAAACCATGCTTATAGGACTGATTATCTTTATCATAGGCTCTTTAATCTGCTCTTGGGCTGATAATATTTATACAATGCTAATAGGCAGAATGCTTCAAGGTGCAGGGGCTATTGGTGCAGTAGCTACAGCAATGATTAGTGATTTTATCACTGAAGAAAATCGCGGTAAAGCTATGGCAATAATGGGATCTTTTATAGGACTATCTTTTGCAGCTTCTATGGTAATCTCGCCTTTAATGAGTGCTAAATGGGGGCTTTCTAGTCTTTTTGATCTTAGTGCTGTTTTATCGCTTTTGTGTATTATCTTGCTTTATACCGTCGTTCCAAAAGAAAATAAACTCACCCATGAAAATACCAAAACTCCTTTTTTTCATCTTATTAAACAAAAAAATTTAGCCCTAATGAATTTTACTAATTTCATGCAAAAAATGCTTATGAGTATAGCATTTTTAAGCATTCCTATCATTTTAGTAAAACATTTAGGCTTTGATGAACATAAACTTTGGATTGTTTATACAGCATCTATGATAGCAGGCTTTATCGCCATGGGATTTTCAGGAAGTTTAGGCGAAAAAAGAGGCTTAGCAAAGCAAATTTTACTTTTAGGGATAGCTTTTTTTATCCTTTCTTATATCTTTTTTGTTTTTTCTAGCACAATTACTTTCTTTATCGTTGCGGTTGTGATATTTTTTATAGGTTTTAACTTGCACGAGCCCATTATGCAAAGCTGTGCTTCTAAATTTTGTAAAGTACATGAAAAAGGCGCAGCTTTAGGACTTTTTAATGCTTTTGGATATGGTGGAAGTTTTATAGGAGGTATAATAGGAGGTATATTTTTACATCTTAATAAATTAGAATTACTGGCTATTATTTTAGTGATTTTGTCTATTGTTTGGTTTATAGCTTTGTTATATTTAAAAAATCCTTCTGAATTTAAAAATATTTATTTGCCTTTAGAAACGACTTTAAATTTGAGCGAATTTGGTAAAAATTTAGGCGTTGTAGATATATACAAAAACTCAAAAAATCTAGTCATTAAATTTGATAGCAAGCTAACAAATAAAGAAGAATTAGAAAGTAAAATTTAAATCAAAAATAAAAAAAGCTTGAAATTTGATCTATAATTTTATTTTCTAAGGAAAGCTGACAACGCTTTTTATCACTAAGATAAGCTGTGCGAGCAAACAAACTCGTTTTTTGCAGAGTATTTTTAGAGCCAATTTGTATATTTACTTGCATGGTATAATAATTTTCAATATACCATTCCCCATTATTTTCAAAAGGATCAAAATCATAAAAAAATCTTCCCGAACTTGTAATTCTTTGAGCGTAGGAATGCTTTTTAAAATCTACAAGATTGATTAAAATTTCATAATCGGCATTCAAAGATACTTCTTTTAATCCTAAATTTTTAAGTCTTAAAGCTAATTCATCTTTTAGAGTACTTTGAATTTTGCTTGGATTTTGCAAAGTGATACTAAAACTTTGCCCTTGTTTAGCCTTTAAAAAAATGCCTTCATTGCTTGTTTGTATAGAGCTTTGAACAAAGGCAGGCTTTGCGCAAGCACTCAAAAAGAGTGCTAGAAATAAAACTGAAATTAGACGAATTTTTCTCATTATTTGATGATGGTTGGAGTAGCACTAAGGCCTAAAGAACGATATTTTTCATAAAGAGAAAATACTTCTTTTAACTCGCTATCGCTCACCTTTGGATAAGATTTGATATTTGCATCATAATATTTATTTAAAATAGCTATTTTCTCATCATCACTCTTAGCTTTTTTACTCTCTTTGTAAATCAATGCTGATTTTTCAAAAGCTGATTTACCATGCACTGGGGTTAAGATATAATTGACTTGATAATTTTTAAGCTCATCTTTAATCTGTGCCAAATGATCTCTACAATAAGGACATTCTGGATCTGAAAATACATAAATAGCGGGTTTGCTTTTATCGCCTAAAGCTATAAGCATTGTTTCTTTTTGAACTACAGGTTTAACATTTTTAGTGAAATTTGCTCTAGCCTCTTGGAATTTTTTCATTTCATATTCTTGAGCATAAGAAGTTTTAGTTTTTAAATCAATAATATCAGGAACGATAAGATTATCTTTTGTAAAAAGAATTTGCTCTTGCTTTTGTCCTTCAAGCGTTATCGTAACAATTACGCTTTCAAAACCTGTATTTCCAACCTTTTGGCGATTACCTACACTCACTGTTGCATTTGGAAATTGTGCTTTAATGCTTTTGGAATAAAAATCACTGATTTCAGAATTGCTAGCAGCAAATAAAGACATTGAGCAAGCAAGGATTAAGCTTATTTTTTTCATTTATTTTCCTTAAAATCAAATATTAAGATTTTATTTTATAATGATATTCTAAATATTTGTTTTTAAAAATCTTTTTTCATCCTTTTTTTGCACCCTCTCATCTTTATCAAGATATTCTAAATAAGCTATGGCATATTTTCTTGAAAGATTAAAACGCTCTTTCATACTTTGTATATCAAGGCTTTGACTCTTTAAAATTTCTAAGCACTCTTGCATAAGCTTATCTAAGGCATTTTTTTCTACAAAAAGATTATGAGAAAGTCTTATAACGCAATTTTGCTTGGTAAGTTTTTTTAAAATTTCATCTCCACTTTTTCTGTCTAATTCTAAAAATTCGTATAAATTATAAGGTGCTTGAGGTTTTATGCCTTGTTTTTTAAGTATATTGTATAGCTCATCGTTGTTTTTTTCCCTAAGCTTTTCATAATTAATTCCTTTTTTAAAATACACTCCCTTTTCAAATTCAAGTAAATTTGATAGATTTTGAAGTCCAAATTCACAAAATTCCGCACTAGCCCAAGGAAGTCTTAGAGCTAAAGAGCTTGCTGAAAGCATGGCATAAGGATTTTTTTCAAGTATAAAAGAAATGAATTTTTTAAGCTCATCTAAGGCTAAGAGATTATAAATATTAAGATTTTTTTCATCTATAAAAACTCCATTTAATTCTTTGGCTAAATTCAAAGCTTCTTCATGACTTAACTTAAATCTTTGATAACTTGAAAGCAAGCCAAAGCCATATTTATGCGTATTTTTTAGAAATTCGAAAGCTTTTTTTAATTCTTTATTTTTCAAAAGCATTAAAAATTTGTTTTTTTGCTCCTTTTTCAAAGGCTCACTCACAGGATTTAAAACCTCTCCTCCGCCCACAACACGATTATTTTGCAATAAAATAAATTTTTCATTAAAACATAAAAAAAGATTTTTTTCAAATTCAAGATGAGCAAAAAATTCATTATTTTCTAACTCTTTTAAAATGCTTATCTTGCACTCTATGCTTTTTGCACCCACGCAAAAAAGCATTTTTTCATTTTTTAATCTTTTAGCTTTAATCAAAACATCACATTCTTTAAAGCCCTTAAAAAAACCTTTTTTACTTAAAACATAACCTTTTTTTAATTCTTTATAATCACAATTTAAGCTCAAAGCCACACGGTTAAAAGCTGAAATTTCAGCAAAATTACTTTCATGATTTTGTATATTTTTAACCACAAGTTCTTTTTGATTGTCAAGACAAATGATTTTTTCATTGAGGGAAATTTTGCCCTCATTAAGGCTTCCAGTAACTATAGTTCCTATACCTTTTAAAGAAAAAACCCTATCGATATAATAACGAAAAACAAGATTTGCATTAGCATTCTTACATTCTAAATTTAAAAGATAATTTTTTAAGCGCTCAATGCTCTCTTGATCCTTTATCGAAGTGTGAAACACTTTCATAGGTATAAACTCAAGTGAGTTTAGAATTTTTTGCTCTTGTTCCTTAGGATTTTCACATAAATCGCATTTGCTAAGCACCAAGATAATATCTTTGACACCTAAAAGTTCAAGTACTTCTAAATGCTCTATACTTTGTTCTTTTAAGCCCTCATTGATATCAACTACAAACAAACAAGCACTAAAACCAAAAGCCCCGCTTATCATCGTTTTAACCAAGTCTTTATGACCTGGCACATCAATAAAAGAAAGGTGTTTTTGCTTATAGTTTAAATTAGAAAAACTTAAATTAATGGTAATTTGTCTTTCTTTTTCCTCTTTTAAACTATCTCCTTCAAAACCATTTATAGCTTTAATCAAAGAAGTTTTTCCATGATCAATATGCCCTGCAGTACCAATTAATAGCGAATTCATAAATTTTCCATAGTATTGATAATTTGAATTAATTTTGATAAATCTTTTTCTCTAATTGTCCTAAAATCCAGCACAAAAGCTTCATTTTCTATGCGACCTATGATATTTTTTGCTCTAAATTTTTCTTGCAGTTTTAAAGCATTGCCATTAAAAGCTAAAACATAAGTTTCTAAAGTTTTATCAGGCATAGAACCACCCCCTACCAAACTTTTACTCATTTTCAATTCACTTTTAATCTGAATTTCATTTTGTACCCTTAAAGCTTTTTCTTTAATATGAGCGATTTCATCATTTAAAAGCTTTAAACTTGTGATTTTTTCATAATCTTTTTCAAGATAAATCTTAAGACTTTCATTTAACAAAGCAAGTGTGATTTTATCTACTCTTAGCATTCTTAGCAGTTGATTTTCTTTAATTTTATCAATCAATTCTTTTTTACCCAGTATAATTCCAGCTTGCACACTACCAAAAAGCTTATCCCCACTAAAGCTCAAAATATCGCAATGCTTTATCAAATCTTTGATTTTAGGCTCATTTTTTATTAGTTTTGGATTTAAATTCTCACACCAACCCGAACCTAAATCATAATAACTCAAAAGTCCTTTTTCTTTTGCCAAATTTCCTAAATCCTTGATGCCAACCTCGCTATGAAAACCAATCAAAGCAAAATTAGACTTATGGGTTTTTAAAAGCATTTTAGTATTTTCGTTTATAGCTTTTTCATAATCTTTTAAATGCGTTTTATTGCTCGTACCTACTTCACAAAGCTTTACTCCTGCAGCTTTAATCACTTCACTCACACGAAAACTTCCGCCAATTTCAACAAGCTCACCCCTTGAAGTTACAAGTTCTTTGTCAAAACAAAGAGAATGAAGTACCAAAAAAACTGCTGCGGCGTTATTATTTACAACCAAAGCATCTTCGCATTCAAAAAGCATTTTAAGTTTTTCAAGCACCAAGGCATAACGACTTCCTCTTTTACCGCTTTCTAAGTCAAATTCGATATTAGCATAATTACAAAGCACATCTTTGGACTTTTCAAAAATACTCTCATCAATAACACTACGCCCCAAATTTGTATGAATAACCACACCCGTAGCATTAATGACACTTTGTAAATCTTTGCGTAAATGTTTTTGAATTTCTTGCTGTATTTTTTCTAAAATAGTATTTTTATCTAGCAAATCTTCGCTTATATTCGCCTTGAGTTTAGCGACAACACTTTTGCAAAAATAAGATCTTAAATAAAAAGGATATTCTTTTAAACTCTCATCATCAATCAAGCTTCCAATTTGTGGAAAAGTTCTAAATTTGTTCATCTTAAGCCTTAAGAAAATATTTGGTTATTTTACCATAGAATTTGGCAAATTGACCATCAAGGAAAATCAATGAAAGACTTTGTTTTCATACAAAATGAAAATCTTATTCCCTTGCCCGATGAGATAAATATTTGGGAAAATTGCAAAGATGAAGAAGTTTTAATTTCTAATGAAAAAGCACAAAAAGCACAAATTTATGCTCCAGAAATCAATTTTTATCTTAAAAGTTCACAAGATGAAATTTTAGAAAAAAGTAAAAATATATTAAAACTTTATGAAGCTAGGGCAAATGTCTATGATTTAGGGCTTGATTTAGAACAAAACAAAGAAGTAAAAAACCGCATTATTTTAGTAGATTCTGATGATACTATGGCTGATTTTTTAAAAAAACAAAACTTTAAAATCATAAGCTTAAAAAATGAAGAAATTCTAGCAGTATTTGGCAGCATAGGCGAGCTTTGTGCTGTGATTTTAAATCAAGGAGAAGAAGTAGAAATTGATTTTGATATTTTACTTTTTAATACAAATTCTAACGACATTCGCAAGGATTTTACAAGACAAAGTGGCTGTTATAATATTAGCAATTTTAAAAATCAAGAAAGTTTACTGAAATTTTTACAAGATAAAAGCCCAAAATACACATACAAAACCTATATTACCTATGATTCTAGCGTATGTCAATACCACGAAAGACGCAGTGAGCATTGCGCAAAGTGTGCTGAAATTTGCCCTACGATAGCTATTTTAAAAGATGATGAAAACAAGCATTTAGAATTTTCTCAAGTAGATTGCCTAGGCTGTGGAGGCTGTATCAGCGTGTGCCCTAGTGGTTCGCTTGATTATGCACCCATGCCTAGGGAAAGTTTTTTTGAACTTTGTGAATTTTATAAAGAAAAAAAGATTTTAATCATACCTAAAAAAATGTCTTTAGAAAATTTAAATATAAAGCTACCCAAAGATGTTTTGCCTTTTATGATAGAAGGTGAAAAGTGGCTTTCTTCTATGCATTTTCTAACTCTTTTGCAAAGCAGTGGTGCAAATTTGGTTTTTTACACGGATTTTATTTCACGAGGAAGTGCTGAAGCAATAGATCTTTTAAATACTTTTTTTGAAAGAAAATTTCAAAAAGAAGCTATTTTTACCGCTAAAGATGAAAAAGAATTGCAAAATGCTTTAGGAAAGCAAGAATTTATAGAAAATTTAAGTTTTGATTTTCACAATAACACTCTTACTACTAGAGAAAATTTTGCCAAAAGAATGCAAAATTTGATCCAAAATGATGATTTTGGCGTAAAAGAAAGTGGCGAATGGTTAAGATATGGAAAAATAGAAATCAATGCAAATACCTGTACTCTCTGCCTTTCTTGCGTAGGAGCCTGTAATGTAGGAGCTTTGATTGCTGATACTAAAGAAAATGCACTTAAATTCAATGCTTCATTATGCACCACCTGTGGATACTGCGAAGTAAGTTGTGCTGAAAAAGATACTCTAAAACTTACGCGTAGTGGAATGGAATTTAATCCCAACTATTTTGAATACCAAACCATGGCAAAAGATGAACTTTTTGCTTGCATAGAGTGTGGAAAAGAGTTTGCCACTAAAAAAGCGGTAGAAAAAATTGCGAATTTGATGAAGCCTAAATTTGGCAATGATGAGAGCAAGATAAAAACCCTTTATTGTTGTGCAGACTGCAAAGCAAAGGTAATGATAGAAGCAATGAGAAAAGGATAAATAATCAATCAATTGGCTCTGATTTGATATTTTCTATAGCCCAAATCATAGCCTTTTCTATTACACTCCCATGAGTTTCATTCTCAAAAAGTTTAAATTCAACTTCACAAGCACTATGATTTAAAATTTGCATACCAAGTTCTTTAACACTTATTTTAGCTTTAGCTTTCTTAATGCTAGAATTACTCTCAGCCGAACCTAAAGCCATATAAATTTGAGGACAATTTGATAAAGAAATTCGTTTAGGTATAAATTCACTACCACCCCACCACAAAGAAGGTGAAATAATAAAATAATGGCTAAAAAGCTTTGTATCATTAAATAAAGTATCTAAAGCAAAAAGTCCGCCAAAAGAATGTCCAAAAAGAATTTGAAAATCTTCACTGGTTTCATAATGTGTATTAATATAAGGTAAAAGCTCTGTTTTGATAAATTGTCTAAATTCAAAGCTACCTCCTCCATTTTGAAATTCCAAACCTTGAACCTTAGGAGTATAATCTTTTGTCCTATGGGTAGTATCAAACGCCAAAGGGCTATCATAACCTATACCAACAATTAAAATATCTTCTTTAGGCAAATAATTATAAAGATTTAAAAATCTCGAAAAAAACGCATTGCCATCAAGCAAATAAATTACCTTATATTTTTTATATTTTATTTTACTTTTTGCCACAAAAATTCGATAACTTGTATGATAATGCGTTAATTTTAAATCTTTCTCTATAAAAAAGTAATCTTTTGCTTTTTCTATAATAGGAGTAATTTTTTGATCTGGTTTTGAAAAAAGTGGAATAGTTAAAATTAAAAATACAATACAATATCGGCAAAGAAAGCCGATATTTTTAAAAATTAAGCAAAATGAGCTTTGATTTGTTCTACCCAAGCGTCAATTCTTGCTTCAGTTTGATCTTCTTGATTGTCATTATCAAGTGCAAGACCTACAAATTTTCCATCAACAACTGCATCGCTTGATTCAAATGTATAGCCATCAGTTGAAACTTCACCTACTAAATTTGCGCCTGCATTTTTTAAATTTTCTGCAAGTTTTCCCATACCGCCGCAGAAAGTGTCTGAATAGCTTTCACTATCACCCATTCCAAATACAGCTACAGTTTTTCCACCAAGGCTAAGACCTGAAAAATCAAAACCATCCCAATCATCTTGTAAATCACCACTTCCCCAAGTAGAAGTTCCACAAATTAATTTATCATAAGAATTAATTTTAGCTGCATCAATATCTGCAACATTTAAAACATCACTAATTCCTAATTTTGAAGCGATTGTATTTGCTGCTCCTTCTGTATTTCCCATAGCACTTCCATAAATTACTGCTACTGACATTATTTTCTCCTTATAAGTTTATTTGTTATTGAATACGGAACTAATTTTAACATAGTTTTATTTAAATCGCATAAAAAATGTTTTATTTGAATAAAATGTGTGAATTTTTTGTTACGCGGACAAACTATGTAGATTTGTTCAAATTGATTTTGATATATAAATTTAGATATTTTTTGAATTTCGTTATCGATATTTAAATTTTGAAGATCCACTTCCTTGCAAAGAGGTAAAACGGCAATTTTATTATCTATGATAATCAAATTATCATTTTGAACAATGCTTCGATTTTGATTTTGATGAGAAATTTTATCATATACATAAAAATCAAATAAAACTTGCGCATCAAAACAAATTCCTCTAAAATAAGCTCTTAAAAGCCTTAAAATATCGACATTTTGAAATATCTTAGTCTTAAAAATCAAACTCTTTCTTTTTTGAAAATAAGAAATGTTCAAAGTAAGATTTTTATCGATATTTTTTATCTTGCCAAAAGGCGTATGTATCACATCTTGCAAGAAGTTTTGAAAAGGCATTTTTAAATCCTTTGCACTTTTTGCATATGAAAGCGGGATTCTTAAAGCACTATCAATACTAGCATTGTATTGGATCAAAAAAGTTTTGACAAGCTCTTGCTTGCACAAAGAACTATAAACCCGAGGGATAAATTCTCTTTTATCATCAAATCCAAATAGCATTATTCAACCTTAGAGCAAGAAAATTCTTTATCTAAATTAAATATCTTGCAATACTCACAATACACGCAACTTACGCTTCTTTTTGCGCAAACTAATGGAATTTTTCGTTTTTTAGCCTCGTTTTTAATTTTTTTCATAGTATTGTGATTTAAGAAACTCGTAAGCATTACTATACATTCTGTATCACAAGGAATAGGTTTGCGATTGACTCTATTTTCATTGCGCGCATCCCAATGCTCTATTTTTTTTGCACCTAAATCATACAAAACAGCCTTAATAGGTGTTATTTCATCTGCACCAATAACCAAAACTGACATAAGCTCTCCTTTGTGATTTTTATTTTAAATTATTTTGATAATTATTATTATAATATAATCAAACTAAATTTATTTTGAAATTTATTATCATTAATATTTTTTATTAATTTATATTAATTCAGTTAATTTTAATTTTTAATAGATATAATTTCTCAACTAATAAAAATTATTATTTAGGAGAAAATAATGAAAAAATTAACTAACGACTTCGGAAACATTATAGCCGATAATCAAAACTCTTTAAGCGCAGGTGCAAAAGGCCCTTTACTTATGCAAGATTATCTTTTACTTGAAAAACTTGCTCATCAAAATAGAGAAAGAATTCCAGAAAGAACAGTGCATGCAAAAGGAAGCGCAGCTTATGGCGAAATAAAAATTACAGCAGATTTAAGTGCTTATACCAAAGCTAAAATTTTTCAAAAAGGTGAAGTTACTCCATTGTTTTTGCGTTTTTCAACAGTAGCTGGCGAAGCAGGTGCAGCCGATGCTGAACGCGATGTTAGAGGTTTTGCTATTAAATTTTATACCAAAGAAGGAAACTGGGATTTAGTAGGAAACAATACCCCAACATTCTTCATCCGTGATGCTTATAAATTTCCTGATTTTATCCACACTCAAAAAAGAGATCCAAGAACGCACTTAAGAAGTAATAATGCCGCTTGGGATTTTTGGAGTTTGTGTCCTGAAAGCTTACACCAAGTAACTATTCTTATGAGCGATAGAGGAATTCCGGCAAGTTATCGCCATATGCATGGTTTTGGAAGCCATACTTATAGCTTTATCAATGACAAAAACGAAAGATTTTGGGTGAAATTCCATTTTAAAACCCTACAAGGTATTAAAAATCTTAGCAATAAAGAAGCTGCTGAACTTATCGCCAAAGATAGAGAAAGCCACCAAAGAGATCTTTACAATGCTATAGAAAATAAAGATTTCCCAAAATGGAAAGTTCAAGTTCAAATTCTTGCTGAAAAAGATGCTGACAAACTAGGCTTTAATCCTTTTGATTTAACTAAAATTTGGCCACATAGCGTAGTGCCTTTAATGGATATAGGCGAAATGATCTTAAATCAAAATCCACAAAATTATTTTAATGAAGTAGAACAAGCAGCTTTTAGCCCAAGCAATATAGTACCTGGTATAGGTTTTAGTCCTGATAAAATGCTACAAGCTAGAATTTTCTCATATCCTGATGCACAAAGATATAGAATAGGAACTAATTATCATCTTTTACCTGTAAATCGTGCTAGAAGTGAAGTAAACACTTACAATGTTGCGGGTGCTATGAATTTTGATAGCTATAGAAATGGTGCTGCGTATTATGAGCCAAACAGCTATGAAGAAAGCCCAAAAGAAGACAAAAGCTATCTTGAGCCTGATTTAGTTTTAGAAGGTAATGCGCAAAGATATGCTCCTTTAGATAATGATTTTTACACTCAACCAAGAGCGTTGTTTAACATCATGAATCAAAACCAAAAAGAACAACTTTTTGAAAATATAGCAGCTTCTATGGAAGGTGTAGAAGAAAAAATCATTACTAGAGCTTTAGGACATTTTGAAAAAATTTCACCTGATTATGCACAAGGTGTTAAAAAAGCTTTGGGAAAATAATTTTTACTTGCCACTTTTTAGGTGGCAAACTAAAGATTATAAACAAAGGAAAAACGATGATGACACTTAGCTTAGAAGAAGAAAAAAGATTTGCCGAGCTTTGCAAAATGGCTTTTAATTTTGCTAGAAATAACGAATATGAAAATCTTAAAATCATGATAGAAGCAGGACTGAATGTGAATTTAAAAACACATAAAGGCGATACCTTGCTTATGCTTGCAGCTTATAATAATTCTTACGAATGCGCAAAAATGCTTTTAGAAAAGGGTGCGCTTGTTGATGAAAAAAATGATCGAGGACAAACACCTTTAGCAGGAGTTTGCTTTAAGGGCTATTTGCCTATGTGCGAGCTTTTAGTAAAATATGGAGCAAATATAGATGAAAATAATGGCTTAGGTATGACACCTTATAGTTTTGCTATCATGTTTGGCCGTAAAGATGTAGCCGAGTTTTTACTCAAAAGCTCTAAAAAAAGCCTAAGTAAACGCCTTTCTTTAGGAATTTTAAAATTATTTAAAAAATAATTTCTATGATTTAAAATTTTTTAAATACCTATAGACACTAGGCTCTGAAATTTTTAAGAGTCTAGCCACTATAGGCACAGAACCCTTGATATTAAAAATACCCTTTTGATATAAAGTTTTTGTAATCTCTTCTTTTTGTGCCATGCTAAGTTGATAATCCGAATTTAAATAATTCATATCAATGCTTTGAGCTAAAATTTCTTCTATAGAATGACTTAGGGTTTCTATATTTCCTAAACTATCTACACTGGTATTATTTTCTTTGTCTTGATTTAAAAATTCACTCATATCGCCTAATTTTTCTATATCTATAATCCTACAAACCAAGTCTCTCATCATGCTCGTATCGTGATTGATACACAAAATTCCTACCAATTCATCAGAATTTTTTATAAAAAATGTCGAACCTCTAACAAGTTTTGATTTTCCAATCAAAGCCTTATAATCACACAAAAAATCTTCTTTTAAATAAGCCTTATTTTGCACAAGTTCACTTGCAAAAGCACTCAAGGGAGATTCAAGAGTTCTACCGCTGACATGACTATTTGCAATAGCTGCTATATAAGCACCCTCTTTAGAAAGAACATGAAAAACCACTTCATACTGCTTACCTAAAACTTGTCCTAAAAAATTCGTGAGCTTTATAAATTGCTCTTTTTGTTTTTCATCCATGAAAATATTCCTAAAATAATAAAATTTAGAATCCAAAGCTTAAATTTTAACTTTAATTTTTTAAAAATATTCTTAAAGATAATATTTTATTATCGTGATAATAAAATATTGACAAATTATTATTATCGTGATAAAATACGTTTATTTAATTTACATTAATAAAAAAGGAGAGAAAATGTCAAATTATCCAAAGGCTATCGGCCCTTACTCAGCTTATAGAGAAGCAAACGGCTTGCTTTTTATCTCGGGACAACTTCCTATCAACCCTGCTTCAGGAGAAATAGAAAGCTCTGATATCAAAGAACAAACCAAACAATCTTTAAAAAATATCGGCGCTATCTTAGAAGAAAATGGTATCAGTTATGATAAAGTGATTAAAACCACTTGCTTTTTAGCTGATATTAATGATTTTGTAGCATTTAATGAAATTTATGCTGAATTTTTTAAAGCTCCTTATCCAGCAAGAAGTGCTTTTGCAGTAAAAGATCTGCCAAAAAAAGCTAAAGTAGAGATAGAGATCATCGCTCAAAAAGGATAAAACATGCTAGGTATTGTTTTTTCTTTATTTAGTATTTTTTTACTTGTTTTTATGCTTTATAAAAAAATCAATGCTCATATGGCTTTGCTTTTAAGTGGTTTACTTTTACTTTCCTTAGCTGCTATTTTTGGACTTTCTCCACACATTGTCGCTAAAGGTTCTTTAAATTTAGGTTTTTTTGATATTTTTCAAGTTTTCAATCAAACCATGTCAAATACATTAGCAGGGCTTGGACTTACACTTATGACTATAGCAGGTTTTTCTGCTTATATGGATCATGTAGGGGCTTCTTATGCACTTTTTAAAGTTTTTGAAAAACCTTTAAAAGCCGTAAAATCTCCTTATGTTTTACTCATAGTTGCTTATTTTATCGTGCAATTTTTAGTTCTTTTCATCCCTTCTCACGCAGGCTTAGCACTTTTACTTATGGTTACTATGTATCCTATACTTGTACGCTCTGGTGTTTCAAAACTTTCTGCCTTAAGTGTGATTGCGATTTGTCAATATATCGATCATGGACCTGGAAGTGGAAATGTGATCATGGCGTCAAAAGTAGCTGAAGTTGATCCTGCAATTTATTTTGTTCATTATCAACTCCCTACAACCTTGCCTATCATTATAGCTGTAGGTATTGCGATATATCTTTGCAATAAATTTTTTGACAAAAAAGATAATTTTGTCTTCAATGCACAAGAAATTGAAAAAGAACTAAATGAAAATGAAGGTAAAGAAAAAGAACTTAAAAAGCCTCCTAGAATTTATGCGATTTTACCTATAATTCCTTTGGTTTTAATCCTAGGATTTAGTTCCGTGCTTGATAGCATCTTGGTTTTAATGGGAATAAGTAGTGCTGAAGAAGTTAAAGCAGCTGCTAGTACTGCCATTAAAATGAATGTTCCAGTAGCAATGGTGATTTCAACTTTTGTGGCTATTATTTTTGAAATGATACGCTATAAAAGTATAGTAGAAACTCTTAATTCTATTATGATTTTCTTTAAAGGAATGGGACATTTATTTGTTATCACTGTTTCTTTGATAGTATGCGGTCAAGTATTTGCAAGCGGGCTTTTATCGGTTGGCTTTGTAGATACCTTAATAGAATTTTGTAAAAATGCAGGATTTGGAGTACTTGCTATCATCATCGCAGTTTCAATTTTACTTGCAGTTTGTGCTTTCTTAATGGGTTCTGGAAATGCAGCATTTTTTAGCTTTGCCCCACTTATCCCAAATATAGCAAAACATTTTGGCATTGAAACTATCACCATGATAGCACCTATTCAAATCATGACAGGCTTTGGAAGATGTGTGAGCCCTATAGCACCTGCTATTTTAGCTATCTCAGCTATCGCAAAAGTAAATCCTTTTGCTGTAGTTAAAAGAACGGCTATTCCTATGCTTGTAGCGGCTATTGTAAATATCATTATGACTTATATTTATCTTTAAAAGGAGACAAAATGAACTCAAAAACCAAACTTATTCATTGCGGTAGAGGTGATCAAAATGTTGAAGTAAGATCAGTCAATCCTACACTTATGCGTGCATCAACCATACTTTTTAAAGATCATGCCACTTGGCAAAAATATAGAGAATTAAGAAAAACTGATCGTGTATTAAGCTATGGTGCTAGAGGAACGACAACTAACTTCGAACTTGAAAAACTTATCTGCAGCTTAGAAGGCGGCTACAGAGCTCAACTTTTCCCAACAGGACTTGCAGCATTAGCTATGGTGCTTTTAAACTATGCTAGTAAAGACGCACATTTTTTAATCACTGATGCAATCTATGGGCCTGTAAGAACAATTTGTGAATTATTTTTAGAAAAAATGGGTGTTGAGATTGATTTTTTAAAAGCCGATGCAAGTGATGTAGAAGAAAAAATCAAGCCTAATACCAAACTCATCCTATGCGAAAGCCCTGGTTCTATACTTTATGAAATCATAGATTTGCCAAAGCTTTGCAAAATTGCACACTCTCATAATATTCCTGTAGCTATTGATAATACTTATTCAAGCGGATACTTCCTAAATCCACTTGAGCTAGGCGTAGATATTTCGGTTATCGCCGCTACAAAATATCTTAGCGGTCACTCTGATGTTACCATGGGTGTAGTGGTTATCAATGAAAAAGAATGGAAAAATTTTGACAAACTCCCTGAAGCTTTAGGCTTTACAACAAGCCCTGATGATGCTTATTTAGTTCTTCGTGGTATGAGAACTTTAGATGTAAGAATGAAAGCTCATGAAAAAAGTGCAGATGAAATCGTAGAGTTTTTACAAACAAGAAAAGAAATTAAAACTATTTTCTATCCAAAACTCAAAACCCATCCAAACCATGAAATTTTTATGCGCGATCATAAAGGTGCTAACGGTATGGTTACTATCGAATTTGCAGAGGGTTATAGTAAAGAAGATGCTATTAAATTTGTAGATGAGTTAGAATATTTTTCTATAGGTGCTAGCTGGGGTGGCTATGAAAGTTTAGCAACTGTAACTACTCCACCAAGAACTGCAACAGACTGGAGCAAAAGAGGTCCATTTGTAAGATTTCATATAGGACTTGAAGATACTAAAGACTTGATTGCTGATTTAGCTAAGGCTTTTGATAGTATTAAAAAATAAGGAAATAAAATGACTGGAATTAGCGTATTTGATCATAAATTATTAGCAGATTCATGGAGCACGCAAGATATGCGTGCTGTTTTTTGTGAAGAAAATCGCGTACAAAAATGGCTTGATGTTGAAGCAGCATTAGCAAAAGCACAAGCAAAACTTAATATCATCCCCCAAGAAGCAGCAGATGAAATTGCAAAAAAAGCTTATTATAAATTTATGGATATGGATTTTATTTTTAATGAATTTAAAAAAACCAAACATCCTTTAGTTCCTACTGTTAGGGGATTAGAAAAAGCTTGCGATAATAATCTAGGCGAATATGTACATTTTGGGGTAACCACTCAAGATATCATCGATACGGGACTTGTTTTGCAATTTAAAGAAGCTATGACTCTTGTAAAAAGCGAATTAAAAGCCATTGCAAAAGCTTTAGTAAAACTTGCTAAAACACACAAAAATACTGCTATGATGGGAAGAACTTTAGCACTTCAGGCTTTGCCTATTACTTTTGGACATAAAGTGGCTATTTGGTTAAGCGAACTTGAGCGTCATTTTGAAAGAATACTTGAACTTGAAAAAAGACTTTATGTAGGCAGTATAGTAGGCGCTGTAGGAACTAAAGCAAGTTTAAGTGATGAGTGCAATGAAGTAGAAAAACTCACTTTAGAAAATTTAGGACTTGATGTGCCTAATATTTCTTGGCAGAGCGCACGTGATCGCTTTATAGAACTTGGTTTTGTACTAGGCAATATCAACGCAACCTTTAACAAAATCGCTCATGAAATTTTAATCCTTTCACATAATGAAATTGATGAAGTTGCTGAACCTTTTGGCAAAGGACAAGTAGGATCAAGCACTATGCCACACAAAAGAAATCCTGCAGTAAGCGAAAATGCAGTTACAGTAAGCAATGCCTTTAAGGCAAATTTAGCCATTTTAAGCGATATTGAAAGACATGAACATGAAAGAGATGGTCAAGTTTGGAAAATGGAATGGAAGCTTTTACCTGAAATGTTTTTAATGCTTTCTGTGGTTTTAGCAAATATGAAATTCGCTCTTAGTGATTTAGAAGTAAAAAAAGACAAAATGCTTAAAAATTTAAATACTCTTAATGGTTTTGTTTTAGCAGAGCGTGTTATGTTTGCATTAAGCGATCATTATGGAAAACAACACGCCCATGAGATTGTTTATGAAAATGCTATGCTAGGTATCGAAAAACAAAAAACTTTTAAAGAAGTTTTACTTGCAGATAAAAGAGTATCTAAGGTATTGAAAGAAAAAGAAATCGATGCTTTGCTTGATGCAACAACCTATGTAGGATATGCACCAAAACTTGTAGATGAATTTTTGGAAAAAATCAAAAATAGTGCTATTTTAAAATAGGAAAAACGATGTTATATAGCGAAATTTTAGCGGATTTTATTTTCAATCTTAAATATGAAAATATCCCTAATACAGTTGTTCAAAGAGCTAAAGAACTTATGCTTGATAGCCTTGGAACAGCTATAGCAGCAAGCAAAGAAGAATGTGTTTTAAATGCTTTTAAAGCTTTTGAAAATTTAAGCACAGAAAAAAATACTCTTATTTGGGTAAATGATCAAAAATTAGATCCTATATACGCAGCCATGCTAGATGGCATTGCTTCTCATGCACTTGATTTTGATGATACACATACAGAAGCGATTTTGCATGCAAGTGCAATTTTAACTCCACTTTGTTTAAGTTATGGTTTTCATGTTAGCAAAGATGCGAAAAAAATCATCAAAGCTTTTATAGCAGGCTGGGAAATTGCAGCTAGAGTAGGCATTGCAAGCAAAGGTACTTTTCATAAGCGTGGTTTTCATACCACTGCTATTGCAGGAATTTTTGGAAGCGTAAGTGCAAGTGCAATCTTGCTAGATCTTAACAAAGAACAAATCATCAATGCTTTAGGACTTGCAGGAAGTTTTGCAAGTGGGATTAATGAGTTTTTATCCAATGGATCTAATTCAAAAGTTTTGCATATTGCCAATGCTATTAAAAACGGCATTATGGTAGCTCATTTTACTAAAAACCATATGAGTGGACCTTTGAGTATTTTTGAAGGTAGGGATAATATCTTTAAATGTTGTGGCATAGAAGAAGAATGCGATAAAACAAAACTTTGCAAAGCCTTAGGCGAGATTTGGCAAACCATGCAAGTTTCAATCAAGCCTTATCCAAGTTGTCATTTTGCTCATGGGCTTATTGATTGTGCCATTGCTTTAACAAATGATGGTTTAAAAGCTGATAAAATTAAATGCATTCGTTGTTTTTTGTAGATGAAGTTCCTATTTCTTTTATCTGCGATCCTTTGGAAGCAAAATACACTCCAAATAGTGCTTATGAAGCTAAATTTTCCATGCCTTTTTTAATGGCTCTAGGATTCTTTGATGGTAAAATCACTCTTGAATCTTATGAAAATTTAAAGCGTGAAGAAGTACTAGAATTTGCCCAAAAAATCAGTTACGAAAAAAGAAAATCTCAGGGCTTTCCAAAATATTTTCCAGGGCATTTAGAAGCTAGTTTGCAAGATGGACGCATAATCCAAAAAGATATTTTTATCAATAAAGGTAATTTTGATAATCCACTAAGTTTTGAAGAATTAAAAGCTAAATTTTTAGCCAATGCACAAATTTACCTTGATAATACTAAGACCAACAAAATTCTAGATCAAATCATCAATCTAGAAAATTTAAATCACTTTTCTTTTTAAATATTTATCCTTCTTTTTATAAGAAGGATAATTTCATTACACTTTATTATTATAATATTTATTATTAATTTAGGAAACATAATGACTTTAGATAATTTAAAAGATAGATAAAAGGCTATTATTGTCAATTTAAACGCTCAAAAATAGACTTTTAAGCTTTGGATTTATCAAAAATAAAAACTTGAAAAAATTCACTCCTCTTTAAAAAATGCCACCATAATGGTAGAACTTGATACAAGTTGTGTTATCCTAAGATCTGATGAAGTTAAAACCATAGAAGTGAATCTTATATGAAAAAAATCAAAATAGCCCTTATAGGTCAGCCTAATGTAGGCAAAAGTCTTCTTATTAATGCGCTTTGCAAAGCCAATATGAAAGTAGGAAATTTTAGCGGAGTTACTATAGAAAAAGCAAGCGCAAAAACTTTTTACAAAAACTATGAATTTGAAGTTATTGACTTGCCAGGAACTTATTCTTTAGATGGATATAGCGAAAAAGAAAAAATCACACGCCATTTTTTAAATCAAAATGACTATGATGTTATTGTTAATGTTTTAGATGCTACCGATTTAGAACGCAATCTTATCCTTAGTGCAGAACTTTTAAGCCTTAATAAAAAAATGCTTTTGGCTTTAAATATGTGCGATGAAGCCAAAAAAGAAGGTATAGAACTTGACACTTCTGTTTTAAGCCAAGAATTTCAAAGTCAAGTTGTTGAAATTTCAGCAAAAACAAAAGAAAATTTAGAACTTTTACTGCAAAAAATTATTATTTTATTTGAAAGTAAATTTATTCCAAGATCTCAATTTTATACTCCGCTTTGCGAAAAAAGTCCGGAAAAAGAAGATTTATTATATTTTATTAATGAACTTTCAAAAAAAATTATCACACACAAAAAAGAAGAAAGAAATTTAACCAAAAAAATCGATGCCTTACTTATCCATAAATTCTTTGGCTTACCTATATTTTTATTTTTAATGTGGCTTTTATTTCAACTTACCTTTAGCTTAGGACAAATTCCTATGGATTATAGAATCGGGTTTTAATGCCTTAGGTGAACTTGTTAAAAACAATATTTCTAATACCTTTATCGCTTCAGCTTTGGCTGATGAGATTATCGCAGGTGTTGGCGCTGTGATACTTTTTTTACCTAATATAATGATTTTATTTTTAGGTATAGCTCTTTTAGAAACCACAGATTATATGTCAAGAGTAGCTTTTTTACTTGATGGGATTTTACATAAAATTTGGTTTGCATGGTAAAAGTTTTATTCCACTAATCACTGGTTTTGGTTGTTCGGTATCTGCTTTTATGGCTACACGCACTCTTAAGAGTAAAAGAGATAGACTTTTAACTCTTTTTATAATCAATTTTATGAGTTGCGGGGCAAGACTTCCTGTATATGTTCTTTTTATCGGTGCTTTTTTTCCAAGTGAAAAAACAGGAAATTATCTTTTTGGAATTTATATTTTAGGTGCGATTTTAGGACTTTTTGCTGCAAAATTTTTAAGAATGACAGCATTTCGTGGACTTGATGAACCTTTTGTTATGGAAATGCCAAAATATCGTATGCCAAATTGGCATTTAGTTTGGTTTATGGTTTATAATAAAGCCAAAATGTATCTTAAAAAAGCAGGAACTTTTATACTTTTGGCCTCTTTACTTATATGGTTTGCTAGCAATTCTCCAAAAAGTGAAGAAAATTAAATGATTTTAATGCTCAAGAAATAGCTATAGAACAAAGTTATTTAGGACAATTTGGCAAAGGCATAGAACCTATTTTAAACCCCTCGAGTTAGATTGGAAATTAAGCGTATCTTTAATCAGTGGTTTGGCCGCTAAAGAAGTGATGATTTCAACTATGGGAGTACTTTATTCACTAGGAAAAGATGTAGATGAAACAAATAATGATTTAAAAGGAATCATCGCTAAAAATACCTATACCAAGTGTAGTGGCTTTTATTTTATTTGTAATGATTTATAATCCTTGCTTTACTGCAACCATAGTCTTTTCAAAAGAAAGCGGAAAAATAAAATATACTTTTTTCCTTTTTCTTTTTACTTGCATCAGCGCCTATATAGTGGCTTTTATAGGGTTAAATATTACAAAATTTGTAATCAATTAACCCGCTTTTTGTTTATTAAAGTCTATCACGCTTTTAATATTTTTTTCAAAAGCCTTCAAAACGCTATAAGCAAGAGCTTCAAAATCAAGCCCTCCGCAAAGATAAATCAAAGGCATACGAAAAGATTTACTCACATCAAGTTTTGATTTTTCATTAAGAGTAAGTTTAAAATCATAAGGACTTGCATGCTTAAAGCTATAATTTTGCGCCGCTTTTAAAAAATCGTTTTTATCTTGTAAAAACTCACCCTTTGCCAAAATAAAATTGATCTCAAAATACTTCCAAATATCACTAGAAGGCATAGGATTTTCATCAAAATTTTGCTCTATAAAAATAAAGTTTTTTTCAAAAGATGTTTTGTAATTTTCTACAAGTAAAGCACCTAATTTATTTTTAGCAATGTTTTGCAAGATAAGCTTTAAATTACTTTCAAATTCAAAATCCATCGAAGATAGGATTTGAATTTGCTCTTCTAGGGCAAATTCTGTACTAAATTCCTGATTTACAAGCTTAGCATAAGAAAAAGGATTTGCCATAGGTTTTTCATAATTCCCAAACTCATCCCAAAAATTTTTCTCACTACAGGCTATACAACCATGTCCTGCAGCCACAGGCCAAGAAGTTTTAGCATTAAATTTTACTTTAGGACAATTATTATAAGTATAAGGACCTTTACAGCCTATTTTAAATAAACAAGCTCCACTTTTAGCCTTTTCATCATCAAAATGTTCTGCAAAAATTCCACTCTCAAATTTAGCCTTTCTTTCGCACAAATCATGCAAACATTTACCATAAGCCCAAACGGGGCGGTTTTGCTCATCAAGTTCAGGCAAAATTCCAAATAAAGCAAAATAAGTCAAAGTTGCGATGATATTTACATCGCTTGGAGGACAGCCAGGGATATTGACTACTTTTTGGGTTAAAACTTCAGAAATACCGCAAGTTTTGCTTGGATTTGGATAAGCAGCTTGAATTCCCCCATAAGAAGAACAAGTTCCCACAGCAAAAATAGCTTTGGCTTTAGCTGCTAATTTTTCCAAAATTTCATAACCACTCTCACCCTCTGCACCTATAGTAAGAAAAAATGTATCAATAGCTGCAACACCGCCTTCAACCGCTAAAACAAAATCTTCTTTTAAAACATGCTCTAAAAGTTCTTCAGCTTTTGTCCCATTTGCTGCCATTAAAGTTTCGTGATACTCTAAAGAAAAAAAGTCAAAAACTAATTCATCAAAACTTGGTAAATCCGCACGCAATAAACTCTCACTACAACCTGTACATTCGCAAAGATGAAGCCAAACAACCTTAGTCTTAGGAGCAAGTTCGAAAAACTTTTGCGCAAGAGCTGGAATTTCATTTCCCAAAGATAAATGCTTAGCAAGAGCCTTTACGCTTTCTTCATTGATAGTTTTTTTATCTACCAAGTCTGAATTTTCGATTTTTTCAATGCGTTTTATAAGTATATCTTTTAACTCTTCATTGCTGAGTTTTGCCATTATTGTCCTTTTTGATTATCCCAACAAAGCACAGTATTTCCATTTTCGTCTTTTGTGACATCTCCCATTCCCATGATGTTATATCCTGCATCAACATAATGCACCTCACCCGTAACACCACGAGCTAAATCACTGAGTAAGTACATCGCTGAATTTCCTACATCTTCAATACTTACATTGCGTTTTAAAGGAGAATTGATTTCATTGTATTTTAATATCATTCTAAAATCACCTATTCCACTTGCTGCTAAAGTTTTAATAGGCCCTGCCGAAATCGCATTTACACGAATTCCTTTGATACCTAAATCTCTTGCCAAATAACGCACAGAACTTTCAAGAGCTGCTTTTGCCACACCCATAACATTATAATGAGGCACATATTTTACCCCGCCAAGATAGCTTAAAGTCAAAATTGCACCCTTTTCTTTTAATACTGGCAATACCGCACGCGTTAAAGAAAGTAAAGAATACACAGAAGTTTGCATAGCTATATCAAAAGCTTCTTTTGAAGTTTCTAAGAATGAATTTTCTAAAGCTTCTTTTGGCGCATAAGCAACAGCATGTACTATAAAATCAATCTCACCTAAATCTTTTTTAATTTTTTCAGCAATAGAATCTAAATGATCGCTGTTATTTACATCAAGCTCATAAACAAAGTTTGATCCAAATTCTTCTGCTATAGGCTCAACGCGCTTTTTTAATGCATCATTTAAAAAAGTAAAAGCTAAACTTGCTCCTTGCTCATAACAAGCTTTTGCTATACCATAAGCTATGGATTTATTATTGGCTACGCCTACTATAAGGCCTTTTTTGCCTTTCATTATCATCATTTATCCTTTAATTAATTTTATAAAATTTTCAGCTTTTAATGCAGCAGATCCTACTAAAACACCGCTGCAATGTTTTATATTTAAAATATCTTTGATATTGTCCCCATTTACACTTCCACCATAAAGTAAAGGAGCTTGCGTAAGCGAAGAAACAAATTCAAGCACTTTAGCAATATCTTCTTTTTTAGCACTCACACCACTTCCTATAGAGTAAATAGGCTCATAAGCGATAATGAGATTTTTATAATCTAGGTCAATAACTTCAAGTTGTTTTTTTAAAAAATCTAAGGTTTGATTTGAGTTTTTAAGCTTTAAATCCTCGCCTATGCAAAAAACGATTTTATAAGCATGCTCTTTAGCAAAATCAAATTTAGCTTTGATTAAATTTTCATCACCCAAAGCCCTTCTTTCAGAATGCCCTATCAAAACACATTTGATTCCAAATTCATCCAAATGCTCTTTTCCAAGTTCACCTGTAAAAGCTCCATTGACACAAGGATAAAAATTTTGCGCCCCTTGTATAAAATTTAATTCATTTTCTAAAAAAGCTATACTAGGTGGGAAAACGATAATATCATCACATTTTGCTCCCATAGTTTTATTTAAAATTTCAGCATAAATTTTAAAACTTGCTCTTGTGTGATTGCATTTTAAATTTGCAGCAAAGATCATTCATTTTCCTTAGATCTTAAAGCTTTTACGCCTGGAAGTTCTTTACCTTCTATAAGTTCAAGAGAAGCACCACCCCCAGTGGAAATAAAAGTCATTTCATCTGCATCACCTGCGCGCGCAACCACATCAGCCGTATCACCGCCTCCAACAACAGAAGTTGCATGTCCTTCGCTGATATAATGACTCATTTTAATGCTACCTTTTGAAAATTTATCAATTTCAAAAACACCCATAGGTCCATTCCACCAAATCGTTTGCGCATCAGAAATCACCTCTTTAAAAAGTCTCACACTCGCAGGTCCTATATCTAAACCCATCCAACCATTTGGAATTTCTTGCGCTGGAACAAATTTCATCGGCGCATCTTGTGAGCACGCAGGAGCGGCTACAACGTCTACTGGAAGATAAATTTTCACTCCTAAATTTTTACCCTTGGTAAGAATTTTATTAGCTTCTTCTAAAAGTTCTTCTTCTAAAAGTGAATTTCCTATATCATAACCTAAAGCTTTTAAAAAAGTAAATGCCATACCTCCGCCTATGATTAATTTATCTACCTTTGGTAATAAATTTGTCAATGCTTGAAGTTTTCCACTTACCTTTGAACCTCCAACAACAGCGACAAAAGGACGTGCTGGATGTTTGATAAGATTGCTTGCAAAATCAATTTCTTTTTGGAGTAAAAATCCTGCACCCTTATGGTTTTCATCAAAAAATTTAGTAATCGCCTCTACACTAGAATGTGCTCTATGGCATACTCCAAAAGCATCATTGATATAAACTTGAACCATAGAAGCAAGTTCTTTGGCTAAATTTTCATCATTTTTAGTTTCGCCTTTTTCAAAACGCAAATTTTCAAGAAGTAAAATTTCGCCCGCTTTTAAATTCATAGCTTTGGTTTTTGCATCTTCGCCGATAACATCTTTTGCCATAATAATTTCTTTATCTAAAAGTCTAGCAAGACGCTTAGCCACAGGTTCTAAAGAATATTTAGAGCTAATTTCTTTTGGACGCCCTAAATGAGAGGCTAAAATCACACTACAACCATTATCCAAACAATATCTTATCGTAGGAATAGCTGATCTTATGCGTCTATCATCAGTGATATTTAAAAAATCATCTTGAGGAACATTAAAATCACATCTTATAAAAACTTTTTTCTTAGCTAAATCAATGTCTTTTATAGAAATAATATCACTCATGATTAAGCCTTATTTGCAATATATACTGCCATATCTACTAGACGACTTGAATAGCCCCATTCATTATCATACCAAGCAATTACCTTGATAAAATCATCCGCAATCACTTGAGTTAAATCACTTGCTACAATAGCTCCATAAGAACAAGTGATAAAATCGCTTGAAACTCTTTCATCATCATCTACCATTAAAATGCCTTTTAAATTTGTAGTTGCAGCTTTTCTAAAAGCTTCATTGATTTCATCTTTGCTGACTTTACGGCTTAGTTGTGCAGTTAAATCCACGCTTGATACATCAATCACTGGCACACGCATACTTTGTCCATGAAGCTTGCCATTAAGTTCAGGCATAACAAGTTTCATAGCTTTTGCTGCGCCTGTAGAAGTTGGAATGATATTTTGCGCTGCAGCACGAGAACGGCGTTTATCTTTAGCTTTAGCATCAATAATACTTTGTCCATTTGTATAAGCATGTATTGTTGTCATAAGTCCTTTTTCTATGCCAAAATTATCTTGTAAAACACGACAAACAGGACCTAAACAATTTGTTGTACAACTTGCATTAGAAATAATGCTTTCACCCTTGTAAAGTTCTGAATTTACTCCTAAAACATAAGTAGGAGTATCATCTTTTGCAGGAGCACTCATGATCACTTTTTGCACTCCCATATCTAAAAATCCTTGGCATTTTTCTATTGTCAAATGAGCCCCTGTGCACTCTAAAACAATTTGTGCACCGTATTTTGCAAAATCAAGTTCTTTTATATCGCGGCTTTTAAACACTTTGATTTTTTTACCATTTACCACTAAATCATCACCTTCACTATCAACACTGCCTTCAAATTCTCCATGCACTGTGTCATATTTAAAAAGATATTTTGTAAGTTCGATATCTGTAGTATCATTTATCGCTACAAGTTCGATATCATCTCGTTTTGAAATAATTCTTGCTACACACCTTCCTATGCGACCAAAACCATTTATAGCAACTTTTACAGCCATTTTGTTTCCTTTTGCGAAGTTTTTTATGCTAATATTTTACTAAAAAAAGGTTAAAATTTTAATGAAAATTGCACTTTTTGGTGGCAGTTTTGACCCACCACACAAAGGACATGACGCTATTGTCAAAGAAGCTTTGGCAAAACTTGATATCGATAAACTCATTATTATGCCTACTTTTATCAATCCTTTTAAAAAAGGATTTTTCGCCGATGAAAAACAAAGATTTGCTTGGGTAAATAAACTTTGGGGAAATTTAGAAAAAGTAGAAATTTGCGACTTTGAGATCAAGCAGAAACGCCCCGTACCAAGCATTGAAAGCGTAGAATATCTTTATAAAATTTATCATCCTAGCAAATTTTATCTTCTAATCGGTGCGGATCATTTAGAAAAACTTCATCTTTGGCATGATTTTGAAAGACTTAATTCTTTAGTAGAATTTATCATCGCAAATCGCAATGATATAGAAATTCCAAAAAATTTTAAAGATTTAAAAACCAATATAAAAATCGCCTCATCTTTCATAAGAAGCACCCTAGATACCCATGAAGTTTGCGATGAAATTAAAAATGAAGTGAAAAATTACTATGAAAAATTACAAAAAAACTGATACAATTTCAAAAATTTAAAGGAAAAAAATGCAAGAAAGAGTAGATTTAATCGTTAAAATTTTAGATGAAAAAAAAGCTGAAGACATAAAAACCTTTGATATGAGCGAGCAAGATTATTTTGTAAAATATGTCATCATCGCAGCTACCTTGGGTGAAAAACATGCCTTATCTTTAATCGATGAACTTAAAATCAAACTCAAAGCCAAGGGTGAAGAATTTTTAAATATAGAAAGCAGTGAAGAATGGAGTGTCATTGATCTAGGTGATATACTTATCCATCTTTTAACACCTGAGCACCGAGGAATTTACAATATAGAAGAATTGTTAGAAAGTCTTAAAAAAATCAAGGCATAAGCTTAAAATGCAAAAAATACACTAAAAATTTCAAAAAAATAAACAAATTTTATGATTTTTTTGAGTTTTCCAATGAGCTTTTTTTGCCCTCATTGTCAAGCAAGATATCGTTTAAATTTCAATTCGCCCATGTTTTGGGCGGATATCTCTTCTTTTTTGGTTTAATTATCTTATTTGGTTTATTTGATAGTGATTTTTGAGAATTTTTTAAATTTTTCCTTCAAATAGGAATGATTTTAATCCCACTTAGAGTAGTCTTTATCATCCTTGTGCCCTTTCATTTAGAAAATTCTTTTTTAGGCAAAACTTTTTATTTTTTAGAAAATCTTTTTTGTTTGGTATTTGCAATTTTACTAATCATTGCAATTATTATGCCATTTTAGAACGAATCTCCAAAATATTTTTCTAAATATCCTATGCGTTTTTCAAGGCTTGGATGTGTGGCAAAAATACCATCAAAGGCTTTTAGGAAAAATGTACACACAATTTTGTTTAAGTTTTTTATCATAAAAGTGGATCTTTAGTGTATATTTTTACTACATTCTCACACAAACAACGCGTTATATAAATGAGAAAAAGCTCTTGTTTTCGTGCTTTTCTCTAAATTTACAAATAAACCTAAAATACTTATTAAACCGATTCTTTAATATCATTAAAAAGTTTAAATACTTTAGCTTCAAGTTCTTTTGCTTGCTCCAAAGAACTTGCTTCAAAACGCGTGATAAGATAAGGGCTGGTATTGGACGCACGAAGTAAAGCCCATCCATCACCAAAATCAATCCTGGCTCCATCGATTTCACAAAGACTTTTAACACCTTTTAAAGCTCCTTTTTCAATCTCTTTTTGAAATTCTTCCACAAGTTTGAATTTTTCTTCTTCATTTACAGGAATTTTAATTTCAGGTGTAGTATAAAGTTTTGGTAAAGCTTTAATCATACTTTCTAGATCAAAACCTTTATAAACAAGCTCCAAGGCTCTTAAAAATGCATAAATTCCATCATCATAACCAAAATATCTATGTTTAAAGAAAATATGCCCACTCACTTCAGCTGCTAAGTCAATATCTTTTTCTTTCATCATTTTTTTAATATTTGAATGTCCTGTTTTTCCCATAAAAATAGTACCAAATTTTGCCACCTCATCAAAAAGATTTTTAGAGCATTTTACCTCGCCTAAAATTCTAGGATTAGGAATATTTTTTGCAAACAAATAACAAAGCTCATCCCCACAAAAAATATGAGTTTTACTCAAAGCTACCATTCTATCTGCATCACCATCAAAAGCAAATGCTAAAGGATATTCTTGATTTTCATTTAAAAAATTCTTTATAGCGTGCAAATTTTTTTCTTCTGTAGGATCAGGTTCGTGGTTTGGAAATTGTCCATCAGGATTTGAAAACATAACATGAGCTTTTAAATTTAAAGCTTTTACTAAAGGCTTTATAACAACCCCAGCGGCTCCATTGGAGCAATCGATTGCAAATTTATAATTAAAATCCTTTAAAAAGTTAAATTGCTCACACATAAAATTCACATAAAGACTTAAAATATCGTATTTTTGAGCCTCTAAATTTTCTTCAATCTCATCCTCTAAATGCTTATAAACTTCTTTTGAAAATTCTTTAAGTTCAGCTCCAAAAAAACTTTCCTTACCTATGGTGATTTTAAAGCCGTTATAATCTTTTGGATTGTGCGAACCTGTGATCATAATATTTGCATCAAATTTCATACCCTCATAAAGGCTAAAATATCCAAGTGGAGTGGGGACAAGTCCTATGTTGTAAACTTGTATGCCTGCTTTATTAAGCCCGCTAACTAGATATCTATAAAGCTCATCAGCACTATATCTTGCATCATAACCCACGCTTACATTTTTACAACCTTTTGCAAGCATGGTTTGTCCCAAACAAAAACCTATAGCTTTGACACTTTTTTCATTGAGTTCTTTGCCATAAAGTCCGCGTATGTCGTATTCTCTAAAAATCACATCTAGCATAATTTTTCCTTAAATCTTTTTAATCAATTTTCTTTTTATAATGTAAAATTTGGATAGAAAAGAAAATTTTGCTACAATTTTACATTAATTTCACTAAATAAAGGAAAAATTAATGGATGAAGAATTAGAAAATAACGAAGAAAAAAAGAAAAAAGGCGGTTCGCTTGTTATCATTATAGTGATTTTACTTTTTGTTCTACTTCTTAGCATCATGGGTGTGATTGCATGGCTTATTTCAAGTAGCTCAAGCGATGAAAGCGAAGTCAAAGCAGCTCCAAAAGAAGAGGCAAAAACTGATAAGGCTAAAGTGACAGCACCGGCGCAACGTGGAAGTGATTTTGCAAATATAGGACCTATGTATCCTCTTGATCCTTTTACTTTAAATTTACTTAGTGATAGCGGCTCAAGATATGTAAAATGCACTATAGAATTAGAGCAAAATACAGAGCTTTTAAAACCTGAGCTTGATAAAAAAGTAGCGGTAATTCGCGATATCATTATCCGCACCTTAACTGCAAAAACCTTTGAAGAGGTTAGCACGCAAAAAGGCAAAGAAAGACTTAAGGATGAGCTTGTTGGAAAAATCAACGAAATTCTTACCGATGGCTTCATCAAAAATGTTTATTTTACTGATTTTGTAGTTTCTTGATGCGTATAGGTTGCGATATAGTTGCCATTTCTAGGATAGATACAATCTATCAAAAGCATGGCAACGCTTTTCTTGATAAATTTCTAAACCAAAATGAGCAAAAATTGATAAAATCTAGCTCAACTTTAGCAGGTTTTTGGGCTGCAAAAGAAGCAGCAAGTAAAGCTTTAGGCGTAGGAATTTCAAAAGAATGTGGCTTTTTGGATATAGAAATTTCAAAAGACAGCAAAAATGCTCCTCATTTAAAACTCGCTTCTCATGTATTAGAAAAATTTAAAATCAATTCTACCTCTCTTAGCATCTCACATGATAATGGTTTTGCTATTGCAGTAGTTGCTTTGGATTAATTTTATCTCTTACCTATAGTTTGTTTATCTAAATTTCTTGAAAGTATAAAATCAACGACAGGTTGTTCTCTTTTATTGGCTCTTTTGCAATGATCTTTTTGAAAAAAATCTGTGATTTTAATCACTACCCTTGCCCATTTTTTTCTATTTCTTTCGCGCCACGCGTGTGAAGATACACTTTCCCAAGCATAGCCATTAAACAAACTTGCATTTACAAAATGATCCAAAGCTCTTACACCTTGCCTTGCTCTAGCTGTATTAAAAAAAGTTCCCACTATCACTATGAGTAAATATCCACAAATTGCCAAAGGTACTATGGCACAAAGTAAGATCGTCCCTGCTAGTTTTTCTTTTAAACTTCCTTTTAGATTGCGCTTAATGCGGTTGCGAAAATTGGCACGAATTCTTGCTTTGACTCTTTTCATGGCTCTCTTTTACTAAATTTTATCCTCATTCCATTTGCAGAACGTATGGTTAAACGACCCACCACATCTGGAACAAAACCCTCTTCAAGCTCTAATTTGTATTTTTTTAAGATATTGGCCAAAATTAAAATAGCCTCTTGCATCGCAAAACCTTGACCTATACAAATTCTCTCTCCTACTCCAAAAGGTAAATAAGCATCTTTTTTATACTCGCCTTCAAAACGAGAAGGTTTAAATTCATGCGGATTAGCCCAAAAGCCTTCATGTCTGTGTATCAGCCAAGGTGCTATAACAACACCTGAGCCTTTTTTAATCATCTTATCCCTTACCTTTGTATCTTTTTTTGCTTCTCTTGCAAAAAAGCCTACAGGAGGATAAAGTCTTAAAGATTCTTTAAAAATATGAGTTAGGTATCTAAACTGTTTTAAATGTGAAATTTGTATATTTTCACCTTGTAAAACTTGAATAATTTCTTTATAAGCTTTTTCTTGTTCATCAGGATAAAGGCTGAGTAGATAAAGCGTCCAAGTTAAAGAGCTTGCTGTTGTTTCATGACCTGCTAAGAAAAGCATAGCCACTTGATCTAGAATTTCCTCAAAAGAAAAGCGTTGATTAGTCTGCGCATCTACTACTAAGAGTAAAGAGCCTAAAATATCCTCAAAATTTTCAGCTTTTCCGCTACTTACTGCATCATATCTTGGCTTTATGATATCACTTAAAGCTTGCCTGATCACATCGCCCGCTTTAGCACGCTTACGATCACCCAACACATAAGAAAGCCATTTAGGGAAACGAAACATACGACGCATAGCCGTATGTACGCTTTGTTCTTGAAAAGTCACAAAAGCATCTAGGATTTTCTTTCCTTGCTCTTCATCTAACTTAGAAGACATGATGGTACGAAAAATGACATCAGCAGTGATGAAAGTCATAGCCTCATCCACTTCGATAATAGAAGCATTAGGGTATTTTTCAAAACGCTTCATCATATCGCTTACTGCTTCACTCATGAGATTGAAAACCTTTGAAATACGAGTCATTTCAAAACTTGGGCGTAAAAGTTCGCGTTGCTTTTTCCAAACCTCACCATTTGTTGTAAAAATGCTCTCCCCTAAAAGAGGGCTTAAAAGCTCATGTAAAAATGCACTTTTTGGGAATTCTTTAACCTCATCCACCATCATTCTTTTAACTTCTTTGGTATCATTGATCACATAAAGATCAAAATTTGGCATTTTTACATAGCCTGTTTGCATTTTATAGCTACGCTCATAAAGACCATCAAGCCATGATCTGCGTTTTAATAAAAAGGTTAAAAGTGTTGAAGCTTTATTTTTATAGGGTTTGGGAAAAAATGGACACTGACTCATATCTTTACCTTTTCTTCTAAAAATTTAGGTATCACAACGAAAGCAAAAAAATCATAACTCCCTTTAATATGAGGACTATAAAGATATAAAAAATGTGCTTTATTTTTATCTCTTTTGATTTTTTTATATTCATTTTTTTCATACAAGGTATGAAATTTAGCACTTAAAAACGGTGGGGTAAAGTTAGCTTGCACCCCGCTTGTGCGGAAAAAATCCACTTGTGGAAAACACGCCCCATCGATTATCGAGGTATAATCATACCATTTTAAATCAAATGCAGAAACAAATTCAAGTTTTTTTCTAAAATCATCCGAATTTTTTTGATAGCTTGTTAAAGGAATGCATTCTCCTAGTGTAAGAATTTTTAATTTGTCCAATACTCTTTTATCTAAATTTTGTTTTAAAATATGCTCTAAAACTTCTATGCAAACTATGGTTCCAACACTGTGAGCTACTAAGATAAGTTCGTAATCTTGCCTGTTTTCATTTTGTTTTAAAGACTTTAAAATTTCATCTGCAAAAAGCTTTATCCTTTGCTCCATAGCCCCCAATCTTTTCTCTTTCCAAGTAGCACAAAAAGCACATATCCTTGCTATCCAAAATACAGCCAATTTTCTACCTAGCTTGAATAAAAAACGATTGAGTAAAAATCCTAAAACTATACCTATAACAATCGCCAAAAAAGAAGGGATATGATTTTGCAAAAAAACAAAACTTCCCAAAGCTAAGCCTAAAGATAATAACAAAGAAAAAATAACATAAAAGAAAGGATAATAACCCGTAACTAGCTGATAAATCGATTCTTTACCAAATTTAAGAAAAAGCCCAGTAATGGTATAAATTCTAAAAAAACTATAACAATCCATCAAAGCATCTTTATAACTTTGAGACCAATTTTTTTTAACTATATCATTCCAAGTTAAAAAATGATAGCGTGTTTGAGTGTTTTCACAATTTATCTTAAAAAATGGAAAGTTTCCATTCTTTTCAATCCCGCTTAAGTCCGCTTTAAGATCAAATCTATGAGAATAATCTTTTAAATTCTTCTTAAATAAATCATAATAAAATCTATAGCTCTTAGGATCATAGCCTGCTATATAAAATACTTCTCTATCCATAAAAATTCATTTTCTTTTTTTCAAGGATTATAACATTTTGTTTTAAAAGCTGTCTTAATCGGACTTTTATCGACTTAAAAAAGAATTTTTGTAAAAATTGCCGTTGAATTGATTTGTATTTAAAAGATAGTTTTTGAAATTTAAAACCAAATTAGGATTGGGTTTGTAAGCATGAGCTTCGCGCCAAAAAAATTGGAGTTTTTTAGGATAAGCTAGGCCTTCAAAATCATAAAAAGCATTGCCACAAACCTTAGTAGGACAGCCCTCCAAAATAGCACTTAAACCCACTGTAGAATTAATCGTGATGCAACCCAAAGCCTTTTTTAAAAGAGTAGGTAAATAAGTATCGTGCACATATAAAATTCTTCCTTGTACATGGTATTTTTGGCTTAGCTCATTTATCAGTTTAGAATAATTTCTATATCCCCTGTCCATAGGATGATGTTTAAAGACAAGATAAGACTTTGCTCTTGCGTGATTTGCAAAAGAAAGGATAAGCTCTTCTATAAAATCTTCTATACTTTTTTTATAATGATACTTAATCTGTGTATCGCTATAAACTTGCAAAACAGCTAAAAAATACTTTTTTTCAAGGCTGTAAATTTTTTGATTGAGTTTTTTTTCTGTGAATTTATAAAGGTATTTTCTATATAAAGATCTAAACCAAAATAAAAATTCAAAAGGATATAGGGTGCGATGATGAAGCTTGTTGTTAAAAAAAGGAGCTAGCAGAAAAGAAAAAAACCAATACAAAAAAGCACTAAAGGCCATAAATTTAAAGCCACCTGGAATTTCTTTTATGCTTTCTTTTGTAAGGATATTGCAAGAAAGATAGAAATTTTTATCGCGAGGCAAGGAGGAGTTTGCATTGACCCCATCTTTTTCAAAAGTGATACAATAAGGCCTTAAATACCCCTCTTCAAAAATCCAAATACCAATGCCAAGCTCCTTAGCTACTTTGATAGCTTTTGCATGAATCAAACGACAATCATTATACATCACAATAGCATCTATTTTTTTTTCTTTAAAAAAGTTCTCATAGAAATTTTCAAGATCCTTTTCGTCGCACTTGCACCTTTTTCCGCTTGGATAGAAAAGAAAATCCCCTCCATTAAAATTAAGCTTAAAAACTTTGGTTTTATTTTTTTTCATCTTTATAGCAAGGCGGTGAAAAAAAGTGCCTACAGGTCCTTGTAAAAGCAAGACAGTTTTACCGCTAAATTCTTTTTTAATCTTATCGCTAAATTTCATCTTTTTATAAAAACTTCACCTATTCTTCTTATCTTTCTAAGCATTAAAATTCTAAAATCAATTAAAATTTTTAGCCATCTTTTTGAAAAATAATCTTTTTGCAAAGCTAACATTGTATCCAAAGCAAGCTCAACTTCACATAAATTTTTACTCTTTGGATGAATATATCTTGGATAAAGGATCAAAACTCCTGCCACAAGCTCTTCTAAACTAAGCACTCTTGTGCGTCTTGAGATGTGATGTAAATCTTGAGTCAAACCCCAGCCCGCATAAAAAGGTTTACCATATACCACTACTTTTTTAGCACGCAAAAGAGCGTCAAAGCCACTTGTAGAAGTGATAGTATGTACTTCATCACATGCATTTATGGCGCTGTCTATGCTGACATTTTCTATGATCTCATCGCAGTATTTTAAAATGATATCTTTATCCTTTAAACCCTTGCGATTTCCACTTAAAACATCAGGATGAGGCTTAAAAACGACAAAGGCGTCTTTATTTGCAGCTCTTACGCTTTGTAAAAGCTTTAAGGTGTCAAAATCTGCCCCACCTAAGATCATCGAAGCATCATCTTCTACTTGAGCGGGAATTAAAATGATTTTTTTATTTGTATTAAAGTCAAGTTTTTCATGCTTTAGGCCGTTGTACTTTGAAAATTTATTTTGCGTTATGGTAGTGATGAGCTTTTTGGCTCTTTGTCTTAAAGTATCATCAAATTCATGATTTTGCAAAAGCTCTTCTAAATCGCTAGGGTGATTAGGATCTACATACAAACCCTTGCTATCTACTATCAAAGAAAAAGGACGCGTAAGATCTGAACCTAAAAAAACCGAGCGCAAAAAGCCATCTTCTACTAAAAAAATTTCATTGTTAAAATCTTTGGCCAGCAAAGCTTTATCATACTTTTTACCCCAAATGAAGATTTTATCTTCGGAATTTAAATTCGCTTTGTAAAGTTCATTAAGTGAGTTTAAAAAAATAATTTTATTGTTTTTGGCCTTGAAAAATGGCTTCATAAACCAACGCTTCCATAAAGTAAAGCCTAAAAAATATAAAGTATGAGAATTTACTTGCTCTATCTTTTTGTATCTTGCTAGGGTAAAAATAGTATCAAAAATATCACTTTTTTGATTTAAATAAGGATTAAAATACTCGCTGTATAGGATATAAGCGGCACAAAAAACTTCTTCTAAGGATCTTTTTTTAATCCTTCTTTTACACTCTAGCTTATCTTGAGTTAATCCCCATCCTGCATAAAAAGGCATGCCATAGCACACGCATTTACATCCTAGCATCAAAGCTTCAAAACCCATACCTGAAGTCTTAGTATAGACTTTTTTAAAATGGCTTAATAATTCTATGGGATTATAATTTTCTTTTAAAATCACGCATCTACTGGGTAAATCTTGCATGCTAAAATCGCTTTGTTTTTTGCCACTTAACACATCAGGATGGATTTTGATATATATTTTAGCATTTGGATTTTCTTTTAGGGCGTCATTTATGATATCTTGGGTCGAAAAATCACTTGCCAAACCAAATCGAAGTGAAGCGTCATTTGCCACTTGAGTGATGATTAGAACGCGTTCTTCATTGGCGCTGAAAAGCTCTTGAGGTATGCAAAGATTGTTATTATACTTGCTGAGTTTTTCTTTTTTGATAAGCTCTATGGCTTTTTTTGCCCAAGTTAGCTCTTTGGGGCTAAACTCATAAGTATTTAAAATATTTTCAAGCCTTGAAGGAGTGCTCGCATCATAATAAATCCCCACATCATCTTTAACTATAGAAAAACTCGGACTATTTTCTATGCCTAAATTTAATGAGCGCAAAAAACCATCTTCTAAAAGCATAAATTTAGCATTGTGTTTTTTGGCTAAACTCACAGCTTTTAAACCTGAATTTTTCCTGCCCCAGCCTACAAAAACATCTTCTTTGCCTATGCTTTTATAGGCCTTATATAAGACTATATTGTAAAAATCTTTAACATTTTTTATAAGTTTTTTTGAAGTGGTGTGAAATTTCATAAATCTCTCTTTAAATTAAAAAGAGATTATATCATTTATTTCTTTTTAAATTCCTTCTTTAGCTTCCTAATCTCAAGCAATAATTTGATATACCCCCCCCCATACCAATTATTACTTGCTTTTATAAGGGCCTCTCCTAGCTTATAAGTCAAACACTCTTTTTCTTTTAGAGCTTCTTTATAATCAGGGTAAGATTCTAAAGGGGGTAAAGCTAAATTTGGATTTTTCTTTATTTTTAATTTATAAGCTTTTTGGGCTTGTTTGTGCGAAATTATTATATTTAATAATATCATGGGCATTATTAAATAACCTAGTAAAGATTTTGAATTTATTATCATAGCTTGTCCTAGTTTATAAGAGAGTTGGTTTTGAATGCGGGATTTGGCTGTGCCGTATTGGGTTTGGAAAGATAATTTAGATTGAAGTTGGTTAAGTTGGGTTGATTTTTCTTGTATATTGTTTTGCAAAATATGAAGTTGTTTTATTTTCTCTTTTATATTGTTTTGCAATTGATCGATTTGGTTTATATTAGAATTTATGATAATATCTTTTTCTTGTATAGTTTTATTAAGAGTATTGTTTAGGTTTTGAGCTTGGATTAAGTGTGCTTTGTTATCCTTTAAAGTTGTTTGTAAAGAATTTATTTGATTGGTTTGATTAACAATAACCTTGTCTTTATTTTGAATAATAATAGTTTTATCTATGATAGTTTGATTTTTAGTTTTAACGATATAAGCTATAAATTCAGCTATTTTATCCCAATACTCGGGTTTCATTTCCTTAAGTTCATAATTTTCTTTATAATTACTTAAATCTTTTTTTGGAAATAATCTTTCTTTATGAGGAAAGAATTCTTTTCTTACCCATTCGTTTGATTCTTCGAAATAATCTATATAAGATTGCACTACTTCCTTTGGAGGTTGGAATTTAAGGTGAGAATCTTTGGAGGTGAAGTGTTTTACTGCAAAATGATGCAAATCACCTCTAAAAATATTTCTAGCATTATTGCAAAAAAGAGGTAAAAATTTATTAATTCTTCTCAGTAAATCTATTCCCAATAAATCTAAACTCTCATTTTGCTTTGGAGGTATGATAAATTCATCATCCCATTCTAAACCTATACTATGTATAAAGTCTTTTAATAAATCTCCTTGATAAAATTCATTTTTGTCAAATAATCTTACAATCAGATTTTCTTTGCCAAAAACTTCTCCCCACCACTGCAATGTCTGTTTATGATTGCAAATGTGGTGGAAATGAAATAAATTTTTCTTATAACCCAATTTATACTCTTCTTTTTCTTCTTTTAATTCAAAACTATCTATTTCCTCCCATTTAATAGCTTCTGATAATAAAGATCTTAACATCTCATTTGCATCTCGAATATAACATATAACTTTGATATTTGTAAATCCTATTTTTTTAAAAAAAGTATATAATTTTACAATTTCTCTTTTGCGAGTTAATCTAGATTGTAACAGTTCGGAAGAAAAAATAATTTTATGATTGAACTTTACTTCATCTTTAATTTTACTAAAAATATTTTTTTTATGTTGTTTTATTGCTTGAAAATTCCATAAAGAGTTATTTAAAATATAACTATCTTTTTTATTTAAAGAATATCCTAAAAAAGCTAAATCCCAATGATTTTTTATACCTATAGATTGAGCAAAAAAATAATTTTGTTTTTGAATTATACTTTTATTGATATATAAAAATTCTTGTATACTAGTAGTTCCTGTTTTTTCAGTCCCTATATGCACATAAGCAGTCATTTATACTTCCCATTTAAAAATCTCAAAATCATATCCACATTTTCATTAAGATCTTCTTTTATTATATGTATATGTGGATTTTTAGGTTTTTCATAAGGGCTATCTATACCTGTAAAATTTTTAATCTCTCCGTTTCTTGCTTTTTTATAAAGTCCTTTTGGATCTCTTTTTTCACAAATTTCCAAAGGTGTATCAATAAATATTTCTATATATTCATCATCATTTAAAAGATCTTTTATAAGCTTTCTATCTTTTTCAAAAGGGGATATAAAAGCACAAAGCACTATCATACCAGCATCCATAAAAAGCTTACAAAGCTCTCCTATACGCCTTATATTTTCTACTCTTGAAGCTTCATCAAATCCCAAATCACCATTAAGTCCATGGCGTACATTATCTCCATCTAAAAGATAAGTATGAAAACCTTGCTCAAAAAGTTTTTTCTCCACTGCATTGGCCAAAGTGGATTTACCACTTCCGCTTAATCCCGTAAACCACAACACACGAGGTTTTTGATTTTTAAGTTTAGCTCTTTGAGTTTTTGTAATGCTACTTGTATGCCAAGTGAGATTATTATCCATTTTTTAGCCTTAAAATTTAAAAAATATCGGAGTCATGATCAAAACCATAGCCGAATATGTCAAAGAAACTATCCAGCCAATCTTTACAAAATCAGTAGTTTTATATCCGCAAATCGATCCTACCATGAGATGAGTTTGGTAACCATGAGGCATCATAAAACCACAACTTGCCCCATAAGCAACTGCTAGGATAAATGGAACCGGATTTACTTCAAGCGCTAAAGCTGTGCTATAAGCGATAGGAAAAGCTAGAGCTGCAGCAGCGTTATTAGTAATGATCTCGGTTAAAAGCAGGGTTAAAAGATAAATTCCCACAAAACTTCCATAAAGTCCATATGCTCCAAAAGTCCCTATAATCAAATCAGCAAAATCCTTAGCCAATCCACTATCAACCAAAACCTTTGTAATAGCTAAAGAAGATCCTACTATGATAAAGATTTCCAAAGGAAAGCGTCTTTTTATCTCATCAAAACTTATAAATTTAAATACAAACAAAAAAGCTAAAAATACTAGCAATGCTTTAAGCAAAGATACTATCTCTAAGGCTGATAAAGCAATGATAGCCAAAAATGCAAATACCACTATAAAACTTTGGACATTGCTTAGTTTTTGATTTTGAATAATATTTGAAATGATATAAAAGTTTTTGTTGATATTATCCCTTGAGTGAAAATCCTTACCCACGCTTAAGATAAGTCTATCTCCAGCTTGCAATACGCTTTTACCTATCTTGGAAATATTTTGAGAGCCTCTTTTTAAAGCTATAATCCCCGCATCAAATTTAGCCCTAAAATTAGCCTCTTTTACGCTTTTACCTATCAAGCTTGACTCAGAATTTATCACCACATCTACTAAATTTAATGTTTCAAGCTTGATCTCTTGAGCACCCATTTGTAAGCCATCAAATTTTTTTAAAGTTTCTAGATGAGTTATATCTCCACTAAAAATCAACACATCACCTTCTTTTATAATCTCATCATGACTTACTGGAGAAATGATCTCATCTTGTCTTTGAATTTCAAATAAAAACAAAAACTCCAAATTTCTCAGACCATTTTCTTGTATGGTTTTTCCCGCTAATGAGCTATTTTTCAACACTTTAGCATTAATCAAATACTCATTAATGGCATTTTCTTTTTCTTTATACTCAGGCAATAAAAAACTAAAAATCAAAAGCACTATAAGTACACCAATACTTATACAAAAACCCACTGCAAAAAAATCGAAAATTTTTAAACTTTGTAAACCATTTTGCACTACAAAAGAATTAACTATCAAGTTAGTTGAAGTGCCTATCAAAGTCATCGTGCCACCAACTATGGAAAAATATGAAAGCGGGATAAGTAGTTTAGAAGGAGCTTGAAATTTATTGTTTTTTATAATACTCATAAAACTTGCTACTACTGCGGTATTATTTAAAAATGCAGAAATACCAGCTGTAATAACACCAAGTTTTAAAAGTGATAAATGATAATTTTTTCCTATGATAAATTTAGAACACCAAGCGATAACTGCACTTTTTTCTATCGCTAGTGAAACTAACAAAAGCAAAATAAGCACTATCAAAGATTCGCTCGTATAAGAGCTAAGCCAGGTGTTTAAATTTAAATACCCCAAAAGATAATAAAGCACAGCTACACTACCAAATAAAATAAAAGGTTTAATTTTATTACTAATTAATAAAATAAGCAAGATTAAAATACTTAATGCAACAATAATTTTCATATTTTTTTACATTCCCATTCAGGATAGTTTTTTCTAATGTAAGCATTAAGTTCTATTTCTGCTTGAGTGTAAATTCTACTCTTTTCTTCACTTGCTAAAATTTCTTCTACCATACCTGCTGCTAAGGTTTCATTAGAGTATTTATCTATAATGATAAAACTTCCTAAAGTTTTATTGTCCTTATAAGCTTTAAGAGCTGTTTTTTTATTAAGCTTTAAGGTACATTTAGCAATATCATTGAGTTTTAATTCACTGCTTTGAAATTCTTTGAAAGTATTAATGTCTTTTTTAAAATCAATTTTTTCAAATACTACATTGGTAGTTAAATTTGCTATTTTGATAAGATAGTTTTCACTTAAATTAAATTTAACCTCACTCATCCATATCATCATAGCTTTGAAAGAATTTGAAATTTTTAAACTATGATTTTTAGAAACTATAACATCACCCCTTGAGATATCTATCTCATCTTCTAAAGTCAAGGTTATAGCGCTTGGAAAACTAGCATTTTTAACACTTTGAACTTTTTCATTTTTATCTAAAACTTTTAAATTTTTTATATCAGGCGTGATGATTTGTTTTACTTTACTTGTTTTTAAAGAAGGTAAAATCATAACTTCGTCTTTAACATTTATACTGCCACTCGCAATATTTCCACAAAAACCTCTAAAATTTAAATGAGGGCGATTGACATATTGCACACTCATGATAAACTCATTGCTCAAGCTAGTAGTAACAGGCAAAGTATCTAAAAGCTCAGATAAGGTTTTTCCATCATACCAAGGCATATTAATGCTTTTAGAAGCTATATTGTCTCCATCTAATGCACATATAGGAACAAAGTGGGTTTTAATATGCTCATGATTTTTTAAGCATGGTAGAATTTCTTGATAATTTTTACAGATTGTATTAAAAATTTCTTGATTATAATCAATCAAATCCATTTTATTCACAGCAATAATAAATTGTTTTATATCAAGCAAACTCGCTATATAAGAATGCCTTTTAGTTTGAGTTAAAACCCCTTTTCTAGCATCTATAAGTATGATAGCAATATCAGCTGTACTAGCACCTGTTGCCATGTTTCTAGTGTATTGTTCATGGCCTGGAGTATCTGCTATGATGAATTTTCTTTTGTCACTTGTAAAAAAACGATAAGCCACATCTATAGTTATACCTTGCTCTCTCTCGCTTGCAAGCCCATCTACTAAAAGTGCAAAATCAAGCTTTTCTCCTGCATTGCCAAGCTTTTTACTATCTTTTTCTAAAGATAAAATTTGATCTTCAAAAAGCATTTTTGCATCATAAAGCATTCTACCTATAAGGGTGGATTTGCCATCATCTACACTACCACAAGTGATAAACCTACAAAGCTCTTTATTTTCATGTTCTTTTAGGTATTTTTCTACATTTGTTTTCATTAAAAATACCCCTCTTTTTTCTTTTTTTCCATACTTGCTTCTTCATCAGTGTCTATAAGCCTACCTTGTCTTTCACTTGTCTTAGAAAGCAAAAGCTCTTCGATGATTTCTAAAACATTGCTAGCATTTGAATTTATAGCTCCTGTTAGCGGATAACATCCTAAAGTCCTAAAACGAACCAATTCTTCTTTAGCATTTTTAGCAAGCTCTTTTGGCATTCTTTCATCATCGACTAAAATTTTAGCTCCCATATACTCTATCACTGGACGCTTTTTAGCAAAATAAAGACTTGGTATGGGAATGTTTTCTTTATAAATATATTGCCATATATCAAGTTCTGTCCAATTGCTCAGCGGAAAAACCCTTATAGACTCGCCTTTTTTGTGACGACCATTGTAAATATTCCATAATTCTGGGCGTTGATTTTTAGGATCCCACGAGTGATTTTCATCTCGAAAGGAGTAAATTCTTTCTTTTGCGCGTGATTTTTCCTCATCTCTTCTTGCTCCGCCAAAAACTGCATCAAATTGATATAAATCAAGCATTTGTTTTAAGCCTTGAGTTTTAGAGATGTCAGTGTGCATAGATGAGCCATGTGTAAAGGGAGAAAGGTTTAATTCTTTAATCTTAGGGTTTTGATAAACGATAAGCTCCATACCAAGCTCTTTGGCTCTTTTATCTCTAAATTCTATCATTTCTTTAAATTTCCATGTAGTGTCTACATGCACCAAAGGAAGTGGTGGCACGGCAGGATAAAATGCTTTTTGTAAAAGATGAAGCATCACTGAACTATCTTTGCCTACGCTATAAAGCATAGCTGGTTTTTCAAACTCAGCTACAACTTCACGGATAATATGGATGGACTCTGATTCTAAAAAGTCTAAATGGGTCATTTTTCTACTTTACTATAAAATATGGGTTTAATAAATTTTCTTTATTATACACTAAAGGTTTTTGGGTGTCAAAATTATAAGTCATTTTACCCACTTCCCTAACTATAGCATCAGCGGCTGCAGTATCCCACTCCATAGTAGGGGCTAGTCTTGGGTAAATATCTGCTTCATTGCTAGCTACTAGACAAAGCTTTAAAGAGCTGCCCATGGAAACAAATTCTTTTTGTTTGGTCGTTTGGATACTATCGATAAAATTTTTTGTTTGCTCGTTTAGATGGGATTTGCTAGCGACTATTTTTAAAAAATCATCATTTCTTTGCAAGGGTAACTTTATGCCATTTTTAAAAGCGCTTTCACCTTTTTTAGCACTATATAGTAGATCCAATGCCGGAGCATATACTACACCCAAAACTGGAGTATCTTTATAAATCAAAGCTATATTTATAGTAAATTCTCCATTTTTGTTGATAAACTCTTTAGTGCCATCAATTGGATCTACGCACCAAAAATATTCCCAATTTTTTCTTTGCTCATAAGGTATAGTTTTGCTTTCTTCTGAGAGTATAGGAAGGCTAAATTTAACAAGCTCTTTGCAAATAATCTCATTTGAGATCAAATCTGCTTCACTTAAAGGCGAATTATCATCTTTATAAGAAATTTTAAAGTCTTGATTGTAAATTTTTAAGACACTCTTGCCTGCTTTTATGGCTATATCGTTTATATCTTTTAAGATAATTTGACTAAGCATGATTAGCCTTTTTTCTAAATTCTCTTTTTAACTTCCTAATCTCAAGCAATAATTTGATATACCCCCCCCCATACCAATTATTACTTGCTTTTATAAGGGCCTCTCCTAGCTTATAAGTCAAACACTCTTTTTCTTTTAGAGCTTCTTTATAATCAGGATATGATTCTAAAGGAGGTAGTTTTAAAGAAGGATCTTTTTTTATTTTTTCTTGATAAATTTTTTGTTCTTGTTTGTGCGAAATTGTTATACTTAGTAACGCTATAGGTATTGCTATATAGCCTAGTAAAGATTTTGAATTTACTATCATAGCTTGACCTAGTTTATAAGAGAGTTGGTTTTGAATTCTTTGTTTGGCTGTGCCATATTGAGTTTGGAAAGATAGCTTAGATTGAAGTTGATCGAGTTGGGTTGTTTTTTCTTGTATGGTTTTATTAAGAGTATTATTTAAATTTCGCATTTGCACAAATTTGGCTTCACTATCTTTGAGAATTATTTGTAAAGAATTTATTTGAGTGGTTTGAGCTGCAATAGTTTTGTCTTTATTTTGAATAATATTAGTTTTATCTATGATAGTTTGATTTTTAGTTTTAACGATATAAGCTATAAATTCAGCTATTTTATCCCAATACTCGGGTTTCATTTCCTTAAGTTCATAATTTTCTTTATAATTACTTAAATCTTTTTTTGGAAATAATCTTTCTTTATGAGGAAAGAATTCTTTTCTTACCCATTCGTTTGACTCTTCAAAATAATCTATATAAGATTGCACTACTTCCTTTGGAGGTTGGAATTTTAGATGGGGGTCTTTGGAGGTACATAAATATGCACCAGAAATAGTACTTGGAAGCAAATGTTTATAGCTTTTATTGGTTCTTTTAAGCAACTCTATTCCCAATAAATCTAAACTCTCATTTTGCTTTGGAGGTATGATAAATTCATCATTCCATTCTAAACCTATACTATGTATAAAGTCTTTTAATAAATCTCCTTGATAAAATTCATTTTTGTCAAATAATCTTACAATCAGATTTTCTTTACCAAAGACTTCTCCCCAAGATTCACAAATCCATTTGTAATCAAAATTATGTCTTTTAAAATGTTTTTCAGGGCTGGTTTCATAAGAAATATACTGATGTGCATTTTTTATATCTTGTGATGAAAACGAAATCATTAAATCAACTGGATTTCTGATATAAAGTAAAATAAAAATTTTAGTAAAACCCAATGAAATTAAAAGATTTTTTAATCCAAGTATGTTTTTTTTATCCTCTATAGACCATACAAATCCTTCTGATGAAAATATAGTGGTAATTTTATCATCTATTTCACTTTTTAGTTTGTCGAAAAAAATATTATTATAATTATTTATTTTATTTTTTTGAAATTCACAAGATAAAGTAACCAATTTCCAATGTTGTTTATCTTTTTCTATACTTAAAGGATATAAAAATTTATTCTGTTTAAGTTTACTCCTATTTTCAAAAAGAAAATTTTGAATAGTTGTTGTTCCTGTTTTAGGCGTCCCAATATGTACATATGCAATCATTAATAACCTTTACAAATCTAATATTTTTAAAATACCTTCTCTAAAATATATTTTTTGTTCCCAATTTGGTAGCTTTTCTCCACCTTCAAAAGGTATAAAATTTTCTCTATTAGAATAAGGTAATACACCCCAGATAATATTTAATTTTTCTTGAGCACATTCTTCAAAGATATTTGATAACTGCTTTAAAGTAATTCTTTCTTTTGAATGTAAAGCATAAATTACATTATTTGTATTTTTTTTATTCTCAAAGTTATGAATACATTTTTCAAAAGCATTAATAACATCGTCAATATAAAGCATATCAATAATTTGTTCTCCACCACTCATTCTAATAGCTTCTTTAGTCTCTAATGACTTTTTCCATAAATTAATAATTTTTGGACGCCAATCATTTAGTCCATATGTATCATTTAATAAAATAGTTACAAATTTATATTTAGCAATCTGAGTATAATAATTTGCAATATTTAAAAAAGCTGTTTTTGTTGCTGCGTATAAATTAAGGGGATTGTTTGACAAGTTTTGATAGAATTGCCAAAAAGTCCCAATATTTATAAACCAGCCAGAAAAACCAATTAAATATAAGATTTCCAATAATTTAATACCAAATAAAATATTAGAATCAATTAAATCTTTTAAATCTTCGGGCCTATGATGCTTTAAATATAAAGTCGCAAGATGCAAAACTCCATCTATTTGTTCTTCTTGGAGGTTTTCTTTCAGCACAGCAAAATCTTCATAATAACAAATTTTACAATAATCTTTGATTTTATCTATATTGCTACTTTTTCTTACCAATGCGATAATCTCATATCTATCGTGCATTTGTAAGATAAAATTAGTCCCTATAAAACCCGTTGCACCAGTTACTAAAATTTTCACTTATTTTATCCATCTCAAATTATAAACAATCTTATCTTGTCTTTCGATCAAAGGTTTGAACTCCATCCAAGCTGTAGCTATAACCAAAACATCACATTCAGAAATAATCTCATCAAGACTGTTTCTATAATACAATTTATAGTCATAAGTCTTAGCAAATACATCATTTGCTATAGGATCGTAAGCATATATATTCTCAAAACCTAAATTTAAAAGTTTAGAAATCAAGGTGGCAGATTTAGTATCCCTTACGTCATCACTTCCTGGCTTAAAACTTAGACCTAAAATTGCAATTTTTTTATCTTTGGAAATTTCTTTTTGTATTTTATAAGCGTAAAAATCAAGAATTTCATCATTAACTTTTAAAATATCATTTAAAATTTTTGCCTCATATCCTTTATCTTTACTTTTTTTATACAAAGCAAGAGTGTCCTTAGGTAAACAATATCCACCAAAACCCATTCCAGGGTATAAATAACTAGTTATACCACTAGGATTTCCACTAAATCTTTTATCGCTATGTAATATTTTAAAAGCACTTATAACATCTATATCGCCTATATTTTGTGCAATCATGCTCATTTCATTAGCATAGCTTATACTCAAACTTAAAGTAGTGTTACTAAGATATTTAATAAATTCACCTGTATTTAAAGAAGTAAAAAATACAGGTGAGCTAAAAGGCTTATACAATTCTTCTAGCTCATGAAAAATTTGTGCATCCTGACTACCAATAACCACCCTATCAGGATTCATAAAATCACTATAAGCAAAGCCTTCTCTTAAGAATTCAGGGTTATTTACAAGATGACATTTTTGCCCTACACTAAGACCCAAAGATTCTAAATGTGGAATAAAAACTTCTTTACAGCTTGAAGGTGGAACTGTGGATTTTATCACCAAAATTGGCTCTTTTTGGCATTTATTTAAATTTTTTGCAGTTGTCCTAAGCGCATCCAATAAAAAACTCAAATCAGCGCTTCCATCTTCACTCATAGGTGTACCAATACAATAAAATATAATTTTAGCTTCTTTTAAAGCTTCTGTTGCATCGTTAGTGATTTTCAACTTTTTTCCCAAAACATCATTTAATGCTTCTGGCAATCCTTCTTCATGAAATGGTATTTTTCCGTCGTTAAGCAATAAAGCTTTATTTTTATCTATCTCATATCCAATAACATCAAAGCCTTTTTTTGCAAATCCAACTGCTGTAGTAAGACCAACAAAACCTAATCCAAAAACTGTTACTTTTAACGACTTCATAAAAGCTCCCCATTTTCTTTTTCAAATTTCAAAAACTTTAAAAATCTTCTCACACCATCTTCAACTAAAATAGTAGGGTTGTATTGTAATTTATTTCTAGCTTTATCAATAATTGGACATCTACGATTTGGATTATCTTTTAAATAATTTTTATCTTCTGAAACAGCAAAGTTAACTTGTGGCTCAAAATTAAAAATTTCTTTTGAATATTTAGCATATATATACGATAGCTCTTTTACAGAAATTTCAGGTTTATCAATACCTATATTAAAATAATCAAATTTTCCATGCACTAAAACCTTTAAATATCCCACAATAGCATCAGCAATATAACAAAAAGTTCTTTTTGGGGATCCATCACTAAGAATTTCTATATTTTTACCTTCTATAACTGCTTTAGCAAAATCTGCAGGTACCCTTTTGTCTCCTATACTCATTCCTGGACCATAGTTGTTAAAAGGTCTTGCTATAGTAATTGGCATATTAAACTTTTGTGCAAATAAAGAACACATTGTCTCACCAAATCTTTTAGATTCATCATAACATGCTCTAGGACCTATACAAGCTACATTGCCTCTATACTCTTCATCAGTTGGAATTTGACTAATATCAGGATCACCATAAATTTCAGAACTAGAAAAAAATAAAAATCCTTTGATGTTTTTATTTTTATAAAAATCAAGCAAAGAGCGTAATCCCCAGATATTTGCATCTAGAGTCTCTATAGGATAAGTACGATAAAACATAGGGCTTGCAATACTTGCAGCATGAATTATCAAATCAGCACTATGAGCATCTTTTAAAAGATCGATTTTATCATTTATAATATCAAATTTATGGAGCTCTAAAATATCAAAATAATCATTCGATAAGTGTTCTAACCATTTTGGCTTTCTAAGCATAAAGTTATCTAATGCAATAATTTTTTTTATATTTAGGTCTTTTGAATATTTTATAAAAAAATTAATAAAATAAAATCCCAAAAAACCTGCACACCCTGTAAATAAAATTGTAGAGTTATTAAATTTTTGTTTTTCAACTTTAGTTAGAGAATTATAGATATACTCTAAATCCTCTATCACTATTGGATTTTCCAAACAACTATAAGATTTCATATTAATCTCCAACTTACTTTTGTTTTGCACAAAATTCTTGAATTCTGCAAATCATATATTCAATCATTTCTTCACTCATACCTGGGTATACTCCAATCCAAAAACTATCATTCATTATTTTTTCTGTTACTTCTAAATTTCCTACTACTCTATAGTCTTTATCCTTTTCCAAAACATCAAAAGCAGGGTGTCTTATAATATTACCTGCAAATAATGTTCTTGTTTGAATATTACACTCTTCTAAGAAACTAGTAATTTCATTACGAGTAAATTTTACACTATCTTTTAGAGTAATCATAAAACCAAACCAACTTGGTTGAGAATTTGGCTGTGTTTCTACCAAATGAAATTCACTGAGATTTTTTAGTCCATTATATAGTTCTTGATAATTTTTTTGTCTTTTTTCTATAAATTCAGGAAGTTTTTTAAGCTGAGCACAACCTATCGCAGCTTGCATATCTGTAGCCTTTAAATTAAAACCAAAATGAGAATATACATATTTGTGATCATACCCTTTTGGCAAACTTCCAAACTGTTGAGTAAAACGGCAACCACAAGTATTATCTTTTCCTCCTTTACACCAACAATCTCTCCCCCAATCTCTCATAGATAATATAATTTTTTTAAGCAAAAGATTATTGGTATAAACAGCTCCACCCTCTCCCATGGTTATATGATGAGCTGGATAAAACGAACTTGTACCTATATCTCCCCAAGTACCAGTATATTTATTATCATATTTAGAACCCAATGCATCACAATTGTCTTCAATCAACCAAAGATTATTTTTATCACAAAACTCTTTAATAGCTTTAATGTTAAAAGGATTGCCTAAGCTATGCGCAATCATAATCGCTTTAGTTCTAGAACTTAAAGCTTTTTCAAGTTGAGTTACATCAACATTGGCAAATCGCAATTCCATATCAACAAAAACAGGAACTGCTCCATACTGAACAACAGGGGCAATTGTTGTTGGAAATCCCGCAGCTACAGTTATAATTTCATCACCTCTTTTGATTTGTCTTTCCTTTAGCAATGGTGAGGTTAAAGCATAAAAGGCTAATAAATTTGCAGATGAGCCAGAATTAACTAGAAAGGCCCATTTCACTCCTAAAAAATTAGCAAGATTTTTTTCAAACTGCTCAGTATATTTTCCAGCAGTAAGCCAAAAATCTAATGAACTATCAACCAAATTTTCCATTTCTTTTTCATCAAAAATACGCCCTGCATAATTTATCTTAGTTTTTCCTTCTATAAACTGAGTTTGTTTGTTTGCATGATATAGTTTATAATACTCTTTTACTTTATTTAGAATATCTTGTTTTAACATATCCGAATTCATTTAATCTCCTTTTATTAATTATTCCATAAGACCCATGGAGCTTTATTTTCTATCCACATTTTTGTAAGATCATTTTTATCTTTTAAAGTATCCATACACTTCCAAAAACCATAATGTTGATAACTATAAAGCTCACCATCTTGTGCTAAATTTCTTAATGGTGCTTGTTCAAAAACTGTCATATCACCTTCTTTAATATAGTCAAACACCTTAGGCTCGCATACAAAAAAACCACCGTTTATCCATCCTGCATTATTTAAACTAGCATCACCCTTTGGTTTCTCTGTGAAACTTTTTATACGATTTGTTGAATTATCAATATCCAAAGCTCCAAATTTTCCCTCAGGAAGCACAGAGGTCATTGTAATAGCTTTACCATGATTTCTATGAAAACTCAACAAGTTATTGATATTTACATCACTTACACCATCACCATAAGTAAGCATAAAAGTTTCATTGCTCACATAATCTTTAGCATGCAAGATTCTACCGCCCGTCATAGAATCTTGTCCAGTATAAAGCATGGTTACTTTCCATGGTTCGTGTCTAGTATTATGAATTTGAACAGAATTATCTAACATATCTACTGTTATATCGCTGTATTGCGTGTAGTAATTTATAAAATAATCTTTTATAATATGCCCTTTATAGCCTGTTAAAATAATAAAATCATTAAATCCATAATGACTATATATCTTCATTATATGCCATAAAATAGGTTTTCCACCTATCTCTACCATAGGTTTTGGCTTTAAACCTGTTTCTTCCGAAAGCCTTGTCCCAAGACCACCTGCTAAAATTAAAACTTTCATTTACGCACCTTTCTTCCTTCTCTTTTTAACTTCCTAATCTCAAGCAATAATTTGATATACCCCCCCCATACCAATTATTACTTGCTTTTATAAGGGCCTCTCCTAGCTTATAAGTCAAACACTCTTTTTCTTTTAGAGCTTCTTTATAATCAGGGTAAGATTCTAAAGGGGGTAAAGCTAAATTTGGATTTTTCTTTATTTTTAATTTATAAGCTTTTTGGGCTTGTTTGTGCGAAATTATTATATTTAATAATATCATGGGCATTATTAAATAACCTAGTAAAGATTTTGAATTTATTATCATAGCTTGTCCTAGTTTATAAGAGAGTTGGTTTTGAATGCGGGATTTGGCTGTGCCGTATTGGGTTTGGAAAGATAATTTAGATTGAAGTTGGTTAAGTTGGGTTGATTTTTCTTGTATATTGTTTTGTAATTGATCGATTTGGTTTGTATTGGAATTTATGATAATATCTTTTTCTTGTATAGTTTTATTAAGAGTATTGTTAGAAGTTTGCATTTGCACTAATTTTGCTTCATTATTTTTGATAGTTGTTTGTAAGGATTTTATTTGAGGAACAACAGTATTTTGATAAACATCTACTTTATTATTTTCAATTCTTCTATATATCTCAATCAATTCTTTTTTAAATACTGGAGTTTGCATTGCAATATGCCACCAAGTATCATAATAAGGATATTTTATAAATTTAAAATCTTGATCTAGGTGAGAATAAGGTGTAACCCAAGGCTTTCTACAACAATGTGTAAAATGAGCAATTTGAATATTCCTTTCAGACTGCTCAAATTCACTACGAGTATATTTCCAGTAGGGTTTTAAACTTTCTCCTTTAAAGGTTATTTTTTTTCCTAGTCTACTTATAACATAATGACCGCCTATCCAAAAATTCCACCTTGGTGATAATTCATAAATATCATCTCCCAATACAGCATTTATCAAATCTTGCTCTACCCATTTTGGAATATACTGTTGAAACAATAATTCACATTGCTGTGAAATATTTTTTTGCCTCCACTGTTTAAGATCAATTAACATCACATCTACATTCGAGTAATATTCAGGATAAGGAAAAATAAAATCTAATTTTTCTACATCCCTAGATTTCATACTTCTTAAAAAACCTTTAAAATTAAAGCAATCTGGTGCCATGCCAACTGTTTTATTTTGCAAATCCATTTCAATAAGCTTTTTTATATTTCCAAGAACCAAAACATCAACACCTAAAAAAATGCACTTGTCAACATCAACAGGCAATGCTTCTGCGACCTTTAGCCTCCAAAAACTTGCGGTAGAACCTGCATAAATCGGATGATTTTTATACTCATCTTCATTAATAAAAAACAATGAAATATTGACAGTGTAGTTTTCATTAAGCTTTTTTTCAAAAGCCTTAATTCGATCTACCATTGATTTGGTTATCGAGGATGAGGTTATAATATAAAAACAATATTCTTCCTTATGATCTCCATGCATTAGTATACTTGTAATCACAACAGCACAATACTTAATATACTCAATACTACATGAAAAAGCAATATGCAACATTAATCTTCCTTAAATTTAGAATAAAATAAATAATAATCCTCAGGTATGCCAATATCTATAAAATAATCATCAAAAATTTGGGTTTGTATTTTTAATGATTTATAGTTTTCTTGCAAAAATTCTTCAAAAGAAAATTTCTTCTCTAAACTAAATTCATCAAAAATATCTTTTTTGAGTAAGTATATACCACCGTTGATTAAACCCTGCTTTTTAAATACCTTTTCTTCAAAAGATGTCACAATACCTTGCTCATCAACATTGACTGTACCATATCTATCAAAATTTTGCATTTGTTTTAAAGCTATGCAAATTTTACTACCATTTAAAACAAGCTTTTTTAAATCAATGTCAAAAAAAGTATCTCCATTTACAACATAGACTTCATTTTTTACCAATTTTAAAGCATCTTTTATAGCTCCACCTGTGCCCAAAAGCTCTTTTTCGATGTTATAGTGTATTTTCATACCATGAAATTCATCTTTAAAATACTCTTGAATCAGTTCATATTTATACGAAACACTTAGAATAATCTCAGTAATTCCTTGCTTTTTCAAATACTCTAAAACAAAAGCTAAAAAGGGTTTTCCATTGATCGGCGCCATAGGCTTTGGAAGATCTTGCACTACGCTTCTAAGCCTAGTGCCAAGACCCCCAGCTAAAACTATAGCTTGCAATCAAATCCCTTGCCAAAAAGCTCTTCTTCTACTATAGCACAGATAATATGCCCTATCAAAATATGTGCTTCTTGAATTCTTGGCGTACAAGATGATGGCACTTTGATACAATAATCACAAAGTTCATTCATAGCTCCGCCACTAGCTCCGGTTAAACCTATGCTTAAAATTCCTTTTTCTTTGCAAACCTCCAAAGCTTTTAAGATGTTTTTACTATTTCCACTTGTAGAAATTCCTATAAAAACATCCCCACTCGCACTTTGAGCTTGTACTTGTCTAGCAAATAAATTTTCATAGCCATAATCATTGCCAATAGCTGTTAATATACTCGTATCCGTTGTTAAAGCTATACTTGCAATACCTGGTCTATCAAAGTAAAATCTACTTACAAACTCCCCTGCTATGTGCTGTGCATCAGCTGCGCTTCCTCCATTGCCTGCTAGTAAGGTTTTATGGCCATTTTTGTAAGCGCTGATAACTTTTAAAGATGCTTCTTTGATCAAATTAATCATATTATCATCATTTAATATTTTATCTTTAACATCAATCGAATCGCTAAAATGAGATTTTATATATAGGTTTAAATTTTCCATGATTTTGCCCCCTCTTTTGTAAAATAAAATTCCTGTACATAGCCTTGCTGTTCATTTAAAATTTTTCTAAGCTTATATTTTTTCACAGGATCTACCATAAAAAACATAAATCCTCCAGCACCTGCTCCGCTTGTCTTGCCACTATAAGCACCATTTTCCATAGCTAAATGATAAATCCTTTCAAGCTCATCATTGCTAACAATTTCAGAAATAATCTTTTTTGATTGCCAAGATTTACCTAAAATTTGTGCTATTTTTTCAAAATCAGCTCTAAATAACGCCTCTTTCATATCTAACGCATCTTGTTTTATCGCATGCATGGCATTAAGTGAGTTTTCATCTCCTAGCTTTCCCTTTTTATGCTCTTCTATGTCCTTTGCTTCTCTAGTGATATTTGTAAAATAAAGCAAAACCCTAGCTTCAAGCTCACTTGCTATCCAGTTTTTAATGCGTAGAGGATTGACTATAACTCTTTTTTGATCATAAAATTCCATAAAATTAAATCCACCAAAAGTCGCAGCGTATTGATCTTGTGCGCCTCCTACTATAGCCATATCTTCCCTTTCTATCTCATAAGCCAAACGAGCGATTTCATACTCACCTAAAGGAAGATTGAGCCACTCAGCAAATGCTTTGATGATACCTACTACCAAAGTAGAACTACCCCCTAGTCCACTACCACTTGGTACATCTGAATAAGTATACAAAGAAAAACTTAAAGGTCTTTTAACATAGTCTTTTATCAAGCGATTATAAATCGCTTTGTAAAGATCTAATTTGCCATCATTTTCTAAAAACTCTTTACTTTGATACTCTACTCTTATGCCAGTATCAGAAGAATCAAAAACGATTTTTTGATCATTTCTTTCTGTCAAAGTACAATGCACATAAAGAGATACTGTCGCATTTAAAACATAACCTGTGTATTGATCACAATATAAATTTATATCAGTACCCCCACCGGCCAAACCTAAACGCAAAGGTGTTTGAGAACGGATTATCATGATCTGCTACCTATTAAGTGGGATTCTGCCCATGGAGATTTCTTTTCTCCAATGATTTAGTAAATCTTCAAACATTTTTTTAGTTGGAATTTCTGGCTTCCAATCGATATAACTTTTTATTTTGGTATTGTCAAACATTTGATAGTCTGCATCAATAGGACGTAATCTTTCTTCATCTTGCTCCACTTTGATATCTTTTCTTGTAGAAAAACCTAAAAGTATATCAATAACTTCAGGAAGTTTAAAGGCTTCTTCACCGGCTATGTTAAAAGCTTCGCCGCAAGGAACATTGCCTTTTTCACTTTCTAATGAAAGTAGATAATAAGCTCTTATAGCATCACGACAATCCTGAAAGGTTCTTACACTGGATAAATTTCCTACTTTTACAACAGGCTCTTGATACCCTGCTTCTATCAAGGCAATCTGCTTTGCAACAGTGCTTTCAAAAAATACATCAGAACGCCTTGGGCCACTATGAGTTCCCATTCTGGTAACATATGTTTTTATACCATAGGCCTCACCGTAAAATCTTCCTAAATAGTCCGTGCCAATTTTACTTATACTATAAGGGCTTGCACCATGAAAAGTCGTATCTTCATTTAGCTTGACACCCACTTTTGCCCTACCATAAACTTCACTAGAAGAGCAAACATGTACCACAGGATCATAGCCATCTTTAGCTTTTAATAATCTAATATTTTCTAAAATATTTGCTGTGCCTATGATGTTCGTCTGTAGAGTTTCTATAGGTATATCAAAAGAGGTTTTTGGATAAGACTGTGCGGCTAGATGAAAGATCACATCAGGTCTTTTGCTTTCAAAAAGCTTTTGAATACTTGAGTAATCGTTTAAATCAGCATAAAAAATGCTGATTCTATCTTTTTTATTTATCCTGTCGCTTAAATGATAGATATTATCCATTGGCTCTTGCCAACGCATCATGCCTATAACATCATAGTCTGTATTTTCTAGTAAAAAATCTGCCATTTGCGAGCCAACTTGCCCTGTAAAACCAGTAATTAACGCTGTTTTTTTCATAGATTATCCTATTGTCTTATATTTTGCTCTTTTAAATACCACTCATACATCATTTTGATACCCTCTTCCAACTTAACTTTTGCCTTCCAGCCTAATTTTCTAATTCTTTCAGTATCAGTTGTCTTTAACATTGTTCCATCAAGCTTAGAAGAATCAAAAACAATATCTCCTTTATATCCTATAATATCTTTTATCAAAAAAGCAATTTCTTTAATTGAGTAATCCCTACCATCGGCCAAATTTAAGTGGGTATTATGAAAATTTTCATCATATGATTTTAACACAGAAGTATCAATTTTATCCATTGCAAAAATGCAAGCATCTGCAACGTCGTCCACATAAATAAACTCTCTTCTAGGATTACCACTTCCAAGTAATGTAACCTTATTTTCATCAATATCAAATTGACTTAAATATTTTAAAACATCTTGTATATTATCTAGTCTCAAATTATTGAATAATTCTTGATGTTTTTGTTCGTTTAGTAATTTTCCTAAATAAATTTTTGCAAATATTGCAGGGAAAACATGAGCTGTAGCTAAATTAAAATTATCTCCAGGTCCGTAAATACTTGTTGGAACTAGAGTGATAAAATTTGTACCAAATTGCTGATTATAAAACTCACACATTTTATTACCTGTAATTTTAGCAATCGCATAAGGTTCATTAATAAATTGTAATTTTCCTTCAAGCATACTTGTTTCCTTTATTGGCAATGACACATTCTGAGGGTAAATACAGAGAGAACTCAAGTAAAGCAATTTTTTACAATTATTTTTATAAGCCTCATGTAGTACAAAAGTTTGCATTATTAAATTTAAATACAAAAAATCAGCTCTTTTTTCTAACTGTTCCATCATGCCACCCATTTTAGCCGCACAAAAAAAGATATACTCGGGCTTCTCCTTGAAAAAAAATTCTGATACAGCTTGTTGATTTGTCAAATCAAGCTCAGAATGCGTTTTAAAAATTAAATTTTCATAACCATCATTTTGTAATTTTTTCAAAATTGAAGAACCAATCAATCCCATATGTCCTGCTATATAAATTTTAGAATCTTTATTCATTTAATTTCCTTTTGAAGCTAAAATATCTCTTTCTGAAAGAATCGGAGATTTAGTTGGCCAATCAATTCCTATTCTCTCATCATTCCAAGCATAAGTAAATTGATCAGGTGCATCCAAATACTCACCCTCATATGCGAGCTTATAATAATAAACAGCATCTTTTGAGCTAACATAATGTGAATTACCCATATTTGGTGGTAGCAAGATTAATTGCTGATTATCTTGATTAATAATAAATTTTTCCCATTTAAGATAAGTTGGAGAATCTTTTCTACAATCAACCACGACTTGATGCACTTCTCCATAAACACAAGTAACAAGTTTCCAAGTCTTAATATCACCATGAATACCTCGCAATACATTAAAGTGTGAATTTATAAATTTATCATGTTTAAATTTTAAACCTTTGGGTACAATATCTCCCAAATCTTCCTCAGTAAATGCGGTCCATATCTCTCCTCTTAAATCTCTAAATTTATTTGGAGTTATGATATATACTCCTTTTAAAATTTCTGATTCTTTTATATTAAATTCAATTGCCATTATTTCTCCTTAAATTCCCTCTTCAATTTCCTAACTTCAAACAACATCTTAACATATCCACCCTTATACCAAGTTTTATTAGCCTTTATCAAAGCTTCTCCTAGCTTATAAGTCAAACACTCTTTTTCTTTTAGAGCTTCTTTATAATCAGGGTAAGATTCTAAAGGGGGTAAAGCTAAATTTGGATTTTTCTTTATTTTTAATTTATAAGCTTTTTGGGCTTGTTTGTGCGAAATTATTATATTTAATAATATCATGGGCATTATTAAATAACCTAGTAAAGATTTTGAATTTATTATCATAGCTTGTCCTAGTTTATAAGAGAGTTGGTTTTGAATGCGGGATTTGGCTGTGCCGTATTGGGTTTGGAAAGATAATTTAGATTGAAGTTGGTTAAGTTGGGTTGATTTTTCTTGTATATTGTTTTGTAATTGATCGATTTGGTTTGTATTGGAATTTATGATAATATCTTTTTCTTGTATAGTTTTATTAAGAGTATTGTTTAAATTTTGTATCTGCAAACTAGTTCTAAATTTTAAAATATGCATAGCAACATATGCAATATAAGGATATTGCAAACAACTACTTTTTAAATATATATCAAACAAATTAGAATAAACAACCCCTATCCATCCCTTTAAAAATAAAGTTTTTAAATATTCGCTCTCTCTTGTCAATAATATTGTTTTTAACATTTCATTTGCTTTTGAAAATTCATTATGATTTAATAAAACATCAATAAGATGTATTCTATATTTGTCATTTTCATAATCATACTCTAATGCTTTTTCCAAAAATTCGATTAAATTTTCCTTAGAAATATTTATTTTTTTAGACACTATAAATAAATGAAAATAGCTAAATGCTTTCTGTGAGTTAGATGTATTAAATTTTTCTATATTTTCTTTTATAATATCATATAACTCTTTTTCATTAAAAACAGAATAATTATTAATAAATTTTTGATTTCCTATATAATTAGCTAGTCTTACAACAGCGGAATTTGTTCCATACAATATTTTAGCATATGACATGAATATTACATCGTAAAAGAATAATTCCATATTTGAAAGTTGGTTTGAATTTCTAAAATCTTCCATTACAAAAACATTTTTAAAGTTACAAAATTTAGCGATTTGACGAATGGATAGCAAGTCATCCCCAACCAATACAATATTTTTATTTTTATTTTTTTGTATAATTCCAATAGCTATTTCACATGGTGTTGCATGATAAATAGATTGTAAATTAAATTTCCTAAACTCAGCATAATCATAAATAGCATCGCCACTTCTAATGTGAATACATATAAAATCTTTAAATTTCATACAAGTTTGCTTTGCCATATTAACTATTTTTTTTACAGATTCTGAAAATTCAATATCTTTCCAAATATTTTGCATATATTTTCTATACTCTAAATCATCTATATCTTTAAAAACTCTTGTTGATAGATCAGAAAGAGGTACTGAAATATAATCATATTTATTAACTTTTAATTCTTTTAAAAACAAATCAAAATTTGTATAAACTTTACCATCAATTCCAAAAATTGAACCATTTATACTCTCTAAAAAATATTTATCAATAAAATTTTTAGAAAATATTTCGGTATGCGACTCAACACATAATCCTAAAATACTAACATTATCATTTTCAACTTTTCTAAAATTATTAGTATCAGAATCTTTAGTAAAGGGAATATAATTTTTCCATGTAAATTTAACTTGTTTATTTAATATTTTAGCAAGATACATAGCATTCATCAAAGATATCAATCTAGAACCAGTACCATCTGTTCTGTTAGCTATAATTATGCTCATATAATTTCCTTAAAAAAATTTTCAAAACAATTATATTTTTTACTATTATTTTGCTCAAATGCTCGACTTATCAAAGATGATTGAAATAACAATAATTTCTCAAAAATACTTTCTTTACTTTTTGCAAAATCATTAATTAATATTTTATAATTTTCATAAAATAATTCTTCATTATCAATATATAAAGAATATCTTAATTTAAATTGAATAATTGCTTCACCTTCCAACAACTGTTCAGCCAAAATGAATACATTTTTTACGTCTTTAATCTCGACTAAATTTTTAAGTATTTCTATCTTTGTTTTAATACAATATTTCTCTATGCTTTGTTGATCTTCAATAAATTCTTTAACAAAAATATAACAGCTGCTATTATATGCACAAAAAGCAAAATTATACACTACATCCTCTGATATAAAATCATTTTTTATAATATTTAACCATTTTTCAAATGCTTCATAATATAATTGTTTATTCTGTGCTAATAGGGCTTTTTCTTTTGTAGCAAACGCTTTATTGTGTTCCTGTTTTGACATTTTTATTATAGAATTATAAATTCTAGAACAACTCTCTATATCTCTATGTATAAAAGTTTGTGTAATATTTTTACTATAAAAATCATCTAACTCACATTTGTTATTAAGCAACTCATCTAATTTTACCATCAATTCTGATTCATTATTTACAACTGGTCCAAATCCATTTTTTCTATAATCAAAATTATAATCTCTTTGATGGTGAATACCTTGTAAATTTTCTTCTTCATCAAATTGATAAAAAATAGTAGGTTTATTTTGTATAGCCATTTCACTACATGCTGTACTATAATCAGTTATCATAAGATCCACATTAGCAAAAATATTTTGCAAACTCATACCATTATTTCTTACATCCACTTGAATATAAGAAGGTACTTGAAAATAAGATAGGTAAGGACGGATTTGAAAATGAGGAAAAAAATAAATTTTATAATCATATTTTTTCACAAGCTGCTCAAGCTGAGAACTTTGTATAACACTTTTCCATTTTTTAAAATACTCACATTCTAAAAATTCCAAATTTATTTCTCTAATCCCTGTATTAGGAATTACATTGCCAACTATATTTTTTCTCCATGTTGGCATTATAAGGATTTGTTTATTTTCTTTTTTACTTTTTTTTAAAAGACTATCATGTCTTGCAAAACCCGTCAATAGTACTTCTTTTTTTCCAAATTTATAGCGACTATAATTATCTGCTATATTATGCCGCTCTAAAGTATTTGCAACGGTTATCATTTTAATCCAAGGATTACAATTAAACCAAGCAGACACATCACTTGCAAATGTTACCCCATGTTGTAAGAAGATAAAATCCTTATTAAACTGTTTTAAATATCTTCCAAGATAAGCATCGCAATGAGAACTAATAACTTTGGAAGCTTTTTTTATAATCCTTTCAAATTCAAAACTTTCAAATTCTACTAGATTAAAACCTTCTTTTTCCAATCTTTCCCAATCTGAGCTTTCTTTTCTTAATGCAAAAACTATTTCTTGCTCAGGATGATTTTGCATAATATATCTGTATAAATGTTCTGCATTATCATCTGCTTCATAATCTCTATCCATTAAAAGCCAAATATTACTCTTTGGTAATCTTTTTTGAAATTCTTTTCGGATGTCTTGGATGTTTACATTTTGAAGTTGCTTCTTATTGAAAGTTATTCTGGTCTTTACTCCATCTATAAAAAATTCCAATTTACCCTTAATATCAATAGGTATAGAAACCCATAATCTTTTTTGATAGCAAAATACTCTATCTAAAAAATCGTATTTAACTATCTTTTCATAATCTGCATATATTACTTCATTATCTATTCTAATACTTTCGATATCTTTATCATCTCCAGTATAGTAAGTAATTAAAATTTGCTCTTTGTAAGGGTCATAATCTTCTATATAAGCTATTTGAAATGATGGTTTTTCATTTTTGAAACAATTTAAAATTCCTACTTTATAAAAAAACCAACAACCAGCTAAATCAAAATTAATAATTGTTTCAGTATCTATATAGGAGAAATTTTGATCTAGTAGTTCTAAATATCTTTGTTTTTCATTTTTACTCATAAAAGATAATTTTTCAGGAGAGTTGATTAGATCTCGGAATTGCCACATGAAGTGGTATAAACAAATATTTTGAATATTCAAAAGAATCTTATCTTTAAACAAAAATCTGTTATACTTTAATAATTCTAAAGTTCCAAGTTCACTTCCAATTAAATATAAATCAGAAGTATATATTGATTTTTGAGAAGTTGAATTTCTATCTTTCCTTCTTCTATAAAAGTATTTTGCCTTTGACAAAAAGGCACTTTTTAAGTTAATATTTTCTAATAAATACTCATTTATAAATTTAGCATCTTCGAAATTTGGTTTCAATTTCTCATCAAATATTAAATTGTTAATATACTCATAAAAAATAAATGTACTTCCAATGCTACCTTGAATATACTTATTTAAATTACTATTTTGTAATATGGTATATTCGATGCGAAATTTATGCTTTAAAGGATGTTTATCACAATAAGTAAATGTTGACTCCATATAATATATCATATTACACGCTATCATACAAATATCATCATCTTGGTGAGCTGATAAAAATTTATCTACTTCATAAAAATAATTTCTATCCAAAAAATCATCTGGATCGGTAAAAGTAACCCAAGGAATTTGATAGTCATTTTCTTGCATATATTTTAAGCCTAAATTTCTAGCACTAGCTTGACCACCATTTTCTTTGTAAAGATAGACGATATTTTTAGGATATTTTTTTTGGTATTTTTTGATTATTTGTGCAGAATTATCAGTAGAGCCATCATCTACAAGTATCATAAAAATATTTTTTTTAAAATCAAGTCTTTGGTTTATTATGGATTTAAAATAATCATCTAAATATTTTTCTACATTATATACAGCTGATATTATAGCGTATTGAGTGAAGCCTTTGTGTTTTTTGGGAAGGTATTTGTTATATACACCACTCAACCAGAAAACTTTTTTTTCTATAGCATCTTTGAAGAATAGTTTTGGGTCTTTAAATAATTTTTTTGTTTTTTTAAAAACAGACATAAACAACCTTTTTTTAATAATGAATTTTGCATTATAATATAAAAATACTTAATATTAAATTGGATTTAATTTTTTATAAATTCTTTCACAACATTTACGATCTTTAAAAACAAAAGCTGAATCTATATTATCTTTATAAACACCAAAAGATTTACAATCATTTTGTAACAAGCTTTCAAGTTCTTTTAATAGATTTTCCTCATTTTCAACAACAGGTCCAAAACCATCTTTTGTATAATCAAAATATCCTTTTTGCAATGTATGAGAGTTAAAAAAATCCTCTTTATCAAATTGATAATAAATTACTGGTTTTTCTAGATATGCCATCTCAAAAGCCACACTGGAATAATCTGTTATCATTAAAGAAGAATTACAAAATAGCACCTGTAAGCTTTCATCTTGATTTGCTATTTTTATATAAGATGGAAGATTGAATTCTTTTAAATATGGCATAATATTAGGATGAGGATTAAAAACTATAGTATAAGAGTACAACTCACATAGTTTTTTTAGACTATCATTATTCAACAAAGAATTCCATTTTTGAAAATATTCACTTTGTTTGAAATTTTCTTTTAATTCTCTTTTACTAGAATTTGTAACATTGCCAACTATACCTGCTCTCCATGTTGGCATCATAAGAATTTGTTTAGTATCAGATTTATTATTTTTTAGTAAAACATCATGTCTTGCAAGACCTGTTAATAATACTTCTTTTTTTCCAAATTTATAACGGTTATAATTATTTGCTATAGAATCATACTCAGCCCTTGTTGAAGTTATAAATAAATTTATTTTCTTAGAATTAAGCCATCTAGAAAGGTCATTCATAATAACACCATGTTGTACAAAAACAAATTGTTGCGTTAGTGTAACATGTCTTATCAAATACTCATTAGCATGGGAACTAATAACTTTGGAAGCTTTTTTTATAATCCTTTCAAATTCAAAACTTTCAAATTCTACTAGATTAAAACCTTCTTTTTCCAATCTTTCCCAATCTGAGCTTTCTTTTCTTAATGCAAAAACTATTTCTTGCTCAGGATGATTTTGCATGATATATCTGTATAAATGCTCTGCATTATCATCTGCTTCATAGTCTCTATCCATTAAAAGCCAAATATTACTTTTTGGTAGTCTTTTTTGAAATTCTTTTCTGATACTTTTAATATCTAAAGAATATTCACCATATCTTCCAACCATACTTTGTTCGTTGTTAATAAACATCTCCAACTTATCTTTAGCATTTTTTGGTATATGAACCCATAATCTTTTTTGGTAACAAAATACTCTATCTAAAAAATCGTATTTAACTATCTTTTTATAATCAATATATACTTCTTCCCCATCCACAACAATACTTTCTACATCTTTATCATCCCCAGTATAGTAAGTAATTAAAATTTGCTCTTTGTAAGGGTCATAATCTTCTATATAAGCTATTTGAAATGATGGTTTTTCATTTTTGAAACAATTTAAAATTCCTACTTTATGAAAAAAATTATAATTTGGAATATAAAAACTCATAATAACTTCTGATTCAATATAGTAAAAATTTTCATCTAATAAATTTAAATATTCTTGTTTTTCGTTTTCATTTAAAATAGAAATTTTTTCAGGAGAATTGAGTAGGTCTACAATATGCCAATATAAATCATATAGTACTAATTTACAAATAAAACTATAAGAAAAATTTTTATGTAATATTTTCAAATAACCATACTTTGGAACAATCAAAAAAAAATCTTTTGAACGTAATTTTAAATTTAAAGTAGAATTTCCTTCTTCCCTCTTTCTATAAAAATATTTTGCTTTTGATAAAAAAGCACTTTTTAAGTTGATATTTTCTAGCAAATACTCGTTTATAAATTTAGCATCTTCAAAATTTGGTTTTAATTTTTCATCAAATATTAAATTATTTAAAAGTGTGATATTCATAAAGCAACTTGCAGCGGATAATTGTATAAAATTATCAAGATTGTAATTTTTTATAACTTGTATACCATTTTTAAATTTAAAATTCAACGAATGATTATCTTTATATATTCTTTGTTTTTTATGATAAAAAATTACATTACACGCTATCATACAAATATCATCATCTTGGTGAGCTGATAAAAATTTATCTACTTCATAAAAATAATTTCTATCCAAAAAATCATCTGGATCGGTAAAAGTAACCCAAGGAATTTGATAGTCATTTTCTTGCATATATTTTAAGCCTAAATTTCTAGCACTAGCTTGACCACCATTTTCTTTGTAAAGATAGACGATATTTTTAGGATATTTTTTTTGGTATTTTTTGATTATTTGTGCAGAATTATCAGTAGAGCCATCATCTACAAGTATCATAAAAATATTTTTTTTAAAATCAAGTCTTTGGTTTATTATGGATTTAAAATAATCATCTAAATATTTTTCTACATTATATACAGCTGATATTATAGCGTATTGAGTGAAGCCTTTGTGTTTTTTGGGAAGGTATTTGTTATATACACCACTCAACCAGAAAACTTTTTTTTCTATAGCATCTTTGAAGAATAGTTTTGGATTCGTTCTAAGCTTTCTTAATTTTTTAAAATTTAAAACCATATTTAACCTTTAAGTGACATGATTTTTAGTCCAATATCATGCAATGATTGAATTAATTTTTGATTTTTTAAGGTCAAAGCCTGCTGGTAATCTCTGTAAAATTCTAATGGCAATCTTTTATTTAAAACATCTCTTTTAATATTTTTTTTATATTCTATGAAGCCTTTTTGATGTTGTAAAGATACTCTAATAACGCTAAAGGGCAAAGTTAATCTTAATATACCTTTTTTTCTAGAGAGTTCTTTTGTAAGTTTATACGAAAGATATTTTTTCACTCTATCAACTGCTCCTAAGGGTTGATTTTGTATATATATTTTTAAATTTTTAGTGTGTTTTTTTAGACACAATGGATCTTTGTCGAACCTTTGTAAAGTTAAAGCCTTATTACAAACTACTGGTAAAAAATGTGTTTTTATACCTTCACTTAAATAGTGATTAGAATCAATGAATTTGATAAAATCTAATGCGATTTGCATCCAACTTGCACTTTCATAGTATAGTCTAGTTATACTTGAATTCTCAAAAACATCTATTTTTTTTAGATGCGAATTGGGATGTATTATCCATTTTTTATTAGTAAAATTCATAGAGCTTAGTTCTCTTAAACGATAAATATATATTTGTTTTGATAATACATAGATATTTTTACTTAATGCAAATAATAACACTCCAAAATGACAATCTTCTGCAAAAATTCCATTAATAAATTTTAATTTTATATTTTTAAAAAAATCAAAATTAATCATACCTTGCCAAGTAAACCAAAAATAAAAAAGTCTTCTTTCTCTAGCCTTCTCTAGCCATTCTTTAGGCGTGATGATAATCTCATTTTTATAATCAAAATAAGTCATTTGGCTAATGTGCTTTCTTTTGACTTTATCATACAAAGGTCTATAATCAAACCACACCACATCTACCCCATCCATTCTAGGTACACATTCTTCTATGCAGTTTAATTCCCAATAATCATCAGAATCTAAAAAGATAATATAATCTATAATAGGATAAGTAAAGCTTGTTAAATCTTGTTCATTATTAAAAGCTTTATAGCTTTTATATACAGTATATATTTCATAAGGATTATTACCCTCTATATTAAATTCTATTAAAGAATTTTCTTTTATAGTTTGAGTTTTGTTTTTGAGTTTATATTCTCCACTAAAATATTCTATCCCTACATTTCTAGCTGTACTTTGTCCACCATTTTTTTTATCAAAAAGAGTGATTCTTTTATCTTTTAGAGTATATTCTTTTGCAATATTGAGCGAGTTTTCATCTGTACTACCATCATTTACTAGTATGATTTCTAAGTTAGTATAAGTTTGATTGATTACACTATCTAAACATTCTTTTAGATATTTTTCTACATTGTATATAGGGATTACTACGCCGATGGTTTTAGTTTGCATTGTTATGCCTTTTATAAAATTTAGAATCTTTAAAAAAATCCCTAGGATTAAAAAATAATTTTCTTGCTAAACGATAAAATTTAGTCTGTGAAATCAAACTTAATAAGAAATTTAAACCCAGAAATTCTAAAATTTTGGAAAAAAATCTCACCCTTTTTATCTCATACAAATAAGGCTTATAAACAAAAGATTTTAAAGAATAATACTCTTTGTCATAATTTCCCAACATAAGCATTTTTTTCTTATTAAAAATAATTTGATAAAAATCATCATTTTTGGCAAAACTATAAAGTTCATTTTTTAAATAAAAAACAATTTTATACAAATCATCATCTTTATCAAATCCTAATTTCTGGATAAAAGTAAGAATTTTCTTCTTTTCTTCAAATTTCAAAGAAATGATATAAGCTTGCATTTCTTTAATTTGTAATTTATCTAAATCAATATCCCAATACTTTCTATCATAAAGCCCATTGGCATCTTTATAAAACAACCAAGAATCAGGCAAAATTCCAGACTCAAAATACACACAAAGATAGTCTTTAAAAATTTTGTGCAAATCTTCGTTGTATATATTTTTATCTAGTAAAATTTTATCGAATTTTTCTTCTTGTAAATAAATTTCAATTTCTTTTTTACTTTGATAAGCAAGCTCATCTAAGCTTCTATAAACAAACTTGCCCAAATAAACGCTCAAAGCTCTAAAATTATATTTTTTATTTGCAATAACTAAAATTTTAGTATTTTTTACACTTGAAATTTGCAAAGGATCTATAGAATAATCTTTTATTTTTTTCAAGTGTTTGTAAAATAACTTATGATTTTTATGCTTTTTATCCATATAACCATTTTGATTTGGCTCTATATGCCAAAGATGGTACATATAAATTCCATAAAAACATAGCTCATAACCAAGTAAAGAAAACCAAGAACGAAAACCTTTAAAGTTATAAAAATTCCAATTTCTAGAATCATAATTTAAATTTAAAGGAATCTTCTCAAATTTTAAACAAGAGTTTAAAACTCTAGCAAAAAGATCAAAATCTTCATAGCCATGACCTATAAAATTTTCATCATTTCCGCCAATTTCTAAAAATTTATGTCGATTGATAATCAAACCCGAAGTCGAACTCGGAGCAAAAAACTTAACAAGAAAATTTTTTCCACTGATTAAATCTTCTTGAATCAATACATCCCATAAATCCATTGGATATTCTTTTAAAATTTCGCTAGCCTCTTGCGTTAAATATACTACAGGCAATACTAAAAGAGCACTGGGGTTGTTTAAAATATTTTTGATTTTTATAAGTTTTAAAATTTTTTCAAGACTATCAAAAGAAATAAAACAATCAAGATCTAAAAACAAAAGTACGCTAGCATTGGCATAACTAGCACCAAAATTTCGACATTTGCCTTGAGAAAAATACTCTTCTTGACTCTCATCTTTGAGATAAATGTGATTGTTTTTTAGAATACATGTCTTAAGATTATGCTCTTGCGAAGAATAACCCTCGACAAATATAAATTCTATCTTTTCATCAGTTTTAAAACACTGTGCCTTTTCATAAACTCTTTCCTGTATATAAGAGCGTTCTTTACTCAAACCAAAAGGTATTATCACAGATAATAAGGGCATAAATATTATACATTCCCTATCGCATAAAGCTGTATGATGCCTACCACTTTATCTTCTTTGGAAACGACAATTTCTTTGATCTTATACTTTAGCATGATCTCTTCTGCTTCACTTGCCATAGCATCAGCATCGACCACTTTAGGATTTATACTCATGATCTCTTTGGCTTTAAAATCAAATCTTGGTTTATCATTAGCCTTTAAAGCGCGGCGCAAATCCCCATCGGTTATAATGCCTACTAACTTTTCATTTTCAACCACCAAACAAAGTCCTAATTTCCCACTTGTCATCACATCAACAAGATCATTAAATTCAGTATCAGGATGAACTATAGGAAGATTTTTAGATACCATTAGATCACTTACCCTAGTTAAAAGCTTTCTACCCAAACTTCCACCTGGATGAAATAAAGCAAAATCATCAGGTCTAAAATTTCTAGCCTTCATCAAAGCTGCTGCTAAAGCATCACCCATTACTAAAGTAGCGGTTGTCGAAGACATCGGAGCAAGTTGCAAGGGACATGCTTCTTCTTTTACAGATATATTTAAAAAAACATCCCCTTGTTTTACAAGAGTAGAGTTTTTCTTTCCACACATGGCTATAAGAGGGATTTTACGTTTTTTAATCGCAGGGATGATTTTTAAAATCTCTTCAGTCTCACCTGAATTTGAAATAGCTATCAAAACATCATCAGGAGTAAGCATCCCAAGATCCCCATGCAAAGCCTCTCCAGGATGGATAAAAAAGCTTGGAGTTCCTGTGCTTGCTAAAGTTGCAGCTATCTTAGCCCCTATATGACCTGATTTTCCCATGCCACTGACTATGCAACGCCCCTTTGTATGAAGCATAAGTTCTATGGCTTTAGAAAAATTTTCATCCAAATTTAAAGCCAAATCCTCTATAGCCTTAGCCTCTGTCGCAAAAACTTCTTTAGCTATCTTTAAAGTATCAATTTTCATTTTATATTACCCTAAAATCATCATAAATTTAACACCACATTCGTTGCAACGGCAATTTGATATAAAATTTGCGTTAGCATAGAAAAAATTTGTAAATTCTCACTCTCAACCTTAGGCAAGACTAAGACAGAATCACCTGGCATCATATCAACACTTCCACTATATCTTTGAGCCTTGCCATTGTTGCGTATAACAAGTACTTTGGAGGTATCTGCTCTTTCTCCATAACCTCCTGCGAGGTTGATATAGTATTTTAAATTTTCACCCTTATTATAAACAAAAGCTCCTGGTAAAGTAACCTCGCCTTGGACTATGATAAGATTGTTTTTACTAGGGACATTGATAGTATCACCCTCTTCTAGTATAACCTCTCCATAAGATTTTGGTTTATCGATAACAATTTGCCCCTTAGGCTCTAATTCTCTTGCTCTTTGGATAAACTCAAGTATCAATTTTGCTTGTTCTGCTTTGATAGCCGCACCCTGAGAAGTCACTGAAGGACTAGTTAAAGCAAGGGTTTCAAGCTCTTTAAGCTGAGCATTGATAAGATCTTTTTGAGTTTTGGCAACACTTTTTCTAAAAACTTGCAAGGCATTCATGTCCGATTGCCCATTTGCCACGATCAGTCTTGAAACATCCTCTAGCGTCGTTCCTTTTCGAACTACCAAAGTTTTAAGCCCGCTATGCTCGCCATTGACTGTTATACTGATATTTTGCGAAACGTATTCGGGATTAAACTGCACCTCATCACCCGTTTTTAATAAAACTTTAGAAAATTGCATTTTATTATAAGCACTTACTTCAAGCTTATGATCATTTCCATAACTTCTTAGTATCGCATTAGTTACTATAGGTTTGGCACCTGCTACGCGGGCTAAATCAAATAAAGTTTTAATATCATTTGCAAGCTCAAAGCGAAACGGTCTTTGCACATCTCCATTTACAAAAACATAACTTTGGACATTGCCCACCAAAACCACATCGCCACTTCTAAAAGGAAAAAGATCCATTTGACCCTTAAGTAAAAAATCATACAAATCTATCTTTTTAATCACAGCATTATTGCGTAAAATTTGAATATCTCTAAAACTTCCGTATTCTAAATTTATCCCGCCTGCCTTATCAAGATACTGGATCACAGAATCCGAGCTAAGACCTTGATAAAGCCCTGGAGCATTAACACTGCCTGTGACAAAAACGCTAACATTTTGATAAGCATTCATATCCGCATAAACAAAAACATTATTTTTATAAATTTTATTTACCTGAGCTTTAATCACACTTACAAGAGCACTATTTTTTACCCCTAGTAAATTTACCGCTCCTACCTTAGGGATAAAAATATTTCCTTGAGAATCCACAACTAAAATTTGTTCAAATTCAACCGCACCCCAAATTTTAAGACTGATTTGATCTCCTACTGCGATTTTATAGTCAGGATTATAAATCCTTTGAGTGTAATTTTTGAAATTTCCATTAAATAATTCCGCGCCAAATACAGGAATTTGAGTAGGGGCACTCTTACTGATATTGTTTTCTAATCCTTGAACAAAGCTAGTTGTGCTAGAATTTCCACTTGAGCTAATCTGTGAAACATCTATAGCTCCAAAACAAAAAATACAACTTAAAAATAAAATTAATATTTTTTTCATTTTAATACTTGTGCTCCTCTATAATCATTTTAACAAATTTAATCACCCCAAAAATCAAAGATAATACAATAAATGCTGTTAAGATATTATAAATTTTTTCAGGGTATTTTGCACTTTGGGGTACATCAGGGGTTTGAACGATAACTAGTTGTTTAATCTTTCTTAAAGCTTCTATCCTTGCACTTTCATAAGCTTTCAAAGCCGCCTCATAAGCACTTTGAGCAAAGCCTGCTTCTATGATTAGATCTTGAAATTTAGCAGCTAGATCATTGAGTTTTTGAGAAGAATTATCGGCTGAAATTTTAGATCTTTCTTTGACTAATTGTTTTTTTAAAGCAGTGATTTCAGCCTTTAGGGTTACAATTTCAGGTGCGTGATCATTCATATAGCTTTGCATGGTTAAAAGCTTAGCTTCTCTTTGAGCGATATCTGATTCAAGTTGAGTTACTAAGCCAGCTTTAGCTTCTGCTTGTTTTAGAGGATCAAAAACTCCGTATTTATTTTGAAAGGCAATCAAATCGTTTTGCGCTTTTTGATAGCGTTCTTTATATTTTACCAATTCTTCTTCCGCAAAGCTCATTTGTTCTCTTGCTGCCTTGTGTGAAATTTCATTGATAAATTTTTCACTTTCTTGCATAATGGTTTTGGCGATTAAATGCGCAGATTCTGGAGTAAATCCTTCAACCTCGACATTTAAAAGTCCTGTTTTATCATTCACATGTACTTTAACGCGGCTTTGATAATATTTTAAATAACTTTCTATAGAGCTAGAACTTGATAAGCTAAAAAATAAATCGATATATTGCTCATTGTAAAGTTTTTTTAGATGAATTTTTTCATCTAGAATCTTTAACATATCAAGCGATTCTATATAGCCTTGTAAAAACTTGATATCTTCGCTAGTATTGGAAGTTGCGGTTAAAAGCGACAAAACCCCGCTTGCTTGAGTGCTTCCAGTAGTTGATTTTACACTCATGGTGATAGTACTTACATAACGATCAGCGGCAATTAAAATATAATAAATGATCACAAAAATCATCAAGATCCATACTATCTTGAAAGAATCAAAAATACTTAGATCTTTAATTTTATTAAAAAATGTATTTATTTTTGTCATTATTTTTTTCCTTGATAGACGGCTATGCCCTCATCTACATCATCATAAACAGTAGCTTTTCCATTTTCCATAAAGATAATTTTATCACACCATTCTTTAATTTCAGCCACATTGTGTGAAACCATGATCACTTTAGATTGGCTCAATCTTTCTTTATATAATTTATGGCTTTTTTCTCTAAATTTAGGATCTCCTACAGCTCCTGCCTCATCAATTAGATAATAATCAAAATCAAAAGCCATGCTAAGCCCAAAAGCTATCCTAGCACTCATACCCGAAGAATAAGTATTCATAGGCTCATCAAAAAATTTGCCAAGCTCTGCAAAATCTTCTACAAATTTGACTTTTTCATGAAGCTCTTCACCCTTATAGCCATAAACCCTAGCTACAAATTTAGCATTATCTCTAGCTGTTAAGGATCCTTGAAAAGCTCCACTTAGACCCAAGGGCCAAGAAAATTTTTTATTGGTGATGATTTTTCCTCTATCGGGAAGCTCAGAGCCACTTAAAAGCTTCATTAAAGTTGATTTTCCTGCACCATTTCTACCCATTAAACCTATACTACAATTTTCAGGAAATTCAAAAGTAAAATCTTTAAAAACATAATGCCTTCCGCCATTAAATAAAGGATAAGATTTGGTTAAATTTAAAACTTTTATCATGTTCTTCTCACTGCTGTTAAAGCTTGTCTATTGTAATAATATAAAAAAAGTCCCACAAAAGAAGTGCATATAATGCAAAATATAGGATAAGTATAAGTATAATCATCTTGCAAAGGATAATTTTCAAAAAAATTAAATCTTAAAAGCTCCATAACATGAAGCAAAGGATTATAATATAATATATCAAGAATAGGTTTTGGCATAAGCCAAGTAGGAAAGATAACACCCGAACCCCAATAAAATACTATACTAAAATAATTAAGCAAAGTCTTTAAGGGCTCTAAAAAATATCCAATGATAGCAAAAACCATACCCAAAGCAAAACCCGAACACATAAGCAAAAATATACAAATCATCACGCTTAAAAAATGCCTAGGGATAACTTCTAATCTAAAAAACCAACCCACTATAAACAATACTGCTACAAATATAACAAAATAAATACAAAACTCAAGTAAAGTCCTAGCGATAAAAACATGTATAGGTTTTACAGGTTTGTAAGCAAAAAGAGCCAAATTTGCTCCTATGCCATTCATAAGCTGAGTGACTATACTTCTAAACATAAAATAAGGAACTATGCCTGAAATTAAAAACATAAAAATAGAAATCCCTTCAGGCATTAGCTGATGATGATATTCTCTGAGAATAGTCACAATAGTAGTAAGTATTAAAATGACACTCATAGGCTCGCCAATAACCCAAAAATAACCCAAATATTTATTTTTACCAAATCTAGTCTTTAATTCTCTAAAAAACAAAGCGTGAATTACATTTAACATTTATTTATATACCTAATTTTTGCATAAGCTATAATCATAACTCATTTTTTTAAACAAATCATAAAATTTTATCTTTATAAAATTCAAGCTTTTTGCCAAATCCTAAAGCATTGTTTGTAAATTTAAGCCAATCAAGCTCTAAAGCATAAATTTTTGCACTCTTATCCAATTTTGCAAAAGGAAATTTTGAAAAATAAATTTTTATTTGCTCCTTGCTTGCGCTTTTAAATTTGGCCTTAGCTTGGATGCCTTTTAAAAAAGCTATCTTGCTTTCTTTGGCTATATTTAGCGCTATGCTAGGATTTTTACTAGCTAATTTTATATGCTTTGTATCTTCATGTGAAGCGATGATAAAAGCTAAATTTTTTTCATCAAAGACATAAAAGGCATTGGCTATATAAATGCCCTTTTCATCGCTCATAGCCCAAGATAAAAGCTGCTCATTTTTTATAAATTCTAAAATTCTTTCATCCATTGGGTAAAATTATACTAAATTTTTTTAAAAAATAACCGATTTTTCATTTTAAGTATATCAACACAAGGGGAGTAAAATGCAAATTGATGCGAGCAAAAATCAAAGTTTTTCAATGGACTATACAACAAAAAGTGGCAAACATTTAGCCTTATCTATGTATGACAATCAAAGCGTGAGTTATGCAAATAATGAAGAAGGTAAAACTCTTAATCTTAAGCGTCAGTATGGTTTTAGCTTCACTTTTGAAGGCTTTAAACTCACCCAAGCTGATCTTGATGAGATAAAAAATGCAATGAAAGAAGTCGAACCCATGATAAAAGACTTTTTGGCAAATTCTAAAGTAGGAGAATTAAAACCAAAAGAAATCATAGAATCAGCAATGCAAATGGCAAATGTATTGCCAACGCCAAATGATGAAAACCATCAAAATGCTATCATGAATAATTTTACAAATAAACTTAGTGATTTACTCAAACAAAATCAAAGCAATGATAAAGATATCAATACATCCATGCTCGAAGATAGCAAAAAACTACTAGATGAAGTGTTAGAGCAAATGAAAAAGCAGCTTGAAAAACAGCAAGAAAAAGCTAAAGAAAATCAAAATAATGCAGAAAAAGGTTTAAATCTTTACGCTTAAATTTTATAATAAATCATAAAAAATTAAAAAAGGCACAAGATGAAAAATGTTGAAATTTTAGAAAATATGCTCAAGCTCCAACAAAAACTCAATGATGAAACTAATGGTTTAAATTGGGAAGAAGGTTATACCAAGGAAGGAAAGCTCATCAGCTGGAGACGTTGTATTTATATGGAATGTGCCGAACTTATAGATTCTTTTGCTTGGAAACATTGGAAAAATATTTCAAGCCCTACTAATTGGGAAAATGTTCGTATGGAAATCGTAGATATTTGGCATTTTATCCTCAGTCTTTTACTTGAAGAATATACAAATAAAAAGGATAAAAATTTCCAAGCCATAGCGAATGAAATCATCTGTGTTAGTGTTTTTCAAGATTTTTGCAAAGAAGAGGGCAATCCTAGCGAAAATGATCTTTATAGCATTTTAAATGACATAGAACTTATCATTCATAAATGCAGTGGCTTTGGATTTAGCCTTGGAGAGCTACTTTCTAATTATTTTATCCTAGCGATTAAGTGTGGACTTAATCTTGAAATTCTTTATAAAACCTACATAGGAAAAAATATTTTAAATATTTTTAGACAAAACAATGGCTATAAACAAGGTACTTATAAGAAAGATTGGAACGGAAAAGAAGATAATGAAGTATTGGCTGAAATTTTAGAGCAAGAGCTTGATTTTGATACTATTTATAAAAAATTAGAAGAATATTATAAAAAGGTGTAATTTGAAAATTTTAAGACTTGCTATTAAGGATTTTTTCACACTTCAATTTTTGAAATTTGCCTTAATTCCACTTACTTTTAGTTTTATTTTGATGATATTTTTGGCAATTTTTGGTTTTTCTTTTTTGCTTGATTATTTTAATTCTTTATTTAGTGTTGGAGAAGACTCGTTTTGGGCATGGTTTTACGCTCTTCATTTTGTTCAAATTTTAATTACGCTTATAAGTGTTTTATTTTCGGGCTTTGTTATAATTTTTGCTTCAGTTTTCCTAGCCCTTTTTATCACCTCTTTTCTTACTCCTCTCATTGTAAAACAAATCAATAACAAATACTATCATCACGAAGTACAAAACATCTCAAATATGTATATAATTTTTGAAATTTTCAAAATATTTTTAAAATTTATAGGAATTTTTTTACTTTGCACCTTGGCTTTGTTTTTGCCTTTTATCAATCTTTTTGTGTATTATCTTGCTTTTTATTATCTTTTTCACAAGCTTTTAATGCTTGATATAACAAGTTCGGTTTTAGATAAAGAAAATTTTAAAATTTTTAACGCTCAAGCATCTACCTTTGAATTTAAATTCAGCACTTTATGTTTTTACTTGCTCTCATCTATCCCGCTTTTAGGAATTTTTTTGCAAGTATTTTTTGTGATTTTTTTAACACATTTAGCTTATCAAAGAATTTTAAAATTAGAAGTTAAGGGATGAAATATCGATTTTGTGATTGTATAAATAAGCTCTTAAAAGTCTTGGTATTTTAGCGATTCTGCAAGCTTCTTTAAATTCTTTTGGCAATTTTTGACAAGTTTCATATTTAAAAACGATAGCCTTTTCATCCTTATACACGATGCCTATTTTTCCACCTAAAACACAATCGCCCTTCAAAAACTCTTTTCTTTGTGCTGCGCTTAAAAGCAAACCTTTCATTTTTACAGCCTTAGCAATCAAACTTTCATTTTTAGGACAAATCATAAGACCTTGAATTTCTTTTATAGACTCCAAATCATAGAGTTTTTTTCTATCCTCATCAAGATAAAAAAAACTTCTTTTTAAACCTTGATGAAATTTACTCACAAAGGCATTGGAAAAATTTTTTCTTATATAATTTCTAAAATATTTTTCATTCTCATTACTCTCATCTTGAAAATAAAAAATATCATTCTCTTTTAAATAACTTAAAATTTCATCCTTACTCATAAAAAGCAAAGGGCGTAAAAGTGTATAATTTGAGCGCTTTTCACACTCTTGCATGCCTAAAATTTCAGCCAAACCCGCCCCACGAGAAAGCTGCATTAAAAACCACTCCAATTGATCATTGAGATGATGAGCTAAGATAAGATTGCTATAATTTTGCTCAAGACAAATTTTTTCAAAGAAATCATAACGAAAATCCCTAGCTTCTTTTTCAAAATTCCCCTTTATCACAGGAGCACTTTTTATAAAAATTTTTTTATGAAATTCCAAGGCAAGCTCCTTGGCTTTTTGCTCTTCTAAATCGCTATTTTTTCGTGTTTTATAATTAATCATCACAAGATCAAAATCAATCTTTTTTTGCACTAAAAAATGAAAAAGTGCACTAGAATCACTTCCATAAGAAAAAGCGAGTAAATTTCTACCCTTTTTTAACAAGGATAAAATTTCATCTTTAATTTGCATCTATTTTTCTTAAAGCCTTGGCTATGAGCTTTTTATCAACATTTTGAATGATTTCGCATTCATAAATTTGTCCCATTTCCAAATTCCCGCATTCGCTTTCATTGATAAGAATTTCTCCATCAATCTCTCTATCCCATCTTAAATCTTTAGCTGCGATAAAAAACTCACCCTCGCTACTCTCACCTGTACAAACAACTAAGCGCTTTTTTCCCACTTCTTTTTCAAAACTTTTTTCTATGACTTCATCTACAATTTTTTCTATGATTTTAAGCCTTTTATTGATCACTTTAAAAGGCACTTGCTCCATATCAAAAGCAGCTGTATCTTCTTCTTTAGAATACGCAAAAACACTCACTCTATCAAAACCAAAATCTTTGATAAATTCACAAAACTCCTCAAAATCCGCATCACTTTCACCTGGGTGCCCTACGATAAAACCCGTACGCAAAAAGCTATCAGGTGCACTTTTCATCAAATTTAACATTTCTTTAAGTCTTGTGCTATTTGCTCCGCGTTTCATAATCTTAAGCATATTGTCGCTAATGTGTTGCAAAGGCATATCAAAATAATTTACAAAAATTTTAGAAGCTATAATGCGCTTGATCAAAGCCTCACTCGCACTTGTAGGATAAAGATATAAAATTCTAGCCGCTTTAATACCCTCGATCTTTTCTACCTCATCAATCAAACGTATAAGCCCATCTTTTTCACCCTTATCAAACAAATAAGAACTCGTATCTTGTGCGATAAAAGAAAAATCCTTATAACCCCTAGCCACCAAATCTTTAAGCTCGGCTATAATGCTAGAAATTTCACGCGATTTTAACTTACCCTTAAAACTTGGGATCGCACAAAAAGAACATTTTTGATTGCAACCTTCAGCGATTTTTATAAAAGCATGCGAATTAGAACCTGTGATGATGCGTTTGGAGTTTTCACCCTGCAAATAAGTCGAATTTGAAAATAAATTGGTTTTTTTAAGTATCATTTCATCGATTCTTTCATAATCACCCACACCAGTAAAAAGATCAACTTCAGGAAGTTCTTTCATAAGCTCTTCGCGGTAACGCTGCATCAAACAACCCGTCACAACCAAAAGCGAATCTTTTTTTCTTTGCTCATGCAAATCTAAAATCGCATTGATACTTTCTTTTTTTGCACTATCTATAAAGCCACAGGTATTTACGATTAAAACATCAGCTTTACTTGGCTCATCGCAAAGCTCATAAGCGCTAAGACGCCCTAGCATAATCTCACTATCGACTAAATTTTTATTACAGCCTAAAGACATAAGATAAAGTTTTGACATTTTTTTCCTATATTAAAGTTTTATTTTGATATAATCTTTGATTTTAAAAATATAATTATAGCAAAGAAATTTTATGGATAATTACGAATTTAGCGAACTTTTAAAAACTTTAAAAAACAAAGTCGGCAACATAGCCTCTATCATCAAGCCTGAAAACATCCAAACAAGGCTTAAAGAGATCGAAGAGCTTGAAAATTCTCCTTCTTTTTGGAATGATGTCAAGCAAGCAGGAATCATAGGCAAAGAAAAAACCAAGATTACCAATCTACTAAAAAACTACGAAAATGCTTTCAATGCTCTAAATGACGCAAGCGAACTTTTCGATCTAGCCAACAGCGAAAACGATACAGAAACGCTTGAAGCTTTATTTAATGATGCGCCAAAACTTGAAGATACCATCACAAGTCTTGAAATTTCCATGCTTTTAAGCGGAGAAAATGATGGTAAAAATGCCATTGTTTCCATTCACCCAGGTGCGGGTGGAACGGAAAGTAATGACTGGGCAAGCATGCTTTATAGGATGTATTTAAGATTTTGCGAAAGAGAAGGTTTTAAAGTCGAAACTTTAGACTTTCAAGAAGGCGAAGAAGCAGGACTTAAAGATGTGAGCTTTTTGGTTAAGGGTGAAAATGCTTATGGGTATTTAAAAGCTGAAAATGGAATTCACCGCTTAGTAAGAACCTCTCCTTTTGATAGCGCGGGACGCCGCCACACAAGCTTTTCAAGCGTTATGGTAAGCCCTGAACTTGATGATGATATAGAAATAGAAATCGAAGAAAAAGATATAAGAATAGATTATTATAGGGCAAGTGGAGCGGGTGGACAACATGTCAACAAAACAGAATCAGCCGTAAGAATCACACATTTTCCAACCGGTATAGTCGTGCAATGTCAAAATGATAGAAGCCAACACAAAAACAAAGCCACCGCTTTTAAAATGCTAAAATCCCGCCTTTATGAGCTTGAACTCATGAAACAACAAGATAGTGCTAATGCAGGTGAAAAAAGTGAGATAGGCTGGGGGCATCAAATCCGCTCTTATGTGCTTTTCCCTTATCAGCAAGTTAAAGATAATCGCAGTGGAGAAGCTTTTTCTCAAGTAGATAATATCCTTGATGGGGATATCAAAAAAATGATAGAGGGTGTTTTGATTGCTTTAAAATCAGAGTAACAGGCTTAAAAATAAGTAATTTCCGCAAAATGTCGGTATAAAAAGAATTAGAAAGATAGCGGGATTTTCCCGCTTGTTTTATTTTAAACTCCACGCCCTGTAGCATTTTCTATTTTGCAATTTTCCACTTTGCTATCTTCGCAAATTAAAGCCCAAAATTCCCTTTTATCGCTCTTATCTTTATTGACACTATATCATATATTGATAACCTTTAACACTGCCATAAAGTCGGAAGTCTTTTGATTTTAAATATTTGTATCTTTTTTCATCGAAATTTTTTAAAGTTTCTGGAGAATAAAAATCCATATTAGCATTATTGTTTTTTGCTTTAATTAACTCAAAACCTTTTTCCACAAAAGAATTTAATTCGTTTTTATTAAATTTTCCACAAAACGATCATCACCGCCACAACCTATAATCAAAGTCATAGCTCCTAAAGCCAAAGCACTTGTTAAAATTTTTTTCATTTTTACTCCTATTTTAAAAATTAAATTAATATAATTGTACCTAAATTTAAAATTTAAATATCATTTTTGTAATAAATTTTTAAAGTAAAAATCACATTAAAATTTAACTCGCAATCATTTCATTCAAACAAATTTTTATGCAAAATTTCTTCTAAAACTACAGTAGCGTAAGAGCCTTTTTGCAAGAAAAACTCCATGCAAAAATGGGCTTTTTGCTCATCATAACGCCATTTAACATCTTCTAAATACGACCACATAAAGCGTCTTGAGCCTTGCATTTTAGCTTTAAATTCCAAAGCGTCTTTAAAAATTTCATTTTCCAAATTTAAAGCCAGTCCTTGACTAGCCTCATAAGCTTTAGCACCGATTAAAAGTCCCATAGCACTGATATCTCTTGCCTTAAAACGTTCAAGTTCAGCACTTAAATCCTCGCATAAAAAGCATTTTCCAAAAGGATAATGCCCCAAAACCTCGCCTTTTAAAAGCTTAAAAAACTGCTCTTGTTTTTTAAGTTCTTTAGCTTCTTCTTTGGAGATGCTATAAATTTGTGCCAATTCTTTTTCGGTAAAATCATTTGCAAAATGCGATAATTCCACTCTTTTACTCAAATAACGATTAAAAAGCTCGCTTTGAAAAGCAGAGATTAAAAACTCCTTCATTTTGACATTTTTCATCTTTTTACCACGTAAAATTTCAAGCCCTTCTTTGTAATTGTCCCCAAATTTTCCAAAGCGTTGATAACCAAAATAATTTGCAAACCCCTGTTTATCTAAATTTATCAAAGCCTGCTCTAATTTTAAAGCATCGCTTGGCATTACTTTTTTTAAGCGTATAAAAAAAGAATTTCCTTTTAAATGGCCTATTCTTAATTTATTTTCGTGAATAAAAGTTTCTAAAATTTTAAGCTTAGGATGAGAAAAATTAGCCAAAAAACTCTCGAATTTTTTAGGCATAGAAAGATATTGAAAAGTAGAGCCTTGCTTGTCTTTAAGTCCAGCATAGCCAAAATCACGCATCTTAACCCCGCTTAATTCGCTTAAAATTCTTAAAGCTTCATTAGTGCTTAAATCTTTTTTATTGATATGCAAGATAAGATGTTCGCCCTTGCCACTCAATTCATACAAAGGCCTTTCACGCACTACAAAATCATCGCTATTTTTACTAAAATACGCATTAATAGGACTGTGTTTTAAACTATACAAAGGCTTAAAAATGGTGTTCTCTTCCTCTAAATTCATATTTTCCTTTCACTGCTTTTCCAAAAATATTTAATTTCACGCCGTGTTTTTTGGCTATTGTTTTTATATTTTGACGCTCTTTTTCATCAAAAGCAAACAAAATTTCATATTCTTCCCCACTATAAAGCGTATAATCATCAAGTTTTTTAAACCAAGAAATGCCGCATTTATTTTGTGCCAAAAGTCTTGATAAGTCTTTACTCAAACCATCTGAAATATCCATAGCACAAGATATAAAAGGGGCGATTTCATAAAAAAAATCAGGCCTTAATTTTGGCTTTATAAATACATGATTTGAATTTAAAGTGCCGCCATTTTGCAAAATTTCAAGCCCTCTTAAACTTTTACCCAAAACCCCTGTATAAGCAAGCAAATGTCCTTTTTTTAGTCCTTTTCTAAAAATAGCCTTATTTCTCACTTTAGAAATGATAGTAATGCTAATATCAATCTTATCATTACTAATCGTATCACCGCCTATAATTTTGATATTAAATTTTTTAGCCGTTTTTAAAAAACCTTTTTGCAAGGCCTTAATCTCATCTTCACCTAGGCTATTTGGCAAAGCAAGCCCTAAAAGTGCGTATTTTGGCTTAGCATTCATCACAATAGCGTCTGAAATATTTACAAGCATTGCTTTTGTAGCAATTTGCCCTAAGCTAAACCACTCTCTTTTAAAATGCACATTTTCAAAAAACAAATCCTTACTCAAGCACCATTTATCGATAATAGCTCCATCATCGCCGTTTTTTTCATTTAAAAAAGCTTTGATTATAAAATCTTCCTTATTCATGAAAAGATTTTATAAAATTTCCTTTTAAATTCTAGTGAATTTTAAAAAAATTTTATATAATACTTATCAAAAGGAAAAAGCATGAAAAATTTAGAACTTAGAATTTTTAGATTTGATAAACAAAAAGATTATGAGGCTTATTATAAACCCTATGTTTATAATAATTATGAAAATTTTGCCACTCTTTATGATTTACTTTTGCAAGTGCAAAATGATGATATTTATTTTGATTTTGAAAAAAATGATAAAAGCTATATCGTAGTCAATAAAGAATTTTTACCATTAAATACACCTTTAGATATCTTGGTGAAAAAATACGATTTTAATCTCATCATAGAGCCACTAAGCACCAAAAGATCAGTAAAAGACCTCATTATCAACAAAGATGATTTTTTAGAAAAATTTAAATACCTTGCTCCATTTGCAAATGAGGAAGATAAAAAGCTTTATGAAAAATATGATTATTTGTATTATTCAAGCGAAATTTTAGACTTTTTACCTGAATATATGGGCGATGCAGTGTTTTATCTGACTTCAAAAATGATAGAAAAATATCCTGATAAAAAAATAAAAATTTTAAAGACAATTTGCGATACGCAAAAAGGCATCTTTTATCATCTTACAAGTAAAAATGAAGATTTAGAAAATACTATCAAAAATTTACAAAAAGAAATCATAGATTTAAAACTTATCAATGAGGCTGCTTTAGAATTTGATTTACCAAAAATCAATGCTTTTGATAATGAAATCAAAGAGCTTGGTGAAGTAAAATATGATTTTGATAATTTTAATATCGCTTGTTATGGTTTTAAAATCAAAGATGATATAAAATCAAAAATCAAAGCCCATTTTATCTCTTATGAAAATAGCGATAAAAACAATGGATTTTCACTACTTCAACTAAACCCTGAACTTAGCTATAAAATGGCAGCAAATATCATCCTTGATGCTTACGATAGTGGTGCTGATTTTATGGTGGTAAATCAAGCAAAAGATTTTTATATGTTTGATACTTGCTCGAAAAAACTTATGCAAAGTAGTGGAAGAGAATTTAAGGATTTTTATGTTTTAAGTTATTTTGAATTCCTTTCTTTAATCCAAGGCATTAAAAATCCTTCTTTGCAAAATCATGACTTGAAAGTAAGTTTGATATGAAAATTTCTTTAGAATGTAAAGATTTGATCATCGAAAAAGCCTTAGAGCTTTTTTTAAAAGAGCATTTAGTGATGAAAAAGGACTGCGATTTTATCATAAGCGATGAAAAAATCTCTACTCAAAAGCCTTTATTTATCATCGCTAAAAATTCACCCTTTTTAAGTTTGCCTTTTAGCAAAGAAGCTCTCATGAATTCCTTAAATGAATTCGATAGCGCGCTAAAAGCAACAGCTCAAAAACTAGCCGATGAAAGAAGAAGAGTGCTAGAAGCAAGGATAGATGAAATCGCAAGTGAATTTAAAAGAGACTATCAAAGCAAGATAGATCTTGCTATCAGCGAGCTTAAAGATAAACTGGTTAAAGCTTTAATGTATGAATAATGAATTTATAAGCGTTAAGGATTTTTTACAAGGTAAGAAAAATATCCATTTTAACGACTCTACCCAGCCCAATAAAAAAGAAAAAACCAAAAAAACCTTGCCTAAATTATATACAAGCATAGAAAGTGGCATATATAAGGGTAAAAAACTGCTTTTACCTAGTCTTCAAACCACAAGAAGCACTAAAAGTATCGTAAAAAAATGTGTTTTTGATGTCTTAAGATCAGATTTAAGAAATAAAATTTTTATCGAAGCTTTTGGAGGAAGTGCTTTAATGGCTGCTGAAGCTTTAAGCAATTACGCTCTTAAAGCTTATGCTATAGAACTTGATTTAAACGCTTATAAAATCGCTTTAGAAAATGCTAAAAATATAGATACAAACTTAAAAGTAATTCATGCTAATACTTTTGAAATACTGCCTAAACTTATAGAAGATTCTAAAGAAGATATCATTTTATATCTTGATCCGCCTTTTGATATAAGGGAGGGTTTTAGTGGAATTTATGAAAAAATTTATAATTTTTTAGAAAAATTAAAATTAGATGCTTTATTTTGTATCATTTTAGAACATAATTCTAAAATCAAAACTCCTGATAATATAGCAAATTTTACCAAAATAAAAGAAAAAAAATTCGGATCAACTAGTCTTAGTTTTTATCAAAAAAATATTCTAGAAGAATAAATTTTAATCTTGGAACACTTATTGCTTCTTTTATTCTAACTATCAGATTAAAGGAAGAATCGATGAGGGTTTTAATATTTTTTTTACTTTTGATGACAAGTGTTTTTGCAACACAAATAAAAGATATAGCCAATACCGTAGGCGTAAGAGATAATCAGCTCATAGGTTATGGTCTTGTTGTAGGATTAAATGGTAGCGGAGATGGAACAAGCTCGAAATTTACACTACAATCCATATCCAATCTTTTGCAGGGTATGAATATCAAAGTAGATCCTAACGATATCAAATCAAAAAACACAGCAGCAGTTATGGTAACAGCTAAACTTCCAGCCTTTGCAAAAAGTGGAGATAAGCTCGATATCACAGTTTCATCTATGGGCGATGCAAAATCTTTGCAAGGTGGAACACTCTTGCTTACCGCACTTCGTGGAATCGATGGGGAAATTTATGCTATTGCACAAGGTTCTATCTCAACAGGAGGATTAACTGCTAGACCAGGAGGAGCAGGCTCTCACTCTACTGCTGCTACTGTGATGGGTGGTGCTAATGTAGAAAGAGAAATTCCGCAAAATTTTAGCCAAGATAGTGATTTAACCCTAAGCTTAAAAGTAGCAGATTTTAAAACAGCAAGCGATATAGAAAGAATTTTAAATACTATATTTGAAGAAGATGTGGCTAGAGCTATTGATTCTCGTACGGTAAAACTTAAAAAACCTGAAGATCTTTCTAATGTTGATTTTATGGCAAGAGTTTTAGAGCAAGATATTGCTTATACTCCTCAAAGTAAGGTAATTATCGATGAAAGAACAGGAACGGTGATTGCAGGAGTGGATATTGAGGTTGAGCCTGTTTTAATCACCCATAAAGATATTACCATAAAAATTGATCCAAACAATAATGCAGCAGCAGCTCAAAATGAGATCGATATGAAAGATGGTGGCTTTGTAGACCCTAATTCAAATACCCTAAGAATCAACAATGCTAAAAGCACAGTTGCAAACATTGCTAGAATGCTAAACAAACTTGGAGCAACGCCAAATGATATCATTGCTATCATGGAAAATTTAAAGCGCGCAGGTGCAATTAACGCGGATTTGGAGATCATCTAATGAAAGTGGATAATTTTTTAAATACTTATAGTATGAATAGCGCTTTACTTGATCGTGCAGCCAAAGCAAGAAGTTTAGAATCAAGCATCAAAATAAATGACAATGATATAGTTACAAAGAGCAAAGAAGATGAAGCCTTAAAAGAACAAACGGATGCTTTTGAGGCATTTTTTTTAAAGCAAGTTTTAGATGTATCTTTAAAAAGTCAAAATTCACTCTTTGGAAAAGATGCCAGCGATGAAATATACTCTTCCATGTATAATGATACCATGAGTAAAGCTTTAAGTGGAGGTATGGGTTTTTCAAAATTATTATACGATTTTTTAAAAGAAAGGGGTTAAGTTTTTTAAATTTAGGTCGATATGGTTTGTAGAGGATTATAACTAAGATCAAGGAGGCAGAAATGATCAATCCTATACAACAAAGTTATGTGGCAAATACCGCATTAAATACAAATAGAATAGATAAAGAAACTAAAACAAACGATACTCAAAAAACGGAAAATGATAAAGCGAGTAAAATCGCAGAGCAGATTAAAAACGGTACTTATAAAATCGATACAAAAGCTACGGCTGCTGCGATTGCTGACTCTTTAATCTAAAACTTTCATTCTCCTTTTTTTGAGAGAGAAAAGGAGAAACTATGCTTAAACAAAGACTTGATGAAGTAAATGCTATCTTAGCAAAACTTATTGCTTTAACCGAAGAAGATATAGAAAATATCAAAGTGGCTAAACATGAGAGTGTAACGCCAAGTGTAGAAGAAAAAAACAAACTTATCGCCGAATTTATTACAGCTAAAAAACAACTTGATGTTGCCTTGGTTGAGCTAAATAATAGCTCTACAAAAGGGCTTAGTGAACTCTTAGATGATGAAGATAAACAAAAACTAGATCTACTTAAAAAAAATCTTCAAAACCTTCATAGTAAAAACAAAGAGTATGCTAAATTTGTTCTTATTGTCAAAGATTTTCTTGATGGCTTAGTAAATAAAATGTTTGATATCAATGATGGAACAAATAATGCTTATGGAGATAAAAAGACAAATCCAGAGTCAATTTTCAAGATCAATGTATAAGGATTTATAATGGGTATTTTTGGAACATTATACACAGGTGTTACAGGCTTAAAGGCAAGCGAAGTTCAAATCGCAACAACTGGAAATAATATCTCAAATGCTAATGCAACTTTTTATACACGCCAAAGAGTGGTGCAAACTACAAATGGATATATTACAACAGGTGGAGTTCAAGTAGGTACAGGAACTACTGTAGAAAGTATAGTGCGTTTGCATGATGAGTATTCTTACTATAAATTAAAAGGTGCATCTACTCAACTAGAATATACTAAATATATGGCTTCCACTTTACAAGAAATTGCGCAGCGTTTTCCCGACTTACAAAATACTGGAATTTTGCAAGATTTAGAAAATTACAATAAAGCATGGAATGACTTTGCTTCAAATCCAAATGAAAATGCCACCAAAATAGCCCTTGTAAAAGCTTCTCAAACCTTGACAGAAAGTGTAAATAATACCTTTGCTACCTTAGATAAAATCCAAAAAAAAGTAAATGATGATATTAAAAATACAGTTGATGAGATTAATAGAATTGGCGAAGAAATTGCTACTATAAATAAACAAATTTATGGACAAGAAGCCTTACCAACAGAACACGCAAATGAACTTAGGGATAGAAGAGATGAACTTGAGCTTACTCTTTCAAAGCTAGTTAGTGCAGTTGCAAGCAAAAATGAAATCAATCAAGACAATCGCCTTGATACAACCATCACTGATCCAGGACATCAATACAATCTCAGCATAGAAGGTTTTAGTATAGTAGATGGTGTTAATTTTCATCCTTTAAAACTTGATTATGATGATAAAAATAAAGCTTATAGCATTTATTATGAAACTCCAGATGAAAAAGTTCGCGATCTAACTGCAAAAATTAACGGTGGACAACTTGGAGCTCAACTTGACTTACGCGGAAGAAATTATAGCAAAAGCGAAGGAAAATATAGCGATGGAATCATTCAAGGCTATATGGATTCTTTAAATACCTTTGCAAAAACCATGATCAATGAAACCAATAATCTTTACGCAAGCTCAGCAAAAAGCTCAGTAACTTCTGATTATCTTCCAGGACTTACAGAGGACATTCCTTTGGTAAATTATGATAGAACCATACAGCCTGGAAGTTTTGATATAGTTATTTATGATGATAAGGGCGATAAAAAACTTACAAAAACCATTACCGTTGATGTAAATACCACTATGGAAGATATCATGCGTCAAATCACTGCTAACACAGATGATAATGGCAACAATAATGCAAATGATGATGTTGATGATCATATCAATGCAAGTTTTAGCTATGATGCAAAAACAGGGGATAGTTTATTTCAAATCAATGCAAAATCAGGCTTTAAAGTAGCCATAGAAGATAAGGGAACCAATTTTGCCGGTGCATTTAGCATAGGAGGATTTTTTAGCGGAACTAATGCTAGCGATATCAAAGTAAAAGATTCTATCTTAAATGATCCAAGCACAGTAAGAGCAAGCCTAAACGGTGTTGATAGTGGAAATGATATGGCAAATAAAATCATACAACTTCAATATGATAAAGTGAATTTTTACAATGAAGATGGAACAATTGATAATCTTACTATGGAAGAGTATTACCGCAAGCTTACGGGTAAAATAGGCTCTGATGGTGAAAACAATAATGTTGTAAATGCGAGTAATCAAACGCTTTATAACTCCGTTTATAGCGAATATCAATCTAAAAGCGGGGTAAATACCAACGAAGAATTAGCCGCTCTCATACAATGGCAATCAAGCTATGGTGCTGCAGCAAAAATCGTAACCACAGTAGATCAAATGCTAGATACCTTATTAGGGCTTAAATCCTAAGCTCTAGCGGTATCTAGTGAAAAATTTTACTCCACTTAAAAACAAACTTGATTCTTTGGTCGAAGAAAAAAATACCAACAAAGCTCTTTTTGAAAGTCCTGATCCTTTGCAAGTTGCTAAATTTCATAATGATGAATTTATCGCTTTACTTTGTGCTTTATTTGCTTATGGGAATGCTAAAAATATAGTCAATTTTTTAAAAAAACTTGATTTTTCTTTGCTTGATTTAAGTCAAAAACAAATTCAAAAAGAACTTAAAAATTTAAAATATCGCTTTCAAAATGAAAAGGATATACAAGAAATTTTTCTCACTTTTGCAAGGCTTAAAAATGAAATTTCACTCCATGAACTTTTTAGTACAGCCTATCAAAAAAGAGAAAATACCACCGATGCAATCCTAGCTTTTTTGCAAAAAATCAAGACTTTAAATTCGTATTCGAGTTATGGTTATGATTTTTTCTTTGGTAAAATTTGGCAAAATACCCCTACTTCACCTCTTAAGCGTTATAATATGTATCTAAGATGGATGGTTAGAAAAGATGAGCTTGATCTTGGACTTTTTACCAAAATTCACACCAAAGATCTTTTAATCCCTCTTGATACACATACACATAAAATTTCCTTGACTTTAGGTCTTCTAAAGCGTAAAATATACGACTATAAAAGCGTTTTAGAACTCACGCATAATTTAAAAAGATTGGATGCAAATGATCCTATAAAATATGACTTTGCGCTTTATCGTTTGGGGCAAAATAAAGAACTTAGCAAACTAAAGGAGTAAAAATGGGCTTTGAACATCTAGATACGATTTATTATTTTGTATTGTTTTTTGTAGCTCTTTTTGCAGGATTTATTGATTCTATTGTGGGTGGAGGTGGGCTTATCACACTTCCTGCGCTTATAGCCTGTGGAATTCCTGCACATCTTTCTTTGGCAACCAATAAACTCCAAAGTGTCTTTGGCTCTTTTACAGCGACTTTAACTTATTTTAAATCAACCACCCTACCTCATCTTGCTTATGGTATTTTTTTCACAGCCTTAGGCGCAGCCATAGGAAGTTACAGCGTGCTTTTTGTAAAAGATGAGCATTTAAAACTTATCATTTTGATTTTCTTAACTTTGACTTTTTTATACACTGCTTTGCGTCCTAGTTTGGGTAAACACGAGAGTGAAGCAAAGATAAAAAATATCAAATTTTTTCATTTAATTTGTGGTTTAACTTTGGGTTTTTATGATGGTTTTTTAGGGCCTGGGACGGGTTCATTTTGGATTTTTGCTTGCGTAATGCTACTGGGTTTTAATATGAAAAAAGCAAGTATTAATACAAAAATTCTAAATTTCACCAGCAATGTCGTTGCTCTTTTTATCTTTTTGTGGCAATATGAACTTTTATGGATAGTAGGTTTGCTTATGGGTGTAGGACAAATTTTAGGGGCCTATCTTGGTTCAAAATTAGTACTTAAAACCAATGGCAAATTTATAAAAACCTTGTTTTTAATCGTCGTAGGTGCTACTATCATCAAGGTTGCTTGGGATTATTTTTCTTAAAAATTTACTCCTGAGCTAAGTTCCCATATAGGTAAAAAAATTCCAAGTGCTAAAAACAATACTAAAATCGCAACCCATAAAGTCATTATAGGTTCTAAAAAGCTTAAAAACTTGTCCATTAAATTTTCACTTTTGTTTTTATAATATTTCGCAATCTCCTCGCTCAAAAACTCAAGCTTAGAACTTTTCATAGCTATACTCAACATAGAAAAAACCAAAGGATCAAAAAGATCTACTTTTTTAAAGGCGTGACTTATTTCAAGGCCAGAATCCATAAATGTTCTAATTTCTTGATAATACAATAATACCTTTTTATTATTTAAGGCCAAAGTGGCTAATTTAAAAGCTTCCAAAAGAGAAATGCCGCTTTTTAAAAGTAAAGAGAAAATCATAAAAAAAGAATAATTTTGCTGATAAATAATAAATTTAGACAACAAAGGAAGTTTTAAAAGCAAGCTATCACAAAAATATGAAAAGAAATAATATTTTCTATACAAAAATAAAGTAAGAAATAAAATAAGTGCGATCAAACAAAACACAAGCAAAATATACTTATCCAAAAAATTATAAATATAAATTATAAGCTCGGTTATAAAGGGTAAGGCTAAATTTAAATCCTCAAATAAATCTTTAAAATTAGGCACAACAAAAAGCATGAGTAAAACAAAAGCCGCGCACACACTTAAAAAAACAATCAAAGGATATCTTAAAGCTTTTTTGACTCTTTGTTCATTTTCTACATTATTTTGTCTTAATCTTGAAATTTGCATGAAAATTTCACTTAATTTTCCTGTGTTTTGGGAAGTTTTAATAAGGGCTAATTCCGCATGAGTAAGTCCAAAATTTGCATTTTCAAAAGCAAGGCTTAAATTTTGTCCTAAATTTAAATTATCGCAAAGCTTGGCAATCATCTTGTGAGAATATATTTTATCAAGCTCCTTTAAAGCATCTTTTATGCTGATTCCTACTTCGCAAAGCAAAGATAATTCTTGAAAGAAAAGGATAAATCTTGCATCATCTAATCTTTTAAAACTTGCTTTTTGTATCTCTTTGATATTTAAAATTTCCCATTTTTTAGCGATAGCTTTTGCTTGAGCTTCGTTTAAATTTTTAGCCCTTAAATGCTTTGTCTGTTTTGTTTTGCCTTTAATCTCGAGCTCATAAAGCTTCATTAAGTACCCTTAAAAGCTCATCTATGCTAGTTATACCCTCTTTTGCTTTTTGCAAACCTTGCTCAAACATACTTTGAAAACCCTTTACTTTAGCAAGCTCTAGAATTTTATTTTTATAACCACCCTCTCTAATAACTTGAGCTATTTCCTCATCGATATATAAACACTCACTGATGAGTTCTCTACCTTGATATCCACTATGATGACAATACTCGCAGCCTTTAGCTTCAAAAAAATCACCTTTTATTTCATAAACCTTAGTGCTTTTTTGCTTGCATTTAGGACAAAGCTTGCGCACTAAACGCTGGGCAATGACAAGCCTTAAAGCAGAAGCGATCAAATAAGGCTTTGCACTCATGTCAATTAATCTATCTATGGTAGAAATGGCATTATTTGTATGCAAAGTACTTAAAAGCAAGTGCCCCGTTAAGGAAGCCTTAATCGCTATATCAAGGCTCTCCTCATCTCTGATTTCTCCTACCATGATAATATCAGGATCTTGTCTTAAAATGGCTCTTAGGGCATTATTAAATTCAAGTCCTGCTTTTGGATTTAGCAAAATTTGCTGAATTAAAGGCATTTTATATTCTATAGGATCTTCCACAGAAATTATTTTCTTTTCTATGCTTTTTAGCTCATTTAAACAAGCATATAAACTTGTACTTTTTCCACTTCCTGTAGGACCTGTTAGTAAAATCATTCCATAAGGGTTGTATAGGGCTTTTTTTAGAATTGTAAGATTTTTTTCGCCCAAATTTAAATTTTCTAAATCCAAAATTTCTTCGTTGTGTTTTAAAATTCTTATCACAATGCTTTCGCCATTTTGCAAAGGCAAAGATGAAATCCTAAAATCATATCTATTTTCTTTGATTTTAAGCTCAAAATTTCCATCTTGAGCCTTTCTTGATTCTGCAACATTAAGCTGCGATAAAAATTTAATATGAAAAACCAAAGCCTCATAAATATCTTTTTCAAGACAAGCAAATTCGCGTAAAATTCCATCTACTCTAAATCTTATCAAAGTATCATTTTCTCTTGCTTCTATATGTATATCGCTAGGATTAAATTCAAGAATTTCATCGAGTATAAAATCAAAAATTTGACTGATACAACTTTGCTCATCTTGACTTCTATTTTCTTTCCATTCTAATCTAAGATTGGTGCTTAAATTTTTAAGTTTTTCTCTAACTTGAAGTTTATATAAAAATTTCATAATCTTAAATTCGCTTGCGATCAAAACTTCTATATTCTTAACTTCATAAAAAATTCTAATCTCATCTAAAAGCTCTAAAGAACAAGGTTTGGAGCTTGCTATATGAAGTGTATTTTCTTTACTTAAAATGGGCAAGATTTTAAATTTAAAAAGAAAACTACATGGAAATTTTTCACCCAAACTAAGATCAAGTTCCTCTAAAGTAGAATAAGAAATATTTTTATCACTAGCCAAAGCTTTTAGAAAAATTTCACTATCGATTTTATGCTCACGATCAATTTGCTCAAGGGTGATTTTACCATTAATATAATCTTCAAATAAAAATCGCTCAATCATCTATCTCCTTATCAAATTCAATCAAGCCATAATAACTTACATAAGTATCCAAAGCTTGCTTAGCCTCCTCATCTTTTCCTAAAGCTTGTTTAGCCTTGGCAAATAAAACCCATGAGTCTGAATTTTTTCTATCGATGTCATTGGCTTTTAAAGACCAAAAAATAGACTTTTCATAATCTTTGTTTTCATAATACTGAGTAGCTAAATTCATGGCTTTTTGATAGCTTGGATTTTGGTAAAAACTCCTTTTTAAATCACTTATATTTAAAATCTTAGAATAAATATCAATTTGAGTTTTCAACTCCTCTTCTAACTCATCTTTGCTTTCATCTTTGGATAATCTTTCTTGTAAAATTTTATTTTTTTCATTTGCAATTTGCGCTTGTGTAATTTGCCAATTGAGTGTTTTTTTATATTCTAAAGCTTCTAAAGCTAAGGCCTTTTGTTTGTAAAAATCTTGCACCATAAAAAAGCTTATAAGCATGCATGCTATCAAAATGGCAAAGATAAATAAAAACTTAAAATATTTTTTCAATAAATATCTTTTATATTTATCCTCAAGCTCGCGCACTCTTTCTTCTATATTCATTTTAAAAATCCCTGTTCTAATGCGCTTAGTCTTAAAATATAATCTTGACTTTTTTTATTGTTTAAATAGGTGTTTAATTCGCAAAAACTTTGAAGTATCTTGTCTAAATACCTTAAATTTCCTTGATAAATTTTCATAAGAAATTTTAAAGATTTTTGGGGAAAGTCTTGATTAAATTTCATTTTGATATAATTGCTTAATTCATTTATATCAGGTTTTTGAAGCCAAAAAATAGCACTAAAACGACTTTTAAAATACTCCTCTTCAAAAAGATTGATTTTTTTATGCGAGCTAAGCACAAAACTCATTTCATCGCTATAAATCCGAATTAGTTCTAATACATTAGGACTATACATCCCCACTTCATCTAGTATGATAATTTTTCGTTTTTTATCTTGTATAAAATGATGAAAATCTTTTTCATCTGTAAAAATTTCATTGGTAAAATCTTCATTATGATATAGCGCAAGTCTTTGCAATAAAACACTTTTCCCACTACCGCTTTTACCCCAAAGTAAAATCAAAGCTTTATTTTTTAATAAGGCATTGATTTGATCAAAACATTCTTGTCTAAAAGCAATTATATTATTCATTGTATTTAAATCCTAACTCCCTAAGACTAGGTATATGTGTATTGTCTACTATGCTTGGGGTGATGATAAAAACAATTTCTGTGATATTGGAATTTTCATCTTCACTTCTAAATAAAGAACCCAAAATGGGAATTTTAGATAAAAAATTAACAGAATTATCATTTTGTGAGCGATTATGAGAGATAAGTCCGCCCAAAATTAAAGTTTGATTATTTTCTACTTGCACCACACTTGAAAGCTTTTTTTGAATTGTATCAGGCGCGATAGTGCGGGGTTCTTTTTGTCTTTTATTGTCCTCTGGGTATTTAAAGTCGCTTAGACTTGGATTGATCCTAAGCATGATTTTTCCATCATCAGAAATTTCGGGCAAAATATTAAGCAAAATTCCTATGAAAATAGAATAATTACTATAACTCTCACTTACAGTTGTGCCATTTTCAGTACCTTTAGAGCTTTCTTTTACTTGATAATTCACAGTATCGCCTATGGAAATAATGGCTTGTTGATTGTTTAAAGCCATTAATTTAGGATTAGATAAAACACTGGTTTTTCCACTTTGAGATAAAAAATTGACAATGGAATCAAAATTCAAATTCGCTCTTAAACCCAAATTTTTAACAAAACCTTGACCATTTTGTATTTGCATAAAAGAATTTGTATTATCGCTCGTTTGAGAATTTAATCCTATATTGAAATTTTGCCAATTGATCCCACTAGAATGATTTTTATTAAGATTTACAGCAAGTATACTCACATCTATAATAACTTGTTTTTTAAGACGACTTTCAAGCTTTTGTAAATAAGCTTTTACGCGTTGAAGCTGAGAATGCGTTCCAGTAACGATAACAAGCCCAGCATTTGGATTGACTATAGGTGCTTTTATATCATAGTTTTCATGTGAGGAGCTAAGCAAAATCATAATCTCTTTTTCTATATTTTGCCAAAAGTCAAATTTTTCCATACTTTTAATCATATTATCTTCATTATCTTCAAAAGCGCTATAATACTCACTTTGCCTTGGCTTAGAATCCACCGAAGCCTTGGTTATGCTTTGTCCTTCTCTAACTGAAGTAATATAGTTGATTTTAAAAATTCTAGTTTGTAAAGCAGAAATTTTTAAAATCTTGCCATCAAATTTATAAGCTAGGTCCTGTTCTTCTATAAAAAGTTTAAAAATTTCATCTAAACTCATTTGGTGGATATTGATACTGCTTTGAATGGCTTTTAGTTTTTCCTTAGCAATTGTATCTTTAATTACCACGCTAAAAGAGCAATAACTAGCAAGTTCTTTTAGACTTTCTTCTATGCTTAGATCTTCATTGATATTTATATCAAATAAGCGTTTTTGGCATTCCATGGCATAAATAAGATTGGTAAAAAATAGAATTTTAATAAATATTAATCTTATCATTGTTTTTAAACGCTATTTTAAAATCCAAAGTATCATATCTTAAAATAATTTCTTTTGTAGTAATATCAGTAATCACGGCCTCCCCTATCTTATCACCCTTTTTATACCATTTATTATCAATCTTTACTCTATCAAGCATAATAGCAATAATTTTTATGTCTTTGATTTTTTCAAAAGTAGGATTAAAGAATGGATTTTGAAGATTTCCAAGCTCTACATTCTGCTTGGTGTTTAAAATCTTAAAATATTCTTCAAAATCCTCATATGATAACAAAGTGCAAAAGCACAATGTTATACTTAAAAAATATTTTATCAGCTCTCAACCTCATCGCTAAAATCAGCCATAGCAATTCTTTTAAGCTGTCTATAACGGCGTTGTGCATCTTTTTTATTGCGCTCAAATAATTCTTTTGCATGCTCTGGATTTGATTTTTTCAAAGAATTATAACGCACCTCATTCATTAAAAAGCTTTCATAAAGATCCCAATCAGGCTCTTTTCCTACCATAGTTAAAGGATTTTTGCCTTGTTCTTCTAGTCTTGGATCAAAAGTATAAAGAGGCCAATAACCGCATTTTGTAGCAAGTTCACCTTGCTCGCCTGAATATCCAAGCCCACCCTTGATACCATGAGCGATACAAGGAGAATAGCATATAATCAAAGAAGGACCATCATAAGCTTCAGCTGCCATAATAGCTTTGATTAAATGGCTATAATTTGCCGTAGAATTAACTTGTGCTACAAAAATATAACCATAAGTCATAGCAATCTGACCCAAATCTTTTTTCTGTATAGGTTTTCCTGCTGCGGCAAATTGCGCAACTGCACCTGTTCTTGAAGATTTTGAACTTTGGCCCCCTGTATTAGAATACACTTCTGTATCAAGTACTAAAATATTTACATTTTCACCGCTTGCTAAAACATGATCAAGCCCGCCATAACCTATATCATAAGCCCAGCCATCACCACCAAAAATCCAATGAGATTTTTTACTTAAAAAATGTTTTAAATTTAAAATATCCTGAACAGCTTTAATATCAGTATTTTGCTCTAAAATAGGTATCATCTTATCTTTGATTTCTACCGATTCTGCACCTTTGTCTTTATTAGCAATCCATTCTTTAAACAATGCTGCTAAAGCATTAGGTACTTTTTGCATATTTTCATTCATAATATTTTCAATGCGATATCTTGTATTTTCAGTTGCAATTTTCATACCCAAACCAAATTCGGCATTATCTTCAAACAATGAATTCCCCCAAGCAGGGCCATGTCCATTTTTCACGCTTTTTCTATAAGGAGTAGAAGGAGCTGAACCTCCATAAATCGAACTACATCCCGTAGCATTAGCGATAATCATTCTTTCACCAAATAATCTAGTAATCAAAGTAATATAAGGAGTTTCACCACAACCTGGACATGCTCCATGGAATTCAAATAAAGGTTGAGCAAACTGAGCCCCTTTGGTGCTTTCTTTATTTAAAATATCATCTTTGTAAGTAATTTCTTTAAATAAATAATCTGCATTTTCTTGCTCACCAAAATCCATTTCTTCTTGAAGAGGAACCATAACCAAAGATTTTTCCTTAGTAGGACACTCATGCACACAAAGCTCACAGCCCGTACAATCAAGTGGAGAAACCTGAATTTTGAAGCTCAATTTTTCACCTTTAGTACCCTTAGCTTCTAAAGCGTGATCTTTTACTCCTCTTGGAGCTTTAGCCATTTCTTCATCATTGATTAAAAATGGTCTAATAACCGCGTGCGGACATACAGAAGCACATTGATTACATTGGATACAATTAGCCTCTATCCATCTTGGTACCATTACCCCAACGCCGCGTTTTTCGTATTCGGTCGTTCCATGCTCAAAGCTTCCATCTTCATAACCTAAGAAAGTAGATACAGGTAATTCATCTCCTTTTGCTGCATTCATAGGTTTAACGATCTTTTCAACAAATTCAGTACCCTTGTAAGCATTGATTTGTTCTTTTTCTTTGATTTCTAAATTTTTCCAACTTGGATCAACTTCTACTTTTACAAGTCCATCTGCTCCTACATCAATAGCTTTGTAATTCATCTCTACAATAGCATCGCCTTTTTTGCTATAAGACTTATAAGCTAATTCTTTCATATATTTTTGAGCATCTTCATAAGGAATGATTTTTGCAAGTTTGAAAAAGGCAGATTGCATAATAGTATTTGTGCGATTTCCAAGTCCTATATCACGAGCAAGTTTTGTAGCATTGATAATATAAAAATTCACTTCTTTTTCAGCCAAAGTCTTCTTAACTGCATCTGGAAGTTGTCTTATAGTTTCTTCAGCATTCCAAATACTATTTAAAAGGAAAGTTCCTCCTTTTCGGATTCCTGCTAAAACATCATAAATTTCAAGATAAGCCGCTACCGAACAAGCGATGAAATGTGGAGTTGAAACAAGATAGGTTGAGCGGATTGGTTTTTTAGAAAATCTTAAATGGCTTCTTGTATAGCCCCCTGATTTTTTAGAATCATAAGCAAAATACGCTTGTGCATAAAAGTCTGTTTTATCTCCGATGATTTTAATAGAATTTTTATTAGCACCCACAGTACCATCTGCACCTAGCCCATAAAATAAACATTCTATAGCGCTTTCATCTCCTAGTGAAATTTTTTCACCTGTTTGCAAAGAAGTATGAGTAACATCATCGATAATACCCACTGTAAAACCATCTTTTGGATTATCAAGTTTAAGATTTTCAAATACCGCTATCATTTGTGCAGGATCAACATCTTTAGAAGAAAGTCCATATCTTCCTCCTACGATAATAGGAGCATTTTCTTTACCATAGAAAGCTGATTTAATATCAAGATATAAAGGCTCTCCAAGACTTCCTGGCTCTTTAGTTCTATCTAAAACAGCTATTTTTTTCACAGATTTTGGCATAACATCAAAGAAATATTTTAAACTAAAAGGACGATATAAATAAACCTTTACAATCCCTACTTTTTCACCCTTAGAATTAAGATGGTCAACAACCTCTTCAAGGGTTTGAGTCACAGAACCCATAGCTATAACAATTCTTTCAGGTTCTTTGTGTCCATAATAAGTAAATGGCTTATATTCTCTACCTGTGATTTTTGAAATTTCTTGCATATATTCATTTACAACATCTGGTAAAGCATCATAAAAACGATTGCTTACTTCTCTTGTTTGAAAATAAATATCATCATTTTGTGCCGTACCGCGTGTTTTAGGGTTTTCAGGATTTAAAGCACTATTTCTAAATTCAAGCAAAGCTTTGCGATCTAACAATCTATCAAAATGCTCATAATCCATTACTTCAACTTTTTGAATTTCATGCGAAGTTCTAAAACCATCAAAGAAATGCAAAAATGGCACTCTTCCTTTAATCGCACATAAATGTGCAACTCCAGCTAAATCCATAGTTTCTTGCACAGAATGCGAACAAAGCATAGCAAAACCAATTTGTCTTGCAGCATAAATATCTTGATGATCACCAAAGATAGATAAAGCTTGCGCTGCTAAAGAACGCGCTGCCACATGGATTACACAGGGGAGTAATTGCCCTGCAATTTTATACATATTTGGAATTTTTAGTAATAAACCTTGAGAAGCTGTATAAGTTGTGGTTAAAGCTCCTGTTTGCAGTGATCCATGCACAGTACCTGCTGCACCTGCCTCACTTTGCATTTCAACGATTTTTACTGGAACACCAAAAAGATTTTTTTTACCCGCAGCTGCCCACATATCAGTATAATCAGCCATAGGAGAGCTGGGTGTAATAGGATAAATACCGGCTACTTCAGTAAAGGCGTATGCAGCATATGCAGCGGCCTCATTTCCATCCATAGTTTTCATAATTTTACCCATAGAAACCTTCCTTTTATTATTAATTGATAATTTTTATAATTTTTTAGCTATCAATTTACTATAAATTCTCTTAAAAGGCGTTTAACAAAAACTTGAAGTTAGTTTAATCATTTTTTATATATAAAACCGATTTATAGGCACTTGGAAATACTATAGAATAGCGTTTTAACTCATCTTCATCTCCATAACCACAACTTAAAGCTAAGGGGGTAATATTTGCTGCCATTGCTGCTTGGATATCTAAGATCGTATCGCCTATCATATAGGCATTTTCTTTAGTTTTTTGCATTTTTTCTAAGGCTAAAAGTATGGGTTCTGCATGAGGCTTTGGATTTGTTACATCTTCAAGTGTTATTAAAGTTTTAAAGAATTTTTTCACTCCTAAATGCTCTAACAACAAGGGAGTAAATTTTCCACCCTTAGTTGTCACTATACCTAAGTCCGCAATTTCAAAAGCTAATTCTAAAGCTTCTTTTGCCTTAGGCAAAAGAGTAGTCTGCTCTAAATAAATCTGTGAATAAATTTCACGATAAGCTAGAACAAATTCTTGACTCAAATGCGCTTTTTCATGGTAAAGAATTTTAAACATATGCTCTAAAGGATGGCCTATAAGATTTTTAATCTCTTCGTTATTTTTTGGAGTTAATCCAAGGATTTTAAAAGCTCCTTGGAAAGAATTTAAGATGGCATCAGTAGAATCAATCAAAGTGCCATCTAAGTCAAATAAAATAGTCTTTTTCATTAATTTAAAATAAATTTAGCCTCTACTCTTCTATTATCTGCTCTACCCTCTTTAGTGTCATTGCTTGAGCGTGGCTTATCTTGACCATAACCAACTGTCTGGATACGACTTTTATCTACACCGAATTTTTCAAGCTCTTTTGCAACGCTGTTAGCGCGTCTTTCTGAAAGTTTTTGATTGTATGATCTAGAACCTATATTATCAGTATGACCCTCTAAAATAGTATCATATCTTACATTTTCATCTAAAATTTGAGCAATTTCTTTGATTTGTTCTTCAAAGGCTGGGTTGATATTTACTTTATCAAAATCAAAATGTCCCTCTAAATAAATTGTTTTTTCGCAACCATTCTCATCCAACAAAGCACCCTCTCTTGGTTCTTCAGGACATTTTGATTGTGAGACTACAGGAGCTGGAGCAGGGGTTACAACTTGAGGTTTATTAACTACTTCTTTTGTTTGCTCCACTACAACTTTTTCTTGCTTAGCGCCAAAACCAAAACTAATGCCCAAAGTTGAAACCCAACTATGATCTGCATCATGGAAAGAAATTTGATCTCTTGTTTCAAGTCTTAAAGCTAAAGAATCACTAAGGCGAAATTTTAAACCTGCTCCATAATGGCCAAATCCTCCACTTTTATTATCAAAAGCGCCTTTAGAAAAATCCTCATATCCCCCACCAGCTAAACCATAAAAATAAAATTTCTCACCTAAATCAATGCCTTTAATAGCACTCAAATAAGTTCTAGTAATATCGGTGGTAAGAGTAGAATTTGCATATTTTACATCCGAGTAATGTTCTAAACCTAGTTCTAATTGATCAAGCCAAAAATCATCAAAATGATACCCTAGTCTAATCCCTGGTGCATAGCGATTATCCATATCTAAATTACCTTCAAAATAATTGTAATTCAAAGTAGGAGTGATTTCAAATTTTACATTGTTATCTGCACCAAATAAAACGCTTGACAACCCTAAACATAGCAATAACTTTCTCATCAAAAGCCTTTCATAGATAAATTCACTTAAGTAGTACGAAGTTCAATTATATCATAAAATATAAAAAAAATAAATAGTAAATAGAGATAAAATATAAAAAGCGGGAAAATCCCGCCAAAGATTAACGTTTAGAGAATTGTGGGCTTCTTCTTGCTTTGCGGCGTCCATATTTTTTACGCTCAACAGTTCTGCTATCTCTAGTAAGAAGTCCTTTAGGTTTCAATAAAGCTCTAAAATCAGCATCCATAGCCGCTAAAGCTCTTGAAATTCCGTGTCTTAAAGCTTCTGCTTGAGCACTATAACCACCACCTAAAGTCGTTGCTTTGATATCCATTGAAGTTTCTTGCTTAGTTACAAGTAAAGGCTGAACTACTTTAAGCTTGATCGCTTCATGTCCACCAAGCCAAGTATTTAAATCGATACCATTAACGCTGATTTTACCGCTACCTGGTTTTACCCATACTTTTGCTATAGCAGTTTTTCTTTTACCTGTTGCATATGTTGTTGCCATGATTATTTTCCTTCTTTAGCAATTTGCGCAGTGTGTGGGTGCTCACTACCCGCATAAATTTTTAATTTTTTAAGCATCGCTCTACCCAAATTTGTTTTAGGAAGCATACCTCTAACTGCTAATTTATATAATTTTGCAGGATTTTTTTCAAGTAAATCTCCGAATTTTTCGCTTTTTACGCTTCCAAAATATCCTGAATGTCTGTGATAAAGCTTATCTTCTGCTTTATTTGCACCTGTAAATACAGCTTTTGAAGCATTGATGATAATCACATAATCACCACAATCAACATTAGGAGTAAAGCAAGGTTTGTTTTTACCTCTTAAAATTGTTGCTACTTCAGTTAAAAGACGACCAAAGCGTTTGCCTTCTGCGTCTAAAACAATCCATTCTCGTTTAACTTCGTTTGGCTTTGTTATCTTTGTCATAATTTTTACCTTTGCCAAAAATTTTTTAAAAATGAGATTATAATTATTTTTACTTAAATAATACTTAATTTAAGAATATTTAAAGTTTAGTAGCCTTTTTATTTTTATCTCGCTAGCACAGATAAAATATTACATTTTAAGTATATCCTTGTTAAAATTACTTTTTATTATATTAAAAATAAGGTTTTATTTTGTTTTCTTTAAAATTTAAAATTCAAGAGTATCTTCAATGTAAAAATTGTCTTAAGATAAACCCTGAAGAAGATGCTAAATTTTGTATATTTTGTGGAAAAGAATTAAATCATCCCGCAAGACAAAGGCTTGATTATATTTACAGTAAAAATCCCGCTATCATAGTAGCGCTTTTGGCAAAAGTTGCAAAAGCAGATGATAAAATCATCACAAAAGATTTATCCAAATTTATATCTTCTTTGCTCGATAAGATAGAGATGTTTTATTCTAAAGAATACAGTGGATTTAGAAATACTTATGCAAGTATTTTTGAGTATGAAAAAAATCAAGGCAGAAGTATCCATGAACTTTGCACTGGTGCAAGATTTTACGAGAAAGAAATCGATTTTCTCATATGTTTACTGCTTGATTTGATATATTATGATGCAAAAATGAGCGCAAATGAAAATGCTCTTATGGAAAATATCATCGTAGGACTTGGATTAAACCTTATAAAATTTAGAGAAGTAAAGCTAAAATATGAACAAATTTATAATTTTACCCATGAAAAAGCACAGCAAGAACAACCAAAAGAAGACAAATTTACAATCACTCTCGAACAAGCTTATGAAATTTTAAATTCTCATCCTAAGGATGATTTTGAAACTATCAAGAAAAATTATAGAAAATTAGCCAAAGAGTACCACTATGACAATCTCCACTCCAAAGAACTTCCACCTGAACTTTTAAAAATAGCTCAAGAGATGATGAAAAAGATCAATTTAGCCTATGAAATCATCAAAGAAACAAGGGGTGCATAATGCTTATTTGTAATCATTGCAATACAAAAAATTTAGATGTAGCTAAATTCTGCAAAGAGTGTGGAAATAGTGATTTATACGATCCGCAAGCAGAAGAAAAACTAGAACAAGAAAGAAGAAAACAAGAAGAATTAAGAAGACTAGAAGAAGAGAAAAGAAAAATAGCTCAAGAAGAAAGAGAAAAAAGTCTCAAACAAAGAAAAGAATTTATCTCAAAACATAAAAGCAAAATCATAATTAGCATGGTGAGTTTCTTTTTGATAGCTTCGCTAAGCATATATCAGTATTTTTATGGTGGAAAATACAGCAGAGTTTATATAAACAAACTTGAGGGAAAATGCCACTACGATGATGCAAGTAGCTGTAAAATGCTCCAAACTATCTATAAAGAAAAATGCGATGATGGAGATGGTAAAGCTTGTTTTGCTGGTATCTTTGTAAGCGGTGATTTAATAAGGGTAAAAATCGATGGACAGTGGAGCTTCTTAGATAAAAACGGGGAAATTATAGCAAAGCCTGAATTTGATGATATTTGGGGCTTCAGTGAGGGATTGGCAAAAGTTGAGTTAAATGGAAAATACGGTTTTATAGATAGAAGTGGAAAATTTGCAATCGAGCCTAAATTTGATAGTGGTGAGTATTTTAGTGAAGGGTTAGCAGGAGTTAAGTTAAATGGAAGATGGGGTTTTATAGATAGAAGTGGGAAATTCGTAATCAAGCCTAAATTTGATAGTATTTGGGATTTTAGCGAAGGATTGGCAAAAGTTGAGTTAAATAGAAAATACGGTTTTATGGATAAAAATGGGAAAATTGTAATCGAGCCTAAATTTGATGGTGTTGGGAATTTTAGCGAAGGATTAGCAGCAGTAGGGTTAAATGGCAAATGGGGCTTTATAGATAAAAATGGAGAATTTGCAATCAAACCTAAATTTGATGATATTTGGGATTTTAGAGAAGGATTAGCAAGTGTTGGGTTAAATGGAAAAATTGGTTTAATAGATAAAAGTGGGAAATTCGTAATCAAGCCTAAATTTGATAGTATTTGGAGCTTTAGAGAAGGATTAGCAAAAGTAGGGTTAAATGGAAAATACGGTTTAATAGATAAAAGTGGAAAAATTGTAATCGAGCCTAAATTTGATGATATACGCTATTAAATCTCTATTATCTCCACCTTATCTTCTAAAACATAAACTAAAAAAGCTTGAGTTGATTTCTTAGCCAAAATCTTCTCTATAGCTTCTTTATAAAGCAAAACCTGCTCTTTATGCTTGTTGAAATTCAAACCCGTTTTATAGTCTATAATGATAGCTTCATCCTCGCCTAAAGCAAGCAAATCAAGCTGTTTAATCTCACCTTGAAAACTCAAAGCTTGCTCTTTGAGCAATTTTTTATTTTCGATGAGTTTTTGAAATTGGGCATTAGCAAGTAAATTTTTTATCCTTTTAAAAAGCCTTTCAAAATCATCGTGATTTAAAAAATGTCTAAATTTACCACTCACCTTCTGACAAAGAATGTCAAAATTTTCTCCTTGTGGAAGCTTTAAATTCTGCATAAAAAAGTGAAAAGCATTTCCAAAATAAATTTCATCCGAGCTTGTATTTTCTTTTCTTTCTATATCCTGCAAAGGAATTTTTTCAAATTCCATTAAGGCTTGAAAGCTTTCTTTTTGAGGCAAGTGGGTGTCATTGGTTTGAATTTCTATCTCGCCTAATTCTTGAATTTCAATATCAAGCATAGTGTTTAAATAACTTGGATAATTTCCACTTTGAAACGAGGCATTTCTTTTGATGATGATAAGATTGTCTTTTGCCCTTGTAAAAGCAACATAAAGCTTATTGATATCATCTTCGTAATCTGCTTTTGTGATTTTATCTATAAAAGCTTTATATTCGCTCTCTTGAGTCGCTTTTCGGTAGCTATCTTTTATGTGAAGCTCCCAACCTTGATCGATATCGTACTCAAGCATTATGGTTTTATTGTTGGGATTGTTTTTTGAAAGACTATCAAGTAAAATCACATGATCAAATTCCAAGCCCTTGGATTTGTGCACAGTCATGATATTTATACCTCTATTTTGCTCACTCATAATTTTTAAAGTGCAAGGCTCAAACAAAAGCTTTAAAAAATCATCCTTGCTTTTAGCGTATTCTACAAACTGAATCAAAGCCATATCATTAAGATCAAGTTTTAATTCTTTGATCAAATAAAGCACATTTTGCACAGCACTTTTTGCCAAATCAAGCTTTAATTTCAAAGGCTCAAAGCCTAACATTTCTTTCAAAAAATGCAAGTAAAACTTATCGCCAAAAATACAATATTTAGCGTATTCTAAAAGTACTCTTACGCAGGCTTTATTTTCGAGTAAAATATTACTTTGAGTAAAGGCTGGGATATCTTGCTCGTGTAAAAAATCCAAAATCATATCCGCATCGTTATTTTTCCAACACAAAATGCAAATATCATCATAAATGATATTTTTACTTTTTAAAAATTTAAGCTGCTCTAGCAAAGCTTCTAGGGTTTTATCTTGAATTTCTTTAGCTTGATCTTTATCCACCTTTGTTTCTTGCGACTCGATCACACGCACAAAGCCACCTTTTTTGCTTTCTAAAGAAAGTTGAGGGGTGTAGTCTTTAATCTTGCTTTGAAAGGTTTTATTGACAAAATCAACCAAAATTTGTTTAGAGCGGTAATTGATCGTGAGTTGATCTTTTTGAATTTGTTTAAATTCAGTTTGCAACAAATCAAAAAGTTCTTTTTTACCCTTTCTAAAACGATAGATACTTTGTTTTTTATCGCCCACATAAAAAAAGGTTCTATTTTTCTTCACGCCCTCGCCCGAAACAAGCTCGGCGATCAAAGGTCTTAAAATTTGATACTGCACCACGCTAGTATCTTGAAATTCATCGATTAATAAATGAGAAATATAGCCATCCAAGCGAAAATAAATCATATCTTTAAAATCACTTCTGATAAGATCTAGCACCCTTCGGCTAATATCGCTAAAGCTTAAAGTATTTTTATCTTTTTGGATGATATCTTTAGCCTTGCTAAAATGGCTTAAAAGATTCATTAAATTTGCGATCTTATATTCTTCAAGCTCTTTAGCATAAGCATCTAAAGCTTTGATGAATGCTTTTCTTTTTTGGCTGAATTTAGCATCGCTATCTTCTAATTCTTGCAAGTATTTTGGAGCACCTGTTAAATTCAAAAGATCTGACTTTGCAAATTGGCTTAATTGAAGCACTTCATCTTTAAAATGCGTGCATAAATATTTATATCCTTTGACATGATCTAAGCTTAAACAATAAACCCTTAAATCATCATAGGCTTGATTGATAGAAGCTTTTGAAGGATTAGGAATCCTTACGCATTCTTTAAAATACGCATTTTCATAGAAATTCTCAAGCTCTTCAAAAAAATCATGATTATCTTCTAAACTCACCTTATAATAAGCTAAATCTTTTAATTCTTGGCGGTTGAGTAATTTTAAAAAAACAGCCCTAACATCGAGCTTTTCTTCACTTGTATCAAAATCACTACTTAATCCCAAATTTAAAGCAAAGGCTCTTAAAATTCGACTAAAAAAAGAATCAAATGTGCTTATCTTAAGCTCTTGTCTTAAAAACTCTTGTTTTTTCTTATCTCTTAAAAATATCAGCTCGTCTTCTTCGCACCCTAAAAGCTCACAAAGCTCTTTACACTCGCTTTTTTTACTTTCTTTTTCCAAATTTAAAAAAGTTTCGATAATCCTTTTTTTCATTTCGTTGCTTGCTTTTTTGGTAAAAGTTAGAGCTAAAATTTCATTTATTTTTGTTCCTTGTAAAATAAGAGCCACAAAACGCACACTTAAGGCAAAAGTTTTACCGCTTCCTGCGCTTGCTTCTAAGGCTAAAAAAGGCTTAAATTTCATCTAAAATCCTTTTTGTAGATGATTTTATAAGGGCAATACTCATCTTTATCGTTTTCAAATTCAATCTCTTCTTCTCTTTGCTCAAGCAAATCTTTTAGACATTCTTTAAGCTCATCCAAGCTTTTGGCCTTTTCTTCAACAAATTGCATTTGATTTAAATCATAAAATTTTGCTTCCGCATTTTCATCGCATAAAGCCTTATAAAAAGCTAGCTGAAAGGATTTTTCAGGGACTTTTCCACTTTTATAATCAATGATAAAATGTTTATCCTCAAGCTTATCAATACGATCAACAATACCCTTAAGCCTGATCGTATGATTTTGGATATTTAAAGCTTTATGATGCTCCTCTTCTTGCTCAATCACCTTATAACCTAATTTAAAATGCTCTTTTTCATTTTCGGCAAATTGTATAAATTTTAATTTAAAAATTTCAAGCTCAAGTTCGCTAATGCTGTATTTTGGATATTCTTGCTCTAACAAATCATTGAAAATTTTTAGGTTAAAATTATTTTTAGAATAATTCTTATAATAAAGCTCGAGCATTTTATGGATAAAATTTCCTTGATTTTTAGCCTTGCTTTCATCGCTTAAGGCTCTAGCTTCAGGTAATTCTAAAATATAGCGATAAAAATAAGTTCTTTTTTGATATAAAAATAAATTCAAACGACTAAACGATAATTCTTTTTCGAAAATATCGTGTTTTAAAACAGGTACTTTTATAGGATTTAAATTTAACTCTACGCCTTGATAGTCGAGTTTTAAAGCATTTAAATAGGCTTTAGAAGGTGTGGTTTTTTCTTCAAAAAAATTAAAATCAAGCTCATCTAAAAAACGCGATCGAGTTTGCTCTTCATTCTCCACAAAACTAATGCTAAGTTTTTTAGCATTTTTCATCAAATTTTCATAATAAAGTCTTTGTAAATTCTCTCTTCTTTCATAGCTTATAAGCCCTGCTTTTTTACGCACTTCATTGTTTAAAAACAACTCATTAATACTTCTTTTAGGAACAAAATCTTCATTAAAATCAAGTATGACAACACCATCAAAACTAAGTCCCCTGCTTTCTAAAAGTCCCATAACAGTGACTTTTCCACCACCCACATAACTTAGCTTTATTTGATCTAATTGCATGAAAAAAAGTTGCATGAGTTCTTTAAGCTTTAAGGATTTGTTTTTGAGCAAGTCCTTTATAAAACAAAGCTCTTTTTGCACCAAATTCATAAGCTCTTGACTTTCATCTTTTAAAAAACTGTGGATTAAATTTTCAAAATACTGCAAATCACAAATTTGATCAAAGCGAGTTCTAAAATCTTCAAATTGAAGTTCTAAATAATGCAACAAAGTATTATGATAATCAAAAATCATTTTTTCTTGTTCGAAATAATTCTCATCTATCTTATAGATAAAAGCGTCTGAATTTGCTCCATTATATAAGGCTTTGATCTTTTGATAAAACAAACTTTCTTTAATGCTTACTCCACTAGCAAAATTTAACATATTGTTTTTATCAAAAAGTTTTAAAAGATCACAAAAACTTTCATCAGGAGTGATAACAGCTATCTTTTCAGGATCTATTCCTGCTCGGACAAAATTAGAAATTTCATCCATAACAAAAGCACATTGTAAAGACCTAAGCTCAAAAGCCTTTAGCTTGACTAAAGTGTTAGGATTTGAAAGTTTTTCTTGTTTTAAAATCTTTTTTTGTGAAAGATTGACTTCATAAAACATATCAAGTTCCAAGTGTATATCTTTTAAAAAGTCAAGTTCTAGTAGGTATTCAAGATTAAATTTGCTTGTTTTAAAGCTTATGATTGTGCTTTTGATTTTAGAAATCTCACACAACAAATCCTCTTCAAATTTGCTTAAAAAACCTTGTAAATCATAATATATACTTTCGTATTCGTTTAAAAAATCTAAATTAAGTTTATATTCTTGAGCTAAGGATAAATCATCGTATAAATTGTGTTGCTTAAGCAAAAGAAGATAATTTGTATAAACCTCGTCTAAAATTTCTAAATGCTCATTATAAGTTGCGTAATAGTCATTGTTTTTAAGATCTTGTATACTTTTTTTTTCTAAACTTAATTCTTTAAAAAAAGAAAAAAGGTATTCGTTATTTTTCAAAAAAGCAAAAAATTCAGCTGAAATACCTAGTTTTTTTTCTAAATCTTTACTTTTTAAACAAGCTTCTTGCATTAAAAGCAAGCTCTCATAAGAGCTTGCTTTAAAAGAATTTACCACGCATACTCGATCTAAAAAATCTGATACAAGAAAAGCAGAATCAAGTAAAGCGTTTTTGGCCTTTGCTTTTTCTTGATATTCTTTAATCTTTCTTGAGGAACTAAATATTCTTAGTATCATTGAACATTTAATTCATAGCTAAAAAAGCCTGTTATTTCATCATCTGTGCTAAGTTTGATTTTGAGTTGCCATCTACCTTTTTCAAGCTGAGACAAGGATACACTTAAAACTCCATCTTGAATTTGCCCTAAAAGTTTTTGATCAAATTCTCTTGTGTGAGGTCTTGTAAGTAAAATTTCACTCTTTAAATTTTGTATATTTGCTTGATCGTTTAAGGCTGTTATTTTAAATTGCGCTAGATAAGAATCTGCACTGATTGTATAACTTGCAATCTTTCTTTTACCAATCAAATCAATCTTATCATTTTGAAATTCAACCTTAAACAAGGCATCAAATTGCTCTTGTTGTTTTTGGATAATATTATAATTATTTTCAACATTTTGGTAAGAGTCAAAATAAAAATCATCCTCATATACAGGATAATTGCTTGCCACTATAATAGTTGCCACACAAGCAACCACAATAGCAAAAATCGAAATTAAAATTCCATAAGGCCAAAAGGTTTTTTTACTTTCAAGCATTTTTCTTCCTTTTCATTCTTCTTTGAGCGTAGTATAACAACGCAAAGCAAATAAAGCCATAGATTAAAATTCTTAAAATATTGATAGTATCGCGGTTTGCATTGCCTATAGAGTGTTGCAATTCAATCCCTCTAGCTTGTGCTAAACGATCAACCATATCTCCATAGCCATTTAAAATAGCCGCATTATAAATATCGCCTTTATTGGTCGCTAAAATAGGCAAAATAGATCCTGTTCCTGGATAAGGACTAAGCACAGCTTCTTTATCGATTAAAGTTAAAGCTCCTTTAGAACCTATGATATCGACTTTATGAGAATTTTTAGATAAAACAAGCAAAACATAAGATTGTGGGAGTTGCTTATGTAAGTCTAATAAAGTTTGAAAATCGCTCTTATCGCCAATTGCTACGCCGGCAAAAATTCCGCTTTTTTCTTGAAGTTCTTTACCGATAAGATTAATCTCATCAACAACTTTTTGGTTAAGTACATTTTCATTAAAAACTACAGGCTCAAGGGCAAGAATTTGCACAGGTATAAAAAATAAAAAGATGGCTAATAAGCCATCCTGTAGTATTTTTCTCATCCTATATGAAGATGGTTTGCAGTTAAAACCGACCATGCAGTAATCGCAGCAGTCACAACTAAGCCAATAACAATCAAATATTCTAAAACTTTACTCATTGCGCTGTCCCTCCTATGCTTTTATGATCTTGTTCTTTTGAACCAAGCATTTTAACATTTTGGATATCTTTAAGGCTGTAGGGCTGTTGCATTACTTCTTGTTGAACTTTAAGACCCCAAATGGTTAAACCTACTAAAATTGCAAGCAATAAAACGGTAGCAATCAGCATACCCGTAACACCTGAAAGAGAAAATACGCATCTATTAGTGTTTTCCATTATTCACCCCTTGAAAGAGAAATTACATACTCACCAACAGCTTCTTTTTGAGTATCATTCAATATAGAAAATGCTGGCATAGCTCCAATAAAGCCTGTTTTACCACTATGTAAAACATCTACAACAAATGCTGCTGAGCCGTATTTTGTAAGATCAGGGAAAATTCCATCTTGACCTTTTCCATCTTCACCATGGCAAGCTGCACAAGTTGCATAAGCCTCTTTTCCTTTAGCAACCAAATTTTCATTAGAAGTTTTCTTGATAGCAGAAAGCTCTTTTGCTACATAAGCAGCAATCGCAGGAATATCTTCTTCAGCAATTCCCAAATCCGCAGCAGCAGGCATTTCTCCACCTGGGAAATTCATACCTTTTGCACCATGTTTAATCGCATCGATTAAACCCTCTTCGCTACCCCAAATATTTAAATTTTGAGCTTTTCCATTGATACCATCACCAGTAATTCCATGACAAGCAGAGCATTGAACCAAAAAGATATTTTGTCCCATAGCTACCTTATCTTCAGTAGATAAGTTTTGGAATTTTTCTTCAAATTTAGTATTGTAAGCCTTAACTTCTTCGTTGTACTCACCTATACTTGAGTAAGAATTTAAAGGATATCCCCATAAAAAATACCAAACTGCCCATACTATGGTAAGAAAGAATATAACAGCCCAGCCTATTGGAATCGCATTTTTATATTCTCCTATGCCATCCCAGCTATGCTCACTTAATTCTGCCTCACCTTTTTTCTCTTTCATATATTTAAACATTCTACCAACGACTACAAGAGTAATCAATATAATAAGAATCGCTCCAATGAAAGATAATAAATTAACATTATCTTGCAAATTTAACCATTGCATCAAGCACTCCTTTTACTTTCTAAAACACTATCATCGATATCATCGCTCAAAGCGAGATTTGCATATTTTTCATAATTTCTCTCGCCTTTTTTTTCTGCCCTATAAAGATGATACCAATAAGAATACAATACTATTGATAAAAACATTACAAATAGAAAAAATCCATAACCTTGAAAAATTTCCCATTCATGTTTTTGCACTGCTGATAAATTCAAAGTGACCAAATTTTTAATCACATTCCAAATAATCACTAAATGTTCCATATTTTTACTTTAAGCTATTTAAATAAGCGATTAAAGCAACGATTTCTTTAATCTCGCCCCTAGCAAAAGCATCTTTTACCTCTTGATTTTTCATTTGATCAACTATAGCTTGTGCTTCGGCTTTTATTTCAGCTTGTGCTTCTTCCCAAGTACCTAACTTGGTTCCATTTTCAGTATCATAAGGGACATTAAACACTTTTTTAACAGTTAAAGCTTCTGCATAAGCAGTTTCCATGTCGGCATTGTTTTTAAACATATGCTTATAAGCAGGCATAATAGAATTTGGAACAACTGAAACAGGATCCCACATATGGTTTTCATGCCAGTCTGTAGTTCTATAATTTCCAACACGCATTAAATCAGGACCTGTTCTTTTTGAACCCCAAAGAAAAGGTCTATCATAAGCAAATTCGCCACTGACAGAATACATACCATAACGATCAGTTTCAGATTTAAAAGGACGAATAAGCTGTGAATGACAAGCATTACAGCTATCTTTGATATAAATTTGGCGTCCTGCAAGCTGTAAAACTGTATAAGGCTTCTTTCCTTCTATAGGTCTTGCATTTTCTGCAAAATTTGGCAGCACTTCAATAATCCCAGCATAAGCAATCACAATAAAAACAGCGACAGCAAAAAAGAATGGATTTTTTTCTAACCAACTAAACATTTTCTCTCCTTTTTATGCAGCCATAGGCGAAGCGCTTTTTGGCTCTTTATCAAGCACTTTTCCACAAGCAATTGATTTATAAATATTATAAGTAAACATGAAAAATCCTATAAGATATAATAAACCACCAATTGCCCTAATCCAATAATAAGGTATAATAGCTACAACAGTGTCAATAAAGCTGTAAAGCAAGTTGCCGTATTCATCTGTAGCTCTCCACATCATACCTTGAGTGATACCTGCTATCCACATAGAAGCAAAATAAAGCACTATACCTGTAGTTTGAATCCAAAATTGTGCTTCCATTAAAGATTTGCTATAAAGCTCTCTTCTAAATATTCTAGGAGTCATATGATAAAGTGCTGCCATAGTCATAAAACCAACCCAACCTAAAGTTCCATCATGAACATGTCCTGGAATCCAATCTGTAAAGTGAGCTAGAGCATTTACTGATTTAATTGAAAGAATTGGGCCTTCAAGTGTTGAGAACATATAGAAAGTTGATGCTAAAATCATAAATTTAATCAAAGGACTTTCACGAAGTTGACTCCATTCACCCTTCATAGTAAGTAAGATATTTATCGCTGAACCCCAAGAAGGTAAAATCAATACTACAGAGAAAACCGAACCCATAGTTTGCATCCAATCAGGCACAGTTGAATAAATCAAGTGATGTCCACCTGCCCAAAGATAAACAAACATCAAGCCCCAAAACGCAAATAAAGAAAGTTTATAAGAGAAAATCGGTTGACCGCTTTCTTTTGGTAAGAAATAATAAATTTGAGCAATAATACCCACAGTAAATACAAAAGCAACCGCATTGTGCCCATACCACCATTGAACTAAAGCATCATTTGTCCCTGCATACATAGATACACTATGCCACCATTTACCCATTTCTGCAACAAAATAAGTTGGAACTGCCATATTGTTAAAAAGATAAAGCATAGCAATACCTAAAAATGTAGCTATGTAATACCAAAGAGAAATATAAAGGGTTTTTTCACGGCGAATTCCAATAAGTCCAAAAATGCTTACACCCCATAAAACCCAAATAAGCACAACAAGAATATCTAAAGGCCACTCAAGTTCAGCATACTCTTTAGAGGTACTTACACCTGCAAATAAAGAAATTACAGCTACAATCATGGTAATCATATAAAGCCAAAAATGAAGCTTGCCTATAGCCATTAGAAATTTGGATTCAGCCATACTTACTTTAAGAACACGCTGTCCTATATAATACCAAGTTGCCCAAATCCCTGAAAGCATAAAACCAAAAATCACACCAGAAGTATGAAGCGGTCTAAGTCTTGAAAAAGTAGCATATTCGCCTGCTAAATAGTTTAGATTAGGATATGCCATTTGAAAAGCTATAAGAGTTCCTATAGCCATACCTACAATCCCGAACAATATAGTCGCAAACATAAAGTATTTTGCAACTGTATAGTCGTAATTTAATGCATTACCTGGGTGCATCGACTTTCTCCTTAAAATTTTTAAGATAACAAGTTTATATTATAGACTATTAATTATACATTTTTTCTTAAAGCCAATATTTTTGTTAATCATTTGTTATTTTTTATATTTTAAAGAATTTTTTTATCCTAATTTTCTATATTGATTTTATATCCCAAACCTGGAACATTTTTAATAAATTTTTCTCCAACTTTATCTCTTACTCTTTTTATAAAAGTTCTAACCGCAGTATCGCTAACATGCTCACCTATCCAAACATTCTTCTTAATATCTTCATGCAATACCAAAACCCCAGGCTGCTTTAAAAGCAATGAAATAAAAGCAAGCTCTTTTTTGGTTAAAACAATTTCTTGTCCTTTATGAATTAATATTCTTTTAGTCTTATTGAATTGATACTCTTTAGAAATATCAACAAGCGCGTTAGTTTCTATCTTTTCACCCACTAAATAATCCAAAACTTTAAAAAGTTCATCTACATCTACAGGTTTGATTAAATATTTATCTATACCTATATCAATAGAACGCAACAATCTTTCTTTTTCCGAATAAGCACTGAGCACTACAATAGGAACATCATTTGCTATTTCTTTAATTTCTTTTGCCATATCAAGCCCATCCATGATAGGCATAGCAATATCTGTAATAATCAAATCGGGCTTAAATTTTTTAAATTTCTTTAAACCCTCATCACCATTTTGTGCACCTATTACCTTGCTGTAACGAGAAGATAAAACATTAACAAGCGATTCTCTAATTTTTACTTCATCTTCTACAACCAATATAACCAATTCTTTCATAATTTAATTCCCCTCTTGCAACTTTAAATATATCTCAAAACAAGCACCATCTTTTATATTTTTAACTTGAATTTTTCCACCAAAACTCTCTACGATTTGCTTGCTGATGTAAAGTCCCGCTCCTATACCTTGACTAGGATGTTTAGTTGTAATATAGGGTTGAAAAATTTTGTCTAAAATATCTTCATCAACCCCGCCTGCATTATCCTTAACCTTGACTTTAATATAATTTTTTCCAAATTTGGAAAAACTAAATATAATATTTTTTACTTTTTGAGTCTTAAATGCCTCTATGGAATTTATAATTAAATTTAAAAAAACTCTCATTAGGCCATTCTCATGCGCTATAACTCTATAATCTGTTTTTGAGATTATTCGAGTATTAACTTGATGTTTTTCTATGGTTTCAAAAGCAATGCCAATTACCTTATTTAAAATTTCTCTTAAAGAAACATGATTTTTTTCGTTTTCATTATTTTTAAATAAAGTTCTAAAAATATCAATTGTTTCTGACATATTTTTTATCGTACTTTTAGATTGTAGATAAATTTCGGTAAAACCCTTCTCATCTTGAACATTTTGTTTCATTTGAAACATAGCAATACCAAGCTCATTTAGAGGTTGTCTCCACTGATGTGCAATATCGCTAATCATCTGCTCTATAGAAGAATTTAAAATTTCTTTATAAATCTTTTTTGTATCTTTCTCATTTTTTTCTAAAGCAACTTTAAGCTTATACTCAAAATCTTTGCTTAGTTTTGCAAATTCTTCCTTGCGCTCTTTAGCTGTCTTTTCAAGATTTACACTAATTTCACGCAATTTCGCATGATTTAATACAAGTTCTTCATTTAATTTAAAAGAATTGCTAATATCATAAGATAAAGCAATAATTTCATTTAAATCACCCTTATTATCTACAATAGGAATTAAAAATGCGTCAAGATAAAAAGTTTTGCCTAGCTTATCGACATTTTTAAAAACCACCCAATAAGCTTCTTTTTGCCAAAGTTTTCCTAAAAGTTGATTGATATAACTTTCTTTAACATCAGGATGTTTTAAAATAAAATGATGCTTTCCAATCAACTCTTTTTTACTATAACCACTTATCTTGCAAAATTTTTCACTTGCATCGATAATTATACCTTGCAAATTGATCTTAAAGAAAATTGTCTTTTTTTCTATTACTTTTAAAACTTGCTCGGCAACTGAATTTGCCATTTAAAAAGCCTTAAAACCCATATAAGCTAAACCTATTCCATAAGCTACAATAATGAAATAAGATAAATAATTAAATACTTTTTTCAAAAATACACCCAAATATTGTGATATTTTGACAAAAAAAAGCATTGCTGGAAGGGTTGAAAGACCAAAAACTAGCATAACCAAAATGCTTTCTGTAACATTTTGCCTACTCATTGCATTCGCTAGAAAAAAATACACCAAACCACAAGGAACAAACCCATTAGCAAAACCTAAAATCATTGCCGATTTTACACCCTTAAAACCCATAGATTTTTTAATAATCTTTTTTATAAAATACTCAAAAAAAGCGCGATTTTCGATAAAAGCAAGGATTTTACCTCTAAAAATTAAAGAAAAACCTAAAATTACCATAAACACACCGAGTATAAAAAAGGATAAGCTTTGAATTTTGGCATTTATAGCTAATAAATTTCCAAATATCCCAAAGATTATTCCCAATAAAATATAAGAAAAAATTCTAAATAATTGATAAATAAAAGTTAATAAAAACAAATTTTTGTGGGTTGAATTTAAATTCATAAAAGCTAAAATAAATCCCCCACACATAGAATAGCAATGCCCAAAGCTCGATAAAAAGGCTACACTAAATATAGCCAAAAAGTCAAAATTTAGAGGAAGGAAATTCACATTAAATTCATAAATTCTTTAAAAATATATTTACTTTCGTGCGGACCTGATGAACTTTCAGGATGGTGCTGCACCGAAATAATAGGATAGTCTTTATACCTTACACCCTCGACATTATCTCCAAAAAGATTTCTATGCGTTATAATTGCTACTTCGCAAAGCTCTTCAGGAACATTATAATTATGGTTTTGAGCAGTGATTTCAACACTTTTGTTTTCTAAGTTGATCACAGGATGATTAGCTCCGTGTTGTCCAAATTTCATTTTATAAGTTTCATATCCAAAAGCATTACTTAAAAGCTGATGCCCTAAACAAATTCCAAGCATAGGAATTTTAGCCTCGGCTAATTTTTTAATTTCAGCAATTTCTTGTTTTAAAATTTTTGGCTCTCCTGGTCCATTTGAAAGAAATACACCTTGAATTTGACCTTTTTGATAAAGCTTGATAAGTTCTTTTGCTTTGGTATTATAAGGAAAAACTTCTACTTCTAAACCCACTTCCACAAGCTCATTGAGAATGTTTGCTTTCACACCATAATCAATAACAGCAACTTTTTTTGTATTTTTTTTAGCCTTATTGTAACTTTGGGTAGCATTATTCCAAACTCCATGTTTGTGAGCGTAGGATTTTTTAGTACTTACTTCTTTTACAAAATTAATCTCATCTATTTTTGCAGATTTTTCCAAAGCTGCTTTTAATTCTTCTTTGCTAGAGATTTCAGTTGAGATAACTGCTCTTAAATTTCCGCTGTCTCTTAACATTTTTACCAAATAGCGAGTGTCTAGTCCATAAACTCCTATTTTTCCATGTTCTTCTAAGTATTCTTGTAAGCTTTTTTGAGCACGAAAATTAGAAAAAGTAGGGCTTAATTCTCTCATCAAAACGCCACTTGCAAAAATTTCCTTGCTTTCATTATCATTTTCATTGGTTCCCACTATACCAATTTCTGGCATAGAAAATACGATAAATTGCCCTGCATAAGAAGGATCAGATATTATCTCTTGATAACCTGTTAAAGAAGTATTAAATACAAGCTCGCCAAAAAAAGTTCCACCCTTGCCAAAAGCCTTAGCAGTTAAAAAAATATCATTTTCTATATAAATATAAGCTTTCATAATTTAAAACATTCCTTTTTTTCTAAGCTCTTCTTGGTAAAGTTTTTCAAAAATAAGCTCATATTCTTCGCTACCTGGAATAGGTTTTGTTTTATAATTGCTTATTTTTTCATAAACCTCATCTTCTAATTTTTCATAAATTTTAAGATAGTCATCTATGCTAGAAAAAATTAAATTTTTCACTCTATTTTCGCTTACCACAAAATTAATATAATCATTTTCTATAAGTTCTTCTAAAATTCTATGCGCTAAATGATTGTGTCTATCTTCAGAATTTAAAATCACACCAAATTCAGGAGCTAATTTTTTCTTAACAAGCCAAAACATATTTTTACGATCTACTTGCATAAGCTCCATTTCATCTTCTTGTTGTTCTAAAAGCTCTTTAACTCTTTCATCTAGCTTTCTTTCATTCATAAGATCATCTTCTAAAATTTGTTTAATGCAAGGGTTTAACTTTTCAATATTGTCTTTAATTTCAACAAAAGAGGAATGTGCAATATCTAACATTATTTTATTTGTAATATAAGGTATATGTGGCAATTTTATACGCATTTTCAAGCCTTTTCACTAATAATTTTGAAATAATAATATATTTTTGGTAAAAGAATGTTAAAAAATTAAATTTTTAATTGCTTTTATTATTATCCATATTTTTTAGCAATAAGGTCAATTCGCTCGCTTTTGCAGGATCCATTTTAGAAAGCACTCCTGAAATTTTTCTAGACTCTAAAGATAGCATGATTTTACTCGCATCTTCAGCATCCATTTGGGTTAAAACATCAGCTATTGCAGTATCTTTCATTTGCGAATAAATTTCTTTAACCCTACCTTGAGTTTTATCATTGATTGAATTTAAAATCTTTTGTTGTTCTTCTACAAGCCTTGCGTTTTCAAGCTTTAATTCTTCAATTTTTGCCAAAGTTGCATTAACCTCAGCCTCTTTTTTTTCTAAATTTTCAAGCCTTTCTTTTTGCAAAGCTTCAAAAGAGGCTTTATAAGCTTCTAAAGATTGTCTTGCTTCATCAAATTCTCTAGTTTGCAATTCAATTTGAGCTTTTCTAGCTTCAAAATACTGCTCACAATCTTGTTCAGCTCCAAAAACTACACTTGAAATAAAAACTAACAATATAAATTTTTTAATCATCTTTTTCTCCTTTGAAAAAACGACTGATTGCAATTTCATCTAAAAATTTTTCTTCAGCCTTGGCAAGTTCTTTTTGCTTTTGTTTAATTTCCTCGGCTTCTAAAACCTTCATTTTTTCATAATCTAAATGTGCTTTTTGATATAAAAACTGATAATGATTCATTTCTTTTTTAGAAAGTTCTACTTTCTCCTTAGCTCTTGCCAAAGCCTCGCGTCCTACTTGTACCATACTTAAATTCGATCTTAACTCTGCTATAGATCCTGATTTTGGCAATACGCCTAAACTTTCACACTCTTGGCGTGAAAGTTCATAAGCTTTTTCATGTTCAAGCTGTCTTTGTTTGGCTTGATTAAGATTTGATTCTGCTTTATCAAGTTGTTGTTTTCTTACCTTTACAACAGAATTATATTTACTTTTCATAAGATGATAGTATCATCTCTTTCAGGGCTAGTAGAAATATACTTTACCTTAACCCCTGCAAGCTCTTCAAGTCTTGCTATATATTTTTTAGCATTTTCTGGCAATAAATCATAATCTTTTATACCAAAAACTTTATCCCAACCATCTATTTCTTCATAAATAGGTTGAACATTTTCTAAATCGCTTGGTATATAGTCGATTTCCATGCCCTTATATTCATAAGCACGACAAATTTTTATCTTTTCAAAACCATCTAAAACATCAAGCTTCATCAAAGATAAAGCATCAAGACCATTAAGTCTTGCTGTATATCTTACAGCAACTGCATCAAACCATCCACAGCGTCTTTTACGTCCCGTGCTTACGCCAATTTCTTTTCCAATTTGCGCAATTTTTTCTCCATCTTCACCCTTATCCTCAGTAGGAAAAGCTCCATTTCCCACACGCGTTGTATAAGCTTTTACAATACCTATAATATTTCCCGCTTCTTTAGGATTTAACCCGAGTCCTGTTAAAGCGCCTGCTGAAATAGTACTTGAGCTTGTAACATAAGGATAAGTTCCATGATCAATATCAAGCATAGAGCCCTGAGCGCCTTCTAAAAGCACTTTTTTATCCTCATCCAAAGCTTTCCAAAGCATTCTTGTAGTATCGGTTATAAACGGAGTTAAAATCTCATTGAAGCGTTTTAAATCACTAAGTAATTCATCTGAATCAGGAATTTCAATCCCTAAAAATTCTAAATAATTTTTATTTGCTTCAAAATCTTTCATTAAAGCATTGTGAAGTCTTTGAGGATCTAAAAGCTCTCCTACTCTATGTCCGGTACGGTTAATTTTATCTGCATAAGAAGGTCCTATACCTTTACCTGTCGTACCTATAGCATCTTTACCTTTGAGTTTTTCTTTAGCAATATCTATCAAAGAATGGTGCTTTAAATTTAAATGTGCTCTATCGCTAATATACAATCTGCCTTTTAAATTTTCAAATTGAGCCATTTCAGCGATTAAAACTTCAGGAGATACCACAACTCCATTGCCAATCACATTAATACACCTTGAATGCAAAACACCACTTGGCATAAGATGAAGTGCGTATCTTACACCATTTACCCAAATGGTATGTCCTGCATTATGCCCCCCTGCACTGCGACACACATAGTCATAATTTTCACATAATTTATCTACTACTTTGCCTTTACCTTCATCACCCCATTGAATTCCAACAATAATATCTGCTTTACTCATTATTTTCCTTAAATTTTACGGCGAGAAGATGAGAGAATCGAACTCCCCAAAGAATAGTCAACTACCCTTTCATCTGATTTGAAGTCAGTGACGATCACCAGATACGCTAATCTTCCAAAGTTATAATTATAGCTATTTTTAAATGAAAAACAAAATAAATTTTCAAAATTTTATCAAAGCATCACTGATTTTTGACTTTAATTTAAAATTAGGTTATAATCTCACTCTTTTTTTAGCATCAAGGTTTGATGATTACGGTATTTAGGAACTTCTTTGAATTCTTTCAAACAAAAATATTTAATCAATTTTTGGGATAATTCCCGTGCTATGATAACACTTGGAATTTTAAGTGCAGTATACTTTGGAATTTTTGGTGGTGTTTGGGCTGTTACGGGAGAAATGACGCGTTGGGGTGGAGAATTTTTAGAGCTTTTAGGTATGGATTTGAATGGATATTCTTATTATCAAAAGCAAAATTTAAATGGTACTCCTTTAACGAGAACCGATGGAATCATGCTTATAGGCATGTTTATAGGTTGTTTAGTAGCCGCACTTTTAGCCAACAAAGTCAAATTTCGCTTACCCGCTAGCAATATAAGAATCTTTCAAGCTATAGTAGGTGGAATTCTTTCAGGCTATGGCGCAAGACTTGCCTTTGGGTGTAACTTGGCAAACTTTTTTACAGGCTTGCCTTATTTTTCACTGCATACTTGGTTTTTTGGTGTTTTTATGGTTTTGGGAATTTATCTTGGTGTAAAACTTTGTAACACTTCCTTTTTTAAACCTAAAGCAAAATTACAATGTGCAAATAAAGAAAACATTCCTTTGCTCAAACAAAACTCGCGTGCGAAATTTCATTTTGTTTTAGGTAGTATTCTTTTTGTAGCATTTTTAATATGGGTGTTTTATCTTGTGCTTGTTAATGGCAATATAAGCACACAAAGCAAACAAAGTCTTTTAGCTTTAGCACTCATTTTTGGCTTTGCGTTTGGTTTTATCATCTCCAGAGGACAAATTTGTTTTACTGCTTGTTTTAGAGATTTATTCTTATTTGGTAGGGAAAATGCTATAAAAGGCGCTTTAATCGGTATGATAATCGCTTCTTTGATCGCTTTTGCTTTCATCTTACATGGACACAATAGCAAACTCATCGAACTCTCTCCTGCTGTGGCTATTGGGGCATTTTTATTTGGTTTTGGTATAGTTTTCGCAGGGGGTTGTGAATGCGGATGGACTTATCGTGCTTGCGAGGGACAAAGTCATTTTATGATAGTGGGTATTGCAAACATCATAGGAACGATGATTTTGGCTCTAACTTATGACTTTTTACCTAGCGCTTTCAAAGAGGGCGTAAAAATTAACTTGCTCAATGAATTTGGAAATTTGGGTGGGTTTTTCATAAATCTAGCTCTTTTTATTTTAATGTTTGCTTGTGTTTTATTTTATAAAAAACACTTCTTTCAAAAACTAAATCAAAAAGGATAAAAAATGAAAATTACTTATACTTTAAATTTAGAAGGTGAAGCTTGTCCTTATCCTGCTATTGCTACGCTAGATGCCTTGCCGCAACTTAAAAGCGGAGAAATCCTAGAAGTGCTTTGCGATTGTCCACAAAGTATCAATTCTATACCTCAAGATGCAAAAAATCGTGGTTTTAAAATTCTTGAAATCGATCAAAATGGTCCCACACTTCGGTTCTTAATCCAAAAGCCTTAAATTTGGCTCCAAATTTAAAGAGTTGATAAACTTTTGCTCTAGTTTTAATTTTAAAAGCTGGGGCAAAAAATTTCATTTTGAGATAAAAAAGTAGGAAATTTGGAGGATATTTAAACAAATATCCTCATTTTCTAAAAAATCTTAAAGTTCTTTTAACATTCTTTCATATGCAGCTTTAGTTCCTGGGCGTACTTGAGTAAGTAAGCTTGCAATGATTATCACTGCTGAAGCAGCTACAAAGCCTGGAACTATTTCATAAATAGGGAAATTAAAGAGTTCTGCTAAATAATTTTTCCAAAGAACAACCATAACAGCTCCTGTTATCATACCTAAAATCGCTCCTATTCTTGTCATTCTGCTCCAAAATAAAGAAAAAAGCATTACAGAACCAAAACTTGCTCCAAATCCTGCCCATGCATAAGCTACAATACTTAAAACACTTGATTCTTTATCTGTTGAAATCACAAAAGCAACCAATGCTACCAGTAAAACGCCTATTCTTCCCAAATTCATCACAGTTTTATTAGATGCTTCTTTGTTGAAAATTCTTTTATAAAAATCCTCTGCTATGGTAGAGCTTGATACAAGAAGTTGTGAACTTGCAGTACTCATAATAGCAGCCAAAATAGCACTGAGTAAAATACCTGCTATCCATGGATTAAATAAAAGTTGCGACATTACAATAAAGATTTTTTCAGGATCTTGAAGAGTAAGCTCAAATTTATGCACATAAGCTATCCCTAAAAGACCTATAAAGCAAGCACCTATCAAGGAAATCACCATCCAAGAAATTCCTACAAAGGTAGCCGCAGGAATATCCTTAGTAGAGCGAATAGACATAAAGCGCACCAAAATGTGAGGTTGTCCAAAATATCCCAAGCCCCAAGCAAGTGCAGAAACAATGCTTAATGCTCCTATACCCTCACCCATGGATAAAGCATTAGGCTTAATTTCTTCTATAACAGCCATAGCCTCACCAAAACCACCTAAATGATAAAGCATAACAGCAGGAACAACGATCAATGCACCCATCATTAAAAGTCCTTGAAGCAAATCCGTCCAACAAACTGCTTTATATCCGCCTAAAAAAGTATAAGCAACGATAATAAGCGTCCCAGTAGTAAGCGCATATTCATATCTTATACCAAAAGTTGCTTCAAATAATTTTGCTCCACCCACAAGTCCTGATGAAACATAAAAGGTAAAAAATATCAAAATGACAATCGCACAAACTATACGCAAAATATGCTTATCATCATCAAATCTTGTTTCGAAATAATCAGGTATTGTAATAGAATTTGCAATCACACTTGTATAAATTCTAAGTCTTTTTGCTACAAAACTCCAATTCAATAAAGCTCCGATGCTAAGTCCTATAGCAATATAACTCTCTATAAGTCCACTTGCATACAAAGCCCCTGGCAAACCCATTAAAAGCCAACCGCTCATATCAGAAGCCCCTGCGCTTAGTGCAGAAACTACAGGACCTAAAGAACGCCCACCTAGGAAATAATCCTCTGTATTTTTATTTTGCCTATAAAAATAAAAACCTATATAAAGCATTAAAGCAGCATATGCCACAAACATTATCGCTATGGGGGTATTAATTTGAACTGTTTCCATTTTTACTCCTTGGTTTAATGATTTAACGCTCTAATGCCTAAATTTCCATAGCGATGGAAAGATACACTTAAAGCTTTTTCGTTGTGATAAAATAAAAGCTCAAAACGACCATTTAATAATGGTTTTTCTCTGATAATAATCTTAGCTTCTTTTGCCGCTTCTTGATAAATTTCATCTTCCACACTCACTTTTCCATGATAGCGAATTCTCTCAAAATTCTTCAATCTTGAAACAAATTGAGCTTTGCTTTCATTTGTGATTTCAAGGTTTAGATTTATAGCTTTGCAAAGTTCTTTTACTAAAGAAATTTTATCGTTTTCTTCATAGCTCACGCTCAATGGGATATTTAAGATATTGGCTGCAATGATAACTCCTAAAATATCTTGCAAATTATCATTCTCACACACTCTAAAAGCTAAATTTTTAATCTTAGTATAAGAAAAGAGATTATCCTCGCCGCGTATATTGACATAATCTTTTGAAACACTGAATTCATTTCTGTAATGATACGCATAAGATTTTGCCATCAAAATAGCATTGTTTAAAGCTTTTTTATTTTCTTCATTTGTGCCAAGATCTATTTTTTCTAAAGTTTTAACAAATTCGTTATTGAGCAAATTCTCATCAGCTTCACTTGTGCTTATATCTAAAAACTGGGTTATGTAATTATAAATTCCCACTTTTCTACCAAAACCTATAGCAGATTTTTTCACCCCACCAAAAGGCTGACGAAGTACTATAGCTCCTGTTGTAGGTTTATTGATATAGATATTTCCTGCTTCTATATGAGTGTGAAAATACTCCCATTCTCTTTCATCTAAGCTCTCAAATCCTGCAGTAAGACCATAGCCTGTTGAATTGACTATCTCTATAGCTTCTTTTAAATCTTTTGCTTTCATTACACTTAAAATCGGTACAAAAAGCTCATTCATATGAGTGAAATCACCTTTTTTGGTGCCGTATTTTATCCCTGGAGTCATCAAATAAGGATTGTTTTCTAAAAATTGAGGTTTTAAAGCCCATTCTTCATAAGGCGCTAGTTCATTTAAGGCTTTTTCTACTTTAGCACTAGGCTTATCTGCTAATGTGCCTAATTTATTTTTAAATTCAAAAGGATTTCCTACAGCCATAGAAGCAGCTGCATCTACTAAAGTCTTTTTAAATTCTTCATCTTCATAAACTTCTTCCTCTAAAACAAGCAAAGAAGTAGCCGAGCATTTTTGACCGCTGTTGCTAAAAGCAGAATGGATAATATTTTTAATCGCGCTGTCACGATCTGCAAATTTAGAAACAATCGTAGCATTTTTTCCACCCGTTTCAGCACTTAAAAGCAAGGTAGGATTTGCTTTAAGCATAGCATAAGCCGTATCTTCTCCACCTGTAAGAATAGAGAATTTCACTGCTTCATCAACAAGTAAATATTTAGAAATATCGCTTCCTTTTGAAGGTAAGAAAATTAAAGCATCTTTGCTAATTCCTGCATCCCAAAAACATTTACAAAGCATATAGCCTGTTAAAGTTGAAAGCGAAGAAGGCTTGTAAATTACGACATTGCCCGCTGCTAATGGTGCTGCTATGGTTCCAACTGAAATACCTATAGGGAAATTCCAAGGAGCTATGGTTACTCCTATACCTTTAGGGCTAAATTGAGTATTTTTATTTTGCTCTCTTAAAACCTTTAAAGAATGTGGATAAAATTCAGTAAAATCAATAGCCTCACTTACTTCAGGATCAATTTCTAAGAAAGTTTTTCCTACTTCAAGTGCAGCCAAACCTATCAAATCCCCACGACGCTCTCTCATCAAATTTGCAGCCTTAGCTAAAATAGCATGAATTTCATCAAAACTTGTATTTTTAAAATTAGAATTTTTAGCTACTTTAAGAGCTTTTTTGATTTCATTTTCGCCTGCTAAATAAGCTTTTCCTATCATTCTATCTTTGATTTTATCTTTAACTTCTAAAATATTTAAAGTATTTTTATCAAATTCCAAATCTCCGATTACAGGCATTACATCATAATTTTCTAAATTTTCATATTTAGCTCTTATGACTTTAGCCCATGCTCTATTTTGTGGCAAAATAAAATCCGTATCGCTTTCGTTATTAAACATTCCACTTTCATAAGCACTTACTATATTTGGAGCTTTGTTTCTATCTTGGGTGCGGTGTGTGCTATTATCAAGCGTTTTAATTCCTTCTAAAGATTTTAAGAAAAGTTCTTTTTGCACATTCCAGTTATTATCCCCAACTTTGAGATTGAAAAAATATCTCATGAAATTATCTTCGCTTGTATTTTCATCAAGGCGTCTTACAAGATAAGCAATGGCATTATTAAAATGTGCTTCATCACAAACAGGTGCATAAAGAATTAAATCATGCATTTTAGATAATTCATAAGAACATTGCAAACTCATACCTTCAAGCATTTCAAAAGTGAAAGAATCAAGAGCTCCTGCTTCACTGATGCGTGTGTAAGCATAAGCGATTTCAAAGATATTGTGGCTTGCGATACCTACATTGATATATTTATAATTATCTCCCTCTAAAACAAAATCTAGCATTTTGTTGTAGTTACTATCTGTGTCTATTTTTTTATAAAAAGTAGGAAGCTCCCATCCTCTTTGACTTGCGATCGTCTCTTCGCTTTCCATATTTGCACCTTTTACAAAGCGAATTTTAATAGGCTTCATTCCTTTTAAAACTCTTTCTTTTGAAAAGGCAAAAAGTTTTTTAAGGTACTCATAAGAATCAGGTATGTAAGCTTGTAAAACAATACCTGCTTTAATATCAAATTTAGACACACTTTCCATAAAGGCAGCAACGGTTAGTTCCAAATCTCTAAATTCTTCCATGTCAAGATTGATAAATTTACTCACACCCTGCTTTTTTTCTTCTTCTAAGGCTAAAGCATAAAGATGATCAAGTCTTTTAACCACTTCATCCTTGGAGTATTCAAAGTCAATAATATTAATTTGTGAAAAAATAGTAGTGATTTTAATCGAAATATAAGTAATATAGCTTGATTTTAAAGCTTCTTCATATTTTTGAATGCGGTATTTGCTTTCTGCTTCGCCTAAAACCTCTTCGCCAATTAAATTCACATTTAAAGTGATATTATCTTGATCTTTTCTTTTGCGCATATGAGGTTCTAAAACACTAGGATTTGCATCCAAAACCATAGCTTTAGTATCTTCTCTTAAATGTTTTACAAAAAATGGCACACTTAAATTAGGTGCGAATTTACCAAAATTTAAAAAGCTAAAGAGTAAGAATTTCTCAAAGGCACTAAAAAAATCTGCTATACCATACTTATTTAAAGTATGTTCGATAAGCTCAAAACTTGCTCTTTTATCTTTACATCTAAAAGAACGGTCAAGCAATTCGATCAGCATGACTTTATTTTCAGGATTATTAAGAAGCTTTTGCATTTTAGCATGGAATTCTTTTTCAGAATTCGAAATGTTTGCTTCTATTTTTCCTTGTAATTCTTCAGCTAAAGCTAAGGACTTTTGTATCATTTTTACATCTCCTAAGGATAAAATAGTATTCTAAATGAAAATGATATTACAGATAAAATAAAAATGATATTTTAAATTTTAAAAAATGTATAAAAAAAGATTAAAAAAAGTTTTTATGAGTATATAAGTAACAAAAATTAAGAAAATATAAATCTATCATCTTGTTTAGCTACTGCTTTGGCAACAATTTTAGCTTTAATATTTTCATCTTCTAAAGCCTTAAGACATTCTAAAGCTTTTTTCTCTTCTATAGCGATTAAGAGTCCTCCTGAAGTTTGAGGATCACAAAGCAGCAAATCTTCCTCATTTAAACCAGGGTAAAACTCTTGAATGAAATCTAAATTTTTATAAGCTCCACCAGGAATCAAACCCATATCAAAATATTCTTTCACACCCTCTAAATAAGGAAGTTCATTTTTAAAAACTGTAAATGAAATGCTATCATTTAACATCTCTCTTAAATGTCCTAAAAAACCGAAACCTGTAACATCGCTCATGGCATTAACCCCGAAACGAAGTGCAATTTGACTGGATTTATAATTTAAATCCATCATGCTTTCAAGCATACGATCTAAATGTTTTTCTTCTAACATTTGAGCTTTTAAAGCTGTACTTAAAATACCCGTCCCTAGAGGCTTGGTTAAAAGAATCAAATCCCCTTCTTTAGCGGTATTATTAGCAATAAATTTTTTAGGGTGTACCTTTCCTGTTACACTAAGTCCAAAGAAAAGCTCACCACTTTCTATAGTATGTCCACCCACGATAATGCCACCACATTCTTGAACCTTGTCATTTGCACCTTGTAATAATTCTTGCAAGACATTTAATTCATGATGGCAAGTATCAAAACCCACTATATTTAAAGCATTAATCACCTCTGCACCCATAGCAAACACATCACTTAAGGCATTGGCTGCAGCAATAGCACCAAAATGATAAGCACTATCTACTATAGGTGTGATGAAATCAAGCGTTTGCACTAAGGCTAATTCAGGACTAATTTGAAAAACACTTGCGTCTTCATTATTGCCGATATCACTGAGTAAAGCTGGGCTTGTTTGCATGAAATTTAAAATTGTTTTAAGACCACCCGGGCTTAATTTCGCTGCTCAACCTGCTGCTTTTACAAAGTGCGTTAGATTCTGGTTTTTGTATTCCATATTTTCCTTATAAAGTGATGATTTTTGCCTTGCCACAAAGCTCATTTAAAATCTCATAAGCATTGCCAATGCTTCCTATCTTAAGCTCCTTGCTCTTTCCAAAAAATTCTAAACAAGCTCCACAGCTTATAATCTCAACACCTAATTTTTCAAGTTCTTTCATTGCTAAATGAGCCCTATGGTTCTCATCTACATTGATAAAAACACTTTCATTGACACAAAGAATTTTACTTGGGATATTTTCTACATTTTTTAAAGTACTTAAAAAACCTACAAGTAAATTTTCTCCTAATTTGCCATCGCCTACTTTGTCTGTCTTTAAAAATAAAACATTGTATTCATCTGTACTAGCCTTGGAAAAATCAAGTTCTTGTTTTTTTACTCTTATATAAAATTCATTATTATTTTCTTCAATATCAGCATGCAAATTCAAAGAAGTTAAAAATTTCAAAACATTATTTTTAGAAATAACAGAATTTAACACAATTTCTAAAATTTCATTATTTTGAAGATTTTGGAGTGCTTTTTTTGTCTCAACAATAGGCTTAGGACACTCGAGATTTCTACAATCAATTCTCATTATTTCTCCTTCATTTAATAAACAAAATAATAATACTTTCTTGCTTTTTTTGTCTTTAAATCAAGGAAATATGCAAGTTTATTAAAATTACTTGCATTTAAAATTACAAAACCAAACCTAGCAATTATTTTTTATGCTTAAAAAATAATTCTTTAAAACGCTTATTGGCATATTCTTCGATATCTTTTTGCAAAGTAGCGTAATTTTCCATAAGTTCCATAGCCCTTGGTGTAAGTTTGGTGCCTGACTCTTTAGAGCGACCCTGTCTTGAACTTACTAAAATTTCTTGAGAATTTTTTTGTAAAACTTGTAAATGCATCCAAGCTTTTTTATAATTTATCCCCATAAGTTTTGAAGCATGAAGCAAACTTCCTGTTTGCCCTATGAGTTCTAAAAGCTCGGTTTTTCCTTTTCCAAAAAGCAAATCTCCGTCTGCATTTTCTATCCAAGTCTTAGTCCTAACTACAAACTGCTTGCCTTTTTTTTCTTTAAAACAACCAAGTTGGCAATATTTTACATCGATTTTATATGCTTTTAAAGCAGAACGCATTGATTTTAATCCGCAACCCTCTTTGGCAATATTTCTTGCATCTTTACAAAAAATTCTACGCTTTTCATCTAAGCTAGGCTCTACCTTTCTTAAAACTTCTATTTTTGCTTTTTCAAAATCAAGATGGCCAAATTGCCCAAGCTCACAATTATCAATGCGAATTCCATTGATATCTGCTATTTTGCCTATCTCTTCTATAGCTACATCAAATTTTTTAGCGATTTTAAAAGCCGTTCCGCAATCAAGCTTTTCATTGCTATTTAAAAGCTCTTTCATATAAGCTAGTATTTTTTTATTTTTATCCATTGATTCTATTTTCTCCACTATAAATATTGATATTTTCACCCCTTGCAAAGCCACAAAGTGTTAAATCAAATTTTCTTGCTATCATGACACCTAAACAAGTAGGAGCTGTGCGTGAAACAAGAACAGGAATTTTGTGCATCACTGCCTTAGCCACCATTTCAGAACTAAGCCTACCACTAACCATTAAAAAGCATTTGCTAAGCTCTACTCCCGCAAGTCTTGCCTTTCCTAGAGCTTTATCTATGGTATTGTGTTGGGCTATATCCTCGCCTATAAAAAAGGTATCTTTATCGACAAAAAGTTTGGCTGTGTGCACGCAACCTGTTTTTTCATAAAGATCGCATTGAGTATAAAATTCACTCATTTGTTTTAAAATTTCATCTTTATTAAATTTTGCCTCACTTGTAATTTTACTTGCTTCTATACTTTGTGGGTCAATATTGGCTGTATGAGCTCTACCACAACCACTTATCACCACACCTTCAGCATTGAGTTTAGCTAAATTTTCTTTATCAATCTTGGCTTTAATATGCACACTCATGCCATCATCTTTAGTTTCTATGCTTTCTATATCAGACACCTTAGCAATGATATTTTCACTCATCAAATACCCCACCGCCAAAGCTTGCTCATCTACAGGAGTTGCCATTAAAGCGCCTACTTTTTCATCATTGATAAAAATTTCAAGCTTGATTTCACGCACTAAAGTATCATCACAAGTAAATAAATCTTTGCCTTTATATTTTAAAATTTGAGTTGTAAATAAGGATTCCATCATCTTCTCTTTAATATAAATTAAAATTATAAAAGTATTATATCAAAAAAATATAATTATAAGTAATATATGAAAAAATAGGCATTTCATTTTATGCATTTTTGATAATTAAAAGTATTTTTTATAAAATTTAGACTTAAAAATTTGTGAAAATCTCCTAAAAAATTTTAAGAGGTTTTCACAGGGTAAAATTTAAATTTTTACATTAGGATCATAAGAAAAGCTAGGTTCAATTTGTTTTTTATTGCTTAGTTCTTTATACCAATAGCTATGCAAGATATAAACCTCTTCTTCTTCTTTATATCCACTTACCATAGAATGAATACTTCCTTTAATAGCAAATACCGCCATATAAATGTGAATTCCAAAGAATACTGCACAAATAATTCCCAAGAAATTGTGAATAATAGCTGAAAGTCTTAAAAGCTCAATTTGTGTTAAACCAAAAAGACCTTGAATGGCAGTAGAATTAAAATCAAGGAAATACATAAAGCCGCCTGTAATAATCATCAAAAATCCACCAAATACGGCAATATAATACCAAGATTTTTGCCCAAAATTAAATTTACCCGCAGGAACAGGGCGTTTTACCTTGCTTAGATAACCACCCACTATCATCATCCATCTGATATCATAACTAGCAGGAAGCATTCTTTTTATCCACCATAAAAACATAGGAATGATAGAAATGATAAATAAAATCGTTGCAAAAGCATGTAAGTTTTTGCATACTCTTACAAATACGCCGCCTCCAAAAGTTGCACCAAACATCATCACAAAACCCGTAGGTACCAAAATCACCCACGAAATAGCCGCGATAAAATGAAAAATTCTTTCAAATAAAGAAAAGGCATAAATTTTCTTTCCATCATGAGAAAATTGTTTTGGACCTATCACCATATAATGCAAAGCAAAAGCTGAAAGAACTGCAATGATTGCAATCAAAGCTATAGTAGCTATATACTCACCTTGCAAAGTTGTCCAAAGCTTACCAAAAGTATCATAATTTGGAATATTTGTAATACGATGAAAATCCCAAATTTGTGTATCTTGTCCCATTCGTTCACTGCCATAGGCAAACAAACTTACAAAAGTGCTTAAAAGTGTTATCAATATTTTTTTCATAAGCGTTCCTTTCCTATGTAAGCAATTTTCCATTCTATACTTTGCGAAGGATTAGCAATTCCATAACCCCTACTTTGCAATCTGCTATGATAAATTTCTTCTATCTTAGAGCTTTCACCTACTAAAAGTGCTTTGGTTGAGCACATAGCTGCACATACAGGCACTTTTCCTTCAGCGATACGATTTTGTCCATAAAGCTCTCTTTCTTTTTCCGAATTTGTACTTTCAGGTCCACCTGCACACATCGTACATTTATCCATAATGCCTTTGTTACCAAATACGCTATCTTTTGGAAATTGTGGAGCACCAAAAGGACAAGCGTAAAGACAATAACCACAACCTATACAAATTTCTTTATCGTGTAAAACAATACCATCTGCACGGATATAAAAACAATCCACAGGGCAAACTATAGCACAAGGTGCATCATCACAATGCATACAAGAAATCGAAGTAGACACCTCTTTTCCTTGTACTCCTTCATTAAGGGTGATGACACGACGACGACGGATATTGATAGGAAGCTCATGCGCTTCATCACAAGCAACCGAACATCCATTACAATCAATACAACGCTCATTGTCACAAAAGAATTTCAAGCGTTCTTTTTCTAAATTTGCAAAATTTACCTTACTCATCTTTTACACCCCATCTTTTGAGATACGGCATAAGCCGCCCTTGGTTTCAGGAATTTGACACATAATGTCATAACCATAATTTGTAACTGTATTTGCACTTTCTCCACTTGCATAAGGTTTAGTTCCTTCAGGGAAATTGTGTGTTAAATCCACACCTTGCATCACACCTGTAAAATGGAAAGGTAAGAAAATCATATCTTTTGCTACACCTGGATTGAGCTTGACTCTCACATGAATTTTAGTTCCTTCTGGAGAATGCACCCAAATCATATCCCCTGCTTTAATTTTTTGCTCACTTGCAAGCTCAGGATTTATCTCACAAAACATCTCAGGTGTCAAGCGAGTAAGATACATTGAAGCTCTATTTTCCATACCCGCACCATTTAAATTTACAAGTCTTGCTGTGACTAGGTTGAGTGGGAATTCTTTTGAATAATCCTTAGCCTTTTGCACAGAAACAAATTTTGTATCCACACGATAAAGCGCTTTTTGATCCTCAAAACTAGGATATTTTTGCACCAAATCATTTCTTGGAGAATGAAGCGGCTCGCGGTGAAGTGGAATTTGATCTTTAAATGTCCAAACCACAGCCCTAGCTTTAGCATTTCCATAAGGCACTATACCTTTTTCTATACATTTAGTCGCTATGATATTACTATCATCATAAGACCAAATTGCACCCATTTTTTCTTTTTCTTGGGCACTTAAAGTAATACCTAAAACTTTTTCTATATTATCTTTAGTAATTTGTGGATAGCCTGTATCTATAGGTGAATTTATCGGAGCATTTTTAGCCAATAAATTTTCACCCTCATACTCAAGGCCAAAATTATTTCTAAATCCCATACCACCTTTTGCTACTTCGATATCGGTATTATAAAGTACAGGAGATCCTGGATGTTTATCACTCCAGCAAGGCCAAGGAAGCCCATAGTATTCACCCGCTAATTCGTCTTTGCCTTCTAAAGTCACCTCATCAAATTTATCCCAATTTAAAGTATGTTTTTTAAGTCTTTCAGGGCTCCAACCATTAAGTCCTATGCTTCTAACTGCACTTGCAATTTCTCTAGTAGCATTTTCAGGCCAAACAATCTTGCCATTTTCATCGCGTAAGGTTTTAGTAAAGTCTTCATAAAAACCTAATTTTTTGGCAAGCTCAAATAAAATTTCTTGATCTTCTTTGCTTTCATAAAGTGGATCTATAACCTTAAATCTCCATTGTCCGCTACGATTTGTAGCTGTTACGCTTCCACTTGTTTCAAACTGCGTTGCAGCAGGTAAAAGATAAATTCCATCTTTTCTTTCTGCAATAATTCCTGCTTCATTGACAAAAGGATCAGCTAAAACCAAAAGTTCTAAAGCTTCCAAACCTTCTTTAACTTTAGCTTGCTGTGCAGTCGAAGTGATACCATTTCCCATTACCACCAAAGCTTTCAAAGACGTTCCTGCATTATCCACTTTATCATTTCCATCTTTGCCATTTAAGGCTGCAGCCCACCATCTAGCAAGTGAAAGTCCAGTTTTATGCATCCAATCTTTGCTTACAAAATTTCCTAAAAGCCACTCATAATCAACGCCCCAAATCTTAGCATAATATCTCCAAGTCGCTTCATTTAAAGGATAATAGCCTGGTAAATTTTCACTCAAACACGCCATATCTGAAGCACCTTGCACATTATCGTGTCCGCGTAAAATATTTACCCCGCCGCCGAATTTACCTATATTTCCTAAAACCATTTGTACTATAGGTGCTAAACGCGTATTTGAAGTTCCTACGGTGTGCTGTGTTAAGCCCATAGCCCAAATCAATGTAGTTGGTTTATTTTTAGCTACTTCATGAGTGATTTGAATGAGGAGTTCTTTAGAAATTCCTGTTACATTTTCTACTTCTTCAGCAGTCCATTTTGCTGCTTCTTCACGAATTTTATCGATACCAAAAACTCTTTCATCAAGGTATTTTGTATCTTCTAAACCTTCATCAAAAATGATTTTTAACATTCCATACATGAAAGCAATATCAGTACCTGGACGAATTCTTGCATAAATATCTGCTTTTGCTGCACTCTTTGTAAATCTAGGATCTACAACGATAAGCTTAGCACCTTTTTCTTTTGCTTTTAAGAAGTGTCTAAAACCTACAGGGTGATTTACTGCTGGATTTGCTCCAATAATAATAATACATTTACTTCTTTGAATATCTCCAAGATGGTTTGTCATAGCGCCATAACCAAATGTATTCGCCACACCGGCGACTGTTGCGCTGTGTCAAATTCTAGCTTGATGATCTACATTATTGGTTCCAAAAAATGCTGCGAATTTTCTTATATAATAAGCTTGTTCATTGTTTAGTTTTGCAGAACCTAAAAACATAACGCTTTCTGGATTTTCTTTACGATAAGCTGCTAATTTTTCTCCGATTTCACTTAAAGCTTGTTCATAAGAAATGCGTTTCCATTCTCCATTTTCTTTTTTCATAGGGTATTTTAAACGCACATGAGAACGCACCATATCGATCATATCAGAGCCCTTACAGCAATGGCCTCCCGAGCTAACAGGGTGATCTTGTGCGATTTCTTGGCGCAACCACACTCCGTTTTGAACTTCTGCAATAATTCCGCAGCCTACAGAACATGCGGTACATACACTCTTAATCTTTTGACTTCCTTCATAAGCTTCTTTTAATTCATCCGCATTTGCTTCTCTTAAAGTTTCGCTTCTAGCTAGCAACGGACTTGCCAAACTTGAAAGCGCGGCCATTTTAAGAAAAGAACGGCGATTAAGCTTGATAGTTTCATTCATACTTGACATTATTCAGCCCTCATATAATATTTTTCCCAATTAGCACTTCTTTGATAAAGCACTTCCTTCTTTTTGCTTTTGCCTCTAACAAGATCCTTTCTTTCTTCATCTTGCCCAAAAGCTACACTTGCACCGCCTAAAAGACTTGCAGTACCCAAAGCAATAGCAGATTTTTTAAGAAATTCCCTGCGATTTTTCACGAGATCTCCTTTGTTTATTTGCTTCTCTTCTTAAAAATTCAGAACGAGATAAATCATTTTGAACTTTCTTAGAAGGTTTTATAGTAGGTTTTTCAAGTTCAAAACAATATCTTTCAAATTCTATAAACTGCGCAGCAATATTTGCTATTTCTTTATAAAGCTTCGCTTTTGAATTTGAAAAAATAAGCATTAAAAATTCATCAATGCTTTGATTGATGACTTTTTCAAACAATGCCTTAGCAAGTTCATCTTCCTTATTTTTTAGAAATTCACTCATTAAAACAAAACAAAATCCTACACTATCTTCAGCTTCTTTAAAAATTTTTTCATTGCGGCGGATTGTGCTTTTAGCTAAAATCTGCCTTACATTAAGCAATGCTTTTGAATTTTCAAAGCCTTCTTCTATGTAAGAAAAAGTCATAGGAATAGTGTTTTTAAGTGCTAAAAAAAGCTCATCGTATTCTTTATAAAATGCTTGAAGATCTTGTACATCTTGTAAATTACGAAGTAAAATTTCAAAGCTTGTTCTTAAACTTTCATCAAATAAACTCTCTTGCATAGCTTCTAAATAAGCTTTTAAGTTACACAATCTATTTTCAGAAAATGAAAAAACGAAAAGTTCTCCTAAGCACTGATAATAAAGACTTCTAGCTAATCTTAGTTTTTCTAAATCCATTTTTAACTCATTCAAATTTTTGAAGATTTGCCGTTAAATAATTTGCAAAATAATATTATGCAAATTACACCTAATTTTCCTTCTTAATCCTTATTTTTGACTGATTTATCTTAATATGATTTGTTTTAAAATAAACTGAAATTTTCTTAAAAATCTGCCTAATCTGAAAAAATAGAATTTAGCTTTAAAAGCCTATAAAATAGTATTTTAATGAGGTTTTTTAAAAAAAGTTGCATAAAATATTTAAACCTAAAAAACAAAACTTTCATTTTGTCATTTAAAAAATATTTTATGCTAAAAAGAAATAATAAAATTATTCTTCCAAAAAATTTTAATTTCTTAGAGCGTAATCCTTGTAAGAAAATTCTCTTACCATTTCAAGCTCATTTTTGGAATTTAAAAGCATTAAATTTGGAAGTCTTATGCCATTAAAAGTTGTATTTTTCACTATAGAATAATGAATTTGATCTAAAAATACCACCCTATCTCCGCGTTTTAATTCTTCTTTAAAAGCGTACTCTCCCATCACATCTCCAGCTAAACAAGTATTTCCTGTGAGTAAATAGGCAAATTCATTTTCTTTGAAATCCGAAATTTTTTCATTTTCTCTTGTTGCTAAAATTCTAGCATTTAAAACCTCGCTCGTATAAGGCATGATGATGGTATCAGGCATATGAGCTTCACTTGAAGTGTCTAAAATAGCAATTCTTTTCTCATTTTCAACTATATCCACTACGCTCGCTACTAAAACCCCACTTTGCCAACCCACAGCTTCTCCTGGCTCAAGATAAACTTGCACACCGTATTTATCACTAAAATTCTTACAAAGAGTGATGATTTTTTGGATATCATAGCCTTGTTTTGTAATATGATGCCCCCCGCCAAAATTGACCCATTTCATCTGCTTGATCCATTTGCCAAATTTCTCTTCAAAAACCTTCAAAACAGCTTCTAAAGCATCTGCACTCTCTTCACAAAGTGCATGAAAATGAAGTCCTTCTACTCCGCTTAAATCAAAATTTTCTAAATCCTTGCTCAAAATCCCTAGTCTAGAGTATTTCCCGCAAGGATTATAAAGCTCTTTAGGAGCAAAAGAAAATTCTAAATTGCAACGAAGTCCTAAGGAGTTATTAGCACACAAGGATTTAAATTTATCAAATTGATACAAAGAATTAAAAACAATATGATGAGACAAATGGGCAATCTCACTCATTTCGTCTTCTTTAAAGGCAGGCGAATAAGTATGAATTTCTTTATCCATATATTCTTTAGCAAATTTTGCTTCCCAAAGCCCGCTACAAGTACAGCCTTTAAGATACTCACCTACAACCTTCATCGCTCCTGAAAAAGCAAAACCTTTTAGAGCTAAAAGCACTTTGGCTCCGCTTTTTTCACCAACATTTGCTAAAATTTCACAATTTCTTCTTAATTTATCTTCCTCCAAAATATAAGCTGGAGTTTGAAATTTGGTATTTATCATATTCTTCCTTTTTTAAGCAAAAAATCATAACAAAATTAAGCCAAATTTTCAAAATAAATATTTACTAAAATTAAAAAAATAATGATTATAATACAACAAAGATTAAAACAAGGAAGATAATGAATAGAAGAAATTTCTTAAAATTTAATACACTCACTCTAGCAAGTATAAGCATGGCTTATGCTAGCCCTATGCATGATATGCATTCTATGCACAAAAATCATTCTATAAATCATCATTTAGATGCTTCTTTTATAAATTTTGCTCCAAAAAATTTAAAGCTTTTAGATCCAAAACAATTCCCTCAAGGGGAAATTTTAAAAGCCTTACCTTTACTCAAAAATGAAAGTAAAGAAAAAAATATTTTTCGTGCTACCCTAGAAATCAAAGAAAATCACATAGAGCTCATCAAAGGTAAAAAAACTCTATTTTACACTTACAATGGCTTAATACCGGCTCCAAAAATAGAAGTTTTTGAAGGAGATAAACTTGAAATTTTAGTCAAAAATAAACTCAAAGAAGCTACAACTATACATTGGCATGGCGTTCCTGTACCACCTGATCAAGATGGAAGCCCACATGATCCTATCTTAGCAGGAGAGGAGAGAATATATCGATTTGAAATTCCTCAAGATAGCGCAGGGACTTATTGGTATCATCCACACCCACATTTCACTACTTCTAAGCAAGTTTTTATGGGATTGGCTGGAGCTTTTGTGATTAAGGCGAAAAAAGATGCTTTAAGTCATTTAAAAGAAAGAGATTTGATGATTAGTGATTTGCGCCTTGATGAAAATGCTCAAATTCCAAACAACAACCTAAATGATTGGCTTAATGGTAGAGAGGGTGAGTTTGTACTCATCAATGGACAATTTAAACCTAAAATCAAACTCGCTACCAATGAACGCATACGCATTTACAATGCTACTGCGGCAAGATATTTAAATTTACGCATACAAGGAGCTAAATTTATACTTGTTGGTACCGATGGAGGACTTATAGAAAAACCTATTTTTAAAGAGGAACTTTTCTTAAGTCCTGCTTCTCGCGTGGAAATTTTAATTGATGCTCCAAAAGATGGAGAATTTGTATTAGAAAGCACTTATTATGATAGAGATAAAATGATGGTAAAAGAGGAACCTAATACCCTATTTTTAGCTAATATTAGTCTAAAAAAAGAAAATGTAGAACTTCCAAAAAATTTAAAAAATTTCAAACCTTCAGAAGAACCTAAGGAATTTAAAGAAATAATCATGAGTGAAGATCACATGCAAATGCATGGTATGATGGGAAAAAGTGAAAGCGAATTAAAAATCGCTCTTGCGTCTATGTTTTTAATCAATGGCAAAAGCTATGATTTAAAACGCATTGATTTAAGCTCCAAGCTTGGAGTAGTTGAAGACTGGATAGTGATAAACAAATCTCACATGGATCATCCTTTCCACATACATGGTACACAATTTGAACTCATCTCATCAAAACTCAATGGCAAAGTTCAAAAAGCCGAATTTAGAGCCTTAAGAGATACTATAAATGTGCGTCCTAATGAAGAGTTAAGACTTAGAATGAAACAAGATTTTAAAGGACTTAGAATGTATCATTGCCATATTTTAGAACATGAAGATTTAGGAATGATGGGAAATTTAGAAGTAAAGGAATAAAATGGTAAAAGTGGAATTTTTAGGCCCTATAAATAAAGAAAATTTAGAACTTGAAGTAAAAAATTTAAAAGAATTAAAAGAAATTTTACAAGAAGATGAAAGCTTAAAAGAATGGCTAGAACTTTGTGCCATATCTTTAAACGATGAAATCGTATTTGATGAAAATACTAGCTTAAAAGATGGTGATAAAATCGCACTTTTGCCACCAGTTTGTGGGGGTTAAATGAGTGAATTTGTATTGACAAATAATGCCTTGGATATTCCGCAAATTTATGCAAAATGGTATGAATTTGCTAAGGATAAAAATTGTGGTGCTTTGCTGACTTTTTGTGGTATAGTGCGCGAAGAAGAAGGCATTGAAGCACTTAGCTTTGATATTTATGAGCCGCTTTTAAAAAAATGGTTTGATGAATGGCAAAAAAGAGTTAAAGAAGAAGGTGTGATCTTGCTTTTTGCACATTCAATCGGAGATGTAAAAACACATGAAAGCTCTTATTTAGCAGGAGTTTTAAGCAAACAAAGAAAATTGGGGCTAAAACTCATCAATGAATTTGTAGAAGATTTTAAAGCAAGCGCGCCCATTTGGAAATATGATGTGATAAACAAGCAAAGAATTTACGCTAAAGAAAGATCAAGCAAACTTTGTGGAGCGGGTCTTTTAAAATCATAGTTTAATCTTTTAAAAAATCAATCTTGATAAATTAAGGAATTAAAATGCTAATGTCTTATGAAGAAAGTCTAAAAATTTTACATTCTCATATCAAACCTTTTGCAAGGGTTGAAAAAATAGCTCTTACCGAGTGTTTGGGGCGAATTTTAGCTCAAGATATAAAAGCGAGTAAAAATCAGCCTGAATTTCCAACCTCGGCTATGGATGGTTATGCGATCAAATTTGAAGATCAAGACAAGCCTTTAAAAATTTTAGGCCTCACACCTGCGGGCACTATGCCTGAATTTAAAGTAGAAAACAATACTTGTGTCAAAACCTTTACAGGATCACTTATGAGCGAAGGAAGTGATACTTTAGTGCCTGTTGAAAATGTTCGTGTGGAAAAAGATACACTTTTTATAGAAAAAAAGGTTTCTAAAGGCTTTGCAGTTAGAGAAATCGGAGAAAATTATAAAAAAGATGAAATTTTACTTAAAAAAGGCACGAAGCTAAGCTATAGCGAAATAGCTCTTTTGGCTGAACTTGGATTTTTTCACATTAGTGTGTTTATAAAGCCTATTGTAGGGGTTTTAAGTAGTGGAAGTGAGATCAAAGATCTAGGAGAAGCCTTAGAAAATCCCGCTCAAATCCGCTCTTCAAATCATATCGCCATAGCTAATTTAGCTAAAAATTTAAATTGCGATACAAGGGTTTTTCCTCTTTTAAAAGATGATGAAAAAGCTACTTTTTCTACACTTGAAAGTGCTTTGCAAAGTTGTGATATTTTGATTACAACGGGCGGGGTTTCTATGGGAGATTTTGACTTTTTAAAAAAAGCCGTCAAAGAATACGAAATCATCATCGATAAAGCCGACATAAAACCAGGCAGACATATCAAAATAGCCAAGGCTAATGAAAAATTCATCATCGCCTTACCAGGTTTTCCTTACTCGGCTATGGTAATGTTTAATCTTTACGCAAGAGAGATTTTAAACTCTTGGTTACTTCAGCCTAAAGACTATATTTGCAAAGCCTTTTTACAAGGAAGCTACAAGAAAAAAACACCTTATTTGGAATTTGTCGCTTGTAATGTGGAATTTAAAAATGGACGCATTTTAGCTAATCTTGAAGGTAAAAAAGAAGGCTCTAGTGCGATTATAAACAATCTTAACAATAAAGCCGCTCTTATGGTGGTGCCAAAAGAATGTGAAATTTTAGAAAATGAAAGCTTAGTGGATATTATCTTTATGCCTTGAAATTTGTCAAAAAGGTTTAAATCGCCTTTTTGACTTCTTTTTGCCCTTTTAAACTAAGCCAAACAATTAAAAATGAAATGAAATAAGCAGGCGTAAATGGAATACAGATATAAAATATTATCTCCGCATAAAATATTATCTCCACTATCATTTCTTGTAATCTTATACTATCTAATAGCCGAATAAAAGCAAAAAATAACTTACTTACAATTTCACCACAAACAAAAAATGCGAAAACAAGATAGAAAAGTTTTTCTTTTGTAGCTTGAACTAAAGTTTTAAAGAAGAAAAAGGCGATGATAATATAGGCTACACTTATAATTTTATCCAAAATAAAATTTTCAATAAAAACATCTTCACCCATTATTAATTTTAAAATAAAGCGTAAATTCCATCCAAGAACAAACAAAACCTGCCATATAAGAAAATAAATAAACATTTTATAGGTTTTTAGCTTTTTACAAAATAAAAATACACTTAATAAAGCTAAAAATGTTGCTATATAAAATAAAACATATCGAATAAAAAAAGATTGTGTATTAACCTACCATAGGTCTCAAAATCAAAAAATTCTCTCCGTATGGATTGAAATGTAATTATTTGAGTAAATTTTAAACCAATAAAAACAAAAAACAAAACCAAAGACAAAACCATTGTAATTTTAATCCATTTTAAATCAAAATCGAAAATAACTTTTTGTGTTGGGATTGTAAATTTTTCTTTATTTGAAATTTCTTGCTTATCAAATTCTTTAAATTCAACCCACGCTAAAATCCAAAAAACCAAACTTGCTAGCAAAAACACCAAACCTATACCGATAATCAAAGTAAGAAGCCCTAAATAATAGGTATTAAAAGCATAAATGAAATACTTTTGCTTTGTTACTCTAGCAATTTCATAGTAAAAAGCTTTCAAAAAAGGAAAAATCAAAGCCAAAGTTGGGATATATAATATTAAAAAAACAGTAATGGCTAAAAAGGTATTATCCCCATCAAAATAAATCCGGCTGTAACTGAGTACGAGGTTCTAAAATCACAAATAAAGAACTTGTGCTAATAAGAATGCCAAAAAATCCAATCCCTGCAGCAATAAAGAGATTTTTAAATAAATTTTTAGCACCGCCATAGATTTTTAAATCATAAAGCAAGATAAAAAACAAAATCCAACTCGCAAGAGCAAATAAAAATCCAAGATAAGGAATGATACCTAAAAATCCACAAACAATACTTGCTATAGCTTTAAAGCGAATTTCTTTTATCTTTTTTTGAAGTAAAATTTCATGTAAATTTTGCATTGAAATTCCTTAAAAATTAAAAAGGATATTTTACTGAATTTTGTATAAAATACAATCATTATATATAAAATATTTTCAACTTAAGCTATTTTGAGATTATTTTAATCATAACAAAATCTCTTACGATCTTCACACTGATGCTCTTATAAAATCTTATATATCAAACTTATCAAGATGCCTTTTGAAAATATTTATAATGAAAATATGAAAAATAACTTTAATATAAGTTTATTTTTGTAACAATATTAATTAAATACTAAATATATAAAAAATAATCATGAAATTTAAATATTAATTATAGGAGAAAACATGCCAATTTTTATGATATGTTCTACACTTTTAGCGGTAATTGTCGTTGCTTATTATATACTTAAAAAATACAATCCTATTTTTGTATTTTTTCTTTCAGGTATTATCTTGCTTATTTTTGCTTTTTACATCACAGGAGCACCTATACCAAAAGCCCCGAGCAGAGAACATGCAAGCTTTTTGAATGTTTTACTTGATAGCTATGCTTTTATCACAGCGACTTTTAAAAGTCAGCTTTCTGGAGTAGGACTTATTATCATGAGTGTGGCAGGTTTTGCTGCTTATATGAAACATATCAATGCTTCGGCTAAACTCGCTTTTTTAGCAAACAAACCTTTAGGAAAAATCAAAAATAAATATTTGATTTTAAGCGGAACTTTTATCGTTGGAATGGCCTTAAAAATTGTTATTTCTAGCTATGCTGGACTTCTTTTGCTTTTATTAGCATGTATTTATCCTGTTTTAATCTCACTTAAAATCCGTCCTATTACAGCTGTATGTGTGCTTTCTTTGATTGCGCTTGATTATGGTCCAAAAGATGGAAATTCAATCAATATGGCAGATATGGTAGGACAAAGCGATAATGTCGTGGGGCTTTTTTTAAATTATCAAATTTATAGCGTGATTGCTTATGTGATGGTTATTGCTATCTTAATACCTTTTTACTTTGCTTGGGTTGATAAAAGAGATAAAGAAAAAGGTGTTTTAAATGATGAAGTTGAAATTCCACCAATCATTGATCCTAAATGTCCTACTTTTTATATACTCTTTCCTTGGCTGCCTGTCGTATTTTTATTTATAGCATATTTTTTTACTATCAAGCTTGATGTTGTAACAGCAAATTTTTTAAGCATTTCTTTAGTTTTTCTTGTTGAATTTGCAAGACACAGAAATGCTAGAAAATTAGGCGAAGATATGATGGTGATTTTAAAAGCTATGGCTGAAATTTTTATCTCAGTCGTAAGCATAATCATCGCCGCTGGAGTATTTGCTGAAGGCATTAAAGCACTTGGTGGAGTTAATATCCTTGCTAACGCGGTTTCAAATCTTGGAACAGGAAATTTTGCATGGTTTGGAATTCTTTTGAGTATAGCTATTTTAAGCTTTTTAGTTTATTTTGCTACAGTGATTATGGGAAGTGGGATTGCTGCTTTTAATGCTTTTGGGAAATTAGCTCCTGATATAGCTACAAAATTAGGCGTTGCCCCTATCACTTTTGTTTTACCTATAGAAATTGCATCTTGTTTAGGTCGTGCAGCTTCACCAATAGCAGGCGGAATCATAGCTTTAGCTGGATTTGCAAAAGTAGCTCCAATGGATATTATAAAACGAACCACTCCTCTTTTACTTATCGCTATGCTTGTAAATGTGCTTGTAGCCTTTTATCTAGCACAAACCAATCCTTTGCCAAAAGAACAAAACACTACAAAAATAGCAGTATCTTTAAATAATAAATATTTATTATTTTATAAAAACTATAAATTTTCTAAATTATTTTCTGCTTTTTTAGTAAAAATTTCATAAATTTTTCTATATTCTTTTTGCCAAGCTGGTTTTACTATCAATTTATCAAATCTACCTCCATAACTTCCACCTCCAAATCTATAAGCTGCAAGACTACTTGTAAAAGCCAAAGTAGGAATTTGTAAAATATCACAAAGATGTAAATTTCCAGTATCAACAGTAATTAAAAAATCTAGCTTTTGAGAAATACTTACCAAAGAAGCAATATTTTTATTATTACAGAAAACTTTCAAATTTGCATTCTGATCAATATTATACTGAATAGAATTCGTACTAAAATTTAAAAGTATAAATAAAAATTTAGGATATTTTAAAGAAAGTTGCCTTGCAAGCCCTATCCAATCTTTTATAAAAAAATTAAATCCTCTATATTCGCTATTATTTGAAAAAGCATTAATACCTATAATTTTTTCATATTTTGTATCAATTTGTTTAAAAAAATTATCACTTAATCTTGCATCATAAGGTAATAAATTTTTAATTTTAGAAAAATCAATTTGATTAAAATTTTTATCAAAATGCCTAGTATTAATCATCCTAACCAATTTTAAAACAATTTCACTCATATGTTTTTTAGCTCTAAAAAATGGTAAAGGTGTGGTTAAATTTTTAGAAATTATACTAATAAGATGAGGGAATACTATACATTTTTGAACATTTAAAAATTTTAATTTTTTAAAATATAAACCTTGTCTTCGTGTGGTAATAAAAATTACTGGATTTTTGCTTTGAATTTTTTCTAAAAAATCATCCTTATAAATCAAAACTTCATCAATAAATGGAATTTTTTCTAAAAAATCACTTTCCATTAATCCATTTGTTAATAAAAATAATTTATACTCTGGATAGAGTTGCTTTATAGCATACAAAGCCTTAAAACAAACTAATAAATCTCCAAAACCATCCGAATGAAAGACAATATTTTTCA